>NZ_VUNL01000001.1 GCF_009697385.1 Wylensekiella montiformis
ATGTTTTAAAAACATCTGGCTTGAATCACAAATGATTCATGTTGCATTGTTTAGTTTTCAGAGAACCACCTGAGGCTTTCGCCCCGCCGCTCATCTCAGCGACTCATTTAGTATATCGCATCGACTTTTTCCTGTCAAGAACTTTTTTCGCGTTTTTTTAAGCCCGTGCTCCCTCCGCGTTTCCAGCCCCAGCAAGTATTTTGAGTCGTTAGCGCCGGATTCATTCAGCCAGCGTCAGGGAGAGTCTAAAACGCCCCCTGACGCTGATTTCATTTTATCACTTATAACGACATCAGCACGACAATCAGTACGCCGGGAATGCCGAACAGTCCGGCAATCAGGGCTTTCAGAAACGTAATCTGTATGCCTGCGCCGAAGAGATTCACCACCCAGAGCAGCACCGCACCGACGATGCTGTTGGTAATCATCTTCCA
Organism: Wylensekiella montiformis; assembly: GCF_009697385.1. Lineage (GTDB taxonomy): Bacteria > Bacillota > Negativicutes > Selenomonadales > Selenomonadaceae > Selenomonas_A > Selenomonas_A montiformis. The sequence goes on from NZ_VUNL01000001.1 coordinate 435, forward strand.
TAGCAGTTTCATCGGCAATGCCACGATTTTCCCAATCAGGCAGAGTACGATAAGACCTACGGCAAACGCCACAACAAGTTCCATTAAATTTCCCTCCGATTTTCCATTGCCTTGGAAAGCGTCACCTCGTCGGCATATTCCAGATCGCCGCCAACGGGCAGTCCATGAGCGATACGCGTCACCTTAATTCCCATCGGCTTGAGCAGCCTGGCCAGATACATAGCCGTAGCCTCTCCTTCCACATTGGGATTGGTCGCCATAATGACTTCGCGAACCGTATCGTTCGACAAGCGGTAAATGAGTTCTTTGATGCGAATCTGATCCGGCCCCACCCCTTCCAAAGGGGAAAGAGCGCCATGGAGGACATGATAGACGCCATGATATTCACGCATGCGCTCCATCGCCGCAACGTCCTGCGGCTGTTCGACGACGCAGATCACAGAATGATCCCGCTGTTCACTGGCACAAATAGCACAGGGATTCTGATCGCTGAGATTGAAACAGGTATTGCAGAATCCGATCTTCTCCTTGGCTTCGATGATCGCGCCTGCCAGTGCTTTCGCCTGATCCGCATCCATATCCAGAATATGATAAGCAAGACGCACTGCCGTCTTGTTTCCAATGCCCGGCAGTGCGCGAAAGTGTTCGATAAGTTTTGCCAAGGGTGCAATATACTGCACGATCAGAACATCCCCGGCGGCAGACCGAGACCGCTCGTCAGCTTGCCCATTTCCGAGGCCATCATATCGTCTACTTTTTTGACGGACTCGTTAAATGCAGCCGAAATCAGATCCTGCAGCATCTCGACATCCTCCGGATCTACCGCCGCCGGATCAATGGTCAGGGACTGCACCTGCTTTTCACCGTTCATGACGACCTTCACCGCGCCGCCGCCCGCTGTCACCTCGACGGTCTTGCGCTTGAGCTCATCCTGCATTTTTTTCATTTCATTCTGCATCTTCTGGACTTTTTTCATCATGCCGGCCATATTGCCCATGTTGCCCATTCCACCAAACATATCTTGAACTCCTCTCAAAGTCAGATTGTAGCACTCAACTTCCTTTAGCCTATCAAAATTAGAGAATTACGTCAAGAAAAAGCCTCCCGAACTGGAAGGCTTCTCCTCATCATTTCCGATTAGAAATTCCACTTTAAACCTAAATTGCCGATAACACCGCGCTGTTTGCCGGCCCATCCCGTAACACCGAGATCAACGGAAACAGGACCGTTGCCCGGCTTTACCTGCCAGCCAAGCTCCATCATAACGCTGCTGCCCTTGACGCTGGGCGCCGCCGTTTCATTGCCATGATAGGTCGCTCTGTCTTCTCCTTTGGTCTCCGCCTGATAAGCTACGCCGCCATAAAGGCTGCTGTTTTCATTCACCTGATGCGTAAGACGCGCGCCCAGACGCAGACGCTGGCTTTCTACATTATCAAACTCAATCTGATCGTCAGCGGCGCCGTCAATTTTCACCCTGACTTTATCGCCGTCCTGCTGGCTGTAGAAATATTTTGCATACGTATCGAGCGTATCCTTGCCGTTGATCTTCGCCACGGTCCCCACGCCGATATGTCCGGCCCAGTAATTGCTGTCACTATCATACGATGCGTGCGTTACAGACGAGAGCCAGCCGTTGTAATCGGAACTTACGCGGCCAACCCTGAGACTGCCTTCGTAATACAAACCGCGGGAGTTCGTCTGACGTCCCATGACGCCCACGCCCCATAAGCGGCTCTTGCCATCCGCCTTGATGCCGTTATTCTGATAGCTGTCGTAATTGCCTCTGCCATATTCCACGACCGGAGCCAGCAGATACGTCTTGTTGCCCTTCTTTACTTCGCGGGCAAAACCTACATTGAGGTTATAGCCTTTCGTATCTACATGAGAGCCGCTTTTAACCCGCAGATTGGAACCGCCCATGGCCGCAAACGGAGCAAATTCTCCGGCCTGAGCTGCCGCAGCCGCCGTCTTAGCCTGCGTGAAGCCGGCCCCGGTGAGCATATCCGAGCTCATGTTGAGCACCGTAGCCGCCGCAGCCTGAGTTTCCACCAGAGATTTTACGCGCTGGGACGTCTTGATGGCCGAAGCCTCAGCATTATCACCGCCGATAACATTTTTGACCTCGCTATCGCCAGTGTTGCCAGTGTTGCCAGTGTTGCCTGTATCGCCAGTAGTGTCGGTAATGCTCTTGACCGTAGCCGTCAATGCTGTGTCCGTTGTGCCAAGTGTAAACGTATATTCCTTATCGCTGAGCACATTGCCGGCCGCTATCATCTTGACATCCTTATCGGCAATTTTCGTGGTTTCCGTAGGTGCATTTGAGAGGCCATTATCATTTACCAACAGCTTTACCATGTCGCCTTCTTTCAGCCCCACACCATGCTGCGCCGCTACACCTACCTTAACGTTGGCCATATCAGTGGAGCTACCATCATTAGTAACCGTCAACATGGTATCACCCTGAGCAATATCGGCTGGCAGGAAGAAATTGATATTTTCAAAGCTGCCAAAATAATTAGTAGAAACATTCTTAGCCGCTATATTTAATGTATTGCCATTTAAGCCAACATTATAGCTTGCATTTTCGCCGCCCTTTAAAGCCGACAGCTGTACCGAGCCCAGAATATTTACCGTGTTACCAGAAATACTTTGCGTATCCTTTGCCGCCGCATAGCCGCCAAAGACCTGCAGCCCAGGAACATCCCCCGGATAACCGGGTTCGGGCTTGATTTTTACATTAGCACCTATCGTCACCACATTGCCGCTGACGTTGTCCGTGCCAGAAGTATAACCACCAGCCAGTAATCCACGCGTAGTACTATCGCTGATAGTGATAACATTCCCTGTCACATCCGTACCATTACCATAACCACCACAGACACGCAAATCATATGTCTCCGAAGTAAAATCCTTAAAGGTAATCGTATTTCCCGTTGAATCAGAGCCATTTGCAGAATACCATTTTTCCTCCCAGCCATCATGCTTAATAACTGTCTTTTCTGCCAATTGACTATAAAAACCATTATCCCCACTCATGCCAGTAACTGTCGCTTCAGCAGCTCCTGCCATCCCCGGCATAACGCTTCCGCTCACGCCCGCCAGCAGAGCTGTCCCCACAGCCAGACGCAGCCATTTTGACGATTTTTTATTTACCTGCCCATTCTGCACCATAATCCATACTCCCTTCTGATCCTCTTTTTATGCTTTTCTTTAAGCTGGTTTTAATATACATGATTTTATATTGCTTAACAATAATTCTGTATCGTTATGAAACAATGATACAGCTATTCTTTCGTATAAGTTATTGATACGTATCATTGGTACATAAAGCAATAAAAAAGAAAAAAGAAACGCCCCCCGCAGACGCGGAGGGCGTTTCCTCGCAACCATTCCAATGAATTGGAACAGGTTAAGGGAAAAAGATTGTTTTACTTCGTCACGCTGGGGAAAGCGCGCGTAAGTTTTATCTGAGATGCTGTCAATCCTTCCGGTTTAGCAAACCATGCGAGCGCATAAGCTGCCGTTCCCGTATAATCGATAGCATACTCATTCGTAGACCATGACGTCAAAACGTCAAGATAAGATTTAGCGGTCGGGATATGACCACTCTCCAAGTATTTCGTCTGATCGGGGTCGCCGCCCGATACCGCATTGGGTCCGCCAACCAGCAGGCCCGGGATATAAGCCCCCGTGCTCTCATGGATGCGGTTATGCGGATGCTCCGGCGGATTGTCCCCTGCACCTGTCAGGAAGCTCTTATCCAGCGAATTGCGTCCAAACATATAGTGAATCTGCGACAAAGCTCCTTCGATATAAGCCTGTTTCGGCTCAATCTGGTAAGCCATGAGCAGCATATCGCCCTGCGTCAGAGCATTCTTGGTCGAAGCCCAGGTATACTCGTCTTTGGACAGAGCGCAGCCAAAGCCGTCTTTCGCAATCTTAACCAAAATCATATCGGCATAATCCATATAGGCCTTTTTGACCTCTGCCTGCAGACCGGCATCCGCACCTTTCGACATGGCATAGGCAAACTGCGCCAAAGCCAGCGTATTATCCCAGGTAAAGAACCCCGGCGCCTTCGTAAGCTCCGCCTTGTTCGCTTTCAGATACCGCTCGTATTTCTTATCTCCCGTCGTGCGGAACATTTCAGCCGCCATCCACAGGCGTTCCTGAATGTCATTGGTATCATTGTATGGTCCGGAGCCGCTTTCCTGTCCTTCATCTACACGATAGACAGACTCTTTGGTCTTCGACAGATAGGCCCATACCTTATCGGCATCCTTCTTGAGCTGCCTGGCATAGACAGCATCGTAATCCTTGTAGACGCGCACGCCAATCGCCAGACTAGCGCCATACATCGCCGTGCTGGCCGTACAGGTACTATAGAGGAAGCGGTCCTGCGTATCCGAATCCGGACTCTTATCAAAGCCCGGCCACTGGGCTCCGGATACCTTATGGAACGTACTGCCGTCTTTGCGCATCATCTTCTTGAGGAAGTCAAATTCATACTTTACCTCATTCAGCGCATCGGGCAGATTTTTATCGTACTGGATGCCTTCCGGAAAGAGCAGCTGCCCCTTAGTGAAATGGTCCGGATGCGCCTCAAAAGCCAGCAAAAGCTCGGCAGCCGCCAGACCGCCGGTCGTCGTATACTTGCCATAGTCGCCGGCATCATACCAGCCGCCCAGAACATCGACCCGATCACCTTTTTTATTGAGCTTATCGGTAAAATAAACCTGGGCTTGCTTATCCTGCGCATGACCCATCTTAACCTTGAGGCCGGTGATATTCTTATCATCGATCGGCGTGCCGCTGCGCGTCAGCGTATAGGAGCGCCAGGTCTGCACCGCCGGCACCGAATAAACATTATCGCCAATAGCAAAATCATACGATTCGCGGCTGCCGACCTTGATTTTATATTGCCCCGGCGTATTGAAATCGCTAAAATCGGCCCGGCGCAGCGTCTCTTCCGACATAGCATCCCGCTTAGCGGCTGAAAGCTTGCCCGTATAGACCACTTTATCCGTCCTGGCATCCACAATGCTAAAGGCCGTATCACCAGAATCCGTTACCATAGCCATCTTCTCATGGCCGGTAAGGTAACCTACCTGATCGACATGCATGCCTGCGTCGGCGGCTTCCACAAGGGAAGCCGCCCCGCAGGCACCCAGCATGGCAATGCCTGCCAGCACCAGCCGGCAAAGTCTTTTCTTGCTCTGCATGGCAGCCTCAACTCCTTATCATTCAAAGAACGGCGTGTATTTAATGGATTTATACTCAGCCGTAATCGGCAGATTGGAGTCATTAAAGGGCTTGAGCCATGCGTCTACGCCCTTGCCATTCCAGGCGTTCATCATGATCTTCTGCTTGGTCACCGGCAGATCCTCATTTTCGCGGCGGAATACTTCCTTGCCATCGACGAACCAGATGATGGAATTCTTGTGCCACTCAAAGGCATAGGTATGAAAATCCTCCGAAGCGTCAAAACCAAGGTCAATCATCTTTTCATGGCCGCCCTTGCCATTGCGGAAGTAGTTGAGCTGAACTTTCGTGGTATCCTTGCCGAGCACCTCGAAGTCGATCTCATCCCACGGATCGCCATCATAAGGGCCCGTATAAGTGAAGAAAGACGAAACGACGCCATCATTCTTCATGGCTTTCATGACTACTTCATAGCGGCCATAGCCATAGGTAGCCTTGCTGCGATACTCGCCGCCGGAATACGGAACTTTATCCGCAGCCGGATTCGGCGACTCGTCGACGGTCAGCTGCAATGTGCCGTCTTCAAACGTCACATTTTCTTTGTGCCAGAAGCAGTTGAACGGCATGCCGTTCGTCCAGCCATCGGAAGCTTCAAACAAGTTATTCGCACCTTTCGAGAGGTCTACTTCAAAAGCATCGCTGGCTTTCGTCTGCGTAGCCGGAGCGGCGGCAGCCACACCCGGAGCGGCCATGTCCATCGTAACGGATACAGGTACTGCCAGCGCCATCATAACCGCGGCTGCCAATGCTTTCTTGCGAATGTCCATCATTTTGTTTCCTCCTTATTCCTTGTTACTCATCATGGACCAGTCCAATAGACCGGTCCATCCCCCCTGATCAATAAGACAAGTCCTCGCCATTGCTCCGAATGACTTTCTGATACCAATAGAAGGACTTCTTCGGGGTGCGCTTGAGCGTCCCCTCTCCCTTGTTGTTCTTGTCGACATAGATAAAGCCATAGCGTTTTTCCATCTCGCCCGTGCTGGCCGAGACGAGATCGATCGGCCCCCATGGGCAGTAGCCCATGAGCGTCACGCCGTCCTCCTCGATGGCCTTCTTCATCTGCTCGATATGCGCCGCAAAGTAGCGGATGCGCTCATCATCCTGCACGACTCCCGTCTCGTCCGGCGTCTCATGCAAACCGATGCCGTTCTCAACGATCATCATCGGCAGCTCATAGCGCTCGGAAAGCACATTGAGCATATAACGCAGGCCGATCGGATCAATCTGCCAGCCCCAGTCAGAAGCCTTGACATATGGATTGGGAACTTCCTTGGCCAGATGACGGCTCGTCGCATCGTACTCGCTGACGAAACTCATGTAGTAAGACAGGGCGAAATAATCCACCTTGCCCGCCTCAAGAGTCGCGAGATCGCCGTCCTCCATCTCGATATGATAGCCGCGGTTCTCCCACTCCTTGAGCATGTACTGCGGATAATGTCCGCGGCACTGCACATCACTGTAATAGAAGGTGCGGTCCATTTCTTTGAGCGCCGCAATCTGATCGAGCGGTTTGCATGTCGCCGGATACGACGGCGACATGGCAAGCATGCAGCCGATCTGGAAATCCGGATTGATCTTGTGCCCTTCGATAACCGCCTTGGCCGAAGCGACGAACTCATGATGCGCGACCTGATAGAGCACCTCGTAGCGATCCTCGCCTTCCTGATAAAGCACGCCCGAATTCGTGAACGGCGCGAACGCGTCATCGACATTGCGCTGATTGTTGATTTCGTTAAAGGTCATCCAATACTTGACCTTATCCTTGTAGCGTTCGAAGCACGTAACGGCAAAGCGGACAAACATATCGACGAGCTTGCGGCTGCGCCAGCCGCCGTACTCCTTAACCAGATGATACGGCATCTCAAAATGCGACAGCGTAATGACCGGCTCCATGCCATACTTGTGCATTTCATCGAACAGATCATCATAAAACCTGAGGCCTTCTTCGTTCGGCTCCAGTTCATCGCCATTCGGGAAGATACGCGTCCAGGCAATGCTCGTGCGGAAGCATTTGAAGCCCAGCTTCGCCAGCAGTGCAATATCTTCCTTATAATGCGAGTAAAACTCAATGGCCTCATGATTCGGATAGATTTTGCCCGGCAGCACGCCGTCCGTGATCTCACGCGGCTTGCCCGGCCCGCCGACGGTCATGACATCCGCTACGCTGATGCCCTTGCCGCCTTCTTTCCATCCGCCCTCAAGCTGATGAGCAGCGACTGCGCCGCCCCAGAGGAACCCCTTTGGAAAACTCATAACCGGTTAATCCTCCTTTTGCTCATCCAAACGATGGTAAACATCGATAAACTCCAATGCGATCGTTTTAAACGCCTCCGCGCTCATCAGCTGATCCTCTGCGTGCAGAATCAAAAGATTCACTGCGCCGCCTTTCCCCGAAGCTTCCTGCTGCAGAAGCCCGGCATGAGCATCATGTCCTTCGACAAACGCCTCATCGCCATCCTTGATCAGCTGCTCCGCCTTTTCATAGTTGCTTTTTTTCGCTTCCTGAATGGCTTCAATGTAGCAGCTGCGCGCCGTGCCAACAGCCGAGATAATCTGAAATGCAGTGAGTTCTAAACCTTCCATAAAATAATGCTCCTTAGTCGTTTTAGTCGTTCATTAATTTGCGGGCAAATTCAAGGGTGCCTTTGCCATCCATGCGGCCATACATCCGCATATCGATCGCGTCGACCGGTACGCCCGGCACCTGTTCAGCGATCTTATTCTTCTGGAAACGGATCTGCGGTCCGAGAAGGATGCAGTCGGCATCAGCGGCCTTCGTTGCCGCCTCCGATGCTGAGAAAGCATCGATGGAGCATTCATAAGAAGCCGCAGCGGCAGCTTCCTGCATTTTCTTTACCAGCATGCTGGTGGACATCCCCGAAGCGCAAAGTAAAACAATCTTTTTCATAATAATTTCTCCTTTTTATTCCCCAAGAAAACCGTTTATTGTTAAATCAGAAATGGAAATCAACACGAGTACGCAGGAAGTTGTGTTTATATTTGTTGAGCTTATGACCATAGGTCGTATCAAAGGCATCTGCCGTAAGATACATGGTATCCCACTCGACATTCTTAATCGGAACATATTTGAAACCGAATGCCCAGCCTTTGTTTCCTGCATGGAATGCACCATCCTGCTTGTCACCGAACACGCCAACGAGATCGTTCTCGTTTTCCGGATAGTTGAAGTAACGGGTATAGAGCTGGAACGAACCTGGGCTGTTAAGATCAGGCCAACGATAGTTGAGCTGAACAACATACGTGTTCTTGCCATCATAGGTCTTATTGTAGGAACCACCGCCAGCAGAATATTCCGTAATCGTGTTAGATTTACGATTTGTACGTACATAATCTCCTAACAAGAAGATATTCTTCACTGGATTCCACATAGCACCGATAAGGAATGCATTCGAGCCAACAGTATTCGTTAAATTCGGTGCATAAACATCATCGCCATTTGCAGTTTTTCCTACATGATTGACGTGTGTAGCCGCATTATAATTTGGATTCTTTGAAGTTGCTTGGTCGTAATAATTTACACCAAGCCGCTCATTCTTGCCTACATTTAATTTACCGTATGCAACCCGCATTTCCAAGCCATGGCCAACACGTCCTTCCAAGCCGACACCGCCTAAGCTGAAATCATAGCCACGATCCGTCGGCGTCAGGTAGAACGCCTTAGCCGTCAGGTTGGATTTCGGGACATCGGTGCTGAGTACAACACCATCGGATTCATTGCCGAAATAAGCGAAGTTATAGCCTAAGAAACGCCATCTGCGGCCCGCATCCACATTCACCTTACCGAGGGAGCCCTCCAACCAAACGCGCTGAATAGTACCGTGCTCATTGTCATATTTATGATCTGCATCCTTCGGATGATAGAACTGTGAGCCACCTTCAGCCGTTACATATTTAGCATAATGCTGTACCGTCTCAGCCTGAAAATTTGCATTCCAGCGGTCGTTGATCTTGTATTTTCCTTCGAGATCCAGATAAGTACGGCGGAAGTCATTTCGATTGCCATAGGACTTCATATTATCATTATCCCAAGCCAAACGGCCAAAACCGTTAATCGTGATGCGGTTCTGCGCATCTTTGAGATTCGTGATTGCTGCTTTATTGCTTTTTGCGATTTTTCCTGCCTGTTTGAGCTTGGCATTCTCTTTTTTGAGTGCATTGAGCTGTTGGGCAAGCTGCTGCTGCTGTGCCTCAAGAGCCGCAATACGGGCGTTGATGTCCGCACCGTCATTGGCCGGCGCTGCCAGCGCCGTACCCGAAATCCCCATGGTAAGGCCGAGCATCATTGCTGTTGCTTTTTTCTTACTAATCATCATCATTCCCCTTTTCTCGATACTTCCTAAACTCTAAATTAATGTTCTGCAGTCGACTGCATCTCAGCCTTTACAGAATCTTCTTCCGGTTTTTCTTCTTCCATCTCGCCCATCTCTTCTTTGAGGAGGGCGTTATCCTGCGCTCTGAGGAACGGGAAGTAAATCGCTGTTGCGATAGCAAGGTTTACGATCTGAACGACCGCGCCCTGCCAGCCGTTCAGCAGGAAGCCGGCGATGACCGGCGGCGTCGTCCAGGGAACCTGTACGGCGCTGAACGGAGCCATAAATCCCAGCGAAATGGAAAAATACGTAACCAGCATAGCCAGCAGCGGAACCAGAACAAACGGTACCAGAAGATACGGGTTGAACACGATCGGCAGGCCAAAGATGATCGGCTCGTTGATGTTGAAAAGTCCCGGTACGAACGCCATCTTCATCAGGGATTTGAGCTGCTGCGAGCGCGCCGTGAACACGCCGGCGATCAGGAGTCCCAGCGTCAGGCCGCAGCCGCCGCTCTTGACAAATACATCGTTGATCTGGCAGGTCATGATCTTGGCCTGCGGATTGTTCAAGAGCGTCATGCCCATATCGATGAGATGCTGGTTATCGAGCGAGTTGGCGATGAGCAGAGGACCGACCACGCCGCCGACGACGTTCGGCCCATGGATGCCGGCCCAGAAGAGGATACTCTGCAGTCCGACGATGATCGTGCCGCCGGCCAGCGAATCCGAGAGGCCCTGCAGCGGCGTCTGAATGACCTTGAAGATCAGCTCCGGCACCGTCGTCGCCCCGATATAATGGCAAAGTCCGTAAAGAACCGAAGCCGTCGTAAAGAAAATCATGCCCGGAACGAGCGCGGTAAAGGCTTTCGCGACGCCCTGCGGCACCGAATCCGGCATCTTGACGCCGATGTGGTTCTTCTCACAATAACAAAAGACATAAGAGACAAAAAATGCGATGAAAATTGCCGTGATAACGCCATTGCTTCCCGCCCAGGCTTTCGGGATGATGTCGCCCACTGTCTCGCCGCCCTTGCTGACGATTGTCGGCGGCATCAGGATCAGGAAAGTCGACAGGGCCAGAATCGAAGCCATCATGGCATCGCAGCCTTCATTTTCTACGAATTTATACGTGATGGACAAAACGACAATCAGAGCCAGTACACTGAACGTACCGCCTGCTACGGCATTGAGCGGCGCCGTCCAATCCGATCCGAAAATGGAAGCCATAAACTCAGAATAACCCGGCAGCGGCAGGTTTGCTAAAAGCAGAAACACCGAACCGCAAATCGTAAACGGCGTCGTCATGATGAAGCCATCACGCAGGGCCGCTACTGCCCGAATCTGAGCGAACTCTCCCATGAATTCGATAAACTTATCGAACAGTTCTTGTTTACTCATGATCTTTCCTCTTTCCAATAAAAATACCCTTTGGAGCTATGCGCTTAGCTCCCCTTCCCCTTAAGGTGATTATAATATAACATGCCGCAAATCAAGGCACAATAAAGCACAATCAATACGAAACACTGTTTCAGCGCCGATAATAAAAACCCCGGCGTCTCGTAGCGTTGTTACATATATTTTTCATATTCTGATAGTTCACATAATATTTATCCAATCTAAACGGGCGCCAAGGCTCCTCCGGCAGGTTTTCTTTTATGAATCATACCAATAAAAAAGCTGTGAAGCCTATGCTGATGCGCACCAGCATAGGCTTCACAGCCTGTCAAAGGATGGATTAATAGTAGAAATGTTTCCTGAGCCATTGCTCCTTCTGTTGGGCATTATGAAAATCGACCCGCGTCATGAGGACAGCGAACAATATATCGGTTACATATTTCGCGCCCATAAGGAAAACGCGCGGCCCCAGCTCTTCCATGGATTTTACCGTAGCCACAGGGAAAACCACATCCGCCATATTCGCAAGATTGGAACGCGGAACCGCCGTGATAAGAATAATCGGATTGCCGCGCATTTTCAGAAGATGCGCCACATCAAGCAGCATACGGTTCTCCCCCGTACGGCTGATAAAAAACGCAACATGATCCTTAGGTGCTCCTGTTGCCTGCAGATACTGCATCGTCATGGCCAGATGGACCGTCGAACATTTATTGGCCATGATAAAGCCGGAAGATGCCATATTGGCAATATCTAAATTATTATCCGTAGCATAGAAATCGATATGATCCGTCTTATTCAAAATGGCCAGAGCCCGCACAAAATCAGCTGGTTCCAGCATACTGCGCGTATCCTTCAGCGCATCGATCTCAATACTCGTAACCTTATCGAGAATCGAATGCACCGAATCCCTGTCGGTCATAATGAGCTCATCACCATGCGGGCGCTCCATATACTGCATCATCTCCGCCAGAAACTTGACACGAAACTCCGTATAGCCGCCGAAGCCCAATTTCTGGCTGAACCGCACGATAGCCGCCGAGCTTGTAAACGTCTCCTTAGCCAGCTGGCGTGTGGACATCCCCGGCAGCATCCGGAAATTCGCCAACAGATAATCAGCAATCATGGCTTCCGATTCTGAGAAACCATCTTTATCCTGTAATTGTTTTACTAAGCCCGTCATTTTTCTCCCTCAATCTCTACGACATTATCCCCAAAATAATGAAACGCTTTTTCCAACGGCGCCCGTTCCTCCGGCGGCATGTCCTCAAGATTTACCGGAACCGGCTCCGGTTCTTTCGGTACCGCCGGCTGAGGTTTCTGCGGCGGACGCGGCGGCGGCGCGGGACGATCCTCTCCGCTGCAGGAAAGACGCAGTTCCCGGCCCGTGATCTCCTGTAGAATCGTTTCCAGCTGCGAACGATAATTGCGCATCGTCAGGGACGCCATCAGTGTCCCCTTGAAGCGGATAAAGAACTGCGAGCCTGTCATACCCGCGAACTCGCCCTGCGAAACACAAGCCAGCACCGGCGCCTTGCGGGGGTCCTGCAGTTTCTGCAGCAGGGCTTCCCATACCTTTGCATCCTCCGGGCGCACGGTCGCCGGAGCAGACTGAGCAGCAGGAGCAGCGGGAGCGGCAGGCTTCTGCCGCGGGACTGCAGCAGGCGGCTTCGGCGCCTGAGCCGCACGCGATGACAAAGCAGCGGAAAGCTGCACCAGCTTCGCTTCCAGACGGGCAATCCGGCTGTCCGCTTGTCCGGAGCCGGATGAGGCTTCCGATGCGGCAGCTGGCGGTTCTGCCGACGGGACAGCAGACGGGACAGCGGACGGTCGGCAGAGCGACAGCAGCGCAACCTCTACCGTGATGCGCGGCTGAGGCGACCATTTCATCTCGTTCATGGCCTCGTGGAGGCGCTGGATCATCTGCATGATCTGTTCCGGCGAGAAGAACTTGCTCTGCTCCTGAAGAACCTGTTCCCTCTCAGCGTAAAGATCCATGTCCTTCACCGTGCCGGCAGCTTCATAAATCATCAGACTGCGGAGGTGCAGCGAAAATTCCGTAAGCACCTGCCTTAAATCCATCCCGCTGCGCAGAAGCTCCGCGATGATTTGCAAGACCTCCGGAGCACGGCGGCCGGCCACGGCCTCAGTCATACGGTAAATCCAGTCATGACCGACCAGCCCGAGAATCTGCCGTACCTGATCCGCTGTAATATTCCCTTCCGACAAGGCAGAGCACTGATCGAGAATCGATAACGCATCGCGCAGCCCGCCATCGGCCTGCAGCGCAATCATGGTCAGCGCCTCGTCCTCGGCCTCCAGCTTCATCGCACCGACGATATAAGAAAGGCGCTCCTTGATTTCCTCGACGGTAATCCGTTTAAAATCGTAACGCTGACAGCGCGACTGGATCGTAGCGGGGACCTTATGCGCCTCCGTCGTGGCCAGAATGAAGACCACATGAGCCGGCGGCTCCTCCAGCGTCTTCAGCAGCGCGTTGAACGCTTCGGCCGTCAGCATATGCACCTCGTCGATGATATACACTTTATACCGCCCGTCAACCGGCGCAAATTTGACCGTCTCTCTGAGATCGCGAATCTCGTCGATACCGCGGTTCGATGCGGCATCGATTTCAAAAACATCCATCGATGAGCCGTCGTTGATCTTACGGCACTGCTCGCACTGCCCGCAGGGATCCGGCGTCGGCCCCTTTTCACAGTTCAGCGCTTTGGCCAGAATCTTTGCCGTACTCGTCTTTCCCGTTCCGCGCGGGCCGGAAAACAGATACGCATGGCCGATCCGTCCGGACGTGATGGCATTGGACAAGGTGCGGCTGATATGTTCCTGGCCGACCAGATCCCGGAAGCTTCCCGGACGCCATTTCCGGTACAAAGCAATATACGCCATCGTAATCACACCTCCACAGAACTATCATACCATAGATACCCCCAATCCGGCGACAAAAAAACAGCTTCCTCAAAGAGGAAGCCGCTCCGGAACAGGTTCTTTCTCACGCCGGACCGCAGTCTCCAGGCACCCTTGCGGCACATGAAGCGGCCCGCTTATCGCTGCTTCCTTCCGGACCTGACGAGGTTCACAGGACTTCATTGCGCAAGACCCGGACACTGCAGCCCGGCCTGAAAAAGAATATAAAAATGGCGGAGAGTGAGAGATTCGAACTCTCGGTACAGTATCACCGTACACACGCTTTCCAGGCGTGCTCCTTCAACCACTCGGACAACTCTCCACAATGCTCTACCAAAAAGAATATTCACTTGTCGCTGCCGCGCCATGCGCTCACAACGATAATTATTTTAGCATTGTACCATTCATCTGTCAATAGCTTTTTTCATTTTTTCACAGCGTCCGCGCTCAAAACAGGTCATCAGCGGATAAAATAAGTTGAAAAGCACCAAACGAAGTGTAGATCCGCAGACACAGCCGCTTTGCTCCCTGAATCCGGACATTCTTTCTCCAGCGCGGCAGGGAAAGCTCCCCCTCCATTCCGCTGTTCGCGAGTTCAATGCAGAAAAGCCCATTGACCACATTCAAAAACTCCTGAATACTGTCCACCGCCATCTCATCGACCGTATCCAGAAGCTCACCGCTGTAACGGCGCGCCAGTTCCAAAAAGACCGCGTCCCGGGCCGCCAGTCCGCTTACAAAAGAAATATCCCCTTCAATGCGCAGGAATACGGCATGTGCTGGTGCCGGCTCCTCTTCAATGGAGGGGAGCTGCGCCACAACGGCCTCTGTGTGCATCATTTCCCTCAGTTTTTCGATAAACAGCTCCGCATAACGGCTGTACCACTCGATGCGGTCTTCCCATGCGCCATCTGCGGCCCGCATGACTGCCGTGCGAACCGGACGGGGATCGATGACGGACACTTCCGGCATCATGCGGACCAAAGCAGCCTCATCCTGTTCCCCTTCTTTCATGATCTGCTGCAGCTGTTCCGGCGTATAGGACCTTCCATTCAGCAGACACTGGGCAATGTTAAAATTACTGGTCATGGACGCCGGCCTTCCTTTGAAGCGTTCCGACAGCCTTCCGAATCTGGTCGCTCGTATATGGTTTTTGTATGAAGTCCATCGCGCCCATTTTCAGTGTACGGATCAGCTTCTGTGGTGTCCCCGCCGAGGAAACCATGACGACCGGCAAATCCGGATTGACTTCTTTGATTACCTGCAGCGCCTCAATTCCGCCGACTTCCGGCATGACGATGTCCAAAAAAATGGCATCGAGATGCTCCTGAAGATTGATCTGAATGGCTTCTTTCCCGTTGGATGCCTCCAGCACCTCGCAGCCCAGAGATTCCAGTTCCTCCCGCAGTTTTTTGCGCAGCAGCTTCGAATCGTCCGTGATCAATATTTTCAATTTCCTATTCAAAGTATCCGCCCCCCGGTTTTCTTTTCCCCAAAAAGTTTCTCTGAGGCTCCCAGTTTTTCTTCATCGTTTATGATGTTCATAATTGTTTATGATGTTTATGATTCGTCAAAAACAAACATTTTCCTTCTCTCCATGAAAAAAAGCTCCTCTCCCTGACAGGAGAAGAGCTTTTTCGGCACCATTCACCAAATGAATAGACCGGCAATGCCTGCCGAAAGCAGGGAAACGAGAATGCCCGAAAGCAGCATATAGCCGACGTTGCGGGAAATCAGCTCGTTCTTATCCTCATCGACCAGTCCCTTAAAGCAGCCGATAATCATGCCCAGCGTAGAGAAATTCGCAAACGATGTAACAAATACGGTCAAAACGCCCTGCATGTGACGGCTGAATTCACCGAGAATATCCTGCACGTTCAACATGACAACAAATTCGTTGGTGACCAGCTTCGTTCCCATGTACTGAGCCAGTTTGAAGGCTTCCGTCGTATCGAGGCCCATAAGCCAGGCGAACGGGAACATAATGCAGCCGAGAATATTCTCCAGCGTCAGCGACGGATGAATCAGTACCATCAGCATATCGATCAGCTTGGCCAGCGCAACAAATGCGATAACGTTCGCGCAGATGATGAGAATCAGGCGGCCAGCGCCGAGAATCGAGTTGCCGAGGAAGGAGAAGAACGGCTCACGCTGCTTGCCGCCATCCGTCACCGTAGCCACCGTATCTTCCTCTTCCGAGATCTTGACCGGATGGAGAAGGTTCGTCACGATCAGTGCATTGATGACATTCAGCGGAATCGCCGTAATAATGAATTCGCCCGGCATCATTTTCGTATAAATTCCGACCATAGCCGCCGTGATGCAGCTCATCGACATCATGGCCAGCGTAAGGCAGCGGTCCGCCTTCATCCGCTTGAGCTGCAGGCTGGACACGGCCAAAGCTTCCGTATTGCCGAGGAACATCATCTCAATGGCGAAGAAGGACTCGAATTTCGGCTCGCGCGTCAGAAAAGCCAGTCCCTTGCCGATCCATTTGATGATGAACGGCAGAATACCGATATAAGTCAGAATATCGAACATCGGAACGACCAGCAGGATCGGCAGCAGCGCCGAGGTGAAAAAGTTCATCTGCGGCACATGGACCCAGTCCGGAAACGCAAAGGCGATGCCTTCATAAGCAACGCTGATCAGCCAGTTAAAGCCGGCCGCGGCGGCCACAATGATCTCCCGCCCGACAGAAAACGAAGTCAAAAACCAGGCCAGAAACACATTCAAGGCCAGCAGGATACCTACACTACGCCAATGGATCTCCTTGCGTTTCTTAGAGAACAGGACACCGATAGCCAGAAAGACGGCAATGCCCAGAACATTGATAATAAAATACATGATTAAACTCCCCTTCGATTCATGGGTTTATAACAGGACGCCTGTCCCATTGTGGCACGGCATCCTGTTATTGTCAACTAACGGTTCAGAGATCCTTGTCCGTAAAAGCATACGGAAGCAGTTCGTCCAGTGTCACGACCTTTACGTCGCCCTTCAGATTCGCCATGATGATTTTATTGATATGAAACTCGCCCATGACCTGCCGACAGGCGCCGCATGGAGAGCACGGGCCTTCTGTATCGGCGATCAGCGCAATGGCCTCGATTTCCTTCTCTCCTTCGGAAACCGCTTTGAAAATCGCGGTGCGCTCTGCGCAGTTGGTCACCGGGTAGCTGGAATTTTCAATGTTGCAGCCGCCATATACATTGCCTTTTTTCGTCAGTACAGCAGCTCCTACCTTGAATTTTGAATACGGACTATACGAAAATTCCCGGTATTTTCTGGCGGTGTCGATCAGTTCTTGATCGGTCATGATAAGCGCTCCCTTCAATATTTCTCCACTTTATCCTTCTCAACGCGCGCATAGACCAGCGGCTCTTTTTCCGGCTGTGCATCGCCGATGCAGATCGCTTCGCGGTACATGCGCTCTGCATCCTGCAGTGCGTCTTTCTTCGACGTATACAGAGTAACCAGGCAGTCGCCCTTCTTGACCGCATCCCCGTATTTCTTATGCAGAATCAGACCGGCGGAAAAATCAATCTCGCTATCCTTCGTCTCGCGGCCAGCTCCCAGAACGACCGATGTTTCCCCGATTTCTTCCGCATTCATCTTCACGATAAAGCCGTCGCGATCCGCACAGATCTCCGCCTGATACGGCGCCTGCGGGAATTTGCTGTAATCGCGCAGTACAGAATCATCGCCGCCCTGTGCGCGGACCATTTTGCAGAACGTCTCAAAGGCCGAGCCGTCCGCAATGGCTTTTTCCGCCATCCGGCGGCATTCCTCCGGCGTTCCCTTGCCGACCAGATAAAGCATGTTGGCAGCCAGCTGCAGCGAAACCTCCGTGAGGTCCTCCGGGCCGTGTCCCTTGAGAACGTCCATGGATTCCATCACTTCAATGCTGTTGCCGATACCGAAGCCCAACGGCGTATCCATGTCGGTAATGAGGGCTACCGTGCGGCGGCCTGCGCCTTCGCCGATCGCGACCATGGTCTGCGCCAGTTTGATGGAATCGTCCAGCGTTTTCATGAAAGCGCCGCTGCCCGTCTTGACATCCAGCAGAATGCAGTCCGATCCGGCGGCCAGCTTCTTGCTCATGATGGAAGACGCGATCAGCGGGATGCTGTCTACCGTAGCCGTCACATCACGCAGCGCATAGAGCTTCTTGTCTGCAGGAGCGAGATTGCCGGACTGCCCGATGACACTGACGCCGCACTGATTGACCGTATCAAAAAATTCCTGACGGGAAAGGACTGTGCGGTAGCCCGGAATCGCTTCCAGCTTGTCGACCGTACCGCCCGTATGGCCAAGTCCGCGGCCGGACATCTTGGCTACCTTGCCGCCGCAGGCCGCGACAATCGGCGCCACGATAAGCGTCGTCTTGTCACCGACGCCGCCCGTCGAATGCTTGTCGACCTTTTTGCCGTTAATGGCAGACAAGTCGATCATATCGCCGGATTTCGCCATGACTTTGGTCAGCTCTGTGATTTCATGATCGTTCATGCCGTTGAACCAGATGGCCATCGTCATAGCCGACATCTGATAATCGGGAATCTCACCATGTACATAACCATCGATCATATACTGGATCTCTTCATCCGTCAGAACTTCGCCATGCTTCTTTTTCGTGATCAGATCATACATTCTCATGTCATAGCCCTCCTAATTCATGAAGCGTTTATTTCGTGATTCTTGGCAGCAGGCTTTCGCCCTTCGTTTTCAGGTCGCAGCCAAACATATCCGAAATCGTCGCACCGATCATCGCAAAGGTCGGATATGTGCCGAGGTTTACGCCTGCCCGGACATGCTGTCCGTAGATCAGCAAAGGAACGTATTCGCGCGTATGATCCGTTCCCGGTGCGCCCGGATCGCAGCCATGATCCGCCGTAATCATCAGGACGTCGTCTTCGCGCATCTTGGACATAAACTCGCCGAGCTGGCGGTCAAAGACCGTAGCCGCCTCGGCATAGCCGTCGATATTGCGGCGATGACCGTACTGCATGTCAAAATCCACCAGATTGACAAAGCAGAGTCCTTCGAAGTCCTCATCCATTACCCTGAGTGTTTTTTCCATGCCGTCCACATTGTCTTTATTGATACCCAGACTGCGGCTTATGCTGCGTCCCGCAAAAATATCCGAAATCTTGCCGACACCGATCGTCGCCAGACCCTTGCGCTGCAGGGCGTCCATCATCGTATCGCCAGTCGGATCCAAAGAGAAATCATGACGGCGCGGCGTACGCGTATAATTCGGGTATTCGCCCGTATAAGGACGGGCGATGACGCGCCCTACGCCATGCTCGCCCTGCAGGATCTTGCGCGCCGTCCGGCAGTAATCATAAAGCTGTTCGACCGGGACATCATCTTCATGCGCGGCAATCTGGAACACGCTGTCTGCAGAGGTATAGACGATAAGGCCGCCGGTCTCCTTCTGTTCCCGCCCGTAGTCCTTGATGACCTGTGTGCCGGAATACGGCTTGTTGCAGAGAATTTTCCGGCCGAAGGCTTCTTCCAGCCGGGCAATGAGATCGGCCGGGAAGCCATTGGGATACGTCGGCATCGGGCGTTCCGAGACAATGCCCGCGATTTCCCAATGCCCTGTCGTGGTATCCTTGCCGCGCGAAAGCTCACGCAGGCGGGCAAAGGAGCCGATCGGCGCATCGACCGGCGTTCCGCAGCCGACACCGTCGATATTAAACAGTCCGATCTTCCTCATGTTCGGCGTATCGTATTTGGGCGAAGCAGCAATGGACTTCAATGTGTTGCACACATCGTCGCCAAAATCCGGCGCATCCGGCTCCCGGCCGATGCCGTAGCTGTCCAGAACGATAATAAACGCACGTTTGAATTTACTCATAATCCTGACCTCCCAGGGATTCTTGATTGGATTTCGAATGACGTCACCGCCATCCGGCCATCACTTGTCCAGTTCGTCTTTCAGCACCTTAACCGCAGCACTGGCGCCCAGGCGCGTGCAGCCGGCCTGCAGGAAAGCCTCCATTTCCTCACGCGTATGAATGCCGCCGGCAGCCTTCATCTGTACGCCGGAACCGATATGTTTCTTAAATAGCTCGATGTCTTCCAGCTTGGCGCCAGCCGTGCCGAAGCCCGTCGACGTTTTGATGATGTCTGCACCGCCCTCCGTCACGCAATGGCAGGCTGCGATTTTTTCTTCATCCGTAAGGAAACAGGTTTCGACAATAACCTTGAGAATACGATCTCCACAGAGGCGCTTCAGCGCGCGAATCTCCTGCGTCACATAATCCGTTTCTCCCGCCTTCAGCATGCCGATGTTGATAACCATATCGATTTCACTGGCGCCGTCAGCCAGAGCCTGCGCCGTTTCAGCGATCTTGGCCGCCGTATTGCAGTTGCCGTTCGGGAATCCGACTACCGTCGCGATCTTCAGGGCATCGCCGTACTTTTCCTTGATGCGCGGAATAAAGCAGGACGGCACCATGACCGTAGCTGCATGATATGTCAGCGCCTCATCGCAGATCTGCTGGATTTCCGCCCAGGTCGCCGTCTGCTTCAGATACGTGTGATCGACATGTGCTATGATTTCCTTTGCTTCCATTCAAATTCCTCCACTTCATCCTCAAAGAACTTCTCATTTTGGAATACATATGTCCTCTTATAAGTAACAACTACGATAAGGTATGCCTGGCTTTCCTAAATAGTATACTTGTTTGTAATTGTCTGACTCTTTCCGCCATATATGTTTTCCGTTGTTGCTATTATTGTATCGCTTTTATTCGTGCAAAAAAAGGACACATGTCTTGATACGGCACCGATTTCATCGTGTTCCTTAAACATGTGTCCCATTTCATTATGCAGATCGATCCGCGGTCAGAGCTCCAGCCCCTGCTCCCTGCGCGCATGGTATTCGCGGTCCAGCATACCGAGAATAACCAGATTTTCATAGACGCCGTTCGTCAGAATGGTCTCGCGGATCAATCCCTCTCGCAGCATCCCTTCGGATTCATAGAGGTGCAGCGCCCGATCGTTGTAGTCCTTGCAGTCCAGCCAGGCGCGGTGGAACCCCAGATCATCGAACGACCAGATTTTCAGGAGTTTCATCGCCTCATGGCCGTACCCCTGCCCTTTTTTATCGATGATGATATGCGTCCATTCGATTTCCTTCGCTTCCGTCTTAAGGCCGTTGACCATGAGATAACCAACCGGATCTCCGGTGTCCTTTTCCTCGACCAGAATATCCATGGCCGCCTTGCTTTCCTCGATCAGTTTCGTATGGAAATCCCGGTCAAACGGCACGATAAACCGCAAGTTTTCCGGATCGTATTCCAGCTTCATAATGTAGTCCAGATCCTGCACGCCTGCTCTGCGCAGCTGCAGGCGATTTCCCTTGTGCAGCAAATCCCGCATATAAATCCCGCCTTTTCATTGATCTTTTCTTTTCGTTCCGCTCTCCGCTATGATATAGTATAGTTAACTCTATTTTCAAGTTCAAGCATATCTTTTTTGAAGGGGAGGAATCTCTTTGTCCAATCTGGAATGGATGTCCTGGGTCGACTGGAAACATTTGCTGGAAATGCTGGTCTTGCCGAGCCTCATACTGATCGCCTCGCTCACGGCCGGTATCCTGCTGAACCGCATGATCAACAAACGTCTAACCGTCCCGACCACGGAAACGGGATGGCAGTTCGTCTTCATCAACGCACTGCGCGGCGTTCCGATCTCTTTGTGTCTCGTCACCGGTCTGTACTGGATCGTCAACACCATCAACATCATCGAGCCGCTGGTTCGTATTTTTTCCTATATTCTCTTCACCGTGATCATCCTGTCGCTCACCCGGGTTCTGGCCCGGACCGTCAGCGGCATCATCAATCTGCAGATTGAGCGCTCGCAGAAACGTCTGCCGAAAACGACGCTGCTGACCGTCATCATCAACGGCATCATTTATTCCATGGGCATCCTGATCATTCTGCAATACTATGGAATATCCATCGCTCCGATCCTCACCGCACTGGGCGTCGGCGGAATGGCTGTCGCGCTTTCTCTGCAGGAAACGCTGGCCAATATTTTCTCCGGCCTGCATCTCATCCTCTCCAAGCAACTTCGCCTCGGCGACTACATCCGCCTGAACACCGGCGAAGAAGGACGTGTTACCGATATTACCTGGCGATTTACCACCATCGTACCGGCCGGAGACAGCAATATGATCGTCATCCCGAATCAGAAAATCGCCTCGTCGAACATCACCAATTTCAGTATGCCGCACCGCGATATTGTCATTTCCGTTCCAGTCGGCGTCGCCTACGACAGCGATCTGGATCAGGTCGAACGGGTAACCATCGAAGTGGCTGCTCAGGTATTAAAGGAAGTAGATCACGACGTCAAGGCTCTGCCGATCATCCGGTTTCATACCCTCGGCGACTCCAGCATCAATTTTAACGTGGTCATGCATTCCAGCCGCTTCGATCACCAGTACCTGCTGAAACATGAATTCATCAAGGCTTTGATACGCCGCTACCGGGAGGAAGGCATCGAAATCCCGTATCCAGTCCGCACGGTACTCACCCCCGGCTCCCCGGCCGATCATCCCTGACCCGCCTGTGGATAACCCATATTGCCGCCAGATGTCTACTTATCCACAGAATTCCGGATAATTATCCCCGGAATTCTGTGGATAAGTTTTTTCTCAGAAACTTTATTCAGCCGCTTCTGCCTTCTTCTCTCCCCAATTTCGTTGATTTCCTTATCGGTTCCTCCGCACTATTGGTATTTTCTTGTGCATAAAACTAAAAAATATAAGTAAAAATCCATTTTTATCCTGTGGATAACGCCTAGGGGCATCCCCCCTGCTGAAACTATATATAGTATAGCTATTGACTTGCATACAATATATATTGTATAATTTAGTCCAGATTCAAGGAAATCCTTGACCGTATCCGGTTTTATAAAAATGAAACAGCCTCACACAAATCAAAAAGGACAGGTGATATCCATGGTAGTAAATGGCATCGACGTAACGATAGATGGACTGCAGGACATTTCGGAGCAGGAAATCGTAAATTATATCCAGTATGTAGAAAAGCAGACCAGTGAAAAACTGGACACACTCCATATTTCTCCAGCCGATAACGGTGAAGTTCACATTGACTATGCGCTGCAGCCGCAGAAGTTTGAACGCATCCGCCGCATCACCGGCTATTTGGTCGGTACCATCGACCGCTGGAATGACGCGAAGCGCGCAGAAGAGCATGACCGCGTCAAGCACGGCATGCACTGAACCGGCTGTTTATCCGGCGCCCCTTAGCATCGGATAAACGACCGATCATGATCCGGGTATAGTATAAGCCTTCCCCAGCCGGGGAAGGCTTATACTATACCCGGATTCCCCTTCAATTCGATACAGAAAGGTTTTTGCTCATGAAATTGCAGATTGCCGGAATCGCGGATGACTCCGTTGTCGATGGCGACGGAGTCCGCCTGACCGTATTTACCCAGGGATGTCCGCACCACTGTCCGGGCTGCCAGAACCCCGAAACCCACGATTTTCATGGCGGGCATGAAACGACGGTCGAGGCCATTCTGACCCAGATCGACAAGAATCCGCTGCTCTCCGGCATTACCTTCAGCGGCGGCGAACCGTTCATGCAGCCTGCCCCGCTGGCACGTCTTGCCCGGGAGATACACCGCCGCGGCATGGATGTTTGGTGTTATACCGGCTTTACGCTGGAAGAACTCAATGCCCGCCGCAATCCTGCCGCAGACGCGCTGCTCCGTGAGATCGACGTACTGGTTGACGGAAAATTTCGGGAAGAGCTGCGCGATCTCACCCTCCATTTCCGCGGATCGTCGAATCAGCGCGTTATCGATATGAATAACTGGCGGAAAACCGGACAAATCCGTCTGCTGTATACCGACTAAATAAACGTCAGGAGGCGCCTCTCCAAAAGAGAGACGCCTCCTGACGTTTATTCCGTTATCTGATGATTATTTCACCACGAGGACTGGACACTTGGACTGCTCCACAATGTACTGGCTGACGCTGCCCAGCAGCACGCCTTTCACCACGCCCAAACCGCGGCTGCCCATGACAATGAGCTCCATGTCGTTGCTCGTAGCGAAATCCAGAATCACCACGGCCGGCGATCCGGTTTCCGAAAACGCCTCTTTTTCAATACCGGACGGCACCATTTCCATCGCACGGTCCAGAATCACATTTCCTGCCTTCGTGACCGCCTCAAGGATGGCATCGGACAGGCACGCATTAATAGCCAGCTGATTGATATTGGCCACATAAAGGAAATTCAGCTTCGCCCCACAGGCTTCTGCAAGCGAAATGGCTTCAGCAACAGCACGATCGGAACCTTCAGAGCCATCTACTGGTACAAGGATATTCTTCAACATAATATTACCCCCTTGAACAAAATCTGTTATTACTTTGCGACTGCCACGGAGACGGTCGCACGTTCCACAATTTCCTGGCTGACACTGCCAAGCAGGAATCCCTTCACGCCGCTCAGTCCACGTCCGCCAACAACAATGAGCTCATGCCCCTTTTCCTCCGCAAAGCGCAGGATCTCATCAGCGGGAATGCCCGTCCGGTGATGATACGCCGCTTTCACCGAGGCGGGAATCTGTCCGGCAGCCCGTTCCAACGCCCGCCGCTCGGCCTCACCGACCGGCCCGGCGATGCTGTCCGGCAGCCAGGATTCTTCGGAAGCATCCGTCTCCCGGTCAAAGTACGTGACATGCAGGACATCCAGCGAAGCGCCGGACACTGCTGCCAGCTCAGCCGCCAGTTCAGCCGCCCGCTCCGAACCCTCGGAGCCGTCTACCGGCACCAGAATACGGGTTAGTTTTTTCATGAAACCATCCCTCCCGCGATGTTTATATGTATTATTTCGCGAAACTGACACAAAATTCCTTCAAACCATGACGACAAGAAGAAAAAATATCCAGGATTTTTCATTGACAAGATTTCCGCATCAGTGATAAGCTTGATAGAACAATCTAATCTTGTTTTTTTATTTTTCCTGTTTATAATGTAAACTAACTTATTATATATAAAACATTTGTATGATTTAAGGAGGATTTTTCCTATGTCCAAAACCGAAACCTCTGCTGATCCGCATTCCGATCAGGCGATCGTCGCGTCCACGACCATCGCCGGCATCTATCAGGCTGCCCGCCAGCTCGAGGGGATTGTGAAGAAAACGCCCCTGATTCCCAGTGAATTTTTCTCCGAGCAATGCGGCAATCAGGTTTTTCTCAAGCCGGAAAACCTGCAGCATACCGGCGCATTCAAACTGCGCGGCGCGTACAACAAGATCAGTCAGCTGACCGAGGCCGAACGCAGCAAAGGGGTTATCACGGCCTCGGCAGGCAATCATGCACAGGGAGTCGCCTATGCCGCTCAGAAGCTCGGTGTCAAAGCGGTGATCTGTATGCCGGCAACCACTCCGATCCTCAAAGTCGAAGGAACAAAGGCGCTCGGTGCGGAAGTCGTCCTGCACGGCGATGGATTTGACGATGCGTACGCCTACAGTCTTGAACTGCAGAAGAAGCACGGCTACGTCTATATCCATCCGTTTAATGATCTCCAGGTTCTGCTTGGTCAGGGAACCACGGCGCTGGAAATCATCGATGCCTGCAAGGACATTGATGCCATCCTCGTCCCGATCGGCGGCGGCGGCTTCGCCTCCGGTGTCGCGCTGGCGACGAAACTCGTCAACCCATCCATCAAGGTGATCGGCGTCGAGCCGGAAAATGCCGCCTGCATGAAAGCGGCACTGGATCAGGACAAGATCGTAACGCTTGACAGCGCAGATACCGTTGCCGATGGCTGTGCCGTCCGGACTGCCGGCAGCCTGACGTTTGAATTCTGCAAAAAATATCTGGACAACGTCATCACGGTATCGGAAATGGAAATCATGGGAGCCCTTCTCTCCCTGATTGAAAAGCACAAACTGATCGCCGAAGGCGCCGGCGTGCTTTCTCTTGCCGCTCTCCAGAAACTTCCATTCAAGGGCAAAAAGGTCGCGGCGATTGTCAGCGGCGGCAATATCGATATTTCAACCATCTCCGCTCTGATCGACAAGGCTTTGATCGCCCGCAGCCGCGTATTCTGTTTTGCCGTCCCTCTTCCCGACAAGCCGGGGCAGCTTCTGAACGTTTCCCGCATTCTCGCAGAACAAAATGCCAATGTCATCGAGCTCAATCACAATCAGGCAAAAGTCACGGACAGCTTCAAAAAGGTCATTCTCGAAGTCACGGTGGAAACCCATAACGAAGATCATGTCCAGCGAATCATCGCGGCTTTGAATAAAAACGGCTATGATGTAGAACGCATCTACTGATTTTTTCGCAAAAGGCCCGGATTTCATCCGGGTCTTTTTTTCTTGCACGTTTTGTCCTTATCTTCTTATTTTTGCAAAGATAGAACCTTTTTCCGCTCACGTTGACTTTATTTCCGGCCTGCTTTTATAATGAAGTGTCTTACTTATCATTTTTATTGATCCGGTTCATTACTTTTCGTGATGGCCAGGAGAAAGGACTGATCGTATTTGTTTTTTCTTGCACTATCTCCCATCCTCTGGCTGGTCGCTGCCCTCAGCATCTTCCACCTGCCGGGACACAGAGCCTGTTCGCTTGCGCTGGCCATCGCCGCAGCCGTCGGCATGGCCGCATTCGGCATGACCGCCCCGCATATGCTGCAGGCTGTACTGGAAGGAACCGCGCTTGCCTGCTGGCCGATCCTGCTGGTAATCATCGCGGCCATTTTCACTTACAATCTCTCGCTCCACACCAAAGGCATGGACATCATCAAGAAAATGCTCACTTCTGTCAGCAATGACCGGCGCGTATTAATCCTGCTCATCGGCTGGGGATTCGGCGGTTTTCTGGAAGGAATGGCCGGTTTCGGCACGGCGATTGCGATACCGGCCGGGATGCTCGCCGGCATTGGGATTTCCCCGATTCTTTCCGCATCGGTCTGCCTGATCGCCAATTCCGTTCCAACGGCCTATGGATCGATCGGCATCCCGCTGGTAACGCTCGGCAATGTGACCGGGATCGATGCGACGAAACTGGCCGCCTATACTGCGCTCCAGCTGGCGCCGCTGACGCTGATCTGCCCGCTGCTCATGACCATCACGGCCGGCGGTTCTCTTAAAGCGCTTCACGGCATGTTCCTCCTCTGTATCGCTTCCGCGGCGGCCTTTCTTCTGCCGGAACTGGCGGTAGCTTTTTTCCTTGGGCCGGAACTGGCTGTTGTCGCAGGGTCTATTGGCGCTATGGCCGCCATTGTCGCCTTCGCCAGGCTGTTCCCGCTGAACGACCCGGCCTATGCCCTGCCGCCCCATGAAGATAAAGCGGCGGTAACGCTCAGTCAGGGCCTGAAAGCATGGCTTCCGTTTCTTCTCATTTTTCTGTTTCTGCTCGCTACTTCAAAGCTCATCCCAGCCATCCATGATCCGCTGAATCTCATAAAGACCTCCGTACTCATTTATCAAGGGGAAGGCGGATCGCCATATACCTTCACCTGGGTCGCCACTCCCGGCGTGCTCATCCTGCTCGCTGCCTTCATCGGCGGCAAGGTGCAGGGCGCCGGAACCGGCGAAATGGTTCAGGTCCTTCGACGCACGATCATCAATCTGCGCTTCACGATTCTGACGATTATCACCGTCATTGCCACAGCCAAAGTCATGGGATATGCGGGCATGACGCACGAAATCGCCGAGACCGCCGTCGCAGCGACGGGCAGCGCTTATCCGGCAGTCGCCGCGTTCATCGGCTCGATCGGAACCTTCATCACCGGATCTGCTACATCCAGCTGCGTCCTGTTCGGCAAGCTGCAGACGGATTCTGCGCAGGCCATTGGCGCCGGTCCGTCCGTACAGGCATGGATCGCCGCAGCCAACGCTACGGGAGCCTGCGCCGGCAAAATGGTATCTCCGCAGAGCATTGCCATCGGGGCAGCAGCCATCGGCGCAGCCGGCGCTGACGGAAAGCTTCTTCACTTTGCGGTGAAGATCTACCTCCCCTTTGTCGTAATCATGGGACTCATCGTCTACTTCGGGCAGTGGGTCATCGGCTGAACCGATTCTTTCCTAATAGAACACGCGATAAGAGGGCATCCTGAGACCGGGATGCCCTCTTATCGCCTTTTGGACGGCAACGGCAAAAAGCCAACTGGCGTCCCTGCTTTGTGTTATACTATAATAAAACAGATTTACCCATATCAAAACAACAGGATGATTGCCATATGATTGAACTGGAACGGCTCCAGACGGAGCAGCGCAATCCGCGCACCAAAAACATTGACTGTCTGCCGACGCTTGACGTCGTGCGCCTTCTCAACGCAGAGGACAAGACGGTTCCGCTTGCCATCGAAAAAATCCTGCCGCAGATCGCGGAGGCTGCCGACCTCATCGCCGACCATCTCGCAGCAGGCGGACGCCTCTTTTATCAGGGCGCAGGAACCTCGGGACGTCTCGGCATCCTCGATGCGGTCGAATGTCCGCCGACCTATCGCACCGATCCATCGCGCATCGTAGGATTAATCGCCGGCGGCACACCGGCCATCTTCCGTGCGCAGGAGGGCGCTGAAGACCAAGAATCGCTTGGCGCTGAGGATCTCCGGAAACACGATTTCTCAGCGGCCGATGTGCTTGTCGGCATCGCCGCCTCAGGACGCACACCGTACGTACTCGGCGGTTTGCATTATGCACGTTCGCTCGGCGCGGCGGCCATCGCGCTCACGTGCTCAAAGAATTCTCCTGCCGCAGCAGCTGCCGATCTTGCGCTTGAGCCGGTCACAGGGCCTGAGGCGATTACGGGATCAACGCGCATGAAGGCGGGTACCGCACAGAAGCTCGTCCTCAATATGCTTTCCACTGCTGCGATGATAAGGCTCGGCAAAACTTACGGCAATCTCATGATCGATGTAAACGCCTCGAACGCCAAGCTCACAGAACGGGCCATACGCATTGTTATGGAAGTCAGCGGCGCCCCCCGGGAAGATGCCGCTGCCACGCTTTCCGCCTGCGGCGGAAGCGCCAAGCTCGCCAGTCTTGTCCTACTGACTGGGGACGATGTGGAAACATGCCGGAAGCTGCTGGCAGACAAGCGGGGAAAACTGCGCGATGCGCTGAAGAAAAAATAAATAAGGATAGGAAAAATCATGACCAGCAAGGAATTAGCCTCTGCGATCCACAGCATACTGGGGGCAGAAGAACATATAAACCGCATATATCACTGCATGACGCGTCTGCGTCTCGTCTTTGATCAGGAAGATAGCGCGGCCGATACGGAACGCCGCAAAAAAATCGAAGCACTCGACGGCGTTATCGGCACGCACAGCGACGGGCCGGAACTTCAGATCATCCTCGGTCCCGGCAAGGCGGCCAACGTCTATGACGCGTTTTGTGCGCTCCGGCAGACGGAGGCCGCGCCAAAAACGGCCGGCGAATCAAAGCCGCCGTTCGATGGCGGCAGGGCTCTGCATGAAAAAATCCGGGCCAGAAACGCCACACCGGTCAAACAGTTTTTCCGCCGCATCGCCGGCATCTTCATCCCGCTGATTCCCGCCTTTATTGCCTGCGGCCTGATCAGCGGAATCCTGAACGTCACCTTAAAAACCTGGCCGGAAATGACCGCATCTTTCTGGATACAGCTTGCCGGCATCGCCGGCAATGTCATATTCTGGAGCATGAACCTTTTTGTCGGCGCTCAGGCCGCGAAAGCCTTCGGCGGAACGCCGATCCTCGGCGGTATCCTCGGCGGCCTCCTCAGCCATCCCGGACTCGCTTCTGTCGCCATGGACGGCATGGCATTCACACCGGGACGCGGCGGCGTCATATCCGTCCTGCTGGTCGCCGCGTTCGGAGCCTGGCTGGAGCAGCGCCTGCGCCGCATCATCCCGGAAATATTCAGCCTTTTTCTCACGCCGCTCCTCACATTTCTCATCGCGGGAACGTTCGCGCTTCTGCTGATTCAGCCGGCCGGCGGCCTGCTTTCCGATCTCATAGGTTCATCGGCCACTGCCGCCGTACAGCATGGTGGCGCCATCACAGGATTTATTCTCGGCGGCGCCTGGCTTCCTATGGTCATGCTCGGCATCCATCAGACCTTCACCCCGATTCACGCGGAACTCCTTTCCCGTTACGGCGTGACGATTCTTCTTCCCATCCTTGCCATGGCCGGCGCCGGGCAGGTCGGCGCCAGCCTTGCAGTCTACCGCAGGACAAAAAATGCACAGCTCCGAAAAACGATCTCTTCCGCGCTGCCTGTCGGCATTCTCGGCGTCGGTGAGCCGCTGATCTACGGTGTAACGCTGCCGCTCGGCCGTCCTTTTCTTGCCGCCTGTATCGGCGGAGCTTTTGGCGGCGCCGTACAGGCGGCTTTCGGCGTAGGCGCGGCCACGCTCGGCATCTCCGGACTTCCGCTGGCCGCCGGAACCGACCATATCGCCATATATCTGCTCGGCCTCTTGACCGCCTATACGGCAGGATTTCTGGCCTGCTGGATCATCGGCTTCGATGATCCGCCCGAAGCATGACCGCAGCAACGGAAGGAGTACACGCTATGGAAAACGGCATTTCGATCTATCCGGGGCTGGACAACACGCTGGCACAAAATCTCCAGTTGATCCAACAGGCCGCAGCCTGCGGCATCCGGCGCTTGTTCACCTCACTGCACATACCGGAAACCGACCCGGGACGCCTGAAGAAAGAACTGGCCCAGATATTAAAAGCAGCCCGCCGCTGCGATATGGAAATCATTTCTGATATTTCCCCGGCAACGATGGAACTTCTCGGCATCCGGGAATTCAGCCCTTCGGCGTTCCGTATGCTCGGCATCACCACCCTGCGGCTTGATTATGGGTTCGGTCTGGAAGAAATCACGGCGCTTTCCCGCAATCGGCAGGGCATCCGCATCCAGCTCAATGCGTCGACCATCACGGGTAAGATTCTCAGTGCGCTGGTCGAGCTGCATGCCAATTTCGGACAGATCGACGCATTGCACAACTTTTATCCCCGGCGCGGAACCGGCCTCAGCGAAGAATTTCTCGTGCGAAAAACCTCCATGCTGCACAAGCTCGGAATACGTACCGGAGCGTTCGTACCCTGCGCACAGGGACGCCGCGGCCCGCTCAGAGAAGGACTCCCCACACTGGAAGAGCACCGGGAAGAAGATGCGGGGCTGGCTGCCCGTCATCTTGTCGCACTGGGAATCGATTCCGTCTTTCTCGCAGACTCCCTACCTTCTATGCGGGAACTGCAGGCAATCGCCGCGCTGCGGGACGACGCCATCGTCCTGCAGGGCCGGATGATCACGAAAGATCCGGTCCAGCAGCAGCTGCTGCGCCATACCTTCACCGCACGCGCGGATGAAGCCCGCGACGCTGTCCGGGCTCAGGAAAGCCGCAGCATACTGAAGCAATTCGGAGCGGATATTTCCCCGGATCATACGGATCCGCGCCCTGCCGGGGCCATCACGATCGACAACCGGAACTATCGGCGCTATATGGGAGAACTACAGATCATCCGCAATGCTCAGCCGGCCGATCCCCGCGTCAACGTTCCGGCCGTCATCTCCCAAAGCGATCAGAAACTGATCCCCTATATCACCCCCGGCAGAAAGTTTTCATTTCTCTTTGATTGAAATTTGATATAATATAGTTACTAAAAAAATGGAGTGAATGACATGGCAGCAACAATTCCGGACGAAGATCTCTGCGAGATTCATCACACGCATCCGGATAAGCTTAGAGAATGTGCGGTCCGCAAACTCGACGATCAGACCAGTCTCGCACTGGCCGATCTCTTCAAGATACTGGGCGATAAAACACGTATCAAGCTTCTCTCCCTGCTGGCAGAGGAAGACGAGCTTTGTGTCTGCGATATCGCCGAATCTCTTCAAATGGGACAGTCCGCCATCTCGCATCAGCTGCGGGTGCTGCGCGCTGCACGGCTCGTAAAATTCCGCAAGGCAGGCAAGGAGGCCTTTTACTCGCTCGACGACGATCACGTCGTCAAACTCATGCGTCAGGGACTGGAACATGTCCGTGAAATCTGACGCTTTCCAGATTACAGAAAGGACGATCCCGATGAAGAACTCACGCTGGCGCAGAGCAGGCGTTGCCGCAGGCCTGTCTCTTATCCTGCTTTCCGGCACCGCTGCGGCCTCGCCGACGCTCCAGACCGGATCACACGGCCACAATGTAATGCTTCTCCAGCAGAAACTGAAGCAGGCAGGATATTCCATCGCCAGCGTCGACGGCGTATTTGGCGGCGAAACGGAACGCGCTGTCGCCGAATTTCAGCGCGACCGGAAACTTCGCATTACCGGCATTGTCAACAATGCTACCTGGCGCGCCCTGCAGCGGGTTCGCCCCCAAAGCGGAAAAACGCCCGCTGTTCCCCATACGGCTGTTCCGGCGGCAAAACATGCCGCACCCGTTGCGGCCGCGCCAGACAATCTGCCGATCCTAAACCGCAGCAAAGTCGGCGCGCTCATCCGGACCGCCCGGTCTTATATCGGCGTGCCGTATAAATTCGGCGGCTCAACGCCAAAGGCATTTGACTGTTCCGGCTATCTCCAATATGTCTTCGCTCAGAACGGCATTTCCATTCCGCGAACGGCAGATGAACAATACAAACTCGGCCGCCGAACAACCAGCAGCCGTCAGCTTGAGCCAGGAGACCTCGTATTCTTCACCACTTATGAACCGGGCGCTTCACACTGCGGCATCTATCTTGGAGACGGCGAATTCATCCATGCCGCATCAAGCACAGGCGTCCGCATCGACGCTCTGTCCAACAGCTATTGGGCTCCGCGCTATCTTGGCGGAAAGCACATCGTAAAATAAACCAATAAACCATCCATACAAAAAGAACGCTGATGACCTCAGCGTTCTTTTTGTATGGATGGACATCCCGTTCAACCCATGATATGCTTTGCGGACAGGCCGCCTCCCGCAGGCAAAAGGCGAAACTCAGCGACGGCTTTTCGCTACCTGTTCAAAGGCATTTCCCGCCGCGTCGATCGTGCGCTCAATGTCCTCCTCGCTGTGTGCCCCCGACATAAAGAGCGTCTCAAACTGCGAAGGAGCCAGATAAATTCCCTGCTCAAGCATGCTCAGGAACCATACTTTGAATGCCTCCTGATCCGATGCACAGGAATCCTCATAATCCCATACCTCATGCTCATTGAAGAATATGCCAAACATGGATCCGGCCTGATGCGCCTGAATAGCGACTCCCGCCTTTCGGGCTTTTTCCTGCCAGCCCAGCAGAAGCTTTTTGGTTTTGAGCGTCAGCATACGGCTGTAATCGGCCTCGCCGGGTTCCGGCTCCGCCGTAATGATCTTCAAGGTTTCCAATCCGGCTGTCATAGCCAGCGGATTGCCCGAAAGGGTGCCGGCCTGATAAACCGGACCAGCCGGCGATACTTTCATCATGATATCCCGGCGGCCGCCATAAGCCGCTACGGGCAGACCGCCGCCGATGATCTTGCCCAGGCAGGTCAGATCCGGCGTAATGCCATACGCCGCCTGTGCTCCGCCGAGTGAGGCGCGGAACCCGCACATAACCTCGTCGAAAATCAGCAGGGTACCATGCTGCTCGGTCAGGCGGCGCAGCGTGCGAAGATAACCCTGACGAGGCGGAACGCAGCCCATATTTCCGGCCACCGGCTCGACGATAACCGCTGCGATCTCATCGCCCATCTCTTCCATGATTTTGGTAATCGCATCGACGTCATTGTACGGCACGCTAATCGTATCCTGCGCCGTTCCCCTAGTAACGCCCGGCGAACTCGGCACACCGAATGTCGCCATACCGGATCCGGCATGGACAAGCAGGCTGTCGCTGTGCCCGTGGTAGCAGCCGACAAATTTTACGATCTTTTCCCTTCCCGTATAGCCCCGCGCCAGACGCAGAGCGCTCATCGTAGCTTCCGTACCGGAATTGACCATTCGGATGACTTCAATAGACGGATAGACTTTCATGACCAGTTTGGCCAGATCACTCTCCACACAGGTCGGCGCTCCATAGCTTGTACCGCGTGCCGCCGCTTCCTGAAGGGCCCTGACGACATTCGGATGCGCATGGCCGACCACCATCGGCCCCCATGAGCCGACGTAATCAATGTATTCGTTTCCGTCGATATCATAGATCTTATCTCCCTGTGCCCGCGCAATGAACGGCGGATTGCAGCCGACATTGGCGTAGGAACGCACCGGACTGTTGACGCCGCCCGGCATAAGCGTTTTCGCCTCGGCAAAAGCCGCAGCGGACTTTTTCAGATTCAGCATGTTTCCTCCTCTTCTTTCAGCCATCTGGCCGCATCCATCGCATGATAGGTAATAATGATGTCGGCGCCGGCACGCTTCATCCCCGTCAGCGTCTCCAGTACGATGCGCTTCTCATCGATCCAGCCGTTGGCAGCCGCAGCCTTCACCATGGCATACTCGCCGCTGACATTATATACGGCAACAGGATGATGAATATGGTCCCGTACCTGACGCACAACGTCCAGATAGGCCAAAGCCGGTTTGACCATAATGATGTCAGCGCCCTCCTCGATATCCAGATCCACTTCCTTCAGCGCTTCCTGCGCATTGGCCGGATCCATCTGATACTGACGGCGGTCGCCAAAGGCCGGCGCACTGTCTGCCGCGTCGCGGAACGGACCATAATACCCGGAAGCATACTTGACCGCATAGCTCATGATCGACACGTTGATGAATCCGTGATCGTCCAGCGCCTCACGGATCGCCGCTACACGGCCGTCCATCATGTCGGACGGAGCGATGATATCCGCGCCTGCTTCAGCCTGAGAAACGGCAACCTTCTGCAGAAGTCCGAGCGTCCTGTCATTGTCGACATAATGACCTTCCAGATGGCCGCAATGACCATGCGTAGTATACTGGCAGAGACAGACGTCGCCAACGATCATGAGCTCCGGCACGGCCGCCTTGATGGCCTTGATGGTCCGCTGAACCGGACTCGTCATATCCCAGGCACTCGAACCATCTTCATCTTTATACTCCGGCAGGCCAAAGACCTCTACAGCGGGAATCCCCAGCTCCCGAATCTCCCGAGCCAGCTTCACCGCATTATCCACAGACAGATGAAAGCATCCGGGCATACTTGGAATCTCCTCCCGGACATTTTCTCCCGGCACGACAAAAATAGGATAAACAAAGTCTTTGGCCGAAAGATTGGTTTCCCGTACCATGGCGCGCATGGCAGGTGAAATGCGCATACGGCGCGGACGCAGCTTCTGATTATACATAATAAAACATCTCCCAAATCTGAGGCAGAACGATCTGCCGTCAAATCAATCGTGAAAAGCAGGCACCACGGCGAAATATCCGCCGGCCTGCATCTTTAAAGGCTCTTTAATAAGGCCTCGATCAGCCCGTCGATCGTGTACGTCTCAGCCACAATGGACGGATCAAGGCCCGCCTCGCGGGCCGTCGCCGCTGTCACGGGACCGATGCAGGCTGTCCGCACATGCTTAAGCGATTCCGCACCGCCAAGAATTTTCATGAGATTCCGCACCGTCGACGAACTCGTAAACGTCACGAAATCAATCTCCCCCGCTGAAAGCGCCTGCCGCAGCGCATCGGCTTCCTCAGCGGGAACCTCCGCAGCCTCCGTCTGATAAACCGGCACGACGTCAACCAACGCACCCTGCCCGCGCAATTTCTCCGGCAGAATCTCTCGCGCCTCTGCAGCGCGCGGCAAAAGGATTCTCGCATGCGGCGGCAATTTCCCCTTAAGCGCCTCGATGATGCCCTCTGCCCGAAACTCCCGGGGTACCACATCGGCGCGAATGCCATAGGAGAAAAGCTTGTCCGCCGTCGTCTGACCGATAGCCGCGATTTTGGCATAACCGAGGGCGCGGACATCCTTCCCGGACCGGCCCAGACGCTCAAAGAAACGTTTTACACCATTTGTACTCGTAAAGATCAGCCATTGGTAATCCGCAATATGCGCAATGGCCTCATCGACGGCACGATAATGATCAGCCGGCGCGGCAATGGAAATAGCCGGCTTTTCGATGACGTTCGCGCCGAGATTTTCCAAAAGCGCCGTAAGTCTGGATGCCTGGCTGCGCGCTCTCGTAACCAGCACCGTCTTTCCATACAGCGGCCGCTGAGAAAGCCGGTCGAACCACTGCAGCTTCTCCCTCAGCTTTACCACCTCGCCGACAATAAAGATCGCCGGCGGCTTAAGCCCGGCTTTCGCGACGTCTTCCGCCGCCGTACCGACCGTCGTCATGAGCACGCGCTGTTCCGGCTTCGTCCCCCAGCGGATCACAGCGGCCGGTGTATCCGCGGGGCGGCCATTGGCGATAAGCTCCCGCGTGATATGCGGAAGGTTTGCCACGCCCATAAGAAACACCAGCGTATCGACACCTGTCGCGAGCTTATCCCAGCGCATATTGCTCTCACCTTTTGTCGGATCTTCATGGCCTGTGACCACGGCAAAGGATGTGGCAACCGCCCGGTGCGTCACAGGGATGCCCGCATAGGCAGGAACGGAGATCGCCGAGGTGATTCCCGGCACAATCTCAAACGGAAGGCCGTTTTCCTCCAGCAGCAGCGCCTCTTCGCCGCCGCGCCCAAATACAAACGGGTCACCGCCTTTAAGTCGCACTACGCATTTCCCCGCGCGGGCTTTATCCACCAAAAGGCGGCTGATATCTTCCTGCTTCATGGTATGATGGCTGGACGCCTTGCCGACATAGATATACTCCGCATCCTGCGGAGCCCACCGCAGAATGCGATCATCAGCCAGCCGGTCATAGACGACAACTTCCGCTTTTTTAAGACATTCCACCGCTTTCAGCGTGACCAGCCGGTAATCTCCCGGCCCTGCTCCGACTAAATACACCATTCCTGCCATAAAAGCTCTCTCCCTTTGCAAGTAAATTCCTGTTCTATTTCAGCGGTTTTGCAGCAGACCGATTTCCTGCAGGATGCTCAGGCCTCCCATATCCAGCAAGCGATCCGCCAGCGTCCGGCCCAAATGCTCTGCCTCGCCAGCCGGACCGCTCAATCTGTCGCGATACAAGCGCATGCCGTCAACCGAAGCGATCACCGCTTCAACGCAAAGACTGCCCGCCGTATCCGGCGCCGCGTAAACACCGACAGGCACCTGACAGCCGCCCTCGACACGCGCCAGAAAAGCGCGTTCCGCCGCAGCGCAATGCACGGTTTCCTCATCATTGAGAAAGGCAATCCTGCGACGGAGTTCTGCATCGCTTTCCCGCGTTTCGATGGCCAGCGCTCCCTGACCAACAGCGGGGAGGATCATATTCTGCGGCAGAATCTGCGTAATGCGGTCGCCAAACCCCAGCCGTCTGAGTCCCGCCACCGCCAGAATAATGGCGTCAAACGACTCTTCTTCCAATTTTCTGAGCCGCGTATTCACATTCCCCCGCAGATCCCGGATCTGAAGATCCGGCCGCACATGAAGGAGCTGCGCCCGGCGGCGCAGACTGGATGTGCCGACCACAGCGCCGCGGGGAAGTTCGCGAAACGTCCGGTAACGCAGGCTGACCATGGCGTCACCGGGATCCAGCCGCCTGGTAATCGCTGAAATGACCAGTCCCTCCGGTACTTCCGTCGGCATATCCTTGAGACTGTGCACCGCCAGATCAATGCCGCCATCTATCATTTCCGCTTCCAATTCTTTAGTAAAGAGGCCCTTGCCGCCAATCTTTGCCAGCGGCGCATCGAGAATCTTATCCCCTTTTGTCGTCATGAGCTTCAGCTCCGCCTTAAGTCCGGGATATTCCTCTTCCAAACGCCCTTTGACGTATTCTGCCTGCCAGAGCGCCAGCTTACTGCTCCGCGTACCGATAATGATTGTGTCTTTCTTCACTGGTTGCCGTCTCTCCTATCGTATCGAGCTTGAACAATGCCCGCATGGCATCGATATAGAACTGTTCCTGCGGCGTACCGGCCGATGCATTGAGTTTCATCATCGGCATACGCAAAATCTTTCGCACGATCATGCGGCTCATATGCTCCACCTGACGCCGTTCCTCCTTGGTGAGTTCCGGCAGCTTTGAAGCCGCCCGCTTTACCTCGCGCTGGCGGATGCGCTCACAGCGGTCGGAAAGAAGGGCCATAAGCGGCCGGAAGGACAAATACCGGAACTTATCCTCAATGGATACGACTTCTTCCTCCACGATCTCTCTAGCCCGCACGGCCTCTTCCTGACGCTCCTGAATGTGTTCATCGACCACCTCTTCCAGCGCGTCGATATTATATAACGTCACCCCCCGGATCTCGCCGACATCCGGGTCCACATCGCGAGGAACAGCAATATCGATAAGGAAAAGGCGGCGTCCCCGCCGGCGGGTCATAAGCTGCCTCGTTTCCCATGGTTTGATGACGTAATGCGGCGCCCCCGTGGACGTCACAATCACATCGGCATCCACAGCGCGCTTCATAGCCTCGTCAAACGGAATGGCTTCCCCGTGAAAGCGGTCGGCCAGCAGTCTGGCCCGCTCGATATGGCGGTTGGCCACATAAATCCGGCTGATCCCGCGAGACTGCAGATGCTGTATCGTCAATTCAGCCATCTTCCCGGCACCGAAGATCAGGGCGTTCTTCCCTTCCAGGCCGCCCAGTTCCTCACGCGCCAATTCAACCGCCGCATAGCTTACCGAAACCGAATTATATTGAATGCGCGTCTCCGTCCGCACCCGCTTCCCCGTGGCAATCGCCCGATGGAACAGCGTATTGAGCACCGTACTCGTCGTGCCGGCTTCCCGCCCCATCGCGTAAGCTTCCTTTACCTGAGAGAGAATCTGTCCTTCGCCCAGCACCAGCGAATCCAGACTGGATGCGACATTGAATAAATGACGGATACATTCCTCTCCGTCAAAAGAATACAAATATGCATCGATATTCTCTTCGTTTCCCGTCAAGTCAAACAGGAACTGTTTCAGTTCCGGCAGATCCGTCCCGATATCCTCAACAACCGCATACACCTCGCTGCGGTTGCAGGTAGAAAGAATCACGGCTTCCGACAATCCCTCATATTCATTGAGATTTGCCAGCCCGCTGCGAACCGCCTGCTTGGAAACCGCGAAGCGTTCACGCACCTCTATCGGTGCGGTCTTATGATTCAATCCCAGCATCAATAATTCCATGTCGTATCTCTTCCTCCGCCTGATCAATCCGGCCGGTTCTCACTAACTCCAAAATCTGCTCATTCAGTACCTTGCGCCAAAAGCGCTGATGCGCATCCGCACCGCCCGGCATAGCCAGCACCTCCTGACGGATCCGGGCCAGCCGGTCCAGAAACGCGCCAAAAGACTCCGGATACTGCTTTTCCAGGTCCCTGCGCAGCAGCCGCGACAGAGCGGGGCTTGCGCCATCCGTCGAAACCGTCATCAGCAGCCGGCCGCGCTGCACACGGGACGGAACCTGAAAATCCGTCCGTTCAGGACACGAAGCATCATTCACCAACGCACCGAGAGCAGCGGCTTCTTCCGCCGCCCGGCGATTGACTTCGCCGCAGTCCGACGTACAAAACACCAGCAGCGGATGAAGCGGCGCGAGCATCCCTGCCTGAAACGGCTCCGCCACCCATTTCAGGCTTCCGTCTCCGGCGAGCTTTGACAGAAAATCGGTAAGCGCAGGAGCAATAACCGTGACCTCCGCCCCCGCAGAAAGCAGCGCTGTGATTTTTCGCTCCGCCACCCGGCCGCCGCCGATCACGGCACAGCACCGGCCGGAAAGGTCGAGATTCATCGGATACAGCATAAGGCCCCTTTCCCTGAATGTCTTCAACTACGAATGTGATTCATCTTTTAAAAACTACTTGTTTCATTATACTCCAAAAAAAGGAAAAAAAGAAGATATCCGAAAGGATACCTTCTTTTACCTGTTTGTCTCAGCCGGTCAGTCCAGCGATATGATCTTATTCTTCAGGACATAGACCAGAGCCTGAGTCCGGTCATTGACCTTTAGCTTATGAAAAATGCTGGTCAGATGATTTTTGACCGTCTTTTCACTAAGTCCCAGTGCCTTGCCGATATCCTGATTGGAAAAGCCTTTGGCAATACACTCCAAAACATCCATTTCCCGGGCAGTCAGCCGCTCTCCCCGGCTCTCATTGAGCATTTCCCTTGCCCGGCTCTCCACATCATCGGAAAGCGAAAGGCTACCAAAAAGGCGTTCAGCCAGCTTTGGATAGACAAACGCATTGCCCTCATTCACGACATGAATCGCCTTGATCAGCACCGATGGTTCCACGTCCTTCAACAGATAGCCAAGCGCTCCATTTTTCAGCAGCTCCAGCACGTAATTATCGCTGTCATGGATCGTCAGCGCAATAATACGCGTCGGACAGTCCGCCTGCTTGAGCTGGCGCGCTACTTCCAGCCCGCTCAGTCCCGGCATATTAAGATCCAGCAGCAGAATATCCGGCTGCAGCATCAGCGTACGGGCCAGTGTTTCCTGACCATCCTCTGCCTCACCGATAACTTCCAAATCATCCTCAAAGTTCAGAACTCTCTTAATGCCCTGGCGGAGCAGGGCGTGGTCATCTGCAATCAAAATCTTAATAGCCATAACAATTTCTCCTTTACTGTCTCATGGACTCGTGTCCTTGGTCCCGCCCGAATCGCTCAGCTGATGTGCGGTCAGAAATATCATGACCTCTGATTCCGTATGGGTTCGCTTCAAGCTGCGAAAAAAACCGCCCAGTACCGGCAGATCCCCAAGAAACGGCACTTTGCTGAGATTGCGCGACTCTTCGCTCCCGATCAATCCGCCAATCACCATCGTTCCTCCATCACAGAGACGCACCGTTGTGTCCGCGCTGCGCTTTTGAAACCGATAAGCCTTAATATCATTAACATAAAGCGGCGAACTTACTTCTGTATGAACTGCCGCCGTGATCTGTCCGTCCGCATTCACCCTCGGCAGACAGCGGAGAATGATCCCCGCCTGCCGATAGGTAATGGATGTCGTCGTCGTGGCATTGGTCACAGACTGAACCGGAACGGGTATATCTCCGCCAATATTAATGACAGCTTCATGTCCCTGAACCGTCGTAATGTTCGGGCGCGCCAGTACCCGCGCCTTTCCCTGACTGATCAGGGCATTGATTCTTGCACTGAAATAGGCTTCAAACGGTACGCCGTCCGGACCATGGCCGAACTGGATCACGCCCGGAACCTGATCTCCCCCGTTCCAGCGACGGTACACCTCATCCTCCCGGCGTTCATTGCTTTTCCCCTCATGCCGATAAGTCCTGCGGTGTTCCGGATACTGAGGAAGCTCCGACCACTGCCACTCGATGCCGAGATGTTTGGACGCCTCTCTGGACAGCGCGATCACTCTGGCCTCCAAAGAAACCTGCGGCGCCGGAATGTCCAGTTTGCGAAGAACGGCCTCCGCCGATTGCGCTTCGGACTCTGTTCCATAGAACAACAATGCACCAGCGGACTCATCCACGAGTACCCGGCCGGCACGATTTTCTTCTCTGTCATTCCATTCCTTCATCTTACTCTTCTTTTTATCACTGATTATATTATTCGCCGCAGAGTCCGATTTTCCTTCCGACTGCAGCGACATATTTACAGCAGATGCCAATTCATGCGGATCCGCATAACGGACTGTATAAGTATGTACCCGACGCATCGCCGCTGCTTTTTTTGCTGTGGTCACCACGTAAACATCCCCGTCCCTGACCGCACAGAGCCCCTGTGATGCCGCAATCAGCTCCAGCAGCCGTTCCGGTTCTCCGGAAAGATTCAACGTGACACGACCGGTCACACCATCGTCCAGAATCAAATTAAATCCTCCGGCCTTTGCCACCGACAAGAAAACCGGACGCACATCCGCCTCTACGGTTTTCAGCTGCATCGGCGACGCCATGGAAAAATCCGTCGCCGCAAAAAGGCACAGCACTGCGAATCCTGCCAGCCGTACGGCCTGTACACCGCGTATCCATCGCATGATGTTCTTCCCCTCGTTTCTTAAAATTCCGGCAGAACAAGCTGCCGTTCTCCACCTTCTCCGCTGATTCGAACCCTGTCCTCCCCGATGAAGTCCAGCCGCCAGCCCATCACCATCTCGCCTTGGCTTAGAGAATACAGCCTCCCCCCGGAAGCAATCAAAGCCAGCCGTCCCTCAGAACCTCGAACGATCCCCTTCAGGCTGAGTTCCGGAGCGCGTTTTTCCTCTGCAGCCAGACCGGCTTCCGCAGGTTCGGCTGGCCGCATAACCGCACCGGCAGCAAAAACTGGCAGTACACCTTTCTTCCCCGCAGCCGCAGGTTCCGTATCCGGTGCGGATTCCTTCTTTCCCTCCTTTTCTCCAGCTGTCTCATGCCACGACGAAAAGGGATTCCGAATCTGTGCCTGTCCATCGGCCTTCTCCAATCCGCTGACCCTTTTTTCTCCCAGCGAAGCCGCTGGTTCAGCAGCAACCGGTTCCGGTTCTTCGGTGGGTTCCTCATTTCCCGCCGCATAGAATCCCAGGCCGGCCATCATTCCCACGGCAGCCAGAATCAACATCATTTGCCGCTGTCGTTCCTGTTCCACCTTGTACATCTCCCTTCTATGTCCTTATGTAGTGGACATTTTCTTTATTATAGCCTATTTTTAATCTATTGTATAGCGTTTTATATTGTTTGATTCGTTTTTTGCCTGATATACAAAAAACTGCGGCAAAACGATCGCTCATTTTGCCGCAGTCATACGTTGAAATATAAAGTTATGCCTTCTGGTTCATAGCTTTGCGCTCTGCCAGTTTTGGTCCCATGATGCGTTTGTACGACTCGACGCCCGGCTGATTAAAGGCATCGACATCAGCCAGCTCGCCTTCGTAGGCAACGGACATGGCCAGCATATACAGAAGCTCGCCGAGATGATACGCGTTAAGCTCCGGCAGGGTAAAGCAGGCGTTGTACCGCTTGTTGGAGGCCAGCGCGTCCGCATTGGACTGCCGTGCGACTTCCAAAGCCTGTCCCATCGTTACACCGGAAATATCGGCCAGCTTTTTCGCCTCAGGGAATACATTGGGGATCTCCAGATCCTCTTTCCAATTTTCCAAACGGATAAACTGAACGACCTTGTTCAGCTTGCCCTCCTGATGCTGCTGGGTCTGGGAATGCATATCCGTCGTGCCGACGGCGACCAGCGGGGTGCGGCCATAGCAGACTTCCTTGCCCTCTTTGTTGTACTGTTTGCCGAGGGACTCCGCCAGAAGCTGGATATACCATTCGGAAACCGATTTGAGATAGTCGCCGTACGGCATCATCACTTCGATGTCACGCCCGTGTTTTTCCGAAGCCGCAAACTTCAGCGCTGCGTTGAGCATCGCAGGATTCTGCCACATATCATCGTTTTGGCAAGCCTTGTCCATATCCTTCGCACCATCAAGGAAGGACTGGATATCGAAGCCGATGCAGGCAGCCAGAGTCAGGCCGACCTCGCAGAAGATGGAAAAGCGTCCGCCGACGCCATCCGGTACGGCATACTGCGGCCAGCCTTTTTCAATGGCCAGCTTCTTGAGCAGGGTCTGATTTTCCATGTTCGGGTCCGTCACGGCGACCACTTCTACATCAATGCCCTCCGCCTTCTGCAGGGCATCGTAAATGACCATGAAGTTGGACATCGTATCCAGTGTGCCGCCGGATTTGGAAATGACCAGAAGCAGGACCTTCAAATTTCTCTTTTCATGCGTTCTG
Source organism: Wylensekiella montiformis (assembly GCF_009697385.1). Classification (GTDB taxonomy): domain Bacteria; phylum Bacillota; class Negativicutes; order Selenomonadales; family Selenomonadaceae; genus Selenomonas_A; species Selenomonas_A montiformis. Next base: position 44,064 of record NZ_VUNL01000001.1, read on the forward strand.
GCAATCTGTGCAGCGTTCTTGAGATAATGAATGATGTCTCCCGTCCGGCGCGGGTCGATATTGTTGCCGCTGAACAGGACCTTCGGAAAGCCGTTGCGTTCCTCGCGGGACAGAGCGTTCCAAAATTCGCCGCAGTGCACATCAAAGAGCACCTTGTCGCCGAGATACGATCCGCCGATGCCCAGAGAAACCACAACATCCACATTGTTTTGAACGTGATCGGTAAGCTCCTGCAGATGCTTCAGCGAAGACGGGCTGTTGAGATGCCCTTCCTCGACATAGGGAAGCTGGCTGAACAGAACCTTCTCCGGCTCGCCGTCTTTCGACAGATGCGCACGGATAAAACCAGTCTCCCGCATGACCTTCATCGCTTCATGCGCCTTTTTCAGATCTTCTTCATACCCTTTCAGATCTGCATCCGTTACTTTCCCCTCGCCATACAAATTGTCGTAATCAAACGTAAAGCCGGATTTCAACTTCAAGCTCATTTGTGTAACACTCCTCCACCTGTCATACATCCCTTGCTATGCAAACTGCAACACAAAAAAGATGCATGTATAACTAGATCACATATACTTCCACACGTGATTATTATAACATGCATCATTTCTTCTGTGAAGTTTTATTCGCAGGGAAACTGAAGCCGGAAGCGCCCCGGTTTCATGGTTCCCTGATTCAGGCCAGCAGCGGCTTGATCGCTGCCGCCAATACTTCCTGTTCTTTTTTCGCCTCGTCCAGATCCTGCCCCAACGTCGTAAAATACGTCTTGATCTTCGGCTCCGTACCTGACGGACGCACGACAACCGACGCCCCGTCGTCCAGCATATAGATTAAAACATTGGCCTTGGGCAGTCCCGTCTTATCCGGCTCTGCATAATCTATGGCCTTCTTCACCGTTTTGCCGGCAAACTGCTGCGGTGGATTTTGGCGCAGGCCGCTCATGATTTCCTTCATTCGGTCCATCCCGGACAGCCCCGGGAAAGAAAAGGACTCTACTTTATTGTAATAGCGCCCATATTGACGATAAATCTCTTCCATACGTTCCTTGAGCGAAGAACCGATCGAACGATAATACGCCGCCATTTCACAGATAAGCATCGAAGCAACGACCGCATCTTTATCGCGGACATAAGATCCGGCCAGATACCCGTAGCTTTCCTCAAAACCGAAAAGGAACCGTTCCGTCTCGCCGGCTGCCTCCAGCCGGGCAATCTGATCGCCGATCCACTTGAATCCCGTCAGCACATGACGAAGCTCCACGCCATAGTGCTCCGCGACTTTATCCGCCAGCGGCGTCGAAACAATGGACATGACGGCAACCGGTTTTTCCGGCATCGTCCCCTTCTCCGCACGTCCCTGACAGATATAGTCGAGCAGCAGAACCCCCATTTCATTGCCGGATACCAGCTCATACGAACCATCCGCGCATTTCATCGCAATGCCGACGCGGTCGGCATCCGGGTCCGTCGCCAGCATGAGATCCGCATCTTTTTCCTTCGCCAGTTCCAGTCCTCTGGCCAAGGCGTCAAAAATCTCCGGATTGGGATAGCTGCATGTCGTGAAATATCCGTTGGGATATTCCTGTTCCGGCACAATGGAAATATCCGTAATGCCGATATCCTTCAGAACGCGCGTAACCGGCACCAGTCCGGTTCCGTTAAGCGGCGAATAGACCAGCTTCAGTCCGGCCGATTTCGCCAGTCCCGGACGAACCTGACACGACTCAACCGCCCGATAGAACGCATCCCGGCAGTCTTCGCCGACAAACTGGATCAATCCCTTTTCTACGCCTTCGGCAAAGCCCATATGACGTGCGCCAGTCAGCACATCTGTCTTTTGGATCGACTCGTAAACGACCGCGGCCGCATCGTCCGTCATCTGACATCCATCCGGGCCATAGGCCTTATACCCATTATATTGTGCCGGATTGTGCGATGCCGTAATCATAATACCGGCGTTGCAGTGATAATAACGCGTTGCAAAGCTCAGCGCCGGCACGGGCATCAGCTCATCATAAAGCCGCACATGGATTCCATTGGCGGCCAACACGCCGGCTGCTTCCCGCGCAAAGGTCCAGCCCTTGAGACGGCTGTCATAGCTGATTGCCACAGTCTGCGTTCCTGCCTGCGTTTTGACCCAGTCCGCCACCCCCTGCGTAGCCTGACGCACCACCCAGATATTCATGCGGTTCGTCCCCGCTCCCAGCACGCCGCGCAGCCCCGCCGTACCAAAAGTCAGCGCAACGGCAAAGCGGTCGCGGATCGCCTCGTCATCCCCCGCAATCTCACGAAGCTCCCGGTTCAGATCGAAATCCTGCAGGTCGGCGGCGGCCCAGCGCTTATACTCTTCCTGATAGGTCATAAAAACATCCCCCTTATATCCAGACTGTCTCCTGCCCATAGGCAGATCCGGCTCATTCTCAAAATATTCACTATTTCCCTTTTTCGACAGAATAAGGGGAAATCCTGCACGATTCCCCCTATTTCGCCGGATCTTTCTGTTGGAAACTCCGATGCGTCCAGAAAAAGGCAATAGCCAGCGGCACACATGAGCCGATCCAAGCCATGGGATTGGCCAGACATGCGCCAAGATAGCCCAGCCAGTCACAGAGGAAAACAGCCGCTGCACTGCGCATCAGAAGCTCCATAATCCCCGCAATCGTCGGCACCACACTTTGTCCCAGCCCCTGCAGCGTATAACGGAAAATAAACAAAAGCGACAGGATCCAGTAACAGGAACCGTTGACCATCAGATATTTCTGCCCGTAACGGATGACCTCCTGAGCCTCGTCGCCGACAAACAAACGCATAAAGAAGGGACCGAAAGCGATCAATCCTGCCCCTGCAAGGACGGCAAACGAAACGGACATCGCACAGCATTTGCGGACTCCCTCACTGATCCGCTGATACTGGCAGGCGCCATAGTTTTGTGCCGTATAAGCCGCCATGGCAATGCCGAAGGACATCATCGGCATCAAGGCCAGCGACTCGATCTTCTGCGCCGCCGCATAGGCGGCAACTGCCAGAGGGCCAAGATGATTGAGTGCAACCTGCAGAATGACCGCACCAATTGCAATAATGCTCGACTGAAATCCCATCGGCAGAGCAATGCGAAGATGCTGCCAGTAAAGTCCGGCATCCGGCCGCCAATCCTTCCGTCGCGTATGCAAAGCCGGCACCTTTTTCCAAATAAAGACCAGACAGAGCAGATTGCCGCATATCTGCGAGGCCAGCGTAGCCAGTGCGGCTCCCGGTATCCCCCAGTCCAGAACCAGAATGGCCACCGGCTCAAAGGCGATATTGAGCGTCAGCCCGCAGGCCAAAAGGATGGTCGGCGTCCGGCTGTCGCCCAGCGCCCGGATAAGGTTCGTCTGCGTCTGGTAAAACACAAACAGGCCGATTCCCGCATAAATCAACAGGATAAACGAATACGCAGCATCGAGGATTTCCTCCGGAGTCTGCATCCAGATCAGCAGCTGCCGGCAAAGCAATACCCCGGCCAGTGTCAGCACCGCAGAAGCTGCCAGCGACAGCACCGCACAGGCCGCCGCGCTACGCCTTACGCCCTCCTCATCACGGGCGCCGAAACGCTGTCCCGTATAAATGGAAAGCCCGGTGGAAAAACCGATGACAAAGCCCAGCATCAGAAACATCAGGGCTCCCGTACAGCCGACAGCCGCCAATGCGTCCACGCCGAGAAAACGTCCAACCAGCAGCGTATCCACAAAAGCGTACAGCTGCTGAAATACATTTCCGGCAATCAGGGGCAGGGTAAAGAACAAAATGAGCCTGGCCGGCTCCCCTTCCGTCAGATTTTTCGTCATTCCAGATACCTCGTCACAAATGTCCGGAGCGTCTCCTGCAATACGGTCACATTATTCAGCAGCGCCTCAGTCTGGGGGCGCAGCTTCGTATAATGAAAAATCGGATGACGGCTGACCTGATAATCTGCCGGATACGGCGTGACTTCCATCCCCTGTTTGGCAAAATTCAGCACGGAACGCTTCATATGAAACGCCGACGTGACCAGCAAAGGATGGCTGAACCCGTACTCCCGGAGCATCTGCGTAGAAAATCTTGCATTCTGCGTCGTATTGATGCTCCGGTTCTCCACGAGAATCTTCTCCGCAGGAACGCCAAGCGAGCGCAGCGTACGCGCAGCAATCTGCGCCTCCGGGCCGGAGTCCTGATATACCTGCCCGCCCGAAAGAAGAATCGGCACGTCAAGCATGCGCTGCAGGCGCACCGCGGTCAAAAGGCGATTCGCCGGATCGGCGCAGAGCGAGCCGATGCCATCTACATCGGGAACATCCGGCATCGCTCCGCCGCCCAGCATGATGATAACATCGCCCTGCGGCTCTGCCGGGGGATCATAAGAGGATTCCAGCCAACCCATCGTATAATCCGCTACAAAGCCCGTGCACAGGAAATAAAAACTTAGCGTAATCCCCGCCAGAATACCAGCCGCTTTCCGCTCCCGCCGGCATCGCCAGAGATAAACAGCCAGGCCGGCCAGCGCCAAAATAAAGATGCCCGGCGGCAGGATCCAGCTGGCGCCGAACTTCAAAAAATAAACCATAACTCCTCCCTGAAACAAAAAGAAAAAGCGCAAATTCCTGCCTGTCCGAGGAATCTCCGCATTTATTTCATCCGCAACACGTTGTATAATGTTATTGTAACAAAGAAACTGGAAAAAGAAAAGAAGGAGCATCTCATTATGGCACAAATTGAACCGAACCCCATACAGGCAGCGAATAAGGCCGGCGGAAAGGGTACCATCACCATCGTCAAGCTGCTGACCCCGGATGAGCTGGACGGCAAATGCGACATGTACGCAAAAGTCATCATTCCGCCCCTTTGCTCGATCGGCCTGCACGAACATCACGGCAATACAGAAACGTATCACATCCTGCACGGAACGGCACGTTACAATGATAACGGCAAGGAAATCACCATCGGCGCTGGAACGACCACATTCTGCCCGGACGGCGAAAAACACGGCATTGAAAACCTCTCCGCAACGGAAAATCTTGTTTTCATGGCGCTGATTATCCGGAAATAACCATACAGTCCGATCCGTTTTTTCCATAACCAGAAAGAGCCGCCGATCCATTCGGCGGCTCCGATACATGATCCCGAGGCATAAAGGCCCCGGGATTATTTTTTCGCTCCTCTTATGCCGTCACAGAAGCATCGATGTCCGGCGCGATTTGGAAGCAGTATCCGGGATAAGCCTCCCGCATCTCTCGATAGAGGATGTCCAGACCCTTCTGCGGGGGGATCACGAAGTTCAGCACCACATCAAAGCGGATTTTCTTTTCCTCCTCCTGAACGTAGAAGCCATGCATCTGCACGACCCAGTCATGCTGCAAAACACGCTTCCGGATGTCGTCACGCAGTCGGGCCGCCGCATCATCGCGCGTATTGTAGGAGTAGACCCCCACGCCGGCCAGAATGACTCCCGTTTCCCGATAAACTTTTTCCTCCGCCAGCCGCGTGAGCGCATCCACCTCCCTGACCGACATCGTATCCGGCAGCTCAAGATGCACAGAAGCCAGATTTTTATTCGGGCCATAGTTATAGATGATCAAATCGTACGCTCCGCGCACCTCAGGCAGCGAGGCCAGAATCTCTTTGACCCGATTCGTAAAAGCCGCGTCCATGCGCTGTCCCAGAATCTCATGCAGCGTTTCGATCATCATGCCAATGCCGGACTTTATGATGACGACGGAGATAACCACACCGACATAGGCCTCCAGAGAAATCCCTGTCGCAAGGAAAAGAAGAGCTGAAATCAGCACCGACAGAGAAATCACCGCATCGAACAGCGCGTCCGTTCCCGAAGCCGTCAAGGCCCCGCACTGGACGCGTTCCCCCTGCCGTCGGACGTAGCGGCCCAGCAGCCATTTGACCAGAACCGCCGCAGCCAGAATAATCAATGACGTCAGACTGTAGTCAGCCGCTTCCGGCTCTATGATTTTCTTAACGGATTCCACCGCCGAGGTAATCCCCGCATAAAAAACGATTCCCGCAACCACCAGCGCGCTTAGATACTCGATGCGCCCATGCCCCAGCGGATGCTTCTTGTCCGGCAGTCTGGCCGCCAGCCGTGTCCCGACAATCGTGATAATCGAGGACATCGCATCGGAAAGATTATTTACTGCATCAAGCAGCACCGCGATGGAATGAACCGACAGGCCGACTGCAGCCTTGAAGCCCGCCAGCAAAAGATTCGCCACGATACCGATGACACTTGTCCGAATGATGATATGCTCCCGATTCTGTCCCTTAGCCTGCATCCTTATCCTGTCCCTTCGCTTGAAATTACCTTTCATTTTAGCATACTTCTCTGGCAACTGCAGAAAAAAACGCCCCTACAGGAAGAGGAGTTTCTCCTCATACGCCGTAAGGGCACCTTTGTATCTGTCTCAGAGCAGCTTCTCAATCTCTCCGGCCAGCGCGGAAGGCTCCGTCGTCGGCTCAAAGCGGGCCACGACCTTCCCCTCGCGATCGACGAGGAACTTCGTGAAATTCCACTTGATGGAATCGCCTTCGAGATATTCCGGGAAATGCTCCTCAAGGGCCTTCTGCAGCAAGGCCGCATTGGGATGCGCCGGATCAAATCCCTTGAATCCCTGCTGCCGGGTGAGATACTGGAACAGCGGCTGAGCGTTTTCGCCGCGCACATCGCCCTTGGCAAAGATCTGGAAGGTAACGCCATAATTCAGGCGGCAGAATTCCTGCACCTCGGCATTGCTGCCCGGCTCCTGTTCCGCAAACTGATTGCAGGGAAAACCGAGAATCTCAAGCCCCTGCCCCTTATATTTCATATAAAGATCCTGCAGCTCCTTGAACTGCGGCGTAAAGCCGCACTTGCTTGCCGTGTTTACAATGACAAGGACTTTCCCCTTGTAATCCGCAAGAGACTTCTCCTCACCCTTATTCGTCTTAACTACAAAATCATAAATGCTCATCATTCTGCCTCCTGATTGGCCGCCTCGATGGAAATCGGGGCCATGTCATCGCAGCCCTGCTCTTTCGCAAGGCGGGCCAGTGCATAATACATCATGGTCCCATTAGCCTCAGCCTGCATCAGACCTTTGGCCCTTCCTTCAAATTCCGTTCCTTTGGCTGCGTTGTAAATAATTATGCCCGATCCCCCTATAACACCTTTTAAATCTGTTCTCCCAAATGGTTACAGCCCCAGCAACGCGTCAAGCTTCGCCTTGTCAAAGCTCACGACATAATTCTTGTCATCGACCGTGGTGATCGGGACGATGGTATCGCCGGTGAGCTCGTAGCAGGCATCGCGGTCAGCCTCGTTCTCCTCGATGTTGTGCTCCTCAAAATCGACATGCTTGCTCTTGAGATATTTCTTGACTTTATCGCACCATGGGCACTCGTTGATCGAATAAACCTTTACCATTTTTCATTTCCTCCTCGTTTGCTTTCAATGTATTTCCCGGCCAGCAGCGCAGCGGTCGTTCCATCGGCCGCCGCCGTAGTCAGCTGGCGAATCTCCTTCACGCGGACATCCCCTGCAGCGAACACGCCGGGTATCACGGTACGGCAGTCCTCACCGGCCGGGATGCGCCCGTCCTCCATAGCGAGTTCATCCGCAAACAATGCGGTATTCGGTACGACACCGATGTTGACAAAGATGCCGTCCACGGACAGCGCCTGCTCCGTCTGCGTATTCTTATCAAAAACATCGATAGAGCTCAGATGCTCCTCGCCATGCAACGCCCGGATCTCCGTATCCAGCAGGATTTCCACCTTTGGATTTTGCCGCAGACGCTCTACTGACACCTCGTCCGCACGGAAGGCGGAACGATGAATCAGATAAAGCTTGCTCGCGTACTTCGTCAGGAAGTTGGCAGCATCAACGGCCGCATTGCCGCCGCCCATGACTGCAATGACCTTTCCCTGATAGCTCTGCCCGTCGCAAAGCTCGCAATAATGGACGCCGCGGTTTGCGTAACGCCTTTCCTCCGGCAGCGGAAGCTTGCGGCGATTCATGCCGGAGGCGATGATGACGGCATCCGCCTCATAGATATGATCCGTGGTTTCGACGATCTTAGGCGAACCCTTGAGCACTACCCGCTCGATGGAATCGAACTCATCGATGACCGCACCGAACGACTCGGCCTGCGCCTGCAGGGTTGCGATCAGATCGCGGCCCGCGACCTGCCTGAAGCCCGGATAATTCTCGATGCCGGTGGCGTTGGCAATCTGCCCGCCCACGATGCCGTTCTCGAGCACGAGCGTCGCGAGATTCATCCGTCCCGCATAGAGCGCGGCGGTGAGTCCTGCCATCCCCGCGCCGATGATGACGACATCCTGATGTATTCTCTCCTTTGCCATCCGCATGACCCCTTTCTCTGTCTGTGCTTCTCTTTACATTTTTTATTATACACGATAATTTAATTTTGTCAAATATAATTTTGCTATTTTTATTGTATTTTTTATTCTTGTTTCAAAGGCGCAGGGAAAACAAAAAGGATGCCTCCTGCAACATGCAGGAAAGCATCCCGTAAAGCCGTATGGTGTTTTTCTATTCTCCTCTTAGCGGAAGCCTTACATCTGCTTGACCGGAACAGGGCCGCGCGACAAGGCTATTGCGCCGGTCCGCGCAATTTCCAGAATCTCATACTCGGACAGTACCTCGATGATTCCATCGATCTTGCTCTGTGAGCCGGTCAGCTCGACGACGACATCTTCCGGCCCCACATCGACGATCTTAGCCCGGAAAATATTCACGACATTGATGATATCCGCACGATGCTCACGCGTAGCCTTCACCTTGATCATGACCAGCTCGCGTTCGATAGACTCCACCTTGCTGAGATTGACGATCTTAATAACATCGATCAGCTTTGACAGCTGGCTGACGACCTGATCCAGCTCATTGGACGATTCCACGGAAACGACGATGTTGATGCGCGTAACATCCGGCTCTTCCGTATAGCCGGCGGAAATGCTCTCAATATTGAAGGCACGGCGGCTGATCAGCCCCGACACATGAGTCAGAACACCCGGCTTGTTGTCAACCAGCACCGCAAGCAGAAATTTTTTCATCATCAGCGATTCCCTCCCAGCACCATCTGATCCAGCCTTTTTCCTCCCGGAACCATCGGCAGCACATCTTCCTCTTCCGGAATCAGCACATCAATCAGCGCCGGGCCAGGCTCATTGAGGATCGCCGGCAGTCTGGCATCCAGTTCCTCCGGACTGCTCAGGCGATAGCCTTTGACGCCCATGGCTTCTGCCAGCCGGACAAAATCCGTTTTCCCCTTGAGCTCCGACTGGGAATAATGATGATTGTAGAACAGACGCTGCCATTGCCCGACCATGCCAAGAATACAGTTATGCAGAATAACGACCTTGACATCAATGTCATTATCGGCAATCGTGGCAAATTCCTGACAGTTCATCATGATGCTGCCATCTCCGGTAAACAAAATCACGCGGCTTTCCGGGCAGCCGATTTTTGCCCCCATCGCCGCCGGCAGGCCGTATCCCATCGTCCCCTGCCCGCCGGAAGTCAGAAAATGACGCGGTTTATATACATCGAAGAACTGAGCCGCCCACATTTGATGCTGGCCAACATCCGTCACGGCAATCGTATCCGGATCGGAACACTCACTGATCCGGCGTATCAAGGCCCCCGGCTTGATCTGGCCGGCCTCCTCCTTATAGCTGAACGGGTGCTCCCGGCTCATAGTCAGCGTGTGGTTCAGCCAGTCGCGATAACGCGCACCGTCGGCGCCGGCCTGAGCCAGCTTATCGCGGAACAGAGGCAGTGACCAGCGCAGATCGCCGATGACCCGGTAATCTGCTGCAACATTTTTATTGATCTCCGCCTCATCGAGCTCAAAATGAACAATTTTTGCCTTTGGTGCAAACCCCGAAACCTTACCGGTTACACGATCACTGAAACGCATACCCATGCAGAGCAGAAGATCGCTTTCCTGAATGGCCATATTGGCTGCGTAGGAACCATGCATGCCTGCAAAGCCGAGGAATCCCTCCGTATCGGCAGCCACCGCGCCAAGGCCGAGCAAGGTACAGGTGACAGGAATCCCAAGATGGCGGACGAGGTCCCGTACGATATCAGAAGTCTCCGATCCAATGACACCCCCGCCGACAAACAGCAGCGGACGCTTCGCATGCGTCACAGCTTCCACTACACTATCCAGTTCCTCTTCCCGGCCAATATACCGACCGGAATATCCGCGCAGATGCACTTCCTCCGGATACTGATAATCAAATTTCGTATCAAAGACATCCTTGGCCACATCAATGACCACCGGCCCCGGACGGCCGGTGCGGGCAATAAAAAAAGCTTCCTTTAAAACGCGCGGCAGGTCCCGGACATCCTTTACGAGATAATTATGCTTGGTAATCGGCGTGGTAATGCCAAAAATATCTGCCTCCTGAAACGAGTCCTTTCCAATATAGGGATTGGCGACCTGACCGGTAATACATACCAGCGGGACAGAATCGGTGCAGGCCGTTGCGATTCCCGTGATGAGATTGGTTGCTCCCGGTCCCGAAGTCGAAAAGACCACACCGACCTTTCCCGTAGCACGCGCATAACCATCAGCGGCATGAACCGCCCCCTGTTCATGCCGCGTGAGAATATGCGGGAATTTCATCTTATAGACCGCATCATACAGCGTAAGCACGGCGCCGCCCGGATATCCAAAAACGACGTCCACGCCTTCCTTTTTCAGGCTTTCCAACACAGCCTGTGCTCCATTCATCAACAACCTAAAGCCCCCTTGGTCATCTATGGTTTACATGTTTTCAGTCAGTATTTTTATATTATACACTATTTGTATACAAAGTTACAATACCATGGAACAAAGCTTAGCAATCCATAGTCAAAGCAGCAGGATGTCCCTATCCGAAAAAACGAAACCTCTTTTGGCGGTCGCTTCCCGACTTAATGATGATCGCTGGCCAGTACAATCGCACTGACTTCGGCTGCGCCGGCCCGTTTCAGTGTTTCCGCGCAGGCCGACAAGGTGGCACCGGTTGTCATGATATCATCGAGCAGCAGGATTCGCCTGCCGTATACGCCCGCCCCGGGCGTTACGGAAAAGGCTCCGGACAAATTCACACGCCGCTGGGCCGCGGTCAGACGATACATCGGCACAGTAGCCCGGCAGCGCAGCAGCAGGCGCTCCACAGGCAGTCCGTTTTCCTGCAGCCAGCTGCCAAAGATCAGCTCCGACTGATTAAAACCGCGCAGCCGTTCCCGACCTGCATGAAGAGGCACGGGAACCGCTACCTCCGCCGTCCGGACAAGGCGGCGGATCTCCTCATGCTGCATAGCCTGACGCAGCAGCGTTGTCAGATACGGCAGGACGGCTTTCTGCTTCCGATACTTGAGCCGATAAATCAGCGGACGCAAACGGTCCCGATACAGTCCCAGAGCCCAGACCGGATCGACGGCTTCACGCATGGACGAAGAAAGCGGAATACGGTGCGGCATGCAAGCCAGCGGGAGGCAGACCTCACACCACTCCCCCCGCCTGCTGACATACGCATGACACAGCGGACAATGCGGCGGAAACAACAGATTCCAAAACGGTTCCAGCAAATCAATCACGATGAAAAAATCTCCTCTTGCCGGCCCGGTTCTCCCAGACGAGAATGGCTTCCAATACGGATCCGGCAACACATCGGGCCTTGTCGGAAATGGTAAAGCATTCTTCCTGTCCCATCGTCGGATGAATATCGGCGATTTTTTCGCCCTGTACCACCAGAGCCCCGCGATGAAGGGCCCCCCGCAGGACCCCATTGATCGTCGCCTTCAGCTCCACAGTGCGCCCGTCCGGCGTATGAAGATGCGCGATCGGCTCTCCCCGCTTCACCATCAGGGAAATACTGCGCAGCATATCGAGCCTGCCGGCCTCCGGCGCAAAAATCAGATGCTCGATATTGCGATCAATCCCGACCGTTGCGTTCCATACATCCTGCTCCCGTGCCGAAAAGCCCTCGTAGATCAGGCGTCCCAAATTATGCCCGCGCATCGTTTCCACCACGACATCCACATCGCGGCCCGCGCAAAATCCAGGCCCCAGAGCAATAGTGTACTCTGCCATATTCCATTGCGTCCCCAGATTTTTATGACAGACAATCGCATCCACCAGAATCTGCGGCTTCAGCTCGCGGACGCAGTGCGCCTCGGGATCCTCCAGCATCACCAGCTGCCCTTTCTTCAGCCGCTTCCGGGCCTCAGCCAGATTCTCCGCCCGATAGCACGTCACGCGCTCTACCGTCGTCTCCCCGCGATACATCGCATCCGAAAAAGCTACCCTTCTCCGCGTCGCTGTCGGACTTGCCTGCTCCAATGCCAATACATGGAACCCTGCTCGATACAGGGCATGAATTACACCACTGGCCAGTTCGCCGCCGCCCCGGACGATTACCAAATGCTTCATTGCCTTCGCGCTCCCTTTTCTTTGGATTCGTTTCTATTATACTATATCTTTTCTTCTTTTACTCCTAACTTGGAAATATTTTGCATTGTTCAGATAACTGCGCACAAAAGTATTGCAATTATCTGAACAATGTGCTAATATATAAGTGTAAAGAGGAGATAGATAAACAAACCGGCAGGAAAGTAGTCCTGGAGGGCGGAATCCGGAAAGGTGTTTATCCAGCCGAAACAGGCTCTCTTCAAGAACTTACATGACTCGTTAGACGAAAGGATGTGAGTGGTTATTGAAGATATCGCTTCGCAGATCTCCTTTTCGGACTGACTAGCAAGTGCATCGGTGAAGAAAACGATTATCCATGAGGCAGGAATGAGACGTAATGATGGTCAGGCGACCGCCAGTCGTACTCAAGGCTATTGGAAGTCAGGCGCACACCGTCAGTTGACGAGGGGAAGAGACGCTATCCCGGGTAAATCTTTACGAATCATCTGGAAAACCAATCGAGACTATAGAAACTCTATCGTTATCGATAACGGCAAAGATGACATGGAAAAGTGTGTACACCAACGTGATCTGTAATCACAACAAGGTTTCAGCTGGACGTCTACATACGTGATCTAAGCGTAGCATGGTTCCTGCTCGAGAGGGAATCCTGCAGACAAATGAATACGAGGGACAACTTATATCTATGGTTATCAACAACTAAAGCCGGTTCGCACGGAAAGATGTGAACCGGCTTTTGCTATGCCTTTTTCTATGTTCCCTTTTATATTAATTGATTTAACGGTCAGCTGTCTTCGTATTCCCGCACGCGTAAAGTCAGTCCGCGCTCTTCGCAGATCTTCCGGCATTTGGCAATCTCATCCGGACCCTCGACTTTGTCGACAATCGTCAGCACAACATGCGGAACGTATTTCTTACAGTGTTCCGCAAAAGTCAGCATGGCTTCATACGATTTCAGCCCATACTTCGCCCGCGTCAGTTCATAGTACCGCTGAGCATTCGACGCATTGAGGCTTATGGATACCGTATCGAGCAGGCCTTTAAAATCCGCCGCAATTTCACGTCCGTATTCCAGTTCACCCAAGCCATTGGTATTAAGGCGCGTCGGCATATCCGGATGGTGCTGTTTAACATAGCGAAGCAATGCGGTCAACTTCTCCAGCTGCATCGTCGGCTCGCCAAAGCCGCAGAAAACAACTTCGCGGATGTATTCCCATGGGACTGCGTCAAGTGCGGCGCGAAAATCCTCCAATGACGGCGTTTTTTTCAGCCACAGCGAATGATTTTCGGCCATTTTTTTCATATTGCGCAGACAGAAGGTACAAGCGCAATTGCATTCATTGGTCACATTGACATAGAGATTTCTTTTTCCTTCCGGCTGAATGCGCAGACTTTCTTCCAGCGGCAGGTACTTCCCGCCCTTGTGGGTCGCATAAACCAGCATATCAATTCAACTCCCTCAGATATTCCTCAAACGGCAGACCATAATTCCAGGGAAGGTCCAGTTCCACAGCAAAGGCAAGGCATTTGCTGATAAACGAGGCTGCTTTGCGAACCGCCTGCGTCAGAGGCTCGCCGTTGATCAGGCTCCCCGCAACGATCGCGGCAAAAGCATCGCCGGATCCCGAACGGTCACCGCCTACCTTCTTCACCTGCAGCACCGTCCCTCGTCCCGCCTCATAGACGAAATTGCGGATTGTATCTTCCCCTCCGCTAAGGCCCGTGATCACCACCTGAGACGGCCCCCGATCAGCCAGCGCGCCTGCCATATATTCCAGTTCCTGATCCGAAACTACGCCGTCCTCCGGGTAGGAAATCCCCAGCAGCTGACAGGCTTCCGTGAGATTCGGCGTAATGAGGTCAGCAAAGGACAGCAGCACGCGCATCCTGTCGCACATCTCTTGTGTATACGAGCTGTACAGCCTGCCATAATCGCCCATAACCGGATCAACCATAACCCGCGTCGACGGACGCTTGAAACGCCGGATAAAATCAGAAACGATCTCAATCTGCCGGACCGACCCCAAAAAACCCGTACAAATTCCGTCAAAAGACAGATGATTCTTTTCCCAACTGTCAATATACGGGCGCATGCGATCCGTGTAATCATCCAGAAAATGATGCGGAAAGCCCGTATGAACGGACAAAACCGCCGTTGGCAGCGGACAGGCCTGTATCTTCATAGCGGAAATGAGCGGCAGCTCCACAGCTACGGAACACCGGCCGAAGCCCGTAATGTCATTGACTAAGGCAATGCGTTTCTGACGTTTCAATCTTCTCTCTCCCAGACTTTCCTGTCCCTGCCGGATCGGATCATCGATTATCGACCCGGTCCATTGCGACCAGATCATGCTCCATAAAGCGATGCGCCGCAAGCTGCTCAAATTTGGTCCCCGGACGCCCATAATTGGCATACGGATCAATCGAGATACCGCCGCGCGGCAGGAACTTTCCCCACACCTCAATATATTTCGGATCCATAAGATGAATGAGATCCTTCATGATGATATTTACGACGTCTTCATGAAAATCGCCATGATTGCGGAAGCTCACCAGATAGAGCTTGAGGGATTTGCTTTCTACCATCCGCTCTCCCGGCACATAACTGATATAGATGGTCGCATAATCCGGCTGTCCGGTAATCGGACAGAGCGCCGTAAACTCCGGGCAATTGAACTTGACCCAGTAATCATGATCCGGATGACGATTTTGGAACGTCTCCAAAATCTCCGGACAATAGTCATAATGATATGCGACTTTCTTCTCCCCGAGAAGCGTAATCTCCTCTTCTTTCTTATCGCGTGCCATATTATCTCCTCTGTTGTAAAAATTTCTCCTCAAAGTTTTCTACGCTTTCCGGATGACCAAAAAGATATCCCTGAATGGAATCCGCACCGCATTCCTCTGTCAGCAGACGGTATTCTGCCTCATCCTCCACGCCCTCAATGCAGCATTTGATGCCAATGCTGTGACAAAGGGAAACGACGGAGCGGACCAGCTGCCGGTCAAAATCATTTTCCAGAATCTTTTTCACAAACTCCCGGTCGATCTTGACGATATCGCAGGACAGATATTTCAGCGAAGCCAGGGAGGAATAACCCGTACCGAAATCGTCCATGGCGATGGCAATGCCCTGCCGCCGGAAAGCATCAAACTGCTTGTTGACAAAGCTCCAATCCGCGACAATTTTACTCTCCGTCAGCTCAAGGACTACCGCCTCAGGCGGAAGATCATAACGCTGCAGGCAGGCTGCCGCAAATTCCTTGAACGAAAGATCACGAACCTGCTCATAGCTCATATTGACGCTGATGCGAAAATCCGGTATAGTCCGCCGCCAAATGGAGCAAGTCCTCACCGCTTCTTCAAAAATCCACTTGCCCACGGGAATGATGAGCTTTGTCTCTTCCAGAATCGGAATAAACTCCATCGGAGCAACCATCCGCCCCTTAGGATTTTTCCAGCGCAGCAATGCCTCCGCACCGATCAGCTTCTGATCGGCTGCACGGACCTGCGGCTGATAAAACAGGCTGAAGCCGGTACAGCCATTCTTTACGCTTTCCCACAGGCTGTCGCGCATAGAAATGGAGCGGACCCAGCGATTATATTCCTCTTTGCTGAAAACGACATTGCGGTTCTTTCCTTTCCGCTTCGCAATGTCCATAGCCGCTTCCGCATGTTTATGCAGCACCAGGTAATCTTTTCCCGCCGCCGGATAAAAAACCGTCCCGCAGGAAGCCGTACAGAAGTATTTCCGGCCGTCAATATCCTGCGGACGGGACAGCGCGCTCTGTACGCTGACAAAAATCTCATGCACTTCCTGTTCGCCGGCATGCGGATAAATAAGTGCAAATTCATCGCCGTCCAGCTTGAACAGCGTCAAGGCCTGCGGCAAAACGTTGCCGAGCACACGCGCTACGCGCTTCAAAACCATATCGCCCATGATCCGGTTATATGTTTCATTGACGATCTTAAAATTATCCAGGCCGAACACCATGATCGCGCCGCCCTCACCAGTAGCGCGATATTCCGCTAAGGCCAGCTTGACCGCATGCTCAAACTGATATTTATTCAGCAGGCCGGTCACCTCATCCGCCTGATTGCGTTGTGCCATCCTCGACATCATACCGACAAACAGCTCCGGATTGCCGTCCCGGTCCGTTCCCACACGGCCGCGGCTTCGGATCCATACATACTCGCCTTTCCTCGTCCGGACCCGATACTCCATCGCCTGTTCAAAAAGAGTATGCGAGGTAGTAATACCGCGGATGGATGCCAGATACGGGCCACGTTCCTCCGGATGAATCAGCGGCGCCCAGTAGGAATCCATATCCTGCAGAACTTCCCCCGGAAGTTCAAAGTCCTGTACCAGATTCGGCGAGATCATAACGGTATTCTGTTTGAGATCCATAAAGAAAAGATATCCATCCGTTGTCTTCTTCAACAGATCGAAAAAATATTTGAAACGCTTCAGACAAGGGCTCAAGGGGATACGATTACTCTTTCTCATATTCATCATCCTATTTGCCAAAATCAAGGATCCCTGTTCCTTCCATATAATATAAGTCTATCATATACCAAAAAGCCCGTAAGAATCAAGCACTTATATGGGACAAAAGTCTCATACAAGCTGGATAGACAAAACGGCCTGCTTTCAAAGGAAAGCAGGCCGCTGTCAAATGCCGTATTTCTTATTTGTTGAAGATATTCTTCAATGCCTGTTTATTGACATCGCGATTCAGCTGAGCGAGATACGTCGTCAGCTTGATATTCTTCGGGCAAACCTCGACACAGTTCTGGCTGTTGCCGCAGCTCGTGATGCCGCCCTTCTCCATCAGGGCGTTCAAACGCTTCGGCGCATCGAACTTCCCGAGCGGATGGAGATTGAAAAGATAAGCCTGCACCGTCGGTGCCGGTCCGATAAAGTCAGACTGCGGGCCGACATTCGGGCATGCCTCCAGGCAGCAGCCGCAGGTCATGCAGTGCGAAATCTCATAGGCGGTCTGGGCCGTATACGGATTCTGGATCGGAGCATCCTTGACTTCCCAGGTTCCGTCCACTTCCACCCAGCCCTGAATGCGCTTGAGGCTCTCGAACATGACGGAGCGGTCGATCAGCAGGTCACGGATGACCGGGAAGGTACGAGCCGGCTGCAGATGAATCGGCTGCTTAAGCTGATCCACCAGAGAGCAGCAGGCCTGCCGTGCCTTGCCATTGATGACCATCATGCAGGCACCGCATACCTTCTCCAGGCAGTTGCACTCCCAGACGACCGGAGCGACTTTTTTACCGTCCACCGTGACCGGATTCTTCTGAATTTCCATCAGGGCTGCAACAACGTTGAGACCCGGGCGATATTCTACATCGAACTCCTGCGTGTACGGCTTTTCATTCGGACCGTCCTGGCGCTCGATTACGAATCTGACTGTTTTCTGTTCTGCCATTTGTATTGTCCTCCCTCTTACTCTTTCTTAGCTACAGCGTAGTTACGCAGACGCGGCTTAATGAGAGAGTGCTCGAACTCACGATAGGATACGACCGGCATCTCTTTCTCCTGATCGAAGGTGACAATCGTCGTCTGCATGAAATGCTTGTCATCACGCTCCATGAATACGAGATCGCCCTTTTCGTCCATGGCACGGCCCGTCTTTTCATCATAATGGAACGAACCGCATTTATCCGTTACACGTTTCTTGAGGTCTTCATCCATCTTGTTCCAGTCGTTCTCCAGAATGATCTTGGCATGAGCGCCGCGGCTTTCATCACGCTGCAGAGCGGACTGGGTGATCGCCATCGCATAGATGATCATATTGCGGAGCTGGCGAACAAACATGGCTTCCTGATTTGCCCAAGCGCCATGATCCGTAACACCGATATCATCCCAGCGCTTCAGAATGCCCTTGAGTTCTTCCATACATTCCTTCAGGCCATTGTTGTCGCGCTCAACGGAAACATATTTATACATGATGTCGCCCAGCTCATGATGCAGCTTATGTGCATTCTCCGAGCCATTCATATTGCGGATCTTGTCGAACTCCGCTACGCACTCCTTGCGAGCTGCTTCAAGCTCCGCCTCAGTCAGCGCATCGCCGAGCTTGCCGCTGCGGGCCAGTTTCAGCGACTCCGGACCGGAAATTGTGCCGGAATAAGCGGCCGACAGCAGGGAGTTCGCGCCCAGGCGATTCGCACCATGATACTGATAATCGCACTCGCCCGAAGCCATAAGACCCGGAATATTCGTATGATGCTCGCGGTCAACCCAGATACCGCCCATCGAGTAGTGAATGGACGGGAAGATCTCCATAGGAACCTTCCGCGGATCCTGTCCGACAAAGTCGCCGTACATCTCAAGAATACCGCCGAGCTTGCGCTCCAAATAATCAGCCGGGATATGAGACAGATCGAGGTACACCCGGTTCGGATTATGCATGCCGAGCCCCATGTGAACAACGACCTTATAAATGGCCCGGGAAGCGACATCACGCGGTACGAGGTTTCCGTATGCCGGATACATATCCTCAAGGAAATACCAGCGCTCTTTCTCATGCGTCTCCGGATTTTCACGGTAAACCCATACACGTCCGCCTTCGCCGCGGCATGCCTCCGACATCAGGCGGTTTTTGTCCGTACCCGGGATCGCCGTCGGATGAATCTGCAGGAACTCCGGATTGCCGAGCTCTGCGCCCTGCTGATACACAGCCGATACTGCCGAGCCGTTGCAGATCGTGGACGCCGTGCAGCGGCCATATACCTGACCAGGGCCGCCTGTCGCCAGAATGACGACATCCGCCGGGAAGGAAACGATCTCGTTGGAGTTCATATTCTGTGCGACGATTCCGCGGCAGACACCGTCTTTATTCTTGATGATCCGGATGAATTCCCAGAACTCATACTTCTTGACGCCGCCCTTGACTTCCCAGCGGCGAACCTGCTCGTCCAGTGCATAGAGAAGCTGCTGGCCAGTCGTAGAACCGGCAAATACCGTGCGCTTATTCTTCTGACCGCCGAAATTGCGCAGATCCAGCACGCCTTCTGCCGTGCGGGTGAACGGCACGCCCATCCGGTCAAACATCTTGATGAGCTTCGGCGCTGCTTCGACCATGCCCTTTACCGCGAGCTGATCGGCCAGGAAGTCGCCGCCATATACCGTATCGTCGAAGTGCTCGTAGATGGAATCATGCTCGCCCTTCGTATCCATGCAGGCGTTGATGCCGCCCTGCGCGCACAGGGAATGTGAACGCTTGACCGGGCAGTACGAGAACAGATCTACCTTTCCGCCGCCCTCGCAGATCTTCAGCGTAGCCATGAGGCCGGAAAGGCCGCCGCCTACGACAATAATCTTATTTTCTGGTTTATTAGCCATTGATATTCTCCTTTACTTGCTGCTGACAGTATCCACTGTCTTACATTACGAAGTAGCTGCCCATGAAAGCAAGGGTAATGAGGCAGAGAACGGCACAGAGGGCCATGCTCAAAACGCTGATGACATTCTGGATGCGCGGCCCTTTGGCAATGCCCCAGGTCATGCAGAACGTCGTGATACCATTGCAGAAATGGAAGATCGCGGCAAACATGCCGAGGATGTAGAGCACGGCAACGATCGGATGGCCGGTGAAGTAGCTCTGAAGCAGTTCGTAGGAAATCGGCGTACCCGTGATGCCCTTCGTAAAGATGCGCAGATAGAACACATGCCAGATCAGGAATACCAGGAGGAACCAGGCGGTCCAGCGCTGGAGAGCAAACTGCCAGTTGCGGATGTAGCCGAAACGGCCCGGATTGTTATTCGCCTGAAGGGCGATATAGACACCATAGATGGCATGGAACAGCAGCGGAATAGCAATCCCGCAGATCTCCAGCATAAGGAAGATCGGTTTCGGGATAAGCTCCATCATAGCCAGCGATCCATTGAGTGCCGGAGCGCCGCCAAGGGCCATCGAGTTCGTGAAGATATGTTCGAAAAGAACCATCCCCAGAGCCAGGAGACCCACTAAAGAATGCAGACGACGCAGATAAAAAGTTGTGTGAAACATTCTAAACCTCCTAAAATAATGCCGGGAAACAGCCGCCCCCGGAAAGAACATCCCGAAAGCGGCCCTGTTTCCCTGAAAAATGATCAGTAGCCTTTCAGCGTACGATACTTGGCCTGATTCGTCTCATAAAGATTGTTGCCCTCGCAGTCAATGACAACGATCGCCGGGAAGTCCTCTACGGTCAGACGGGCCAGCGCCTCAGGGCCGAGCTCGGAATAAGCGAGGACTTCATACTTCTTGACGGATTTCGCGATCAGAGCTGCCGCGCCGCCGACAGCTGCAAAATAAGTAACGCCATTCTTTTTCATGGACTCAACCACTTCTTTCGAACGCGAGCCCTTGCCGATCATTCCCTTGATGCCCTGATCCAGCATAGTCGGCGTATAAGCATCCATACGGCCGGAAGTCGTCGGGCCGCAGGAGCCGATCGGATCGCCCGGCTTTGCCGGCGTCGGACCGAGGTAGTAAACCATCTTGTTCTGCCAGTCGATCGGCAGCTTTTCACCGTTGGCCAGCGCTTCACACATTTTTTTATGCGCCGCATCGCGGGCTGCATAAATTTCTCCTGTAATGAGCACGCTGTCACCGATCTTCAATTTCCGGGAATCTTCTTCTGTAAATGGGGTATGAATACGAATAGGTTCTGCCATGATACTCTCTCCTCCTGATAAATTCTGTTCCGTTTATCTGCGAATCAAAGAACGCGCTGAGCATGACGGCATGCATGGCAGCAGATCGTTACAGCGACCGGCAGGCCGGCAATGTGCGTCGGGCCCCACTCGATATTGACGCCAAGGCAGGAGGTCGAACCGCCGAGCTGCGGTCCGATACCCGTTTCGTTGATAAGTTCAAGGAGTTCATCTTCCAGCTTCGCGTACTCAGGCATCGGATTGTGCGAGTCAATCGAACGCGTAAGGGCGATCTTGCTCATGACAGCAGCCCGGTCCATCGTGCCGCCGATACCAATGCCGACGACCATCGGCGGGCAGGGATTCATGCTGGCATGAAGAATGATTTCCATTACAGCCTTCTTCACACCCTCGACGCCGTCAGCCGGAACGAGCATCTTGATTCCGCCCTTATTTTCCGAGCCAAAGCCTTTCGGCTCTACCGTAATCTTGAGCTTGTCGCCCGGAACGATCTTCGTATAAATGACACCTGGCGTATTATTCTTTGTATTGACACGGTTGAACAGCGGCTCGCCGACAACGGATTTGCGCAGATACCCATCCGTATAGCCCTTGGCAATACCTTCATTGACCGCATCTTCCAGAAGGCCGCCAGTGATGTGGAGATCCTGGCCGACTTCAAGGAACACGATCGTCATGCCGGTATCCTGGCAATACGGACGATCTTCATCGCGGGCAATCTCCGCATTCTTGATGATCTGATCAAGGACGTTCTGGCCGACCGGCGATTTCTCTGTCTCACGGCCGCGTTTGAGTCCCTCATACACATCTTTGGGCAGATAGTATGCTGCATCCTTACACATCTGTGCCACAGTCTCCGTGATCTGTTTTGCGTCGAGTTCTCGCAAAGTAATCCCTCCCATAAATACAACTTATCACACATCTGTAGGTTCATCATAGCACATTTTTATATGGCTTTCAAGCGTTTCAAAAAGTGCCGGGAAGCCCCGTAAATAGTGAACTCAGTTCACTTTTTTCGCAGGCTGAACCACGCTCATGAAGCCCTGTTGTTTCAATAATATATATTTCCCTTTCCCGTCAAAAATCCTGCCTTTTCCTCACGATTTGGCGAAAAAAAATCGCCGGATTGCTCCGGCATTTATGGTTTCATATCGACGGTATATCACAAAGTGAGACGTATTCAGCACCCCTTAGCACCGGATAAGCGGATCAGGCGGCATTCCGGCTGCTGATCCGGCATCAGGGAAACGATCAAAAACGAACCGCGTGCGCTGTCGCGCGGGCGGGCAATGCTGCCGGGATTCAGAACGGTAATCTCTCCCGGTGAACAGTCCGCAACATGAGTATGACCATAAACGGCAAGATCCGCACCCTCCGCACGGGCGGCCTCCTGAAGCGCGGCGGTCGAAAAAGAGACGCCGAAAAGATGTCCATGCGTCAGGAAGATACGATGGCCTTCGATCTCCGCAATCTCAACATCCTGCAGCGAAGAATACGGCCAGTCATTATTGCCTGCGACGCGAATCACCGTCTGGCGCGTGACCATGGACAGATACTCTCCATCTCCGGCAATATCCCCCGCAAAAAGCCAGCAGGATACGCCGTCAGCCGCCGGATGCGCCAGCATCGCATCCAGCGCGCCGGTATTGCCATGGCTGTCGCTTACGATTCCGATCTTCATCTGATATACTCCTCCAATCGGGCAGCCATCTGCCGCACGGCCATTCCGCGATGACTGATGCGGTCTTTTTCTTCCGGCGTCAGCTCCGCCATGGTACGGCTTGGATAGGCCTCCGGATAAAAATAGGGATCGTAGCCAAAGCCATTCGTTCCTCTGCCTGCACACTTTACCCTGCCGTCGCATCGCCCATTCGTCAAAAACTGCGTGCCGTCCGTATCGACAAACGCCAGAACGCAGCGATAATCGGCCGCCGATTCCGCTGCACCGGCCCGTTCCAGCTCAGCGAGCATTTTCTGGTTGTTTGTCGCGTCATCCGCATGAAATCCTGCAAACCGCGCGGAATGAATCCCCGGCGCACCGCCCAGCACATCGATCTCCAGGCCGGAATCATCCGCCAGACAGGCACAGCCGGTCTGTTCCCGGTAAAACTTCGCCTTGATCAGCGCATTCTCCGCAAAGGTACCGCCATCCTCCACCGCGTCCGGCAGCGGTCCGAAATCAGACAGAGAGACAAGTTCGACCGGAAGTCCGGAAAAAGCATCCATCAGCTCCCGAATCTTCCCCTTATTTTTCGTAGCGATCACGATTTTCTTCAAGCTCATCACCTTATCCTTCCCGACCGACCAGCCAAACCAGTTCTCCGCCGAGCACGTCCTTTTGATAGGAAATCAATTCCCGGCACCCCTGCTCGCCAAGCTGCAACAGCTGATTCAGCTCCGCCCGGGAAAAAGGCCGCCCTTCTCCTGTCCCCTGCACTTCCACAAAGTTCCCAGCGCCAGTCATGGCGACATTCATATCCACAATGGCCTGAGAATCCTCCTCATAGCACAGATCCAGCGCGGGATCACCGCATGCGCGGATTCCGACGCTGACGGCCGAGACAAAATCCCGAACCGGAAAGATCCCGCCTTTTTCATAGAACGTGGCACAGGCCTCTACCAATGCCACAAAAGCGCCCGTAACCGACGCGGTACGCGTACCACCGTCGGCCTGAATCACATCACAGTCGATCATGATGGTCCTCTCGCCAATGGCTTTCGTATCGAATACCGACCGCAGGCTGCGCCCGATCAGGCGTTCAATCTCCTGCGTACGGCCGGACTGTCTGCCCCGTACAGCCTCGCGCTGCGATCTTGTTCCCGTGGCACTCGGAAGCAGGGAATATTCCGCCGCGATCCATCCCTCGCCGGTTCCACGCAGGAAAAAAGGAACGCGATCTTCAATCGATGCCGCACAGATCACCTTGGTGTTTCCCATCTCAATGAGCACCGACCCTGCCGGATATTTTTGAAAATGGCGGTGAATCCGATACGGTCGAAGCTGATCCGCCCTGCGCCGGTCTTTTCGTTCCATAAAACGTCCCCTTTCTGTAAAGCACAAAGCCTTCCCAAACGGGAAGGCTTAAATTCGGAAAAAACATGGCAGACTCCTGCCGTTTTTCTTCTGTCTCTGTTATCCCTGCTGCTTTTCCTGATACTGCCGATAATGTTTAATGATGCAGATCGGTGTTTTCTGCGAAGCATTGCCGAACGGATTGTCAATCAGCAGCTTGCGGGCAATCTCGCCATTGACCGGCTCCGTGATGCCAACGACGCGGGAGCGCTTGAGGTCATTGACATCTGCGATCATCGCGCCAAAGCACCCCAGACGTTCCTTGATGCGCTTTACGACCTGATCCGGCTCTCCCGGTCCATAAACGATGCACTTATCAAACGGCGGCATCGTTCCGGTCACATCATCGATCATTGCCGTCTCCTTGCCGCCCCAAACGTAAAACATGCCCGACTTTCCGAACAGCTTGGCAATAAAACCGGCAAACAGCGCGAAAGCTACGCGCCATTTCCCCTCCACATTCATCAGCGACTGCATGCCATGCGGCGAAGCAAGAGAGCCGTAATCAGGGATAAACCGGCAGCAAAACTGCGCGACGCGGGAGATGGTCAAATCTTCCGGATGGACGTAGCGCCCCTGCGTAATCGCCACGACGCTCTCCGCACAGCAGAGCAGGTCGTCAGGACCGATCTTATCTTTCGTATAACGTTCGATGCAGTCAACGATATCATCCTTTTCGGTCAGGATACGCGTCGGCACGGGAATGAGTTCGGTTTCTTCTTTCATGTTTCGCTGCCTCCTTAATCCTGCACGAGCTGAACATCGGCCAGACGAGCCAGTTCCTCAGCGGGAATGACCAGCCGGACCTTGCGGTAGTGCCACGGCGTACGCCCGGTTTCCATCCAGATGAAATCCAACGGCAGATCTACCATATGGGAAAGCGCCGTCTTCAGATCCATCCCCTTGCGCGGGGTCAGTTCCAGTTTGGCAAAGAGATTCAGCGTATCCTCGCCATGTGCGTCGCCCTTTTTCTGGATCAGCACCGCTTCAAAGTAATCGTCCTCGCGCGGCTCTCCTTCCCGCTCGGCCTTCCCGCGGACAGCGATACCGTCATACTGCTCATAGGGAAGCTGCGGACGGCAAATCGCATCCATGATCGTCGCACACTGTTTGCCTTCATTATAGAAGCGCAGCTTCTTGGACAAGACAAGCCGGTTTTCCCCACAGGACTCCACCGTCAACGGCTCGCGGTCATCCACACGGATATCCTCCTTGCCGGCCGCTTCCAAATAAAGAGCGGCTGCCAAAACGGCCAGGACGATCAGTCCGGCCACAACATATAAGACTGTCACAATCATTCCTCCTCAACCTCAACCGATTGTTTCTTCGCTGCCTTTTCCTTCTGCATGGCAGCCTGAAGAATCGTATAATACTTCTCGGGCAGACGGGTGATATGACCGGTATCCCGGCGCGTGAAGACATTCTGCGAATGTCCCGTCACCATGAGCGTCCCGTCCGCCTTGCGGAATATGCGGTAATCAAAAGCCATCTTGGCCTTGGTCAGAGCCGTAGGCGTCGTCTCGATCAGCACGACATCATCAAAATATCCCGGCGACACATATTTGGCGCGCACATCGGTGATCGGAAAAACAAAACCATCCTCCATCAATGCGCCCAGTGTAATGCCGATCGAGCGGAGATATTCCACCCGCCCCACCTCAAACCAGCGGATATAATTGGAATGATGAACCACGGACATCGCGTCCGTATCATAAAAATTCACATGATGCTCGGTGATAACTGGCATACAATCCCCCCTGCCGGACGGCAATCCGAAACCACTTTATGGACACAAAACATACAATGTATAGACTAGAACAATTCCCGCGCAAAGTCAAGAATCAGATCACATACATCCGATCCAGACGCTGCATATAACGCTGCAGGCGGGCAAGTTCCGCGGCGTCGGTCACTCTGCGCCCCGAATAAAAGTAATCCACCGACTGCGGCAGATCTTCCAGCTGTCCGCGTTCGCGCAGGCGACGAACCAGCTCCCGGATCGTCCCCTCATTGCCGTCAATCAGCTGAACATGCGGCGGCAGAATGCGCCGCATCGTATCTTTAAAGTAATTGAAATGCGTACAGCCCAGCACCAGCGCGGAATAACGGCTGAAATCAAAGGGGGCGAGCTGACGGCGCAGATACTCCGAAACAGCCGGCGATTCAAACTCCTGCCGCTCGGCAAAATTGACCAGTTCCGGCAGCGGCAGGCGATCCACCAAATGCGCCTTATCGACCTTCTCGATCAAAACATCCATCTTTCGTCCCCGGACCGTAATCGGCGTAGCCGTAACGAGCACACGATGCCGGCCATCGAGATCCAGAGCCTTCTTCGCCGCGGGTTCCATGCCGATAATGGGAATATCGTAACGCCGCCGCATTTCAGCAGCAGCCACAGACGTCGCCGTGTTGCAGGCCGTCACGATTGCCTTGACATCCTGCGTCATCAAAAAATCGAATGCTTCGGCGACAAAAGCAAGAACCTGTTCGCGGGTCTTTGTTCCGTACGGAACATGATCCTCATCCGCAAAAAAGACAAACTGTTCCCGCGGCAGCACTTTCATGGCATGGTGAAGAACCGAAAGTCCGCCAATTCCGGAATCAAACAATGCGATTTTCAAATCATTCAGCTCCTAAAGTATCCCCTGAAATTCTTTCTCGCAATCCATAGCTATTATATCAGCCGCTATTCTGTTTGACAAGCAACTCCCCTTCCTGCTATAATATTACTGTTATCTTGCGGAGAGGTGTCCGAGTGGTTTAAGGAGCCGGTCTTGAAAACCGGTGATGTCTCACGGCACCGTGGGTTCGAATCCCACCCTCTCCGCCATTCGGAGTGGTACTCAAGAGGCTGAAGAGGACGGTTTGCTAAATCGTTAGGCTGGGTAACCGGTGCGGAGGTTCGAATCCTCTCCACTCCGCCACGCGAACCAATACAGGACTGCTGTCAGACAGCAGTCCTTTTTCTTTCCCATCATGCAAAAGCATCCCGTCAGCGCAAAAAGCGCCGGCGGGATGCTCTTTTTATAGAATGAAACCATCAATTCTTGGCCGGAACCATGTCTTCTGCTTCAAGCGTTCCTTCCTTCGCCCGCTGAGCAAACTCAGCCGTTGCCGTAAACAGAACATCGCTGGAGCTGTTCAGCGCCGTTTCACAGGAATCCTGCAGAACGCCGATGATAAAGCCGACACCGACAACCTGCATGGCGATGTCATTGCCAATGCCAAAGGAAGCGCAGGCCACCGGGATGAGAAGCAGCGAACCGCCGGCAACGCCGGATGCACCGCAGGCGCCGACCGTAGCGATGATGCAGAGCAGCAATGCCGTCGGCAGATCGATAGAGATTCCCAGCGTATGCGCAGCAGCCAAAGAGAGAACCGCAATGGTGATGGCCGCACCGCTCATGTTGATCGTCGCGCCCAGCGGGATCGAAATCGAATACGTGTCCTCATTCAGACCAAGGCGCTTGCACAGCGACAGATTCACCGGGATATTGGCCGCAGAGCTGCGCGTGAAAAAGGCATAAAGACCGCTTTCCCGCAGAGTAGCCCAAACCAGCGGATACGGATTGCGGTGAATATGCAGATACACGATAATCGGATTCATGATAAGCGCCACGGAGAAAAATGCCCCCAGCAAAACAGCCAGCAGCTGAATATAGCCGAGCAGAGCCCCCAGCCCGTTCGTGCCGATAGCGTTAGCGACTAATCCGAAAATACCAAACGGTGCGAAGCGAATGACCCACTGAACAATTTTCGTGACCGTTTTGGCCAGATCGTTGAGCATGGCTTTCGTCCCATCCGAAGCGCTGTGCATGGCCACGCCAGCCAGAACGCCCCAGGCCAGAATGCCGATGTAATTCGCCGATGCCAGTGCATGAATCGGATTATCCACCACACTCAGGATCAGATTATGCAAAACTTCCAGAATGCCGCTCGGCGGTGCCAGCTTCGCATCGGCGACCTGCAGATGAAGCGCGGTCGGAAACGCAAAGGAAAAACCGACAGCCACCAGCGAAGCCAGGAACGTGGCAATGATATACAGTTTGACAATCGGCTTCATCGCTGCACTCGCGTCGGCATTTTTCTGTGCCATAGCATTCATGACCAGCACAAAGACAAGAATCGGCGCCACTCCCTTGAGGGCACGGACAAACAAATCACCGAGAATCGATACGGCCGGTACCGTCTCCGGCGCTGCCACCGCCAGCAAAATACCGGCCACCAGGCCGACAGCAATCAATTTGATCAGGGCAGTCTCCTGATACTTTCTTCCGATAGCTCTGAACATGAACGTAATCCTCCTAAATCGAATCCAAATAAAACAATAATTCCGTCCTCTTATGGAATACAGTTGCTAGTATACACCATGAATCACCATGTTGCAAGATTTTTTATGCTTTTTGTTTTCTCTGAGTGAACGTTTCATTCTATGTACTAAAAAACGCACACATTAATGTGATGTGTGCGTTACATACGGACATTTTAAATCATATGATTCTGCTGCAATTCCGCCAGATAGCGTTTCAGGGCATCCTGCCACGACGGCAGCCGCGCAAATCCCGCCCGGTCCAGACAGTCTTTGCTGAGACGGGAATTTTGCGGGCGCTCTGCACGGGTGGGATATGCTGACGACGGCACCGGCGTGACCGTCACCTGCCTGCCGGACAGGCGGAACGTCTCCCCGGCCAGCTCCGCCCAGGAACAGACGCCTTCATTCGTCGCATGATAAACGCCGTACCGTTCACTGCCGGACATATCCGCCAACAACACAGCCAAATCTTTTGTGTACGTCGGTGAACCGACTTGATCGTCCACCACCGTCAGCTCCCGATGGGTCTCACTGAGACGCAGCATCGTGCGGATAAAGTTGTTTCCATGAATCCCGAACACCCAGGAAATCCGGACAATGAAAAATCTCTCTAATATCTCCCGCACGGCTTCTTCCCCGTGCAGCTTGGACCGGCCATATACATTCTTCGGCCCCTTGGGATCCTCCGGTTCATAGAAATCCTCTCCGCTGCCCGGAAAAACATAATCCGTACTGATGTAGATCATTTTCGCATCAATCTGGCGGCAGATTTCCGCCAGATTGCGTGTCCCTCCGGCATTTACCGCTTCACAGAGCTCCGGCTCCTCCTCGGCCCGGTCGACGGCAGTGTAAGCGGCGCAATGGATGACAACATCCGGATGATAAGACAGTATATACTCCCGTGCCCGGTCAAAATCCGTCAGGGAAAAATCCCGGCTCGATACGCCCCGTACCGCAACACCCCGCTTCGTCAGCTCAGCCACACAGTCATGCCCGAGCTGGCCGGTCACTCCTGTCACCAATACGTTCATCGCCACTGCTCCCTTCCAATGCGCCCTGCACATTCTCCTCATCCTGAATCAGGGGGATCTTCAAAATGATTTTCGTTCCCTTGCCCAGATCACTTTCCATGGAAATCTCAATCCCATGCTGCTCCGCAATCCAGCTGGCAATCGACAGTCCCAGCCCCGTACCGCTCACACCGCCGGCCGACTTCGTCCGCGACGCATCGACGCGATAAAACCGTTCAAATACCTTCTGCTGATCCTCTTTCGCTATGCCAATGCCATTATCGGCAAGCTCCAGCAAAATGAATTTTCCGTCCGGCTGCCGGCGGGAACTAGCCGTAATCCGTCCGCCTTCCGGTGTATATTTCGTACTGTTCTCCAAAAAGATGCGCATCATCTGCCGTATCGTAACCTGATCGGCGAAAATAACGCCTTCATCGTTCTGTAAAAGCTCAATCGAATGAGTCCGCGTTACCAGCTTCATCTTGCGCATGACATCTTCGACCAGTTCCGAAAGCTCCAAACGTTCCTTATGAAGTACCTGACGCTTTTGATCGGCACGCGCAAGGAACAACAGTTTCTCGATCAGCTGCTGCATGTCTTCAGCCTCCGATCGGATCGAGGAAATTCCCTCATCAAGGACCTCCTTGTCCGACCGCCCCCAACGGGACAGGAGGTCGGAATAGCCCAGAATGACCGTAACCGGCGTCCTCAGCTCATGCGAGGCATCGGAAACGAACCGCTGCTGCTTGAACCCCGTCTCCAAACGATCCAGCATGTGATTGAACGTATCCGCAAGCTCCGAAAGCTCATCGCGGGCCGGCGGCACTTTGATGCGCCGGTCCATCTTCTCCACCTCGATTTTCCGCGCCGTCGCCGTCATCTCCCGGATTGGACGGAGAATGCGCCGGCTCAGGAAATACCCGGCCAGCAGCGCCAGTACAAAGCCCAAAATCGTCATGAGGAAAAGAATTTTCTGCAGCGTATCCAGAAAATTCTTCTCCGCCGTAATGGTTTTAAAGAAATGCAGCTGATACAGCTGCCCCCCATATTCTACTTCCATCCTGGCATGATAGATCGTCATATTCCGAAACTCAGATACCTGCATGGACCGGTTCGCCCAAAAGGGCGGATTCTTCATGGCATTCGCCTCGATCGTGCCGATAGACGGATAGTGCGTATCGTTCTCGTACACAATCTGCCCGGTCAGATCTGTGATGCGCAGAACAACCCCCGGCAGAACCGGATCATCCCGCCAAAAATCGGGGCCCAGATAAGAACGTCCCTGCTCCATCCGGTCCAGTACATGATTCATGCTGATTTCCAGTTCCACTTCTGCCTGATGATAAAAAGAAAAATAAACGCCCAGTCCCGTGAGGACACTGGTCAGGATCAGGACCAGCAGAAGAACGGCGGCATAAAAGCAGGTGATCTTGGTCGAGATTCGCGCATAACGCAGACGATTGAGCATCATGACCGGATGATGAAACCAGGCCTTAATCCTTGATCGCATACCCTACACCCCGGATTGTGTAGATATACTTCTCCCCGAAATGATCGTCGATTTTCGCGCGCAGATACCGGATATATACATCCACGACGTTCGTATCGCCCGTATAATCATATCCCCATACCTCCTGCAGGATCTGATCTCTTGTCAGGACATTCCGCTTATTGCGAAGCAGATACTCGAGCAGGGAATATTCCTTTTTGGTCAGCTGAACCTCCTCATTGCCGACCCGCACTTCATACCGGCTTGGGTACATGACCAGATCACGCACCTGCAGCTTTTCCCCCTCCGGACTCACTTCGCGCCCATCAGCACGAGGTTTGCGCAGAGCATTGCGGACGCGAGCCAGCAATTCCTGTATGGCAAAAGGCTTCGTCATATAATCATCGGCCCCCAGATCCAAACCGTTGACCTTATCTTCGACATCATCCCGCGCGGTCAGCATAATGATCGGTACATCGGAGATCTCACGGACCTTCCGGCAAATTGTCATACCATCCATATCCGGCAGCATGATATCCAGCAGAATCAGATCGTAATCCTCCTGCGCGATGCGTTCAAATGCGCGCAGCCCATTATCCTCCACGGCAGTCGCATATCCCTCATGCTCCAGCTCAATCTGAAGAAACCGGGCAATCCGGCGTTCGTCCTCAACAATAAAAATACGTGGGTTTCCCATCTTGAAGTACCTCCCATATCGACATACCATTCGTTCTTACCGACGCAAAAACGCGCATACGATATCACAATACAATACAATATAGTATAATAATATAACGAACGGCAGGGAATGAAAACCCCTGCCGTCCAATTCTAATTGAAACTTTATGATTGGGAAAATGGTCTCAATGCCGGGAAGACGCCTTCTCCATGAAGGAATCTTCCCTGACGGCAAACCGTTCATGCCGCCCGCAGCCGATCTCGCCGCACGCATCCCAGGCCCGGACGGAAAACGTAACCTTCCGTCCCTCCACGGCTGTAACCTCCGCTTCAGCCCGCACCGCCGCCCCTTCCGGGGAAGGTGCCTTATGCTGCACATCCATGGCAATGCCCACTGTAGTCCAGCCATCCGGAAGCAGCGGTTCCAAAAGGCCGGCCGCTGCTTTTTCCATCAGGCAAATCATGGCCGGCGTCGCATAGACCGGCAGGCTGCCGCTTCCCATGGTCACTGCCGTATTCGCCTCCGTGACTGTCTCACTGGCGACAGCCTTCATCCCCACTTTTATTTCCTGAAAGTCCATCTCAGTTTTCCCCCCGTTCATTTAAAAAGATTTCGCGAAACAGCCGGATAAGATGCGCACTGGACGAGGACAGCGTCCGGTTTTTCAGCCATGCAATGACGGTATGCGTACTCATCTCCGGCTCGACCAGCTTCTTGTAAATCAGATTTCCATCCGTCAAAAGAGTCTTGGAAGAGACCGGCAGCAAAGCCATCCCCATGCCCATCTTGGCCAGAAGCAGGTCCTGGACAATGCTGTCGCTGACGCAGACGATATGCGGCTCAAAACCGAGCTTTCGGCAATTGGCGACAAAAACCGACTGCCAGCGCAGGGGAATAATGATCGGAACATCCCGCAGCTCATCCATCCGCACCTGCTCCTGATCGGCGCCAATCTCCTGTTCCTTGTTCATGATGAGAACCAGCGGCTCATTCGGCAGGACGATCGACTCATAAACCTTGGAATCCACCTGCGTACGCGTAATGCCGATCTCGATGACGCGATTGTCGAGCAGCTCAAGAATCCGCGCTCCCTCAGCCTCCCAAATCTGATACGTCACATTCGGATAACGGGAATGAAATTCCGAGATCAGCTCCGGCAGCAGCATGGCGCCGGAAGTCGTAATCGTTCCCAGACGGATAGATCCGGCCACACCGGAGCCAATCTCCGTAATCTCCCGCACTGTGCCGTCCACCATTCCCAGGATATGTTCCACACGGGAATACATGACGCGTCCGGCGTCAGTCAGACGGATACGTCTGCTCCCCCGTTCAAAAAGCTGAACGCCGAGCGAAGTCTCCAGCCGTTTCATTTGCCGGGACAAAGCCGGCTGAGCGATATCCAGACGCTGTGCGGCATGACTGATGTTTCCTTCTTCGACAATGGCATAAAATGCCCGCATATCCTTAATTTCCATTTCGGATCCTTTCTATACTCAGCATTTATAGGTTCTATAACCCATATCGTCATTATACTTTTTTCGACGAAAATAGGCAATCTTTTTCCCGATTTTTTATAGTGCTTCCCATCCCGATCAGAAGTTCCGCGAATCTGCAACGCTTATTTCATCTTTCTGTCTATTCACACTTGTACTTTATCCGCTGCATGTTATAATATTATGAGGTATATGCGGGTTGCATATACCCGTTGTCGTTTTATTTTACGCAGCAATACCTCTTTATAATAATAGAAGGAGTTTTCATCATGACCAGAATCAAAGATGCTCTGGATGCCGTTGCAGCGGCTGTCATCGCCCGAAAAGACTATCTGACTTCGCTCGATGCAAAGACGGGCGACGGCGACCACGGCCTGAATATGGCCCGCGGATTCCGTGCCGCTCAGGAAGCCGTCGAAGAAATGGACGATACCAGCCAGCCCGGCCCTGTTCTGCAGGCTGTCGGCAAGGCCCTGATCCGCAATGTCGGCGGAGCTGCGGGGCCATTATACGGAGCCGGCTTTGTCAAAGCAGGCGAAGCCTGTGATGCAGAGACGCGCCTGAACGTCGCCAGCATCGAAAAGCTGCTGCGCGCGGCAATCGAAGCGATACAAGCGCGCGGCCGTGCGGAAAAGGGCGATAAAACCATGCTGGATGTTCTCATCCCGATTCACGACTGTTTCCTGCCGGAACACGCAGAGGACAAACCTCTTTTTGAGGTTCTTCAGGAAGCATCAAAAGCTGCGGGCGAAGGGGTCAATTATACCAAGACCATCATCGCCCGCAAGGGCCGCGCCAGTCTCGTCGGCGAGCGGAGCATCGGAATCGAAGACCCCGGCGCCGTAAGCTCGATGATCATGTACCGTGCGCTCTACCAGTTTTTAAAACGGTGAGGACAACCGGGGCTGCTGCTGCAGAGCAAATCTGCGTTGGCAGCCCGTTTTATTTGCCCGGCAGAAGGGAATGTAGTATACTCATAGAAGAAAATTCGACACGTTATAATCCGTATGAATCAGGAGGAGCATACATTGACAGATCAGAAAGTACGCACACGTTTCGCGCCAAGTCCGACGGGATATATGCATATCGGCAATTTGCGCACAGCGCTCTATGGATATCTCTACGCCAAGGCGCAGCAGGGTGATTTTATTCTGCGCATCGAGGATACCGACCGCACCCGCTACGTCGCGGATGCGGTAGATTTCATCAACCGCACGCTGAAGCTGGCCCGCATCGTCCCCGACGAAGGACCGGATATCGGCGGCAGCTGCGGCCCGTATATCCAGAGCCAGCGCCTTCCGCTTTATAAAAAATATGCCGAAGAACTCGTAAAAAGCGGCCATGCCTATTACTGCTTCTGCGACCCGGAGGAAGATCATTCTGCCGGAAAATTCGGCGGCTACGACCGGACCTGCCGCAATCTGCCGCAGGAAACCATCGATGCCCATCTCAAAAACGGCGATCCGTACGTCATTCGTCAAAAGATGCCGCTTGACGGCGCAACGACTTTTTTTGACGTTCTGCATGGAAACATCACCATCCCGAACGAAGAGCTGGAGGATCAGGTTTTGCTGAAACGCGACGGCATGCCTACCTACAACTTCGCCAATGTCATCGACGATCATCTCATGGGCATCACGCATATCATGCGCGGCGCTGAGTTCATCACTTCCACCCCGAAATACATCCTGCTCTATCAGGCGTATGGCTGGGAAGTTCCTGTCTTTATCCATCTGGCACCGGTCATGGGAAAGAACGAAGACGGTTCCGTCTCCAAGCTCTCCAAACGCCATGGCGCAACCTCCTTTGACGATCTGGTCAAAATGGGCTATCTGCCGGAAGCCATTGTCAACTACGTTGCCCTGCTCGGCTGGAATCCCAAAAACACCAATCAGGAAATCTTTTCCATGGAGGAGCTCATCCATCACTTCAGTCTGGAAGGCCTGTCCAAATCCCCAGCTGTCTTCGACTACGACAAGCTCGGCTGGATCAACGGCGAATACTTCAAAGCCATGGACGATAACACCTTCGCGGCAGAAGCGAGAAGCTATGCCGGCGATCTGCCGGACAATCTGGAAAGCAGTTGGCCGCAGCTGGCTGCTCTGCTCAAAACCAGGCTGCAGCGCTTCGGCGAGATTCCGGAAGCCATCGCCTTCCTTGTCGAACAGCCCGCCTTCGATGCCGAGCTGTACAGCAACAAACGGAATAAAGTGACGCCGGAAAAGGCCGCCGAGCTCCTTCCGACTCTCATCGCCCTCCTCGAAGATACGCCGGAAGAAAAATGGGATAACGACAGCCTTTATGCGATGCTGGAAGACTTCATCGAAAAAAACGACCTGAAAAAAGGCCTTGTCATGTGGGTTTTGCGCATCGGAGCGGCAGGTCAGAAGATCACACCGGGCGGTGCAACCGAATTGCTCGCTCTGCTGGGAAAACCAGCTTCGCTGACGCGCCTCAAAAAAAGTCTTGCAAATTTAGAAGCGCTGTAATATAATAATACAAGTCAGTCATGTGGCACCTTCGTCAAGCGGTTAAGACACCGGCCTCTCACGCCGGGTTCATGGGTTCGAATCCCATAGGTGTCACCAGATCCGGCGCCTTCGTCAAGCGGTTAAGACACCGGCCTCTCACGCCGGGTTCATGGGTTCGAATCCCATAGGCGTCACCAAATCGGCACCTTCGTCAAGCGGTTAAGACACCGGCCTCTCACGCCGGGTTCATGGGTTCGAATCCCATAGGTGTCACCAAATCGATAAGCGGCCAGGATTTTTTCCTGGCTTTTTTGTTGTTTTTCTCCTCTACCTGTTTCTGTCAGAAAGGCTGTGCTGCTCATGCTGTTTCTTTCCATGCTTCTGCTCGGTGCGTTGATCGGCTTTGTGGGCGCCGGCGGCGCCGGCGTTACGATCACACTGCTCACGGTCGGCTTTGGCGTCCCCATCCATACGGCGCTTGCCGTAGCACTGGCCTCCATGGTCTTTACCATGCTGTCCGGCGCCATCAGCCATTTCCGTCAGAAAGAAGTGGTCGTCCGGACCGGCGCAGTGATCGGCCTCGGCGGGATCATCGGCGCTTTCATCGGCGCGAATGTCTCCAATCTCATGCCGTCCGGATTTCTAAGTTCCATTACCGGCATCATGCTCTTTTCCAGCGCCGTGATCCTCTACATCAAACTTTACAAAAACCGCTGGCTGGCTGCGCACACTCCGGTGCGCACCACGCTCCTTACCGGCCGCCCCCTGTGGATTCGCGGCATCATCACAGGAATCATCACCGGCTTTCTCTCCGGCGCTTTCGGCATCGGCGCCGCAGCGTATATCCAGCTCTGCCTCATGGTTATTTTCGGCGTACCGCTGCTTCAAAGCATCGGAACCTGCATGATGATTATCCTGCCGATCTCAGCGGCCGGGGGACTCGGCTATCTGTTCAATGGACGTCTGGACTTTCCGATTTTTGTTCAGACCCTGCTCGGTCTCATGCTCGGCGCCTGGTTCGGTGCAAAGGGAACGCATCTCGCACCATTGCCCTTCCTGAAAGTCTGCATCGTCGCCATGCCAGCCGTCGGCGGCATCATCATGATCCTCTTCCACTGAAAACAGACGGCAAAGGGTCAATCTGCTCTTAATGCAAGAAATACTGAGAAAGGGGTTCGCCTAAACTGGCGAACCCCTTTCTCAGTATTTCTGAACCTGCGTTTTTGCCGAATGAAAAGTTCCCTCATCCTCATAGATTCTTCATGATATCCTCGGCAATCTGTCCGGCGGTAAGATGGTTCTCCTCGGCCAGTTTGCCATAGTCATAGCGGTCATAGAATTTCTTGGGCAGACCGAAATTCAGCACCTTCATCTTGTCTGCTCCATAGAAGCGGGCAATCTTTTCGCCAAAACCGCCGTCCAATACGCCGTCTTCCAGCGTCACCACCATATCATGGTTTTCTTTGAGCTGATGCAACAATTTCTCATCCAGCCCCGTGATGAAAAGCGGATTGATGACCGTAGCCTCAATGCCCTGCTCTTTGAGCTTTTCTGCCGTTTTCTCCGCCAGATTGCAGAAACTGCCAAGGCCAAGGACAGCAACCTGACTGCCCTGCCGTACCACCTCATATTTGTTCAGCTCATCATAAGACTTGCGAACAGAACGGTTGGAGCCCGGCACCATCATATGGGGTACGCGAATGGCCACAGGATATTTTTCCTGAGCAACCGACCAGTCCAGCATAGCCTGATATTCTTCCGGAGAAGTGGGGGCCAGATAAACCAGATTGGGTATATTGCTCATCATAGGGATGTCATAAAAGCCAAGATGGGTCACATCGTTCATGCCATACATGGATGCCCAGAACACCAGAAAGGTAGCCGGACTGTTATTGACGCACACATCCTGGGACAGCTGATCATACGTGCGCTGGAAGAAAGAGGCATAATCCCCAAAGACCGGATGCGCGCCATTTTTTGCCAAGCCAGAGGCCATGGCCACCGCCTGCTCCTCGGCAATCCCCACGTCAATGTAATGCTCCCCCAATTTCTCACGGCGTTCCTGCGTAAGTCCCATGCTGGATGGAGTCGCTGCCGAGATGGCGATAAACTTCTTATCCTCGCTGGCCAGACGCAGAAAAGTCTCTGCGGTCTGCTCGGCATAAGGATCCACCAGCGGCTGTTTTACTTCACCGGTTTCAATATCAAACGGCATATGCCAGTGCCAGGCTTCCTTGTTTTCTTCGGCAAACTTATAGCCTTTCCCCTTTTGGGTGACAACATGCAGCACCACGGGATGGTCAATGTCCTTTACCTCTTCCAAGGCGGCGATCAACACCTCTGTGTCATTGCCATCGGCCACGAACCGGTAATCGAGCCCCATAGCTTTAAACAGGTTGCGTTCCGACTTACCGTTGGTATCACGCAGTTCTTTGAAGCCCTTATACATGCCGCCGTGTACCTCAGCGATGCTCTGATCGTTATCGTTGAACACAATGATCAGATTGGACTTCATCTCCCCAGCAGTATCGAGGCCTTCCAAAGCTTCGCCGCCGCTCATGGAACCATCGCCGATGATGGCGATGATGTTTTCCTTGTCCCCCTTCAGATCACGAGCCTTAGCCAGACCAGTGGCCAGACTGATGGAAGTGGATGTATGCCCCACATTGAACATATCATGCTCGCTTTCATCCGGATTGGTATAGCCCGACACATCATCATAATGATCCTCATAAAGATAGGCATCTTTGCGGCCCGTGAGCATCTTGTGTGGATAAGCCTGATGGGAAATATCAAAGACAAACTTATCCTTTGGCGAATCAAACACCGTATGCAGGGCAATCGTTGCCTCCATTATCAGTATGAACTTGATACAAGCACATTTTTCCCTTGTTTGCCACCGTTTGAGGGGTTGCAAATCTAGTTCTATGACCACTGGGGGGTTGCAAGCCGTTTGCCAGTATCGTCAAGCCTCTATTTTCCAAGCTTGACGATACTGGCCTAACGTCTGCTTTTTATAGTACCTTCATGATATCTTCGGCAATCTGGTCGGCGGTCAGATGATGCTCCTGGGCCAGTTTGCCGTAGTCATAACGGTCATAGAATTTCTTGGGCAGGCCGAAGTTCAGAACCTTCATCTTGTCTGCTCCATAGAAGCGAGCAATCTTCTCGCCAAAGCCGCCTTCCAATACACCATCTTCCAGCGTTACTACTATGTCGTGGTTTTCCTTCAGCTTGTTCAACATTTCTTCATCCACACCACTGATAAAGAGCGGATTGATAATTGTAGCCTCAATCCCCTGCTCCTTCAATCTGGCTGCCGTTTCCTCTGCCAAATTATAGAAGCTGCCCAGGCCAAGGATAGCAACGTGACTGCCCTGCTGTACCATCTCAAACTTGTTCAGCTCGTCATAAGCCTTACGGACAGGACGGCTGGAGCTTGGTACCATCATATGGGGCACACGGATGGCCACAGGATACTTCTCCTGGGCAACAGACCAGTCCAGCATGGCCTGATATTCCTCCGGGGAAGTCGGGGCCAGATAGACCAGATTGGGGATATTGCTCATCATAGGTATGTCATAGAAGCCCAGATGGGTTACATCATTCATACCGTACATGGAGGCCCAGAAGACCAGGAAAGTGGCCGGACTGTTATTGACGCACACGTCCTGCGCCAGCTGATCATAGGTGCGCTGGAAGAAGGAAGAATAGTCGCCAAATACAGGATGCGCACCATTTTTAGCCAGGCCAGAAGCCATGGCCACAGCCTGCTCCTCGGCAATGCCCACATCGATATAATGCTCACCCAATTCCTCACGACGCGCCTGAGTAAGTCCCATGCTGGCAGGAGTTGCTGCCGAGATGGCGATAAATTTCTTATCCTCCTTGGCCAGCCGCAGGAAGGTTTCTGCAGTCTGCTCAGCATAGGGATCAACCAAAGGTTGTGTTACTTCGCCCGTTTCAATATCAAAGGGCATGTGCCAATGCCAGTCTTCCTTATTCTCTTCGGCAAATTTATAGCCTTTTCCTTTTTGGGTGACGATATGCACCACCACCGGATGGTCAATATCCTTAACCTCTTCAAAGACGGCAATTAGTGCTTCCGTATCATTTCCATCAG
Organism: Wylensekiella montiformis; assembly: GCF_009697385.1. GTDB lineage: Bacteria > Bacillota > Negativicutes > Selenomonadales > Selenomonadaceae > Selenomonas_A > Selenomonas_A montiformis. The sequence continues at coordinate 83,842 of NZ_VUNL01000001.1, forward strand.
CCACGAACCGATAATCGAGGCCCATAGCTTTGAACAGATTACGTTCCGACTTACCGTTAGTATCACGCAGCTCCTTGAAGCCCTTATACATGCCACCGTGGACCTCGGCAATACTCTGGTCATTATCGTTGAACACAATAATCAGATTGGACTTCATTTCCCCCGCAGTATCCAGCCCTTCCAAGGCCTCGCCGCCGCTCATGGAGCCGTCACCGATAATGGCGATGATGTTTTCCTTGTCACCCTTCAGATCACGAGCCTTGGCCAGACCAGTAGCCAGACTGATGGAAGTGGAAGTATGCCCCACATTGAACATATCATGCTCACTCTCATCGGGGTTGGTGTAGCCAGACACATCATCATAATGATCTTCATAAAGATAAGCATCCTTGCGGCCTGTCAGCATCTTGTGGGGATATGCCTGATGGGAAATATCAAAGACAAACTTATCTCTAGGACTATGGAAGGCAGAATGGAGAGCGATAGTCAATTCTACGACACCAAAATCCGGACCGAAGTGACCACCGTGGATGCTTGCTCTTTTCAGCATGGCATCCCGCATTTCCTGTGCTAGCACCTTACGCTGCTCTGCCGAAAAACCTTTGATATCCTGAGGACTATTGATTTTCTCTAAATACATGAAATTGCTCCTTACTTTATCTGATAAACATCTTTCGTTCAGCTGATGTCTGTAAGTCTATACCCTTGAGTGAACTTCAAGTCAAGTACCTCTTCCGAAAAAAATTTCTAAACTGCAAAAGAAAAAGGCACGAGCTTTTAACCCGTGCCAATTCTTAGCTTATTCGTATTTCCGTCCCGTCCTTGAAGGTAACGCCAATGTCATCCTTGCCATACACCGTCATGAAATCTACCAACGTCCCCCACAAGCCTTCATCAAATTCCGTCACCACCGAATCCTGTGCTTTGATTGCTTTAGCAAAGTTGTCCAGCCTTTCAGCCTTGAGCCTTCGCGCCTTGATGAACTTTTCCACCTCATCATACCTAGCTTTTGTGGCATCATACCGACTGACCAGTTCGTTGTAGCGTTGTTGGTAATCAGTCTGATTTTGGGCTATGCGGGCATTTTCATTGATGCAGTTCTGCACCATATCCGAGAGCACCTGCAGCTCACCCATGAGCCGTTTGCGCTCGACCTCCAGCGCCTCCGTAGTGCATATCTTTTCCTGCACCAGCCGGATGTTTTCCAGCATATCCGCCTTCCCCTTCAGCAACTTGCTCACAGCTTTGATGAAGACCGTCTTTATCTCATCTTCCACCAGATGGGGCGTAGAGCATTTCTTTGCACCTGCAAACTTATGATTGCACTGGTAGACCACCCGCCGGTACTTGTCGTTACTGTGCCATACCTTGGAGCCGTACCAGTGACCGCATTCCCCGCACTTAATCCGGTGTGAGAATATGGTCACACCGCTGTAACGCTTGCCAGCCCTACGCCGCTCAATCTCAGCCTGCACCAATTCAAAGGTAGCTGGCGGAATGATGGCCTCATGATTGCCTGTCACATAGTACTGTGGAACTTCCCCCTCATTCTTTTTATGCTTCTTGGTAAGAAAATCTACCGTAAATTGCTTCTGGAGCAAAGCATCTCCCTTCATCTTCTCATTGGTAAGGATACTTTGCACGGAACTCGCATGCCATTTATCCTTCCCCGTTGGAGACTTAATCCCTCGATTCATCAATTCTCTGCATATGGCGAGATAGGATAAACCTGTAAGAAACAGCTTGTAGATGAGCTTTACCACCTCGGCCTGCTTGGGGTTTATAACTAGATTGCCATCTTCCCCTCGGTCATATCCCAGAAACCTTTTGAATGGGATGCTGACCTTGCCATCGGCGAACCGTTTCCGATGCCCCCATGTGGTGTTCTCCGATATGCTTCTGGCCTCCTCTTGACTGATTGACGAGAGCACGGTTAGGAGTAGTTCGCCAGCCGAATCCAATGTCCAGATGCCCTCTTTCTCGAAATACACCTCAACCCCGCTGGCCTTCAGTTTCCTTATGGTTGTGAGGCAATCTACCGTATTTCTGGCAAAGCGACTTACTGATTTTGTGATGATAAGCTGAATTTTTCCATCAAGGGCATCTTTTATCATTTTGGTAAAGCCCTCACGCTTTCTGGTAGAAGTCCCGGTTACACCTTCATCCGTATACATTCCCGCAAATTCCCAGTCTTCCCGCTCCTTGATATACCTGGTGTAGTAGTCTACCTGGGCGGCGTAGCTGGATACCTGATCTTCGTGGTCAGTGCTGACACGAGCATAACCCGCCACCTTCCGCTTAGCCTTGCTATCTATCGGAGCTGCGGTGAATTTACTTATGGTCGCCGGAATGGTTGTTACTGTTTTTGCCATTTCTCTGCCCTCTTCCTTGCATAGGCTCTTCTAATGCTTTCGCCCATACGTTTTCGAACTTCTGGCGTATACCTGGTTTTGCAGGACGCCATAATCTTAGCCCTCTGCTCATCAGTCCAAGGCTTACCAACCCTTTTAGGAATCTTCCACGTGCGTTCTATCCGTTTACCGTTATAAAACACAAAGGCCAACTCAGTAGCTGAAATCACTTCAATCCGCTCAATTTCCTGTTTAAATATCAACTCATCAAATTCCGGTATGCTAAGGACTTCTGCTATAAACGGCTTCAGCAAATCTTCCCGCAGTCCTATGGTGTCACATTTCGTTTTTTCGCTACAGCACCAATATAATGCCTTTCCTTCAGGTAACAATTGGCTAGGCCTTGTACGTTTCTTAAAGTTGCAACCACATTTTATACATTTGATTTTCCCCGTAAATATTGTTGCTCCTTTACCTTCAGGATGATTCTTTCGCCACTCGGAAAACCTCGCCCGTTCCTCATCTGTCCAACGATCTTTTCGCCCTGTATTCGGACAACTTTCTGTTATTATCGAGCCGTCTTTCATATGGAACTCGATAATATTTCTACTGGGAACCATTAGCATTTCTACTCTTTCTGTAAATGTTTTTTCGTCAAATTCATCCAAGCCAAGGACTTTTGCACAGACCCTTTTTAACCCTTCATGATTTATGCTTCCACCAACCGAACATTTTATCCCCTTCTTATGTATAGAGCCGCACACCCAATAGGCTCTGCTCTTACCTTCCTTACGTGTATGACGTTCGTAATTACATCCACATACGGGACATTTTATTTTCGTCGTAAAGCAGGATTTATTTATGCTCTTATTGGCTAAAGGCCCCAGTGCCTTACGGCGAGCCATTTCCTGCTGAACATAGCAAAATGTTTCTTTGTCTATAATAGCTTCATGATGATTATCAACAATGTACTTTGGCAGTTCCCCAGCATTTTTCACCAGTTTATGACTCAAAGGATTTTCGGCATAATATTTTTGCATCATCAAAGTGCCTGTGTAGATTATATTCGTAAGCACCTGCTTGATGGTGTAATCTACCCATTTATTACCCGCTCTAGTGGTAATTCCTTCAGCAGCAAATTCCTTTTTTGTTTCCCATCTTGATTTACCGTCAAGGAAATTTTGAAAAATTCGTTTTACCACAGCAGCTTCATCAGGAACAATAACCAATTGATTACCTTCCCAGCGGTAGCCATAAACCTGGAAGTGTCCGTGCGGAATTCCCTGCTCGAAACGCTTTCTTACGCCCCATTTCACATTGTTGGAAATGTTGATGCTCTCCTCTTGAGCAAAACTTGCCAAAATAGACAACATGATTTCGCCGGATGAGCTTGTGGAGCTGATATTCTCTTTCTCGAATCTTACTTCCACGCCGATGACTTTGAGGTGCCGTACCGTTGATAACAGGTCAACCGTGTTGCGTGCAAAACGGCTTATGGACTTAGTAAGGATGAGGTTTATCTTCCCTGCCTCACAGTCTGCTATCATCTGTTGAAACTCAGAGCGCTTTTCGATGCTGGTGCCCGATATGAAGCTATCGGCATAAACTCCGGCATATTCCCACTCCGGATTTTTCTGTATCAAATGGCTGTAGTAACTTACCTGTGCTGACAACGAGTGATCCAGTCTGTCTGATTCGGCTGAAACACGGGCATAGGCCGCTACACGCTTCTTTCGCTTAATCTGCGGAATTTGTGGCTCTATCCGCTCTATCTTCTTCATGGCCGTGCCCTCCTTTCCCTACTATATATCACTCTACGGCAGCATTAAGTCAACGCCATGTCCGAGAACAATGTACCAACGACTGGCTTATATTTTTCCCGCATAAGCCGTTCTGCCTCAGCATAATTCTCCCTTGTAATGATGCCCGTTTCCAGCATCTCCCGGAACATACGCATGGCAGACTGATACTTTGCTTCCTTCATCACCAATTCATGAGACATGAGCTTCACCAAACCTTTCTGCGATATAGCAGGCATGGGAGCAGTACTTTCTGTCCTTCCTGCCGTGGAAGGGCTTACCACAGTGAGCACAGACATTGTTGGCCTTCATCAGCCAGGTATGGTGGTTCCACCATTTGATGCGGCAGGCATCGGAGCAGAATTTTTTCCCCTTCTGCTCTGGTGGCTGTATAATAGGCTTACCACACTCTAAGCAGACCATCTGACCGCCACCTGCCGTCAGCTTATTTCTGATGCAGTAGGATTTGACCGTGCTGATGGACAATGACATAAACTCTGCTATCTTGCCATAGCCCATGCCGCTCCTACGGAGATGGGCTATTTCTTCTTTTTCTTTATCTGTCATAAACTTCGACCTCCCTCAATACTAAGAGGACAAAATGCCTGATTCTGGTCACCATCCTCTCCTACTTTCTAAAAGAGAAGAATGTGGCATTTTGCCGAAAAATCTGTTTCTTACCCTTGGAAGGACAGAAGCCACGATTTTCAGCAAACACTTCAGCCCCTATATTAAGGCGAAAAAATCAACCCCACAAAAATAGCCCGGCAGGACTTCTCCCACCGGGCATGCTTCATTTCAATATTCACTTGTTCTTCAACTGCTTCATAACTTCCGTCAGCTTTTCTGGCACCGGCAGACCAATCCGAGCTGCATTCTCCACTATGGAGATGCCCTCATTGGCACAGTAGAAGAATATTACAGCCGTGCGCATGACACAGCCTCCACCAACCATATGGACATCCAGCACGTTGGCCACGCCAACCAAGGCCATGATGAAGACCTTCTGACAGATGCCATTGAACCCCACGGAACTTGACAGCCGTTTCTCCACTATGGCACAAAGCACCCCCGTGACATAATCAGTCACGATAAAAGCCACCAATGCATAGAGCAGACTGTCAAAACTGCCGAGATACTCCCCCAAGGCAGCACCAGCTCCTGCTGCCCAGCATCTAACATCTAAAAATACATCCATGGTCAATCCCCCTTTATCCATTTCGCTTTATTTTTCATAGGATGTAAACGGCTGTTACGCACATCGCCTGATAACAGCTTCTGCTTGCCCCCCTTCAAGAGATAAAGCTCCTCACCTGATGTCATCAACCACACCCCATTTTTTACTCGCCCCAGCCTTATCGGCTTATTCATAAAAAAATGCGACTCACAAATCAGAGTCTTTTGCGGTGAATACAGCTTACCTAAAAACTTATCCTGCCAATAAGATTGTGCGTCTATATTCTCCGGCACCGCCTTAGTACCTTCGATGTAATATCCGTCCGGGAGTGGCAATGTAAAAATGCCTGCATAAATCCGGTATCTGGAACGCTCGATATGGATTTCATTGTCCTCATCAACCTCCCTTATCGTCATTGCCCACAACGGCTGAATGCTCTTGGGGGTCACCATCACCCACAGGTAAGAATCAAAGTCAATAAAGAATCCCCAGTCAGCTTCTCCTTCTCCCCGGTAATTTATAGCATCAATATGAAATCCTTTCGCATAACAGTCCAATAGATAGCAATAGGAATCTTCTGATTCATACCAGCCGTTGACTAAAGTACACGAGTTCAAATATACCTTGTTTATTACATCGTCTACACCTGAAAGAGGCGTTTCAATGACGGTTGCCTCCTCGTAAGCGTAATCATAGCAAAAGTTGCTGTAACCACTCAGGTCTATGGAATATTCCATCTGCCCATTTATTGCAACGCCAGGCTGACCGAGCTGGTCTTCGAAGCTCTCGCCATCGCCAATGTCATGATACCTATATTCACCCCCTTGTAATGCATATTGATTACCTTGCTCATCCAAATGCAAATCCAGAATCTTGCCATCGGCAAATGTAAATGAACTCCCACGGCTCGCCATCAGCGTATGTTGCTGTCCTTTCGCATACTTTGTTATCTTTCCCTTATGATAAACCGCTCTTGTGCCGTCCCACATTAGAAGCGGTACATAGGACTCACTAGGGCTGATAATAGGAGCAGCCCCCCCAGCCTCAAAACTGTTACCATAGATACATCTGCCGTCTGTCCAGACAACATCACCGGGATGAAATGATTTGTTGCCTATTGCTGTCAGCCACCTACCATTGGCGCAAATGCGGCTGCCGTTCACCGCTGTTACTATTGCCCGCTGCATTTCATCACGCTCCTACGATAACAGCGCGACCAGTTTTCGTCAGCTGCACCCAAACGGCACTCCCCGTTTCCGTATGACATTCCACTGCCGCCGTAAAGGGATAGGCTCGGTTACCGATGCACACTTTATCTCCTTGGATAATGCCCCTCTGCGCCTGCCCCATGCCTTTATGGGAATTGGCCACTCTTCTGACTGCTCTTGCCAGACCATCTACCCCGTTCATCCGTACCACCTCACCAGTCTAATGCTCTGTCGCAGACTTCTGGTTGTGAGCTTCACCTGATTGCTCACCAGAAAATACTCCTTATCGTCCAGCCTGATGCGTTCCGTAAAATCCAGAATATGCCGTATCGTTGCATGCCCTTTTATTACCGGGCTTACGATATCCAGACTGACTTCTTCCTGCCGCTTACGGTTCAGCCACTCAATCTCATGGGTAAGCTCCCGTAGGAAATCATCTCCTGTCACGGGAAATTCCGTATCGAAAAGCGCCTGTCCCTTGAATTTGTCATCTTCGTCATCATCAAAATCATAGTCGCTCCCCAGACTCCGGTTCCACTCGTTGATGGTAAACTGACTGGATTTGCCTCCGGGCTTGCCCTGCGAGATGGAACTTCCCTGAAACTCTCCATCTTCATACACCGTTGTGGAATACCAGCCGTAGCCGATTGGCGCATGGTAGGTTATCCTCGTGGAGAAATTCTCGTTGAGCCAGTCCGTCCAATCGTTGCGGTCATGGGACGTTTCACCCTCTTTTTGTGTTGCGTCCGTGGTTTTCTCCGTTTCTTTGAAAAGGTAAATGTCATTAGCCGTCTTGGCGTATGTATATGTGGTCTGCACCGTAGAGCCGTCCGGGTTATGCGTCCGCTTTTCCGTAAGGTACTGATCATCATAGGAATATTCTGTAATGCTGCCATTTGTTTCTTCCTCCGTAAGTAGCCCGTTAAGATAGTGACGGGTAATTCCCTCAATGCCGATGGTGCCAGTGAAGGGCTGCGGCTCATAATCCTTATCGCTCCTTGCTCTGTCCCAGCTTTCCGTGGTGGCGCTGTCCCAAACCGAACGGATGAGTTTGCGGTTAATGGTCGGCATCGTGTGTGGCCATGCTGTAATGTCTGTCACCTGATCCTCATGGCCACGCTGAATAATATGCAGCATTCCGCCACGAATGAACACATTAATCTGTCTTTGTGGTAATCTGCTCGTCCAGGAAAAGAGTGATGAGATGAAGTCCTGATAGGTCATGCCCGACAAACTGTAATCCTGCGAGGGAGTGAAATCTTCAATCCGTAAATCCAGTGACAGTCCCAAGGCATCAGCGATTTTGCGGGCATAGTAGGAGCAGTTAGCCTCCACTACCTCAATATTGATGGGCATATAGAGCAGACGGTCTAAGGGGTACATCCCTTTTACTGTCTGCAAGATGCCCTGCTGGCTGGTTTCCTCAACCTGAAAATCGCAGGCAAAGTCCAAAATTCTGCCCTGCACAGCCGCTTCAATATCCAACGGACTTGCCGTCATCATTTGGAAGGTATCAGCAAGTGTCCGTTCGTTGAGAGCGAGCGTTACCGACTGGATACCGGAAATATTCTGTTGCGGAATATCGTCTATACCATCGCCACCAGTACCCTTATTGGCATCTATGGCAAAATGGTACGGCAAGATTGAAACTGTATCTCCATGGGCAACTTCCCATTTGGACAAATCGCGCTCGGTCATGGCTTCTGCTTTGGATATGAAAGCAACCCGCCTTGCTGTATCTGCGGTTGCTGCCTGTAACGGCGAATTTACTATGCGCTCGGTCGTGGCAATGGCCGTTTCAGACTTTACCACCTGTCTTGTGAAGTTTTGCGTGGCAGATTCAGTCTTGGAAACATACCGCGCAGCTTTTGCCATTCCTGCCTGTGTTGCCTGCAAATTTCGCACTACATCTGCCGCCAGAGAATTCTCCCTTGACAGAATCCGAACAGCCCCCGCCACAATCTGCTCATCAGCATAGATTTCACGAAGCGTATTGACACTTGCTCCCTGCAGAGCAGAAGTGACCTGCCGACAGGTATCTGCCATCACCTCATTGGTACACACCATCTCTCTTGATGAATCCGCTACTCCATGAACCGATACACCAAGACAGCGGCACATTTCAGCAACAGCCGTTTCATAGCTGCATTCCCAGCGCATTGTGTCTGCCATGACACAATTATTTCTGATGACATTTCGCTTGCCGTCAGCTTGTGCTTTATCCTCAGCAGCCAGTTTCCTTTCCGTATCTGCCGTGGCAGTAACTATGTGTTCTGGCTGTATAATACCGACAAGTATTTTCTGTGGCTTAAACGCTATGCTGCCTGCAATTATGGCTGTGGCAACAGGATGCAAACCTTTTATTTCAATGCTCATGATGACCTGTACCCCAGCTTTTTATCTGCCATATCTGCCAACGTAATATCCTCTGCCGACAACCCCAAAATGACCTGGCCGTCAGTTGTAGGCAGTGACATGCTGCCAATATTCTGCTCCGTGCCATCTTCTGCTTGCAGATATTCTTCGAGTCTGGTCAGCAAATCACCATTCCTATATGCCTTTTCTGCCTGAAAGCCGATACCCGTAACCAGTGAATCCTCACCATATTTCTTTATAAGCGTTTCCGCATCCAGAACATACTGCAAAATCTGCCCTGCCTTGTTTGACGAGTATCCGCCGTCCTCCTGTTCTGCCATGGTCACATCTGCCAACGTTACAGGAAGTTCGATAACGTGTTCACGGATGTCTATCGGCTCGTCAGATATAATCAAATTCGACCAATGTCCCTTACCTTCGTCTGAAAAGATGACCAAATCTATGTCTTTGTTCGTCCAACTTCTATCAAGGACGCAGGTGCCATTGACAAAGGCTTCAATTTTTTCTCCATCAAAGTGGAGCAGGATTTCGTTGAGAGCGTTGTCTTTTACTTCAGCCTCCCTGACTACATTGCAGCCTATGTTCCAAGCACTGTTAGCATACCCGGCCTTCCATTTGTCAGAATCACGTTTGTTGAAAACCACCCCTGAAAAATATCCTGTCCCTGCACCGATATAGCAGCTCGTGTAGGTGCTTGAAGTACTGTAAAGCCAAAGCGAGGCTTTGATGTACAGTTCCTTCTCCAGATTCAGACGGTAAACGCATGTCTTTTCCTTCGTTACATAAAAAGAAGCCTTGGCATAAGGATTGCCCGTTTCTTCCTGTACAGCCAATGCAGTATTTCTCTCCAACCAGGATACATAGCCCGGATTCATGTATCTCATCAGTCTCCCCCCTTATGCCACCACAACCTTCCCCACAGCCTCGATGCTGACGCTGGTATCCTTCTGCGGAGGCTCGTCCTCCGAACTCATGCCCTTTGCCCAGAAGATAACATTGTCATCCGCTACATCCGCAAGGACGATTTTATCCTGCCAGATTGCACCATCTAAAGCCGCTTTACTATCGACAAAATCACCGTCTTTTGCCAATTTCCACTTGGCTGAACTCGTGCCTTTCAAGCTGACCGTCACCCCACCATCAATCTTATAGCCATCATCACAGCGAACAGCACATTTCACCGCCGCCGATTCTGCCTTGCTGGCATCGAGAGTAACGGATATGGGAATAAGTCCCGTACCACTTGAAGCCTCCGTACCGTCTGTCTTTCCTGCCGTGGGATTGTTCGTATAGATATGCAACTGATTTGCCATTTGTTAAACCCTCCAAAATTCCAGATTCACTTTATAGCAGCGTGGGAAGTGGCTGACATAGCTGTAGCCCTTCACCACCACACGCAGCTTCGTATGGATAATGCCTGCCTCATCCTTGACACTTACGAGGGTGCGGTCATTCCATAACTTCTTTATTGCCTGCCAGTCTGATAGCATAAAGTCTGCCGTACAGCTGTACTTGTCACCGCTCTCCAGATGACCAAAGTCCTGCACCACCGTGCCACCGAGGACTTCCATTGTCTGTTGGCGATCATCCGGCAGGACTTTCCAGCCCTCCACAGATAACGAGCGATGTCCGTCAATCTCAATATGCAAGTTCACCACTCCCCAATGCCTGCTCCACAGCAGGCGTTATTCTATCTGCCACCTGATCAGCAAGACGGCTCATGCTTTCGCTGTCCTGAGTTACAGCAGTGTCGATGTTCACCGAGACATTTACAGTTGGTGCATGGTTGATGGTTTGATTTCCTTCCCCCATGGTTTGGGGCTGATTGAACCGTTCCATTGCCCCTGCCATATTGTCGCTGATGGCACCTGCCAGCCGGTCCGCACTTTCAGCGGTTATGCTGATACCATCAAGCATTGCCAGTTGTTCTGGTGTTCCCTGAAAGCTGGCGCGAATTTGTGCCAGAGTGTCTGCCATATCCTGCCGTCCTACATCCTGCTCCCAGTGAGGATTGACAGCAAACTGTGGCAGAAGATTATCTGCTGCTTCTTTTCTTGCCGCCTGAAATTTTTCCAGTTCTGCCGGTGTAAAACGTAAATCTTCTGCGGTCAGCCCGGCTTCTTCACGAAGTTTCTTTAACAGCCCAATCTTGCCACCCTGCCGGAATGCCTCAAGTTCTTCTTTCTGTGAGCGCAAGGTTTCCAGAGCGGCATCCCGTTTGGCATCGGCCTTGGCTTTTTCTGCCCACTGAGTTGCCTTGACCTCATCTACGCCTTTTTGTTGCCAGGCCTTTTTCTCCCGCTCGATTTCATCCAGCCTGTTGCGGAGACTGTCCTGCCAGATGGAATCTATACGGGAAGCCACTTCATTTTCAAACTGCTGACGAACTTTTGCCTTGCTGGCTGCAGCCCACTGAGTTGCACTGACCTCGTCCAAGCCCTTCTTCCGATAGGCTTCGGCTTCACGGTCTATATTGGCCAGCTGATTGGCTAAATCCGAGCGATAGATTTCCTGCGTCTTATCTACGACATTGTGCTGAAAGTCTTCATAAATCTGAGCCTGTTTGGCGACTTTGTATTCGTCAATGAGCGTTTGACTTGCTCCTGCCTGCTGAAACTTCTCTATTTCCTTGTTGATACCCGCCAGTGATTTTTCCAGGTCGCTACGGCTAAGATTTGCCATGGCATCCTTCAGTTCAGCATTAGCCTGACTCATTTTCTCTGCCGCAAGTGCAGCCTGTCTTGAGGCGCGGGCATTTTCCCTTTTGGCTTCACTGTTCTTGCGGATGGCTTCTTCGGCTTCACGGGCAGCTTTCTTTTCTTCCTTGAGAGCTTCATCCTCGGCTTGCCATTCCTTGAACTTGTCGGTGTGCGTGGCAAGTTCATAGGTACCCAGCGCACCCACACCTGCGCCAATGCCGGCACCAACCGGTCCGCCGACCATAAAACCCACGCCAGCCCCCAGCAATGCTCCCTGTACCGTTGTGCCTACACCGCCATGACGAGCATAGGTTCCAACATTGCTGAGTGCCTCCTGCGTGGTTTTGGCATTGATGCCGATGGACTCTAAGGCGTCTGCCACGCCCCCCAACAAATCCATGGAAGTCTTGGCAAACTCACCGACTGTAACCGCCAGTTCCTTGATATCGTCCTTGTTGGTACGGATGGAATCAATAAGCCCCTTGAAGCCTTCAATGATATCCGGCATCAATTCTTCAGCTACTGGAAGCAGGGCTGCACCGAAGGCGGTTTTCAGCTGACCTGTCTCCATCTCCATTTCCTTCCACTTAAGGTAGGTCTTATGTGCCTGTTCTGGGTCTAAAAGTCCCGTGGTCTTGATATGGGAGGAGATTTCCATCAGTTCGGTGTACTGCTCAAGGACAGGAACAAGCCCTGCTCCTCTTGCGCCCAGCACTTCGGCCACATAGGCTTCTTCTTCGCCAGCATCTGCCGCCGTACGATAGCCCCTGGCAAGTTCCCCCAGCTGATCGCTCATAGACTTCAAAGCACCACTGCCATCCGTCAGCGATACGCCAAATCTGGTCAATGCCTGCGTAGTCGAGTTGCCATTCTCACCTGCCGAGAGTATCTGTTTGTCCAGCCTTGCCATTAGTGGCGTGATGGATTGGACATTCACCCCCACCATAGCAAATACACGGTTCAGCTTTGCCGCTTCGGCACTTGATGTATGCAGTCTTTGGGTGAGTTTATAGAGACTTTCGCCACTTTCCATGGCACTTTGGGTAATATTGAACAGCCCAGCTCCCGTAGTAGCAATGGCAAGTACTGCTGCCATCTTGGCACTGAGCAGATTAAAACCGCTGGAAAGACTACCCAGCCCTGCCTTGGCCTGCCCAATACTGGCTGACATCCGCTGACCAAATGTAGTGGCATTACCTCCTGCTGCCTTAATCTGTATATTCAACCTGCGCATTTCAGCTTCCATCTGGGCGATGGCTTTCTGCTGTTTCAGGAGATTGGTTTCGGCCTGCCGGGTAAGACCGCTATCCTCGCCACTGGTCTTGTGAGCATCTTTTACCACAGTTGCAAGGATTTGTTCCTTCTGTCGCTGAATGTCCAACTGCTGATTGATAGCCTGGTACTTGATTTTCAGTTGGTCGAGTTCCTTGCCGGCTCCTTCCAGCTTGGTGAGGTCGATGTCCGTTTTCAATGTGAGCTGTTTGCTCTCACTGTTAAGCCGTGCCATGGTCTGGCTGACCGTTCTTCCTGCCGTGTCGAAATCCAGCTGCAGACGGGCAATGTCCAAGCCCAGTGAAATATACAGTTCGTCTATTTTCTGCCCCTTGGCCATTACATCACATCCTCAATAAATTTCTGACACCCCTTATCTCTGACCAAAGCGGTCACCAGCAATTGGTCGAGCAGTATACCTGCATCCGTTTCATCCACCTCTTGTACTGTCCAGCCGTAAGCTGACTGCAATCGCTCGTAGTATCTTAAAAGTGTCTGGTACGGAGTCAGCTTGATGTCACCGGCTCCGTTTCCCCGTTTGGGATTTTCACCAACTTCGAGAAGGTCAGCGACTGCAGCCACAGGAAGATTTCACGCACCAACGGCACAATGTCTGCAACTTCCATATTCTCATCTATAGATTCTTTGGTGATTACCTTTTGACCGAAGGCCAGCACAATGAGGTCAACATTGCGGTCGAGGTATTCCTCCAAAGCCATATCCTGCTTGTCCTCATCGAAGAAGGCCAAGAATTCACGCCAGACCTTCATCTTGGGTGAGTTAGGTGTATAAGTTTTGCCATCTATGACAATCTTAGGTTTATCCATCTCTCAGCCCTCCTCAGACACTTGCATACCAGTCAGCTGCCTCCGTAAAACCAGACTCCTCATCGGCCTTGGTATAGGAGAGTCCGTCCGACAGACGGTAGATGGCCTTGGCGGTGATAGTCGGCGTTGCGTAAGCAATATTTTCTTCCTTGGTGCTGCCAGTTTCCGAAGGCTCAGTGAATTGTACCTTGTAAAATTTGGTATAGCGTTTTTTTCCGTTGCGCTTGTCCGACTGAAACATGACGGCGAAGAAAGGAGCCACATCGTCTTTGCCAGCAACCATTACACCATTTTCCATCTTGTGACCGAAGAGATAAGCAATGTACTCCAACGGCAGAGCTGCCGTATCGAAGGTCAAATCGTAAGAGGCCGTTCCCGTCACGCTGTCAATACTCTGTCCATCGGCATACAGTTCTGCCTGACTGGTCTTGGGCTTGATATCCACCTTGCGAAGAATACGCCCTAAGTTTATAGGCGTTTCATAAGTAGCCGTGCCATTTGGTTCATCCGTCAGCATTTTTGCAATATGCAGTTTCTGTACGTTGATGAACTGCCCACTCATAAGGTTGCTGGCAAGAGTTGCCGTATTCTTTGGTTCTGCCATTAGCTTTCCACTCCAATCCTATAGTCGATTACGTTTACAAAAAAATTGCGCTCAGCCAGCTCCAACGACTGGGCGCGAACAAAACCGAGGGAACGCATGACAGCATTCACCCGGTCGGTGATGCTGTCCGCTACGCCATCTTTGGTCAGCACATGAATGCGCACCGTCACCCGACGTTCCAGTTCTTCCCCATCTGCCGAGATAGCAGGGACATCCGAAATAACCGAGTAAACCAATATGGGATAACTCCCGGCATCCGGACTGCGACCATGATAGATACATCTGCCACGACAGTCTCGATGAAGCTGACTGGTTAAGCGCCTGTCTGCCATAAGGCCACGATATACCGTTTCCGCAATACTCATTTAGACCTCCTCACTGCTGCCTTGACCGCTTCCACGATTCTATCCTTCACCGCATCACGCTGGGCATCCATAGCTGGATACATAAAAGGCTTGTTGATGCGCGGGCTGAACTCTACCAGTCTGCCATATTTCAGCCCGTCCTGCGTTTCGGCATCGGCAGTGATTTTATACTCCGCACCGCCTTTCTTCTTAACAGCCCGGATGGAATCCCGAAGTGCCCCCGGTACTACGCGATGGTCACTGCCCTTATAAACAGGACAGCGGTTCTTGGCTTCCTGCACCACCATCTCTGCACCTTCGGCGAGAGCTTTCTTGCCTGCCTCCAATACCCCTTCGCCCATTTCTTCCAAAAGCTTCTGCGTATTGACCCAGCCTTTACTCATCTTCCACCAGCTCCCTGCATTCCAGAATAAGCCACTGATGCTTGCCGTCCTTGCCATATGGCGGAGCCGTCTGCTGGAGCGTCTTACCTTGCCAGCGGATAATATCCGTCACCTTGATGTCTGTTCGATAGCGAATTGCTATGCGGTAGTCCACCTCTTTGACTTCTTCAGCGTAGCCATCGGAGATTTTGGCGGCATAAGGCAGAACTTTTGCCCAGACCGTTGCCACTTCTGTCCTGTCATGCTCCACCAGATTGCCCTCTGCATCCTGCTCGGTAACAGGACGCAGAATCGTTATCCGCTGCTTAAGTTCGTTCAGAGATACATACATCAGAAGCCCTCCCGGCGAATCCCCATCAGCAGGGAACGGAGTGTTATGGTAAGTTTTTTATGGTCAGCATCATCCCGGTGTTCATAAAGATAGCCGACCGTATAGAGCACTGCCGTCTTGGCTATAGCTCCGCAGGCTTTGAATTCGTCCTCATCAAGCCTTGCCACATCCATGCATAAACGCTCTGCCGCCCGCAGGAGTTTGCGGACGATTTTATCTTCGGCATCCGTGTCAATACGGAGATATTCTTTTACTTTGGGCAAGGAAACAATCATAAGCCATCACTCCCATAAAAACAGGGAGACACCATCAAGGCATCTCCCTAAAACAATCCATATCAGCCCTTGCCAGCAGCACCTTTGATTTTCAGCATCTGCACGGCCTCCGGCAGTACCAACTTGCCGTCCACACGTTCCTTCATAACAAAGGCAATCATGCCGTTTCCGGCAAACAGTTCACGCAGTTCCTGAATGGAACGGGAGCCACGGTCACCGATGTTGTAGTAGCTGTAATCACCGAACACCAGCGCCGTCTTCCCCGCCTCTGCCGTAGGCATAAAAGGTGTAGTGTGAATCGGATAGCCCAACAGACGGTCAGGCTCGCCCATCTGATAGGAGGGCTGCCACATATATGCCTGGTTGGCATCCTTCAGCTTACGGATTGCCGCCAAGGTCTGGTCATTGACGATAAAAGCTGCACTCTTGCGGTACGGACGCTTGAGCTTGTAGACCAGTTCGATAAGGTCATCCGCCGTGATGGATGCACCGCTGGTGGTGACACCGGTCTGCGCCGTGGTCAAAAGACCAGTGGGCTTGTGGTTGCCATCACCATTGAGGAAGGCATCCTCCTCGGCATTGGCGATAGCCTTGCCGAACTGCTGAATGATGTAACTCTCCAGATTAAAGGCGCTATCGTACAGAAGTTCCTCCGTAACTTTGATCGCCACATGAAGCTTGTAGGCATCCATGATAATCTGGTCGAAGGTGGCATCTCCAAAGCTGAGAGCACCGCCTTCCTCAATCCACGATGCGGCAGGCTTAGTGGCGGCGATGTTGATTTTGCGCTCACCGCTGGTAGTGATTTTCGTACCGAGGTTACGCATAATGCACTCCTCGTTCAGCACATCAATCAAGCGGCTGTCGTATTCCTCCGGAACTAAATAACCGCCATCGGTATCAACACCTTCCTGCAGGACGTTGGATACGTTGCGGAAGTTGCTGCGGATGGCGGCGATCATAGCCTTGCGGTATTCATCTGTTGCCCTGCCCGTTTTCTCCAGCACCTTGGCGACAGGCTTGTTGACAATCGGCTCGGAAGTAGGCTTGGCAAGTTCTGCATCAATCGCCATCTGACGTTCCATGCGCTCGATGTCCTTGCCGAGAGCCACCACATCTGCCTCCATCTTGTCATAGGCGGCAGCATCTTCGGCAGAAAGCTTGCCGTCCTTATCCGTGTGACTGTCCAGAAAAGCCTTGGCACCTTCCCACAGCTGTGCCCGTTTCTTGCGAAGTTCCATAACATTTGCCATAAATAATTCCTCCAATCAGTGAATAAGTAAGTTAAGACGGCTCCTGAGAGCGTCTGCAGATACACGGTTGTCCGGCACAGTTGCCTTGACGAATTTCAGCGACTGCGCCTTGATTTTATCGATGAGGGAGTTTGTTACTGCCCGCTGGGAAAACAGCATGGCTTCAACACCCTCAGACTGCTTTTCCTCATCCTCGTTGGCGAACAGAATCTTGTCTGCAAAGCCTAGCTCCACGGCCTTCTTGGCGTTCATCCAGCTTTCCGCATCCATAAGGTCGGACAGGCTTTGACGGGGCTGACCAGTCTTCAGTTCGTAGGCATTGAGGATGGATTCCTTCACCTCGTCCAACATCTGGATTGCCGCCTGCATTTCCTTGGTGTTGCCAATGACTGCCGTACTGGGATTGTGAATCATCAGCATGCCCACAGGGGACATCTCCACGGTGGTTCCGGCCATGGCAATCACGGATGCCGCCGATGCCGCCAGACCGTCAATACGGACGGTGACACTGCCTTTGTAGTCCATAAGCATGTTGTAGATTTGCGCCGCCGCGAACACATCACCACCTGGGCTGTTAATCCAGACTGTGATATTGCCCTCGCCCTTCATTAGCTCATCTCGGAAGATGGCTGGCGTAACTTCATCGCCAAACCATGAATTTTCGGCAATCTGCCCGTTAAGCACAAGGGTGCGTTCCCCTGTATCAGAGTCACGCACCCAGTTCCAAAATTTACGTTTCATTTTTAAAGCCTCCTCCTGCATTTTTGCAGGACATTTTATTATTAACCTAGAATTTATCCCCCGATTCCAAATCGTCTATATATACGAAGGAGGAGAATACCTATGCGAAAAATGCTAAAAGCATGGCTCTTTACCATGCTTCTGCTACTCCCATGTATGTTAGCCAGTGCCGGAAGTTTGTACCCCGATACACTCGACAACGGCAATTATGTCTGTGTCGATGGTGGTATGGGCGTTGGCACTTATGCTGACAGGTCATCCGTTGTTGTTCAAAACTATAACCCTCCCAACTATCAAATTGCCATAAATATCATTCGGGTTCAATTTTCCGATGATTACTGGAGCAAGCATGAAACCTATGTAGGTGGCCCATATAAGGTCATTGGCAACTTCACTGCCTACTTCCGCTATAATTGGGATCGGAAATCTGTGGCATATCTCCGCCAAAATGGCTGGATGGATTGGAACATTCATCATGATTACAGCCATGCTGAAGGTAACCCCTTCGTTCCTCATGCTGCTGAAGTTGCTTTTGTGTCCGCTTATAAAATGCGATTCTTCAATGACACCATGGGTTATAGCCCGGTATTAAAAGAATATCGTCGTGTCATCGATGAAAGCTTTTATTGGACTTTGGGCATATAATTTTAAGGCGCCGATTTATTCTCGGTGCCTTTTTTATTTCCAAACAGTCCTGCATCACAGAGCTTACATAGATTGCCGTTAATCAAGTAGAGATTGCCACCTTCCTCTTCCGGGATAGGATTCATATTCTCCATCTCGCGGATATCGTTGGCTGAGAGCCAACCATTCTGTCTGCCCACCGCATAGCCAGCCATACGACTTTGATAGTCACCACGAAGCAAACCATCCACATTGAACTTGATGAAATACCTTTTCTGCTCAGTAGAATTGAGCAGAGCTTTCTGCAAGGACTGTTCCCAGCGCACTACCCACGGATTCAGCGTGTATTTTACGAACTCCAAAGACTGCTGCTCAATGTTATTGAAGGAACTTTTTTCAAGGTCGCCAATCATATGCGGTGGCACACGGTAGAGCCGCGCTATCTCGTCAATCTGGAACTTGCGAGTTTCGAGGAACTGCGCCTCTTCCGGCGGGATGGAAATCTGCTGATAGTCCACGCCCTCCTCCAACACTACTACCTTACCCGTATTGGCTGTACCGCCATAGACGGCTTGCCAGCTTTCGCGCAACTTTGATGGATTTTTGAGAACTCCGGGATGCTTCAACACACCCCCTGGTCTTGCACCATTGGCGAAGAAGGACGAGCCGTACTCCTCACAGGCCAAGGTCATACCCACAGCGTTACGCGCCATGGCAATAGGCGAATAGCCAACAAGTCCATCAAAGCCCAGCCCCGGAATATGCAGGACATCCTGCCGCCGCAATTTAATCTGACTGCCACCTTTGATTTTAGGATTACTGTCGCTCATGGACATGTAGGTGTAGACAATCTCACCATGCTCATCCCGGTCAACGCTCATGCGGTCAGGCAGTAGCGGATACAGCCCCACCACTCGTCCCATGCCATCTCGGATTATCTGCGAGTAGGAATTTCCCCACAAAAGCAGGTGAATCATGGCCGTCTCACGAAATATAAAAGAAGTCATTTCAGGATTGGGCGAATCATGGAGCAGGAAGTACAACGGATGCTGTGGCACACGTTCCTTTCCCTGCCCTTTGTATTCATAGACATGAAGTGGCAGGCTGGCGATGGATTCAGCCAAAATGCGGACACAAGCATAAACTGCCGTGGTCTGCATAGCTGTGAATTCGTTGACATTCTTGCCGCTGGCGGACTTCCCAAAAACAAAAGGCCAGCCGCTCCAATGATACATGTTGGTGGGCTTGTCCCTTGAACGGAAAAGTTTTGTGAAGAAATTCATAGGTATCACGCTCCTTATAAAACACATGGAGGAAATATGGAAATAAAGACAATTGACTTTGATTTTACGGTTTATAAAACTGCTGATGCGGTTGCTCCTGGATGAGTATGAGGAAATTCTACGAATATGAATATGGAATTTATAGCGTGAGGAAAGCAAGATGGAGGCCATTGAACAAATGACAAAATATGAAATTATATCAACAGTTATTTCAACAACTGCACTTGCATTGTCAATACTAATCCCTCTATTACAGTGGATATGGAGAAAATGGATAATAACTGAAAAAGTAAAGTATTATTCGACAAGTCAAGCTAATCTTTTTTTCAATCAAAGTGGGGCTTATATGCGAATATATGGTATAGTTGAATCCGAAAGAAAATCAACAACTATAAAAAAATTAAAAATAATAGTCACGCGTAAACGAGATGATCAAAAATTAAATCTTACATGGTCATACCTTATATCCCCTGTTAGTCAAAACATGTTAGGAAACTATATTCAAACATTAGAAGTAGCACATCCATTTCGTGTTGAAGCGGATAGTATTGCTTGTGCATTCGTAGAATATAGTGATTTCTCTGATTCATCTGGCATAAAAATTCGGAGCCTATGTGCAAATCTAGCGAGTGAAATACAAGAAATCACCCCAGATTCAAATTATGATCAAGCAATAAAACGATTTTCTAACTCCTCTAACTATCTAGGTGCTAAAAGTCAAATAGCAAACGACTTTTTTTGGGAAGCCGGGAAATATGCAGTTGATATTGTTGTGGAATATGGAAAACGAGGTACAAAATCATTTCCTTACGAATTTTCTATATCAGAAAAGGATTATTTTGATTTACAAAAAAATATTGATGAAATATTGATAGCTCAATTAAAATCACATTACGGAATAAGACCTAATTTTCATTCTCCTATGATAGAAATTTCTGAGAGAAAAATAGACATCTAATAACTTAATCTCCCCACACCTAAAAACAATGTAATTTCATGAAAGTTGTATAGTTAGGAGTCGGTTGAAAATTTCTATATCTAAGATATACCATTTTCTAATAGCCATATTAGTTTTGTATGGAATTTGAGTGAAAAACGCACTTCAATGACTCAGTCAATCACTCCATCAATCGTCTCCTTGGATTTGTCTTTGTCAACATTTTGATAAAGCACCGCCCTTTCGAGCGGTGCCCCATGTTCGTTTTCGGCTTAGAAGGTTTCGATGTAGGAAAGGTTCATCTTCTCAATGTCGGCTACCATCTTGGTGCCCCTTGCAATCTCCTCGGCGGTTTTCTGAAGTTCCTCCGCCCCCCTGCGATCGCCCATCCGGCAAATGCACCCGGTGACCTTGAGGTTTATCGCCACCCTGTGGTCTTCCCATCTGGTGTTGTCGTAATCGGTTTCCTTAAACAGTTCAATGCGGATGTTGCTTTCGCTGGTCTGTTCGCTCGCCCAGGCCGGCCCCATGTCCCTCATTTTGAATCCGTACTCGTTGCCCTTGCTCTCGATAATCTCGGCGATTTCCTGTTTGGTCATTTTGTTTTCCTCCTTTTCGGTCGTCTATGTTTTCCCTTTCGGTATGTGTATATTCGCTCTTTATGGAGAAAATAGCAAGTCATAATTCGCATTTATCTGTGTATACAATCGCCTAAAAAACTATCAATCCACGGCTGTCATACACGCTTTCCCCAGCATCATTTCCGCAACGAATAGCACGGTCAAGAGCCATGATGAGGGCAATCGCCCCGTCAATCTTCTCCGTGCTTTTTGCTTTGTCTGCCTTGATGTTTCCGGCAGGGTCGGTACGGATGAAGATGTTGTCCATGTTCCACCGCAGGACGGGATGCCCACCGTGGGCGATTTTCTGCTCCAAGACCAGCTTCATCAATTCCTTGGTGGGAGGACTCATGCTGGCGAAACCTTGACCGAAGGGGACAACGGTGAAACCCATTCCTTCGAGGTTCTGCACCATCTGCACCGCTCCCCAGCGGTCGAAAGCAATCTCCCGGATATTGAACCGCTCGCCAAGCCGCTCGATGAATTTTTCAATGTAACCATAATGCACCACATTGCCTTCGGTAGTTTCCAGCTTGCCCTGCCGCTGCCAGACATCATAGGGAACATGGTCACGGCGCACACGCAAATCCACATTGTCCTCGGGAATCCAAAAATACGGCAGCACTGCATATTTATCGCTCTCGTCCATTGGCGGGAACACCAGCACAAAAGCCGTTATGTCTGTGGTACTGGAAAGGTCTAGACCACCATAGCAGACACGTCCTTCCAGTTCATCTTCCGAAACCTGAAAAGCGCAGGCATCCCATTTATGCATCGGCATCCAGCGGATGGACTGCTTTACCCATTGGTTAAGGCGCAACTGCCGGAAGGAGTTCTCCTCGCCCGGATTCTGCTTGGCTGAATCACAGGCAGCTTGCACCTTGTCTATGCCAACGGTAATGCCCAGGGAGGGATTGGCTTTTTTCCAAACCGCTGGACTTGTCCAGTCTTCATCCTCTCTGGCTCCATAAATAACCGGGTAGAAGGTATGGTCAATTTTGCGACCTTCAAGAATATCCACGGCCTTCTGATGCGTTTCATAGCAGATGGACTGCGTATCCGTTCCCGCCGTAGTGATCAGAAAATACAGCGGCTGCATTCGGGCATCGCCGGAACCTTTGGTCATGACATCGAAAAGTTTTCTGTTGGGCTGGGTATGCAGTTCATCAAATACCACACCGTGTATATTGAAGCCGTGCTTAGAGTAAGCCTCCGCCGACAGCACTTGGTAGAAACTGTTGGTGGGTTGGAAAACCATCCGTTTCTGAGAGGCAAGGATTTTCACCCGCTTGTTAAGTGCTGGGCACATCCGCACCATGTCAGCAGCCACATCGAAAACGATGCCCGCCTGTTGGCGGTCAGCCGCGCAACCATAAACTTCTGCCCGTTCCTCCCCATCACCACAACAAAGCAAAAGCGCCACAGCCGCCGCCAGTTCGCTCTTGCCTTGCTTCTTGGGGATTTCCACGTAGGCTGTATTGAACTGGCGATAGCCGTTTTTCTTGAGAATACCAAAAAGGTCACGAATGATTCGTTCCTGCCAGTCAATCAGCTCAAATGGCTTTCCCGCCCATGTCCCCTTGGTGTGGCATAAGCTCTCAATGAAGGCCACGGCAAAGTCCGCAGCCCCCTTGTCGTAATGGGAATCCTCTGCCATAAATTCAGTCGGCTTGTAGCCAGTAAGTTTTCGCAATCAATCACCCCCAACAAAAAAGAGCCGCCATCAGCGACTCTCAAAATCTATTTTACACGAGGAACAGCCCCGAAGGGCTGTCCCCGGCTGTTGCCAATCTCAGTTGAACTTTTCCATCAGAATTGCGTAGGCTTGGTAGCCAAGTTCCGTATCCGGTTCCATGTCCCATCCCCGTTCGTAGTGAAGGATTGTTTTGCCATTCGCCCGGCATTCCAGCTTGGAAATTCTGCCGCCGTCAATTCCGAATTCTGAACCTTCCTCGTAGTGCTTTACCCAATACTGAACCTTGGTGCCTTCAATCTCAATTTCGCCTTTGCTCCACATGGTTGCATCCTCCTTCGCTTGTCTGGTTGTTCCCTTTCGGTATGTGTATGTTCGCTCTAAACGAGGTTTATATCAAGCGATTTTCGGATAACTCTTGTGTATACATTTCAGTCCGTAGGCCAGCTGTATTCGTAGGCATCGCCGAGGATATTCTCGTCAAAGCCGAATTTCAGATAAGCCCTGTCCAGCGTTTCAAGGTAGTGGCTGGATGGAATCCCCAGCTTGCGGTTCTCATGCATGATGTAAACCATCCCTTGGGTAATCCCACAGCGAATGCCATGCTCATCCGTTTTCACAACCTTAATGGTCTTTTTGTAGTAGAAAGTCGGAAAGCCCTCGTAGTGATCGAGGCTGTTCTCATCATCCTCCGTAATCTGCCACAGGAGCACCGGCACTTTCTGTCCCTTTTCCTTCTCGATGGTGGCGTAGGCTCCGGTCTTGCTCCCCTTGAACATCAGCCGCCATCCTTCAATGATTCCTGTTCCTAAGAGCTTGGCCGTTGGGCATCTGAACGCCATCTGGCCTAAATCCATGTTACTGCCGTAGGCAATGTAAATCCTGTTTTTCATTTTCTTTGCCTTCCTTTCTGCCTCCGAAGGAACATCCCTTCTACCACCCAAAGCCCGCCGTGTGGCGGGTCAGTGGGCTTTGTGGGGCTTTTAAGCCGAAGGGGTATTCCTGCCGAAGCGGAAAGCGGCATCGCCTTCAAGGTTCCTTGTGAGGATTTCCCTTGCGGTTGCGAATTCCTCACCAATGAATCCAAGGCGCATCAGCCAAGTCCGCATCGCAAATTTGGGGTTCTCCCGCTGTGGTTCTTTGGGGCTTGCGGTCTTTACCTCCTTTGCCATTTCGGAAAGGGCAAGGCAAAGCTGAATGTAGCTTTTAAGTTCGCCTGCGTGAATGCCGCCCTTTTTATCTGCCGTGGGGTTGGCAAATTGGAAAAGCCGAAACTCGATGGTTCCCTTGGTGAATGTGGCGTGAAGGTTTAGGCAATGATACCGGCTTTCGTTGTAGTGCTGATATCTGCCGTAGCTTGCGCCGTTTCCTTCGTACCAAATGTCTGCCAAGGCCTGCATGGTTTGTGGCTTTTTCTTGTTGAGCCGGTCGAGGAAGTTCCGGCTGACCGTCCGGCAATAGCGTCCAAGGCGGTTTTGGTCAAGCCTCATGGCGGCAATCAGCAGGCTTTCGTGGCTTGCCATGATGTTGGCAAGATTCCGCAAGGTTTGTGCCGTATGGTCGGCTTTGCCGATGTGAATGTGTACTCCGCACATGTGGCGGGGATTGCTTTTTGCTCCGGCGTGGCGAAGGTTGCGAAGAAGTTCCTGCAAGGTGGCGATGTCTTCGTAGTGCAGGATGGGCGTTACCAATTCGGTCTGTTCGTTGCCGGATTCAGCATCGATGCTGACATCCCTTTGGAATTTCCATTCTCTGCCCTGTCCGTCCCATGCGCTCCAAGTGTAGTAACCGTTGCGGTCTGCCGTGTACTCGTAGCGTCCGGTGCCGAAGTAGTCGGCGGCAACCTTGGATGCCTTTTGGCGGCTGATGCTGTACATCTCAACCTCCACCCCAATGGTCTGTTTCTTCATGTTCTCAATCTGCTTGGCGGTATTCGCATTCATTTTGAAATCCCCTTTCTTCCTTGTGGTCTGCTGTGTTTTTCCTTACTGTATATATCACTCTAGTGAGAGAGATTATCCAGTTAATAAGTGTGTATACACAGCGCACATGGGGGATTATTTTCCATTGTCTTCCGGTCGATGTTTCAGCAGATAGAATTTGTCGAACGAGGGGATAAGGGACAGGGATGAGCCGTTGTCCCAACGGACCAAAATTGAGCCTGCATCATCCACGCCCCTTATCTCCCCAACGGTTCCTTCCGGCGGAGCCTGCGGTTCATCGTGCATTTCCACCAGCATCACAATGCGCCCCGGAGGGTAGATGGAGCGCAGCCGCTCCACCTCCTCTCTGCTCGGGAATCCCATCCTGTTACCCTTGCTCATGTTCAGCAACCTCCTTCTTTTTGCCGGACTTGAAGCTGGCGTTGCCCGAAAGGTTCGCCATAAGGATTTTCCTCGTTTCCTTATACTCGGCTCCAATCAGCCCAAGCCGCAGGAGGAAACAGCGGAAGGCGTATTTCTCGTTGTCCACCGCTTTGGCTTTTGCAGTCACCCGTTTCTGCGTTTTTGCCATCTCGCAGAGCTTGCTGATGAAGTCCTGCGTTGCCTTTGCCTTCTCCGGCGTTACTTCTCCCTTCAGCCAAGTAAACGTAATGTCGCTTTCCGTGAGTGTGTAAGTCGCTTCTTCGATGCCAAATGCCTTCTTGATAAGACTGCCCTTGCTCTCCAGCAGGTGGTCAAGATTTTCCAAGGTAGCATCCGTGAATGAATCCCTCGGCAAGCTAACGGAAAGGTTGTCTTCTGCAGGCTCCTGCTCCTCAATCGATTGCTTTTCCTCCGGCAAATCTTCATGGGCTTCGCAAGGAAAGCCTGCCTGTTCCAAGGCTTCAAGAACATCCTCTACCATCTTGCTGTCCGTGCGGTCGGCAAAAATCAAGGTGCCATCTTTGGTTATCTCGAAGTCTCCTACCTGGTAGGAAAAACTTGGTGCTCCAAGATACTTGATTTCCCAGCCTTCCAAAGCCTCGCTGACTACCTTCACCATTTCCTTGCGGCGGTTACCGCTGACGTTGTACTTTACTTCCATTTTCAAAACCTCCTTTTCTCCAGGTAGTCACATATTCCCGTAAAGCGTAGGAAATAGCAAGTTATTTATGTCTTGTTTGGTCATTTTTCCTTAGCGAAGTGGGCAATGCCCATCATTACATAGTAGACACAGGGAAGTGCTACTCCATTGCCCCACATCTTGTACTCGGCACTATCCGTATGGGGATTTGCCAGCCATTTGCGGATTTGGTTATCGGTCTTTGACTTCTTGGTGGTTCCCATCACCTTGCGGTGGGTTTCAAAGACCTCACGCCAGAACTGCATTTCTTCCGCTGTGGGATTTTCCGTACCAAGGTCACTGCACCACCAATCCGGGAAGCCTTGGAGCCGACAACATTCCAAAGGTGTAAGCCTACGAACGATGAAACCTTTCTGTACAGCTCCGGGTCCTCTGGCCGTCATGGGTGGTTGCAGTTCTTCATCAAAGGATGGTGCGAATTTGGCATTGGCTCCGGCATTGAAAGCATCCCTGCCAATCCCGCAGCATACTGCCGTTGGGTCTTTGTAGTCCCTGGACATCAGCGTGGGAGATTTTTCTTTTTCCACCTGCGTGTAACAGCCTGTGGTCATGGCATAGGCTTCATCCTGCTGAACGATAGCCAGGCCGCCCTGATTGGCATCCGGAGTATTGCCGGATGTATCTATGCAGCGGGAGATGTTGGTTTCGTAAATGTTGTGGCGAGCGTTCTTCGTTCCCTCAGAAGTCAGTCGTATATCTACGGTACTGACCACAGCGTTGAAATTATCTTTATCCGGCATCCGCTGCTGTCCTGCAGCATTGCTGGCGGTAATTGTTCCTGCTACCTCACTGCCATCCCAGAACTTTGTAACGAGTGGTTGATTGTTGCCACCTGTGCCATAGGTGCTGGCTACCGTTGGGGCAACCTCCAGCGGCCCCGTGTATCTGGAATCCATGCTATGGTTTTCATAAACTTGTGCCTGTTGAGTAGTTATGGTGGCAGGAACCACTCCAGCCCGAAGTGTCGGTGACTTCTCCTCCTCGTAGCCAATGCTGCGGCTCTTGGCTGAATGCTCCGTACAAAATCCTGCGCTTACGCATTGGCCTGCCGCTCCAAGGCCAGGCGCAAGTTTTCCGGCAAAGCCTTGCCACGAGCTAAAGCACGATGCAGAATTCCCGAGCAAGCTTTCGGTGTCAAATAATATTTTGGATGCACAACCGCCTGCAAAATCTGCGACAAGGTAGATCCTGCGCCGCCTTTGTGGAACTCCCCAACCTTGCGCGTCCATAACACGGTACGCAATGCTCCATCCATCTCCCATGAGAATGTCGGCATAAGGCCAGCCAGTTTTTTCAGGCATAGGCACCGGGGGAGCCTGTGGTTCTTTGATGCGGACGATTTCCGTGAGGACACTTTGGAAGTCCCTCCCTCCGCTGCTGGAGAAGGCCCCGGTGACGTTCTCCCACACAATGAATCTTGGATATCTGCCATTTGTAGCATCCCTCATTTCTTTGATTACACGCACCGCCTCATAGAAAAGGCAGGACTGCTTTCCGTCCAGTCCTGCCCTCTTGCCGGCAATGCTCATATCGGTGCAAGGGGAGCCAAAGGTGATGATGTCCACCGGCTCGACCTTGCTGCCGTGTATCTGATTGATGTCTCCGTAATGCTTGACCATAGGCAGCCGTTTGGTTGTCACCCTAATCGGAAAAGGCTCCACTTCACTTGCCCATCTCGGTTCAATGCCAGCAAGGATTGCTCCCAACGGGAAACCTCCGCTGCCATCAAAGAGACTGCCCAATGTAAGTTTTTTCTGTTCTGTCATTGATTCAATGTCTCCTGCTCAAAATCCGTGATGCCCCTGGCAATAGCACGGGCGAACTCGTTCTGCTTTGTACGGAGCAGAACTTCATCTTCGGCATTATCGATGAAAGCCGTCTCTACCAGCACCGCTACGGCATCCGTATTCGAGAGTACATACAGACCGTTTTTGCCCGGTACTGCCCCCTTTACGCCACGGTCTGCTGTGCCCAACGCATCCACAATCTGACGCTGAATGCACTCAGCAAGCTGTTTACCGTATTTGCTGGTATGGTAATGCCAAACCTCCGTCCCACAGGCTACGCCGTTAAAGGCATTGCAATGAATTGATACAAACACATCTGCGTCAATGTTGTTCGAGGCACAGACCACCTCATACAAATCATCCGACTGCAAATTGCCGGATACAGAAACGCCGGCCTTGGTGAGATGCTTCTCTACAAGGTCGGCGATATTCTTGGCCACATCACATTCTCTAAGTCCCGTTCCACTATTGACGGCACCGGGGTCAGGGCAGCCACAAGGGGCATGCCCAGGATTCAGAAATACACGCATAAGTCAGTCCTCCTTCGGTTTGGGAACATCGGCATAGGGAATCTTCTCCCCATCCCGTTCCACATACACATCTGCAAAACTTCCATCATGGGCAGCGGCATAACGCTGCACCGCAACATCCACAAACTTCGGCTCAAGTTCCACACCGTAACAGATACGCCCCAACTGGTCGCAGGCTATAAGCGTTGAAGCCGAGCCAAGGAAGCCATCCAGCACCAGCCCATTTGTCTGGGTGCATTGCTTGATGAGATAAGCAATCAAGGGAACCGGCTTGCTGGACGGATGACCGCAGCCATCTTCCTTCGAGTTTTTGATGCGGTCGAATTCAAATACTGTGGTCTGCTTCTGATTGCCATACCAGGTGTGTTTGCCGTCCTTGCGCCAGCCCCAGATAATCGGCTCATGGATGTACTTCCAGTCGGTGCGCGTAAGCACTAGCCGGTTCTTCTTCCAAACCAACCCTGCCCCAACTTTAAAGCCCGCATCTTCATAAGCGTCATGGAAGATGCGGGCTTTTGCCGTAGCGTAGAAAACATATATCGAGGCATCTTTTGCCATGGCTTCATGGAAACAGCCGAAGGCTTTGGTCAGGAATTCGTATGCCTCCTTGTCGGAGAGGTCATCGTTCTTGATTTTGCCGGAGGTGCTTTCAAGATTCACCATGTATGGCGGGTCGGTGCATACCAGATTTACCTGTTCATCACCGAGCAGACGCTGGTAGGTTTCCGGCAAGGTAGAATCACCACAGATAACCCGATGCCTGCCTAAATACCACACATCTCCTGGCTTGGAGATACACGGCTTTTCCAGTTCCTCGTCCACATCGAAATCATCCTGTTTGGCATCGTCATTGGTTTCAAAAAGGTCAGCCAGTTCCTTTTCATCAAAGCCTGTCAGCCCTAAGTCAAAGTCCATGCCCTGCAAAGCTTCAATCTCGACACGGAGCATATCTTCATCCCATCCGGCATCCATGGCATAGCGGTTGTCGGCGAGGATGTAAGCCTTCTTTTGTGCTTCTGTGAGATAGTCCACAAACACACATGGCACTTCAGCAATATGCTCTTCCTTTGCTGCCATCAGCCTGCCATGTCCGGCTATGACATTGAACTCCCTGTCGATGATGACCGGATTCACAAAGCCGAACTCCCGCAGTGATGAGCGTAGCTTGGTTATCTGCTCTTTGCTGTGCGTCCGGGCATTATTCACATAAGGCACTAACTTGTCGATAGGAATAAGCTGCATATCTGTAGTCGTTTTTCCCAATAAGTACACCTCCCATAATTAATCTGCGTCAAGCAGGATTTATATACTTTTCAGTCGAACCATATTCTCATGAGGTTTTGATGGATTCCCCCTTATGGTATGCGCTGTGTAATTAGCCATAAGGGCGGTAAGAGGGCGTAGTTTCCAGCACAGCGGAGCGATTGAAAATCCGGAGTCATAACCGGTCGCCCTACCAAATCCAAGATTTTAAACGAGGCTTATAGTTATGTTAGAAAAACCCCATTGTGGTTGGAGTAGATTAACCCTTGGTGATAATAGTTGGCGTCTAAGCTATGTTAATTGTGACCTCCCGATAGAATGGCTTCTTTCTGTTACCAGAGGATTAAGCGGAAATGAGGATTTCTATCTTTGGAATGATAAAGAAGGCTCTGATTTACACTGTAATATTCATGATGATTATTGCCAAATATATGATACTCTTGAAGAAAAAGAATATATTATTCCTGTTTCAAAAATCCAATTTTGCAAATGGCTTTTGATGGATATAGACAATTATTTTGGAGAATGGCTATCATGGGATGATAACAGTAGCTGGAATCCTGATATGCCTAGATTTAAAAGCCAAGAAGAAAAGGATAAATACTACAATGAACGAAGAGAAATATTAACTTTTCTTAGGAACAGGCTTGCGGAATTACTCAATGAGCTAGAGTCTTAATTGCTACTTTCCCATTCTAGTACGGAGCAGACGCTCCATCACGTCATCCTGCGGATTCGCTCCGCTATAGCCTCCCGCGCAGTTTTCCTTGACCACCTGATAAATCTGGTACCACAGTTGGTTGGCCTGTTTCATGTACTGCAAGCTGATGTTCACATAGGGCGATACGATAGCTGCCCCAGTCGTTGGATGCTTGGCTAGGAATCCGTAATTGGAGATAGCGTCCTGACATTGAATCCAGCGGGACACGGTCATGGCGTAATGCTCGATAAGCTCCGGGCTGACCAGTTCAGCACAGCCCTTTTCATTCAGCCAGTTCCATGTCTTTTCGTAAATCTCCACAGCGTAATTTTCCTGCCCGTTCTTCTGGGGTGCTTTGAGGTACTCCTTGGGAGCGGGCATTTCCATGCCTTTAAGATTGGCCGTTGGCAGCACCGCCACCTTGGCAGTCTTGCCTTCGTTGATTTTATCGGCGAGAGCTTTCTTCTTACGCCCGGCACCTGCTCTGGCACCGCCGCGATTTGTTCCGTCTTTGGCCATTCTCATCACTCCCTTCCCTCGTTTGATTTCTTGATTTTTTCAAACGTTTTTCAAACAAAATCGGTGTTTTTCAAAGATATATGGGGTTCCATAACTTTCAGTTATCCCCGTCCGCACAAGGGATAAGCCTCACGGGTACCCCCCTGCCTATTCCCCTGTTTGAAAAACGATTTTTTCGCGTGAGGGCAAGTGCCGGACGGACATTCGTCCTCACGTAGAGATTCATCCCGCCCCTGCCCCTCAGTAAATCCTGCGACTCCGCTTGTGAATCTTCTCATGACAGCTGATGCACAGGCTTTGCAGGTTGCTCTCATCATGGGTGCCGCCATCTGCCAAGGGCAAAATATGATGAACCAGCTGTGCTGCTTTGTACTTGCCGTGGCTCTGGCACAACTCACATAAGGGATGGCGGCTGATGTACCTGTTCCGAATCCTTCGCCACCGCTCATCGTAGCGTTTGTGATGGTCATAGCCACGAGTAAATTTCTCGTAGTGCTGTTCCATCATCTTGCGATGGTCTTCGCAGTAGCCGCTCTTATGGTCAGTCAGTTTTGGACAGCCGCTGTATCGGCATGGTCGCTTTGGTTTCATTGGCATGGGCTTCACCTCGATTCCGGGCACTAAAAAACCTCCTCGGGGATTGCTCCCGTTGGAGGTTTTCATCTTTTTATTTCATGTTACCATTTTAGCACTTTGAGGTAGGAATTCTAGTGAATTTTTGTGCACTCTTTATTTTTTCCCAAGATTTTTTCTACAGCGGCGAGTCCCTTAGAATGCAGGATGTGTACCCAACGGGAGCTGTAATGCATCTCTGCCGCAATCTCCTCCCATGACTTGAAGCTGAGATACCGGTGTTCCAAAAGCATCAGGCAGTTGGTATCCTGCACCTTGCTGAGTGTCTTCATGACATCCCGCTTCAAATCCACCAGATGGTCAATGTCATCGTTGATTTCATTCTCCAAGGCAATGATGTTGTCGATGGTATCTGCCATCCGCTGAACATTTCTCGTGCCGCTGACAGGCTCCGTTCCCAAGGTTGATGTGGCCTTTGTCGCCATGTCCTTAAGTGATGCCAGCTGATTCAGTTTGCTGTTTATCCGCTGGTCAGCCCAGTATGCCTGCTTCAGATATTCCTTTGCTGTCATTTCTGATTTCCTCCCATGTTCGCTTTTACTGCATCAATCAAGGCTGTCTGCGTCTTGTCCTTACGCTCCAGCGCCTTCATGACATCCTCATCAATCGTGCCTTCGGTGATGATGTGGATGATGCTGACGGTGTCTTTCTGCCCTTGGCGGTAGAGCCGGGCGTTGGTCTGCTGGTAGAGTTCCAAACTCCATGTCAGACTGAACCAAATGAGAATGGAACCGCCTGCCTGCAGGTTCAGTCCGTGCCCTGCCGAGGCTGGGTGGATAAGTGCCACAGGAATCTTCCCTGCGTTCCAGTCGGCGATGTCCTGACTGGTCTTTATCTCCCTGACCTTCAGACGTTCCTTGATGCGTTCGGCTTCATGCTTGAACCAGTAAGCCACCAGCACAGGCCTGCCGTTAGCACTCTCCACCAAGTCCTCTAAGGCATCCAGCTTTTTGGCATGGATATCATGAGCCGTCCCCTCGCCATCGTAGACAGCACCGCCAGCCATCTGCAGGAGCTTATTGGACAGAGCCGCTGCACTCACGGCATCAATCTCGGTGTCGCCCACGGACACCACCAAGTCCTTTTTAAGACTGTCGTAGGCGCGGCGCTCCTTTGCCGTCATGGCTACAGTCTTGGTGCTCACCACCAGCGGTGGCAGCTTGAGATAATCTGCCGACTTCATGGAGATGGTCACATCGCTTATCCGCCGATAGATTTCTTCCTCTGCCCCAACCTTGGGCTTGTAAGAAAAGACTATCTGCTGATTGCGCCTGTCCGGCAGGAAGAACTCATCGCGGTAGTGACCAATGAACCTGCCCAGCCGCTTGCCCATGTCCAGCAGGCGAAACTCTGCCCACAAGTCCATAAGCCCATTGGAACTTGGTGTTCCCGTCAGCCCCACAATTCTTTTCACCATAGGACGTACCCGCATAAGTGCCTTGAACCTCCGAGCCTGTCTGGACTTGAAGGAACTCAGCTCGTCAATGACCACCATGTCAAAGTCAAAGGTGTTGTGGCTCACCAGCCAGTCCACATTTTCTCTGTTGATGATGGTGATCTCGGCCTTCTGCCGAAGGGCAGCTATCCGCTTGGCGGTACTGCCCACAGCCACGGCATAGGTCAGATTGGACAGGTGACTCCACTTCTGTATTTCTGTCGGCCATGTGTCTCTTGCTACCCGAAGGGGGGCAATAATCAGCACCCTGCTGACCTCAAAACTATCATGCAAGAGTTCTTCAATCGCGGTCAGGGTGATTACCGTCTTGCCAAGACCGCAGTCAAGAAAAATGGCTGCGACCGGATTCTTCACAATGAAGTCAGTGGCAAAGTCCTGATACTGATGCGGTGAATAGTCCATCATGCCATCTCCTTCTTGTAAAGCGGCCAGCCGATGCCGTTCACCTTCTTGATGCTGTCCCAATGGACACATTCCCTTGCCACCTTCAGCTTTACCAGCACATAACGGGGATAGACCTTCAACACCGTGCCAACGGCAGGAATAGCAGAACTGCTGCTCCTGCCCAGTCTGATTGCGCTATCGCAGGCTCCGTAGCTGTTGAAATCAATCTTGTCACCGGGCTTAATGCCAGCCATCATTTTGTCTACATGGCTAAGTTCCATTTTGCTCACTCTCCAATCGCATCCAGCACAGAGCCAATCTGCTCTACGCCATCAATTACAAATACCTTAAAACCCATTTTTCTCATCTGCTGTATGCGGCGTACCTGTATCGGTCTGGGCTTTTTCCCAGGAGCCTTGAGTTCCACAAAGCCCATCTTGCCATCAGGCAGCATCACGATGCGGTCAGGAACTCCAATGCAACCCGGGCTGACAAACTTCAATGCCACACCTCTGCGCCGTACCGTTTCCACCACGAGTTTGCGTTCGATATCTCTTTCTTTCATAATGTCCTCCAAGCCACGTCATTGTATAATTTCTGGCCTAAGGGTGCAGGTCGATGAAGGTCGATACATAAACTTCTCTATATGGCTTTTTTATGCTAAAATTTCGCCCTAAAGGGGGTTTTATATACGACTTGCACCGACCTGCACCCTAATGCTCTTAGGCCAGGAATTCTCTGCCTTCCAGAAGCATCAGACCTTCTACTACCATTCCTTTCTTTGTCTTGCGTTTGATGAATCCACGCAGTTCTAACGCAGAATAAAAGTCTGTGGTGCTACGCACATACTCCCCAGTGCTAACGGCATAGGCCCGATATGCGTTATAGAGCTCACCAGACTTTTCCTTGTAACTCTTATCCACCAAGCAACAGTCATCAAGGAAATGTCCCAGCCAGTCATTATTGTCACGATAGGCATCTATGGCTCTCTCCACACAGGACGGCTTTGAGAGGTGGAATCCACTCTGAATGACCTTCTGCGCCCCTTCAACTACCCAGGCAAGCACCGCAGGCCCAGCCTCCTCAAAGAGGTAATCCGAATAGTTCTTGATGTCGCTATTCCCTTCAATGACAGCGTCAAAAGGAATTACCAACAGCCGCCGCCAAGTACCTGGGTCATTGGCACCTACCCTCGGCAGATGGTTAGTGTAGAGCACCAGGGTATGGCTCGGCGTAAAATGGAACGGGTCTTTGTACTTCTTCTCAGCCTGGACGGCATCCGTGGAACAAAGCTGCTTGATGAGTGATGTGTTGAGCCGCATACCCTCGTCAAGCTCTGCCGCAATCAGCATACGTTTCCCCTTGGCCTCGGCCAGTTCAGGCTTCACGTTACGCTTGCAGCCAACGGTCAAAGTGTCCGCTGAGATATTGCCACTGTACGTTCCCAGCACTCTGGCGATAGTGTTCCAGAATGTGGATTTGCCATTGCGACCATCACCATAGGCAATGATGAGAGACTCCACATACACCTTGCCCACTGCTGCCAGCCCAACAATCTGCTGCACGTAATCCATTAGTTCGATGTCACCACAGAAGAATGTTCCAAGGGCATCCTGCCAAATCTTCGCCCCCTGCTCCCCTGGTGCGACAGAAGTAACCTTGGTAGCATAGTCAGAAGGCGAATGTTCCTTTCTGCCAAACAGCCCCAGCCGCAGGTCGTATGCTCCATTCGGTGTATTCAGCAGAAAAGCGTCATGGTCAAGGTCATCCACCTTGATTTCCAGCATAGGTTTTGCCGCCTGCAGGGCAGACAGTACATACTTCATGTCCCGGCGTTTCTGTACAAAGGCAAGGTAACTCATAGCCGACTGATAACGGGCATATGCCTTCATCTGTGCTTCCGTGATTTCCTTTTCCAGCGTCCTGCCGCCCTTGGTCAGTTTTTCCTGTGCCACGCCCAAGTCTGTAAGTTCCTTGACTGCCGCCTTAACTTCATCCTGAGCATCAGCCAGTTGCAAATCCAGGAATTCCTCCATGGCACCAATGGCCTGTGCCCTTGATTCATTCCAGGTAACGCCGTCATAGCGAAGATAATCTGTGGCGGGCGTGTACTTGAGTTCATCTCGGTATTCCCTGGCCAGTACCTTGGCCTGTCCGATGTCGCTGTAATCAGCAGGTTTCAAAGAAACATGTTCATACTGCTCCGGCGGCACATATCCCGGCTGTTCCTGAACCCTCCTGGCAAAGCCCTCTGCACTATGCCAAATCTTGTCCAGTTCCTCATCGGACAGAGGCGGCTCACACTTGGCGGCTTTCTCAAGAAAAATCTCATGAGCCCGTTCCGTTGCTCCATAGCGTTTCACCAGTTTTCCGGCAAAATGGGAAAGGGTGCTGTTGCGCTGTCCCTGCGGTATGCTGCCCTCTGTCTGGCAGGCCAGCACCAGCTGCTCAATCGACTGTTCCCCTTCGTGCCAGACTACCTTTTCACAGGGATGTCCATAAATGAACCGCGCCGCATCAAGAGCGTTGCCATCAAAAAAGGGAAACCTTGCCTGAATGGCACGTTTCAGCCCGGCATATTCCCCTGCCTCCTCTATAGGTTCATGAGGAAAATACACATGGAACCTGGGGCGTGGTGACTTGCCGTCCTTTACTTCCCCATCATGCCGGCTGGGAGCCAGTACATAACTCACATCCGGCAACAACTCTGCCAGCTTTTCCGGCGTTATCCATTCAGCAGAAACATCTGAATGGTCATTATCGCAATCCATCACCAGCACATCCGCGCTCTGGAAATTTCCCACGCTGCGCCTCCCCCCTTGGAATGCAGCACAAACATGGTCAACCGCCACTGCTGACTGGAATTCTGCCATACTGCTAATCCGGCATTCATGCGGATAGCACACATTCTTCTCATTGCCACGGCAGTCAGCCGTATGTAACGTAAACCTCATACTCTTGTTACCTCCTTCAAATCACGGGTGAAATACCGCACCCGCTTGCCCTCATCTGCTGCCATCTCGATTTCCATGGACATCCCCTCGGTAATCTCGCCAAAGGCCCAGACTTCATCACATCTGCGCAGAAGCAGGCAGTCCATCTTCATTGCTAGTCCCCGCTCTGTTGCCTCAGTGACAAACTGTGGAAAGAGCAGATGCGGTGCTATCGGCACACGCTTCTTGCTCACCACAAACCGGCAGTAATTCCTTGCTCTCAGTACATTCACCCGCTCATTGCCGCGATAGGCAGAGCAGACATACACCACCGGCCATGCATTTTTCCGTTCTTCTGCCTCGACCTTTGCCAAAGCGAACTGGGCGGTGCGGTCTACATACCCCTCTGAATTAAAGCGTTCAATACACATATATCAACCCTCCCGTTCGATAAGTGGCAGAATGCCACGCGCCTTCAAAAAATCGTAAAGGAACAGTCTGCCTTTCTGCGTCCAGTACGTATGCGGCTTGGCATGCTGAGTGCCATCTTCGCCGGCATAGTTATGGGTCTTGGTGCTGGTATACCCCTGCTCTGCATATTGCTGGTACAAAAGCCAGATGCCACTCTGCTTGAACTGAATCCCCTGCTCGTGCAAATAGGCATTGAGCCGTTTTGCCGACCAGCCATAATCCTTGGCAATGGTTGTAATGGGCATCAAATCCGGGCACTGCAGGATAAGGTCGTAATAGCTGACTTTCGGCTGCATTTCGGCAATCTGCTGATTCTGCACGGCCACCGTTCCTTCCAGCGACCTGCGCTTTTCACGCTCGGACTTGAGTTCCTGTAAAGCCTTGATGGCAATATCCGGATTTGCCAGAATCTCATCCACTGCATAAAGACCATGCTTGCGGATAGACGGCAGCACCTCGGAGGTTACCCAACGTTTGAATGCCTTCGCCTTCGGCAGCTTGCTGGTAAGGATGAGACTATAAAGCCCAGACTCATTGATAAACCAACCACCACGCTGTCCCAAACTCAACGCCGTTTTGTCGTTGAGTTTATCTTCCTCATCCACATGCATGGCGATTGCTTTGTTGGTATCAGCGTATCCGAGGATTTCTGCCACATCCTTGCCCACGAAAAACGGCTCACCGTTGACCGCCATGGTACGCACCTTGCCGAACTCTTTGTTCTCGAAAACCTGAATCATAATGTTGTCCTCCTGCCCTATGGGCGATAGAATTGTTAACTCCTACATATAGAGGCGAAAAAATCAACCCCTTCATAGGTAAGAGGACAAAATAGGCCACCTTGGTCACCCAAAAATAAAAAAAGGAGCAGATTTTTCTGCCCCTGCATAACTCAGTCTTTTTTGTAATACCGGCACTCATAGCCATCTGCTCGAAGAATCAGCCCCGGTGCCCATGGCGGTGTGCGCCCCATTTTATCGCAGACTTCCTCCAATGAGGACTCCTGCTCTGCCTCAATAATCAGTTCATCATGGACGTGCATGACGATTCGCGCATCCCCAAGAGTCTGCATGGCATAGCAGAGCACATCTCTGGCTACTGCTTGAGTGATATTTTCCACCAGCTTACCAGCAAAAGTCTCGATGCGTTCCCACTTCTTGGCAGCACCACTGCCCATATAAGTGACGGAATCGCCACCGAACCGATTCTCACCTATCCGTGGCTGCACATAGGATAAATGCCTGCCGCTCGGCAGTTCAATGAACAGCATGCCACTCCGGCAGACAAACTGTATGCCATGAGTTTCCGTAGTGGTTTTCTTCTTCACAGCCTCCTTGGCGGCCCTGTCCACATCCCACCAAAACTTCACGATATTAGGATTGGCCTCCCGCCATGCGTCAACCAATGGCTGAAGTTCATCTTCCTTCATGCCAGCCTCCAGTGCTCCCATAGCCTTTAAGGCACCGACGGAGCCGCCATAGCCACAGGACAAAGTTGCCTGCTTTCCCTTTTGTCGAAGTTCACCGTTCTGGCCATGCTTTACCACTGGCACATGAAACATCTTTTCGGCACAAGCGCAGTAAATATCACCGTTATTGGCAAAAACATCCAGTACCCACTGCTCCCCTGCCAGCCATGCCAGTACCCGGCACTCAATGGCAGAGAAATCGGCCACAATGAATTTATAACCTGGTTTCGGCACAAAGGCTGTGCGGATAAGCTGGGAGAGCACATCCGGCACGGAATCATACAGAAGATGCAGCGCATCATAGTTTCCCCGCCTTACCAGCTGACGGGCTTCATCCAAATCTAGCATACTGTTTCGAGCAAGATTTTGTAACTGTACCAGCCGCCCTGCGAACCTGCCACTGCGATTGGCTCCGTAAAATTGGAAAAGGCCACGTGCCCTGTCATCTGCTCCAGCCACATTGACCATGGCGGTGTATTTCTTGACGCTGGATTTAGAGAGTTGCTGCCGCAAGGCAAGCAGTTCATGTACCTGCCCCGTAGTCTCCTTAAGCAGGCGTTCCACCTCTGATTTTGCCAGTGAATCCACGGATATGCCGTTACTTGCCAGCCATTCCTTGAGCTGGATTGGAGAGTTTGGATTTTCCAATCCTGTGATGGCCTGTGCACGTTTAAGATTCTCCTCCGTACACTTCTGACTGATAGCTATGGCATTTCGCACCAAAGCCATATCTACCAGAATGCCACAGTCATTGATTTCCTGATCCTGATGGTATTCCCGCCAAACTGAGTCTGGCACAGGAAACTTGGCCAGCCGTTCCTTGATGGCAAGTTCCACTTCCACATCGCGACAATTGTATTTTTTGAACAGCTCCCACTTATCTGGGGCATCGGCGGGCAAGTTACGTTTGCGGCCACCATTGGTCTTGGTCGGCTTGCAGGGACAACAAAAGTAGCGGATAAGGTCTTGTCCTTCTGCCATTTTCTGCTGCTCCAAGCCCAGCACCGCACCTACTGACTTCAGCGACAGCGGCAGTCCCATATAGGCAGACCACACCATAGAACAATACCACGATGCCGGGTCTAGAAACTTCCCCTCTGCCAGCAAGCCCTTATCCTGCAGGAACCTGGCAATACAGGTACGCTCAAAGGTACAATTAAATGCCCACTTTGGGGTCTTATCATCCAACAGCGCCGACAGAATTTCCTGCGGCAATTTCTCTCCATGGGTGAAGTCCACCACATGAACAGCACCGCCATCCACCGAATAGCCAAAGAGCAGGATTTCAAAATCCGAGCTTGCGGCGTATTTATACACCCCGGATTTTGATAAATCCACGCTGCTGAATGTTTCAATATCTATGCTTAAAACCATTTTGTGCCTCCTATGCAAAAGGCAGCGACCCTAAAGCCGCCGCCCTGCAAAACTTAATTACTTTTAGGACAGGAAGTCCTCATCTGCACCGTCCAAAGCGGTGAAATCATCCGTGGCACTGGTATGCCCGCCCAAAGGCTCACCATCCTTAACCTTCTGCAGATTATTCAGCCCACAGGCAACGCCCTTGTTGCCGTTGCTGTTAAATGCATAAAGGGAAATCGAGGCACGGACATAGCAGCCACTATAAACCTCGTTCCTATCCAGAATAGGACGCACGGCACGGTCGACAATCTGCGGAGCCGTTTTGCTATTGGCATTGATGAAGAAGGCATCCTTATATGCCTCATCCTCGCGCTCCGTATCCCCATCACGGAGAGGCAGTTTCAGTGCAGCTTTGTTTGGCTTCTTGCCGCCAAACTTGCCAATGCCTTCGGTGATAGCAGCCTCAACGGCCTCCTCAATAGCCTTTACGGTCTTCTTGTCGCTCTTAGGGATGATGAGCGATGCAGAATACTTAGGCTCCCCGCCATTGATGCTGGCAGGCTCCCACACATGCTCATAGCTGAGACGAACGATACCGGTAATAACCTTAGTTTTGCTGTTGTTAGCCATTTTCTTTTTCCTCCAAATTCGTAAACTCTGAACCTACATCTATTGCCGGACGCTTGTCGCTCTCAGGCACAAGCGTAGGCTTGCCTTGCGGCTTAATAACCAAGCCGCCTAAGACCTCGTTGAATGTTGCCTTGCCCATTAGCTTTTCCATACTGGTAAGGGTGATGAGCTTGTGCTCGAAGATATCCTTAAAACCTGCTGCCTGTGCGGCTTCGACCACCTTTTCTTCGTCAGCATATTTCCTGACTGAACGGCCTGCCACAAGTTTGTAACCCTGCCATTTCTTCCCATGGTTGACTGCTGCCTCAAGGGCATAGGCCGAAACTGCATTAGCCCACTTGACCAGCTCCGGCAGTCGAGGCAACAGGTCTGCTATCTCCTCATCTGTTAATAGTGGTGGCAGGCGAAACTCATCCTGCGCCACAGTCAGCTGGGCTTCGGCTCTTGCCCTGCAACGGGGAGACGCCCGGCAGAACTGACACCAAACACCTGCCGCAAACTCGCCTTCACCCTTAAATGCCATCTGTGCTCTGGGCTTTACCGTTTTCTCGGCCCAGGTCATAAGTTCATCAGCAGCGATAGACCAGGTGGACACGTTCTCACGACGGGGCTGGTAGATGGACATTCTGACCTCGGTTACATCATAGAGACTGCCAAACATGGTCAGTGCTCCCAGCGCATAAAGCATCATCTGCGGATTGTGCTCGGCATCCACCAGCACCCCAAGACCATATTTGAAGTCAATGACGTGGAGAATGCCATCACCTACAATAAGGCAATCTGCCGTACCAAACGCCTCCGGCACGAATTCCTGCAAATCCAGCCGCTGCTCGATGCACACCATAGCATTGGGTATTTCCTGCATCTGCTCCAGCACAAAGGCCACATAACCATCAGCGCATTCTTCCATCTCATCAGAATCAAAATCCGAGTGAGGCCGACGGCTCCGGCGTTTCAGTGCCTTCTTCAGCTTGTGCTCACAAAGAGCATGAGCAGCTGTTCCTTCTTCTGCCGCCTCCCCAGCAGAGTTAGGAAACTGCGTTTCAAGACTTGCTGACGGTGTACAGTGGATAAGCCATCGGTCTGCCCCGGAGGGAGACAATTTTGCATGTGCTCTTGCCGCCATCTCAAAGCACCTCCGCTTTGGCCTTGAGGGCTGCATAATCCTTAGGGTCTACTGCTGAAAGCTTTGCAGCACCAAAATACTGCAGGAGTTTACGCACCTCGTCTGTATGCCCAGCGCTGCTTTTCTCGGCCAAAACTGCCCGGACTTCTTCCAGCGTCACCTTAGGCTGAGCAGGCTCAGTTTCTTTTGCCGCCTTTGAGTCCGATACTGCCTGCTGTTCGCCAGCATCGCGCAACAGATAAATCGCCAGCGTTTCCAGCCCCTCGGCCAGTTTGTGCATGCTGTCCACTACGCTTGCCAGCGTTTGCATTTCATCTTGCTTCATCATTTGCGGTACCTCCTCAGAATTTTCCTTGCGGCGTTCCTTGCTATGAGGCTGATAACCAAAAGGACTGCCGCTGCATACTTGGAATTTTGCATTTCACATTCCTCCTTCACTATAAAGAGGACATTTTTGCCCCCTTTGGTCACCCTTCGAGCAATTTTTTCTTCAAATAATTTAAGATGCGCACTTTTCTCTTATGAATGCCTGTCTTTGAACGTCCTGTTCTAACAGCAGCATCGCGCTCTGTTTCGTCACCAATCAGTACGCCCAGCAGGTCATAGTCTTCATCATCCAGCTGGTCTATAGCTT
The DNA here is from genome assembly GCF_009697385.1 of Wylensekiella montiformis. Classification (GTDB taxonomy): domain Bacteria; phylum Bacillota; class Negativicutes; order Selenomonadales; family Selenomonadaceae; genus Selenomonas_A; species Selenomonas_A montiformis. The sequence continues at coordinate 125,619 of NZ_VUNL01000001.1, forward strand.
CATGCAGTTCCTCTATTGCCACCTTTTTAAGGTAATCTTTCGCTAAATCCCTGTGACAGGGGACATCCTTGATACCATCCTCTTCCATACGATTCAGCGAATACTGCCTATACACTGGATTAGTACAACCATCACAAATGCCATCGCACTGAGAAGTTCCTTTATAGATGCAGTCCAAGCTACGCTGTTCAGCTTTTTCCTCACTCCACTGCGGACGCATGATCAGCTTGTAGAAATCTTCTGACACCGGCACATAGAGGCCACGCTCTTTAATGTAGTAAAATCTGTGATACTTGCGCTGCCAACGCTTAAACTGCTTTTTCTCCACCATGACGATTTTGTTGCTGACATAAATGCGAACCATATCCATGATGCTGTTCCTCCTTGCCGAGGAGCCCCCAGGCAAGGAAAACCAACGAAACAGCATCAGGGATGCACATACCCGTCCAGCATAAAAAGGCTGCAACAAAGGAAGGCTACCCCGGCAAATTTCACCTCACACTTCAACGTGATAAATGAAAATTCCGTCTGGTATCCCTGCCTAGGTTGCAACCTCTTTGACAGATGATTTATTTTCGATAATTCAATTGTAGCAAGAACTGTTTCATGGTGTCGGACAGCCCGTGTCCAACCGTCAACCCGTATAAATACACGGAAAAAGCGCCCTCCGACAATAATTCATATCGTCAAAGGGCGCTTTTTCGCCATTTTCAAGGACACGAAATGTCCCTATGCAGTTAGTTTTGAAATCCGCTCACGAATATAAGACATCTTATGTCCATAGAAATGTCTGAGCACTTCTCGCAAGGCACGGTGTTCCTTGTTACGCATATCAAAATTCCACGGAGAACGTTCTATCAGATATTCGCTGAGAACCGGATGAAGCTGCAGAGACAAGCAAAAATATGCCAAATTCTCTATACTGCCAGCTTCCCCATTCAAAATGCGATTAACTGTCTTAGGCGAAACACACATCTCATCAGCAATTTCGTCCTTAGTCATTCCACTTTTGTCAACAAGCACAGCTAATGCTTTTGCATAATTACCTGGCAATTCGTCAAGCATATCGTATGCCGCATTAAGTTCCCTAAGTTCTACTTCGTCCTGCGACATTTTTCCCGCATGGTCCAGACCAGCTGAAAATTCCAGATTGAACACCAATCCGTTATCCTCATCCCTGTTCAAATAGCATATAGAATGATACCTATCTTCTTCTATTTGCGAGTCAAGTTCCAAATTGAATACTAAACAGCATTCATCCATATGAGACAATGCATATGGTGTCATTTCCACACCATTATCTGTATGGTTAACATACTTTGGCCTATCATAAACCAAATGCGAATCTACATAGACATATTCAAGACTACGCTTATCTTCCCTCAAGTCATAATCCTGCAAACTCAATCGTAAAAAATCCTTGACACCAATTGAGAATGTTTGGTTATCTTGCAGGAATCCCGCCTTATAGCCGTAAGGCCGTACATACTTACCATCAATGTAAATGAATGCACCTCTGGCAACTTCATAGCCAAGTTCTATCATGCGTATTTTTGCCGACAGCTTGGACACCTCGAAAAATTCAGCCAACTGCTCTATTACTGTTTCAATTACATCCAACAGCGAATCTGTCTCGTAATCGTTTAATGCCTTCACAATAAGAGCATTCGCCTTCTTACGGAATGTCCGAGCGGGCATTTGAATCCTTGGTGTCAGTGCATTTGCCTGCCACTCAATCGTCCTTGCTGTCGACCACTTCCGTCCACGGATGCCGCCGGCAATAGCACAATCAATTTGCTTAAGGGAAGAATCTGATATCTTTTCAAGCACAAACAGCGGCCTATGAAATAACCAATGAATGCATTCATGTATGATGGTATTATTGACAGACCCCATATTCCTCAAAAAGAACACCATAGGGTCCACCATAATTGTCCCGGCCTTGACCGGCACCGTTTCCAGTCTTTCTGTATCATCATTGTAGAACGCAGATTCAGCATCTTCAAAGTATATACGCCCAAAAACAGAAGCATCCTTTGAAATCCTGCGCTCTATCTTGAAAAGCCCCATCCTTTTTAGGAGAATATCTGTATCTATTGCCATCGGCTGCTTAAGAGCCTCTGGATAGTACCTCGTCAGAACCCATTCTGCAACATTATCCAGATTCTCCTTTTTGATATCCGGAACAAAGGTATCCTTCAATGCACGAGCAGAATGGCGTTTTCCCTTGAGGTAAGGCGCGACATTTTGAATACTGAAATCCTCCAACAGGTTGTCCAAACTACCAGTTCCCTTGACAGTATACCATTTATATGTACTGCGCGTGTCATCGTAATGATGATTCCCCTCATCGCAGTCTACCGTAGCACACGCGGAAATTTCAAATTGTAACTCATTTTCAGAATTCCACTCCGTGTAAACATTCATTACCTTGACTTCTTCCAAGGTAAGTTCGCCCATGCGACGCAGTTTACTAAATTGTTCTTCAAGTTCTTCTGGATGCTCATCGATGCGACTGCAGATTGCATCATAAATTTCATCCTCATGTTCTTCTTGAAAATACAACTTCACTGACTGTGCCAAGTACAATTCCCCCTTGCCAATCCCCTATAATCAGTTTAATATTCATAGTCAATCTTTGTTAACCATGCATTAGTATACGCTTGCCGATGTACACTGTCAATAGACATAATTGATATTTGTAATCAAACAACACTATATCCCGCAAAATAAAAAATAAGCATAATCGCTGACACGATTATGCTTATTTTTTATTCATAACACACTAGTGAGTATTGCACTTGCAGCATTTCAAAATTGCTCTCTAATAACAGAATCAGCCTTTGGAAGTGCATATTTCAAAAGTTTATCGGATACAACTACTACACCATCTGTTGTAAGTCTTATATACTGTGTACTCCACATTGCTGGGTAGGCTATAATCTCACGCTTTTTCCCGCCTATGCTTATATAATGCTTTTTCCCATCAGCTTCAATAGAATACTCTGCTCCAAGGAAGTTCAGAGGATTCAAGAGCTCATGTTGCTTTGCATACGATAGTTTCCCTGGAAGCTTTGAGTGCTGACACCAATCAAGTAAATCCAATGCAGCGAATCGATCCAAAATTCCATGAACACGCTGATTCCAATAATGCATCAAACATTCATGACACGCACTATCACATTCAGCTGAACAAGAATTTAGAACATTTCTAGTTTCCTGCATCAATTCTTCTGTACGATCAGCCAACGCTGAACAATAACCTGCACCACTTGAAAGACTATCAAACAGGAACACATCTACAAATGTCTTTTTCTTTTCCTTATTGTAACGTAAACGATAACCACTCTTGATTTCATTGAATTCAATATCTAAAAGTCTGCCACCAGCTAAGGTCATAGCTTCCGCTAATGTTTGACCTGCTCTCTGAATCCACAATCCACTTGGCTCTACATTGATTTTGTCATTATCCAATGAAATTTCATAAACTACCATATCTGTTAAAAATTGATTACCTAAAAAGGTATTAACCCTACGAGATGATGGATGATGACAATTATAATCTTTATGCGGATGCCTATATGGTTTCCTGATTTTATCCAAAGCCGCAGGTTCATCCCCCGGCACCGCTGCTCCACAATCCTCGCAAACCATAAAACCTTTTCCTTTTGGCCCTTTATTCAATATAATCAACGGGTCATCAGAACGTTTTGAATATCTAAGATTATCATATGTTACTACATTGACCATTTCATCTTCAGCTGGCGTAATTGAATAACTCGGTGTCTCTGCGTAAGATAATTCAGCATTCTCATCTCCTGTCATCTGTTTACTTCCTGCTATAGGTGCAAATCCCCATGGCCTTAAAAGATATTTCTCTTGAATACTTTCTCCTCCACAAAATGGACATTTCTTAGTATAACTTAATCCCATCCAATTACATGACGGTTCATCACAATAATAGAGTGGCTTGTAATAATCTTTACTATCGAAATATGGTCTTGCTGGATGATCTTGCTCCTCTGGCTTAAATTTGGAGTGAAAACTATATATTCCACCAGACTTATATGTTTCCTTATTAATAACAATAATCCGACCAGGAGCATATTCACTTATTGCCATATCCAAAGAACGTTCTGGTTTTTGAACAATTCTCTTTCCATACTGATCCTCTACATAAAATCCAACAACATCTTTTGGGAAAGAGTATGTGGGAAAAATCCCCACTTCAAGCAAAGTATCTAATACCTTTTTATACGAATTATCATCCTCCTTATAGTTTTCTGGGAAACTCTTTACTTTCTCCTTCAATTCGTCCATTTCTGAAATAAATTCTTTCTTGTACGCTCCAAAGTCAAAAGATATCCCACTAGGAACTAGAGCCTTAATGTTAAAGTCTTCATGCCTTTTATCTTGTACAAATGTTTTAAACTGTCCATACCAATTCGCAAAAAAACTTTCTATTTCTTCACGATCTGCTCCCAATCCAATGCTATCAAAAAACTCTGTAACAAGAATAACATTAAAATGTCTAAATACTAATTTTAGATTATTAACATCAATCCATGGAGTTCTTGGTTCACCAGAAATAATTCTCTCGGGACTGTGAAAATAGTAACTGTCATGCGGACGATTATCTGCAAAAGTTACAATAGTTGATATAGCCGCACTTTTACGACCTGCACGACCTGCTCTTTGTTGATAATTCTCTCTCATAGGAGGGATATTCCTCAGTCCCACCGCAGTCAAAGAACCAATATCAATGCCAACTTCCATAGTCGTTGTACAACTTAGAATATCTACTGGGCGATCATTATTCACATGAACATTTTGAAATCGCATTTCAAAATCTTCAGTTGTTGACCAAGTATTGTCTCTTTGATCTTTATGTGACAATTGTGCTGTATGCTCTTCCGTATTAATTCTTGTCATAAGTGCCTGAGGGTCACCATCTATAGCTCTTAAAACAGGCCCTCTCCAAAAATCAATTCCTTTAAAATCATCCCCTATCATTAGATGCGGTTCACCTTTTCCACAATGAGCACACTTGCCCCATATAGTATACGGGAATATACCACTACACCGAGGACACTTATACCATTCGTGCTCCACACCATAACGAAGTACGACCGTTTCCATATTTAAATAGTAATTCGATGTAGATGTATCTGTACCCTTGGCAAGGAAATTTGACAACAATTTTGTAACGACTGTAATTTGTTCTGTCGAAAGCCCATGCTCAGATAGAAAATCTCTAATACGTGGAGGAAGCTTTGATATATCCTCTACCCCCATTCGCTGTCTGTATGCTGTAATATTTCGTCTTATTGAATCTGGAATATCTGAACCGATTGCATATTCTGAAGTCATTATTTCCATAGCCCACGCTGCGAACAGTATTTTAAACTCGCTAAGGGACATATCGACATCTTCAAGAGTTTCTTCTATTTCTTCAAAATCATCTTCATCAATATCGCACGGCTCTATCCAACACAATCCAGCATCTGTCAAAGAGCGAAAATTGCTACACAATTGACGCAAAAGATGTTCGCTATATTGTTCTGGCTTATGGTAAAAATATTTTTTTGCAATAGTAGTATATCGTAGTTTATCACCTTTCTTCTCATATCGCTGTGCCATTGTTTCAAGGTCTTCTAACAGATCTTTTTCGTTATTACCATAAAAGAAACGAAGCTTATTCAAATATGCAACTTTTAGGAAAAAAACATATAACAAGCTCATAGTTGGCTGCTCACCATGTGACGATGCCCATTCCTGCAACTCCTTAGCAGCAACAGTAAGTGCTTTCTTCATTGCATCCTCATCTGCTGCTTTTGTCAAATCACGTGCTAACACAGCCGCTCTTTGTCTACTATCAGAGAACAACAATACTTTCCTGCCTTGATTTATCAAATTTGAATACTTCGGAACAGATGGTTGTACATAAAATTGCTCAGATACAATATTAAAAAAAGGTTCATTTCCTTTAGTAACAAAATCAGTTGCAACAAAATTTCGTTTTTCACATTTTGGGCAAGTTTTAAATGTCCATTGGTTAGAACGCTCTTCTGTTTCATTAACACTAAAAGCTACTTGAATGAATCCCTCCTCATTTGCATGGTCATTACAAGTATCCAATCTCCCTGCAACTGTATTAAGCCATCCAATCTTTATATCCTTTTTACGTTTAAAACTACCATCATTTGGTATTATATAAAAAAACACTTCTTTTAGGTTATCAGATAACTGTGCCCCCATCTCACTCCATACAAAAGGATTATTGCCCTCAGATGGATCCACATACCCATGCAAAAATAAAGCACCACAAGAACGTTCATTGAATAATTCATATATCATACTGCCACAACTGCAGCGTATTCCTGGCCTTTTTAGATATATTCTTCCTAGCCCCATACTACCATCATGATTTTTACATTTGCAGGCAGGATTTGAACAAGCATATATACCTTGCAAACCACGAAACATCATATGTAATCTTGCCGGATATAAAACCTGATTGTCTTTATTTTTTGCCAACGGAGCAATAGCCAGCAACGTACTGGTAGCTTTCTGAGCAACATCAACCTCTACATCCGGAAAAGCTTTTTTAGCAAGCTGCTCAAAGCTTGTAGCATTCCCTCTCGTCTCCTTCATAATTCTTCTCATAGGATTTATGTCAGATAATTGTTTGTAGAGCCAAATTTCTACGTCCTTACTATCATTAAAATCACAATTTTCTTCCAGACGTAGCCGTTGAGCAAAATCTTTTATTGCAAGACCTTTTCTATCCCATTCTGACTGCAAAGCATCAATATTATAATCACTTAATTCTTCTGGATTTATCTCTTTTCCAGTCAGGTCAATAGGAGTGTCCTTCCCTCTAATAATTACAAAAGAATTATCCTTCACATCCTGTGCACTCAGCTCACATGCGAATTCATAAATGCTTTCTTCCGCGCCAGATGGGACACTAGCACTTGTCAGTATAAACTGTATTCTGTCACGTCCTATACCCAGTTTATGCAACACTCTGCGAATAAGCAAAGCAACTTCACCGCCAGCAGAGCCACGATACATATGTGCTTCATCGATAACAAAGAGTAACTTATTCTTTTCTGAACTATCCAACCACTCACGAGTTGACTCCCATATTGTTTTTTCAATAGGACGCATGAGCATATATTCAAGCATAGAATAGTTAGTTATCAATATATCCGGACATAAATTCTGCATTTCTTGCCGTGTAACCAATTCTGCATCCCGTGAATCTGTAATAACACTAGACTCTGACTCAAGACGATTTGCAAAATCTTCCAAACTGTATTTTGAAGGATATTTCCCCAATTCATGAAGTTTATTTTTCACCTCATCTGATTGTGCGAGGATATCCCTCCTTATTGTGTCTGCGTATTTAATATCCTCTTTCTTATCTCTTATACCGGGATAAGGTGTACGTCCTGTATACATACCAAATTGTGGAATTCTCGACCCAGGGGCTAATTCTTGAATAAGATCATGAAAACCATTTTCTCCATTTCCAATCATCTTCCTCAAACGCCCCATCTGATCAGAGACCAATGCATTCATAGGATACAACATTATTGTCCTTATACCACGCTTTTTCCATGTATCAGGCGAATGCATCTGCTCAATAACCAATTTTGTTGCCATTGGCCACATGAAACACTCAGTTTTACCAGAGCCAGTACCGGTTGAAACAAATAAATCATTGCCCTTATAATAGTTCTCCAAAGATTCTACCTGATGTAGATATGGATTTGCGAAAACACCAAGTTTTCGCTCCACCATCCCCTTTAGAATTCTTTTCACATCATCTGGAATATTAGCCGAATCTATACCATTGTGCATCTGCACATATGCATGATTGGCCTCAATATAAGGTTCTTGAAATAGCACCCCTGTTTTCTCTAACTCACTCATACACGCAGAACGGAGTGCATCATTCTTTCCTAGATAAACAGTGCTGATATAATCTACCAGTTTTTTCTTAATTGCCTCATGAGTACTTTTGACACCATACTTATCCATTTTTGCCCTCCTTAATTCGTATACCTAAACTCTCAATAAAAGGCTTTACAAAATCCCAGATGAATGGAGTCATAATCCAAGCCGATATGTCATTTACATGACGCAATGGCCAAGCGTATCTTTCCAGTAGAGAGTTCTCTTTTTCCGGAAGATGTGCATTAAGTCTCAAATATACATGTGAATCATACACTTTTATGGTTGCTTCAGAGGAATTATTTACACTATCTCTCAGCGCATACATAATCCTTTTATGATAACCTTGATTTTTAAGAAATGGATCTATCCTATGCAACAATTTCATCTTAGGTTTTAACAAATAATACTCATACTCTGATTTATTTATACAACTCCGACCAAGTATTATTCCACATACATCTTGTGGCAATGATTCCTGCCATGCAGAACTGTTATTTTTTACATAAGTCGCTGGATTAAAAAACTGCCATCCGTTTGTATTAGGGAACTCTTTCGACCACCATAATTCTTTTAAAAATTCATTTAGCCAGTCCTGAATTCTTATTAATTTTTCTGCCGGATTAACTATAGCGTTTCTTCTAATGGTAGCGACGCCAACGTACTCTATATCATCTCCTAACAATTCTCCGTATAAAGTTTCCACCCCTGTTGATAGTTGCTTTGAATATGAATGTGACAATGCTATATTTGTATTGAATCCTTCATTACGAAGGTCACCATGTTTCAACAGTCTTGTTCGAATTAAATTTACAGGATGGTGTTCTGTTTCTGATAAATTAAACCAAAAGGACAACTCAGGATATATTTTACATATATTCTCTAAAATTACTCGACTTCTTTCATATATATGTCTTCTACTTACACCTATAAAATTTGAGTCCCTATTACCGACTGGTCGATCCATTGCTATTGCTTTTATCCAACAAGACATTGCAGAATAAACAACTCTACTTCTATATTCAAGAGAAGATTCATCTTGAAATGGAATTATTCCCAAGTCCATTGCCATCTTATCTACTTCTTTTTCAGCCAATCAATTCACCTCAAAGAAATTTCTCGATTAACTTTTCACCATACGAAATTCCATTTTCGATAAAACAAGAATTTAACATTTCTTCCTTTCCTAAGGAAAGTGCGACAGCAATCATTTGTTTCAAAATTGTATAGCTTTCATTCAAATCAAGATTGTAATAAGATAAGTATAATGCATATAAATTTGCCTGCCTATTACCAATTATCGATGCAAATGGAGTTAATTCCTTCTTCTTTACCTTAAATTCCTTATCATTATTTTTACGTTTAAAACTCATTGAGATATCAAATGAATTAACAGTTTCGCAAGCCATCATATCTAGACCTTCATCGCCATTAATATAAAAAGAAGTTGACCAAACATTGGAAGGAATCATATTTAAAGATATCCCTTCAATAGAGAGAAATACCACGAGCTCTTCTTCCATGCATTTAAGTCGGTTAACTAAAACATTATAAACGCCGATACTATAACTATCAAAAACACCATGAATAAGAATTACTCGATTTTCATGTTCTTGTATTTCATTTCTTATAGTTTCAGTCAAGCTATCAACATTAATTTCTGGACTACTTATAAAGATTTCAGATAATTCCCCGCCCTTAATAGTGGCAGCAACACATTGACCTATAGATGTAGAATTATCACCAATAACTATAGGAATATGATTGCCAATTCCAAAAGAAATAGTTTGTGCCATCTCTATCGAAACTTCTTCTCGATACCCTATTATATTGAAATTTGCTATCAATTCTTCTTCAAAGGTATCTATGTCATCTATATTTCCACCGTTAACACATGGCATTAAACTTTTGTAAACATTAATTTTCTTTCCATTACTTTTCTCACTCGAGCTTTGTTCTCGTACAGGCGAAACGAATGCCATTTGACTGATAAATTCTGCAGCATTCTTTTTAGCCTCTTCAATGCGTATGGCAATCTTACTTTCTACTTCTAATGCCAGTCTCTTTTTCTCTTCTATTTTATTATTAATTCCATTTATTTCTTCAGCGAGTTCAGATTTTTGTTTTATAAGCACTTCTGCATCTTTCCGCTCTTTAACAGTTGCTTTTTCAGCTTCCTTTAATTTCTCTTGTGCCAATTCAAACATTGTTGAATTTTCTTTTCTCCATTCGTCAGTTAACTGTTCTTTACAACGCATAATCAAATCCGTGTTTCGTTCTAAAGCTACAGCTAAAATCTGCGTATCAAAATCAGATGATGTTAAATAGGAATCAACACTATTAAAGAATGAATCAACATATTCTTTTGCTTCTTGTTCTTTACATGCAAATGTTTCTGCCAATTCTTGCACAATTGTTTGCTTAGGAATATTTTCCAGATAATTCCTACACCTTTGAGCTTCTTTTTTTGACCATCCATTCTCCCGAAGATGCGTTATCGATGCTCTGGAAAGGAGCATTTCTTTTATAGCATCAAACGGTGTACGTACTCGGTAAACGGACTGGGGAATTCCTAAATTCATCTTACGGAAAACACGGATACCTGCTAACTTTATTGTATCAGTAAATCGCACAGTATAATGTGGCAACATAAAAACAGATTTATCCAGTCTCACCTTCGTCCCTGAACATTCTAAATTTCCCGGAGAACACAGTAATCCCTCTTTTATGCCACTAGACGTAGTACAAACGAACAAAACTTTGTCACTGATAAATGTTTTTTCGAACCATTGAGTTATATACTTTGCAATATCAGTCAGATTCTTACATTGAGGAAATTCAATAACCTCAGTAAATTTCGTATTCCGATTATATTCACTTTTAATATAATCCTTAGATGGATCAACATCACGAGGATCTGCTCTCCAACTCCAAATTGCAATTTCCCCATCTGTTGCTGGTCCATTTTTCCAATACAATCTATCTCTGTTCTCAAAATAATGTGGTGCATTATCATCAGGTATAAATAACTGTATTTCACCATCACTTATATCTGCCAATCTATTAATCCAAATTTGGCCATTATAATCGTGACTAATTTGTCCAATTGACACGTATTGGAATTGCCGAAATTCATCCTGTCTAAATTCATCATCCACATATTCACAAAGGCGCTTATAATGTTCAAGCTCGGATTGCATATTATATAAATTTTCTTCTGCTTTTTTAAGCTTCGAATTTATATTCTCAACTTCATCATTACATGTTTTAGTATGCAATTTTAGCTCTTTTATATTATTATTTAATATTTTTTCATGTTCTTTGTATCTTTCTATTTCAGCATTTAATTCATCAATTTTTACATTTGCCTCATTAAGCAAAATTGATGTACTTATGTTTTTTTCCTCAGAAGCACTTTTATTTTTTGATATTTTTTCAGCAAACGAAAGAGCATCTTTTAATAGTTGTATATAATCATTATTAACATCCCGATTTACTAATTTAAAGTATAAGCTAGGACAGTCTGCAAAAAAGCAATTAGGTATTGTCTTGAGTAATGCCTCTCCAGCAGAATATCCAGCATTTTCAAGTTCATTAATATTATCTTGAATTTGTTCTAACCATCTAGTAACAGTAGATTCTATAAACGCTGTGACAAACGGCTTATTGGCATTTTTTACAAACGTATCCAGGGTATCTCTATCCGATAACGTTTCTGGTCTAAACCCAGATTTTATTTTACCAAACTCTTTCGGATTTTTCTGAAAATAATTTCTTATTACATCAAGAGGTATTCGCTCACAGATATATTCTAGTTCCTTTTGCGACAAATCACCAAGATTTTTCATAACTATATATCCTTCCCTATTTGTATTTCCCATATATTTCTTTTTTTATCTCTAAATCAATCAATCGAAGTTGTCTCAACATTTCCAAGTGAATTTTTCCGTTTCTCATTGCGTTTAACATTAATTCATAAATCCTAGTTTCGTGATTTCGCTTAAACATCCTCAATAATGAATTAATCCAGTGAGGTATCGGAACCATCAATCCCTTATTCATCGATTTCATAAGTTTATAATAGAAATCATCATAGTCATAAGAACATATTTCTTTCTTAGGTATATAATATTCAAAAACTGTATTTTCTACTACACAGAGCAATTCTGTATAGCTATCATTTGATGGAATCATTGTGATACAATCCCTAATTGGCATATGCCTATAAATTCTATTATTTTCCTTTATATAAAAATCAAATTTAGCATTCGTTTCAATAAAAAAACCTTCTCTAAGTAATGAAGGATATATATCCTTCCAGAAAAAACTAACTCCTTGATTATTCGTAATTTTTATACTATGATGATATGTACTACTATGAACTTCTCTCGCTTCAAATATCACTTCTCTACCTACATATTTTCTATCAACAGATAGCGCTATTGGTTCTCTCCCTACTAGTACATTTATCATCTTGATACCGACAGGTAATATTTCTATCTCTTTATTTTTTACCCCTGTATTGGAATAAGTATACACCTTGGGGTCTGAGTTCCCACTTGATACAACACAACATAGTGCCGATTTCGTCTCTATCGGAATCATGACATCTCTTTGAATAACTGGTGGCCATATTGGAATTATTTCAGGCAAACATTCTAAAAGCCAAACACCAAATGTTTCTTTAAGATAATCATTTATTATCGAGAAATATTTTATATCATCTGCAGATACTTTTATGTTAAATCTATATACTTTATATAAAGTATTTCCTATTGCTAAATCCCCAACAAGTTCTTGTTTAATTGCTGAATATGAGTGCAACTTACTTCTTACTACAGCATAATAATCTCTATTTGTGGAAATACTATCTCCACAACGTATCTTTTTTCCTCCCATTTCGCTATAGGAAAAGATAGCTCCTCCCCTTCCGAATCCGTCAGCATAGTCAGACCACTTCCGTTGAAGCCCCACTATATTTCCTTCTCCATAAGCAAAAATTTCAAAATTTTTACTAGATGGTGGAGTGAAATCTACAGGTATTAAAGTCATTTCATCTTCAATAAAATTTGTCGGATTCAAACCTACCGTTCTAAAGCAATTACCTCCAGAGATTTTTACTTTGTATCCTAGCTTTGAGGCTCTCCCCAACATCTCAGCACCTAAAGCAGGAAAGCCAATGTTCAACTGAAACTGACCGGATACACTACTAGTCAAAAAGACAGGCAGGCCAACTCTCTGGCTCAGAGTTAACCCCGACCTGCCATCCACTCTTTTATCACATTCTGGTGCTTGTGCTGTCTTTTCTTGATGATAAAACTGACTTGGATGATTTCCCCCTCTATTTCTATAGAAAACCCGTTCGCCACATTCCGGGCAAAAGAAGCGATTTCGGCGCTCCGGTATATTTTTATCCTCAAATTCTACCGCAGTAACTTCCTTTTCTTTTCCTACTGCATAACGATCAACTGCATACTGCACGCCTTTCGCCTACCTTCTTATGGAAAATCAACTATTGTTAATCGCCAGAATTGAACTCAACCAAACTCTCCCAGTCAATACTGCCGTCTTCCTTGCAGAACTTGATGGAAAACTCTCTGACCAGCCGATTGAATGCTTTGTTGTAACTTTCCTTGTAGGAGGCCACATACTGTTCCGGCAAATCCCCCATGAACTGGATGATTTTCAGATAGAAGTCTTCCTCGCCGGTAAGTTCAGCCCAAAACTGCTTGCCTGCAATTTCCCTGTACATTTTCGGCTTTCCACGACCCGTTACTTTCTTTTTGCCATAGCCATAGCCGATAATTGCCTCATACCTGGCCTTTGCCTGCTGAGCCAGTTTAGATGCTGCCGTAAAATTCTGCTCTTGGCGTTTCTTGCTGTCTGCGTTGAAAACAGCTGGACCGCTCTTTACTGCCACGGCATAAATCGTATTGGTGGCGTTATCCTGAACCATTATATCAATCCCCTCGGCCAAAGCCTTGTTCCCGCCACTGGCAGCAATGGCCAGCGGCTCAAAGAAGCAGTTGCCGAAGATAGTTTCTTCGCTGGATGTAACAAAGGCACTAAGTACATTTTCCACGATTTCCGATGCGTTTTCCATCGCCTTGGCCCGATAGAGGTATGGATTCTTCCGCTTCATGATTTTCACAATATCCAGTCCGTCTATCTTTTCAATCAGGGTGCCATAAAAGTCTTCCATAGCCTTTGCAATAGCTTTTACGACTTCATCCTCATGATATTCTTTTCCAATCGCCATATCTTTCACTCCCGTTATAGCATAGCTGCTGCAATTTTTCCGGAATAGGTGCCCAGCTCAAGGGCATTGCGAATTCTGTTATGGATACTTGTCCCTCGGAAACGCTTCGTTTCCACAACAGCATTTTTGTCCGCCACGGCAATGACGGCTTCACCAATAGCCTTGGCCAGTCCCACGGGGACGGCATTTCCTATCTGCTTGTACTTGGCCGCAGTCGTGCCTGTGAAAATCCATCCCTCGGGGAACTGCTGGAGTCTCGCATATTCATGGACGCTTAACGGCCTGTCTTTTACTGGATGGCATAACATGGTAGCCTTTTGGGCTGGGGCTGTGGTTATGGTCGGCGACGGCTGGGCGTAGCTCAATCTGCGATAGAAACCCACTTTTCCGCCACCGGATTCATAGGCACCGCCCATAGCCACCGGAATAATATCCTTAGGTAAATCCTTCCAGTTACCGCCCTCGGGAACCATGCGCAGATACTTCTTGCGTTCCGGCGTCAGTTTTCCACATTCGCCATCTTCATCTTCCAAATCCTTTATAGCCTCGCCGACAGTTTTCCAACGATAATTTGGGTCTTGGTGCATTTGGAAGTGAGTAGGAACCGGCAGGAATACGTCTTCGTTATCTCTGCTGCCAATCAGGATGAACCGCTCCCGAAATTGGGGGACACCATAATTCACGGCATCCAGTATGCCATATACGGTTTTATAGCCCAGCTTGTTGAATTCGGAAAGAATGACATCCAGCACTGTTCCCAGCTGCTGTTCCGGATCATTGCCATCACGTTCATCCGCAGGTACATGTTTCAAAGGGGCCGAAACAATGCCCTTTACATTCTCCATAATAAAGAAGCGTGGCTTTATGTAGTCAATCATGCGGATAAAGTCCATGAATAAGCTGCCACGAGGGTCATTGATACCCAGTCTTTTTCCTGCCGTAGAGAAAGGCTGGCAGGGCGGGCCGCCGCATATCATAAATGGTTCCCCGACCTTCAAGCCAGTCATTTCCAAAAGCGTCTCCGGCTTGATTTCCCGAATATCGCCACCGAGCACGTTATGCCCATTGGCCTTCATGGTTTTTACGCAGGCAGGTTCAAAATCCTGGCCTATGGCCACATTAAGACCGGCCTCCTGCAATCCAATATCGAGCCCCATTGCACCGGAAAACAGGGAAATCACATCCCGATTATCATAGTATTTCTTGTAACTCATCATACAGTCTCCCCATTCCTCAGAACGAACTCCCTTTTAAAGGTTGTTCCTGTAACTTCTGCAATACGTTCCATATCAACAACAGAGAAGGACTCCCTGCGCATTTTTCCATTAAAGTTCTGAGGGGTTGTTCCGAGACGCCGAGCTAGTTCTGACACACTAATATTATTTCTGACGCACAGAACTTTAATCTGTTCGGAGATTGTCATCATGGTACTCCTTTCAATATTAAAACTTAGGTGTTCAATTATAAACTTTACAGTTTATAATGTCAACCACTCCTTACAGATTTTTTGTTATTGTTACCACTACTTTTCACTATGACATTTCGTCACTGATGGTATAATTCCTGCTTTTGCACCTATATTGCATACCATGCAAACACCCCTCTACTGCGTACCTGCACACTACAAACGGAGCATTTTCAGCCATGCAACCCCTCCAAGCCGCAAACTCTAAATTCCGGCATGCATTAGCCGCTCCTAGCCTATAATCCTCTGCCTCACAATACAAAAATCCCTCGAAGCCCTTATTTTATAGGGTTTCGAGGGATTTCTCTTTCCGTATGCTTGTATCAATTCTGCTATGATTTTGTCCACAATACCAAAATCCGGCCCGAAGTGGCCGCCGTGAATACTGGCCCGCTTCAACATAGCCTCCCGCATTTCACGGGCCAGTACCTTACGCTGCTCCGGGGAAAAACCTTTGATGTCCTGAGGACCATTGACTTTCTCTAAATACATGAATTTACTCCTTCGCTATATCTTACAAACATCTTTCGTTCAGCTGATGTCTGTAAGTCTATACCTTGGAGCGGACTCTAAGTCAATACCCCCTTCGAGAATTTTTTACTATGTAAATCCCCAAGAACGCAAGCCGCAGGCGCAGCGCGATTGGTTGGATTTACTGTAAGGGCGGGCGCACAATGTCCACGAAGTGAACGTTTGTGCGTTGAGTTTGCTATAAAAAGAAAAAGTGCGAACCGTTCCAGCCCGTGCCATTTCGGCAATTGTGATATTTATTACTGCATAGCTATGACAATCTTGTTAGCATGAAGCCAGATAAACAACGAGGAGGAATGGCTATGAGCGCGTTTTTAGGACCGATACACTTTTGGATGTATGATAAAATTCAGGTACAGGAGGAGATTATCCGCCGGCTGGCAGCTGCCGCGGAAAGAAATGGCTGGCTGACCGCTGAGGAAGCGGCAGCATATATAAACACGGAAACCCGTCCATTAGATGAACTGATTGACGAATCCAATATTCACGGCTGGTTATCCGCACGCATTGAACAGGTTGAAACCCGCTATGCAGCTTTGGCGACAAAACTGCTGACACAGCATGAAGACCGTCTGGATACGATGAAGGATATTCTGTTCCAGTTTGGCGCAGAAAAAAATACGGGAACGAATCTGACCGCGCAGGAGTGCTATAAACTCATCGACAGCTGCACGCTGGACGGCATGCCCTGCGACGGTGTCAACATCGTGACGGATAAACATGAGGATTCCTTCACCTGGGAGCGGCGTTCCGATGTCCACAGTATGTATTGGACAAAGGCAGGCGGCAAGCCGGAGTATTACGACAGCCTTCGAAATCGTTTCGTAGCAGGACTGCTGTCCAACACTTCTTTTTCGCTGGTTACAGAAGCCGGCCGTTACAAACTGCTTGCCTGAATCCCCATCCCTATCTCTGACAGGTAAAGCAGGCAAACGAACCGATATTCGTCACCTGTACCTCTTGATAAAGCAGCCGCAGTTTATCCTGCAGGCTGTCCAGAGTATCAAAAGGCGGGGTAAAATAACCGCGATAACTGCAGAACGTCTTGACAAACCAATCCGTTACGGCATTTTGACCGCTGATGTAAACGCAGCCGGTCAAAATGCCGTTTTTTTTCAGCACTCTCCGGGTTTCCCGAAAAGCAGCCGGCTTGTCGGGAAAGGCGTGGAATCCATTGATGGACAACACTAAATCAAAGGTATTATCCGCAAAGGGAAGGCGTCCCACATCCCCGGCTAAGAATTTCAGGCGGAACAAATTCATAGCCGCAGCTCTTTCCCGTGCTTTGGACAGCATCTCTTCGGAAAAATCCAGACAAGTGATGTCTGCGCCCGGCAGGTCACGATAGACAGGCAGGGACAGAGCGCCAGTTCCCACCGGCACTTCAAGCATTTTTCCGTCAAATCCTGCCGGTATACCGCGAAAAGCCTGTGTGATATATTTATGGTAATTCGCTTCGGACAAGCCCCAAAAGAGCCGCAATGCCATCCGTCCCAAAAATGAGCTATTGGTCATCATGCCATCATAACGGGAAGCACGAATCCCCACCCGCCGATAAGCCTTCCTTACCACTGCATCGCGCTGCACACTCATTCCCCCTTAAAAATCCTTTCTATCTGGTATTATAGAATAGAGCCCTCCTTTTCTCTGTAATTTTTTGCACAATGTATACGGCTTTTTCCCCTTTGCCCGGAGGAATGGAGATTACCCTCGTAAATTTTTCTTGACTTGGAGGGGACTCCAAATGCTACACTAGAGCCATTGATATACCGTTCTTCACAACGAGGTGAGAAAAATGACCATCAAAGAAGTAAGTGAAAAATACGATTTATCCGCTGACACCATCCGCTATTACGAACGGATCGGGCTCATCCCGCATGTCCCCCGCAAAGAAAACGGCATCCGGGATTTTGACGAGGCCTCCTGCGGCTGGATCGAATTTGCCAAATGTATGCGTGGCGCCGGAGTACAGGTCGAAGCCCTCATCGACTACGTTTCCCTGTTTTTCCAAGAAGGTACTGAAGAAGCCCGCAAGGATATTCTGGTTGAACAGCGTGCCCGTCTGCAAGAGCAACTGGAAGCCTTGCAAGCCACCATGGAGCGGCTGGACTACAAGATTTCCCATTACGATGAAATACTCAAGTGCTCGGAAAAACTAAAAGGATAATCTCTATATTTCCTATTGTCCATCATTTCTGCAGCTCATGGAACATAACCGATGCCAGAGCGGTCATGATGGCATGACAGCGCTCATCTGAAGGGCTATTGATGGCAAAATCGCCTTCTTCACTAATATACCCCTGAATCGGACGTTTTTGTTTCACCGTCCAATTCAGGGGTATTCCATCAAGACATATCGCTCTTTTGATCGTTCGTTCCGTCAGCGCAGGAAAACGACCTTCGTCTCATCGAGGAAATGCGCTGCGCCATTTTCGATCAGAACCCGGTTGGCATCGGCCATCGACAAAATCGGATTGCTGTGCTGTTTGTCCAGCGCCATGGCCCGGACGACTAGCGGATGGGAACCGGCACGTCCCGCCGTGCTCCAATCGTAGGCATAGCCCGCCATACCGTTTTCCACAACTTTATCATAATCCAGATTTTTATAGCCGTAAATCGGCTGTCCGATTTCATTTTTAATGACCGGACTCATAACGGGTTTTAAGCCAAATCCGCGGCAATCGACAATCAGCCCGGTAAATCCTCCGATAGCACGGCCGGCCGGAGTCTCCGCCGCAGACGACCCGGACGAAGAGGCCGCCGAGCCGGTTGTCGTCACCGGACGATTCACTGCCGGAGCACCCGTGTCTACGCGAACCTCTACGTTTACCGAGGACGGGGCAACGGAAGCATCCGGAGCCGGAAAGGACTGCACCGAATCCGGCCGGTCTAAAACCGCGCCGGCCAGAGAGGAGACGCCATACAGCGGTACTTCTACCGTCACCTCATAACCGCCGTCCGACGTCGCCTTTTCGGAAACGATCCGCGCCCCGCGCACCACGGCCTGAACCTTTGTTTTGACCACATCACTGCTCACCGAAGCCATATCTACCGTCGTTTCCGCATCGATGTTTACTCCTCCGGCGGATTCGGCCAGCTGCCGGTACGCGTTGACAATCGCGGCCCGCCGGGCCATCATTCTTGCCTGCGCAGCATTGCGCGCCCCGGCGGGAGCCACGCCGCCGCCTGTTGCGCGAATTACGTTTTTGTTCCAGTCTACCTTTTCTCCCGATGCGAACGCTGTCGTCATAGAAAAGATCAGCAGCGAAAGCACGGCGATAATCATTCGGAACGCTTTTCCTGTATTCCTCATTGTTCTCCCCCTCATTTCCGGGCATCTGATCGGACCCCGACAAATCTTTCCTTACCTGCCGCTATATTATTCCCTGCAGATTAAAATCCCCTGATAAACAGATTGAATTTCCGTTAAATAGTTGATATACTCAACGAATTAAGCCGGCACTATGCAGGTGGTACAGATTGCCAATCATCCCCGCCGCATTGCCCAGACGAGCAAATTCGATGCGCGTTCCCGAGCGCATGGCCGGAACCACCAGCTTTTCGATACGCTGAACAATCCGCGGACGCAGGTATTTCTCCTGCGCCATCACGCCGCCGCCCAGCACGATAACTTCCGGATTTAACAAACAGCAGATATTGGCCAGTCCCTCCGAAAGGTTATCGATCATGTGTTCAATGGCCAGAACCGCATCCGCATCGCCGTCCTCCGCCCAGGCAAAGACCGTGCTTCCTTTCAGTCCGGCCGGGGAAACATTATGCGACACGGCGGCTTCCTGAATCATCGACCGGGTGGACGCAGTCTCCTCAAACAGCCGATGTTCACCATGAACGCGCATAAATCCCGCTTCACCAGCGCTGAATCCGGCGCCATGCCATACCTTGCCATGGAGGAGAAAACACCCGCCGATGCCGGTTCCCACGGTCATGACAAAAACCGATTCCGCGCCCTTTGCCGCGCCCTGCCAATATTCGCCCAAAGCGGCCGCATTGACATCATTTTCAACCACACAGGGAATCCCGCAGGCTTCGCTGACCCGGCGGCCCAGCAAAATGCCGCTGTAGCCGGGAAAGCTGGTCTCTCCGGCAAAGACAATTTCGCCATCTAAGCCGGGACGCACGATGCCCGCCGTATCGATCCCGACAGCTCCCAGCGCATACCGCTTCTGATACTGCTGAACAATCTCCACTGCCTTGCGGACAATCCCTTCGCCGCCCTCCTCTTTGGCCAGTGTCGGGCGGGAGTCCCGTTCCAGCAAGCGGCCATCCGCATCCGCCAAACCGAACTTGATCGCCGTACCGCCAATATCAATGGTTGCATACTTTTGCTCGCTCATCATCCTGCCTCCTCCGCCCATGATGCCGGAACCCTTTGTCCGCGGCCACAAAACGCCCCATAGCCCGAATGCGCCCGCCCATACAGGCCCGGCAGTCGGCGGGCGTATCCGCTACGCAAATCTTCCCGGGATAAAGTGCATATTTCCGGCGAAAATCCCCCTCGGTCACATTAGGCATCACCACATTCGCACCGGAATTCAAAATGACCTCCCGGCCGTGGGGAACCATCGTCTCCATCGCCGTCGTCGCGGGAATATTGGCCTCGGGCAGAAGCAGGCGCAGCAGCGAAACCATCCGGCGCGTCAAATGCCAGTCGCCCGGCGCCGCTTTTCCCAGCGGCGTATCGCCGTTTGGGATCAGCGGGCCAATGCCGACCATATCCGCATCAATCTGCTGATACCACAAAATATCCCGGGCGATCATCGCCGGAGTCTGCCCCGGCAGGCCGACCAGCGTCCCCGTGCCGACCTCATAGCCCAGTTTCTTTAAATCCAGCGTACATTGTATTCGCCGCGCATGGCTCATCCCCGGGTCCCAGCGCTCGTACAACGCCGCATCCGTTGTTTCAATGCGAAGCAGGTACCGGTCAGCCCCCGCCTCGCGGAACGCCTGATACTCTTCATAGGAACGCTCGCCGACAGACAGCGTCACCGCCAGATCCATCGCCTTGATCCGCCGAATGATCCCGCAAAGTACCGGAGCGGTAAACTGCAAATCTTCACCGGACTGCAGGACTACGGTATGATAACCATACCCCCGGGCCTTGTCAGCCAGCTCCACGATCTCATCCGGAGATAACCGGTACCGCTCGATCTTGCTGTTATCGCACCGCAGCCCGCAGTACATACAATGACAGCGGCAGATATTGGAAAATTCGATCAGCCCGCGCAAATGCACGCCGTCGCCCACAAACTCCTGACGGACGCGATCCGCCGCCGCCGCCAGAGCTTTCTCCGCTTCGTCATCGGTCAGAAGGCTTTCGATTTCCGACGCGTTCAATACATGATCCCGCGCGGCCCGGTCAATAAGATCCTGCCGATATTCCCCCATGGTTCTCCCCTTTTCATCCGATACCTTCCGACAGTCAGTGCGCCGCCGAAGAGCGATGCCCCGCCGACGACTTTTTATGCGCTTTCCGCCCTTTCGCCGGCGCAGAGGAGCCGTTGCCGCCGGTATTTTCGGCCAGAACCGCTCCCTTCATCTTCTGCGTCCGCGTCAGGATCTCTTCCGCATGATCATCGGCATAGCGGAGGATGGCCCGGTAAAACCGACCGTCTACATCCTTCTCGGAAAGGTCTGCGATCCGGATCAGTTTTTGGGGCTCCGTCGTATCGAGCACCCCCCAGCCGCTGTCCAGATCCTGATGCTTCGTGACCTGAACCGTCTGCTCCTTCAGATGAAAGCACAAATACTCCGCCGCTCCGACCAGATCGCCGTAACCGCTCGTCGATTCCATCTTCCAGCGCCGCTTGGAAACCACATCCTGAATCTGAATCGAGTCGTATGTCTTGAGCACCGGAACCAGAAGAATATCCCGGTTAATATGTTTCTGCGCATCGACATCATAATAAATCTGCTGCTTATTGAAGTAATAATTTTGTCTGGAAGTCGACTGCACCCACTGATAAATATCCTCCGGAACCGCTTCTGCCGCTTCGGTCTGCGGCGCAGCAGCAAAAAACACCACTGCCGCCAGAAGCCCTGCGCCCCATCGCATCTTCATATACGAATTCCTCCTGCACTGCTTTCTCGTTTTTATTTAAACGTTATCATTTTATCATCAGCAAATGAAAATGGGATGAACAAATTCGGTTTTCAGTCCTCGGGCTCCTTGTACAAGGTATCCAGTTCATACGGCGTTTCCTGATAAACATAATAGTTCAGCCAGTTGGCAAAGAGCAGATGTGCCACACTTCGCCAGCGCACGATCGGCGGCTGGGATGGATCATCATCCGGATAATAATTCTGCGGGATCTTCGGATTCAGTCCGGCCTGCTTATCCCGGTCATATTCCTGTTTCAGCGTCGTCGGATCGTACTCCGCATGACCGGTGATAAAGAACTGGCGCCGGGGCAGATTCGCAATGATATAAGGGCCGGCCTCGGAATCCGATTCCGCCAGAATCGTAAGCTCCGGCACTTTTAGAATATCTTCCCGATGCTCTTCCGTATGGCGGGAATGCGGCACATAAAATTCATCATCAAAGCCGCGCAGCAGGCGCTCATGCTCGACACAGACATGATGCCGGAACACCCCGAATATCTTCTCGGACACCGGATATTTCGGAATCCCATAATGATAGTACAGGCCGGCCTGCGCCCCCCAGCAGATATGAAACGTCGAATAAACATGAGTCTTGCTCCACTCCATGATTTCGGCCACTTCATCCCAGTAAGCCACTTCTTCAAACGCCATATTTTCCACCGGAGCCCCGGTGATAATCATGCCATCGTATTTCTTGTGGCGCACCTCATCAAACGTTCCATAAAATTGCGCCAGATAATCCATCGGCGTATGGCTCGGCGTATAGGTTTCCGTATAGATAAAATCCACTTCGACCTGAAGCGGGCTGTTTCCCAGCAGGCGCAGCAGCTGCGTTTCCGTGATATACTTGATCGGCATCAGGTTCAGAATCAAAATCTTCAGCGGACGGATATCCTGACTGTACGCCCGGTCAGCATCCATCACAAAGATGTTCTCCCCTTCAAGAATATGCGCTGCCGGCAGCGCATTCGGTATTTTTATCGGCATAAATCCACTTCCTCCAATATTCCTCTGTCGGCCGCAGTGCGGCAAGCTCCGACGCGGCGGGATAATGTTTTTATTATACCATAAATCACCAATGCAAAGCGATTCCGTGCGCCGCAAAATCTTCACGCAAAAAAACCTTCCCGGCACAAAGGCGCGGGAAGGCTGGTACCGCTCACTCCAGACTGTAGCGGTTCACCCATTTGCTATTGGCCTGCACATAGCTGCGCAAAGCCCGGATCATCTTATATTCCGATGAGGTCTTGCTGATCATCCGGTACTGACCGTCCAGACTTTCGTCCATCGACTGCCAGCCCGTCTGCGCTGTCCATGACTTTCCACTGATGATCTTGGCGGTAGCCTGCGGCAGATTCACCGCCATTTTCAGGAACTGGATTTCAACGACTTTGCCGTTCGCATCCTTGGTTTCCTGCCAGGCCCAATACACCAGATTGTCTCCGCGCATACGCATCGTCGTCGTATCCGCGGTAATATGTACCCTCACTCCATCTGCCGACGCTTCATCGTAAATGGTAGTCCAGCGATCCTTGGCAGCGGCCCGCTCGGTCTCCGCTGACTGATGAAAGGCCTGATCGACAGCAGCATCATAAAACGCCTCATCAAACTGCTGGGACGTGATCTCCTTTTCTCGCTCCGTTCCGTCAGAACGGGACCAGATGACATTCCCGGCCGAATCATAAAACGATTCCTGTAAATAACGGACGGTACGGTACTGCGGACGGATCAGAAGCTGCGCTGTACTATATGCCAGCGAAGCCGGATTGGTGATTTTCCGATTCAGCCCGTAATTTTGCAGCGTTTCCTGCGCGCCGCCATAGCTGTAGGCTGTTTTCGTCCACACTTGAATCTCCGTCGGCACCAGTCCCCGCGCCGTATCCACCTGATTCGTCACCACGACGGATTCGGGATCAAAATACTTGCTGTAATGATCGTCAGAGCTCAGCCAGTACCAGCCCGCTTCGGCCCGGTCAGGCATCCCGCCCAAAAGGGGCAGCACCATAAGCAAGAAAAGGACAAAACCCGTTCGAAAAAAAACGTGTCGATTCATATTGTTCACCTCGTCATTTGAAACCGATGGACGTCCTTTTCATTGTAACGTATTTATCCGGGAACGGCAACCGGCAGACCTTTAAAAATCCGCCGCGCCGTCACATGCTTTCCCGTTGATCTGCATCCCCGTCAGATGGATATTTTCCGCCGGCGTCTCTTCCAGCCGGAAAACCCTTCCGCCCGATGATCCCGCACGGCGGACCACGCAATCCTTCCATGTGAAATCATACACCGGATTGCGCGCATAGGTCCGAATATCCGCCAATGGAGTACGGCAGGCATCCACGGTCAGATTTTCCAGATGCAGTCCGTGAATATCCGGCGTATATTCGCCGATGTCTCCGCCGTCGTATGCCATATCCACCGTCAGAACCGCCCGGCTGACACGGCGTATCTCATCGCCGAACGCCCAGAATCCCTCGACTCCGCCGCCGCGGCGGGAATTGGTCTTCAACCGGTAAGCCCAGCGCAGATCCGGACTGTCCATCACATTGTGCAGACTGTAAACCTGACTGATTCCTCCGGCCATTTCACTTCCCATGGTCACGCCGCCATGGCCGCCCCGGAACACATTGCGCTCAATAACAATGCGCTGCGACGGACGCCCTACGCGGCGTCCGTCGTTATCCCGCCCGGCTTTGATGGCGATGCAGTCATCTCCCGTCTGGAAAAAGCTGTCCTTGATCCAGACGTTTCGGCAGGCATCGGGATCCACGCCGTCCGTATTCGGGCCGGATGCCTCGATCGCAACATGATCTACCATGACATCCTCACAAAGCACCGGATTGATATGATACATCGGCGAATTTTTGACCCGGATTCCCCGGATAAGGACTCTCTTGCTCGCATACGGCTGAATCAGAACCGGACGCAAATAATGTCCCCTGCCGAAAATACGCTGTTCCACTGGCACATCATCGTTGCTCATCTCCTTCAACTCACTGCTGGCCTGCTGCTGGTTGGGATACGAGCCCTTCCACAGCCCGGCACCGACCCATGGCCACCAGGCGTCTCCATGACCGTCAATCACGCCCTGCTGCGGCGAGCCGCTCCCCGTCACGGCGATATCCTCACCGCCGTATACATAGAGAAAGGGCGAATAATTATAACATTCCGTACATTCGAACCGCGTCAATACCAGTTTCCCGGCATAATCATCCGGACGGTGGCTGAAATCCAGCACCGCGCCATCGTCCAGACGCAGTTCGACATGACTCCTAAGCGTCAGCGGCCCGGCCAAATAAAAATGTCCGGACGGTACCAGAACCACCCCGCCCTTTTGTGCGGCATGATCGAGTGCCTGCTGAAAGGCCGGCCGGTCATCCCGGCGGTCATCGGGGACCGCACCGTAATCCGTAACCCGGTAAATCCTGTCCTGCGGGATCTGCGGCAGGCAAAGCGAAGCCGTAATCGCCGCAGCCTGCCGCTCGATATCCGCTTCGGCCTGCGCCGGGACGGAACCCGCCAGCGCCAGAACGGCCATAGCCAGTACCGCTGCAAGAAGCTGTCTGCCTCTTCTGTGCTTCTGATGCGCTGTCATCCTATATCATCCTCCGGCAATTCCACTTCATCCAATATCCCCAGCAGCGCTGCGATCACAATCCCGTAATTCGACATGGGAACGCCCTGCTCCCGGCACTGCGCTACACGGCTCAGCACATACTTGCGATTAAACATACAAGCGCCGCAATGAATGACAAAATCGATTCCGGCAAGGTCCTGCGGGAAATCGCGTCCAGCCGTCACATCGATGCGAATCCCGTCGCCCAACTTGCTGCGCAGCAGACGCGGCAGCTTGATGCGGCCGATATCCTCGGTCAGAGGCCGATGCGTACATGCCTCGGCGATCAAAATATGCGCATCCGGCTTCAGCTTGCTCAGCCGGGCAGCGGATTCCGCGTAGTATCGGATATCGCCTTTATAGCCGGCAAACAGCACGGAAAAGGAGGTCAGACGGCTTTCGGCCGGCTTTTGCCGGCTGACTTCGCGAAAGGCCTGCGAATCCGTGATGATGAGATTCGGCGGTTCTTTCAGCGAAGCAATCGCCGCCGCCATTTCATCGGTCGTACAACAGACCGCGCGGCACTTCTTATCCAGCAGTTCCCGCAGTGTCTGTACCTGCGGCAGGATCAGCCGTCCTTTCGGCGCCTGAATATCCTGCGGCATAACCAGCAAAACCGTGTCCCCGGCATGGCATAGGTTTTGCGTAATGCTCGGCTGCTCAAAGTCCTCGGGAAGCTGACGAATCATCTCCGACCGCAGCGCATCGAGGCCGAATTTCTCCGCAGCACTGACGGGGACAGGGCGCAGACCAGTTTCCTTTGCCACGCGCTCAGCCAGACTGCGTCCTCCATCCGCCGACAAATCCGTCTGACTGATCACCGCGATCACCGGCGTTCCGCTCTGACGAAAGCGATGAACCCAGTCCAGCTCCTCCGCCATATCCTCATCGTGAAAAAGAACCAGCGCCAGATCCGTTTCCCGGGCTGCCCGCTCCGTCTTATCAACACGCAGCAGACCAAGCTCGCCCTCATCATCAAATCCGGCCGTATCGATAAATACCACCGGTCCGATTCCATGCAGCTCCATCGCCTTGTATACGGGGTCCGTCGTCGTCCCCGGCACAGCAGAAACCGTCGCCACCTGCTGACCGGTCAAAGCGTTGACCAGCGTCGACTTCCCGCTGTTGCGCCGCCCATACAAACCGATATGGAGCCGATTGGCCCGCGGGGTATCATTCAGGCTCATAGCCATCCCTCCATTCCTGCTTCTATGAACCATAGTATAGCACAGCCCCGATCAAATATGTTACACTATATTTATAGGAAAACCACGCAAAATATAAAGGAGTTTTTCATGAGCGATTATACCAATTTCCAAATCGGCGAAGCGTTTCCTCTGCCAATCCGCCATCAGCAGGACGGCGGATTGTTTCAGATCGACGTCAACGGCTGCATGTTCATCCTGCAGCTTTCCCGTACCGACATCATCGCCCGGGAGGCATTCCGCACCGGCCAAATGGAGATCGCCCTCTACGAACAGGACGGTCTGCTTTTCTTTCTCTATCAGATGGACGGCATTTTCAAAGACGGCTGGGGGGACGCGCCCATCTCGCTTTGCGGCGTCCGGCCGGAGTTTCTGCCGACGCCGCAGAGTCTGAAGGATCCCGTCCTGCACCTGTATCTGGTCGATACTACGCTGCAGATTCTGCTCGCACAGCGTCAGGTTACGCTCGATGAGCCCTTTATGGACATCCTGCGCCGCTATGTCTCTGCACAAAAAAAACAGCCGCTCTCCGAAGCGGCGTATGCACAAACCGTGCAAGACATTTGGCGCGGAAAAACCTCCGCACAGATGAGGGAAATGGCCAGCGCAGTACAGGAAATCCCTCTTGCCATCAAGCCGCCTTTGTCGTGACCTCCTGTGCCATCCAACCGGCATCCTTTGGGACGGCTGCCATCCCCGCAGAAAGAAAACACGGGGCTCAGCCCCGTCAGCATCGGATAACACAAAGCGCCCGCCGCACTTCTTCGTGCAGCGGGCGCTTTCCTCATAACCCCGTCACGCAACGCTTTCCGTCACGCTGTCATTCACACGGCTGTCGAGCCAATCTGCTACTACCTGACGCTCATCAGACTTGCGATCCTTACGGGACAGGTCGACCATGTCCTGACTCATGGCATAAGCCCGAAAATCCTTCTTGCCCATCAGCTTAGCCGCTTTCGTAAACTGCTTCACACGAACGGGGATATATACGCATTCCATCCACTGTGAATAAATCTGCACCTTCATGATTCTCTCTCCTTGTATCAAAAAACGATGATTGCAAAAAACAAATGGATTAAACCATCCACAGCATTCTCCTGTTCTCTGACAAACATGCCGGCAGCTCACTGCCTTTGTTTTTTGTTACAAGGTATATCGGATATCATCACGAAAGATTAAGCATTGCGCAACAAAACGTATGAAGAAACTTTTTTTGTACTTTCATTTTATCGCAGAAAAATCCTCTTTGTCAAGAAAATGTTAGAAGATTTTAATTATGATAAGTTTCATTTATTCGTCAGGACAAATCCATAACGTTTCTCTTACGGTTTACGAGCTGCAGCGTCGTCGTATAGCCAAATTTCCGGACATACTCCACGGCCTCATCATGGTAAGCACCGCAATCTTCCGGCCGGTGCGCATCCGAGTTCAGAATGACCGGCAGATCGTATTTCGCCGCTAGTTTCATGAAGTCCGGATAAGGGGAAATCTCCCGAATCGGATACCGGTAGAGCGTTCCTGTGTTCACGTCCACGATCATGTCCGCCCGTTTCAGCGCCCTGACGGCGCGTTCCAGATACGGCGTCACATCAAAATCCGGCAGGAAGCAGAACAGACGGATATTAAAGGGATGTCCCAGAATATCATACAGTCCGGAATCCGCCAGCTTTTCCACTTCCTCCGTATACCATTCGTAGATTTCCTGCAGCGAATGGCGTTCCCACTCCGCCTTGATTTCGGAAGAATCATACGCCCAGCCGTGCAGAAAATGAACCGAGCCAATGATATAGTCAAAATCATACGCACGAAAAATCTCTCCGACTTTCTTCTGATCCTGAAAATTGCAGACCTCGATCCCGGTGCGCACGGTATGCTTCCGGCGCAGCTTTTCCATAAAACGGAAATACTCATCCAATGTATATTTGAATTTGTTGGACTGCAGCCATTTCTGCTGAAAGGCGCCAATGAAAGAATCATCCAGAACCAGATCCTCGTAATAAAGATCGCGGAACTCCGGAAAGGTATGCGAGTGTTCCGAAATGCCGATTTCCGACAGTCCTCTGCGCCGCGCCGCTTCAAAAAAACCTTCCGCCCACGCCTCATCATAGGAGCCCTTTTCAAAATGCATATGATAATCCATCTTCACGGATCATTCCCCCTTAACCGCAGACCAACGCTTACAGATATAGATTATTATAGCACAAATCCGCCGAGTTCCCCGCTCTCTGCGTCAAGGATCACAAAGCCCGGCGTCAATCAGGCGGCGGATTCCCCGCAAAACGCCATGCTCCGCATTGCTTTCCGTCTCATAGCGGGCCAGCCGCTTGATGGAGGGATGCGCATTGGCCATGGCAAAACTGTACCCGACCGCTTCCATCAGCTCCGCGTCGTTTAAATAATCACCAAACGCCGCGCATTCCTCCGGCCGCACGCCAAGGCTGCGCTGCACATGACGCACGGCCACCCCCTTGTTGATATCCGCATTCATGACGTCGACCCAGCTGTCGCTCGACAACGCAACCTGAAGAGGCCCCCGAAACCGGCGCAGCGGATCATAGATGCGGCGGTCTGCCTGTCCGGTTGAATCCCAGAACGACGCCTTGATCATCTCATCATCGATTCCCTCAAAATCCTGGACTGTCGTACAATGCGTATAATATTTTCGCATTTCTGCCGCGAAAACCGCATCGTACTGGCACTCCAGCACATAGGCGTTCTTTTTCCCGCAATAAGCCGTATACACATGCGGCACATCCTCCAGCGCGCGGATCACCTGCATGCCCATACCATGGTCCATCGGGCTGGAAAAAAGCTCCTTTCCCCGGTACCTGACCATCGTACCGTTTTCCGCCAGAAACAAAAATTCCTCCCGATAATCCCGGAACGTATCCAGCAGAGAGAAATATTGCCGCCCGGAACAGGGCGCAAACATCACGCCTCGTTCACGCAGGCAGCGGGCCACCGAATCAAACCCGTCCGGCAACTGTCCCTGCTCATCCAGCAGCGTACCGTCCATATCCGAAAAAATCATTTTTATCATCCAAAGTTCCTCCGAAACGAAATAAAATCATTTCATTTGTAACAAAAATACTTTCATAATGTATATTCATTATATCAGGATCATCCGGAAGCAGCAACCAGAACTTCTGCCGGAAGTGCGGCAAGGACCGGGAAAACAGGGCCCGTTTCTCAGCAGTCAGCCCGCCATGAATTTTTCATTGGTTTTTGTTATAATGAAAGAAAAATCACCCTGACCGGTATTTCCCATCCTTCGAAAATCCTCCATCAAAGAAAGAAGGGGTTGCATGAAAAAGAATTTCTATCTCGATCTCCTGCTCTTCCTCAGCGGACTGATCTGTATCCTCACCGGCATCGTCCTCGACTTTCACCTCTTTGCCGGACATGGAAACGGGCGCGCGCTCAAGGGAATCATTACGGCCATTCATACCTACAGCGGCTACATCATGGCGGCCGGCCTGCTCTTCCATCTGATCTGGCATTGGAAATGGATCAAAGCGGCCGCCGGCAAATCCCTGACCCGGGCCAATGGCAAACAGGGATAACGCGAAACGAACCGCCCTGCGCAGAAAGAAACACACCTCTTCCTGCGCAGGGCGGTTTTTTAGTTCAGAAAAACGGATAATTTTCCGAAATTTTGGATTGTTTAAACGCGTTGTATCTTATAAAATAAAATTAAAGCAACAAAAGAGAAACATCAATACAAAAAAAGGAGGTGCCGTATATGAGTGTTGCCATCCATATCGACAACGTAATCAAGCGCTACGGCAATCTGACCATCATCCCCGGTCTGACGGAAGAAGTACACAATGGAGAATTTTTCACCCTGCTCGGACCATCCGGCTGCGGCAAGACGACGCTGCTGCGCATGATCGCCGGCTTCAACAGCATAGAAAGCGGCGAGATCCGATTTAATGACCAGTGCATCAACGATCTGCCTGCGCATCGGCGTAATATCGGCATGGTCTTTCAGAGCTATGCCATCTTCCCGCATCTCACCGTACGCGAAAACGTCGAATACGGCCTGAAGCTGCGCAAGATCCCGCGCGATGAGATGAAGAAAAAAACCGACCGCATTCTCGATGTCGTCCAAATCACCGAATATCAGGACCGGCTGCCGGAACGCCTTTCCGGCGGCCAGCAGCAGCGCGTGGCGCTCGCACGGGCCATTGTCATCCATCCGAGCGTACTGCTCATGGACGAACCGCTTTCGAATCTCGACGCGAAACTGCGCATCGAAATGCGCTCGGCGATACGCGAAGTGCAGAAACAAGTCGGCATCACGACGATTTATGTCACCCACGATCAGGAAGAAGCGCTTTCTATCTCCGACCGCATCGCCGTCATGAAAAAAGGCGAAATCCAGCAGACCGCCCGGCCGCATACCATCTACACACGCCCGTACAACGTCTTTGTCGCGACATTCATCGGCCACTCCAATCTCTTCCGCGGCCGGATCACCCGCACAGGCAGCAGCGCCGCCGTGGTTTTCAACGACGGATGGACGCTCCCGATGCAGGGGCTGTCATCCGAAGCAGCAGACGGACAGGAAGTCATCATCGCCGTCCGTCCGGAAGAATTCTCGATCCAGCCGGCAGGTCAGGGAATAACCTGTCAGGTGCATAGTCAGGTCTTCCTTGGAAAGTATATCAACTACGGTTTGACCTTCCCCTCAGAAATGCTCGTGGAGGGACAGGCCGCCATCGAATACAGTCAGGATCTCGGCCATGCCGAGCAGATTCTTTCCGTGGGAGATACCGTGACGCTCCGCCCCAATCCGGCCAAGATCAATGTCTTCTCGGCTGATGGCAGCCATAGTCTCATGGAAGGTGTGGTGCGCAATGAATAAAACAAGATTCCGCTGGGATTTTTGGAGCGGTATCACTCTTCTCTCCATCGCGGTCTTTGCGCTCTTTCTCATTTACCCGCTCTTTTCCCTGTTTCTCAGCGCGTTTCAGGATCCGACCACCGGCTCCTGGAGCATGGCAAATTTCGCTCATTTCTTCGAGCGGAAATATTATTATCAATCGATGATCAACAGCTTCTCGGTCACGACCTGCGTGACCCTTCTCGCCTGTATCATCGGAACGGCTCTCGCCTATTTTATGACGCTGTACCGTATACACGGACGGAGCATCGTCGAAATCTGCATTGTGATCTCGCTGCTCTCGCCGCCGTTCATCGGCGCGTATTCCTGGATTCTCATCGGCGGACGAAACGGCTACATCACGCGGTTTCTGGCCCAGTACGGCATCGATTTCCCCTCGATTTACGGCTTTGCAGGCATTCTGCTCGTGCTGACGCTGAAGCTTTATCCGTTCATCTACCTCTATGTCGCTGGCGCGATGAAAAACATTGACTCGGCGCTTATCGAAGCGGCAGAATCGCTCGGCTGCAGCGGCATGCGAAAGGTCGTGACCGTCATCCTGCCGCTTATCCTGCCGACTCTGCTCGCCGGCGCGCTCATGGTATTCATGAATGCGATGGCGGATTTCGGCACACCGATGCTCATCGGCGAAGGATTCAACGTCATGCCGGTCATGATCTATTCAGAGTTCATCAATGAAGTCGGCGATCAGGCGAACTTCGCCGCGGCAATGGCCGCCATCATGGTTCTCATCACCTCGACGATCTTTATGCTGCAAAAATATGTCGTCAACCGCAAATCGTTTACCATGAGTTCGCTGCGACCCATGCAGACGGGAGCCATGCACGGCGTCAAAAACGTGATTCTGCACGCGTCCATCTACTTTCTCGTTGCGCTTTCCATGATCCCGCAGCTCGTCGTCATCTACACATCCTTCCTGAATACCAGTGGATCGATTTTCGTAGACGGCTACTCGCTCGACAGCTACCGCACGATTTTCGAAAGTCTCGGCACGGCCATATCGAATACCTACCTGTTCAGTACAACGGCTATGCTCATCATTATCTTCCTCGGCATGACGATCGCTTACCTCACGACGCGAAAAAAAAGCTGGCTCACGGAAATCATCGATACCCTTTCGATGTTCCCCTATATCATTCCGGGCTCCGTACTCGGCATCACGCTGCTGCTCGCCTTCAATGAAGAGCCGCTCCTCCTCTCGGGCACGGCGATCATCATCATCATTTCCCTCGTGATCCGCCGCCTTCCCTACACGCTGCGATCCAGCTCGGCGATTCTCTATCAGCTCAGTCCGAGCATGGAAGAGGCTTCGATCAGTCTCGGCGCATCGCCGCTGCGGACGTTCTTTAAGATTACCGCGGTCATGATGCTTCCCGGCGTCATGAGCGGAGCGATCATATCCTGGATCACGGCCATCAATGAGCTCTCCAGCTCCATCATTTTGTTTACCGGCGCGACAAAGACCATGTCGGTCGCGATCTATACGGAGGTCATCCGCGCCAGCTACGGCACAGCCGCTGCGCTGTCAACCATCCTGACGCTCACGACCATCACGGCCATGGTGCTCTTCTTTAAAATATCCGGACGCCGTGATGTAACCCTTTAATCCACGCTCTATGAAAAAAAGGAGGAATTCTCATGCAATGGAAAAAAATTCTGGCCACCGCACTCAGCGCTGCCATGCTGACAGCCTGCTTCACAGGATGCGGCGGCGGAAGCGGACAAAAAAACACATCCGGCGGCAGTGATGAAAACAAGCTTGTCATCTATTGCCCGCATCCGCTTTCCTTTATCAATCCGCTCGTCGAAGAGTTTGAAAAACAAAGCGGTATAAAAGTCGAAGTGGTCGCCGCAGGTTCCGGCGAGCTTTTGAAACGCGTCGAGTCGGAAAAAGCCAATCCGCTTGGCGATATCTTCTGGGGCGGATCGCTTTCCACGATGAAACCAAAAGCCAACCTCTTTGAACCGTATACCTCCGCCAATGAAGACCATGTTCAGGCGGCATTCAAAAACACCGAGGGTTCCATGACGCGCTTCACGGACATTCCCAGCGTCATCATGGTCAACACGGATCTCATCGGAGACATCAAAGTAGAAGGCTACGAAGATCTGCTGAACCCGGCTCTCAAGGGAAAAATTGCCATGGCCGATCCCTCCAAGTCCTCTTCCGCCTACGAGCATCTCATCAATATGCTCTATGCTATGGGCAACGGGAACCCGGACAACGGCTGGGATTATGTGACGAAATTCTGCAAGAATCTCGACGGCAAGCTCCTCTCCGGCTCCTCCGCTGTCTATAAAGGCGTAGCGGACGGCGAATATGCCGTTGGCTGCACCTTCGAAGAAGGCGGCGCAAAATACGTCGCAGACGGCGCCCCGGTCAAGCTCATCTATATGAAGGAAGGCGTCATTTCCAAGCCGGACGGCATTTACATCATCAAAAACGCCAAGCACATGGAAAACGCCAAGAAGTTCATCGACTTCATCACCAGCAAAGAGGCACAAACCCTCATCACGCAGAAGCTGCATCGCCGCAGTGTCCGCGATGACGTCCCTGCGCCAAACGGTCTGCTGGAAAAGTCTCAGATCCATATCATCACGGATGATGAAACCGTCGTCAACCAGAACAAGAAATCCTGGCTCGACAAGTTTAAGGACATCTTCACCAGCGTACAATGATACAATAAATCCAATCCGATTGTTTCAAACGGCTGCAAGCGGCAAATCCCGTCTCTTGCAGCCGTTCTTTCTGTCCCGGCAGACAGAATCATGATATAATAAATAAGATTCAGAAGAAAGCAAAGAAAGGACGGACCTTTTTGACTCCATCAGACCAGACGTTTCAGCGCGACGTAAAGCGCACATTGCTTCGCTATACATTCGGACCTGTGCTCTTGCTCGTTGCACTCTTCTTTGCTCTGGTTGGTGCAAGCTGGAGCTACTATGTCGTCATGCGCAGCGATGAGGTGCGCCATCTCGCCGCCGAAGTGCTCGACGAAACAATTGCCGACTATTCTGCCCGCGCAGACCTTGCAGCCAGCCAGAACTATGACCCGGACATACTGCGCACGAATGCCTCGGCCCGCGCAGCCGTCTTTCAGTACCTCTATCATGAAGTCAATATCGACAAGCGCGGCACGCAATTTTTTCTGCTCGACAGGAAAAAACAGCTCGTTCTCGGCAGCGAAAAGGCGCTCCCGCCGGCATTGACCGACGTACCGGAGGGATGGGGCGTCCTCGCACGCTTCGAAGCACATCCGGAGACTGTGCATGCCGAATTTTTGCGAAGAGCGGCCGATGAGTCCTCCTCGCAGGATCTCGTCATCGGACGGTCCCTGCCGCACGGCAATGGCTATTTTCTCTTCCTGATTCCCCAGGAATCCCTGCAGCGCTCCATCCGCTCACCCTATCTCGATTTTGTGCTGACGGATAGCTACGGAGGCACCCCTCTGGCTACCGGTTCCTCCTATCATCCCGCGGCAGGCCATCCGCAGACAGAAAAACTATCTGCCGATATCGCCTCCGCAAACCGTCAGACGGTATCCTATGGAAAAGGCCTCTATTTTGTCACAGAGGAAGCCCTGCAGGAAGTCCCATGGACGCTGTACAGCATCCTGCCGGTCACAGACCTGATCGGCCGCTACCGGCTCGGCGCCCTGATCCTCGCCTCGCTGCTTCTCCTGCTGCTGCCCGTCCTTTACCACAGCGTCCGTCAGGAAAGCCTCGCGCGGGCCCATGCCGTAAAAGAAGAAGAGCAGCGTGCCACCGCGATGGCAGAAATTCGCCGGCTGGAAAGCCAGTTTCAGCCGCACTTTCTGTTCAACACACTGGAAAACATCCGCTACATGGTCTGTCTTGACCCGCAAGCTGCCTCGCGGATGCTCCTCGCACTATCCGGCTTGCTCCGCTACAGCATCCGGGGAACCTCGCGCCTCGTCCCCCTCGCGGAAGATCTTACCTATACCCATCATTATCTGGAAATCCAAACGTATCGTTTCGGACAGCGCCTCCGCTATCAGGAACAGATAGCCGATGAGCTGAGCCATGCACTCATACCACGTCTGCTGTTCCAGCCTTTGCTTGAAAATGCCATTCACTATGGCGAATCAGCCGACGGAACGCTCACCGTATCCCTGACTATCCGCCCGGACGGACCGAACAGACTGACCGTCATCGTAAAGGATGCCGGATGCGGCATGAGTGGAGAGCAGCTGGAAGAGATCCGGACGATGCTGCAAAGCGGGGACGACAGTTCCGCCCATACCGGACTATGCAACATCGCCCGCCGCCTGCGGCTGCTTTACGGAAAAAAAGCCGGTATGTCCATCGAAGCCCCGCCTGCGGGCGGCTTCTGTGTCACACTGCACCTGCCATTTCAGGAAGAAAGCGAGGAACGCATTCATGCTCAAAATCATCATTGCTGAAGATGAAGAAATCATTCGTCAGGGGCTTGTACGCACACTTCCCTGGTCAGACTACAACGCCGAAATCGTCGGCGAAGCAGCAGACGGAAAAGAAGCGCTTTCCCTCATCCGGCGCATTCATGCGGATGTCGTGATCACGGATATCCGCATGCCGCGGCTCTCGGGCCTTGAGCTTGCCCGCATCCTGCACGAATCCGGCTCTTCTCCCCGCATCATCTTCCTCACCAGCTACGCGGACTTCACCTATGCACAGCAGGCCATCCGGCTTGGCGCTGCAGACTACCTGCTTAAACCTGTGGATGAAGCCGAACTCGCCAAAGTTCTCGCCGGCATCAGCGCGGAAAAAGAAAAACGCAGCGGAACCGCATCCGAAGATACAGTCCCGCTGCTTATCGACTGGCAGGAGCTTCATCCGTCCAATCCCTATGTGCGCTCTGTACTCGCCTGCATCGCACAGAATTATCAAAAGCCGATCAGCGTCGAAGAACTTGCGATGCAGGAAGGCGTCTCCGCCAGCTACCTCTCCCGCAAGCTGAAAGAGGAAACCGGCCACACATTCTCCGGACTCATAACACGCTGCCGCCTGCAGAGCGCTCTTGGCCTGCTCCATGAGGGACGCTGGCGCGTTTACGAAATCGCTGAACAGACCGGCTTCGGCGACTACAAAAACTTCGTCCAGGCTTTCCGAAAATACCTTGGGCTGTCTCCAACGGAATATCAGAAACAGCGGAAACACATCCGCTGACTCATTCCCCGCGCCGTCCATGGTAAAGGCACCATGGTTCTTCGCTCATATAATCGCCGCCATGATAGCAGGCCGCACGCGCGCGGCAGCCGCCGCAGGCCATCTTGTAGCGGCACGCACCGCAGCCGCCGCTGTATTCCAGCGTGCGAAGCGTTTGAAGCACTTCATTTTTCTCCCAAATCTCATCAAATGGCGTCTGCCGCACATCCCCGAGTTCCATATTGAGATAAGCGCAGGGCTGAACCTTGCCGCGCGGGCTGATGATGCAGTAAGAAAGCCCGGCCAGACAGCCGCGGTGAAACCGCGTCTTATACCCCAGCTGATCTGCGATGCGAAGGAACTGCGGCGCACAGGTCGGCTTGAGTTCAATGTCCACCTCCTGCTGCTTCTTCATGATACGCGTCAGCACGTCTTCATATTGCTCGGCACGCAGCGACTCCTCCTCGATGGTCTGCGCTCTGCCGGTCGGAACGAGGAAAAAGAAATGATGCGCCTTGGCGCCGATCTCCACGGCAAAATCCGTCATGGCTTCCAGCTCCTCCTGATTCCAGTCCATAACGGTCGTATGAATCTGAAACGGCAGACCGACGGCGGCGCAGTTCTTCATGCCCTGCACCGCGCCTTCCCATCCGCCCGGAAAGCTGCGAAAGGTATCATGCTTCGCCGGATCCAGCGAATCAAGGGAAATCCCCATGGCTCGCGCACCGGCTTCCTTGAGCTTCTTTGCCATATCCAGCGTAATCAGCGTGCCGTTCGTGCCGAATACCGGAATCATATGCAGATCCGCCGCGTACCGGACCAGCTCGAGAATATCCGGGCGCATCAGGGGCTCGCCGCCCGAAAAGATCATGATTTTAAATCCTGCTTTCGCGATTTCGCTCAGCAGCTTCTTTGCCTCTTCCGTATTCAGTTCTTCCTCAGCCCTGCAGCCTGCATCACGATAGCAGTGAGCGCAGTACATATTGCAGGCATTTGTCGTATTCCAGGAAATGATTTTCATACCTGTTCCTCCGTCACGCCGATTTCTTCATCCGTCAGATAGCAGCTCGGATCCGATGCC
Organism: Wylensekiella montiformis; assembly: GCF_009697385.1. Taxonomy (GTDB): domain Bacteria; phylum Bacillota; class Negativicutes; order Selenomonadales; family Selenomonadaceae; genus Selenomonas_A; species Selenomonas_A montiformis. The sequence continues at coordinate 163,912 of NZ_VUNL01000001.1, forward strand.
CAGAAATCCCCCGTGCGCGCCTCTGCCCGCGTGCGGAAATTCCCGTTGCAGTTTTCCAGCCACTTGCACGCTGCGCAGCGTCCTTTGAGGAGCGGCTTGCGATCCTTAAGCCCAGCCATAATGGGATTTGAGGTATCCTGCCAAATGTCGCCGAATTTCCGCTCGCGCACATTGCCGAACGTATGATGCTGGGTAAACTGATCGGGATGCACGTACCCCTGCGGATCGACCTCGCCGAAGGCAATGCCCGAACGGTTCCCCCCGTTCATCGAAATGTATTTTTTGATCTGCGCGGCCGTCTCCCTATCTCCGGCTTCCAGCGCCTTAAGATACATATACGGGCCGTCGCAGTGGTTATCGACCGTCAGAATCTCCTTTTTCAACCCGCGCTCTTCGAAATCTTTCGTCCGGCGAATGATCGTGTCCATCGCCCGGCGCGACTCCTCCGGCGTGACATCCTGATCCATCATCTGTTCGCCGCGCCCCGAATAAACGAGATGGTAGAAGCAAACCCGGTTAATGCCCTCTTCCTCGATAAAATCGAAAATCCGGTCAAGCTCCTGAATGTTATGATGATTGATGGTAAAACGCAGGCCGACGCGCTGGCCGACGGCCACACAATTCTTAATGCCCTGCATGGCCTTCTCATAAGCGCCGTCCACCCCGCGGAATTTATCATTGACATCCCGCAGACCGTCAAGCGAAATGCCGACATAGCCCACGCCAATATCCTTGATCTTCTGCGCGACATCGCGCGTAATCAGCGTGCCGTTCGTCGACAGCGTCGGGCGCACGCCCTTTTCCTGCGCATAAGCCGCAAGCTCAAAAAAATCCGGACGGATCAGCGGCTCTCCGCCGGAAAAAAGCAAAACCGGCACATGAAAATCCGCCAGATCGTCAATAAACCGCTTTGCTTCTTCCGTTGACAATTCATCCTGATACTTCCGGGCATCCGACTGCATATAGCAGTGCATGCACCTGAGATTGCAAGTCTTCGTCGAATTCCATACGACGACAGGGCCGACGCCCTCTGCCGCACCGTTGCGCATGGCATGCGCATTTTTTGTATAGCGCAGACTATCGCCGAAATATTCTCTGGCAAATAAAAGCTTCGTTACACTGATCATAATCGATTACTACTCTCCTGTTCCTGATACGCCTGCTCATCTTGTCGGCGGCTTACTCTCCCTCTTTCCGTACGCAAATTCCATCCAACAGCAGCTTCGTCTTCATGGCCACATTCTCCTGAAACGGAATATCCAGATGGCTGAGGGCCGCTGCCTGATACACCGAATGGAACATCTCCGCAATCAATTCCGGCGGGACATCCCGGCGAAACTCCCCTGCAGACTGTCCTTCATACAGAATGATTTCAAAAATAGACTTGAATCCCGGCGCTGTGCCTCCTCCTTCTCCAGACGCGAAGCCTCCCGGCATCCCCGAACGGTCCGCAGCCGAAAGGAACAGAGGAAGGACATAACGGTTCTCATCGAGGAAGCGTGCCGTAATCCGGCATCCGGCCGCCAGCAGCTCACAGGCCGGGCGATGCGCGGCGCGCAGATCATCCAGCACCTGCTCCACTTCCTGTGCCATGCGGTGTAGCAGGCAAAACAAAATCTCCTCTTTGGATTGAAAATAATTGTAAAACGTACCGATACCTAAATCCGCTTCATGCATGATATCGGCGACCGAAGTATCCTTGAATCCCTTGCGGCTGAACTGCTCTACCGCCGCGTCAAGAATCGCCTTGCGGGACTGCAGCTTTTTCCGCTCCCGGCGGCCCATTTTTTCCTCCATATTATCGCCCCTAACTGCTATGCCGGACGCATATCCGTCTCCGGCCGTTGACTCTCTACTTATTATATCGGAAAAACAGCCGGCTGAAAAGATAAAAATGAATTATATTCATATTTTTAAACAGCAAAAGGCCGTCCCGTCAGCAAATCCATTCTGACGGTACGGCCTTTCTGGCGGGAAAGCAGGCGGCATTATTTCGCTGCTTTGCTGTCCTCCTGCCGGTATAGTTTAAAATTATCTACCGAGCCCCATTTATCAGGAGCTCCCTTCATATCGACGCCGACGACCGCTTTGCCGTTTTTGATTTCGACATCCGCGATCTTAACCGTGCGCCATTGGTTCCATCCCGTAGTAGAAATCTCCGCGGTCTTTTTCTCGCCATTGTCACCGATAAGGAACAGACAGAACTTCGAGGAATCTTCCTTGCCCTGCGCACTGACCTGCACCGTGTATTTCCCCGGCGTCAGTCCCATGACCTCCTGACTCATCGTAAACTGATACGGCGTGCCGCCCCAGTAATGCAAAGAACCTTCGCCCTTGGCGTCGCCTTTGCCGCTGGTCGGCTGTGCCGTCCATTTATCCCCCGTAACCGTCCATCCGTCCAACGACAAGGATTCAAAATCGCCGTTCTGCAAAAGATTGGCCTTCGGCTTGATCGTCACATCGCAGGAAATCGGCGCATCAATCTTCTCAACGGAGCCGCTGACGGAATAATCGCCGTCTTTATCATAGACCGGCGCAGAATCCTTCCATACAATCGGCAGCATCTCCTGATGTTCATCAGAGAATGTGACCAAAACGCTTTGAGGCAGCTTAACAGGGATTCCCGTACTGCCCTCTGCCTCCGGCTCATCCATCTCCGTCACCGTAACCGGCACAACGGGCGCTGTTTCATCCGAAACATCCCGGAACACATCCCAGGAATCCAGCGCCTTGCCGTTCTGATCGAACATCGAGAGATTCTCCCAGTTGTTGCCGGACCCTGCTTTCCAGCCGGCTCCCGGCACAGCATACCAGTCCGGCTCCCAATAAAAGAGTCCCAGACCACGGCCGTCCGGTACGGCGGCAAGATCCGACATGACGCCGCGAAGCCCGGACGCCTGCCCCTGCACGGTAGCGGTAAAGCCGGAACGGCGCGCTTCCGCCGGACCATAGTGATTCTTCTCCTGATCGTAGTTGTCCGTCGTAAAGCCGTAAGCGGTCTCCGCCACGACGACCTCTTTGCCATAACGGGCGCTCACATCATCGAGATTCTTTTGCAGATCCTGCAGAGAACCATGCCAGAACGGATAATAGGAAAAACCGATCACGTCAAAGTCATTGACGCCGTTATCCTTGACAAGCATATCAAAGAATTTCCGATAAACGTCATTGTCCCCGCCATCCGGCAAATGAATCATCAACTTGATCTTATGATCCGGATCGAGATCGCGGACCGCTTTCAGGCCGCTGGCCATCAGCCGGAAAAACGCCTTGCCGCCGTCCTTGGCCGGCAGCTTGCCGACGGGCCAGAGCATGCCGTTCTTTACCTCGTTGCCGATCTGCATCATATCCGGCAGCGTTCCCTGCTGCCGAAAATCCTGCACAATCTTCCTGGTGAAGTCATACACATCCTGTTCCAGCTTTTGCGGACTATCGTTTTTCCAGGCATGCGGCGTGTACTGCTGGCCCGGGTCAGCCCAGCCGTCACTGTAATGAAGGTCCACCAGCACCTTGAGCCCGATCGCCTTGGCCCGCTTGGCAAGTTCCAGCGCCCGCTGTTCATCCGTATATCCGCCGCCGCCAAGGACGCCGTACTTCGGATCGTTCCAGATTCGCACACGGATCCAGTTGACGCCATGATTCTTCATGATCTGAAGCTCATCCATCTTCGTGCCGTCCACATCATAAAACACAGCTCCGTTTTTCTCCATCTCCGGCAGCATCGAGACATCCGCGCCCTTGATGAAATCCTGACGCAGCCCCGGAACCGGGTTAACCTGCACCGCCGCTGAAGCAGGAACAGGAAAAGCGAATGAACCAACGGCCAAAGTGGAAAGAATCATGGATTTCCATATCGTTTTTCTCATGTCATTTCACCTCATCAAGCTCAGAAGCTGTACGAAATTGCTCCGAAAGCAGTATCCTTATAATCCGAAAAACCGGCCTGATTGCTATCATACGGTTTCAATTTATAGAATACGCCCTCAAAATTGACGTTAGAAGCCAGCATATAATTTACGCCAAGGCCCCATCCCCGCACACCGGCGCCGCCATAACCGTTACCGCCGGCAACGTTCAAATGATGCGTCCATGCGCTCGAATCGACGGCCAGACCGCCCAAGGCCATGTATTCGCCATAAACCTGCCAGGTATTGGCCTTATGCCAGTCCATTTTCCCATAGGAAAGACGCGTCCAAAAACCATTGCGTCCCTTGTTTGGCTCCGTTTCTCCATGTTCATAAGTAGCGGAAGGATCATAATCACCATCAATTGCCGGATGAACCTGCGCGCTGTTGTGAATGCCTTCCGCTGTCAGACTCCATTTCGGACTCATCTGTGCATGGACTCCATAGGCAAACTGCCGGAAATTCCGCTGTATCCTCGATGCGTAATATTTATCTTTCCACCAGTGCGCACCACCATCCCACGTGGCAGCTCCGCTGTACATCGCATACGACTCCGTATCATCGGAATTGGAATGGAAGTACGTCGCGGTAAAGGTAACTGCCGGACTGACCTTCAGACTAAGATCCGCAAGCTGCGCATAGCCCGAATGACTGCGATTGTCTGCTCCTGTAGAGGGGCTTGTATCTCCCGCACCGATGAGAATACTCGCCTTATTGCCAAAGTCTTTGCGCACCAGTACGCTGTCGAGGGGGTTTTCCCAGTAAATCAGCCCTTGTCCGAGTTTCAGCTCATTGCGTCCCACGGAAACAGTAACTTGATTCTTTGCATGCCAGTCCAGCTGAAGCCGGTTGACGCCAAGTTTATTCCAAGAATTGTTATCGTTATCGTAACCGTTGAAGTGGTTCCATTTCTGTCCATTATCGTAATCACGGCGCGCAATATTCGAAGATTCTGCTTTCAGCTGGCCTGTCACCGAGAGATGTTCCGTCGGCTCACCATAAAAGCCAAGCCGGAGACGGATTTCGCTCTGCCCTCTGGTTTTATATTGATTATACTCGGAATCCGCGCCATATCGATATCCCTTAACCGCATCGCTTTTCTTGTTTTGATAGTAACGAGCTCGCGCATCGCCGAACCATTTGAAACTGGGCTGGGTCTTCTTGAGGTCCTTGACATCGCTTTCGACAGCGGTCAGGCGATCGTCGATGTCGCTGAGCTCGCTGGCAAACTCACGCTTGAGCTTTTTGATCGCTCCGCGGTCAGCCGGGCGGGCCGTCGCATACTTTTCCATCGCCTTGCTGACCAGTTCCGCCATTTCATAGCGGTTCAGCCCGCGGTCGCCGCGGAACGTCCCGTCTCCATAACCTTCGATAACGCCGTCGCGCGCCAGCATGGTCACTGCGTCATAGGCCCAATGGCCCTCCGGCAGATCCTTGAACGGATTCTGCGCTGCATAGCCCGTAGCAGCCGGCACAGACAATGCGGCCAGTACAGCAGCAGTCATTGCTTTCTTATTCATTTTTCTCCTCCTAAATCCCTGAAACCTTAACCTCTTTATGAAAAAGTGAGACTCATTCCGAGATGGTTTTTACCCCCTCGGAATCCAGTCAAACAGATCCAACGCCTTCAGCATCGGACAAAATATCCCGCAGCTTCTCTTGTGGAGCGGAAGCTGCAGATATATCCTTATCCTCTTATAACCGGAACTGCCGGACATTTTCCTGCAGCTCTTCCGCCATCTTCGCCAGCGTCTGGCTGGCATCGGCAAGTTCATGGACGGCGGCCGTCTGCTCCTCCGTCGTAGCCGATACATTTTCCGCCTGCTGCGCGGTCTGCTGGCTGGATTTTTCCATCGTGCGGACGTTTTCATCAATCGTCTGCCCGCTCTCCGATACACGGCGGACGGCCTGATTGATACCGTCGAGCTGCGCCGAGACTTCTTCAACGATCGTTACAATGCTTTCAAAGGATTCGCCCGTAGACAAAATGGTCTCCGTGCCGGCTTTAACCGTTTCGCCGCCATGACGGATTCCCTCCACCACGGTCTGCGTATCCTTCTGAATCACGGCAATGAGATCGGCAATCCGGCTGGCGGATTCCTGACTGGACTCCGCCAGCTTGCGCACTTCATCCGCCACAACGGCAAACCCGCGTCCGGCCTCTCCGGCACGGGCGGCCTCGATAGCCGCATTGAGCGCCAGCAGATTGGTCTGGTCGGCAATATCGGAAATCGTTCCGACAATGTTGCCGATCTCATCTGAACGCTTGCCAAGCTCTGTAACCTTCCGCGTAGACTCCTCCGAAGACTCCGCGATGCGCTTGATCTGTTCGATGGCCTGCCAAAGTTTCTCGCCGCCGGCCTGTGCAACATCCGATGCCTCATGCCCCTTGTCGGCTGCATGATGCGTCAGGCGCGTAATATCTTCGATATCTCCGTTGAATTTCGCCATGGCTTCCGTGGTCCGATTGACCGCCTCAAGCTGATCGGACGCCCCGGCCGCAACCTCGGTAATGGACTCGGCAATCTGGCTCGAAGCCTGCGCCGACTGCGAGGTTGTCGCATTCATTTCCTCGACCGAAGCCGCCAGACTCGACGCGGAATCCCGCACCGTGACGATAACCTTTGCCACCGCCGCGCGCATCGACTGCATGGCGTCGGCCAGCCTTCCCAGCTCATCCTCCGAATGACGTTGGGAAGGACGCTCGCTGAAATCGCCTCCGGCCAAAAGATGCATTTCTTCCATCATGCCTTTCAGCGGCTTCGTGATATAATGGATCGCCAGAACGATGCCCAGCGAAATCAGGAGCAGCAGGAGCAGCGAAATCCCCGCCATAATCTTCAGGGCATTCATCGCCGGAGCAAACAGCTCGTCTTCATACGCAATCGTTGCGAGGCTCCAGCCCGTCCCCGGAACCGGATAATATATCGCGACCATTTTCTCTCCGGTCTGGCGGGTAAACCGCACCATGTCCGCCCGGCCGGAGAGCATCCGGCGGCCAAGATCCTGCATCGCCGGATCGGAAGAATCTTCGATATTCTTCTGCAGAATATCCGCCGCGTCCGGGCTGTATAGATAGGTGCCGTCGCCAGTCACCAGAATGCTGTATCCGTTGTCGCCGAAGTGCAGATTCTCCGCCCTTTCCTCGACCTCATCCAGCAGCACCCCGGCCGTAACCATGCCGGTACGATGACCATCCTGCGCTTTCAGCGCGGACGCCACAACAAAGGAAACCTTGCCCGCATCGTTAAAAGCCGGCTTCGTAACCAGCTGATCCTTATCTCCCTTGAGTACGTCTGCATACGCCGCATCAGACCGGATGGATCTGCTTCCCGCGCCGCTCTTGCCTTCCTGCCAGAGCGTCGCCGTCCCGTCCAGCGGTACATAGCCTACATAATCATAAGAACGGGCAAACTGCTCCTTCATCAGCTTCCAGCGCGGCACATTGGCCTGTACGACGGCGCCGCTGTCTCCGCCGCTTTGCGAATAGGCAGACGCAGCCTGCTGGGTTTCCAGCTTGCGTTCATTCATCCATGTGCCGATGGCATCGCTGGTGTCCTGCGTACTCACAATCGCGCTTTCCAGAATCTGCCGGTCCAGAACATCGCTCATATAGCGATAGATCACCACGGACAGCACCACCAGACCGATGGCTACGACCGGCAGAACCAGCATCAGCAGCTTCGCCCGGATCGACTGCGCGCCAACGACCGCTGTCTGCGGCAGCGCATTACGGATTTTCTCAAAATTCACGGTCACCGCCCCCTTACTTTTCCGCTTTCAATCCCGTTGCCTGCGCAATAGCCTGCGCGGCTTCCGCCAGCGCCTGATCGACATTGACCCCGGAAAGAACATGCTGTATCAGTTCTTTTGTCGCTTTACCGCTCTCCAGTGAAACCGGCCCGCGATGGAGCGGCTGAATCTCCGCCGCTATCTGTGCAAATAAGGGATAAATCGCTGTCCCGAAATATGCGTTCTCCTTCTGGAACTCCGCGCTGCTGTAAATCGGCGTATACGCAGGGAACAGCCCATGCTTCAGCGCGATCGTCTCGCCTTCCTCCGTATCTTCGCAGAATTTCAGGAACGCAACCGCAGCTTCCTTATGACGGGAATTTGACGCCACTACAGCGACGGAACCGCCCGAGTTTGCCGCCCGGGCACCGCCCTTATCCATGGCCGGCAGCGGTATGACCTTCCATTTGCCCTTCTGCTCCGGCAGTTCGGATGAAATCGTGCCCGCAAACCATACGCCATAGGGAACGGCTGCAATCTGATCCCGTTTCATCGCCAGCAGGCGGCCATCCCAGCTCTGAACATTTTTCAGCGTGCCCTCCTGCACCATGCGCTGCATCAACATCGTCGCTTTCTTTCCTTCCGCCGAGTTCAGGACAATGGTCTTATCATCCTGTGACGTATAATGGCCGCCCGCCTGATTCAGCAGCTGATCAAAGAAATCCGTATCCTCGGCCGTTCCCAGCATGGCCGTTTCCCCGTTCGTCGCGGCCGACAATTTCTTTCCCGCCTCGATCAAGTCATCCCATGTCTCAATCTTGTCTGCGTCGATGCCCGCTTTTTCAAAGAGGTCCGCCCGGTAAAAAAGCGCCGCCGGCCCCATGTCCGTCGGCACGCCGTAAATCTTTCCGTCTTTTGTCACGGCATCCCAGGAAGCCGGAACAAAATGGTCCTTACTGCCTTTAAAGTCGCTCGTCACGTCCAGGAACGCGTCCGCCTTCTGATTCAGGAAGGTCGGAAAGTCCCTGTTCTGAAACACCATGACATCCGGCAGATCCGTCCCCGCGCTCAGGCGCGGCATAATCCGCGTGTAATCGGAATCCACCGTCTGGACATCCACCTTGATGTCCGGATGCTGTCTCTCAAAAGCCTCCGCCTGCTCCCGAAAGTTATCCGCCATCGTATTCCAGCCGACTACGGTAATGCGCGTACTGCGCTCAGCCTGCCCGCCGCATCCGGCAGACAGCAAAGCCAGACCAGCCATCATCACCAGTACAACGCACGAAAAAATTCGTCTCATCATATCCCTCTCCTATAAATCCTCACATACTCTCATGCAAAATCCCTTACCAAAACCGAGACTATTTTACTACCTTCTTTCGTTTATGTAAACGAAACAATACACCATTTTGTAAAAAAAGGAAAATAAAAAAGAGCTACAGCACACGCTATAACTCTTCATCATTCAATATGGTGACCCAGGAGGGACTCGAACCCCCGACCCTTTGATTCGTAGTCAAATACTCTAATCCAACTGAGCTACTGAGTCAAGAACTGACTGCCTTCGCAATCAACAGATATTATGATATCACCAAACCGCAGCCGTGTCAACCCCTTTTTCCAAAACCGCAACATTTGACAGGCAGGCGGATTTTGCTACAATAGATGCTGTATATTATCGCTTTTCCGATTGGATGGAATACAGAAAGGAACGGTTATGCTGTACATCATCACAAAACTTATCACCGAGGGCCAGAAAAATACCTTCTCCATCATTGGCGCTGCAGAAAACATACAGCGCGCAGCTGAAATCGCGGCAGAAGTCTACAAAAATTATAATAAGAACGCTTCATTCCAAAACATCGAGATGATCACGGAATGGCTGTCCACACGACGCGCCTATTCCTTCCGGCCGGATAAAGAACACCGTCTGCAGCTGGCCATCACACAGCTGGAAGGCGAAATCCTGCCAGATGACCAACAGGTTGTCTTCTCGGCTGCCGCAGAAGAAGAGGAACTCATGCGCCGTGTCAGCCAAGCTCTGTTTGAGGGGAAACACACGGCAGAACACACGCCTTCCGCCGCCTCCTGCCCGATGGAGCAGAAATAATCTTGTCCATGATGCCCGCTGCATACCGCAACGGGCTTTTTGCTGCCCATTATGACAGCAAAAAAGCGCCGCTCTCGCGACGCTGCATGTCATGGTGGTGGGCAGGGATGGATTCGAACCATCGTAATCCGAAGATGACAGATTTACAGTCTGTTCCCTTTAACCACTCGGGCACCTACCCACTATGGTGACCCAGGAGGGACTCGAACCCCCGACCCTTTGATTCGTAGTCAAATACTCTAATCCAACTGAGCTACTGAGTCATGGAAAATATGTTGGAAATTGGTGGGCCCACTTGGACTCGAACCAAGGACCGACCGGTTATGAGCCGGTTGCTCTAACCAACTGAGCTATAGGCCCATTGTTATAGCACCGCATAGCGGAACTGTACAGAATGGAGCGGAAAACGAGGCTCGAACTCGCGACCCCCACCTTGGCAAGGTGGTGCTCTACCACTGAGCTATTTCCGCGGAATGGAGCGGAAAACGAGGCTCGAACTCGCGACCCCCACCTTGGCAAGGTGGTGCTCTACCACTGAGCTATTTCCGCATCCTGTCGCCGGGGTGAAATCTCCCACCCGCTGACTGACAAAATCTATTATACTCATATTGGGTTTCTTTGTCAAATCTTTTTTCTAAATCCGATACGCCGCCCCGACCGGGTTCAGGCGGACAGCGGAATATGCAACGCACCGGCGCCGGCCGGAGCCGTCACACAAGCATTATATTCGATGCTCCGGCGCGTCGCTTCCTCGACCTCCTCAGGCGTCGAGTCCGGGTTTCGGCGTATCTCATAAACCTCATGCGAAGCCTGTTTGACGGCAAACGACTGGGGCGTATGGAACTGCAGCTCCACCTTCATGCCGGAGGGACTTTTCAGATGCACATTGACGCCCTGATAAAATTTTCCGCCCCAGGCATTGCGGAATTTTTCTACCACATAACCCTTATCCGTAAGCAGCCTGACGGACTGCGGAACGACGCGGCTGTACGCCGCATCTTCAATGACCAGTGTGTAGCGCAGCGCATCGCCGATCCCGGCCGCCGCTTCCGGCAGGCTCACCTGATCTTCCTCTGCATCCGATAAAATCTTGCGCGTCAGGCTGTCCACGCTCTTCATCCGATACTCCAGCCCCTGCAGATGCGTACTCCCCTGCTCCAACGCTTTCATATCCTCTGTCACATCACGCTCAGCATCGCCGGCCCGCATAAGCAGCTGCATGGCCAGCATCCTCGCCTGACGGTCCCGGCTCAATCCCCCGCCAAAAAGCGTGCGGCGTTCACTGTAATCCGCCGCAACCAGAACCGGAGCCATGGCCATTTCGTCCGGCAGCGGGGCAGCATAGCTGCGGACCAGATGAACCGGTGCCAGCACGGCCATGAGCATCATCACCGCGGCGGTCAGGCTGCGAACCGCCCACCCCGCACGAATCACGCGGCAGCGGAAACGCTGCGGCTGATATTTATGGAACTTCTTCGTTTCTCGTTTCGTCATGATCATCCCTCCCGGATAATGCCGTTTTCTGCATTCTGATCCGACTGGATCTCCTTGTCTTATAGGATACGACATTCACCTTGAAAGAAAATGATTGATACTGGAAACAATCTGAAACCATTCAATACCGAAGGAAAAGCTCCTGTATTTCCGAACGATCCCGCCCCTGCAATAAAGCAAGCTGCAAAAGGATCCGGGCTTTCTGCGGATTCAGCGTTCCGCTGTACAGGATATGCGCCTGCTCGTAGGACGCCTCAGCCTGTGTCACGCTGCCGCCGCAGCCGCGCGAACTGCGAACCGCGACGATTCCCTGCCGGACAGCGGCAGCGAGCCTCTGCTCCACCGGCTGCGGCAGACTGCCATTGCCCATCCCCGCATAGATGATTCCCCTCGCACCGGAGCGGACCGCCGCCTCGACCAAAGCTCCGTCATCACCGCCATAGCCGTACAGAATACGAACCTGCGGCAAGGAAGCACCCTCGCCGGGCAGAGACTGGCTGTGCGGCAACGGCGTATGAACAGGGCGCCGGAAAAACGTAACCTCTCCATCGTTCACGCGGCCCAGCGCGCCGGAATCCGGCGAGCGGAACGTATCCACTGACATCGTATGCGTCTTGGTCACATCATGCGCACCGTCAATCTGATTGTTCATGACCACCAGCACGCCCATGCCTCCGGCCACATCGCTGGCAGCCACGCGGACTGCGTCCAAAAGATTCAGCGGTCCATCCGCGCTCAGCGCTGTCGCCGGCCGCATGGCTCCGGTCAGCACGATCGGCTTTTCCGTATCGACCAGCAAACTCAGAAAATACGCCGTTTCCTCCATCGTATCCGTCCCATGCGTAATGACAATGCCATCCGCGCCGCCGGCTGTCAGCAGTTCCCGGCAGCGCCGTACCAGCTCCCACTGGATTTGTTCCGTCATATCCTTACTATCTATTGCCGCAACCTGCTCACCGGACACCTCCGCGAGCTCCGACAACTCCGGCACCGCGGAAAGCAATGCGTCAACAGAAACCGCTCCAGCCCGGTAGCCGGTCGTCGCTACTCCGGATTCCGCCTGCCCCGCAATCGTCCCGCCGGTAGCAAGCACATAAATATGTTTCCTTTGTTTCATCGAGCATCGGCTCCTTCTATAATATGATCCAGAATCCAGCGCATCAGATGCTCCTCTGCCGCGCATCCCGTACAGTCGGCAGCAGCGCGGGTATCCGGATGCGCCTGTTCCGGGGCGATGCCGACGTCCGCCTCAGCCAGCATCTCATTGTCATTGAGATAATCGCCTGCCGCCAGAATGCGGTACCCCTGCCACTCCGGCCGCTGACGCAGCTCCCGGATCATCGTCCCCTTGGACACTCCCGCCGCCACAAACTCATAATAATTCACTTCGGAATAAAAACTGTTGCTGATCGCACGGACACCGAACTGATCCGCCAGACGTTCCAGCCGGTGCAGCGCCGCCGGCTCATCGCGGACAAAAAACTTAAGCCAGGGCGTTTTTTTCGTATCAGACAGCTTATCGAGCGAACAATGCTCATAACGATAATACTCCAGCGGCAGGCGCGGGTCATCGTAACGCTCCCTGCTGATGATATGGCAGTTGTCCGCCGTATAGATTTCAATGCAGGCATGCGGAAAGGATGCCAGACAGGCTGCGGCAAACCGCGGCCATATCTCATCATCGCCTGCTGCGGAAAGCGGGCGCGTCGACAGCACGCAGCGGCGCTCCCAATCATAAAGCATCGCTCCATTGAAAAAAATCGACGGCGCATTGATCGGAAGATCCCCAATATATCCGGCCGCAGCTTCAGGAGTCCGCCCCGTCGCAATGGCAAACCGGCCGCCCCCGTCGACAAACGCCTGAACGGCCTCCCGGTTCTCGGCAGAAATGATCCCGCCGCGCGGGATCAGGGTACCGTCCAAGTCTGAAACCAGCAAAAGATTCTCATATCGTTTCAATCCATGCCACCCTTTCCTTATACCATTCTCTTATTAGTATATCAAACGCCGACGGAAACAGCCAGCTGCAGACTGCGGCGCGACAGGAAACACTGGAATGCCTCATGCCTTTCTGCTATACTGATTCATGAAAAAGACAAACAGAAAGGAAGACGGTCAGGATGTCAGAAGAAGACTCACAATACAGTGCTTCGTCCCAATCGGAGGAAAATAAAAAAGACCCGCTCATCACACAGCCGCACGGGCAGCAACAGCAGGTCAAAATGGAAATTCTCAACATGATACACAGCGGCGAAAGCCCCTTTGATATCATCTATCACGTCGCCAAACGGCTGGAAAAGGAATCCGGCGAACCGGGCTACGCCCAGTACGTGGAAGATCAGATTCGGGCCGTCTACGGCTTCGCTCTGGAGCATGTAAAACCGATGAAGGATGAACTCCGCGACGTAGAAGAACGCCTCAGGCGCATCGAAGAATCCTATAAAAATCCGTCCTTCACCGAAGAAGAACACACCCGCATCGGCTTCGCGATCACCCGCCACAAAAAAAACATCGAACGGCTCAAAGACATGATACGAAAAGCCGAAGCCGACCACGAAGACATGACGATCACCAAAAACTGACCTTTCAGGAAGAAGGCCCGCAGCCCCCCGCGTTTCCTTGACGCTCCCCACGCCGACCGATATAATGAAAGCAAGAAAACACCGGCAGGGAGGCGATAGGAATGGTTACCATCAAACAGATTGCAGAGCTTTGCGGCGTATCGCGCGGCACGGTCGACCGCGTGCTGAACGGGCGCGGCAAGGTGCGCCCGGAGAAAGCAGCTCTCGTGCGCGCGATGGCGGAGAAGCTGAACTACCGGCCCAATCCTGCAGGCAAGGCGCTTTCGGCGCGCAGGACACAGCCCGTCGTCGGCGTGCTCATCGCCTCGGAGGGCGTCCATTTCTTCGACGAGGTGCTCGACGCCATGCACCACCGCGCGCAAAAATACGCGGAGTTCGGCCTGCAGGTACTCTGGCGCAGCACGCGCGGCTTCGATGCCACCGAGCAGTGCCGCATCCTCGACGAGCTCATGCCGAAGGTCAACGCGCTCATCGTGAGTCCGCTCTCGGAGCGCCGCGTGCTCGAGAAGCTCAACGCCTGCGTCCGCGCCGGCATTTTCGTCGTAACCATCAACAACGACGCGCCCGCCTCGAAACGCCATTGCTATGTCGGGCCGTCGTACCTGCAGGGCGGCCGCACGGCGGGCGCGCTTCTCAAGATGATCGGACCGCCTGAGATCCGCGCGGGCGTGCTCCTCGGCTCGCTCGACATGTACGGCCACCGCCAGCGGCTCGCGGGCTTCCTCGATGTGCTCGAAAAGGAGCCGGGTTTCCGCTATCTCGGCGTGCAGGAAACGAACGACGACGACATGATCGCCTACGAGGAGACGGCGCGCCTCCTCGACGAGCATCCTGAGACGAACGCGCTCTTCGTCGCCTCCTCCGGCGCCTACGGCGCATCGCGCGCCATCCTCGCGCGCGAACGCACCGACCTCACCGCCATTGTCTTCGACACGATCCCGACGACGATCGACATGATGAAGCGCGGCGTCATCCAGGCGGCCATTTACCAGCACCCGCGTACGCAGGGACACTGTGCGATGCAGATCGTATTCGACCAACTCGTCAACGGCATCGCACCCGAACACGAAAAATACATCATGCGCAACGAGATCCGCATCCTCGAGAACGTCACGGAATGCGACGACTGAGCGGCTGGCTGCTGCCCGTGCGAGGAAACGCACCGCACACGGACAAACGCAATGTTGTCTAAAAAGCGCAGAAACGAAGCACAGACAACGCGTCACACACGAATAAAAGCAAAGCATCCCGGAGCGACTGCTCCGGGATGCTTTGCTTTTGGGAACCGGGAGATGTTTCGCGTGCTGCCCGCCGCTCACCAGGAGAAACGAAGCGGCGGGCGTACGCTTGCCGCGTACCCGGCAGGAGGACGCCGCGCTCAGCAGATCTCGACAAGCTCCATGCCGAGCATGACGCCGAGGTCGTGGATCTGCGATTCCTTGAGGCGGAACGAGAGGACGGTATGGTGGCCGCCGCCCGCCTCGATCCAGGCCGTCGCGCCCTCTTTGAGGCCGACCTTCGGCGTCCAGAGCTGCTTGGCCACGGGGAGATGCGGCGTCTCGGCCTCGGCGCGCCGGCAGGTGACGGGATAGCTGATGAGGCGGAAGCCGTCGCGGAAGTCCGCGACGGTGCAGTCGATGCCCTCGCCGTCCGCGCCCGTGAATACGAGGCGTGCGGGGTCGTCCTTGCCGCCGATGTCGAGCGGATGCACCTCGACGCGCGGCTGATCGCTCGCGATGGTCGGGTCGACCTCGAGCATGTGCGCACCAAGGATGGCCTCGTGCCCCTTGCGCAGGTCGAGCGTGTAGTCCTCCATGAATACCGTGCGGTCGTTGTGCGCCATAATCTTGAGCAGGCGCGTGAGCGCGGCCGTCTTCCAGTCGCCCTCGGCACCGAAGCCGTAGCCGTCACGCATCAAAAGCTGCGACGCGAGGCCGGGCAGCTGCTTGAGGCCTTTGAGATCCTCAAAGTTCGTGCAGAACGCCGTGTAGCCGCGGTCGTCGAGGAATTTCTTGATGCCGAGGTACTCGCGGAGCTGGTAGCGCACGGAGCTCTCGAAGGCCTCCGCGCCGTTTTCCTGCGGGTTCAGGATGTACGCTTCCTTGAGCTTCGCGTACTCCGCGTCGATATCTTCCTCCGCGACGGCATCGACGACGGCCACGAGGTCGCCGACAGGCCAGTAGTCGACGGTCCAGCCGAGCTGGATCTCCGCCTGGACTTTGTCGCCCTCCGTGACGGCGACGTTGCGCATCGTGTCGCCGAAGCGGCAGACTTTGATGCGGAAGCTCTCGTTATAGGCGACGGCAACGTCCTCCCAGTCGGCGATCTCCTGCTGCACCTCCTCATCGCCCCACCAGCCGTAGACGATCTTGTTCCTGAGTCCGAGGCGGGCGTTGAGGTAGCCGTATTCGCGGTCGCCGTGCGCGCTCTGATTGAGGTTCATATAGTCGAAATCAATCGTGTCGTAGGGGATGCGGTCCAGGTACTGCGTCGCGAGGTGCAGCAGCGGCTTTTGCAGCAGCACCGTGCCGCGGATCCAGTTCTTCGCGGGAGAGAACGTGTGCATCCAGGTGATGACGCCCGCGACCTCGTCGTGGTAGTTGACGTCTTTCATGAACTGCGTGATGCCGTCCGCCGTCGTCATGACGCCCTTGCAGACGACCTTATACGGCAGCTTGCCGCTCTCGTTGAGCTTATCGACGACATCCTGCGCGTCGCGCGCGACGTTTCTGAGCTGCTCCTCGCCGTAGAGGAACTGCGAGCCGGCGACGAACCAAAATTCATAGTCTCTGATCTTTTCCATAACGGTGACTTCCTTTCTCTATAAGACACTATCCAGCCGCTGAGTCATGCGGCAGCGGTATTTCTCTATTTCTGCGCCTGCCCGTAGTAGGCATGGGCGCCGTGCTTGCGGTAATAATGCTTGTCGAGCAGGTACTGCGGCACGCGGCAATCGGCGCGCGTGAGCTGCAGCGCGTGGTAGTTCATCTCGGCGACGACGTCGAGCACCTTTGCATTTTCGACGGCCTTCTTCGGCGTCGGCCCCCAGGTGAATGGGCCGTGCTGGCGCACGAGGACGGCGGGGACGGCGTCGGGGTCGAGCCCCAGTTTGCTGAATGTGCGCACGATGACCTTGCCCGTGTTCTCCTCGTAGGCGCTCTCGATCTCCTCCCGCGTCAGCGCGTCCGTCACGGGCACGTCGCCGTAGAAGCTGTCGGCATGCGTCGTGCCGAGCGCCTCGACGGGGAGTCCCGCCTCGGCAAAAGCGACGGCCCACGAGGAATGCGTGTGGACGACGGCGCCGAGCGTCGGAAACTCCTGATAGAGCACGCGGTGCGTCGGCGTGTCGCTCGACGGGTTCAGCTCGCCCTCGACGACCTTTCCCGTCTCGAGATCGACCAGCACGATGTCCTCGGGCCGCAGCGTCTCGTAGGGAACGCCCGACGGCTTGATGGCGAAGATGCCGCGCTCGCGGTCGATTCCTGAGACGTTGCCCCATGTGAACGTCACGATGCCGTATTTCGGCAGGAGGAGATTGGCTTCATAGACTTCTTGCTTGAGGGATTCCAGCATAGAACTGCTCCTTTCGTCATAGCTTTTAGGGAACCACTGATTAATTCGACATTCCGTCTTCACGCGTCTGCACTGTCCTCCCGTCGTCGACAAATCCTCAGCGTAGCTCTGCTACGCCTCCGGTTTGTCTCCTAGGGAGATACAGCGCATCCACGCAAATCCGGAGCACCTCATTTAATCAGCGGTTCCTTAGAAAGTGCCGAATCAGTCAGTGGTTCCTTTATACATGATCCGGGATCACGGCCGCGCCGCGCTCCACGGCAAGACCCTTCTGGTAGACCGCGAGGAACGCCTGCGCGCCGCGCTTTCCCGCCTCGGTCGGCGCGAGCGTCGTCCGCTCCGCCTGCGGGAAGGCCGTCTCGTCGAGGAAGTCCGCGAGATTCTCGCCTGCGTGCCATTTCGCGAAGACCGCGAGCACCGCCATGCCCCAGGGGCCGCCCTCGCCCGCCGTCTTCATGACGGAGATGGGGAGATCGAGACAGTCGGCGAGCGCCTGCTGCGCGACGACCGGCGTCTTGAAGAGCCCTCCCTGCGCGATCATCACATCCGTCTCGACGCCTTCCTCGCCCGCGAGGATGTCCATGCCGAGCCTGAGCGGCGCAAAGCAGCCGTAAAGCTGCGCGCGCATGAAATTCGCGAGATTCATGCGGCTGTGCGGAGTGCGCACGAAAAGCGGCCGGCCCGCCTCGACCTCCGTAATGTTCTCGCCGGAAAGGCAGCTGTAGTTGAGCAGCCCGCCCGCGTCCGCGTCCGCCTGCTGCGAGGCGCCGAGCAGCGTCCCGTAGAGCTCCTTACCCTCAATCGGATGGCCGATGGCTGCGGCGAACTCGCCGAAGAGGTTCACCCATGCGTTGAGATCGCTCGTGCAGTTGTTCGTATGCACCATCGCGACGGGCGCGCCCGCGGGTGTCGTGACCACATCGATATCACGATGCACCTGCCGGAGCGGCGCATCGAGCACGTGCATCGAGAACGCCGATGTGCCGACGCTGATGTTGCCCGTGCGCTTGCGCACGGCGTTCGTGCTGACCATGCCCGTACCCGCGTCCCCCTCCGGCGGCGCCATGAGCGCGCCCGGCGCGAGCTGCCCGCTGAGATCGAGAAGACGCGCGCCTTCCTCTGTGAGATGGCCCGCGCACGCGCCAGCGCGCAGCACGCGTGGCAGGATTTCGAGAAGCTTCCACGGCTGCGCCTTGACGCGCGGCAACGCGTCGAACTTCGAGATTAGCGCCGCATCATAGTTGCCGCTCGCCTCATCGACAGGAAACATCCCCGACGCGTCGCCGATGCCGAGCACCCGCTCGCCCGAAAGCCGCCAGTGCACATAGCCCGCAAGCGTCGTGAGAAAATCGATCTCTTTGACCGACGCCTCGCCGTTCAGGATGGCCTGATAGAGATGCGCAATGCTCCAGCGCTGCGGTATATTGAAGGAAAACGCCGCCGTGAGCGCGTCGGCCGCTTCGCCCGTTATGTTGTTGCGCCACGTGCGAAAGGCCGCGAGCTGCCTTCCATCCTTTGCAAACGGCAGATAGCCGTGCATCATCGCGCTGACGCCGATGCTGCCGAGTTCCCTGAGCGGCGTTTGGAACTGCGCGGAGAATTGCGCCTTGATCTCCGTGAAGCAGGTCTGGATTCCAGCCCAAACCTGCTCGAGATCATACGTCCAGATCCCATCCTCAAGCCGATTCTCCCAGCCATAGCTCGCCGACGCGAGCGTCCGGCAGTCCTTGCCGACGAGCACCGCCTTAATATTCGTCGAGCCGAGCTCAATGCCGAGCGCCGTCTCGCCTGCACGGATCTCCTGCGCCCGGCGTGCTTCCTCCTGACGATTTTCTGCCATAAGACGTCCCTCCCTCATACGATAGGAATCGCTAAACATGCGACATATTGTGTTCGAGCACATATTTATATTTCCTAAGATACATCAGCCATCCTCTTTTGTCAATCTTTATCTTATTTTATCGCCAATAAACGAATTATCTCTGTTTTTCGCATTGTTCCCTTTTAATTCGATATATCCCCCATGTATTTCCTCATATTTTACAGATATTTTATCGAAGTGCCAGAATTTTCTATTGACATATATTGAAAAAGCGTTTATTATCGTAATCAGAAAATGTGCTCGGGAACATATCACTTGAAAAGAACAGACGATATGGCGAGAGCGCGGGAAAGACTCTTTGGAAGGTTTTTGCTTTATGAGTTAGGAGGTAGCAACATGAAGATGAATTGGCATGGTGCGAAACGCATCCTAAGTGCGATCGCAATGCTTCTGGTCTGCGTATTTGCCTTCGCGGGCTGCGGCACGCAGGCGACGAAGCAGCAGGGAGCGCCCGACAAGGTGAAGATCGGCGTCTCCATCTGGAGTTCGACGGATGTGCTCGGCTCGCAGTGCAAGCGCATCCTCGATGAAGCGGCGGACGCGCTCGGCGTAGAGCTCGTCTACGTCGACCAGGGTCACGTATCGGAGAAGGTCACGGCGTCCGTCGAAACCCTCGTCGCCTCGGGCTGCCAGGGTATCATTATCTGCAACTCATCGGACACCGAAATGGCCTCCGCCATCAAAACGGCCAACGATAACGGCGTCTATCTGGCCCAGTTCTTCCGCATCATCAACAAAGATAAGAACCCGGATATTTACGCGCAGGCCGTCAAGTCACAGTACTATATCGGCGCCGTGCATGAGAACGAGGTAGAAAACGGCAAGAAGCTCGTCAAGATCCTCCTCGACAAGGGCTGCCGCGACATCGGTCTCATCGGCTGGGAACAGGGCGACGCAACCTGGCTCGGCCGCTGGGAAGGCTACAAGGCCGGCATCGAAGACTGGAACACGAACCATCCGGACGACCAGGCGAAGCTCTCTGACCCGCAGTATGCCGGCACTTCCTCCGAAGGCGGCGCGAAGGCTGCCGAAGCTCTCATGAGCGCGGATCCGAAACTCGATGCCCTCATCCCCGCCGGCGGCGGCGGCGACCCGCTCCAGGGTGCGATCGCGGCGGTCGAGCGCGCGGGCAAGACGGGCACCATCAAGATCGTCTCCACGGACTTCCTGCCGGATCTCGGCACGCGCCTCGAGAACGGCTCCATCGCCGGCGAGTCCGGCGGCCACTACTGCGACCCGCTCTACGCATTCATGATGGTCTACAACGCCATCAAGGGCAACAACAAGGAAGTCGCGAACAACTTTGTCGATATGGAGTTCCCGTACCTCTACGTATCCTCCCCGCAGGACTACGGCGAATATGACAAGTATTTCGTCAAGAACCTCCCCTTCACGAAGGATGAACTCGTCGAAATGTCCAAGATGACGCTCGACCAGCTCAAGGAATCCGCTGCGAAGCTCTCCATCGCTGACGCCGCAGCCCGTTCCGGGAAGTAAGTAATTATCGCATCGAAACAGCTTGTCTGCGCTTCGCAGCAAGCGTATGAGGATAGGCAGTATCAGATGTGATACTGCCTATCGTACTATAAGGAGGAAACATGGACGCACGCACACAGAACATAAGCAAGAAAAAAATGTCGTCCACCGTCAAGGGCTACCTGATCCTGTGCCTGATGATCTTCGTGTCCTGGCTCGTGTTCAAACTTCTCACGCCAGACAACTTCGGCACGATGGACAACATGCTGAGTTACTTTCAGGCGAGCCTGATCGCCTCGGCCGGCGCCGTCGGCTTCTACCTCGTCATCGTCATGGGCATGTTCGATTTCTCCATCGGCGCAGCCATCATCCTCGCCAGCATCATCGGCTGCAAACTGGCGGCAACGGGCTACGGCTACCTTGGTCTCCTCGGCGGCTGCCTCCTGACGGGCGCGATCATCGGCGCCTGCAACGGCTTCTTTTACGTAAAGCTGCGCATCCCCTCGATGATCATCACGACGGGCCTCGCGCTCATCTACGAATCGCTCGCCAACATGATCGCGGGCGGTGCCGCGCAGACGCTGCCCGCCGATCTCCGCCTCTTCGGGCAGATGCCCGGCAACCTCATCCTCGCGCTTTTGACCTTTTTCGCGGCGTATGCCATCCTGAACTACACGAAGATCGGCACCTACACCTACGCTATCGGCAGCAACGAATTCATCGCGAAAAACATTGGCATCGACGTCGACCGCTACAAATTTCTCGCGTTCCTCATCAGCGGCATCTTCTTCGGCATCATGTCCGTGCTGACGATCTCCTACGGCTCCTCGATGGTCGCCGTCACGGGCATGGCCTCCATGAGCCGCAACTTCATCCCGACCATGGGCTGCTTCTTCGGCCTTGCCTTCAAGAAATATGGCATCCCCATCCAGGCCATCGTCCTCGGCGAGTTCATGATCAACATCATCTTCTACGGCTTCGTCGCGCTCGGTGCGCCGACAGCCATTCAGGATGTGATCACCGGCTTCGCACTGCTGATCATCGTCGCGCTGACGACGAAAACGGTGAGAAGCGCCATTGTCAAATAAGGGGGGTGTAGCAATGAGTGAAATCAGACTGCAAGTGCAGCATTTATCCAAATCCTTCGGTATCACAAAAGCCGTCCGCGACGTATCCTTCAACGTCAACAAAGGCGAGGTACACGCACTGATCGGCGAAAACGGCTCCGGCAAATCGACGCTGACCAACATGCTGACCGGCATTTACACGATCGACAGCGGGAAATTCATCCTCGACGGCAAGGAAGTACACCCGAAAAATCAAGTTGAAGCAAACGAGGAGGGCATCTCCATCATCGTGCAGGAACTCGGCACACTCTCGGGGCTCACCGTCGCGGAGAACATCTTCCTCGGCCACGAAAACCGTTTCGTGAAATACGGCATCAAGAACACGCGCGAGATGAACCGGCAGGCGAACGAGCTTTTGAAAAAATACGAGTTCTCCCACATCCGCGCGGAGGAGCAGATCGACGAGTACAATTTCGAGGACAGAAAGCTCATCGAGATCATCAAAGCGACCTACTTCTCCCCGAAAATCGTCGTCATCGACGAGACGACGACGGCGCTCTCGCAGGAGGGCCGCGAGGAACTCTACAAACAGATGGACCGCATCCGCGCGTCGGGGAACAGCGTCATCTTCATCTCGCACGACCTCGCCGAGGTGCTCGACAAATCCGACACCATCACCATCATGCGCGACGGCAGCTACATCGACACCGTGAAGAGCAGCGACGTCACCGAGGACGACCTCAAGCGCCTCATGGTCGGTCGCGAGGTCACGGGCGACTACTACCGCACGGACTACGGCGAAAAGGTGTCAGACGAAGTCGTCCTCTCCGTAAAGGACGTCTCCGTGCCGGGTCTCCTCAAAGACATCTCCTTCGACCTGCACAAGGGCGAGATCCTCGGCTTCGGCGGCCTCTCGGAGTCCGGCATGCACGAGATCGGCAAAGCCGTCTTCGGCGCCTCCTACGACCGCACGGGCAGCGTGCAGCTCGCCGACGGCACCGAGATTGATGACATCCCGACCGCCATCGCGCACAGCATCGCCTATACCTCCAAGGATCGCGACAACGAGTCCGTCATCCTCAACCAGAGCATCGAGGACAACATCACGCTCCCCTCGCTGCCGGATCTCGCCGCGGGCCCGCTGCAGTTCCTCAGCGACAAAAAGCTCCGCTCCTTCGCGGAAAAATACGCCGGGCAGATGTCCGTCAAAATGCAGGACGTCGACCAGTTCGTTTCCGACCTCTCCGGCGGCAACAAGCAGAAAGTCGTGCTCGCGCGCTGGATCGGCAAGGACTCCGACATCCTCGTCCTCGACTCGCCGACACGCGGCATCGACATCAAGGTCAAACAGGACATCTACCAACTGATGAACCGCATGCGCAAGAAAAACAAATCCGTCATCATGATCTCCGAGGAACTCATGGAGCTCATCGGCATGTGCGACCGCATCCTCATCATGAAGGACGGCGCCGTAAACGGCGAGCTCCCGCGCAGCCGGGAGCTCAGCGAGAACATGTTGATTTCCAAGATGGTATAAGGAGGGTGCATGATGAGTACGAATGAAATAAAACTTTCCATAGACGAGGAACGCGCCAAAGCAAGGCGCATGAACCAGATCCGGACGTATCTCCCCGTCGTCGGCCTCGTCGCCGTCTTCGTCCTGTTCATCTTTCTGACCAACGGCGCCATGATCGCCCCGAGGAACCTCGTCCTGCTGCTGAATCAGGTCTACGTCGTGATGATCGCCGCGATGGGCGTCTTCTTCATCATGACGATGGGCGGCCTCGACTTCTCCCAGGGGTCGATCCTCGGCATCTCCTCCATCGTGATCTGTATCCTCTCCCCGCACGGCATCGGCCTCGCCATCCTCGGCGGCATCGCAGCCGGTGCTGTCATCGGCGCGATCAACGCCTACTTCCACGTCTGCCGCAAAATCGCGTCCTTCATCGTCACGATCTGCACGATGTTCCTCTTCCGCGGGTTCATCAAATACTTCGCCTCCGACTCGCCGGTTCGCGCGAGCATGGACGTCTACGACTATGACAGCATCGAGTTCAAGCTTGCCTGCACCGTCCTCATCGTCCTCGTCGGCTTCCTCGTCTTCCGCTTCACGCCGTTCGGCACCTATCTCAAGGCCATCGGCGCCGGCGAGCGCGGCGCCATGTTCGCGGGCATCCGCACCGACCGCATGAAATTCTTCATCTATACGCTGGCGGGCGCGCTCACAGGCTTCGCCGCCTTCCTCAACATCGTCAAGAACGGCTCCGCCACCGCCAACGTCGGCAACCAGCTCGAGACGCAGATCCTCATCGCCCTCGTGCTCGGCGGCATGCCGATCTCCGGCGGCGCGAAGGTGCGCTTCGGCAACATCATCGTCGGCTCGCTCCTCTTCTACGTCCTCTACACCGGCCTCACGATGATCGGCCTCTCGCCGCAGACCCTCCAGCTCATCGAAGGCGTCATCTTCCTCATCTTCGTCGCCGTCTTCGCCGACAGGAAGGCCCTCAAAGTCATCAAGTAGGAGGGCAAGACGCTGTAGTTGACGAATAGCACCAGCCTCCGCTCGTGTGGGCGGAGGCTGGTGCTATTCCTGTTATCCGTGGATATCCTTGCCTTTTCGGGAAGAGCTCTCGCAAAAGATAGTTGGTATTCTCGTTAGTTCCTCGTTCCCATGAATGATGTATGAACTCTTATGCAATATCCATAGCATTATTGGTAATTTCCTTGACGGTATCCATTATCGATAGAATGTCGTCTTCACTATCCTGGCTATCGCCAAATAAATCAACGACATCGCCGAACTTATTGAACGGTTCTTGACCAAGTGTTTCCTGCATATTGTCAATATATCCATTCTTAACGATGTAGTTGATGACAGTGCGAAGAAAATCCATCTGCTTGGTGTTCAGACGATTGGACTGTAAGAACTTACTGAACAAGCCCTCTACCGTCCGAATGTCAACCCCAACGATTTTCCTGACCATCTTCTGGACGGGTAAGTCATGATAGACCTTGCGGTAATCTTCCTCAGAGCCAAGGTCCTGCCATAAAATACGTTCCAACTCCCGCAACTCTACAGCGGTCAGCTTCAGGTTGGTATACAGCTTATGAATGGCCAGTTGGTCCTTATGTTCCCGCAGATAGCTTTCAGCCTTTTCCTTGTAAGATTCTGATACCACCACTGGCTCTATATGCGGAGCAGGCTTCCCTGCCAACTCGTCATCCGTGAAATTGGTATAGTAGATGGGTTGTTCTTCCACCTCGATATATTTGACAATATCCCGCAACTTGCGGCGGGCTGCTTCGATACGCCCCAAGGGAATATTTTCCCAGAACGCTTCCGTAGCCACCCTGTCGATGTAGGGCCTAACTGCTCTGACCTCTGGGATATTGTTGTATCTAGGGGATTGGAGCTTTTTCACAGTTCTGATTACTGAGCCAACATGGAAGGTCGAATTCTTTTGCAGCAGGGAATCCAACAACACTGCCAGCATCATATGGTCAAAACGCCGCGTTGCCAATGCGTCGTTATCCGTGTTGCCCATCAGTGGAGCGATTTCTTTCCTTACTTCATTAGCCCCATCTTTGGTTAAGCTGGCCAAGACACCAATATCCTGATACTTGTTTACGACCTTTTGCCTCATCTTAACCCGATAGCTTTCGAAGTTCAGACCAGAAACCCCTTTATACAGGTCGGAAACAAATCGCCTGTAAACATTTTGTTCGTCAGGTTCGGAGTCTACCGTATATTCTCCAATCTTGGACTCTGCTGCCATCCATTCTTCGAAAGATGTTCCCTCGTCTGCAGAGACGTCCTTAACCTTACCAGATTCATGCAGAATGCTTACAACGTCAGCTTTCAACGCAAAGATCCGAGAGCTGATAGATGGGGTAGCACCTGGCTCGCTCCCACGGTGCTCCGGCATGCTGAAAAAGGCAAAATTCCCGCCCCAGTCAAAGATACGAAATTTCTCCTTATCCTTCCCTTTGCCAAGCAAATCCTTGCATTTACGTGTACCACGGCCAATCATCTGCCAGAACTTACTGTAGGACTGTACAACCTTGAAGAAGACAAGGTTGACAATAGGCGGAATATCTATACCCGTGTCCAGCTTATCTACCGAAACAGCAATCTGTGGCATCTTCTCAGGAGTGCCAAATTCCAATATCAGGTCATCGGCATAAGGGATGCGATAATCAATGATTTGGATAAAGCTATCTCC
This sequence comes from Wylensekiella montiformis, assembly GCF_009697385.1. Taxonomy (GTDB): domain Bacteria; phylum Bacillota; class Negativicutes; order Selenomonadales; family Selenomonadaceae; genus Selenomonas_A; species Selenomonas_A montiformis. The sequence continues at coordinate 189,956 of NZ_VUNL01000001.1, forward strand.
ATATTCTGGATATAGCTTATGAAATCTCTCAACGATGGTCTCAGCATGGGTATGATTCTTGGCGAAGATGATGGTCTTTCCCAGCTTGTCCTCGTCCTCCACATATATGCCGTCGGACATTAGTCGCTGCAAAACTTTATCTATGGTGGGAGCATTGAACACTGTCTTGTTGAACAAATCCGGGCGTATGTCCTTTTTGTTGGTATTCGTACCGTCGTCCTCTTCGTCACCAAAGGTGCGCTCGTATTCTTCCTTATCCTCAGGGGACAGCTCATTATACTTCAGCCCCTCCGTCAATAGTCTGGTACTGCAATCTACCGCCTCATAATCAACCAGATAGCCCTGCTCCACAGCGTCCCTGTAGTCATAGTTATCAGTAGGCTCCCCTTGGGGCAAATCAAAGAAGCCATACGTATCATGGTCCATATCTGCCTTGGGCGTAGCCGTAAGCCCAAGAAGCATGGCATCAAAATAGGCAAATATATCCTGATACTTGTTGTAGATGCTTCGATGGCTCTCATCTAAGATGATAAGGTCAAAGTACCCCGGTGTAAAAAGACGGCTGCCATCGTCTTTACGTCGGCTGTCTATGGAATTCAGCATGGTGGGATAAGTAGAGAAGATAATCCGACTGTTTTCCGGGTTCTCCGCCATCTCACTGTTCTTGTCCTTGTTTGCCAGCACCAGATTGCACAAGGGATAAGTATTGCCGAAGATGTCAGTATAGCTGCTCTTTCCCTGTCGTACCAGTGGATTACGGTCAGCCAAGAACAAAATACGGTACGCCCAATCAGAACGAAGCATAATGTCCGAAATACCAGCAGACACACGAGTCTTGCCCGTTCCAGTAGCCTGCACAATAAGGAATTTCCTTATCTTTTTATCAGCAGCCTCTGCCACAGACTGTATGGCATGGAGCTGGTAAGGCCTGCCAGCTATCTCACTTTTCGGATGCACTGACGTAAGGGGCTGACGGTTCCGCTGACGCATACGCCTTCGCAGTTCCTCCGGGGTGAAAAACCCCGATACTTTCCGGCGTGGATAGCCGGAAAGATCATCCAGATAGCAAAACTCGTAGCCATTGGACAGCAAGATAATCGGTCTTCTTCCGTACTGTTTTTCCAGGCAGTCGGCATAAAGTCTGGCCTGTACGCTTCCATCTTCAACGCCCACGCTGGTTCGTTTTGCTTCCACCACAGCTAAAGGCACATGGGCATCATCATAGAGTACATAATCACAGTAGCCATTGCCCTTAGGGCTGCGTTCACTGATGGGCATACCCTGCACGGGCACTTCTACCTCCATGTTCTTGCCAAAGTGCCAGCCAACCTCTGCCAGTGCTTCATCTATCAGGTACTTGCGGGTTTCTGCCTCAGTAGCTTTATCCAGACTGTAACGACGATGACTCTGATTCTGACTCTTTTGCTTGGCCAGTTCCCGGCGAAGGGCCTCTATCTCAGCATCCTTAGCCGACAACTCCTGACTTTGTTTCTTTAACTTTGTTTGAATCTTAGCCAGTTCCTTCTCCTGCTGGAGCATATTATCTGCCGTCTTGACCATTTTACGCTCCAAGGCAGCCAGTTTTTGCTGTTCTGTATGGCTCAGGTCTGAAACACTGTCCGGGTTCGGCACCAATGATTCATCAAAGGCACGATGTTCGGCGTAGTCATCATCTTCGCCATATAGATAGTCCACCCAGTTGCCCACTTGCAAGAGCTGCTTCAGGGCCAGCATACCCTCTGCCTTGGTGGCCTCTCCTGTATGCACAGCCTTATTGCCGATTTTGGTAATAGCCCACATTTGCTCATATACATCATGATCGGTCACTTCGGCCTTAAACTCCCTGTCCTTCAGTAAATCCGACAGCTTGGGGTTATATTCCTTGCCATTGTCACCATATATAACGGGCTGACGAATGCCCATAATATTGTAGAGCCATTTTACCGTAACTTCCAGTGCAGCCCGTGCTTGGGTAGCAGCCAGCATAGGTGATATGCTCATAGCTCGCTCAGCCTGAAGCATAAGGGGAGCGAAGGGTTTGAAGTTATTTTCCTTTTGCAAGAACGAAAAATTTGAAGTCATAATCAGTCCTCCTCTCCGCACATAAATATCATATTCGCCTATTAGCCGAAATACTCCTGCAACAAAGAGTCTCGCAGCTCCTGAAGGTTATCCATCGACTTTTGGATGGTCAATTTCGATTTGTCGGCCTGTGCTGCGAAGTCGGCGAATTGTTTTTGAAGGTCGATTGGTGGAAATACGAACTCTATTTCAGAAAGTTGCCCCTTGCTCAAAATTCCTTTTAGTGCCATATTGACACCACTACAAATATAGTCTTTGGATAATCTGAATTGCTCGTACATGAAATGTGTATTTTGCTCATTAGGAATTATGGCGTTAATCTGTTGGTTGAATGCTACTTTTCGGTCAGCTATGGCAACATTACCGATGGAACGCAAACTACCTGCAATACAAGTCATCAAAATACTTCCAGCCTCCACGGTACGTCCGACTTCCTCACCTTTTTCAGAAAGGTATTCTGTGGCAGTAGTCAAAATCTTAGCATCCGTGATATTGTCCGATTTTATCCATTCGATATTGCTTCCATAGTATTCCTTCACTTTGCGTGATGGCGTATTACCAGTTACAATATCACACTTGTCTGCTAATCGAGTTTTCTCCCATCCATGCGTATTAACCACCGGGTCTCCAAACATCTCTACAAATCGTGATTTGACAAGCTCATCATACCTGTCGAGTAGAAGTTGATGTTTATTCATCATGCTTGTCAGCAAATCCAGCTGACCAACAATCTCATTCTGTTTATTTACATCATGAACGACAATATCGGCTTCTTTCAACCATTTGAAATGTCTGTTATATCCCGTATCAGGAACGTAGACTTTCTGCAAGGCATAATACAAATATTTACAATTTGCTCCAGCCAGCTTAGGAGCCAAGATTTTAACACCATCAGCACCGATAAAAAAAGGTGTATCCACATATTTCAAAATTCTAGTATGGTCGCCAAATATGATAGCTGGAACATCATTAAATATTCCATCATAATTATCAGTATAGCCGCCTATAAACTCCTTCCCTTGGTCAATAACAGGGTATTTCCCTTCAGCTAAATATTCCATACGAGGAATCTTGGTGCCCTTTTTTGTCACATCCTCAAATACATCTCCAAAACTATATTTCATCATTTTAGCATCTCCATAATCTTGGCCAAGTCTATAGCCATTTCCTTCTGCAACATTTCGATATCTGCTGTAATAACCTTGGACGGGCGATATACTTTTTGCTCGAAGGCAATCTCCTTGTATTTGTTTATGGAAATATCATAATTATTATTTCTAATCTCCTCTACTGGAACAAAGAAGCTCTTATCCTTGCGTGTCCTGTTTTCTTCATCATCTAAATTCTGCCATCTTGCCAAAATATCAGGAATGTCATTTTCTTCCACTTCTGTCCTCTTCACATCAAGAGACAAGCCATCTGCTTCCATATTGTAGAACCAAACCTTATCTGTACCGCCGTGGCCAGTCTTGGTAAACAATAATATAGCCGTTGCAACTCCAGAGTAGGGCTGAAAGATACCACTTGGCATAGAAATAACCGCCTCTAGCCTATTTTCATCAATAATAGCCTTGCGTATCTGTAAAAAATCCCTGTTGGTGCTGAAAGTTACCCCTGCGGGTACAATGACAACGGCTCTGCCACCAATAGACAGGCTACGCAGGAACCAAGCCAGGAACAGCAGCTCTGTATGCTTTGATTTGGTAATCTTCAGCAGTTCTGGATTCACCTGAGCGTTATCAAGTGTTCCCTTGAAGGGAGGATTTGCAAGAACAAGCGTATACTTTTCCTTATCCTCATCCACATTGTCTTTATCTCCGTCTTTGCTTACCCCAAGGCTGTTCTTATAGGCAATATCAGCACTGCCCAAGCCATGCAGCATCATGTTCATGGCCCCGATGCGTAGCATGGTGGTGTCGTTGTCAAAACCATGGAACATTTCGTGCTTGTAGTGACGCAGAAATCCTTCATCATAGAATGAGTCTTTGAATTTGGCATGCATATACTCCGAGGCAGCAACCAGGAAGCCAGCACTGCCCATAGCCGGGTCTACGATAATATCCGTAGGCTGAGGATTCGCCATGGCCACCATCATCTTGATAATCTGCCTTGGGGTGCGGAACTGGCCATTGATCTTGGAAGCCCCCATCTTTGAAAGCATATATTCGTAGAGGTCGCCTTTGCTGTCCTCATCTTTCAGCTCCAAATCGTTAATGTCCCGCATGATTATTTCAAAAGCCAAAGCTGTTGGTATCTTGAACACGGCTTTCTTCATGTAACGAGCATAAGCCGAATCTTCATCATCATTCAGAGCAATAAGCCAGGGAAAAACCTTTTCTTGAAATAATTTGAACCGGTCTTCCGTATTACTCATATCCATCAGCTTTTGCCAGCGATAATCCTGTTCTTCTTTCGTAACAAACACCTTTGGTACATAGTTTTCTCCTACCATGCGGGCCCTTTTCTCCCGTCTTGTTTCCAGTTCATCCAGCTGACGCAGGAAAACCAGATAGTTGAACTGTTCCATGACATCAGAAGGAATGGCTATACCATTGCTATGAAAATCCAGCCAAATTTTATCAACCTTACTTCTCTGCTCTGTAGTAATCATTCTATTATCTCCTTCCGCAACCGTTCATCAATACGGTCATCTTCTCCATAACGGCATTTTCCTGCGTCCGGATCTGCCGCAGCTTTTTGGACAACTCCTCATACTGCTTGACCATTTCCCGTTGCTTTTCCATCGATATAACGGGAATCTCAATATCGGCCAAGTCTTTCAAAGAAAGCATGCTAAGTGTCATACCTTTAGAAAAGGCATCCAGAGCCTGCCTGCCTCGTTCGCTGTTCAAGAACATCATGGCATAAGTCGGATTCACCTTGTCCGACTTGAATCGCAAATAGTACAGATTCCCGTTAGCCAGAACTTTCGTGCCGGTTTCAGGCATGATGGCTACCTTGAATGGGGCCGTTCGGGAAATCAGCAGATCACCGGCCTGCAGCAGAGACTTTTGATGCTTCTCGTCTATTTCTTTCAGGTACGGCAGGTTATCAGATACTTCGTTATTTTCGATATGCTTGAGCATAATATATTGATATTCTGTTGGCTCGTCACTTGCCCAATCTTCCAGCTGTGATGATTTTATATTGCCGCCACGGCAAACCTCAGCCAAATCGCCCAGCTTTTCAGGATTTTCCAAAACGGACAATTTTCCCCGGAAATAGGCCGACGGCATCCATGTATAATCCTTTTGCTCCATCTGTCCCAAATCAACGATTTTATTGTGTTCAGAATCGGACTTCTGCCCGTACCAGAATACAATCTGGTCGATATCAGCCAGACTCAGCTTGGTACGTCCTTTCATCCGTACGCCCATTTCGCTAGCATCCACCATATTGACATTCCAGTTGTTCTCACTAAATACCAGCAGACTAATTTTGACGCCAGTTCCTGCAAGGATACCCGACGGAAGTGAAATAACGGCTTCCAGACGACCTTCATCGGTCAGTTGTTTTCGAAGCATGATGTCGCGTCCTATAGAAAACAGCATCCCGTCAGGAACGACAACTACTGTCTTTCCTCCTTCCCGTTGGCTGCAAAGAGCCGAAAGCGTATATTCCCAATCCAGCCGCTGAGAAGGACGGGTTCTGGCCAATCGTTCTTTTAATCGGGGATAGAGTTTTTCAGAAACACCTGCTCTTCTTACCCCCATGGGCGGGTGAGAAAATACTTTATTCGCTTCCAAGCCTTTATAATCTTGCGTTAAAACATCGCCCTGCTCTACCTCAAAGGCATTGTTGGCAATGAATGCACGAACATTAGCGACGACCTGATTCTCCCTGTTATATTCGATACCAATGGCTCTGGCTACCTGTTTCTCAGCTGCAACAACAGCTAAAAAACCGCCTATTCCTGCACAATGTTCTAATAAGGTATCTTCTGCATTGAGGTCCAGGATTTTAGTTCCCAACATGGATAGTTCGTATGGTGTGCTATTCTCACAGCTACGGTAGTTAAGTTCTGCAGGGTCAAGATACTGCGAAACAGCTTTTAATTCTTTCTGTCCTGCCGCATTACTAAAATCTTTGATGACGTCCCAATTCTTGCCAACGAAGTCCAGCAATCTGGCCTTGACTGAATAGTTCTTCACACTGTCATCAACATCCTTTTGCAATTCTTCCGCGGAATCGATATCCTTTTCTCTGGTGATATACGACAAACTTCCTAATAGAATATAATCCGCAGCCTGTTCCATCTCCTTGCCATGTCGGATAGCTATGTCTCGGCCGATACCTGCTACCTGTGCAGTATCTACATCTGTTAAGTGATTGAATTTCTTTGCTGCCATGATCAGGACACATCCCTTCTTATGCTGCTATATACATGCGTATTTCCATTGTGTTGTCTACAACATTTTATGTTTACGGTTCTTATTATATATATCGATACGATTTTTGTCAAATGCTGGTAAAAACATTTATAAAACATTTTGTTGTCGATAACATTTTATAATAAAAAGGAGGTTCGCAAACTCTTTTAGGTCTGCAAACCTCCTTATTGTTTGGCTGGGCGTTATTTCACAGCCTCTTTTCTCTCATTTTCCTGCTTCATCTGCGCTTCCAGCTCAGCGACCTGAGCGGGAGCAATATCCCTTACCTTCCGGAGCAGGTTCTGAAGGTATTCTCTCTCCCTTGCCAGCGGGGTGATGTCTTCCATGATCAGATACAGCAGAGTCCGCATGTGCTCCGCATAGATGATACTGACCCGGACCCGCAGCCAGAGGCGTCTGCCTTCTGCGCAGTCGCGCCGCAGTTCACATTCCTTCGTCTTGCCGGATTCCCGGGCCGCATGGATGGTTTGCCAGAATACCGGCTGGTCTTCTTTTGCAATGTGGTCGAGGACCGTGTGCTCCGGACCATACACGGTTTCCCGCGAATCGCCGAAAAGCTGGAAATATCCATCGTTCGCTCTCAGGATCTCAAGATGGTCTCCCACCAGCTCATAGAGGCCGATCGCTCCGCCGGAGCTGTTAAACAGGACGGTCAGCTGAGCGGAAAGATTCATCATATCTGTCGTATCCTCCGGCCCCAGATGCACCTTGGCCGGCGCATGCTGGTGTCCTTTGCTGACCAGCTCTTCATAGACGTCCACTGGCACAGGCTTGGAGAAAAAATAGCCCTGTACACATTCGCAGCCGATCGTGCGCAGGAAATCCACCTGCTGCTGGGTTTCAACGCCTTCGACAATCACGGGAATGTGAAGCCATTTGGCCATGCGAACCACGGAATTCAGGATATTTCCGCCGCGGCCGTGGTCTTCTTCGCCCGAATCCGCGAGGAATTTCAGATCAATTTTCAAAATGTCCACCGGCATATCCTTCAGCATGTTCAGCGAAGAATACCCGCTGCCAAAATCGTCCATAAGGATGGGAAATCCCTTTGCCTGCAGTTTCTTGGTGATCTCTATGATCTGCTGCGGATTTTCCACATAGGCGCTTTCCGTAAGCTCCAGCTCCAAAAGGCGCGGCGGGATATCGTATTTGCGGATCAGGGATTCAAAAACCTGAACAATGTTCGGGCTATAAAAATCAATGCGCGAAACATTGATCGATATCGGCAGGACAGGACGTCCCTCGTCAATATCCTTGCGCAGCTGTTGGCAGGTACGCTCCCAGACATACTTGTCCAGCTGATAAATAAATCCATTGCGCTCAAAAATCGGAACAAACTTGATCGGTGAGATGAATCCAAGCTGCGGGTGAAGCCAGCGAACCAGCGCCTCCGCGCCGACAATCTTCTCGCTCATGAGATCGTACTTCGGCTGAAAATAAACGACGAACTCTCCCCGTTTCAGGGAGCCGTGCATATTATTGACAATAACCTGTTCATTGACGATACAGTCCCGCATATCTTCATCGTATTCGCCGCATACGACCAGTCCGTTGCGCGCCGCCTTGGACAGCCCCATCGCCGCCCGATCCAGCATGGTAGTCACGGACATTTCCGGATCATGAACCGTATAGACGCCAAAATAAAAGTCGATGCGATAATCCAGTGCAAAGGACTCGGCCAGCATCTGCAGAGAATGAATCAGATGACTGCGCACTTCCCCTTCCGTCGGATAGCAGAGCAAAAAGTTGTCCGCATACAGCCTTCCATAAACACAGGGCTCCAGACGTATGCTCTTGAGAAAATGCGCGACATATTTCAGAAGGCGGTCCCCTGTCTCCTCGCCGAATAAATCATTAATTACCTTGAAGCGAGCGATGTTGAAGCGCATAATCTCAAACTCCCGGTCCGGTTCCTGCGCAATCACCTCAGCCGCCCGACGGCAAAAGGCCTTTTTATTGTACAGGTTGGTCAGACGGTCATGACGGAGATTGTGCAGGAAAGAAGCATGCGTCTGCTTGAGAGGCGAAAGATTGGTAATGACGGCATTAAACGCTCCAACTCCCGTCGTCTTATCAAACAAATATCGCCCGCATTCCATGCACCAAATATAGCTGCCATCCTGACGGCACATCCGGTACTCGACCTGATAACTGTCCGAATTCATCAGATGGCGCTTGATCTCTGCCTGACTGGCCTCAAAATCGCAGGGATGAATCAGATTCGCCAGCCGGTCTTTCAGCCGCAGACTGAAGGATTCGCCATCGGGATAGCCCAGCATACGCCAGAGCTCATCACTGAAATAATCGATCGGCAGCTGGCTGCCCGTATGATACTGAACATACGCGCAGTTCACATAAGAAGCCACCATATCCATAACTTCATCCATGGAGGACTCTTCGCCTTCGCCGCGGTTCATCAGATGGGCGCTCACCACCTGATAAGTAAGCTCCCGCCGGACATCGCGCTGAAAGTGAAGTCCGCAGATTCTGCGCCCATCCGGCGTGTCGCGGAACATAACCAACACCTGCTGCATATTGCGCATGCGATCCGTCGTCGAGTACACTACACTGACCCGCACCGTCATACCGGACGGCGACGGCTTCGCTACGCCGCTCATCTTCGTCACCCGGCATGCTTCAATAATATGGTGCATGCGGCGCAGGAAGTGCTCCGCTTCCTGCGGTCCCCGTGCATAATGCTCCGACTTAATGCCGAATACAATCACATCCTCCGTGAAGAGCTGCCGGAGTTTCACGACATTTCCAAACTCATAATATTCCCGTAACAACGTTTTCGCCAAGACGACTGTCTTGCTTGACTCCATGAACCTTCGTCCTTTCAGGAAAGGTGCTGCATTGACACCCTTTCCCATTCCTGCTTGTTATCCATTACATACAATTATAGCATAATCGTTCCCTAAAATGTTGTGGAAATTTTTCCGATAACAGAAAAAGGATTTTGTTGCAAAAGCCCGTTCTTTTATCCGATGATAAGGGGCTAAGACTCCCGCCACAGAAAAAAAGAACCACCGCACATCGTGTGCAGTGGTTCTTTCCTTAATATATCCCCGCTCAGTCGAGCACATAAACCTCGACATTGCGCCGGCCAAAATTCATGGCCTCGCCGTAGCTTTCCATGCAGAGATCGATACGGTCGCCGACAATGGCTCCGCCTGTATCCGCAGCAATGGCAATGCCGTAGCCGGGGATATAAACGCGGGATCCCAGCGGAATGACCTGCGGATCCACGGCAACAACGCCGCGGGCAGCCATGATTCCCATAGCCGTGAGTCCGCTTCCGCTCCCATCTGTCGGCAGATAAGCTGTAGCTTCCATCATATATACAGCACGATAACGCATCATGCCACTTTCGGTCTGTACAGATGGTTTTCTTTGTTCTTCACGCTGAATCGCCAGCACCTGCTGTTTTGCAGCGCTGTCTCTGACTTCTATATCCAAGTTTTCCTGAATTTTCGCATCCAGTCCCGGAGCCGCTTCCACGTCCTCCAGATTATAGCCCTGCTCAATCAGGGCATCGCCTACGGTCTGTTTACTGGTCATGAACTCCTTCTTCTGACCATGATACGATACGGTTACCGGGACCGCGCGGTAAACCGTGATTTCCGTTTTCTTATCGTCCACCTTCTGCAGATGGAATTCATCGTTGGCGCTGAGTTTCACGCCTGCCCGGGCAAGAACAAATTCCGGACTCGTGTGCGTAGTATTCGTAGTGATTGTGCGCCCATCGACATGGATGGACACCTGGTGCATATTGGTTGGAATGCTGGTACGTGTAAAGCCTGTCGTCAGCAGCATCATCAATGCCAGCATCAGACAGAGAATCAGCTTTTTTTCTTTGGTGTTTCCTATAATCCATTTCGTCAAACTCATTAAAAGCCCCCTTCTAAGCTTTCGTGAAGAACTTCAAGAAGTATACCATGCGGAAAACCTCTTGTCAAATTCATCGCGACTATTCTCCCACTTCAGGCTGAAAAAAAGATGAAAAATGGGAAACGCAAAGTGGTGGACCACTCTTTTTCGAGTTTGTCCACCACTTTTTCAAAATTTATGTCATTCAGTCCGAAGTAAGGCCATATAAATTCTCCGCATTGCGTGTCGTCTGTTCAGCCACTTCTCCCAGCGGAATCCCCTTAATTTCGGCGACTTTCTCCGCTATGAAGCGCACGAAAGCCGGTTCATTCTGTTTGCCGCGCATCGGGGCCGGCGCCATATACGGGGCATCTGTCTCAAGCAGCAGACGCTCCAACGGCATCTGCCGGACGATTTCGGGCAGGCGGGCCGCATGTTTAAACGTCAAAGGGCCGTCAACCCCCAAATACCATCCCATTTTCAAAAGGTCCTGCGCCATCTCCCAGCTTCCGGAGAAGCAGTGCAGAACACCGGAAAGCCCCCGCCCCTCCCGCTTCAGGATAGCCAGCGTGTCGCCATGTGCCTCCCGGTCGTGGATACATACGGGAAGATGAAGCTGACGGGCCAGATCCAGCTGACGGATAAAAATCTGCTGCTGGAGGCTGCGTTTGTCCGAATCCTTTTCCCAATAATAATCCAGCCCGATTTCACCGATAGCTACAACGTGCGGCATATCCGTCCAGGCCGCCAAAACATCATCATCCTGTCCGGTCATGGGAAACGCCTCTTCCGGATGAATACCGACGCCGGCGTAAACACCATCAAATGCCCCTGCCAGCTCCACAGCGCGTTCCGAGGATTCCAGCGTATCGCCCATGTTGATCAGGCGTGTGACTCCTGCTGCTCTCGCCCGCTCCACTGCATCCTTTTCCTGTCCGCGAAACTTCGCGTCATTCAGATGCGTATGCGTATCGACCCATTCCATCAGCGCACCTCTGTGCCGGCAGGCATGTCTACCTCAACCAGACGCAGCTGATTGCCGTCGGCAGCTGCCAACACCATACCTTCCGAGCGCACTCCGCGCAGTTTGGCCGGCTTGAGATTGGCAACGAGGACGACATGACGGCCGATGAGCTCCTCGGGCCGATAATACGGCGCAATTCCCGATACGACCTGACGCGTTTCCGCGCCCAGTGAAACGGTCAGTTTCAGCAGCTTATCTGCTTTCGGCACAGGCTCAGCCGTCAGAATCTCCGCCACACGGAGCTTCACCTTGCCAAACTCCTCCATGCCGATCACGCCGTCCGGCAGCCTGGAAGCAGGCTCAGCTGTCTTTTTTCCACTCTTTCGGACAGGTTCCGGTGACGCCGGCGCTTCTTTTTCCACCTCGATGCGCGGGAACAGCTGCTCCGGCTTACCGACACGGAGATCATTCGGCGTACCGCCCCATTCCCGGATATCCGCAAGCTGAACGGCGCTAAATTCCTGCGGCAGATTCAACTGCTTCCAGATCCGCTCCGCTGTCACCGGCATAAACGGCGAGATCATGATACCGATATGGCGCAGAGACTCGACAAGATTATACAGGACATTCGATAACTCCTGTTTTTTATCCGGATCTTTGGCCAATGCCCACGGAGCCGTTTCATCGATGTATTTATTGGCCCGGCTGATGAATGCCCATACTTTCTTTATCGTCAGGGACAACTCCATCTTTTCCATGTTTTCTTCAAAGAAACGAACCGTCTCGGCTGCATCAGCTTTCAGCGAGCGATCCGTTTCCGTCTCGCCCTGCGGTGCAAAAACCACGCCCTGCTGGAATTTGCCGACCATGTTCAGCGTCCGGTGAAGCAGGTTGCCCAGATCGTTGGCCAGATCGCTGTTGATACGCTGGATCAGTGCATCCCGGGAGAAGTTTCCATCCTGCCCCAGGTTAATCTCGCGCAGCAGGAAATAACGGATCGCGTCGGCACCAAATTCCTCAATAAGTCCAATCGGATCTACGACATTGCCCTTGGATTTCGACATTTTATCCCCATCGACAATCAGCCAGCCGTGACCGTAAACTTTTTTCGGCAGCGGCAGATCCAGTGCCATAAGGATGCACGGCCAGATGATCGTATGGAACCGGACGATTTCCTTGCCGACCAGATGAAGATCTGCCGGCCAATATTTCTGAAACTTTTCCGGATCGTCAAGGAAGCCAATCGGCGTCAGGTAATTTGTGAGCGCATCAAACCAGACATAAATAACGTGCTTCGGATCAATAGGGACAGGGATCCCCCAATCAAAGGAAGTACGTGAAATGCAGAGATCATCCAAGCCCTGCTTGATGAAATTGATCATCTCATTGCGGCGCGAAACCGGCTGGATAAAATCCGGATGTTCCTCAATATAAGCGAGTACGCGATCCGCATACTTGCTCATTTTAAAGAAATACGCCTCTTCCGAAACCTCCTGCACCGGGCGGTGACAATCCGGGCAGCATCCATTTTCATCGAGCTGATGCTCCGTCCAATAGCTCTCACACGGCGTGCAGTAAAGTCCTTTATAGGAGCCTTTGTAAATGTCGCCCTTCGCATAGATACGACGGAATACCTCCTGAACCACCTGCTCATGCCGTTTCTGTGTCGTGCGAATAAAATCATCATTGCTGATGTGAAGAAGTTTCCAGAGATTCTGAAAGCCGGCAACAATTTTGTCCGTATATTCAATCGGGCGGATTCCCGCTTCTTCCGCTTTCTGCTGAATCTTCTGCCCATGTTCATCCGAACCGGTCAGAAAAAATACATCATAGCCGGCCAGCCGCTTAAAACGGGCGATGGAATCCGCAATGGTCGTGCAGTACGCATGGCCGATATGCAGTTTGGCACTCGGATAGTAAATGGGCGTCGTGATGTAAAACGGTTTTTTCTCTGTCATGAAACATGATCCTCCTTAATACGCAACCCCGCTAAACTACATGCAGCAACGATTTTCTTCATGAATGCCGCTGCATCGCCCTTACATGAAAAATAACCAATCGGTCTCCGCTGACGCTTGTCCTCCTGGATTTTCATCGTAATGATTCGGGTATGAGTCTGTTTTTCATTATATACCAATCCTTACACGAAAAAAAGACCTCACTGCGGGGCCTTTTCTCCCTTATGGGCCAGCAAAGCCTGATATACATCCCGCCGGCTGACGGCAAGCTGCCGGGCGGTCTGCCGCATGGCTTCCTTTTTGTCCATTCCCTGCTCCATAAGACGAAGGCAGAATCGGGCGGGGTCCTCCGTCACTTCCGCTGAGTCCTGCGCACCGTCAGATTGTTCCGCCGGCCCGGCACCTTCCACCACAAGGACAAACTCTCCGCGCGGATTATTTTCCTGATAATAATGAAGCAAATCTTCCAGCCTGCCGCGGCGAAACTCTTCAAACCGCTTGGTCAGTTCGCGGCCGAGTGCAGCCCGGCGGTTCCCGAGGCAGGACAGCAGCTGCTTCAGGGTATCCCTCAGATGATGCGGCGCTTCATAAAAGATCAATGTCCCCTCGCAGGTATGAAGCGAGGACAGGACTTCCTGCTGTTTCCGGGATGTCCGCGGCAAAAAGCCCACAAAGGTAAACCGCGTCGTATCCAGCCCCGAACAGATCAATGCGGACAGCCCGGCATTGCATCCCGGCAGAGGGGATACGCGAATCCCGGCCTCAATGGCCAGCGATGCCAGATGGCTTCCCGGATCGCAGATGCCGGGCAGTCCGGCATCGCTGACGCAAAGGAGATCCTCTCCCTGCAGGATATAGCGGATAAGCTCCGGCCCCTTCGTGTATTTATTGTGTTCATGATAGCTGGTAAGCCTTGTGTGAATATCAAAATGCGTCAGCAGCTGGCGCGTATGGCGCGTATCTTCCGCAGCGATCAGGCTGACCTCTCCCATCATGCGCACGGCCCGATACGTCATGTCTTCCAGATTGCCGATCGGCGTCGCGCAGAGATACAGCGTTCCCGGTTTCGTTTGTTCTTCCATTTCTTTCCGCCTTTCCACTTCCCTGCATCATCGGATGAATACCTTCTATGCCATACCATAAATCTGCAGAATTTCCCGGGTATACCCTCCATCGGCTTCATGAACGATCAGCGGCGGCTGCACCCGCAGACCTCCGGGCGCAGCTCCGACTACAGCTTCAATGAGCATCATATTCGGAGCGCGGTTTTCACGCGGCTGCACCATGCAAAGGCGTTTCGGTTCCATCTGATGCGCATGCATTGCCGTGATGATTTCCCCCAGACGCTCCGGCAGATGCACCATAGCAAAATGCCCGCCAAAGCGCAAAGCATAGCGGGCTGCCGTGACAACATCCTCCAGTGACGCCGTAAATTCATGTCGCGCTCTCGCCACGCCTGACATACGGTTCACCTGGCCATGCCGCACAGGCCGATAGGGAGGATTGGCCAAAACCACATCAAAGGACTCTCGCGGATACAGGCTGTCGATCTGACGAAAGTCTCCCTCGCGGACGAAAATTTTTTGTTCTAATTCATTGATCCAGACATTGCGGGCCGCCAGTTTCGCCATAACCGGATTCAATTCCACAGCATCCACTCTGGCTGCCATATCCGCAATGAGCAGCGGAATGACGCCGGTCCCTGTGCCAAGCTCCAACACCCGCTGGCTGCGTTTCAGCTTCACAAAATGAGCAAGCAGAACGGCATCGAGCGAAAAGCAGAACTCCTGCGTATTTTGAATGATTTGCCGGCCGCTCCGCATGAGGTCGTCCAAACGTTCATGTTCATTCAGGCGAATTTCCCTCATTCGTCGGACTCCCTGCTTTCTGCACCAGACATATTGCGACGCTCCCGCCGCGGCCGCTTCTCGCGGACCGGACGCCCCGTCTCACGCCCTGTATGCTCACGGTTTTCCCGCGGACGGCGGCTGGCACTGCGATGACTGCGGCGCGAACCGCGGCCTTCCTGGTCTTCACGATGCGGCCTGCCCTCCCGGGCTGAGGAACGGTCATTATTCCTCTTTTCCCCGCGCGGCCTGCGAATCCGCTCGCGTCGGCCTGTTTCCGGCCGGCGTTCCTCCGGCTTGTGCTCTGCTGAATCATGCTCAAAAGCAGCATCGGCGGGCATGACGTCCTCCTCATCCTTCTCGATGACATCTTCCCAGGATGCTACAATGGTCCGGCTGTTATCCAGCAAAATGGTCGCGGTACGGCGCTGCGGATTGAGGGAAATAACCTTGCCCTCTCCCTCGACGGAAATAACCCGGCTGCCCTGCGCAGGCGGCTGGATTTTTTTCGGCTTTTTATGACACTCTCCGCAATAACAATCATTTTCATATTTCAGGCAGCACATCAGCCGTCCGCAGATTCCTGAAATCTTTGTCGGATTCAGCGACAGATTCTGTTCCTTGGCCATGCGAATGGATACCGGCTCGAAATCCCCGAGGAACGTCGCACAGCAAAGCGGCCGACCGCAACAGCCGATGCCGCCCATGAGTTTGGCCTCATCCCGCACGCCGATCTGACGCAGCTCAATGCGGGTACGGAAAACCGAAGCCAGGTCTTTAACCAGTTCCCGGAAATCAATCCGCCCGTCGGCGGTAAAATAAAAAATGATTTTATTCATGTCGAAGGTGTATTCCACCTCGACCAGTTTCATCGGCAGTCCATGCTCCTGAATCTTTTTCTCGCAGATACCGAAGGCTTCTTTTTCCCGTTTCTTATTTTCTTCCAGACGCTGCATATCGGCCTCGCCGGCAATACGCTGAACGACCTTCAGCGGCTGGGTAATCTCGCTTTCTTCCACCTCGCGCGGGCCGATTACCATCAGTCCGCATTCCATCCCGCGCGCGGTCTCCACGATGACGCGCTGGCCCGTCCGGATCTCCAGACTGCCGGGGCTGAAATAATATATTTTTCCCGCTTTCTTGAAGCGGACTCCGATTATCGTTTGCAAAATGTTCCTCCTGTGTTTAGGTCAAGTCGCGCATGCGTATCAGAAATCCTTCCGTCTGCAGACGCAGATTAACGTTTGCCTGCAGACGCCGCTGCAGCCCGCGTACCTCTGCCAGCAAGGAAAAAATCCGATGCTCCGCAAAGCGCGGCAGCAGATCCAAAAGCCGCTGACGGCAATCCTGATGATAGATCAGCGGGCTTCCGCCGTCTTCGTGAAGCACAAGCAGATCCCGCAGCAGCATGTTGAGATACAGAAGCCACTCCAGCAGCCTTTCGCGATCCATCTCGCCCTTTTCCTTTCCCTGACGCCAGACTTCCTCCATGTCCATCGTGTCAAGCTGTTCCAGAAAAGACAACGCATCATTGCGCAGGGAAAGGCCGCCGTGTTCGCAAAGGACCTCAGCGCGCCCCAGACTCCCATCCGACAAGACGGCCAGTTCATCCGCCTCGTCCGGCTGGATGCCCTTTGCCCGCAGCGCCGCTGCCATATCGCCGCGCGGCAGCATCCCGAAGGCGACCGGCATGCAGCGCGAGACAATCGTATCCGGCAGGGATCCGCGGGCGCTCGTGATCAGAATAAACGTCACGGGGCCTTCCGGCTCTTCCAGCGTCTTGAGCAGGCTGTTGGCTGCCGCTTCATTCATCCGTTCCGCCTCATCGATAAGCACAACACGACTCCCGGACAGGATCGGATAACGGGAGGCAATCGTCTGCATGGCCCGAATCTGATCGATGCGGATCACCGATGCCGATTTTCCCCGCGACTCCGGCAGAATCTCATAATAATCCGGATGGCTGCCGGCCTGCATGGCCCGGCAGGACTCACAGCGGCCGCAGGGATCGTTTCCCGCTCCGCACAGGATCGCCGCCGCCAGCGCCCGGGCCATTCGCTTCTTGCCAATACCATCGGGGCCGGTAAACAGCAGGGCATGCGGCAGCCGTCCCTCCTGCATCATCGTGCGCAGCTGTTCTTTCTGAGACGAATGCCCGATGATGGTTTTCCAGTCCGTCTCCATCACATATAAAGGTCGACCAGCAGGCCGCGGATGACATCATGACTGGCGGCAACATCCAGCTGGTCGGCCTGCCCCAGACGAATTTTTTCCGCCATCTCTTCCAATTTTTTATCGATTTTCCGCACCGTCGTATATACCTTCTGACGCCCCATGCGATCCCATCCGGCCTGCGTATGCAGTTCATACATGCTGTTGACGGCTTCCCCGACAAAATTGCGGATCAACGTCCGGTATGACTTCAGTTCATCATACGTCGGCGTCCTGGACAAGCGGGCCCCCTGTTCATCAATCTGCCGGAGCAGTTTATCCATCTGCTCGCTTGTGACCCGGCCGTTTTGTTCCAGCAGCTCCGTGCTGAAATCCGTCTCCGTATCATGCACATGTTCTTCCTCTGCACTGCGGGTCATCGAAAGGGAGGTTCCGTGTGCAGTCGTCGTATCGATCTTCATCGGCATAATCTGTCACCTGCTTTTGCCCTGACTCGTTCTATTCCCAATCGGCACGTTTGGGAGCATGCTGAGAAAAAGAGGGCTTCCTTGCCATCATTCCTTCTTCGAATCGCCTGCGCCGTACGAATCGTTCACGCTCCCTGTCCGATAAAAGCTCCAAGATAAATTATACCGTTTCAGCCCCCAATATGCAATCAATACACCTGCGAAATATTCGTGACCGCTCCCGTATCACCGCTGAAAAACAGGATTTCCGCTGCGCCGAAGCCAGAAGAATGCCCCCACGCAAATCAGGACGGACAACAGTGAGCCGGCCGCGGTCGCAAGCCCCATCGGGAAAAGAGTAGAAGAATACCAGACCGAAGCCAGATAGGCGAGCGGTATGCGCGCCGCAATGATGGAAATAACGTTGTGAAGAAAAGAAAATTCCGAGCGTCCGCAGGCACAGAAATACCCGCTGAAACAGAAATGTATCCCGGCAAAGATGCAGTCCAGAATATAGCCCTTGAGATAGGCAGCACCCGCAGCGATGAGCAGGGAATCAAAGGTAAACAGCGCGACCATCCCTTCCGCGGCATATTGAGTAAACACGGAAACAAACAGCCCGAAGCACACGGCGATACACAGCGCATACCCCAGCGTCTGCTGCGCCCGGCCGACTTTTCCGGCGCCGATATTCTGTGCGCCGAGCGCCGATACCGTCGACAGCATCGAGGACGGAACGAGAAAAATGAAGCTGATGATTTTTTCGACAATGCCGACGGCGGCCGCATCCGTCAGACCACGCATATTGGCGATGACCGTGATGACCAGAAAAGCAATCTGTATCAATCCATCCTGCAGCGAGATCGGCACGCCGATGCGCAGAATACGGCGCATCATCGGAACATCCAGATGAAAATCCGAACGGCGAAGAGAAAAACCCGCCCCACCGCGCCGGACAAAGTTCAGCGCCAACACGACGCTGAACGCCTGCGAAACCACTGTGCCAAGCGCCGCGCCGGCCGGCCCCATCGCCAGCCAGCCCATAAACAAATAGTCCAGCGCAATATTGCAGACACAGGCCGCCGCGACGAAATACATGGGATGTCTGGCATCGCCCAGACCACGAAATACCGCCGCAATCATATTGTATGCGGCAACGAACGGCATGCCGAGAAAACAGATCAGCAAATACCGCTCCGTTTCCGCGGCAGCTTCGGCCGGCGTCTCCATCAGTCCGACAATCCATCCGCTGGTCATCCCTCCGGCTGCTGTCAGCAGCAGCGAGATCAACAGGAATACCATCATCGCCGTACCGGCCGCCGTTTGGATGCACGCCCGCTTTCCGGCGCCGACGAACTGAGCCGTCACTACGGTCGCTCCCATGGACAGCCCGACGAGCATGACGGTCAGCATGTGCATCACCTGACTGCCTATCGATACCGCCGTGATCCCCGCCGCACCCTCAAACTGGCCGATGATGAAAAGGTCCGCCATGCCATAAAGCGTCTGCAGAAAATAGGAAAGAAAATAGGGCAGCGAAAACGCCCCCATCGCGCGCAGAACACTGCCGCTCGTCAGATTGTTCACGAAAACGCCTCCATCCCAGTCAAAGGACGTGGGCCAGCTTCATCCTCACGATTCGCCGGACGGATTCATTTACCCGTTCCTCGCTGATCTCCCCGCTCTTTACCGCATCCAGCAATCCCAAATATACATCCGTCTCATGCGCGTATTCATGACAAATCAGCACCATATCAGCGCCGGCCTGAACAGCCCTTTTCCCCAGCTCGCGATAGGGCGCATGATTGGCCACCGCGCCCATTTCCAGATCATCGGTAATCACGACGCCGGAGAAGCCGAGCTTCTTGCGCAAAAGTCCCGTCATAACCGCCTCAGACTGGCTCGCCGGATGTTCAGCATCCAGCGCGGGATAAATAAGATGAGAAACCAGCACGAAATAATTTTCCGGCGATTTATGTCCAATCACAGCGCGAAACGGCACGAGCTCTTCCTGCTCCAAACCGGCCTCCGTCACATCGACGCGGGACACTTCCCGATGAGAATCCACCCGGCTCCGGCCAATACCGGGAAAATGCTTGAGCGCATAGATCATCCCCGCTTTTTCATATCCGTCCGCCGCCCGCGATACAAAAGCTGCCGCCGTCTGCGCATCGCCGGAATAATCGCGGGAATCGCCGCCGTTTATATCCGCAACCGGAGCAAAGTTGACCTGTATCCCGTACTGCTGCAGTATGGCGGCGGTCGTCCCCGCACTCTCCTCTGCCTGTGCGGGATCGCCGCCCATGCCGATCTCCCGCTCCGAAAGGGGAGCGGGAATCACCGCCCGCCCGCGCGACACACGGCCTCCCTCTTCATCCAGCCCGATAAAGAGCGGCAGCTTCTGCCCGGCCTCTTTCCCCTGCGCATATTCCTGCAGCTGCGCAGTGAGGGACTTCAGCTGATCCCCCGATTCGATATTGCGGTCGAAGAGCAGGATGCCGCCGATATGAAACTGGCGCAGCATATACCGGCTGTCCTCATCCAGCTGCTTTCCATGAATGCCGATCATGACCATCTGCCCCACCTTCTCGGACATCGTCATCGACGCCACCAGACGATCGGCCTGCTCATCCAGCGTCAAAGGAGGGATTTGCTCCTCCGCGGTCCGGTCCGAGAGAAGATCGGGCCGGCATCCGGCGGAAAAAGAAAGAACCAGCAGGAGCAGGCCGATGAAAACGCCCAGCCTGCACCGCAGGGACAAAAATGCCCCGGCACTCCGTTTATCCATGAACCTTTCCTCCGTTCTATACCTTGCAAAAGCGCTCCGGCAAACTGCACGGAAAACGCAGACAGATTTAGTCTATCACAAATCAGCAGTACCGAAAAGCCATCCCGATGAACACGCGCACGAGAAAATGGCCGCCGGATAAAGCCGGCGGCCATTTTTCATCGATGCCGTTATTTGCTTTTGTGCGGGTTGTGCGCTTCATACTCGCTCTTGATATTCTGCATTTCCCGATCGTGGCGCTTCTGTTCCTCTTTCATACGCTTGTTGTATTCTTTGTCGCTGATCTCGCCTTTCCGGTGCTGATAGCGAAGCGCGCGCAGATTCATCCGGTGCGTCGTTTCCTCTTCGTGCATGCGATGACTGTATTTGTTCGTCGTGCCATCGGCATAAGTTTCCTGCCTGTGTTCGCGATGATGTGCCTCGGATACATTCGTCATTGCTGCCGCGGCAGAGCCAAAGGCCATCATACCGACAAGGAGCAGCGCCATCGTTTTTTTGCGATTCATCTTCATATCTTTTCCTCTTTTCTCCTGAGCCTCTTCCAGCCTGAAAATCCCTTTCTGGCAGATAGTATAAAGCCAGTGGATTGGAATACGCTTAGATCGCGCTGACAGCCCGGTTATAATCTCATTAGTCCGGTCTTAGTCTTTCATGCTGAAAATCCCTCAGCAAAGCCCCTGATCCAGAAGCTGCCCGATCTGCCACATGACGCCATGCTCATCATTGCTGCGAGTCGTAAACCGGGCCGTCTTCCGGATCTCCGGATAGGCATTTTCCATCGCATAGCTGTAGTAAACGGATTCCAGCATTTCTTTATCGTTCATATAATCGCCGAACGCCGCGCACTCTTCGGGACAAAGGCCCATACGCTCCTGTATTTTCCGAACGGCCATCCCTTTATTGGCCCCCTGATTTGTCACGTCCACCCAGTAAGCGCTGGCGAGCACGACCTGCATCGAATCCGCGTACGGCCGCATCAAAGGATACAGTTTCTCCGCCGCGTCGGCAGCGGGAGTAAAAAACGATGTCTTGATCGGTTCATCCTCTACGGCGGCAAAACAGTCGGTCAGCCGAATCTCCCGAAAATACTTCGACAATTCGTCCATATAGCGCTCCGGCTTCTCCGAACGAAGCAGATACGCCGCCTTCTTGCCGCAGAAAACGCTGATGGTGTCCGTCCGGCCCCCGGCATGATCCAAAATCTCCAGAGCGCGCCGCCTGTCCATGACATTCGAAAAAAGCTCCTGCCCGCGGCGGCGGACCATCGTTCCGTTATCGCTGAGAAACAGGAACGTATCCACATATCGCGCAAAGGTCGCCGCCAAAGAGTCATACTGCCTGCCGCTGGCCGGGGCAAACAATACCCCCCGCTCCCTGAGCCGGGCCATAACCGCATCAAATTCCGGCGGCAGCTTTCCTTCACTGTCCAGCAACGTCCCGTCCATATCCGATAGAATCAGCTTAATCATCGCACACCCCTTGTTTTCGCCGTAAAGCTTCTGACGCTATGGATTCTACCACAGACCCGCGCCATCGCGCAACAAAATCTGCAGCTGCAGTCACGCCTGTTTCTGACGGAGGTACCGGATGGCCGACAGGCCGGCTTCCGCCCCCTGCCAGACGGCCTTGGCGATCTGAAGCAGTCCGCCTGTGCAGTCGCCGGCCGCAAAAAGGCCCGGCACATTGGTCGCCATATGCTCATCCACCCGTATGCTGCTGCCATCGGTCAGCGCTCCGATCTTGCGGGCGAGGTCTGTGCTCCCCGCCGTTCCAAGGGCCAGGAACACGCCATCGGCAGCCAGCGCCGTACCATCATCCAGGCGGACGCTCCGCACCCGCTGCTCTCCTTCCACAGCGGACACAGGCTCCCGATGGACCTCGATCGTCTCAGGAATGCGCACCGCCGGCTCCGCCCCATTCGTCAGCATCATCACCTTTGCTGCATGCGGAAGAAGCACCTGCGCCTCGTGCAGGGCATATTCGCCGGCGCCGATCACCGCCGCCGTTTTTCCCCGGTAAAAAAAGGCATCGCAGACGGCGCAGTAGCTCACACCGCGGCCTTCATACTCCCGGATCCCGGGAACATTCAGGCTCTGCCTCGATGCCCCTGCCGCCAAAATGACGCTGTCGGCCTCCCAGGTCTGATCCGCTGTCTCAGCCAAAAAACCGGAAAGCGTATCCGGAAAGGACAGCGCCAGCACCTCCTGCTCGATAAACGTCACGCCCAGCCGCTTCGCTCCCTCCACGCCGCGGCGCGCCAGCTCCGCACCGGAAATCGGCTCAGCAAACCCATAATAATTTTCAATGGACTCCGCCTTTGCCAGCCCGCCTGTCTGCGGACCGCGCGTCAGCACCACGACATCGGCTCCGCCGCGCCGCGCATAAAGCGCCGCCGACACGCCTGCCGGCCCTGCCCCGATAATCAAAACCTTAGCCATTTGACCTCATCCCCTGCCATCAAAATCCTGCTGTCTTATTCCACTGCCAGCACATTGAGTATAGACCATAACCAGACTATAACAAAAAAAGACCGGCTCTTCCGTGAGCCGGTCACAGGACAGACCTTTTCCCCAGAAACCTGCCCCGAAAAAATCGTGTTTCTGACATCACCCTCACTGCAGAACCGATGGCAGCCAAGTGGCAATCTGCGGCGCCAGACAGAGCAAAACAATCTCCAGCGCCATAATGGCGGCAAACGGTACAGAACCCCGGATGATCTGCCCAATCGTGCTGTCCGGACTGATCCCCTTAATGACGAAAAGATTCATGCCGACCGGCGGCGTGATGAGCGCCAGCTCCATGTTGATGAGCATGACGACGTTAAACCAGATAAGATCAAAAACAAGCGACTTGACAATCGGATAGAGCATCGGCAGTGTAATCAGGATGATGGACACCGTCTCAAGGACACAGCCGAGGGCCAAGAGCACCAGATTGATGCCGATAAAGATGAGCCAGCGATTGACCTGCGCATCCGTCACCAGCGACATAAGGGCCTGCGGCGCCTGCAGTGCCGTCAGGATGAAGCCGAAAAGCATGGCTCCGACCATGATGGCAAAGATCATGGAAGTCGTCTTGACCGTATCAGCCAGAACCTCGCCCATATCCCGCAGATGCACGGTATGATAGATAAAAAACGTAATCACAAGACTGTAGAAGGTACCGACCGCTGCCGCCTCAGTCGGAGTGAAAAGCCCTGTATAAATGCCGCCGACGACCAGTACCGGCAGCAGCAGCCCCCAGATATTTTCCCGCAAAACCGCCCATCGTTCCTGCCAGCTCGCGGCGCTCCGGCGCTTCATGTGGCGGCAGCGGAAGATGAGATAACCGATGAACAGCACCGTCATAAGAGCGCCCGGCACGATACCCGAAAGAAAGAGCTTGCCGACGGATTCGCCGGTGATGGAACCGTACAAGATCATCGGAATGCTCGGCGGGATCAGGATGCCAAGCGTACCGCCCGCGGCGACGGCGCCGAGAACCGTTGTGCGCGCATAGCCGCGCCGGAGCATTTCGGGGATGGCCATGGCGCCAATTGTCACAGCCGTGGCCACGCTTGACCCCGAAATGGCCGCGAAAATCGCGCAGGCAAAAATCGTCGCGATGCCGATACCGCCCGGCAGATGGCCGAGCCATTTGCTGCCGAGCTCAAAGAGTCCGTTTCCAACCCGCCCCTTGAGCAGGATCTCACTCATGAGGATATAAAGGGGCACGGCAACGAGCACGAAATCATCGAGTGTTTTATACGCGATAACGGGGATTTGCGTAAAGGCAGCCGGCCCGCCGAGAAACAGCAGCAGACCGAGCACACCGGCCAGCATGAGCACAAAGGCCACCGGCATGCCGAGAGCAAAAAGAGCCAGAATGATGATGGTATAAACTGCAGACATTCAGCGCACCTTCCCTTCCTGATTCTCTTCCGGACCGAGCGGCAGGCGCAGCAGCTCAAACAAAAAGCGCCGCGCTATCTCGCCGAGCAGCAAAAAGGAGCCGAGGACCAGCGCAAACTGCGGAATAAAAAGCGGAAACCGCAGAATCGAAGGCGACAATTTATGATACACGTAGGATGCCGTAACCAGATCCATGCTTTCCGTCATAAAAATCAAAAAGAGCAGAAAGGAAATCAGATTCAGCGCCATATCCAGTCTGCGCTTCGTTTCCGGTGCAAACCGGCCCGCAAAAATATCGACGCGCACATGCGCATTGCCGCGAAAGGCAACGGCCAGGCCGAGGAACCCCGCAATAATGACGGCATACGTCGCCGCCTCCAGCACCCATTCTGTCGGTGAATGGAACACATCCCTCATCACAATCTCATAGCAGATAATCAGAGCGGTAAACAGCAGCAGACATCCCGCAAGAACAGCGGCGAAACGCGTGACCCTGCCGAGAATACGATCATAGAGCAAAACCATGTCTTTACTTTTCATTGTCCTCCGCATCCTTTCTCAATTCCGATTCGCAGCCAGGCACTGATCGACAAGCTGTCGGCCAAGATCCCCCATTTTGCGGATGAAGTTCTCCCGGACCTGCATCGTGGCCTCCTGCCAGAGCGGCAGGTCCTCAGGCGGAATCTCATAGACCTCCATCCCGGCAGCGCGAAGCTTTTCCATACATTCGCGGTCCTGCTGACGAGTCTGCTCGCGCAGTTCATCACGCGTCTCTCTGGCACATTCCTCAACAATCCGCTTCTGTTCCTCGGTCAGCCGTTCCCAGGAACCGCCGTTGAGAGCCAGCACAAATTCGCAGTACGCGTGATTGGTCATCGTGAGATATTTCGCCACCTCATAAATCTTCCGCTGATACATGGCGGTAGTCCCGGAAGTCTGTCCGTCAATCGTACCCCGCTGCATGGCCATATAGACCTCGCTGGAGCTCATTGTAACCGGCGAAGCGCCCAGCGCCTTGATGGTCTCCGCCGGAATCTGCCCATACCCGCGCAGCTGCAGCCCTTTGAAATCCTCCGGTTCCTTCAATGGACGCTGGTTGTTGCAGAATTGCACATAACCGTAATCCACCCAGATCAACGGATGAACCCCTTTGCGCTCCATCTCACTCGTCAGCGTACGGCCCAGACTGCCGTCCATGGCGCGTCCTACCGCATCATAGCTGTTCAGAAGGAACGGCACGTCGAGCACGTTGAGCGCCGGCACGACCGTCGTCCACATCGCGGTGGAATTAAGCCCCATATCCAACCCGCCGGACATAATGGCATCGTTCATGCTCTTATCCGTATAAAGCTGGCCAGCCGGATAGGTTGTAATCTTTATCGTACCGCCTGAACGCTCATTAACCCGCTGCGCAAACCGCTCCATCCCCTGCGACAAATAATGATTCTGCGGCAAATGATAAGCAAGTTTCAGCTCAACAGGTCCTCCCTGAGAAGCCTGATGTTCACGAGCCATTTTCCCCAATCCGCAGCCAGACAGCAGCAGCATGGAAGAAACCGCCAATGCCATCACGAATATCAGCCGTTTTCTTTTTCCTGTCATCATTATTTTTGTACACCTCCAAAATCCATTTGTATCTTCATAATGTATGCAAATAAAAATACATGTGATTCACTGTAATGTTTAACGGTCCTTAGTGTACACCACTTGCATACAAAATGCAAGAATACCGAAAGAAAAATTTCGTTCTGCCGTTTTCCGGGCAAAACAAAAAGGACGAGAACCCCAAAAGCGGGATCCTCGTCCTTATAACAAGACCTTGGCACGATTCCGGACGCTGCCGGCAAAGAATCATGTTCTCTTTTTCGCCGGCAGCAAAAACGCCGCACCGGCGCAAAGCGCGGAAAGAAGCACCAGCAGGCCCATGACGGAAGCGATGCCATAAAAATCGGCATAGCGTCCGAGCAATGGCGCAACAATGCCACCGACGCTCATCGAAATGCCGAGCGTAACGCCGGAAGCAAATCCGATATTCTTCGCCAGATATTCCTGACCGATAACGACAAAAGAGGAATACGGCGCAAGCATAGCCAGACTCATCGGCAGCAGCATCGCGTAAACCGCGTAAATGCTGCCGGAGAATACGGCGATGGCCAAAAACGGGACAAGCAAAAGACTGCCCAGACGCAAGGTCCGGCGATACCCGTAACGATCCGCAAACCAGCCGCCGAAAAGCGTCGCCGCAACACCGGCAATGCTGATAACCGAAAGCGTCATGGCTCCCGCCGCTTCATTGGTGCCGAGCACCTGAATGCAGAACAGCGGCAGAAAACTCGAAATGCCCGTAAAAACCGTCGAACGAAAAAGAATCACGACAAAAAGCCGACCAAAAGCGGACCAGTCATTGTCTGCCGGGTTCCCAGCCTCTTCCGGCCCCGCGTCGGAACCTTTCGCGGCAGCGGCCTGACTGGCCGCAACAGCACGGCGCAAATGCGGGATCGCAAGGAGAAGCAGGATACTCATACCCGCCGCGGTAACGCCATAAAAAGCCAGTCCATGCATCCCAAAGGCCGTAACAAGGAAAACGGCGAGCAGCGGCCCAAAGCCGAATCCTGCATTGCCGCCGACGCTGAAAATACTCATGCCCTTGCCGCGCGCTCCCTGTGAAACGCTGTTGACACAGCGCGCAGCTTCCGGGTGGAATACCGAACTCGCAATCCCCATGATCGTGACCGCCGCAAAAATCAGCCAGTAATCGGACACGAATCCGGTCAGCGCCAGCGACGTCCCCGCAAAAAACACGCCGAGGGCCATAAACCACTGGCGTGAGCCCCGGTCCGCCATCCAGCCGAACAGCGGCTGGATGATGGAGCTCAGAAACGACGACGCAAACATCAGACCCGCTACCGCCGTATAGTCCATCCCATAATACCGGACAAAAAAAGGCAGCAGAGCCGGCAAAGACCCTGTATTGATATCATTGCTCAGATGACCTGCCGCAAGCAGGTAAAGATATTTCTTATTCAGATCAATCATTCCTTTCCGCCATGAATGACACGGTTTGGATTATACCACATTCCACCCAAAAATACACCGGCATATTCCCGCCCGCTTCCATCAGCAGCAGAAAAAACTCCGCACCCGCAGACAGGAAAATCTGCCTGCGGGTGCGGAGCACCTGAATGTTTATATCATCAGCCCAGTTTCAGCTTTTCTTGTGCCGAAACATGACGGTTAAAGCCGACTTCCTCCTTGCTCATCCCCATGGCAAAGCCGATGAGCTGCTGAAGATGAAGGACCGGAATCTCTGCGCGGGAGCCCACGGCATCACGGCCTTCCGGCTCATACATATCCAGCTGCATCTGGCAGAGCGGACACGGCGTCACGATGGCTGCCGCGCCGGCGCGGTCCGCGCTGTCAACGATCTGTCCGGTCACCGTCAAGACATCATGCTCGGCAGCCAGCTGCGCATGAAACCCGCAGCACTTGCGGTTTGCGTCAAACCAGACGGCATCGCCGCCCAGACGGCGGATCAGACGTTCCAGATATTCCGGATGCTTGCCGTCGCCATGATCCATAATCTCCTGCGGGCGCAGGATATGGCAGCCATAATAACCGGCTACTTTCATCCCATCAAGCGGCCGCGTGATCCGGCCTTCCAAAAGCTCCGGATGGTCGTCAAGGACCCAGAGAAAATGCGTGATTTTACTCGTTCCCTTATACTCATAGGGATGACCGGAATCCCGTAAGATCCCGTTGACCTTTTCCCTGAGCTCCTTGTCTTTGTCCAGCCGCTGCTTTGCGGTGCGGAGCTGCAAGGTACAGGTATTGCAGACGGTCATGATATCCAGCCCCATATGCTCGGCAATGGAAATATTGCGGGCATTGACGGCCAGCGCCGCCAGATCATCGACGCCCTGAGCATGCGACGCACCGCAGCAGGTCCAGTTCGGAATCTCCTCCAGCTCAATATCCAGCTTCCCGCAGACCTTTTTCAAAGAGGTATACGCCTCCGCTGCCGCTCCTTCCAGGACACATCCCGGGAATAATGCAAACTTCATGGTTATTCCTCCTCCTTCGATGCCGCTTCCGCATGTTTGACGATACTACGGATCGTGTCAATCTCCGGATTGACCGGATGCTTGTCCAGCGGATTCATCTTGCCGACATGCATAAGGCGCAGGGCCATCGGCGCCCGCAGGCCGGCGGCAAAGAACCCTTCGGATTTGATATTCAGCTTGGATTCATCGAGCGTGCCGGACTCGCTGATGTCATCGTAAATGGCCTTGGCGTGGCGGGCGCCGACATTGTCGTCTAGCTTATAGCGGAAGGTCGCAGCCTTGAGCTTTTCAATCGCTCCGGCAGGATCCAGTCCCTTCGGGCATTTTGCCGTGCACTCCTGACAGTTGAAGCAGCGCCAGAGTCCCGCATCCACCACCGCTTTGAGATGCTCCTCGGGACTGCGGTCGCGGGAATCAGCTACCAGCTTCTCCGCCTTGACGAATACAAACGGATCCAAAAAATCCTTCTGATTCAAGGTATTCTTATTGCATTCGGACACGCAGGAGCCGCAAAGAATGCAGCCCGCATATTTCTTGTATTTATTGAAATCTGCCGGCGACTGAAGGCAGCCGGTCTCCGCCGAAAATTCCTGTTTGGGCTGAACCGTCGGCTTGATTTTCTTGATGCGGGCATATTTGGGATCCCAGTCGACGATGAGATCACGGATCACGCGGAAATTCCCCAGCGGTTCAATCGTGAGCTCCGTCGTATCGTATCGTTTGACCAGATTTTCGACCAGCATCTCGCAGGACAGTTCCGCATTGCCGTTGACACGCACCGCGCAGGCACCGCAAATGCTGGAACGGCAGGAGCAAGTGAAGGAAAGCGTCGGATCCTGCTTTTCCTTGATCTGAGTCAGGGCTTCCAGCACCGTCATGCCGGTCGTCAGCGGAACGGTATAATCCTGGATCCATTTACGTCCCTCGACGAAGCGATGGATTCTGAGTTTCACATCCATGATCAATACTTCCTTTCTTTCGGCTGATATTTCGTGATGACAACATCTTTATACTCGGTACGGTATTCGCCGGTCTTTTTGTCCTTGAAAATCAGCGTATGCTTTAAGAAATTCTTGTCGTCACGCTTCGGGAAGTCACGGCGCGTATGGCCGCCGCGGCTTTCTTTGCGAGCCAGCGCCCCCTGAACAATGGCATGAGAGATCTGCAGCAGATTGCCGAGCTCGACATACTGCTCAAACGCCGTATTGTAGACATGCGACGGATCGCCGACATAGCAATGGGCATATTCCTCCTCCAAGGCCCGCAGCTCCTGCGTCGCCTGATTCAGCTGATTTTCCTCGCGGAACACGCCCGCCTTAAACCACATGGTATTGACCATGGCATCGCGGATCTCCGGCACCGTTTTTCCGCACCCTTCCGGACGGTTCGTCACCTCATCAAACCGGTCCTTCCACTTCTGGCAGTCCTGTGTCAGCTTATCCTGACTGCCGGCATAGGAATTGGCACGAGCATAATCCGCAGCCCCGTCTCCTGCCGTATGTCCGAATACCAGCACCTCGGACAGGGAGTTCGCCCCCAGACGATTGGCCCCATGGACAGAGACACAGCTGCATTCTCCGGCGACATAAACGCCCGGCACACGGGAGGCTCCGGTATGGAAGTCCGCCATCTCCAGTCCGCCCATCGAATAATGGCAGGTCGGACTGATGGGAACCGGCTCCTTCGTGATGTCGACACCGGCAAAACGGCGGGACAAGTCGAATACCTGCCCCAGACGCTCATGTACGCGCTCCGGCGGAATCTTCGTAAAGTCCAGATAGACGCCGGCATGGATGCCCTCGCCGACGCCGCGGCCCTGTTCAATCTCTGTGGCAATGGCACGGGCTACGATATCGCGCGTCGCCAGCTCCATCTTTTCGGGCGCATATTTTGACATGAAGCGCTCGCCGTTCTTATTGATGAGCAGCGCTCCTTCCGAGCGGCTGGATTCCGAAAGCAGGACGCCGTTGGCCGACAAACCGGTCGGATGAAACTGCACCATTTCCGGATCCTTGAACGGAATGCCGATATTCATGCCGGCTACAATGCCGTCGCCTGTCGAGCTGTACGGATTCGAGGTACGAATCCAGTAAGCACGTCCGTAGCCGCCGGTTGCAATGATGATCGATTTGGCCGGAATGCCAAGGAGATTGCCAGTGCGCATATCGATAGCCACCACGCCGTTCAGCTGATCCTCTTTCTCCCCGCTCATGCTGATTTCCAGCATCTGACACTCGGAAATGAAATCAATATCGTGGGCCAGACACTGCTCAAAAAGCGTATGCACCATGGCATGACCGGCGCGGTCCTCAAAGTAAGAGGCCCTTGCATGGGAGTGACCGCCCATCTTGCGCTGGTGGAAATGTCCGTCCGCCTGCCGGTTATACGGATAGCCCATATAATCCATTTCGTAAATGTTGGCGCCGGCCCGCTCGGCAAAATACTCAACAGCATCCTGATCGCAGAGGTAATCGCCGCCCTTAATCGTATCAAACGTATGGGATTCCACGCTGTCATTCGGATCCGTAACGCCCGTGACGCCGTTCATTCCGCCCTGCGCCATGGTCGAGGCCGAACGCGTTGGAATCAGCTTCGTCATGACGGCCACCTTCAGATTCTTATCTTCAGCCGCTGCCAGCGCCGCGCGCATCCCGGCGCCGCCGCTGCCGATGATCAGCACATCATACGTTACATCACCGCGCTGCACCTTTTCGGGAATATTCCTCCCGTTCCAGGTGAAGTAAGAACCTGCAGCCAGCACCACACCGGCCGCTGCCGCACCTTTGATAAAGGTACGACGCGAAATCTCTCTGGACATAATATCCCCTCCTGAAACTTACCATTTCGTCTCAATTTTTATCATTCATTATATAAATCTATTTTACATAACAAAAAACTATCAGGGAAATACATCCTGCTTATGACAGGTATTGAAAAAACGAATAAACGAAATCGGAGCCGCGGACAAAATGAACCAACATTTTGTCCGCGGCTCCGACCGCAAAAGAGAAACCGCATCGGATAAGCCCGGAGAAATTCAAAGGGAGCAAAAACTCTCTCTGAACAAGCCTCACTTTATTACCTCCGGCGGTAAACGATATGACTGCGCAAGAGATATTCAAACGGCAGACTCAGACAGTGAACGAGACGCGTAAACGGAAAGAGAATCGCTGTCATCATCCACATAAACATGTGGAACTGAAAGATGGCAGGGACGTTCTTCATGAGGCTGACATCCGGCGAGAGCATGAGCACGGAGCGGAACCACGGCGAAATGCTCTCACGGTAATCGAATCCGGCCGTTATATTGGAAAGCGTCGCAGCCGTTCCCGAAAGAATCGTCAGCAGCAAAACGAGATACAAAAGCCTGTCCATGCCGCTCGTGTTGACTTTCATACGGCTGCTGCCGAAAAAGCGGCGCTTCATGAGCCAGAGAAAACCGCCGAGGAACAGGACGGCGGCCGGGATGCCGCCCGCGAGCGAGATCATGTGATACGTCGCTTCATCCGTCCCAGCCGCCTCCGTGACGAATTTCGGCACAAGGATGCCGACAAAGTGTCCGCCAAAGGCCATCAAAAGGCCGAGGTGGAAAACAGGGTTCGCCCACTTGAGGCTCTTCTTCGAGAGGAACTCGCTGGACTTCGTCGTCCAGCCCCGCTCGAAAAACACGTAGCGGACGATCGTGCCGCCGACGAAGATCGTCAGGGCGATGTACGGCAGGACGCCGTAGAAAAATGTATTCATGGCTTTACCTCCAATCCTGCCGTTTCTGTCAAGACAATATCCAGCAAAAAAGCATGCGGCAGCTTCGCTTCAATGAAGCGCGTGCGCAAAAGCTCGACGCGCGGCCGGATGCTCTGCAGCACCTTGCCCGCCTTCCCGGGCGGCAGCGATGCGGCAAGCTCCAGCAGAGCCGGCAGATAGTCCGGCAGCTGGTTCGGCATGTCGAGACCATTTTCAAGAAAGAACGCCTTGTAGCGGTGCATCTCCTGAGACTGCTTGCCGAAGTCCGTGCGCTCCTGCGTCGTCAGATAAAGATTCGTATTCTGCGAGAAGTCGAAGGACCGCACATAGAGATCTTCGTACTCCTTTGCGCCGGTCTCTTCCACAAAGCTCAGAAAATCGCCGAAAACAGCGGATGCCCGGCTGTCCCCGATTTCCCGCAAGGCCCTGCGGCAGTCCGGCAGCTCCTGCCACCAGACGGCGTCCGGATATTCAAAGAGATGCGCGGTAAGCAGCAGCACCTTCTGATAGTCCTGCATATTCCTCTCATCCATCCTGTCAGCCATTATCAGCACCTCCCGCCCGGGCAGGTATAAAGGCCGCCGCCCTGCGCCTCACGCATCTCCGCATTGCTTTTTCCCTGAATCCCCGCCGGGATGTTGAAGCGGTCCTTGTACTTGGCGATGCCGAGCAGGCGGAACATCTTCTCGTAGACCTCCGGCGCGAACTCGAGGCGAGAAGGCAGGTCGTCGCCCGTCGTCTTGGCGCGCATGACGGCGCGCATGTCCAAGAGGCGCTGCAGTGTGCGCGTCATGACGGCCGTATTTCCGGCCGCGAGGATCTCGGCGAGGTACGCAATGGGGATGCGCATCTCATCGGCTTCCGGCAGGTAGCAGTTCGCCTCCATGCGGCGCGTGATTGGCGAGAGAGGCGGCACGTACCAGACCATCGGCAATGTGCGGAACTCCGGATGGAGCGGCAGGCCGAGCTGCCATTCCTTGACGATCTTGTAGACGGGCGACTCCTGAGCCGCCTTGATCCACGATTCCTGGATGCCCTCTCTGCGCGCAGCCTCGATGACCTCCGGGTCATGGGGGTCGGCGATGACATCGAGCACCTGATGGTAGATCTCGCCCTTATCGCGCGTCGAAGCGGCGGCGACGACCTTGTCCATGTCGTAGAGCAGGACGCCCATGTAGCGCAGGCGTCCGACGCACGTGTCGGAGCAGACGGTCGGCAGGCCGTTCTCAAGGCGCGGGAAGCAGAAGATGCACTTCTCGGCCTTGTTCGTCTTCCAATTGAAGTAGACCTTCTTGTAGGGGCAGGCCGGCACGCAGTGGCGCCAGCCGCGGCAGCCATCCTGCGAGACGAGTACGACGCCGTCCTCCTCGCGCTTGTAGATGGCACCCGACGGGCACGCGGCGACACAGGCCGGATTCAGGCAGTGGTTGCAGACGCGCGGCAGGTACTTCATGAAGATGTCGTGGAACTCGAGCGTGATGTCCTCCGAGATCTTCTTGAGGTTGACGTCCTGGCGGGCCGACTCGCCGTTGGCGAGGTCGTCCTCCCAGTTCGGGCCCCACTTGATCTCCATGCGCTCACCCGTGATGAGCGAGCGCGGGCGGGCAATCGGCTGATGGTTGCGGCGCTTGGAGTGGATGAGCGTCTCGTAGTCGTACGTCCACGGCTCGTAGTAATCGTCCATCTCCGGCTGGTCCGGATGATAGAAGAGCTTCAGCAGGCGCTCCGGCTTCGAGCCGGTGCGCAGCGAGAGCTTGCCATCCTTGCCGAGCTTCCAGCCGCCCTTCCATTTCTCCTGGTCTTCCCAGTTCTTCGGATAGCCGATGCCCGGCTTCGTCTCGACATTGTTGAAATACATGTATTCCGCGCCTTCGCGGTTGGTCCAGACATTCTTGCAAGTGATGGAGCACGTATGGCAGCCAATGCACTTATCAAGATTCATGACCATGGAAATCTGTGCTTTAATCTTCAAGCCAGTCAACCTCCCCCTGCATCTTGCGCGCGACGACGTACATGTCGCGCTGGTTGCCCGTCGGGCCGTAGTAGTTGAAGCCATAGCTGAGCTGGCCATAGCCGCCGATCATGTGCGTCGGCTTCATGTGGATGCGCGTCGGCGTGTTGTGCGTGCCGCTGCGCGTGCCCGTGATCTTCGAGGCCGGCACATTGATGTGGCGGTCCTGGGCATGGTGCATGAATACCGTGCCCTGCGGGATGCGCGGCGAGACGGCCACGCGGGACGTCACGACGCCGTTGTGGTTGTAGAGCTCGATCCAGTCGTTGTCGCGCACGCCGATCTCCTTGGCATCCTTCTCACTCATCCAGACCGTCTGGCCGCCGCGGAACAGCGTCAGGAGCTGCTGGCTGTCGAAGTACATCGAATGCGTCGACCACTTGTTGTGCGGCGTCAGGTACTTGAGCGTGATCTCCTTCGTGCCGCCCAAGAGATTCTTGATGGGGCGGTAGTCGAGGATCGGCTTGAACGTCGCCATGGCCTCGCCGTACTCGCGCATCATCTCGTGGTCGAGATAGAAGGACTGGCGGCCCGTGACGGTGCGGAACGGCACGAGCTCCTCGATGTTCGTCGTGAATGGCGTGTAGCGACGGCCCTGATTGCTGCCCGTGAATGTCGGCGATGTGATCGTCTCCTTCGGCTGCGCAGCGATCTCATCGAACGTGAAGCGCTCGCTCTCGCGGTCCTTGGCCAGATGTTCGAGGTTCTTGAGGCCCGTCTTTTCGTTGAGGCTCTGGAAGGCCTTGACGGCCACCTTGCCATTCGTCGTCGTCGAGAGGCCCATGACGGCCTCGACGGCCTGACGCGCGTCGTAGATGGACGGCATGCCGTACGAGACAAAGTCCTCGTTCTCGATGACGCCGTTGCGCGTGCGAATCTCCTCGTACTCATCGGAGGAATCCCACGTCATCGTCAGCGATCCCATCTTCTTGGAGACATTCGGTCCGAGCGCGATCCACTTCTCATACGTCTTCGTGTAGTCGCGCTTGACCGGCACGAGATTCGGCATCGTCTTGCCCGGGATGGGCTCGCACTCGCCCTTGCTCCAGTCGCGCACGCGGCCCTCCGGCTGAGCCGTCTCGCCCTCGCTGTCGTGGCCGATCGGCACGGCGACGAGATCCTCATACGGCTTGAGGTCGGCTTCCTTGGCGACCTTCGAGACGGCCTCTGCGAGCGTGCGGAAGACATCCCAGTCGCTCTTAGCTTCCCAGAGCGGATCGACCGCGGCCTGGAACGGGTGGACAAACGGATGCATGTCCGTCGAAGAGATATCGTCCTTCTCGTACCATGTGGCCGTCGGCAGCACGACATCGGAGTAGAGTGCCGTGCCCGCCATGCGGAAGTCGATGTCGATGAGCAGGTCGAGCTTGCCCTCGGCAGCGCCGCCCGGCTTCTGGAGCTCCTCCTGCTCGCGCCACTTGATCTCCGTCGGGCGCGTCGGGCCCTCTTCCTCGGCAAAGACCGTGTGCTCCGTGCCGAGCAGATACTTGTTGAAGAAGTCGTTGCCCTTGGCAGACGAGCCGAGCAGGTTCGCCGTCCAGACAAAGAGGTTGCGCGGGAAGTTCTCCGGAGCATCCGGGTCCTCTGCCGCGAACTGCAGGCTCTTGTCCTTGAGGGAACGCACGACGTACTTCTTGAGGTCCTCGCCCTTCGCCTTCGCTTCGTCCGTCAGCTGCTGGCCGCCCTTGTTGAACGTCGGGTAAGACGGCAGCCAGCCGAGGCGGGCGGCCATGACGTTGTAGTCGGCCGCATGGCGGTAGCGCGGGCTCGTCAGTGGCGAGACGAGATCCTTCATGTCGACCTCGTCGCTGCGCCACTGGTCCGTCGCGAAGTAGTAGAACGACGTCGAGTTCTGCAGGCGCGGCGGTGCCTGCCAGTCCGTGGCCGTCATGATGCGCGCCCAGCCCTCTGCCGGACGCAGCTTCTCCTGGCCGACGTAATGAGCCCAGCCGCCGCCATTGCGGCCCTCCGAGCCCGTGAAGAGCAGGAGGTTGAGGATCGTGCGGTAGACGATGTCGGCGTGGAACCAGTGGTTGATGCCGCCGCCCATGATGACCATCGTCTTGCCCTTCGTCTTGATGGCGTTGTCGGCGAATTCACGGGCCGTGTGGATGCAGGTCTCAGCCGGGACCCCGGTGTATTTCTCCTGCCACTTCGGCGTGTACGGCACATCCTCGTCGTACGAGGAAGCGCACGCGCCGCCGAGGCCGCGGTCGACGGCGTAGTTGGCGAGCATCAGGTCGTAAACCGTCGTGACGAGGATCTCGCCGTCCTTCGTCTTGACGCGCTTGGCCGGCACCATGCGGCGAATGACGCGCTCCTCGCGCTCATTGCCGAAGTACGGGAACTCGACCTCGACGACTTCGTCGAACTGGCCGAGTACCGAGAGCTGCGGCACGATCTTCGCGCCCGTGTCGCGGTCTTCCTCGCGCAGGTTCCACTTCTTCTCGTTGTCCCAGCGGTCGCCCATCGTGCCGTTCGGCACGACGAGCTTGCCCGTGATCTCGTCGATGACATAATGCTTGAACTCCGCGTGCTTGTCCGTGCGGCCCATGTCCTTGCCGTTTAAAAAGCGGCCCGACTCATAGCTGCCGTCGGCGCGCTTATGAAGCTGCACAAGGAACGGGAAGTCCGTGTAATGGCGCGTGTATTCCGTGAAGAACTCGGCCGGCTCACCCCAGTAGTACTCGTTGAGGATGACATGGCCCATCGCCATGGCAAAGGCCGCATCGCTGCCGACCTTGAGTGAGATCCACGTATCGGCCACGGCTGTCGACTCCGCGTAGTCCGGCGCAATCGAGACGACCTTCGTGCCCTTGTAGCGCGCTTCTACCAGGAAGTGGGCATCCGGCGTGCGCGTCAATGGCACGTTCGATCCCCAGGTCAAGATGTAGCCGGCATTGAACCAGTCCGAGGACTCCGGCACATCCGTCTGGTCGCCCCAGACCTGCGGGCTTGCAGGCGGCAGGTCGGCATACCAGTCGTAGAACGACAGCGAAGCGCCGCCCATGAGCTGCATGAAGCGCGCGCCGGCCGCGTACGACAGCATGGACTTCGCCGGGATGACGGCGAAGGCGAAGTTGCGGTCCGGGCCGTACTTCATCGCCGTGTGCAGAAGCGACGAGGCGACGAGCTCCGAGACTTCATCCCAGCTCGAGCGCACGAAGCCGCCCTTGCCGCGCGCTTCCTTATAGAGCTTCGTCTTGGCGGGATCATTGGCGATGCTCTGCCAGGCTTCAAGAGCCGTCTTGTGCTCCTTGCGCGCCTCGCGCCAGAGCGCAGCGAGCTCGCCGCGCAGATACGGATACTTGATGCGGTGCGGATTGTAGAGATACCACGAGAACGTCGCTCCGCGCGGGCAGCCGCGCGGCTCGAAGTCCGGCATGTCCGGGCTCGTCTCCGGATAATTGTGCTCCTGGTTCTCCCAAGCCACGAGCCCGTTCTTGACATAGATGTTCCAGCAGCACGAACCCGTGCAGTTGACGCCGTGCGTCGAGTGAACGCACTTGTCAAACGACCAGCGGTCGCGGTAAGTGTTTTCCCACGCGCGGCCGCCTTCAAAGAACTGCTGATGTCCCGTCGCTGATGTTTCAACCGGGATCAGATGCTTCCATTTCGAAAAGATATTGCTCACGTCATCACCCTCCTATTGCCTATTATTTTATCCGAATTTTATCCTGACTCATGTGAAAAAGATCACTGTGCTGGTTTTTTTGCAAAAAAAATCGGCCAGGGAAACCTTTTCCCTGACCAAGGAGTCCGATCTTCTTATCGCAGCGCAAGATCATTCGATATTGCAGATTTCCCGGCCGCAGTTTTCGCATTGGATGGCATCCCGGAGATAATCCATATCCTTGATAAAGATAAAATGACCGCGATACTCTATGACGTCAGCCCGGCGCAACTCACTGAGCATGCGGTTGAGACTTTCGCGCGCCGTCGCCGAATAATTGGCCAATTCCTGATTCGTCAGCGGAACGGAGATCAGGATTCCGCCGTCTATTTCCTTGCCATAGCTGTTGGCCAGCCGGATCAGGGTCGAATAAAGCGCCCCTTTCTTGCCATAAAGCAGGAGATCGCGGAATTTGGAATGCTGTTTGCGCATATGTGCGCCCATGACCTTCAGCAGATTGACCGCAAGCACCGGCTTCTTTTCCAAATAGCTCTGCAGTATAGGAAATTCGATAGCATAAACCTCCGAGGCGCTCTGGGCAACCGCGTTGAAAATATACACCGGATTTTTTTCATAAAGAGGCAGCTCTCCTATCAGGCTGCCCCGGGCGGCAAGGCGCAGGGACAGCACCTTGCCGGACATCGCGTATTTGGTGATAAAAATCTGTCCGGAACGCACAATGTAAAAATATCTGGCCTTATCCCCCTCATGAAAAAGGTATTCTCCATCATGAAGCATGACCACCTTTCCCGGTACCTCGTAAAAGGGACGTACCAGTGACTCCGTTTGCGCCTGACCCTCTGCCCTGTTCCTATCCTCCATGATACGCACAACTTCCCCCTTCTATCTATCCGATGCCAACGGGCGCCAACGCCCTGAATGTATTTACGGTTCTTTATTTTTTATTTCGCTGCCCGGAGGATATATTCCTGTTCGCTCTGGATAAAGTTTCTTCTCTTCGGCACGATATTATGATATATATTACATATAGCGTGATTTTTTTTACAGATTATTTGAGGTATCTCCTCTATAATGTGACAAAGAGTTTATCGTTCCTTATTGCTTAGAAAGGTTTCATACCAAATTCAACGAAAAGGAGAGTCAACGTATGGCAGAATCAGCTGTGACAAAAAAATTGGGGGCAAATCCCACGCGCAAGGAAATCCTTGCGAACTGGACACCGGAGGACCCCGTCTTCTGGAAGAAGTTCGGCGAGAGGATCGCGAAGCAGAACCTCTACACTTCAACATGGGCCCTTGTCCTCTCCTTTGTCGTCTGGACACTCTGGGCCACGATCGCCGCAAAGCTCAATGCAGCAGGCTTCCACTTTAGCGACGAGCAGCTTTTCACGCTGGCCGCGCTTCCGGGACTTGTCGGCGCCACAGGACGCCTCTTCTACACCTATCTTCCCGGACTCATCGGCGGCCGCAACTCGGCCTTCATCACGACGGCCCTGCTGCTCTTCCCTCTCTTCGGCCTCGGCCGCGCGCTGCAGGACACGACGACATCGTATGACACGTTCGTCCTGCTCGTCTCCTTCATCGGCATCGCCGGCGCCAACTTCTCCGCTTCGATGGCCAACATCGGCTTCTTCTTCCCGAAGGCGCACAAAGGGCTCGCACTCGGCATCAACGCCGGCATCGGCAACCTCGGCGTCTCGCTGATCTACCTGACGGCGCCGCTGCTCATCGGGTGGAACCTCACCTCGTTCTTCGGCCCCGGCGTCGCCACATCAAACGGCATGATGTGCCTGCAGAATGTCTGCTACTTCTGGATCGTGCCGACCGCTCTGACGCTCATACTCATCTGGCTGTTCATGGACAATCTGCCGCTGCCGAAGCAGAGCCCGAAGAGCATGCTCTCGATCTTCGGCAACAAGCACACCTGGCTCATGTGCTGGATCTACACCTGCGGCTTCGGCTCCTTCATCGGCTTCTCTGCCGCACTCGGCCTGCTCGTCTCGAAAGAATTCCCGGAAGTCTCCTTCTCGATGGCCGCCTTCCTCGGACCGTTCATCGGAGCCGGAATCCGCCCGGTCGGCGGCTGGCTTTCCGACCGCCTCAACAGCGGGTCCAAGGTCACGCTCGTCTCGCTCTTCATCATGCTCGCTGCCAGCATCGCCGTACTCTTCGGCATTCAGACGCACGCCTTCGCGCTGTTCTTCGGCGCATTCCTCCTGCTCTTCCTGACGACGGGCTTTGTCAACGGCGCCTCGTTCCGCATGATTCCCTACATCTTCGACAATCCGTTCCACGCCTCGCTTGTCACTGGATTTACCGCAGCCATCGCCGCTTACGGCGCTTTCCTGATCCCGAAAATTTTCGGCTGGTCCTACGCCAGCTTCCAGAATGTCGCGCCTGCCTTCTATATCCTCATCGGGTTCACCATCCTCACCATCGTAATCACCTGGTACTTCTATGACAGAAAGGGATCCGGGATCAAGTGCTGAACGAATCCCGGAAAAAGATTCTCTGACAAAAATAACAATCCCCATAAGCCAGATTTTTGGGTCTGCTTATGGGGATTGTTTTATTTCTTCAACAGCCCGATAAACTCACGCGCCGCTTCGGATAAATGCTGATGGCGGCCATAAGCCGCTATCAGCTGCCGCGGCGGCACCTCTTCCTCCAGTTCGAAAAAACAGGGGGCCTGACGGCGCTGCCAGCTGCGCGCCAGCATATCCGTGACCAATGTCGCTCCCATGCCGGCCGCGCAGAGCTCCGCCGCATCGATGATGCTGTTCGCCTCAAAAACGACATCGGGCTCGCACTGCGTTTCCAGACACAAGGTGTCATAAATGGATGTCATCTGCCGCTTTTTCTGCAGGCAGATAAACGGCTGACCATGCATCCGGGCAAAGGAGAGCCGCGGGAACGGCCGGGTCAGGCGAGGCCGGAGGTCCCGGACAAAGGGATGCTCCTGCGGCAAAGCAAGCATCACCCGCTCCGACAAAAGCGGAATACGGGCAAAGCCCTGATCGGGCAGCGGGTCATACAGCAGCGCAAAATCAACCCGCCCGCTGAGCACATCTTCCTGAAGCTCGCTGACACTGTGCTCCCGGACCTGCAGGCTGATGCCGGGATAACGGTTATGAAATTTGATCAGCGGCTGAGCCAGATAGCAAGAAGAACGCGTTCTCGAACTGCCGATACAAAGGCTTCCTGTGCGCAACTCGGTCAGATCCGCGGTTTCCCGGACCAAATCCCGCTTCATGCGTTGAATCTCCCGCGCCTTGGTCACATAGATCTCTCCGGCCGGGGTAAGCTGCAGCGGAATCTGGCTCCGGTCAAACAGAAGCGCCCCCAGTTCTCCCTCGATTTTCTTAATGCACTGCGACAGGGACGGCTGGGAAACGAACAAATGCTTAGCTGCTGCGGAAAAGGTTCCGTCTTCCGCAACCTGCAATACGCTTCTCCATTCATGCTCATCGATCATCGCTCTGTCCCTGTCCTTTCCGTCCGGTTAAAAACCCAATTCTTCCTTATGCGCCGTCATACCGTCAATACAGCACTGCATGACCTCGCCCGGTTCCATTCCCAGCATAGCAAAGCCACGTTGGATGATATCCCGGCTGCATTTTGCCGCAAACCGTTTGTCCTTGAACTTCTTTTTCAGGGATTTCAGCGCCATGCCGTCCATCTTTTCCGGCCGCATGAGCGCATATGCCTGTACGATTCCCGTCAGCTCATCCACGGTAAACAGGCTCTTTTCCATATCCGTCTCCGGTTCGGCTTCATCGGTCGTAATCCCCCAGCCATGCGAGAGGATCGCCCGGATGTCTTCCTCGTCGATTCCTTCCGGCTCCAAAAGCTCCCGCACATGATGACAATGTTCATCCGGATATTTTTCATAATCCACATCGTGAAGATAACCGACAGCTTCCCAGTGCTCCTTATCCGCTCCGAAATGATCGGCCATCGCTCCCATCGCCGCACTGACGGCTGCCGCATGAAGAAACAGATGCGGCTCCGTGGTATGCTTCGCCAGAATTTCTTTCGCCCGCTTCAATGTCAATGTACTCATCACAAGTCCTCCTTGTACCAATAATGTAAACCTGTAACGTTTCTATTCATTATACGCAGGAATCCGGATCATCGTCAACCAAAGGACCCAATACATAGAACGTTCCATGTGCCTTGGCAAAGATCTTGCCCGCATCGTCTTTCAGCTCGCTTTCGAGTGCCATGGTATGACGCCCGTCGTGCAGGACGCGCCCCGTCGCAAGAAT
Source organism: Wylensekiella montiformis (assembly GCF_009697385.1). Classification (GTDB taxonomy): domain Bacteria; phylum Bacillota; class Negativicutes; order Selenomonadales; family Selenomonadaceae; genus Selenomonas_A; species Selenomonas_A montiformis. The sequence goes on from NZ_VUNL01000001.1 coordinate 232,081, forward strand.
CCGGGTCGTAAGCGGCACCGAATGCATGAAATCCATGGACAGACTGAGCGTGACCACCCGTTTATTGCGCGCCAGAGCCGCCGCGCCCATGGCCGTATCAGCCAATGTCATGAGCACGCCGCCATGGACAATCCCGTACAAATTCGTATGCTCCTCCTCTGCCGTCAGCTCCAGACGCACCTGCCCGTCTCCATCCGGTATGACCTGGGCATGAAGATATTCCAAAAACGGATTTTTGTGATAAAATTCCACGATATGACGCTGCCATTCCGTCATTTCCTTCACGATAAGCCGCCTCCCCACTGCTCACTGCCGCGCCCGCCTGTGAAAATCCCCTTTCGTGCGCAGCCCGCGGCAGAGAGCCGGGTATTGCTTTTATCCCGAAATACCTTTACAATAAAGACTGACACGATGTTTAAATAAACCAAAACAAAGGGTGATTGAATATGAGTATGTTTTCCCGTTTCTTGCCGAAGAGAAAACCGGTAGAAATAAAAAACAACATCCCGAAGGAAAAAGCCAATATCCGCAAAACCTTCGGCCTGTACTGCCACAGCCATCACAACACGTCAGGCGACAAGCTCTGCCCGAAATGCACAGCTCTTCTGGCCACGGTCATGACGCGGATGAACCGCTGTCCGTACGGCATCACAAAACCGATCTGCGACCGCTGCGACCGTACAGTTCAATGCTTCGGCCCGCATCAGGCCAGAGACTTCCTGCACATCATGAGCTCCGCGCAAAAGCGCATGTTCCTGCGCCACCCCATGATGGCCTTTAAACACAAACTCGCCAGCATGGGCGTCGATTATGCCAAGTATCAGCAGGCAAAGAAAATCGACGACAAGGTAAAGGCCAGAGAGGAAACCGCAAAAAAGCGCGCAAAGGACCGAAAAGCAAAAAAATGAGTGTCCGCCATTTGGCGAACAGCAAAACAGCCTTTCCAAAGAAGGGCTGTTTTTTTCTTGTTCACTTCACCAGCCGAAGCGCCGGTCGCTGCGCCGAAGGGCCATGCGGCTTCTCCGCGGCATCCTCCGGCGTCCTCTGCGCACGGCCATGATCGCAGATATTGATCAGCATGCCCATAGCCATCATGCTGACAATCAGCGAGGATCCGCCATAGCTGATAAAAGGAAGCGGTACGCCGACCACCGCAAACAGGCCGCCGACCATGGCCATATTCACCAGCGCCTGCCCCATGATGAGGAGCATGATGCCCAGCGCCAGCATCTGCCCGAACTCATCCTCCGCCCGGTTCGCCACGCGCACGCAGAAAAGAATCAGCAGTCCGATCAGCAAAAAGACCATCAGCGCGCCGATATACCCATGCTCCTGACAAAAAATCGCAAAGGCAAAATCCGTATGGGCCTCCGGCAAATAGGAATATTTGCTGACGCCATCACCGAGTCCCATGCCCCAAAAGCCGCCGGAGCCGATGGTGGAAAGGGACTGCACCGTCTGATAGCCGAACTTCTGGGCATCCGACCAAGGATCAAACATCGTCCGGATCCGCTGCAGCCGGTACGGCTGGAACAAGATCATCCCAACCAGCAATACCGGAGCGCCGGCCAGTAGCATCTTCCACTGCCAGCTTTTCAGACCGGCTACCATTGCCATGGCCACCGGCACGCCAATGATGATACAGGCCGTCCCCATATCCGGCTCCAGTTCAGTCAGGACCGCCATGATGAAGATACAGAAAAACTGCGCGTTGAAAATCGTAGCCGGCTGACCGTGCTTGACGCGCACAGACAGCACAGCTGCCGCCAGCATCAGGCTGAGCAGCTTGGCAAATTCCGCCGGCTGAAAACCGAAGCCGCCGATGGAAAGCCAGCGCCGGGCCCCGTTGATGGACGTCCCGATGACCAGAACAAGGGCCAGCGCGGCGAACATGCCAAGCAGGAGCCAGGGCATGACGATGCGCCAGCGCCGGTAATTGATATGGCGGCAGCCCACAAAAGCCGCCACCCCGACCACCAGCCAGATCAGATGGCGCGTCAGAAAGTAATAGGGATTTTCATAATCGATCGTCGCCAGCACATAGCTGGAACTGAATACATTGATGGTCCCCAATACGACCAGAATCGCCATGATGACCATGATCGGCTCTGCATCATTATTCCACAGGGTTTTCCGAATCCGCATGGTGTCGCCCCCTTATGGAAAGATTACCTCACAGCGGTTGATCTTTTCGCCAAAGCCGCTGAACTTCCGCTCGTATTCCGTCATGATGTTTTCCGGCCGGTTTTCCGCATGCAGATCAAAGGACACATCCTGTACCGTCAGGCCGGCTTCCCGAAACTGCTCCAGCGAAAAGTCGAAAAGCGGCCGGTTGTCTGTCTTAAAATGCAGTTCTCCGGGCTTTTTCAAAAGCACACGATATTTTTCCAAAAAACCCGTATGGGTCAGCCTGCGCTTGGCATGGCGTTTTTTCGGCCAGGGATCGCAAAAATTGATATAGAACCGGTCAACCTCTTCCGGGGCGAAAATCGTTTCAATATGATGAATGTCAAAGACGAGAAGCCGGACATTCTGCAGTTCCCGCGCGGCGACCTTCTGCGCCGCTGCATAGAGCACATCCTGCTGCGCCTCAATGCCAATGAAGTTGATCTCCGGATGACGCTGCGCCAGCTCGCTGATAAAATCGCCCTTCCCCGTGCCGAGCTCCACATGAAGCGGGGCCTGCCGGCCAAACTGATCCGCCCATTTTCCCCGCTGCTCCTCGCCGGCCGCCCGGTCACGGCTGAATACGAACGCATCGAATTCATGAATCGCTTCATCCACCCAGGGTTTTCTTCTTAAACGCACAATGAATCTCCTTTATTTTTTCTCCAGACCATATTTTTTCAGATAGCGGTACAAGGTCACGCGGCTGACATTCAGAAGATTGGCCAGACGACTGACATTTCCGCCCGCTGCCTGCCATGCCTTAACAAATACATCCTTGTCCTCTTTCCATTTGTTATCCGGCTTCACATCTCCCATCAGACTGATGTCCTTGGGGCCGATGTCCTTGCCCGGCGTATTGAAGAACGCGTATTCCAGCACGCTCTGAAGCTGTTTGATATTCCCCGGCCAGTCATATTCCCTGAGCACCTTTTCCGTCTCAGGAAGAATGCGCTTCGGCTCCATCTGATGCTGCTCGGCCAATTCTCTGATGATGTGATCGGCCAGCTTCGGAATATCCTCCCGGCGGCTGCGCAATGCCGGGACACGCACGACGCTTTTGCTGACAATCTCATACAGCTCGCGCGCGAACAGTCCCCGCTCCGTCAGACGCTTGAGGTCGCTGTCGCAGGCCGCAATGATGCGCACATTGATCGGACGCTCGACCGTCTCACCGATGCGATGGGACTTGCCCTCCTTCAGCGCCTGAGCCAGCTCCACGGCGATATTTTTCGGCATCTTTTCAATTTCATCCAGAAACAAGGTGCCGCCGGAGGCCAGCTCCAGACGCCCCTGATGGCTCACCTCCGGATTCAGCATAACGCCGAAAAGCTCCTGTTCCAAAAGCTCCGGCGTAGCGTCCCCGCACCGCAGGGTAATCAGCGGGCCTGCAGCACGCGGGCTGGCCTGATGGATCCCATGTGCCATGCGCTGCTTCCCGGTCCCCGCTTCGCCCTGAATCAGAATATGATGCTGATTCTTGGCCACACGAGCCGCCTTATTGCGGACGCTCAAAAACGTCGTCCCCTCACCGACCATCGAATTCAGGCTGTACTTGGCTGTATAACCGGCCGCATGAGCCACCAGAGTGCGCAGATCTTCAATAGGCATGGAAACGACGACTACGCTTTGTACGGCCTGATCTTCGTCGCGTTCCAATGGCACCACCGTCGTAATGTCCTCGTACGTCTTGGCCGGAGTAATCCATGTCACTTCCTTATTGTACGAGGGAATCCCCCGGAACCCCTTATAGATCGGCGTATGCTGATAATTCATGATAACGTCGTTGAGATTCGAGGTCGGCCGTCCTTCTTTTTTCCCGGCGCCGATTCCTTCCAGCCGCGTATGCCCGAGCTGATTGGCATAGGCCACCTCGCCGCCCGGCATGACATGATAAACGGCAAAAGGCGTCGCATCGAGAATGGCTTCCTCCGCCTTGATGCGCACGGACTCCGTGAGATGCTGCTCCAGAGCAGTCTTCATTGTCAGCAGCAGGGAAATCACCGCATCCTGCGGCATGGCCACCTGCTCCATGGACACCAGCGTAATGATGTAGTGGAATTCACCGTTCACCCTGACCGGTGCGGAGCAGGCATCGCCAAGCTGGCATTCGCGGACCCACATCTCCGGTCCGAACATCCAGAACGGCGTCTGATGCTCACAGGCGACGCTGATGCTCGAAGTCCCCACCTGTTCGATACCCACGCGGGCTCCCTCGATCTCGCCCGGCGTCATCTGATAAAACGGCAGGGAATAACTCTTTAACACCACACAATCCGCATCGATAAGCAGCAGGCTCAGATTGTATTCCTGAAAGAATTCCTTGATTCCCTCGCTGAGCTGACTCAGATACTGAATGGCATCCATATGCTTGGACTGCAGCGCCTGAAATTCATCCTTCGGCAGTTTATGACGAATATCCATAGTTTCCCGGCCAATTCCCAGCTCCTGACTTTTCTGCCAGGATTCCGCTACCCATGGATGAACATTCGGATCCAATATCCCTTCTTCTGTAAATTTTTGATAATATGCTTCGAGTTTGCTTCTGCTGCGATGCTCTCTGATCATCCTTTATCCTCCTGTCCCTGCGATTCATAACTCCATGCCGGATCAGCATATCCGGCCGATCGCCCGATATATTCTCATACTTTCCATTTTAACAATCCTTTTCTCTTCCTGCAATTACTTTTGTCCTATTTTGTTTACAAAATCGACAAATTCCGCCAAAATCGAGCAAAAAAAGTTTCATTTCTGTTGTCTTAGCGACCATATTCTGCTTTTTTTGGACTTTCGGCAGATAGGCATGATATAATATGATCGAGATATGATGAAGAGAAAGGAAGATGGACCTTCATGGCAAAGCAGTATAAAAAATTACAGAAAAAAATCTACCCAGAAAAAAAAGATCCGCATGATAAAGAAAAGGAAAAGATTGGCAAGGATTACCTGCTCATCGCAGTCTGCTGCTTTACCTTTGTCGTCACGATCTTTGGCTGGCCGCATTTTGACGATCTCAACCGGGCCATGTATATTCTGCTGACGCTTTCTCTCGGTCTGACTTATGCTTACCGCCACGCCAGACTTTCCGATAATGCCCGCATCTATGTAAACCGGGCCAGTCTCTGCAGCATGGGGCTGGCGATCGGGCTGTTCTGTCTTTCCCTGTTCAAAACCTTCGCCGGCTGAACGAAGCCGGCCCCGCCCATACCCTTTCATCTGCAAAGGCGGTCCGCTGACCAAAAAGTCAACGGACCGCCTTTGTTCATCAAAAGAATGTTTTCCTGCCAACAGGCCGTTTGGTTGTGCTTCCTTTATTCCAATGCCGACGAAAAGACTTTATCGACGGCGTTTTTAATGGTTTCGTAATCCTGTCCGGGCTGTGCCTCATAGCATTTCTTTCCATCCACAAACAGACTCGGCACATAATAATAATCCGCCGCGTAGCGCCCGGCAAGCTCCGGCTGTTCGTTTTCATCAATCACTTCGAGTTCCAAATGATGATAAGCAGGCTTCTCTTCCTTCAGCGCGTCAATCGCCCGAAATGCGTTCCGGCAATATGGACAGCCCTCCATCTTGATCAATGTAACTTTCTTCATTGTTTTCCTCCTAACGATGAAAAACATTCAGCAGAGCGCTTAGTACGATGCTGACCACAACGCAGGTCACCACCGGAAAGTAGAAACTTCCGCGCTCACCTGTGATGTGAATATCTCCCGGCAGATGGCCGAGCGGCAGAAATTTCCCGCCCAACTCTGTCAGCAGTCCGGCAATGACGAGCAGGATTCCTGCGCCAATCAAAAACTTTCCCATCGCACGCCTCCCAGGGCAACAGCCCGCGCACAATCCAAGGACCAATCCATCGAACAAGGCTACCCCAAAAGGCGGTCCGCTTACTCGAACAGTCAGCGAACCGCCTTTGCAGGAAGGAGCAGTTTTTTCACTGCTCCGCTTTTCCAGAGTATTAATCCTGTATATCCGTCTGCGTGGCACGCAGACGCGCCATAGCGCGCTGCATGGCGAGCTGCGCCCGCTCCACGTCGATGTCCCTGGATTCCGGCACACCCTGATGGAACGCCGCCAGACGTTCCTTCGCACGCGCCATGGCCCGCTTAGCCCGATTGATGTCAATATCAATCGGCTGCTCAGCAGCCGTAGCCAAAACCGTGATCTTTTCCGGCGTGACTTCCATAAATCCGCCAGCCACGGCAATAAGCTGTTCATCGCGATCCGCACCGAGGCGCACGCGCATGGCATGCGGGATCAGGCCGGTCACCAGCGGCGCATGATGCGGCAGAATACCGAGCTCACCGCCCGTCGAGCGGACAATGAGCATGCTGATATCTGCAGAATAGACCAACCGGTCCGGAGAGACAATCTCTAGCTTAATCGTCGCCATCGATTATTCCTCCTCTTTAAGTTTCTTTGCCTTCTCCACAGCTTCGTCAATTGTTCCGACCATATAGAACGCATTTTCCGGCAGATCGTCGTATTTGCCTTCAAGGATTTCCTTGAAGCCGCGAACCGTTTCTTTCAGCGGTACATATTTGCCCGGCGATCCCGTAAACACCTCAGCCACAAAGAACGGCTGGGAAAGGAAACGCTGAATCTTGCGGGCGCGCGATACGGTGAGCTTATCTTCATCGGAAAGTTCTTCCATACCGAGAATGGCGATGATATCCTGCAGGTCTTTGTACTTCTGCAGAACAGCCTGTACGCCACGGGCTACTTTATAATGCTCCTCGCCCAGTACCTCTGGGTTCAGGATACGGCTCGTGGAATCCAGCGGGTCAACGGCCGGATAAATACCAAGCTCTGCGATCTGACGGGAAAGAACCGTCGTCGCATCCAGATGGGTAAACGTCCCGGCCGGAGCAGGGTCTGTAAGGTCGTCGGCCGGCACATAGACGGCCTGAACCGACGTAATGGAACCGTTCTTCGTAGACGTGATGCGCTCCTGCAGAGCACCGATATCCGTGGAGAGCGTCGGCTGATAACCAACGGCCGACGGCATACGTCCCAGCAGAGCCGAAACCTCGGAACCCGCCTGAATGAAACGGAAAATATTATCGATGAACAGCAGCACGTCCTGATGCTGAACATCACGGAAATATTCCGCCATCGTCAGACCGGTCAGCGCAACGCGCATACGTGCTCCCGGCGGCTCGTTCATCTGGCCGTAGACGAGGGCCGTCTTATCGATGACGCCGGATTCCTTCATTTCGCCCCAAAGGTCGTTTCCTTCACGCGTGCGTTCACCGACGCCGGCGAATACGGAATAACCGCCGTGCTCGGTCGCGATGTTATGAATCAGCTCCATGATCAGGACCGTTTTGCCGACACCGGCGCCGCCGAACAAACCGGTCTTGCCGCCCTTGGAATACGGCGCGATCAGATCGACGACCTTGATGCCCGTCTCAAGAATCTGAGCTGACGTCTCCTGCTCCTCAAATTTCGGCGCCGGGCGATGAATCGGCCAGGCCTCCTTGTTGCCGACCGGAGTCGGATCGTGGTCAACCGTCTGTCCGAGAACATTGAAAATACGTCCCAGAACTTCGTTGCCGACCGGTACGGTAATCGGCGCACCAGTATCAACCGCCTCCATACCGCGGGTCAGTCCATCCGTAGAGCTCATGGCGATGCAGCGGGTCACGCTGTCCCCAAGATGCTGCATGACTTCGACGACCAGATCGATGTCGATGTCGCCGGCTTTGCCCTTGATGGTAACTGCATTGAGAATTTCCGGCAGTTCCCCGGCTGGAAATTCAATATCTACGACAGGTCCGATAACCTGTACGACTTTACCTTTTACCAATGGTAAACCTCCTTACGATGCTCTTATTTCAGAGCCTCGGCGCCACCAACGATCTCCGTGATCTCGTTGGTAATGCCGGCCTGACGTACCTTGTTGTAGTAGAGGTCCAGCTTGCCCATGAGTTCCTCCGCATTATCCGTCGCGTTGCTCATCGCGTTCATGCGGGAGCTCAGTTCGCTTGCCGCAGACTGAAGCAGCGCGGCATACACCGTCGTGTACAGATACTGCGGGAGCAGCGCGCTGAGTACTGATGCCGCATCCGGCTCATAGATGTACTCGGCGTGAACCTCTCCGGAAGCTGCCGCATCCGCCTGAAATGGCAGCAGCTGTACAACCTGAGGCTCGCAGCTGATAGCGGAGATGAACTTCGTATAAACCATCTGCACTTCCCGAATCTCACCGGTCTTGAAACGCGTGATCAGATCGCGCGCAATCTGCCGGGCATGTTCAAACACGGGACGCTCACTGATGCCGATATAGCTCTGCTCAATGGCATAGCCGCGATTTTTGAAGTGAACCACGCCTTTGCGACCAACGATGAGCATGCGGACATCCTCCTTCGTTCCGGCCAGCGCCTCAGCAGCCTTGCAGGCATTACTGGAATAGGCTCCGGCCAGTCCCTTGTCCGCCGTGACCAGCAGGATGAGCTTCTTTCCGTCCGGGTGCTTCTCAAGCAGCGGATGGGAAAAATCCGACCCTGCACTGGCAGCGATCTCCTGAACGACCTGCATGACCTTATCGGCATAAGGGCGGTTGGCAATCGCGGCCTCCTTCGCATGGCGCAGCCGTGACGTCGCAACCATATTCATGGCGCTCGTGATCTGCTTGGTACTCTTTACGCTCCTAATGCGATGGCGGATATCCTGTAAACTAGCCAAAAAGAATCACCTCGCTGCCTTACGCCATTTTATAGGTTACGGTTTCCTTAAACTCCTCAATCGCCTGACGAAGCTCTGCTTCCAGCGCATCATCCAGTTTCTTCTGGTCGATGATCTTCCGGCCGATCTCCGGATGCTGCGTATGCATGAACTTCAGGAAGTCCGTCTGGAATTCGACGACACGCTCGACCGGAATATCCGTCAGGAATCCTTTGACCGCCGTATAAATGACCATGACCTGATCCTGAACCAGAAGCGGACTGTACTGCGCCTGTTTCAGCGTCTCGACCATACGCGCGCCGCGGTCCAGCTGGGCCTTTGTCGCCTTATCGAGATCCGACGCAAACTGGGAGAATGCCGCCAGTTCGCGATACTGAGCCAGATCCAGACGCATGGTGCCTGCTACCTGCTTCATCGCCTTAATCTGAGCGGAGCCGCCGACACGGGACACGGAAAGGCCCACGTTGATTGCCGGGCGGATACCGGAGTTGAACGCATCCGTTTCCAGCATGATCTGACCGTCCGTGATGGAAATGACGTTCGTCGGAATATAAGCGGAAAGGTCGCCGGCCTGCGTCTCGATGATCGGCAGCGCCGTGATGGAACCACCGCCAAGATCGTTGCTGAGCTTGGCCGCACGCTCTAAGAGACGGGAATGCAGATAGAATACATCGCCCGGATATGCCTCACGTCCTGGCGGTCTTCTGAGCAGAAGGGACATGGCGCGATAAGCTGCCGCATGCTTCGTGAGGTCATCATACACACAAAGGCATGCCTTGCCCTGATACATAAAGTGTTCGGCCATTGCTACACCGGCATACGGCGCCAGATACTGCAGCGGCGCGCTGTCCGCGGCAGTTGCTGCCACGACGATCGTATACTTCATCGCCCCGGCCTTTTCCAGCGTCTTGACCACACGGGCTACCGTTGAAGCCTTCTGACCGATCGCGACATAGACGCAGATGCAGTCCTGATCGTGCTGATTGAGGATCGTATCGATGGCAATCGCGGTCTTGCCGATGCCGCGGTCGCCGATGATGAGCTCACGCTGTCCGCGGCCAATCGGAACCAATGCGTCAATGGCCTTGATGCCTGTCTGCAGCGGTTCTTTAACCGGCTGGCGGTCAGCAATGCCCGGCGCATGGAACTCGACAGGGCGCGTCTTCTCAGCGCGAATCTCACCCTTGCCGTCGATAGGACGCCCGATCGCATCGACAACACGGCCGATCATCGCTTCACCGACCGGAACCTGCATGATTTTGCCCGTGCGCTTTACCTGCGATCCCTCTTTGATTTCCGTCTCACCGCCGAGCAGAACGGCGCCGACGTTGTCCTGCTCAAGGTTCAGGACCAGACCATAAATATCGTTGCCGAAATCGAGCAGCTCGCCCGCCATCGCCTTTTCAAGGCCATGGATATGAGCGATGCCGTCGCCGATCTCGATAACTGTTCCAACATCATCCACATTAAGGTCTATGTTATAGTTCTTAATCTGGTCTTTGATGATGGCTGTTATTTCTTCCGGATTCATTTTCATAACTTCGCTGTCACCCCAGTTTCATCACTTATTCGCCAGTAATTCTTTTTTCAGTGTCTCAAGGCGGCCGGCAACACTGCCGTCAATCCGGCGGTCGCCAATTTTCACGACCACGCCGCCAATGAGATCTTCATCCTCATGAAGCCTGAGCTGCACCTGTTTGCCCGTAAGCTGGGCAAGCTTGGCACGGATTGCCTCCTGCTGCCCGTCATCAGCCGGTGCTGCTGTCGTCACATCGGCGATCAGGATCCCTCTGGCCTCATTGGACAGCCTGCCATATTCTGCCTCAATGGCAGGAAGCAGGCCAAACCGCCGCTTGTCCACCAGCAGAAGCAGGAAGTGATACACATGCGGGGAAAGTTCTCCTTCAAACAGCTTCCCGATGAGCTCTTTTCTGGCTTTTGTCTCGACCTGCGGATTGGACAGAAAAGCAGAAGCAGCCGGCACCGATTCAATACCCGTGCAGACCTCCGCCAGCTCTCTTCCATACTCCACAAGCTTATCCTCTTCCCGGGCAATTTCAAAAATCGCCTGGGCATACTTGCGTGCAAGCTGTACATTTAGCATGGCAGATCACCAATCTTGTCTTTGTCCAGCTTATCGACGAATTCGCCGACCAGCTGCTCGTTCTCAGCCTTGTCCATATTCTTGGCGATGATTTTGCCCGCGGCCGCCATGGACAGCGCCACGACTTCCGCGCGAAGCTGCTCTGCCGCACGTTCGCGGTCGCGCTGAATCTCCGCAGCAGCAGCCTTTTTCATCTGCTCAATCTCGCGTTTTGCCTCGGCCCGTTTTTCCTCACGCTCCTCGCTGGCGCGCTTTTCCGCATTGCGGACGATCGTCTCCGCCTTGGCATTGGCAGCGGCCAGCTTGGCCTTATATTCAGCCAGCATCTTATCGGCTTCCACGGCATCGGCATCAGCCTTGTCGAGACTCTCCTGAATCCTGTCCTCGCGGGCCTTGAGCATGCGGACAACCGGCTTATAAGCCACAGCGCGCAAAATGACAACCAGAATAAGGAAGTTGAGGATCTGCGCGAAGAATGTCGCGTTTAACTCTATCAATTACTATGCCCCCTTTACTCGTGATGCATCAAACAAAAAGATTATTTGATGAGCGGGTTGGCATAGAGCATGATCAGGGCAACGACCGTCGCAATGATGGCCATGGACTCGATGAGGCCGACAGAAATCAGCGTATTCGTAAACAGCTTGCTCTGAGCTTCCGGCTGACGCGTAATTCCCTCGATAAAGCGGCTTGTTACCAGACCATCGCCCAGTCCTGCACCGATTGCGGCAAAACCCATGCAGAGACCTGCACCGATCAGAGCTGCTGCTACCATAATTGCGTTTTCCATGAAAAAATCCTCCTTAAAAATACATAAACATCAAGAACAGCTTCGTCCTTCCGGACCTTATGATTCTTCACTATCTTCCTTGACTGCACCGGCAAAATACGCCATGGACAGCATCGTGAAGATAAATGCCTGCACCCCGCCGATAAAAATACTGAACGCCAGCCAGATGACAGACGGTATCGGCATCCAGATCGGCATGAGCTTCAACAGGATGATGATCAAAATCTCTCCTGCAAGAATATTGCCGAACAGACGGAATGACAAGGTGATTGGCTTGGCAATCTCCTCAATGGCATTAATGATGACAAACACCGGAGTCGGCTTGAAGAAGTGCGCCAGATAATGCGCCCCCTTCATGTACAGGCCCAGCGAATGAACCATCACAATGACCAGCAGGGCTAAGCCCAGTGTGGTGTTCAAGTCGTTCGTCGGCGACGACAACGTCGGGATCAGTCCCAGCCAGTTCGATACCAGCAGGAACAGGAACAAGGAGATAATAAACGGTGCGAGAAAGCTCCCGCGTTTTCCCATTGTTCCAGCGATCTGCGCGTTCAGCCCGGTAACAATCATTTCCAGCACATTCTGCCAGCCGGACGGCACCATTTTCAAGTTGCGCGTTGCCAGGAATGCGATAAGAATAACGATTGCCATGGTGAGCCATGTCATGCACAGCGTCTCCCAGTTGAAGGTCAAGCCGGCAAACTGCACTACTTCGCGAACACCGATTTCATGCATAACCTCTACCTCCCTACCAGGGTTCGGGGATTCCCCCGCCCATGATTATTTTTTATCAGATCGTATGTTGGCCGCTATAAGGTGAACCAGTGCCAATCCATACCCCAGAAGAAGCCCCAGCGCAGTCACGGCAAAGACACGCACCGAAATCCGGGCTGCCGCGCCAAGGACTACGAAGATCGTCGTCAGACGCAGCATCAGCCCCCAGAGCATCTGCTTTTTGGCGCTGGCCGCATCCAGACCGGCGCTTCTCCAGGTACGGTAAGCAATCGTCCATATACATACCCCGGCCGCAAGATAGCCGGCCAGCAGCGCACCGATGAGCCGACCCTCGCCCTGCATCAACAGAACGCCTCCGATCACCGCTGTGCAAACCGCCAGACTTGCCGACAGCCGCTTGACATACCCTGATAAAACTTCCTTCATATTCCTCCTCCGACGGCAGGCAGATTCCTGTCCATCGTCTTCGTTGAATACCGGCAGCGGCGAAACAGAAACGCTCCCCCTGTATCAGGAGCCGTCGCTTCCATCTGCGCCTGAATTTTTATTTCGACATAAAACCGCAAATCCCTTTCAGGAAACTGCTGCCCTATGTAAAAATACCATTTATTTCCTGTATTTTACGATATAAATAAAAGTTATTTATATTATCATAAATATACAGAATTGATTTATCATAATTGGTCGCAAAGATTATTATATGCGATTGATTGACAGATAGCAAGGTTTTTCCAACAAAATTTAAGATACCGACAATTCAATCTTTCTTTCCGTTCTCAAAGCAAATTTCCCTGCTTCAGCTGCCGGTACATCGTATATATAGCTCCGGGAAATCCTACGATAATTCCGAGTAATTTCCCCGTGTATCCCAGCGCGAAGCAGGTATCGGCCAAATTGCCGAGAAATACGCAGATCCCGACAAAAACAACCAGGTAGATTCCCATTCCCCCGAGCAGGGAAAATGCCTTGAGCGCCATGCGCAGTCCTTCGTATCTGGAATCGTCATTCCGGTCAGACATATCCTTTTCTCCCTTCCGGTCATGCAGCAGAATAAAGTAAAACTTATCCAGACCCTTAGCATCGGATAAAGATCAAGCCTCCCCCGCAGGGAAGGCTTTTTGCATGATCTCTTATATCCTTTTCACTTGCCCATAAATACGTCTGGACGGTCTCCGGCCAGACCATAATGATAGAGAATGGCCTGAATGATCCGTCGGGAAGCCTGTCCATCTCCATATGGATTGACAGACTCCGCCATGCGGCCGTATTCTTCTTTATCCGTCAGAAGGCGGCGCGCTTCCTTGTAGACGCGCTCGCGGTCCGTGCCGATCAGCTTGACCGTGCCGGCCTCGACGGCCTCCGGACGCTCCGTCGTATCGCGCAGCACCAGTACAGGCTTGCCAAGTGCCGGAGCCTCCTCCTGCACTCCGCCCGAATCTGTCAGGATAAGGCAGGCACGATGCATGAGATTGGCAAACGGCTCATAATCCAGCGGATCAATCAAATGGACTTTGCTCAGGCCGCCGAGTTCTTCATTGACGACCTCACGCACCTTCGGATTCTTATGAACGGGAAATACGATCTCTACATCGTCGAATTCCTCAGTCAGCTGACGCAGCGCCTTGTAGACATGGCGCATCGGCTCGCCGAGGTTCTCGCGGCGGTGCGTCGTGACCAGAACAATGCGCTTATGCGCGAAATCGATCTGCCGAAGCATCTCATCGTCAAAGCGAAAATCATCGCGAACCGTATGATGCAGCGCGTCGATCACCGTGTTGCCCGTGACAAAGATGCGTTCTGCCGGAACGGATTCCGCCAGCAGATTACGCTCCGAGGTCTCTGTCGGCGCAAAATCGAGATCGGCAATGCAGCCGGTAAGCTTGCGGTTCATTTCTTCCGGGAACGGCGAATATTTATTGTGCGTACGAAGCCCTGCTTCCACATGACCGACCGGTATCTGGTGATAATAAGCAGCCAGCGCGCCGGCAAAGGTCGTCGTCGTATCGCCATGGACAAGAACCAGATCCGGCTTTTCTTCCGTCAGCACCTTATCCAGTCCCATCATCGCCTTGGAGGTAATATCAAACAAGGTCTGCCCCTGCGCCATAATATCCAGATCATGATCCGGTTTGATGGCAAAAAGATTCAGCACCTGATCCAGCATTTCGCGGTGCTGGGCAGTCACGGCTACGACCGGCGTAATCGTATCCGGATGCTTTTGAAGCTCCAGCACGATCGGAGCCATCTTAATTGCCTCCGGTCTGGTTCCAAAGACGGTCATCACCTTGATTTTCTTCTTGTCCATTCGAAATCCCCTTTCTATAAGCAAAGGCAGGCCTGCGCCTGCCTCCACGGTCTGATTGGTTCTCTTTCCGTCAGCCAGAGTCAGTGCTGATGAGCGGAATGATTCATATGAAAAATACCGATCTTTTTCGCACCGAACAGAACAGCCGCCACCACCACACAGACGATGAGAATGGCAAACTGGCTGCTGACCTCCGTAAGCGCAACGGCGCTCAGGCCAAGCAGCGCACTGATCACATACATGAGCAGAACCGCCTGACGCTGACTAAAGCCCAAATCCAAAAGGCGATGATGCAGATGTCCCTTATCCGGCTTGAAAATCGGCACGCCGCCGCGATAACGGCGCACAATGGCGAACGTCGTGTCCAGAATCGGAAGTCCCAGCGCCAGAATGGGGACAATGAGCGCAATCGTGGCCGCGCTCTTCACCGCGCCGATCACCGAAATGCCGGCCAGCATATACCCGAGGAACATGCTGCCGGAATCCCCCATAAAGATCCGGGCCGGATTGAAGTTATAGTACAAAAAGCCAAACGCCGCCCCGGCCAGCGCTGCAGTCAGCACGGCCACCAGCAGAATGCCCTGCTGCAGCGCGACCAGAAAGATCGTGATGGAAGCAATCGTTGAAACCCCTGCGGCCAGACCATCCAGCCCGTCAATCAGATTGACGGTATTGGTCAGACCGACAATCCAGAAGATCGTGACAGGGATCGCCAGCCATTCCGTATAAATGTAATCGCCAAACGGATCCGTAATGAAATCGATGCGCACATCAAAGGCAATGACCAGAACGGCCGCAGCAAGGATCTGCCCGACCAGCTTTACCTTGGCTGGCAGGTTCTTGTAATCGTCGATTACGCCGACCAGCACAATCAAGGAACCGCCGACCATCAGGCCGATCAATTCTGTCCTGACCTCCGCAGTTACCTCGACAAAGGACAGAACGCTGAATATCGCAGCCATGAAAGCCGCATAGATTCCAATCCCGCCGATACGGGGAATCGGCTTTTTATGAACTTTTCTCGCATCGGGGGCATCCATCGCTCCCGTCCTGGCCGCCAGGAAAATCACGCCTGGCGTAATGAGCAGCGCTACTCCTGCAGCAATGACAAACGCCAACATATAATCCGGCATACAAGTCGCACCTCTTTTTCCAATCGCTTGTTGTATTCATGTTTCCATAGCAAGCCTATTTTACCGCACCGCCCAACCGGTGTCAATGAAAATCACGGGACGAAGCGCTTAGTCGTGAATTTCGTCCGGACGACAGGAAACAATCTGTCCATCTGTATCGTAATAGACGACACGGTCCAGCTTGGCATTCCGCAGCATCCGGCGGCAGAGCAGGCATGGCTTGCCCGAAGCGAGTGTCCCGTCGGCGTTCACGCCGACAATATAGATGGTCGCCCCCTCCATTGCCGCCGGATCCGCATTGATGATGGCATTCTGTTCAGCATGAACGGCCACACAGAGCTCGTAATTTTGTCCTTTCGGCACATGAAGCCGCTCTCTCTCACAAACGCCCGTATCGATGCAGTTCGCCTCTCCGCGCGGCGCTCCGTTGTACCCGGTGCTGATGATAATCCGATCTTTGACGATGATCGCTCCATAGCGGCGGCGCAGACAGGTCGCTCTCCGGCCGACCGACCGGGCAATATCCAGAAAATACTCCGTCCAGTCCGGACGATTCTGCTTTTCACCGTTCATTCTTTTCATCCTCCCTGTCTTGCAAATAACGACGCCCCAGTATCACGGCAACCAGATCATCCACCGGCTCCGGCGGAACTTGCAGGGACAGCGGCAGCAAGCGCCGCCATCCCTTCGGCGGATTCGCCTTCCAGTATTCCCCGCGGGCCATCTCCGTCGTCCGGTATTCATCCACCACGCGGATGTCGAGAGACGGCAGCGCCTGCTTCAGGCGCTGCCGGGCCTGGCCGCTTGTCGTGCCGTTTCCTTCGACCAGACAGGAAAATCCGTATGCCTTATACCATCCGGCGACCTCCTGTTCCAGCCGCGCAGTTTCAATAACCTGCCGGATCAAGACCTTTCCGGTTTCATCCAGCACGGCCAGTCCGCATTTATCCCTGCCGGGATCCAGCGCTGCTATATTCATAAAGACCTCCCGTTATCCGAATCGAGCCGGGCAGATGCCCGGCTCGATTCGTTTCCCTCCAGCTGCTCTCATTCCCGTCAATGTACGGCATTATCCGTCTGCCGCTCCATTTTCAGGATCAGACGAAGCGGTCCCATCGCATCCGTATCTCCATTCGCATAAGCAGACAGAACCACCGGCCCGCGGATACCGCGCAGCGAGTTGACCAGTTCATAAAACTGCGCTCCGGCTATAACGCCGACAGAACCGCGGAGCGGATCCGGAAGGATGCCCTTTGTCGTCGCGGACAGATTGACATCCTTAAGGAAGTTCATGACCGTCTGCTCCGCTTCGCCGTCCGTGCCATCCGTCAGCGTATACGGCCGGGCAATGATGAATTCCTTATTCTTATAGATGATGCTGTTTTTGTAAAGTTCCAGAGACGTGCGTACCGCCTCGCCGCGGATCAGATTGCCTGCCGCCACGATGCGCACCACCATATCCTGCGGACTTTCCGCGATGGTCTTGACAGCCGCTTCATATTCCGGCTGATAGATCCAAATATCCTGATCGGACGTATCCCGTCCCAGGCGTGTGGAAACATTGCGGTTGGCCAGCTGAGCCAGAGACTGAAGATCCTGCGCCACCGCCGCCTGCGGCCGGTTGCCGCGGACCACGCCGCTGGCGATAACCTCTCCGGCCTGAAATACGATATCTCCCTCGCGCATGCTGATCAGTCCGTCGCGCAGATCCTGTGCACGTTTTTCCAGACTCTTATTGTCCCGGGTCAGCCTTGCATTATGACCGGACAATTCCTCGTTGGCACTGGCCAGAACCTGATTCCGGCCGCCGAGGCTGACATTCTCTGCAGAAAGCAGGTCATTGCGCGCCAGAAGGTCCTGTTTGGCGGCCTCCAGCTGGCGATTTCCCTCCTGCAGCCGGGACGATTCCGCTTCCAGCTCCGCCCGCTGGTCTTTCAGCTTTTCCACGTCCGTTTTGGAAGCGCTGAGCGCCTCATTGGTGCGCTCCTGCTCGTCCTGTGCCGCTTCCAGATCCGACTGGGCCTGAAGCAGGCTGGACTGCGTCGCCTGCATGGTGCGATTCAGCCGTTCCATGCCAAACAGCGCCGTGCGCACGTTCTCCGAAGCCGCCGCCATAACGCCGAACGTCAATGTCGTAATACAGACTCCTGTAAATATGGTAATGACAATGGAGGTATGACGCGGCCTCAGGCCGAAAATCGACAGCCTCTTTTTACCGATCTTCGTGCCCAGACGATCGCCGATAAACGCAATGGCGCCGCCGGTGATAATCAGTACGACAATCAAAAGGACTCCGTACATGTTTCATCATTCCACCTTTCTGTCCATCGGATAAGCCGGCATCAGCGCGATGCGCGGCGGATAAGGAAAAAACCGGCAATGAGGCCGACGATGTTCGGAAGCCAGACAGCAAGCATCGGCGTCAGGATCCCGCCGCGGGCCAAAGCATTTCCCATCGTCATCAGCGCGTAATAGAAAAAGATAATGATGACACTCATGGCAAATCCGGCCGACGAACTATTGCGCGTCGGCTGCAGCCCAAGAGGCACGCCGATCAAGGCAAAGATCAGGCTGGCCATCGGCACGGTAATGCGCTGATAATATTCTGCTTCCAGCTTGTTTGTATTGGCGTACTGCGTTTTCATAATGGCAATCTGCGCCTTGAGTTCCTTCATCGTCAGTTCCTCCGGATCCTTTTGCTCCCGGACGATCTGCTTCGGATTGGCCCGGATCGGAAGAACCTGCGTACTGAAACGCATGGTATGCTCGCTCTTTCCCTCCTCGCTAGCAATATCATAGAGCATCCCATTATGCATCGTCCACTCGTTGCCGCTCCATTCCGCATACTCCGCATTTTCCACATGGCGGACCTGACCGTCGTCATCAAAATCCTGCAGCGTGATTCCTTGCAGCGTCTGCGTATCAGCATCGTACAGCCGCGCATAGACCAGTCGCTGAATCTGTCCTTTTTCAATATCCTTCAAGATGATATGTTCCTGCGACTTCATGCCATTGTTCCCCTGTATCTCATAGTACAGGACATTACGGTAAGCCGTATTGGCCCACGGCACAACATACTCGTTAAACGCGATCGCACAGAGACTCACGATCAGTCCCATGATAATGGCCGGTGCCGCGATCCGTCCGAAGCTGATGCCGCAGGACTTCATGGCTGTGATCTCGCTTGAGCTGGAAAGGCGGCCGAAGGTCAGCAGACTGGCCAGCAGCATGGACATCGGGAACGTCCACATGATAACACTCGGCAGCCCGAAAATAAATATTTTAACCACCGCCTGCAGCGATGCACCGTAATCCGTAATATACTTCGCAATCTTGAACAGCGTACCGGAGCCGATGAATACCGCGGAAAACGCGCAGATGCCGAAAAGAAAGGTCAGCAGGACCTCCCGGAAGATATACTTGTCTAAAATTCTCAAATGCATGACTACGCTCCAATCACAGGGTAAAGTTTTCGCCCAGATAGAACTTACGGGCCACCGGACTGTTGGCAATGGTCTGGCTGTCGCCTTCCAACAGGATCCGCCCCTCGCTCAGAATGTACGCCCGGTCAACAATCTGCAGGGTTTCCCGTACATTGTGATCGGTGATCAGGATGCCCATGCCCCGCTGGCGAAGATACTGGATGATTTCCTGTATGTCTGCCACGGCCAGAGGGTCCACGCCGGCAAACGGCTCGTCCAGCAGGATAAACTGAGGTTCAAGCGCCAGACAGCGCGCAATCTCCACCCGGCGGCGTTCGCCGCCGGAAAGCTCCGTTCCCTTCCGGTCACGGACATGTCCGATGTGGAACTCTTCGATCAGCTCTTCATACTTATCCTTCTGTTCCGCCTTGGAGAGACTGGTCGTCTCAAGGATGGCCATGATATTTTCACGCACGGTAAGCTTGCGGAAAATGGAAGCCTCCTGCGTCAGATAGCTGATGCCCAGCGCCGCACGGCGGTACATGGGCTGGCCGGTGATATTGATATCCGATAAAAACACCTCGCCGGATGTAGGCTGCTCCAGCCCGACGATCATATAGAACGTCGTCGTTTTCCCCGCGCCGTTCGGGCCGAGAAGCCCGACAATCTCTCCCTTGCTGACCCTCAGGGACACGCGGTCTACGGCCGACCTCTCCTTGAATTTTTTTACCAGATTCTTCGCTTCGATATGCAAAGCTTATACCCTCCAACTTTCGGATTCACACTTATTCGTTTATTTTACTCCGGCCTGCCCATCCTTCGCAAGATAAATCGTCAAACGGTTGCTTTTCATCGTATTGTTGTCCTGAAGCGCCCAGGCGCTGCCCGTGACCACGACCTGACCCTGATCCCGGCCATAATAGTCCATCCGGTCTCCGCCCGCTTCCAGATTGCGCGGCGGACTGATCACATGCGCATTGCCTGTGCCGACATAATGCGCATCATCAAGCCATCCCTCCAGACGATTTGCCGTAAAGGTGCCGTCCGCACTCGTCAGCGTTCCTCCGGCCGGCATGACCAGATACTTCCCCTGATTCGGATAATAGTCGGCCTGCTCCCCGGAAAAATGATGTTCTCCCTGCGATCCCTGAACATTGCCCGATGCCGACAGGTGTTCCTCGCCGTCGAGGACAATGCGGTCACAGGTCAGACGCGCATCATCGCGTACAGCAATGACATTTCCCTCCACAATGCCCTGTTTCGTCTTCGCATTGTAGGATGCCTTCACACCGGAAACCCTGGAAGCTCCCTGTTTCATCAAAACATCGCCGGAAGCCGACACCAGACCTGTACTCATATCATACTCCACGGTATCCGCATCCAGCTCCGCCGGTTCGCCCGCGGCATTCAGACTGCTCATCGGCAGCACGACGCTTACCGCCAGAGCCAGCAGCATCTGTTTCATTCTGCCTGTATTCATTTGCTTTCTCCTCCTTTGACCAGATGGGCCCGGCCGATAATCCGGATCTTATTAAATCCGTCCGTGCTTTCAATGCGTTCGCCGGAGGCCTTCATATCCTCCTTGCTGACAGACGCGTCACCCACTGCCGCCAGCATCTCATCCGCCGAAACCCATTGCAGTTCCCGGCTGCTCAGTATGGCGCCGTCGCTCGTGCTGATCGCCACATTCCCCGAAAGGGAGATGTCCTTTGTCTCGTTTTCATAACGGCCATGATCCGCATGAACTTCCACCACACGGCCATCCTGCATATAAAAATGCCCGGTCAGATTCTCCAGCCGGACATCCTTCGTATGGACATCCATCTCGATATGTTCAGCCGTAAGATCCCAGATCTTTCGCCCGTCTTTTTCCTCACTGATCGTATTGCCCTCATACGTCATAAGATTCGAATCAGCAGTCTGCTCCGGCAGCTGCGGTTTTTGCGGCACCGTCATAACAGCCCAGACGACCAGCGCGGCAAACGCGGCCAATGCCAGTCCGGTCAGAAGCTTTTTCTTTCTGTCCATCATTCAACCTCCTGCGCGCGGACGGTATGGTGTTTTCCGGCTTTCTGCATATCCGGTGTCGTATTCCAGCGCTTCTGAAACCAAAGCCACTGCGTCGGATTTTCCCTGACAATCGTTTCCACGACCTTCGTCATTCGCGCGGTAAAGTCGAACAGATCGCGGTCTGTATCACCGGTATCCTCATAGCGCATCACCTCGCCGATTACGACCTTATGCCGTCCATTCGGCTGACGCAGGATAAACGCTGGAACCACCGGAGAATTAAACTTATGCGCGAAAACCGCGGGGCCCATCGGCGTCGAGGCGATCCGTCCCAAAAACGGCAAAAAAGCACCGCCCGGTCCTGCGTCCTGATCGGCTAAAAACCCTAAAATCTTGCCCTTTTTCAAAGCGCGGGCCGCAGCCAGCAGTTCGCTCGTCCCGCGGGAAAAAATCTCTACATGAATCGTCTTGCGCAGATCGTTGAGTGCATTCGTATACTGCATATTCGGCTGCGGCTTGGCAATAGCCGTAACAGGAAGGCCATTCAGGGTGAACGCTGCGGAAAGCCACTCCCAGGTACCGATATGACCGGTCAGAATGACGACACCATGCCGTTCATCCAGCGCTTTTTTCAGGCGGTCCAGATGATCAATCTCGATATACTGCCGGAAGTTCTGCTCATTGAGATGCGGCATATAGAGGATCTCCAACACATTTCGTGCCAGGTTGATAAACGATTTTCGCACCGTCCTGCGTGCTTCCCGCTCCGGAATCTGAAGGGCGGGCATCATCTGTTCCACCGCTCTTTCCCGTTCTTTCCGGATGAGCAGATAATAGAGATTGCCCAGCACCCAGCCGACAGCCATAAGCAGACGGTACGGCATATGACAAACCACCCGGCTCATGAACATAACGAATTTATAATGCATGGATATTCCTCCAAATGGATATTCCCTCAAATCTTACACAGCGATCCTGTCCGGCAGATATGCCCCCGCTGACCTGCCGGGAAAGCCGGTTACTGCGCCAGCCCATCGAAACGGGCGGGACGATAAAAATCATCGAGCAGCGCCTGCCATTTCCCCTGCGCCTTCAGGATAAATTCCAACAGCTCGCGGACAGCGCCGCGCCCGCCCGGCTGACCGGAAATGAGCAGCGCCTCCTGCTTCACTTCCAAGGCGGCATCAGCAACCGCCATCGGGAGCCCGGTCTGCATCATGATCGGCAGATCGATAAGATCATCCCCGACATAACCGATTTGCTCATCGGACAAGCCGAGTTTGTCCTTAATCGCTTCATAGGCCTTCCGCTTATCCGGATTGCCCTGAAATACTTCCGAGATATGCAGCTCTTTCGCGCGGATAGCGACCTGTTCCGACGATCGTCCCGTGATGACCGCTGTTTTGAGTCCCGCCTTATGCGCGAGAGTAATGCCCTGCCCGTCCCGGCAGAAAAAGGGCTTAAACAGCTCGCCGGACGGCCCGATGCAAATGGAGCCGTCCGTGAGGACTCCGTCCACATCAAAGATCACCAGCTGTATTTTTTTCGCACATGCAAGTGCCTTTGCTTTCTGTTCCATCTCAGACCACTCCCTGTCTCAGCAGATCCGTCAGGTGGACAATGCCTACCGGATTGCGATCCGCATCGATAACCGGCAGAACGGTGACCGGACGAGGCTTGTGTTTTTCCATAACGGAAAGCGCAGCCGCCGCCAGCTCGTCCTTTCCAATCGTCAGAGGCTTATCAAACATGATGTTCCTGACCGCCTCATCGAGGAATTTATAATCCTTGGCCAGCGCGCGGCGAATGATGCCATCGGTGATCAGACCGACAAACCGGCCGTTTTCATCGACCACCGAGGCTGCGCCGAGGCCCTTGTCGGTCATGATGAACAGCGCGTCCTTGGCGGTCTTGTCCTGCCGCACAATCGGGTTATCCTCTCCGGTATGCATGACATTGGACACTTTCAGCAGGAGACGGCGGCCCAGCGCGCCGCCCGGATGGAACAGCGCAAAATCCTGACTGGTGAAATTGCGGACCGACATCAGGGCCACGGCCATCGCATCCCCCATAGCCAGCGTGGCCGTCGTGCTGGCCGTCGGCGCCAGCCCCAGCGGACAAGCCTCTTTTTCCACCCCGATATCGATGAAGTAATCGCTGTTTTTCCCGAGCTGCGATTCACGGCGGCCGCTCATCGCGATAATCTTTGCGCCGATGCGGCGGATAATCGGCAAAATGTTTACGATTTCCGAGGATTCTCCGCTGTTCGAAATGGCAATGACCACATCATTTTCCGTCACCATGCCGAGATCTCCGTGAAACGCCTCGGCCGGGTGCATAAAGAAGGAAGGCGTGCCTGTGCTTGCCAGCGTTGCCGCAATCTTGCGCCCGATATGGCCGGATTTGCCCATTCCCGTCACGACGACGCGTGCCGTGCAGTCCAGGATGCACTGCACAGCAGCCTCAAATTCGTCATCGATACGGCTCTTCAGTTTTTGTACTGCCTCCGCTTCGATTTCCAGTGTCTCGATCGCGGATTCTTTGATTTTGTCCACGTTTCTTTCCCCTTGTTTCATCTATAAGCTTCTTTACGAAATTCACGCATTTTTCTTCCGGACGATCTCATGAATGGCGACCGCATCCCGCAGCAAATCCTCCAGCTTATCCAAGTAGACCATGTTCGCCCCGTCGGAAAGAGCCTCCTCCGGATTGTCATGGACTTCCAGAAACAGCGCATCCACACCGGCACCGACTGCGGCACGCACCAGATATTCCACATATTCACGGTTTCCGGCCGAGGTCGCCCCATTGCCGCCGGGCAGCTGTACGCTGTGCGTACCGTCCATGACGACCGGATAGCCAAAGGAACGCATAATCGGCAAAGAACGCATATCCACCACTAGATTATGATAGCCGAACGACGCGCCCCGCTCTGTAAGCATCATCTGCTCGCAGCCGCTCTCGTGCAATTTGTCCACCACATTGCGCATATCCTCCGGAGCGAGGAACTGTCCCTTTTTGACATTGACCACGCGGCCCGTGCGGGCTGCCGCATGCAGGAGATCCGTCTGCCGGCACAAAAAGGCGGGAATCTGCAGAATATCCGCCACTTTGGCCGCCGGTTCCGCCTGATACGTTTCATGAATATCCGTCACAACCGGCACCTGCAGTTCTTCCTTGATCTTCCGCAGCATTTCCAACCCCTTTTCCAGCCCCGGCCCGCGGAAGCTGTGAAAGGAGGAACGATTGGCCTTATCAAACGATGCCTTGAACACGTAGTTCACGTCCAGACGGCGGCAGATTTCCTTGACCGTACGCCCGATCAGCAGGCAGCGGTCCAAACTTTCCAGCACGCATGGCCCGGCCAAGAGGGTCAGCTTTTCTCCGCCGCCGATCTCGAAGTTTCCGACTTTTACCTTATTCATTCTCGTCTCTCCTTTGCCTGAATCTTACACGAACCCATTCTCACAGCTGACGGTAGATCGCATTTACCTTTTCCAGATCTTCAGCCGTATCTACTCCGACAAACTGCGCCTCAGTCTCCACTACCTTGATCCGGTACCCGTTTTCCAAAGCCCGCAGCTGCTCCAGCGATTCCGCGTTTTCCAGCGGCGTCGGCGCCATCGCCGCATAACGGAGCAGAAAATCGCGCCGATACGCATAAATGCCGATGTGTTTGTATACCGGACAGCCTGCATGACGCGGATAAGGCAGCAGAGAGCGGGAAAAATACAGAGCATATCCGTCTTTATTCGTCACTACCTTGACATTGTTCGGATTGCGCTGCTCTTCCTCATCCGTGATCTTCGTCATGACCGTCGCCATGGGAAGATCCGGCTCCTCCTCAAACACATCCACCAAGCGGTCGATCAGAGACGGCTCGATCAGCGGCTCATCTCCCTGCACATTAACGATGAGATCTGCCTCCGGATGGGCGGACGCCACCTCGGCCAGACGGTCTGTACCGGTCGGATGATCCTTCCGGGTCATCATCGCCCGGCCGCCATGCTCCTGCACAGCATTCAGAATACGCACATCGTCCGTGGCGACCAGCGTATCGGATACTTTTCCGGCCTGAGCGGCCCGATCATAGACCCGGCAGACCATTGGCTTGCCGGCGATATCCTTGAGCGGCTTTCCCGGAAGCCTTGTCGATGCATACCGTGCCGGAATGACACATAATACGTTCATGGAACCATTCATCCTTTCCTTAAGTCCAAAGGGAACTATTCCTTCTGCCGACAGCTGCGCGGGCCGAGACGCTCCGCCAGCCGCTGCTGCAGCAATGTGCGGAATTCCCGCTCGCCCTGTTGGAAATTCACCTCGACGCAGATGACATAGACCGGTATATCGTAGCCGGCATGGATGACCTCGGCAGGAATCTTGACCGCGTCTTTTTCCGTGATCACGATGGCTTCCGCCCCCATGGCCTCCGCCTGATGCAGAATATCGACCATTTCCTGCATATTGTAATCATGGTGATCCGGATAGCGCAGGCTCTCAAGAATAACAGCACCGAGATCAGAAAGAGTCTGTTCAAACGAGGCCGGATTTCCGATAGCCGAAACAGCCATGATCTTCCGTCCCTTCATCCGGCCGATATCGATGCCATCTCCGGCTATATCCGCATACCAATCCGCCAGCGGGATGAAGCAGCGCGGCTGATGAATGCTTTCCACGATCTGTGCCTGTGCATTGTATTTATGAACGGTTTCGCGTATGTACTCACAGGACCCTTCCGCCGCCTGATCCACCTTGGTCATCAGGCATACATCGGCGCGGCTGATATGGGAAATCGGCTCCCGCAGCGTACCGCGAGGCAGGATGTAGCCGTTGCCGAATACATTAACCGCATCCACGAGCAGAATATCCATATCGCGTTCCAGCTGCCAGTGCTGATAACCATCGTCAAGGATAGCCACCTCGGCGCCAAAATGATCGATCGCATACTGTCCGGTCACAGCCCGCTCTGCACCGATGAGCACCGGAACCTCCGGCAGATGCTTGGCCAGCATAAACGCCTCGTCGCCGGCCTGGGCAGAACTCATGTGAAGCCGATGTCCATCCGAAACAATGCCGATCTTCCCGTGCCATTTGGCGCGGTAACCGCGGTTCAATATGACGACCCGATAGCCCATATCGCGGATATCACTCGCAAGGCGCTGGGCCGTCGGCGTCTTTCCCGTTCCGCCTACCGTCACATTGCCGAGACTGATCACATAACAGGACAGCTTCCGATGCTTGAAAAGACCGATCCGGTAACCGGCCAGCTTGAGGTTGACCAGCTGTGCATAGATCTTCGAAAACACATAGAGAATCGCCATGATGATATGCAGACAGATTCCATCCACCTGTTTACTGTGAACGAGTTCGATGAAATAGGTCTGGAAATTATCGATCTTCTGCGTCGCACGAGCCCGCTGGCGGTTTTCCGGACAGCTTTCGTACGCATCCAGCATCTCGCGGAGAATGACCGCCGATTTGCGCGACGCTCCTTTGTTTTCCGCCACGATAGCCAGCGTCTCAGCCTCCATGCGATGACGATGCTCCGGATCGTCGAACAGGCGGACCACTTCCCGGACCAGCTCCTTCTCATTCCGAACCGTGATGCAGGCGTCGCGGTTGCGGAACAGCGCATGTGTATCCTTGAAGTTAAACATATAATGACCGACCAGAATCGCCTTGCCATGGGCGGCCGGCTCCAGAATATTATGCCCGCCGTGCGGAATCAGGCTGCCGCCGACATAGACGACGTCGCCGACGCTGTAAACCCGCCCCAGTTCGCCGATGGTATCGAGAATGACAATATCTTCGCCCTGAGACGCATGGCTCTGCAGCGCCGTGCGCGTCGTGACGGTGAATCCGGCCCGCCGGCAAAGATGCAGCACCTCCTGCGTGCGCAGCAGTTCACGCGGCGCAATGACCAGTCTGGCATGCGGGTGCTTCTCCCGCACAGCCCGAAAGGCATGGAGCACAAACTCTTCCTCTCCGCGGTGCGTGGAACCGGCCAGAAAAATGCCGTCATTTTCCTGCAGCCCCATCTCCTCGATGATCTTCTGCTTCTCGTCCGGGCTCACATCCGTATACGTCTGGTCAAATTTCGTATTTCCCGTCACCGTGACCAGTTCCGGCGGAGCGCCGAGGCGCATGATATAATCCGCATCGATCTGCGACTGCATGGCAAATCGCGTCACCGTTCCAATCATATCGCGAAGCAGGCTGTGCAGATGGCGATACTGCTTGACACTCCTATCGCTGATTCGTCCGTTGACCATCATGACCGGAATATGAAGCTGGCGCGCCGTCTTCAGGAAATTCGGCCAAAGCTCCGTTTCAACGGGCAGAAAAACCCTCGGATGAATGCGCCGCAGCACATGACCGGCCAGAAACGGAAGGTCCAACGGAAAATAGATAATGGAATCCGCATCTTTTATAATGCGGTTTGCCATCTCATAGCCGCTGGTCGTCACAACAGAGACCAGAATCGGCGTCTTGGGAAACTCCTTGCGGAACTCCCGGATCAGCGGACTTGTCGCCACAATCTCCCCGACCGATGCCGCATGAACCCAGATGCAGTGTTTTTTTTCGACGCGGTCCAGTGTATGAGCCGGGAAAAAACCCAAACTTTGCCGGATCCGTTCCACAAAGCCCTTTTCACGGACCGAGCGGACCATGAATACCGGTATGATCAGGACGACGACCAGTATTGCCGCTATATTGTAAAGGATTTGCATTGCTCTGTCCTTTCCCTCTTACTCGTTGACGTTCTTCTTGTTGAACTGGATATTATACAAATAGCTGTACAGGCCGTCCTGTCCGAGCAGTTCTTCATGAGTGCCGTGTTCTTTCACCTGCCCGTTGTCAATGACATAAATCTGATCCGCCTGAAAGATCGTAGAAAGCCGATGCGCAATCACAAACGAGGTGCGGCCGACCATCAGACGGTCCAATGCCGCCTGAACGATTTTTTCGCTCTCCGTATCCAGAGCTGATGTCGCTTCATCAAGAATGAGCACGCGCGGATTCTTCAGGATAGCCCGGGCGATAGCCATGCGCTGCCGCTGGCCGCCGGACAAATTCATGCCCCTCTCGCCGATCGCGGTATCGTATCCCTGAGGAAGCTCGCGGATAAAGCTGTCCGCGTTGGCCGCTTTGGCCGCTTCCTCCACTTCCTCATCGGTAGCATCCAGACGCCCATAACGGATATTCTCCCGCACGGTCGTCGAAAACAGCATGGTTTCCTGCGGGACAATGCCGATCTGCTCGCGCAGAGAATCTACCGTAACATCGCGGATATCGTGTCCGTCTATCGAGATCGATCCCGAAGTAACCTCATAAAACCGCGGGATCAGATTGGCAATGGTCGATTTTCCGGCGCCGCTCGGCCCGACAAAGGCGATCATCTGCCCGGGACGGGCTTCCAGCGTGACATCGCTGAGCGCCGGTACGCCTTTCTTATACTCAAAGGAAACATGATCCAGCCTGACACGGCCGGTGATTTCCGGCAAGCGGACCGCATCCGGCTTGTCATGAATCGGCTCCTCCAGATCAATGACGGCAAAGACCCGGTCAACTGCGGCCATAGCCCGCTGGAGATTGCCATAGACGCGCGACAGACGCTTGACCGGATTGGCCAGATTCACCGCATAGGTCAGAAATGCCACCAGCGCGCCTGCCGTCATCTGGTCATTGAGCACTTCATACCCGCCGAACCAGACGATAAACGTAACGGAAATGGCCGCCAGAAGCTCCACCGTCGGAGTGAGCAGGCTGGTCAGCTGGACATTCTTCATCGCCGCCTGAAAGTTCAGTTCGTTCTGCCGCACAAAACGCTGAATTTCATAATTTTCACGTACAAAAGATTTAACGACACGGATGGCTGAAATGCTTTCCTGAAGCAGTGACGTTATATCTGCCATGCGCTCCTGAATGACCGTGCCATTCCGCTTGATCTTGCTCCCGAAGATCTTCATGGCCTGTCCGACCACAGGGATGACCACCAAAGTAAGCAGCGAAAGTTTCCAGTCCAGATACACCATAAGGACCAGCGAGCCAATCAGAATCGACCCCTCTGTGACCATCTCGATCAGCTGGTCAACCAGCGCCGACTGGATAGCCGCCACATCATTGGTAATATAGCTCATCGTCTCGCCGGTCTGATGCTTGTCAAAGTACGCCATCGGCATGCGCTGAAATTTGCGAAACATGACCTCTCTGACATCAATGATGACTTTCTGTCCGATATACGAGACCAGATACGACTGCCCGTAGAAGAAGATCCCGCGGATTAAGAAAACCACGACGATGCCGATACAGATCATATTGAGCATCATCATATCTTTGTCCGCCAGAACCTTGTCGATCATGTCCTTGATGATCCATGGCAGATACAGGTTGCATCCAGCCGCTACGACGATGCAGACAATGGCCAGAAACAGCTGCCTAAGATAAGGCCGCATATACTGGAGCAGCCGTTTATAATTCTTCATACTTTTCCCCCGATCATTGATTCCCTGCGGAAAGGCGGCGCGCAGCGGCAAGGATCTTTTCTGCCACGCGGCCGGAGGCCCCCGGCGGGCCAAGGCGCTCGCAGGCCTGCCTGAGCTTCGCCGTCACCTCCGCGCGGTGCGGATTGCCCGGATAAAGGCGCCATAGTTCTTCTGCAATGCGATCCGGTGTGACCTCATCCTGCAGCAGCTCCGTCTCAAACGATTCATCCAGCAGAATGTTCGGCAGACTGAAATGCTTCACATGAACCAACAGGCGGCCGACAAAATACGAAACCGGCGACAGGCGGTAGAGTACGACACACGGAAGTCCCAGAAGCGCGGCCTCCATGACTACAGTTCCCGAAGTCGCCACAGCCGCATCAGCCGCCGCCATCAGCGCATACCGCTTATCCCGTACCAAGGTCACCGGAACCGAAGCGGCGTCGATCATAGACTGAATCCGCCCTTCGCGGATACCGTCTGCCAGAGGCAGATACAGCACGGTTTCCGGATGCGCCTGCAAAAGCTTCCGGGCCCCCTGCAGCATAGCGGGAAGCAGGAGTTCGATCTCCTGTCTGCGGCTGCCCGGAAGCAGCAGCACAGCAGTTTTCCCCTTCGGCATATGAAAAAAGTCCCGGGCTTCCTGCCGCGTCATTTCCGGCTTTACCTTATCCACCAAAGGATTCCCCACAAACGAAATGCGGGCGCCGGCTTTTTCATAAACAGGCAGTTCATGCGGGAAAATCGCCACAAATTCATCCGCCAGCTTCGCACACTTTGCGGCCCGCCCTTTCCGCCAGGCCCAGGCCGACGGCGGAATATAGGAAAAGACCGGAATGCCGAGGGCTCTGGCCCGCTTCGCCAGACGCCAGTTGAAATCCGGATAATCAATGATCACAAGAAGATCCGGTTTTTCCTCGCGCATAAACGCAGTCAGCCCATCCAGCAGAGCGAAAAGCCGCCGAATGTTTTTCAGCACTTCCCAAATTCCCATGACATTGTAATCCGCAAAATTTTTATAGAGCCGCACGCCCGCCGCTTCCATCCGCGTCCCGCCGAAGCCGACAAGCTCCGCCGACGGGTCCATGCGGCGAATGGCCAGTGCCAGCTGTTCCCCATGAATATCGCCGGAAACCTCTCCGGCTGAAAACATGATTTTCATGCGAATCACCTCCATGTATCCGCTCAAGGATAGTCCACTCTTTATTATACACGAAATCCCCTGACTGCACACGAAAAAAGACGCCAACGGACACAAATTTTTCCGCATCCGCTGCGTCTCAGAAGAATCACATCGCTACGATCGTTATATCATTGGCATCAGCCAATGCAAGGACCTCTTCTTTTTCTGCCAGCAAAGTCCGGTCCGCCTCAATGACCAAGGCTTTTGCACCGACCTCCGCCATCGTTTTCAGCGTAGTCAGCCCTACGGCCGGCACATCAAAACGCGCATCCTGCTGCGGTTTGGCCACCTTGGCCACTACAGCGCCGCCGCGGGCCAGCGTTCCGCCGCGGCGGATGCAGGCATCGGTTCCTTCTATGGCTTCCAGCGCCATAACCGCAAGATGTTTAACCACCACGGTCTGTCCTACATCCATCCTGCCGATCTCTTTTGCCATGCGGAAGCCGAACTCCATATCCTGTTTCTCTTCCGTTGTCGGTTTTCGCCTCGTCAGGACTCCGGCCGACGGCATCAGCGGACGGATCAGGGCGGTCTGATCTACGACTTTTGCCCCGGTGCTCTCCACGGCGGCTACCAGAGCCTCCATGACCGTATCATCCCTGCGGTCCGGCAGCTTCATCAGGATCTGCATCGTCTTAAAGTCCGGCATCGCCTTATGCGCATACAGGAGCTCCTTCGTCACCTTCCCGATCATCGTCACCTGAGTCACCTTATTCTTTTTCAGGTAACTGAGGATACGCCCGACCTTAAACACGCTGATCTGCTGATAATCATCCGCATAATCTCTAAGGGCCGGCTCCGTCTCCGGCAGGAGAGCCACAGCATAAACCTCATGCCCCTGAGCCTTGGCCGCCTTGGCACACTCCACTGGCAGCTGGCCGATCCCGGCCAGCACTCCGACTCGTTCCATTCGCTTCTCCGTTCCAGTCAGTCATTATCACGGCGCTCACGGCAGATACCGCGTTCCGCATTGCGCAGGAAGCGCAGCAGGTGATCGACTTCTTCACAGGAAGCCACTTCCTGCTCAATCACGGCAATCGCCTGCTGCAAAGACAGCCCCGAGCGGTACAGGATCTTATAAGCCTGCTTGATACTGCGGCGGGCTTCCGGCTGAATACCGGCACGTGAAATGCCGACGCTGTTGAGTCCGACCACTTTTGCGGGGCGGCCGTCCACGATCGTAAAGGGAACCACATCCTGAGTAAGCTTCGACATCCCGCCGACCATCGCATTGCGGCCGATTTTGACGAATTGATGAACGCCTGCCATCCCGCCGATGACCGCCCGGTCCTCTACCACGGCATGACCGGCCAGACTGGCCAGATTCGACATAATGACACGGTTGCCGATCACACAGTTATGGGCGACATGAGTGAGCGCCATGAGCAGGCAGTCATTGCCAATGCGCGTCTCCTCGCCTTCACCGGTTGCGCGGTGCACTGTCGCGCCCTCACGGATCGTCGTGCGGTCCCCGATGAACGTATAGCTTTTCTCACCCTTGAATTTCAGGTCCTGCGGCTCCTCACCAATGGAAGCTCCCTGAAAGATCCGGCACTCCCGGCCGATCTCCGTCCAGCCGTGAATGACGACATGCGGACCGATCTTCGTCCCCGCACCGATCTCCACATTTCCGCCGATGACCGAATAGGGACCGATTTCCACATCCTCAGCAATTCTGGCGTCGGGATCTATAACGGCTGTTTCATGTATTTTACTGTTTCTGCTGTGATCTATATTCATCTGGTCCAACTCCTTCAACTTTAAAAACTGCCAGCCGTATGATATTTCCCCTTCGTATGGCCGACAGACCTCTTTGCTCTGTCTTTCTCTTTATATTCCCCAATAAACTCCAAATTTTCGTATCTTAAATGACAGCAAATCCAGTCGTTTTTCGAGTGGAACAAAGAATATCTCCCATTTTCTTATAAAATCGAGTAAAAATCAATCCTTTTCGTCCTTTTTCAGCGCAAACTTAAAATCAGCTGATGCGACCAGCTTGTCGTCCACATAACCGTCGCAGTGCAGCAGGCCGAAGTCCCCCCGCACGCGGACAATCTCGGCTTTAGTCACCAGCTGATCGCCGGGAACCACCGGGCGCTTGAACTTAACATGCTCCATCCCTCCGAACAGAGCAATCTTGCCGCGATGCTCCTCAGGATAAAGCATCGCTACGCCGCCTACCTGTGCCATCGCTTCAAGAATAAGGACGCCGGGCATGATCGGATGTCCCGGGAAATGACCGCGGAACTGCGGCTCCATCATCGTGATATTCTTGATGCCGGTCGCAGACTTAAACGGCTCAATCTCAATGATGCGGTCAACCAGCAGCATCGGCGGACGGTGCGGCAGGATCTTCTGAATTTCGTTGATATCTAAAACCATGATGTTTCCCTCTTCCTTTTTATTGTACAACACCTGCTGTATGTCTTCTCAGCCGAGTTCAGCAGCGATCTTTCTGGCCAGCTTCGTATTGAGTGCATGACCGGAAGCCGTCGCGATGACATGACCGCGGATGCAGCCGGCCAGTCTCAGATCGCCGATCACATCCAGAATCTTGTGACGTACCAGCTCATCCTCAAAATGCAGCGGGTTCAGCCAGCCTTCATCGTTATAGACAATAACGCTCTCCAGTGTGCCGCCGAGTCCAAGTCCCATATCGCGAAGCGCTGCAATTTCCTTTTCATACGCAATCGTACGGGCCGGCGCAATCTCCCGCTCATATGTTTCGGGATCTACTTCGAAATTCTCATACTGCACCCCGATGAGCTTATGCGGATTCAGCGACGTGAAGCTGACCCGGAACCCATCATAGGGCACAACCATGACAAAACGCTTATGCTCATCATCATCGATGCGGTATACCTTGTCGATGATGATCTCATGGGACGGCTTTTCCTGTTCTCTCAGTCCGGTCTGCTGCATGAGGCGGAAAAAAGCCAGCGAAGAGCCATCCGCCACCGGCGGCTCCTCCGCGTCCATCTCAACATAACAGTTATCGATCCGCAGTGCGTGAAAGGCACTCATCAGATGTTCGATGGTAAATACCTTATGTCCCTGTTCCTCTACCGTCGTAGCCCGCAGCGTCGAGGTAACATTCGTTGCTGCAGCGCGGACTTCCGGCCTTCCCGGTATATCCGTACGGACAAAGACAATGCCCGTATCCACCGGCGCCGGCCGGAGCACCATATGCACCTCACGTCCCGAGTGCAGCCCGATACCGGTATAGGATGCCTCGGCCGCCAATGTAATCTGGTTCTGCAAAATGACTCCTCCTGACAGATTATTACCTTCCTCTATTTTACCCAACAATCAAGGGTTTCGCAAGTATTCCCGTCAGCAGGGTTCATTCCTCCCGCATGGACTTCCAGCGGTCATGCAGCCAAAACCATTCCTCCGGATACCTCCGCACATGGTCTTCTATGGCCTTGGTCAGCTGCTGTGTCGTCCGGCGAATATCCGCTTTCTTGTCCCGGGTTTTCTCCACGTAAATCGGGCCGTCAACCAGCAGCGTATGCATCCCGCTCTCATCGCGATGCATAAATGCCGTATAAATCGGGACATTCTGAAAGCGGGCCATGGAAGCGGCTCCCGGCGTACAATTCGTCGGCCGGCCGAAAAAATCAAGGACAATGCCGTCATGCCGGTTGGTATCCTGATCCATAATCAGTCCGATAACCCAGCCTTTCTTCAGCATATCAAACATTTCCCTTACCCCTGTCTTATAGGTGATATGCATGCCGATCATGGACCGGTACTCATTGATGAACCGGTCCGCCCCCGAAGATTTCTGCTTCATCGCAACGCCAACCAGCGGAATCCCCGCCATAGCAAAAGCGCCACCCATCAGCTCCCAATTCCCGCTGTGAGCCGCAGCGATAATGGCGCCTCTGCCCGCAGATATGCCCTGACGAAGCTTTTCCAAGCCTTCGATGCGCACGTAATCTTTCATCTTGCCGCGGATAATGGGAAAGCGCAAAACCTCAAACAGCATCGGACCGAAGCGGACCGCACTTGCCCGGGCAATCCGCTCCGCCTCCTGTTCCGTTGCCGCGAGGCAGTCCATAATCTGCCGTCTGGCCAGCCGTTTTCTTCTGGCTGGAATAAGCAGCCAGACCAGCGCGCCGATCATCCGGCCCAGACGGTCGCAGAAGCGGCGGGGAAGCAGGCAGGCCGCCCGGCTCACTGCTTTAAATATCCAATACGATCCCATTTTATCCTCCATAAGTCTTTCATCACGGTCTGTAAAGAAAAATCAAGCCTTCCCGGAGAGGAAGGCTTGCATGGGCCGGCCGCAGCCGTCACCCGCTTTCTTTTTCATATCGTGCCAGCCGCTTCTCCATCTGCTTGAGTTTTTTCTGCAACTCAGGCAAATGCTTCATTGCAGCCTGCATGCGCAGCCATTCCGTATGCGGCTGTACGGGGAATCCCGCACAGAACACGCCTTCCGGCATATTGCCGATGATTCCGGAACGGGCGGCATACACCGAATTGGCGCCGATATGGATATGTCCGACTGTACCGACCTGACCGCCAAAGGTAACATTATGCCCCACAATCGTCGACCCGGAAATTCCCGTCTGAGCAACGATCAGGCAGTTCGGACCGATTTTACAGTTGTGACCGATATGGACAAGGTTATCGATTTTCGTACCGTGGCCGATCACAGTCGATCCCATTGCCGCCCGGTCGATTCCGTCATGCGCCCCGATCTCCACATCGTCCTCAAGAACCACATTTCCCACCTGCGGCACCTTGGTATGGACGCCATCTTTCGTCGTAAAGCCGAATCCGTCCGAACCGATGACAGCAGAACAATGAATCACGCAGCGCCTGCCGACATGACAGTGCTCGCGAACCGTCGCCCCGGAATAAACCACGCTGTCTTCCCCTACCTCGGCATACTGGCCGATATACGTATGCGGATAAAGCGTAACACGGTCGCCGATAACCGCATGGTCATCCACAACGGCAAACGGCATGATGACAACGCCCTCTCCCAGCGTCACATCCTCGCCGATATGCGCCTTATCGCTGACACCAGCCGAAAAGTCCAGCTTCGGCGTAAAAAGCTCCAGCAGGCGGGCAAAAGCGGCCCGCGGCTCCTCAACGTACAGCGCCGGTTTAGGAAAGTCTCCGGTACCCTCCGGGAGCATGACCGCTGCAGCCTTACAGCTGCGGGCCTCATCGATATGCGGTTCGACGGCAAAAGTCAAATCGCGAGGACCGGCGCCCTCGATATTGTCCAACCCCTGTATCAGCACAGAAGGATCGCCGGCGACACGGCCGCCGACGAACTCCGCCAGTTCCTGCAAAGTTTTTTTCATCGTCCCACTCCAATCCCTTACTGCAGCTGTGCAATGACGTCGTCCGTCACATCAACAGCTCCGGAAATCGCAATCGGCTGCTCCTGAGAATTATTGACCACGGCATCCAGCTTCTGCTTTTTCGCGACCGCGCCGAGAGCCACATCCAATTTCTGCCGAAGCTGCAGCGCGTATGACTGGTTCAATGCCTGCAATTTACGCTGCGATTCCTGCTGAAGCTTCTGTGCATCCTCCTGACTCATATCCGGATTTTCCTTCAGCTTTTGCTGCAGATCCTGTTCTGCCTGCTGCTGGGCTTCCTGAATTTTCTGGTTCCCCTCATCAACCAAAGAAGAAATCTGCGGCGCTTCTTTCGTCACCCGATCCCCATCGATGTAGCCAATCTTTGCCTGACCGCATCCGCTCATAAGCATCATGGAAGCAAAAGCTGCCGCAATCAGCACTGTTGTTCTTTTACGTAATTTCATCTTATTGTTCGCTTCTTTCTCTTGGAATTATTAAGATCTCGACGGATCCGCCCGTTCCGCATCGCTTTCTGAGGACAGTGCGCTGACTTCCTGAACCAGCTCATCGGTCACATCCACCGTACTGATGCCAACGGCGATGCTGTACGACGGCTTCAGAGGATCCTGCAGCTCCGGTTCCGGATACAAAGCGGAAAGCATTCGCGGATGATGGACCAGAATCATCGTAAAATGATGCAGAATGGCTATCTTGGCGGCCTTCCCCGCTATATCATTGAAGATATGCGCTTCAAGGGACTGCATAGCCGCCCGTTTTTCCTCCAGCTGCTGACGCTTTTCCAAGCGCTGCTGAACTTTTTCCGCCGTTTCCATCTGTTTCTGCATAGTATCTGCATTGCGCTTTTCTGCTTCCGACTGCCGGGCCGCCGCTTCAGATTGCTGCTGCGCCCGGCGCTGCGGAAGTTCCTGCCGCCATTTCTGCATCTCCGGCCCCAGCACGGTCTGCACATAGGCAGAAACTTCCCGCTGATAGGCCAGCTCCAGCTGACGCTGGCGTTCGCCGCGCTCCTGCTGAAGCTGGCTGCGCTGCTGCTCCCAGTCCGCACGCTCCGCATCCATATCCTGCCGGCTGTCCAGCGGGTTGTGCATGGATGCCTGATTATCCAGCTTGAGGTTGAGATTCAGGATAGCATTCAGATATTCCTCATCGATGGCTTTCCGTCTGTACTGGTACTCCGCCTCTGTCTGCTTCCGATACTCCTCGGCGATGCGCTTGGCTTTGCGTTCCAGCTCTGCACGCCGTCCGACCACATCCAGCGCATTTTTGGCCCAGACCGAATCATCAAACGGCTTGGAATCCGTCGCAGGCGGGCTGACCGTAAACAGGTCTTCCACGTCCTGCGTTTCCCGTTCCAATGTCCGGCATTCCTCGCGCAGGGTCTGGAGCTTATCATAATCCGGATGCGCCTCGATGGCCTTCTGCCAGTCGATCAGGCCGGTATCTGCATCATGTTCCGACCGGACCGCATCGCTGCCCGGCGTCATGACAAAAGAACGAAAAACCCCTGCTCCCGCACCAGCCAGAACAACGGCGGCAAGCAGACCGGCAGCCAGTTTTCTTCGATGCGGCAATTTCTCCTTACGCGGGCGATCCGTCCCCGCCTTTTCCTCACCCAACCTCATCACATCCCTTTAAAAGTAGTACCGAGCGCAGCAAGTGGCTCGGTACTTCAAGGCCTATTTGACGATCCCTGTGCCTGAAAGGCGGGGATTCCTGGTTCGAGACCGCCGCACCGCTCCTGAAGCAAACGTCAGGCACGACATGCCTCAGTGCGGATATCCATGTTTTCTGCGGTATTTTCCCTATACAGGATTATTTGCTTACCTGCTTGATGACATCCTGCGTGATATCCGTGCCGCCGTAAACGACTGCACCCTTTTCCAGAACCACAGACAGTCCTTTCTGCTCAGCAACCTTCTTGACCGACTCTTCGACGCTCTTCGTGATCGGTTCCATCAGTTCCTGATTTTTCTGCTGAAGGCGCTGCTGCGTCTGCTGATAATAATCGCGCTTTTCCTGATCGCTCATATTGGCAGATTTCGTCTCAAACTCTTTCTGCGCATCCTGTACAGCAGTCTGCATTTCCGAGCTTGCCGACTGAACTTTCGGATGCTGGCTCATGACCTGATTGTAATCCACTACACCGACGTTCGAGCTGGCGGCGCTGGCCAGACCGGAACCGGACTGTGTCAATGCCAGCGCTACCACAGAGCCGACAAAGACGAGCGCAATGAGTACGCTGATGATCTTGACCTGTTTTTTCTGTAATTTGACCATGTTAATGTCTCCTTTTCCCTCGCGGGTTTCTTTAAGCGTTATGATTCCGCAATGGTCAGCGCACCGCACTGCCATACACGATTTTCATTATAACAAACTCTTTTTTCTTATTCAAGCAGAATCCCTGAAAATCCGTGGCCGGCTGGTTCGCTAAAAATTGCCGATCAGCCGCAGCCAGTTCTGATTCCGGTCCAAAATATATTCCATGCTCAGGAAATCGTGCATCTTGTACCGCAGTCCGGCTTCGCCGATATGATCTGCCAGACGGTACTCATACCGCAGCAGCCAGCGCGGAGCCAGCTGTCTGGACGCCGCCAGAACAAACCGGTGCCGACGCATATCGTAGCGAATCTGTCCATGCGTCCCCGCATTCAGCAGGCGGTCATAGCCTGCCGACCATGCCCAGTCCATCTGCTGCGGCATAAGATCAAACAGCAGGAACAGCTCATCCTTCCCGGACAACATAGACCCGGCATGAAGGCGA
Source organism: Wylensekiella montiformis (assembly GCF_009697385.1). Taxonomy (GTDB): domain Bacteria; phylum Bacillota; class Negativicutes; order Selenomonadales; family Selenomonadaceae; genus Selenomonas_A; species Selenomonas_A montiformis. Next base: position 271,217 of record NZ_VUNL01000001.1, read on the forward strand.
AAGAGCAGATTATCCTCCTCGCTATGCCCGTTCCCGGCATCACGGCCGATGTCCAGCCAGCCGGTCAGCCGGAGCCGGTACCGGCTGGTATCCGAACGGCTCATCAGATGAAGCCGTTCGGCAGAATCCATATCCACCTGTGTATTCATATGATAGGAACGAAAATCCGGCAAAGCATCCAGCTCTCCGGCAAACTGCCGCGCCAGCTCCGCCTCATGGCGGCGGACAAACGCAACCGGGACGCCGACCAGTTCATCTGCCTTGCCCTGCATGAAATCCCGATGGGTAAGCAGGGTGAAATTCGGAACCGTATCCGAACGCATGGACAAATCGACGGTTCGCACAACGGGAAGTTTTGGGTAAACAACCAGCCTGACCTTCGTAAAAGGCTCAGGATCCATCTCAAAGTCCGCCCGGAACTCCGGCAAATGCTCCGCCAGATACGCATTCAGCGAATGCTTCAATACGCCGTTCGTCCAATCCGAAGCCGCCGTCGGCAAGCCGGTCAGCGCATCACGGAACACCGTATCCACGCCGGAAAGATCCCGGCGGACCATCGATTCAATCCGTGGCGGCATCCCTTCAACCGTCACATCGACCTCCACCTGACGGATGACCTCCGCCCATGGGAGCAGGCGAACCTCGACTTCTGTTGTTTCTCCGGGGAAAATCCGGACATCGCGGACCGTATACCCCACAAGCACCTTATCGAATACTTCGCGGATCAGCTGCTCCTTCCCGATGCGGGAATTTTCCAGCTCGTCCAGACTCTGCCCTTCCAGAAGCTGGCCGGCAATGACGGACACACTCTGCGTCATGCGTTCTCGGACCAGCGGCGGCAGACTGCTTTGCGCCGTCACCTCCGCCGTGATCCGCTCCACCCTGCCGGCTGCCTGAGCCGGAATACCGGTAAGCAGCAAAACAAACAGAAAGAGCAGCACCGCAGCACGTTTCATGCGCAGACACTCCCTTTCCCGGCAATCAGAACGATCCGCCGACCGTAAAGTGAACACGTCCGCCATCCCGTCCGCGGCCATAATCCAGACGCAGCGGTCCGAGCGGGGTATTCAGCGCCAGTCCGACGCCGACGCTTCCCTTGATATCCTTCGGTGTCACGCCGTCATTCCATGCGCCGCCCCAATCTGTGAAAAGCGCACCCTGCACCTTGCTGACAATCGGGAAGCGGTACTCCAGCGTCGCCAGCGCCATGCGGTTGCCGCGGAACTGATCCTCGCGATAGCCGCGCAGACTGCTCTGCCCGCCGACCTTGTACTGGTTGAACTCGGAAATATGTCCATGACCAATGCCATACTGCGCGCGCAGGGCAAGCACCTGAGCATGGCCGACCTTGTGATAGCGCTGATCCTCGATCGTCATTTTCTGAAAATCAAAGTCTCCGCCGAGCCCGGCCACCTCGCCGGACAGGCTGATGCGTCCGCCTGTCGTCGGATTGTAAATATTATCCCGCGTATCCGTGACATGCTCCAGCGTCACGCTGCGCGTCGTGCCGAAATTGTCGCGCTCCCACGCCGTCCCTTTGCGGGAGGCATACCATCCGTCATCGACATGTCTGACATACTGGTCCTTGCGGTTGCGCAGCGTCACATAATTCGTGGAGTACTCGCTGACCGGCCGTCCGAGCGTAAGCTCCCCCCCGGAATACTTGCGCATGTACGTTTCCTTCAGGTCACCGTCCGTATCATAATCATCGTATTCATACGTGCGGTTATAAATGCGGACTGTGCCGACGGTTTCCTTCTGGTCAATCCATGGATGACGATACGAAATGGAATAGCCATGCGCATCTTCATCATCACCGCTCGTCTCATACGTCACGCTGATTGCATCGCCTGTACCGCGGAAATTTGTATCGCCGAGGCTGACCATGCCAATGACACCGTCTTCACTGCTGTAGCCGGCGCCAATGCCGAACGAACCCGTCCGCTTTTCCTTGACATCCAATTCAACGACTACCGCATTCGGATCTACGCCCGGATTCAGCTTGATGTTGACGTCTTCGAAAAAGCCCAGATTATAAACACGCTGCATGCTGCGGCGCGCCAGCTTGGAGTTAAACGGCTGTCCGGGCTTTTGCCGCATCTCGCGCAGAATGACGCGCTCCTTCGTCTTAGTATTTCCCTTGACCTTATAGCCTTCAAGAATACCTTCATTCACCCGCAGGACCAGATTCCCCTGACGGTCAATATTCATATCCGTAATTTTCGCCAGAATATATCCGTCCTTGCGGTACTGATCCTGAATCGCCTGGACATTCTGCTGCAGGGTCCGGCTGTTCAGGATCTCGCCCTTTTTCACCGTAACCAGCCCATACAGCACCTCGTCTTTTTCCACCGTATTGCCGTCGATCCTGATGCTGGTCAGCACCGGATTCTCGAGTACATGATAGGTGATGACGACACCTTCCGGCACCTTCTCAAAGCTCGGATACAGATCATAAAAATAACCGGTATTATAAATGGCATCGCGGTCCTTATTCAGCCCTTTAGCCGTGAACATATCGCCGGTGCGCATAGAAAGAGCCGCCTTTGCCGTTGTCTCCGTCAGCTTGGTCGTCCCCTCAAAAACCGTGTCGACGATCGTCAGCCCTTCATACTGCTTCATCATATCCTCAATGGCCTTGTCTTGCGGACGGGTTTTATTCCATTCCTTCGCCCGCTCATCAGCCTGAGCATTTTCACCTGACGTTTTCGCACTGGTTTGTGCTGCCTCGCCGGCCTGTTGTGCCTTCGGTTCTTCCGCTTTCGCCTCCGCAGCGGACGGAACATTCTGCGCTGCCGCATCAGCCTGCATCACCGGCGCAGCGGCGGCAGAAGGTTCAGCAGCCGCAGCCGCATGGGAAACACCCGGCACAGTGGAAAAGCTGGCGGCCAAAGCCACAGCATAGGCAAGAAACTGTTTATTCGTTTTGTTCAAGGGGCAAACCTCCTAAATATAGATCTCTGCTATCATCACTGTCGCAGGACTTTTCCTGCAGACTGCATGAGCTTCTGCGTTTCGGCGCTGGGAACCGTCCCCGCGCGTCCCGCAGGCGCAGTCCGTCCTTCATCTGCCGGAACAGGCCGCGGGTGAACAGCAGCCGCTCCTGCACCTTCAGACGAACGTTGCGGAAAAACAGGAGCCGGCTCTGCCTCTTTCTCCTGCACAGACGGAAGAGAAACGGAATCCGGCGCCGGCTGCTGTATGGGTTCCGGCGCCGCAGAAGGCTTCGCCGGAAGCGGCGCAGTGGACACCGTCGCTTCCGGCCGCACCGGTTCCGGCATATGCCAGACCGTCCAGACTCCGGCAGCCAGCAGCACAGCCGCTGCAGCCGGAAAGATCCGGCTGCCCCAATATTTGAGACGCCTGCCGCGCGGACTGTCCTGAACATGCGACAGCTCCGCCCGGGCGAGCATGACCTTCAGATCCCCCTGAACATCATTCTCACGCTCAAGCGAATGCTCCGCCTGACCAAGCCAGTCACGGGCAGCCCGGATATGCTGTTGTTGCGTCCTGCGCCGATCTGACATGTCCGAACCTCCTGTGCCGAACCGTTCCTCTTTGCTCCGTCTTTATATTCCATTTCACGTCGTTTCGTTCCGCTACTGATTTTACGCGATTTCGGCAAATTTGGCGCAAATATATCGCGTTTTCCCGTAAAATTGCGTCAATCATACTGTTTTTCTCTTGATTTCTTCAACAGGCGTCTTACCAATTCTGCATGAAACGCGACAGCATCCCTCGCACGCGGCGGATTCCGCTTTTCTGCAGACGATAGATATGCGACGTACTGACCTGCAGCCCCTCGGCTACATTACCGACGGATTCGCTGTTCATATACACGCTTTCCAACACCGCGCGCTCCTTGACCGGCAGCTTTTCCATCGCCTGATACAGACGGGCAGTCAGTTCATGACGCTCGGCCTGTTCCGCCACAGAAGGCGCGGTATCGATAAGATTGTCCTTCAAAGTCTGCCCGCCGTCTTCCGGCACGGCTTCCATACAAGCAATGTCGATCTGCCCTTCCTTTTTCAGGAAATTCAACATCCTTCCGCGAATGCGGTGAACAGCAAAAAGACTGAAGGCCACGCCGCGCTGCGGCTCATACCGCTCCACCGCCTCGATCAGGCCGATGGTTCCCTCCTGTACCACATCCATCACATTTTCAAGATTCCGATACGGCAGAGCCTGCTTGAATACCAACGGCTGATACGACTCGATGAGCATGCGCCGGGCGCCCTCTTCGCCTTCCTCTTTAAAGGACTGCCAAAGATGCTTTTCCTGCTCCGGCTCCAAAATTTTCACCTGTCTAAGCTCCGCTATATATTGCTCGAACTGCATCTTCACAGCTCCTTCCTTCTGCCCCGCTTCAAAACGACGTTCTGGCTTCCAGCCCGACAATGTAGCTTCCGCCTTCGCGCTCCAACGTCAGTCCCAGCCTGTCATTGACATCATACTGAACTCCATAACGGTTCACGTTGGCCGCTCCCAGACTGCGGGTATATTTTATCATCACTTTATCCGAAATATATTTTCCCATCCGGACATTAAAATCATATTGGTTCGTGTCATTTTCTTCCGTATGACGATCGAATGCCGAGCCGCTGCCACGGGAAATCGTAAACTGATCGAGGAACAGGACATTGCGCATGACGTCCTCCACCTCGGACAGAAAACTCATCTGCAAGCCGACGGCCAGCAGATCCCCGGCATTCATGGTGTTTTTGCCGGCCTTATAGGCATTGCGCAAGGTCAGCATCTGAATGATCTGGGTCTGGCTCATCTCCGGACTCGAAGTCAGCCGAAGCTCCATATTCCCCAGCGGCCCTCTGGCCGACAAGAAAATCTTGGCCTGTGTCAGGCGCGTATCTGCAGAGAAATCAATGCTCGGCAGGAACGAACCCACCTGATCAAAGTTCGCCGTCCCTTCACGAATTTTAAATTCCGTTTTAAGATAATTGATCGTACCGCCACGCTTGACGTGCAGGCTGCCCGACATTTTGGGGTGGCTGACCAGTCCGCCTGCATGAAAGTTCCCGGTCAGATAAAGGTCATACAGATAAGCACTGTAAAAGTGAACCTTGTCGCCGACATTGACCTGCACATCCATCATAGCTTCCGGAAGGCTGCTCTCTCCATCCGGAATCGACGGCACAGAAACCAGGCAGTCCCGGAAATCGATCTGCCCGGAAAGCTTCGGCATGTGGTGCCCGAAGAAATCCGTGTCGGAGACATGGAGCTCCGCGGTCAGCGGGCCGCGGAAAAAGCTGCTCTGCACATCCAGACGATCCGCCGAAAAATCAAACGCATAATGTCCCGGCGCGATTCCATCCATCTGGAGCGATCCCGTCAGCGAATAAGTGCCATTGCCCATTTTACCAGAAAAATTCTGAACTGTCATCTTATCCCCGGCGAAGAGCATCCTGAGATTCATGTTCGTAACCGGCTTTTCCAGTTCCTTGATTTTGACGGCTCCATCCGTGATCCCGAGCGTCCCGTCGATCAGGGGATGGGCCAGCGTCCCGCGAATCTTCAAGGTACCGGTTGTCGGCCCCACCGCCCAGTCAACATGATCGGAAAGAGCCGGCAGAAGCGACAGATCGGCCTGATCCAGCGCCACCGTCATGCGGATCTGCTCGATATCATCGAGCTGCTCATCCGCACTGGCCCCGAGCGCCCGATAAGGCATAACCCCTTTCGCGCTCGCGTGATATTCCCTGCCGCCCACCGTTTTGCGGACATCCACAGAATCCACGGTCACCATACCGTTTTTCAGGTGCAGGCTGCCGTCCAGCCGATCGAAGGTCGACCCGCGGACGCCTCCATCTCTTCCGGCAATCACAACATCAGCGGACGGATTCGATACCGTGCCGCCAAATACTGCCTGTACATCGGCGGTGCCGACAACCTCCGCATTCATTCCTGCCGTCCGGGCAAACATGCCCAACGCCAGATCCGTTGCCTGAAGGCGCGCATCGACCGGGCCGCCATTCAGCCCCGCCGTTCCGGATGCCTCAAACAGGCCGCGTTCTCCCTGAGCCCCCGACATTTTATTGATGAACAAAATGTGATTCATCAAGCGGAGATCCAATTGTACATCGTGAACATCATATCCGCCGACGGTTCCCTTTTTGAGTTCTCCCTGCATGCCGATCGTTGGATTGTCCCATGTGCCGCTGATTTCCGCGCCGCTGTCCAGCCGCCCCTGCACCAGCTCGCTTTTCTGATTCAGCAGCGCCGCCAGGGCATTTACATCGGCGTTTTGCACCACCACATTGCCTGACAGAGCCTTGGTCTCCGTGTTGACCGAGGCGATGACGTCAAAGCTGCCGCCGTTCTGCTCAAAGCCAAAACGGTCCAGCACAGCTACACCGTTTTGATACTCCACCTGCCCGTGCAGATTCGTAATATCCTGTCCGTTCATGGTCAGCGAAGGAGCATCGAGCACGCCGTGAAATTCCGGCGCACCGATATTTCCGCTGATCACGCCGTGGAATGTGCCATGACCGCTCACCTCATAGGGCAGCTTATGCTCAATGCGCTTGAGGTCAATATCCCGGACCGCAACCTCCAGATTGAGGCGCTTCTCCCGGTCAATCGTTCCATTGAGCACCATATCCGTCATCGGTGAATAGGTATGAAAATCCTGAAGGCGCACTACGCCGTTTTCCAGAAAATAATCTCCGTCCATACCGGAAAGCAATACCCCGCGATAACTGCCGCGGTAAAAATGAATATAGCCGACACCTTTGGGGTTGTCCAGCGTCCCCGTAAATTTGATGATATTATCCACATTGCCTGTGATCGGCTGATCCGGGGCAATCAGAGCCGCAATATCCTCCATGCGGGCTCCCATCGTATCGATCTGCAGATTGACACGGCGATCCCCTGTAAAGCCGACCGTTCCAGCGACCCGCCAGACTTCCCTGCCGCCGCACTCCATCAGGAAATCATCGATGCCGACGCCGTCAAGGCTGCCGCTGGCCGCCAGTTTCAGACTGTCAAAAGGCTGCTTAAACAAGGTTCCCTTCAAACCGGAAAATTTGATATCCACCTGCGGATTGGAGGCCTCGCCATGAACCGTGCCTTTAAAGTCGCCGATCCCCGTGACATCAGCGTCCGGAATCCACTGCGACAAAAGAGACAGATCAAAATGCGCGCCATAGTAAGCAAGATCCAGAACCGGATGCGTCATCACAGAGGAAATCGTCCCCTCGATTCCGAGACGGCTTCTGCCCGGCAGGTTCATGCTCAAAAAGTCCAAAACAAGGTTATCGTCCGCCAGATAAAAGGACGTACTGAGGCTTTCCACCGGCACAGAGCGATATGCTCCGTCCGAAAGGGAAAGGCTGCCGTATACCTGCAGCTCATCCCGTCCGGTTCCGACGCCGCTCAGTCCGATATCCGCCGCCGCCCTGCCGCTAAGATTGGAAAGCTCCGGCACGTAATCCGCCGCCTGAGACAGGTCGATGCCCGATGCCTTGATATGAGCCGTATAGGCAAGAGACGAAGCGGCCACGGCTGCCTCGCCGTCTACCGTCCCGCCGCATATACCGGCATGCAGCTTCTGCACAAATACATTGCCGTCCTGATAGCGCACCTGCGCCGAAGCGGAACGGACCGGCACACCGCAGAAAGCGCCGTCTCCGACGCGGACCGTCCCTGTCACCGCCGGGTCGCTGCACGGTCCCGTCAGCTTCGCATCAAAAGCAGCCGCTCCCTGCCAAGGAATATTCTTCAAAATCATCCCCGGATCAAACGAATCAGAAGAGACCTCAAGATCCAAATACGGCTCTCCTGTATCCAGATAAAGCCGGCCATGCGCTCCGGCCCGCTGTCCGGCACATTCCGCCGTAAGAGACAGCAGCGCCTCCTGATCGGTAAATGAGATATGACCGTCTATCGATGAGACCTCCATATCGCGCACCCGGATTCTGCCGTCATGAAAATCCGTTTCACCGCTAAATGACAAACGGCTTCCATCGCGCAGAAAATGCACCGATACATCAGAAAGGCTGCCGCCTTCCGGAACGATCTGCTCCGGCAGGACTCCATCGGGAAGAAGCGGCAGATACGTTTGAATATCCAGCGCGTCAGCCTGCACGCTGAGAATCTGGCGGCTGCTGTCCAGGGTTCCGGAAACCGTCAGATTCGTCCCCTGAGTCCCTGCCGAAGCCTGCAGCTTCATCACCGGATAGTCCGAAAAGTCCAATGACCCGTTCACATCGTCAAGCTGCAAGTTTTTTCCCTGCGCAGACGCTGCGACACTGCCATTTTCCACACGAACCAGACCATGAAACTCCTGCCCGCCGTTCTGGTCCGTCATCAGATCCTGCACATTCCAGCTGCCGTCCGGGCGCTGAACAACCGATGCGGCCACATCAGACAGCACCACTTCCTTTACCGCATCAGACGGCTGAGAAAACACAGAAAACAGGCGGAAGCTCACCCGGGCTTTTTCCGCCCGGGCAATACACTCCGCCTGCCTGTCATATACAGCCAAATGATGAATTTCAATGTCGTGAAGCGATTGTACCTGAATATCGCCGATATCTACCGGGACGCCGAGAGCTTCACTCGCCACAGAAGCCGCCGTACGGCCTGCCGTTTCCATAAAGGAACGGGTCTGCACATAGTACCAGCACCCTGCCGCACCAAGCACCACCGCACTCAGGACAACTGCCAGTAGAACTGAAATTTTCCGCCTCATCGCAAACTCCTCAGAATCCTCCGTCCCTGGCACAAATCCTTTTCTGCTTTTATCCGATGCTAAAAGGCGCCAAGACTTCCGCCTCTGCAGGCGGGAGATAAACGCCCCTAAAGTCCTCGATAAATCTTACTTTATTTTGCCATCTCCGCTGCCACAGAGCCGGATTCCGCCGGTTTTTCCACAGCGGTCCTCTCTTCCGTATTCTGCGTGCTCTCCTGCTTCACTGCAGTTCCTTTTTCCTCTGTCGCAGCCTTCTTGCCAGTCTTTACAGCCTTCGCAGCCCGGCGCGCTTCGCGATCTGCCTGCTTATCTGCCGCCGCTTCTTTTTTGGACGCATCCTTTGCTTCCTTCGGCAGCTCCAGCAGCGCATCATCATGAAGCCGGGCATCCTTACGGACCTTGTTCAGCTCGTTGCCCGCCTGACGCGATTCCTTGTATTTGACCACATCGATATCTACCGGAAGGCCCATTGCCTGATCCAGCGACGCCTTGCTCGTATTGTAATTATACAGGGACGTATAATAATTCGTACGCGCCGCCGTCAGCTTTTCCTCCGCATCCATGACATCAAGGTTCGTACCGACGCCGGCCTGATAGCGCACCTGCGCAATTTTGTAATCTTCTTCCGCCTGCGCCACTGCTGTATTGGTGGTCCGGATATTCTTCTCCGCCGCCTGCAGATTTAAAAACGCCGTACGGACGTCAAGCTGTATGGACTCGTCCTTCTGACGCGATGCTTCCTGTGCCCGAAACAGAGCGGACTCCGCGGCATGAACATTTGCCACCGTCACACCGTTGTCGAAAATATTCCAGGTCGCCGTTACACCGGCCGAAGTAGAATCGCTGCTGGTATGATTCCGCTCAAACGGCTCTTCTCCCGCAAAGGCACGGGATACAGCGGCATTGACCGTCGGATACCGGCCTGCCTTGGCGGCATTGACGCCGGCTTCTGCCTCCTTCACAGCGTAATAAGCCGCCGCGCCGTCGGCGCGATTGGCCAGAGCATACTTCGTGCAGTCATCGAGCGTGAGATCATAATGCGTGTATTTCAGCTGGTCACGAATATCGAGCACCGCATCCGTCGGCAGGCCGATGATATTGTTCAACGTGGAAATCGCAACATCATAGCTGTTCTGAGCGGATACCAGCGACTGCTGGGCATTGGCCAGCTGGACCTGTGAAGCCAAAACATCCGATCTGGCCACCGTGCCGACCCTGTACTGGGCGTTGACGTTGTCCAGATGCTCCTGAAGCGCATCAACGGCCTTTTGCTGGACATCGATAAGATTGCGGCACTGAAGGATCTGATAATAACCGGCCGTTGCCTGATAGCGAACCGCCTGCTTCGTATTTTCCAGCGTCACATCCGCAGAGTTGATCCCATATCCGGCCTGATCGATAGCCGCCCGCAGCGAACCGTTGTAAAGCGGCATCCCCACGGAAAACGTATTCGAAAACGCCGAATCATACGCGGGCGTACCGTACAGACGATGCGCCGCCTGGGCTTCTTCCAGCGACTTTCCGTTGATGGCCATCCCCGATGCGCTCCAGGAAAGCGACGGTCCCATCTGGCGGCGATAAGCCGAGAGATTCCATTTTGCAGAATCCACGCCAGCCAGCGCGGACTTGATGTTCCGGTTGTTCTCCAGCGCCATCTGAACGCTGTCCTTCAGATCGATATGAACCACATCGGCAGCAAACGCTGTCCCCGAAACCATCATAGCGGTCAGGCCGCTTGCAACCAAAGCCGTCAGTTTTTTATAAAAGCGCGTATTCGTTTTCAAGATTTTATCCTCCCTCGCATCTTATCCTGCAATCTGCAGCCGGCCCGGCTTTTCGCCGCCGACAAGCGCCAGATCGATTCACTCCAGTCCGTCAGAAGGACTGCCTGATTCCCACATAGGCCGCGCGGCGGCCGCTGTCATTGACATGATTCCACTGCCCCATCAGCCATGTGTCTCCGGCGCCCAGACGGTACTGCGTCCGCAGGCGCAGATCCGGGTCATCCAGATCATACGTATCAGCAGACACCCGGAACCGGCTGCCGGCCAATACATCCAGCCCGATTCCCGGCTCTCCGTAAATCAATCCGGCCCTGGCGCCAAAACGGCCAAACGATGAGCCGATCTGAGCATTTCCTTTGTCCTCACCGCCGATATCATCCACACCGAACTGCATAAACTTCTCATTGCCCAGATCAAAATTCAAATTAAAGTTTGTACTCCAATCATGATTCATGCCGCTGTACAACACATCCGTATCGGCAGATACCTTGATTCTGCCGAGCTTTTGTTTCAGATCATCCGCGCGATCCGTCAGTTTCCGGGCATTTTGGATAACCGCTTTGGTATCTTCAATGGTCCTCTCGTCACCGGCCACTTTCGCAACGCCCTCGCTGATAACCCGGATCTTCCGACTGGCTTCCGTAATATTATCCAGCGTGATCTTCAGATTTTCTGCCGTCTGCGGGTCGGCGCCCACCGAAGCCAGATTCGTCATCATCGCTTCGACAGCGCCAGCCGTGCGATTCAGGCTTGCCGTCATCATATTGAGATTCGTCATCATCTGACTGACATTGCCTTTGTTTTCCTGCGCCATCGCCTCAAAAGCCGCCATCATGCCATTGGTATGCGCCGTCGCATCCCGCAGATTCACAGCCAGCTGAACCACCGAAGTCTGGAATTTCGGATTGCCAAAAATCTGATTCATGCCCGCCATGAGCTCCTGGGCCTGTCCGACCACAGTATTCAGCCCGGCAAAAAGCGAATCCATACCGGCCTCGTCCTGCCCGATAAGATAATCTCCATTCTCAGCCCAGCCTTGGGAACTGTCTGCCGGCAGTATGTTCACGAACTTTTCGCCCATGACGCCGGACGATCCGATCGTCACCTGAGAGCCCTTGGGGATCTTTGCGCCGCTTTGAATCGAGAGCGTCACGGTAACGCCCCGGCCGTCATTTTTGATTTCTTTCACCTTGCCGACCGGCACGCCCGACAGCCGCACCGTCGACTGCGGTTCTACCCCGATGACCTGACTGAAACCGGCATAAAGCGTATATCCCTTATCCCCGCCCAGCTTAAATCCGCTGAGCATAATGACGACTCCGGCCAGCAGCGCCAGCCCTGCCAATGTGAATGCGCCCACCTTTGCTTCTGTTGTCATGCCGGCTCTTCCCCCTTTACCGTACGCAGCGTATGGAAAAATGCCTGTATTCTGGCATCCTTGCTTTCACGAAAATGTTCTGCGGTATCCACCGCGATGAGCTCTCCGTCATAAATCATGGCGATGCGGTCCGCAATCCGGCAGGCACTGGCCATGTCGTGCGTAACGACGACGGATGTTACCTTCAACGTCTCCTGCATCTGAATGATCAGTTCATCGATCTTCTCCGTCATGATGGGATCCAGCCCGGAACTCGGCTCATCATAAAAGATGATCTCCGGCTCAAAGGCAATGGCCCGGGCCAGACTCACCCGCTTCTTCATTCCGCCGGAAAGCTCGTTTGGCATCCGGTCGGTCACCTTCTCCAGCCCTACCAGACGCAGCTTATCTTCGACAATCTGCCGGATATCTGCTTCGTCCAGACTGGTATGCTCCCTGAGTCCAAAGGCAACATTATCCCCGACCGTCATAGAGTCGAACAGGGCCGAATATTGAAAAACCATCCCCATATGCAGGCGAACCTGATCCAGTTCTTTCTCACTGAGACGCGATATCTCCGTGTCACCGATCCATATCTCGCCTGATGTCGGACGGATCAGCCCGACCAGCAGCCGCAGCAGGGTGCTTTTGCCCGACCCGGAGCCGCCGATAATCGCCAGCGTCTCTCCGTCTTTAATTGTCAAATTGATATGGCGCAGCGCTTCTTTCCTGTCAAAGCACTTGCATACATCGATCAGCCGGATCATATTGCCTCACAACATACAGGATACAGATGAACCATCCATTAAATATCCATTAATACAGGATAAAAGTCAGGACCGCATTCAGGATAAAGATGACAATAATGGAAGAAACCACCGTTCGCGTCGTGGCCTTTCCCACACCCTCTGCTCCATCCGGACTGTGCAGCCCGTAATAACAGCCCAGCACCGCGATCACATTGCCAAAAAAAACGGCCTTGATCACACCGCCGGTCAGATCAAACACATCGACAAACGTATGAATCGAATTCATATAAAGATAGGAACTGATCCCCGAATAATAAACTGCCACGACCCAGCCGCCGAGTACGCCGATAACATCGCCGAATACGGTGAGGATCGGCACGACGATCATGCAGGCCAGCATGCGCGGAACGATCAGATAGTTAACCGGATTCACTGCCATAACACGCAGCGCGTCAATCTGCTCCGTAACCTTCATCGTGGAAATCTCCGCCGTAATGGCCGACCCGACGCGTCCGGCGCAGACCACCGCGACAAGAACCGGCCCAAGCTCGCGCCCGATAGCCACGGATATGATGCCGCCGATTGTCCCCTGCGCACCAAAGCGGATCAGAATATCCGCCGTCTGCAGCGTAAAAACCACACCGGTAAACAACAGCGTCAGGCTCACGATGAGCAGGGAATCCACACCCAAATGCGACATCTGAGTCAGAATGTGATGCACGCGCGGCTTATGTCCCAGCTCACGCATCGTCTCGCGGTAAAGAAGAACAATCGTGCCGAACTCCTCAAAGCGCCGCAGTACAAACGCACCTATCTTTTCCAACGCGCGAATCAGCATGACATTCCCCCTCTCCCATGCACAGACTCTACCACTCGATTGTAACAGTTCCTGAGCAATTAGTAAATATAAGTTTACTATTTTGAACGAGAAATTTCAACTTTTTTTCTGCCGGATTTCCCGATATAATAAAGGCAAACGCAATCATAAATCCGGAGGTATTTTCCATGAACGACAAAATCTATGCCGTGCGGATCGGCCGGTCCTGCGGCATCTTCACCACATGGGAAGAATGCAAAAAGCAGGTGGACGGCGTCCCGGCCGCCAGCTACAAGAGTTTTCGCGATATACGGGAGGCCCTGAGCTGGCTGAACGGGGGAAGCCGGACGATGTCATCGCCATCCGGCGGAAAAACGCCCAGACGCCCCATCCGCCGGAAGCAGTCTGCCCCGCCGGAAGCCCCGGCGCCACATCCGGATTTCGTCATGTACACGGACGGTTCCTGCCTCCGCAACCCCGACGGGCCCGGCGGCTGGGCAGCCGTCATCACGGACCAGCATACCGGCGAGGTCACGGAACTCCACGGTGGCCATCCGAGCACGACGAACAACCGCATGGAACTTTCCGCCGCCATCGCGGCCCTCTCCTTCCCCGGCCATCCGGCAAATATCGCGCTTTATACCGACAGCCAGTACCTGAAAAACAGCTTCACGCGCCATTGGATCACAAGCTGGAAAAAGCGCGGCTGGAAAAAAGCAGACGGAACCCCTGTACTCAATCAGGATCTCTGGCTGCAGCTCGACGCGCTCTACGGCAAGCATCAGGTCACATTCCACTGGGTCAGGGGCCATGTCGGAATCGATCTCAACGAGCGCTGCGACCAGCTGGCAAAAAGCGAAGCCATGCGCTTTATGCGGAAAAGCTGAGACCGCGGCACGACCCGGACTTCAATGCCACCGCTCGAACAGGCTGTGGCGTACACCGAGCTGATCGCATATCTTTCCGACCATCATATCCACCAGATCATCCAGCGTTTGCGGGCGATGATAAAACCCCGGACTTGCCGGAATAATCCTTGCGCCGGCCTGTGCCAGCTTCAGCAGATTTTCCAGATGAATGGCATGCATCGGCGTTTCCCGCGGCACTAGAAGAAGCGGATGATTTTCCTTGAGCGTTACGTCCGCCGCCCTCGTGAGCAGATTATCCGATATGCCGTGCGCAATACATCCTGCCGTTTTCATCGAACAGGGGACAATCACCATGGCATCCGTCAGAAAAGAACCGCTTGCAATCGCCGCGCCAGTATCATCGTTATTGTAAAGAACATCCACACGGCGCTGCATCTCCTGCCGGTCCACGCCGCATTCATGCGATAAAACCTGCCAGCCGCTGTCTGTGACCACCGCATGAATTTCATGCCCCGCCTTCCGCAGGACCTCAATAAGGCGCAGCGCATAAATGCTTCCGCTCGCCCCCGTGATCCCCGTGACAATTTTCATAAAGACACCGCCTCCCTTTCGCGAAAAAGAGCCTCCCGGACGGGAGGCTCTTTTGTTTTCTCATTCCGGTTTCCGGATGATCTCGACGCCGCCCATATACGGCACGAGAACCTTCGGGACGACCACACTGCCGTCCTCCTGCTGATAATTTTCCAGAATCGCGGCGACCGTACGGCCGACGGCAAGTCCGGATCCATTGAGCGTATGAACAAACTCCGGCTTGCTCCCCGCGTCGCGGCGGAACTTGATATTTGCGCGACGCGCCTGATAATCCGTGCAGTTCGAACAGGACGAAATCTCACGATACTTATTCTGCGCAGGGAACCAGACCTCGATGTCATACGTCGTAGCCGACGTAAAACTCATATCTCCGGTGCAAAGCTTGACCACATGATACGGTATCTCCAGCAGCCGCAGGACATCTTCCGCATTATCCACCATCTTATCCAGTTCTTCCCAGCTTGTCTCCGGCGTGCAGAATTTAATCATCTCAACCTTATTGAACTGATGCTGGCGGATCAGCCCGCGCGTATCGCGTCCGGCGCTGCCCGCCTCCGCACGGAAGCAGGCCGTATAGCAGCTGAAATACTGCGGCAGTTTGCTGCCATCGAGGATCTCATCCCGGTAATAATTCGTCGTCGGCACCTCCGCCGTCGGCACCAGATAATAGTCCATGCCTTCCAGCTTGAACATATCCTCTGCAAATTTCGGCAGCTGTCCCGTGCCGGTCATGCTGTCCTTATTGGCAATGTACGGAGCCAGCATCTCCGTATAGCCATGCTTATTGGCATGCAGATCCATCATAAAGTTAATGCAGGCGCGTTCCAGACGGGCGCCGAGTCCCTTATAGAACGTAAAGCGCGCGCCGGTCACCTTGGCGGCACGATCCGCGTCGAGGATATCCAGATCCGAACCGATATCCCAATGCGCCTTTGGTTCGAACGAAAAAGCGCGCGGCGTCCCCCATTTACGGACTTCCGGATTCTCCGTATCGTCCTTGCCGATCGGAACATCCTCACGCGGCATATTCGGAATATGGAGCAGTATATCGCGCAGCTTCGCTTCCGTGTCCCGGAGCTCCTTGTCGAGAGCGGATATCTTCTGTCCGACTTCGCGCATTTCCCGAATGCGCTCCTCCGCATTTTCCTTATTCTTCTTCATGACGCTGATTTCCTTGGAAACCGCGTTGCGCTGGCTCTTAAGCGTTTCCGTTTCCTGCAGAAGGCTGCGGCGCTTCTGTTCCAGCTCCGTGAAATCATCCAGATTCAGTGGATTACAGCGGTTTTTAAGCATCTGACGAACCTCATCGAGATGCTCGCGGACAAATTTGATGTCTAACACAATTCTCACTCTCCATATCTCAGCACAATCTCTCGGGATCATGCAGTCTGTCATCCTGATAACTTTACATCTTTATATTATATCTGTGCGGGAAAACCCTGTCAAACGGAAAGGACGGCATCGAACCGTTCAGATACGAACTTCAAAGTGATCCTCATCCTCCCGCTTCAAAGGCCGTTTCACCTGTGGTTTCGGCTTTTCCTCCGGCGGCATGGCCACCAGCTGATTCCGATACTGCCGTGCGGCATGGCGCGGTACAGCAGCTGCCGGCGCCGTTTCCCGCTGCGGATAGCCCGCCGCTTTCCAACGAGCCCTTGCCTCTTTTCGTTCCTGTCTTATCCTTTTTCGATCCTGCTCATCCAGCCGGCTCAGTACCTCATCCGGCGTAAGCCCCCGCAGATCAGGAAGATCCTCCTCTTCCGCAGCCGGCTGCAGAGCCTCCCGCAAGTCGGCGGCTGTCAGACGGATGCCCCGCCCGTTCTTTCTGCGCAACAAAAACATCCGGAACAATACAAAAGCTGCCGCAAAAACAACCGCCAGCGCGGCGCCCCAGTAAACGGCTCCATGAACCGGCGATGTCCCGGCCGGTATCGTCTCAGCAGCGGTCTGCTGCTCCTGAGAAAAAGCGTCCCCGCCGGCTCCCGGCGCCGGCTGCTGTCCTGCCCTGCTGTCAGCCTTTGCACCCGCCTCTGCGGCTGGTTTGCTGTCACCGCTGGCCGCCTGCTGCGGCGTCTCATTCTCTTCCTTCGTCAGCGGACCATCCCCGCGCGCCACAGCCTGACGCGCCTGCATCTCCTGCCGCTGCGCATCGGAATGATACCCGCTCTGCGGCACGGTCGATTCCGTCGCACTTCCCGCACCGCCAAGCGTTACTTTCGGCACCGTCGGCGGCACGGGCGCTGCCGGTGCTGAAGGCGCTGCAACCGCCATACGATTTCCTCCTTCCAGTCCGGGCAGCCTCCGCTGGCTGCCCGCTCTTGCGACATAAATTCTATTCGACACACATCGGCCATTTCCTTCTATTCATAACCTGTCCATTCTTATCGTCTTGACAAATATATTGCAATATCGTAATATTGCGATATGGCGATGATTAGTTTGGAGGTTGCCTATCCATGAAAAAAGAATCCGATCCGGCAGAGCTGCAGGCTGTCGCCGATATGCTGAAAGCGATCGCCCATCCTGTCCGTCTCTGCATCGTCCGTGGCCTTTGGCAGAACGGCTGCTGCAACGTCACACACATGCAGCAGTGCCTCGGCGTTCCGCAGTCCACCGTTTCACAGCATCTGGCCCGGCTTCGTCAGGCCGGCATCATCGAAGGCCGGCGCCGAGGGCTGGAAATCTGCTATCAGCTCCGCAGCAAAAAAACGGAAGCCCTGATGGCCTGTCTGTTCTCACCGGCCGTTGAACGAAAGGAGGAACCGCTGTCATGAAAACCGGCAAGCGTTATGCCGTCGTGCAAAAAGCGATCTGTACCGCCTGCGGAAGCTGCGCAGACGTCTGTCCGAACGGCGCAGTCTCCATCCTGCACGGCTGCTTCGCTCAAATCGATATATCGCGCTGCGCCGGCTGCGGCCTTTGCGCCCGCGAATGCCCGGCCGGACTGATCCACATGGAGGAACGCGCATGAAACAACATCACTGGTACCACTATCTCTGGCTTTGGTCCCTTCTGTATTTTTCTCTGGGCTTTGTCCACATCCTGTTCGCCTGGCTCGGCCTCATCAGCTTCATCCTGCCTCTGCTCTTCGCCCTGTTTGACGGAAGCAAAGGCTTCTGCAACCGCTACTGCGACCGCGGACAGCTTTTGCGCGCTCTCGGAAGTCAGGCCGGTCTGTCCCGGCGTCACAATATGCCCTCCTTTTTATACAGCCGTTTCTTCCGGTACGCCTTCATGCTCTTTTTCTTCGCGATGTTCGGCAGTATTCTCTGGACCACCTGGCTTGTCGCCGGCGGCTCCTCCTCCCTGCAAAGCGAAGTCCTGCTCTTTTGGAGCATTCCTCTCCCATGGGTCTGGAATCTCTCCGCTGGCGTTCCGCTCTGGACAGCGCAGTTTGCCTTCGGCCTGTATAGTCTGATGCTGACCTCAGAAATTCTCGCTCTTGCCGCGATGCTTTGGTTCCGTCCGCGCGCATGGTGTACATTTTGTCCGATGGGGACCCTGACACAGGGGATCTGCCGGCTCAAAGCCGCTGCCCCGCACAACGGCACACCCTAACCAACAAGCTTCGTTCCGTCCGGCGCTTTTTTGAACAGAAACTATTTACATATTGACAGACTATGAATAATAGGTTATACTGATACCAATCCATGAGGAACTGACTGAACAGACAGAGGTTCCGAAACAGTCTGCGCACGATCGCGCGGCTGTTTCGGAACCTCTTTTTTCGTTCGTCATTCCGCGTTCATTCTTTTTTTTTTGAAAGGGGTCTTAGCTATGAAAAAAACAGCATCACAGCCTGCAAAGGACGGTGAGACTCCATGTCCCATTCCTATCAGGCAGAACCTCACGAACTGCTGACACAAAAACCGGGATTTCTTACCAGCGAGGACTGGTGGGCCGTCTGGCTCGGACTTTTTATCGCGGCGCTCAGCAGCGCTCAGGCCGCGGGTCTTGACCTGCTCGGCTGGACCGCGAAGTACAGCGTCTGGACGGATCTTTCTCAGGCCGTTTCGCCGAATACAAAATCATTCGGTTTTCTCGGCGGCTTTGGCTCGCTTCTGGCCACCTGGGCGTTTCTCCTCGCGATCACGCTGGTCGGCGCCCGTGCGATGGGTCTGAATCTTCGGCGCTTTGCCGCAGGCTTTTCCATCCTCTACGCCATCACGGCACTCTCGACCATAATTGGCAATTATGCGTATCTGGCTGCGACACCGGACAAACTCGGTAAATTCGGCATCAGCTGGTCACTCGGACTCGGTGAGCTCGGCTTTGTTGTCGCACTCCTTCTTGGTCTTATCCTCGGCAATTTTTTCCCAAAAGCAGCCGCTTTCCTCTCCACAGCAGGAAAACCCGAATGGTACATCAAAACCGGTATCGTCATTCTCGGCATGACGATTGCCATCAAAACGGTCGGCGCCATGGGACTTGCCAGCACCGTTATCTTCCGCGGAATCTGTGCCGTCATTGAAGCCTATTTGATCTATTGGCCCATCGTCTACATTATCGCCCGCAAATTCTTCCGGTTTACGCCGGAATGGGCTGCGCCGATGGCCTCCGGCATCTCGATCTGCGGCGTAGCGGCCGCGATAGCGACGGGATCGGCGATTCGTGCCCGCGCAATCATCCCGACGATTCTCTCATCCGTTATTATCGTCTTCGTCGCCGTGGAACTGCTTGTGCTTCCCTGGGCCGCGTCGACATTCTTTGCCGATGATCCCCTCGTCGCGGGGGCCTGGATGGGGCTGGCCGTCAAAAGCGACGGCGGTGCCGTGGCCTCAGGCGCGATCACGGACACACTGGTCCGCGCCAAAGCTCTGGCGGATTACGGCGTTTCCTATCAGGAAGGCTGGGTGCTGATGGCCGCGACGACAGCGAAGGTCTTTATCGACGTCTTTATCGGTATCTGGGCGTTCGTTCTCGCCGTGATCTGGAGCATCTTCCGCCTCAATCAGGCGCCGGCCGCGCAAGCCGTAAAAAAGGAACGCCATGCCGTTTCCCTGCAGGAAATCGGTGAACGTTTTCCGAAATTCATCCTCGGCTTTGCCGCGGTATTTATCCTCTTCCTTTTATGGGGACTTTCCTCGCCGGATATGGTCAAACAGGTAAGCGCCGGTGCCGGGCAGGCCAATCTGCTCCGCAACGTATTCTTCGGTCTCTGCTTCTTTTCCATCGGCCTTATCACCAATGTCCGCAAGCTCTGGCAGGAGGGCCTTGGCCGCATCGTCGGCGTCTATGCCGTTGCGCTCATCGGCTTTATCCTCTGGATCGGGCTCGGTATCAGCTATCTGTTCTATCACGGCATCCTGCCGCCTGTCGTCGGATAAAGTGAGACTTATTCAGGTGAAATTTTTATTCCCTCTGAATTTAGTCGAACTTATCCAGAGCTTTAGGGGCGCTTATCCCCCGCTTGAAAAGGCAGAAGTCTTAGCGCCCGTTAGTATCGGATAAAGTTCGATCCTCTTCTGCCGCAAAAAGGAGGTACAAATATGTCAGAACTCGTATGGAAACAACAGTCAGGACGCACTGCTCCTCAGGAAAACGCCGCCATTCAGGAACAGGACACGGAGTATTTCGACATGACGCCTGTAGAATGGAAGCTCTGCGGCGCGTCGCTCGGCCTCGGCATCCTGCTCCTTCTGATCTTTCTCGTGCTCTTCTAAAGCCGGAAACGATCGTTTTTCTTCACACCAAAAGGGCCTCCCATGATACGGGAGGCCCTTTGCGTGTGAAGAGAAAGCCCCGGAAAGGCTTCCTGCCGGTTTCACAGCAGATGTGCGCGCAGCTCTTCGCCGCTTTGTGTGCAAAGATAGGCCGGCGGCACATCGAGAACCGTACGGCAGCCGGTCTGACCCTCCTCAGCCAGCCGATAAGCGGCGCGGGCATAAGCGACAAGGACACTGGTCGTAAACTCCGGATTGGAATCCAGATCGAGCTTAAACTCCATGACGTGATGATTTTCCTTTTGATGTCCGGTCCGCCCCGAACGAATCACCGAACCGCCATGCGGCAGTCTGCTGTGATTTTTCTGCAGTTCTTCCTCGCTGATGAAATGGACAGTCGTATCGTATTCATCGAAATAATTCGGCATGGTCTTGATCGCCTGTTCCACATAGGCGGCGTCAGCCCCCTCTTCGAGCACCACATAGCACTCGCGCGTATGTTTCTGACGCGTCGTAAGATCCGGATCCTTCCCGGCGCGGACGGCCTCAAGAGCTTCAGGAACCGGCACCGTATACTGTCTGGCATCGCGGACGCCGCGGATGCGGCGTATTGCATCGGAATGGCCCTGCGAAACGCCGCGGCCCCAGAACGTGTAATCCTTGCCGTCCGGCAGAATCGCATTGCCGTAAACACGGGCCAGCGAAAACAGACCCGGATCCCAGCCAACGGAAATGATACCGATATGACCGGTTTCTTTCGCCGCCTTGTCCACCGCTTCATAATGCTCGGGGATACGGGCGTGTGTATCGAAGCTGTCCACCACATGGAACTGTCTGGCATACTCTGGCCCCTGAACAGGAAGATCGGTCGCACTGCCGCCGCAGAGAATCATCACATCGATCTTATCCCGCCAGGATTCCGTATCCTTTACGCTTACCACCGGAACACCAGCCGTGGCGATCGAAAGCGACGCCGGATCCCGCCGCGTGAAAACAGCTGCCAGCTCCATATCCGGGCTTGCCGCCACAGCGCATTCCACACCGCGGCCCAGATTGCCATAACCAAGAATACCAATACGGATGCTCATCAGGATTACTCCTCTCTTGTCTGTCAAATCTTTTGTCCGTCAAATCCTCTTGATTGCCGTTCAAAAACGACCGGCAACCAATCACAATATATCACATCTGCGCCGGATTGAAAACATTTCCGCCGCGCTCCTCTGCTTCCCGGTATACTTTTTCGTCCGGATTCGCTATAATAGATACTATTGCAGAATCACAACAACGGTATAGTTCCGTTTTTTATTATCCGGCAAACAGGAGGAACGTATGATCACACCCGAACTCATTTCCCGCATCAATGAACTTTCACACAAAAAACGCTCGGTCGGACTGACTCCGGAAGAGCAAACCGAACAGCAGGCCCTGCGCCGCGAATACCTGAACAATATCCGGGAGCAGGTCAAGGGCATGCTCGATCAGATCGAAATCGCCGATGCCCCGCAGCCCGAACCGAAGGTAACCCGCATCAATGAAATCTCCTTTTCGCTGCGTCGGCAGCTCCACTGAAAATACGCCGGCAGATTCGCTGCCGGCGTATACTTGTATGCGCGTATACATCATACACGAAAAGAGACTGCCGCCCCGAGGCAGCAATCCCTTTTCAAAGCAGGGGTCCAAAATGCCGTTCGCTTTACATGCCTAAAACCTGCTGCTCGCAGGTGGGTGCCCTAAGTCTGGTTTCCAAAACCGCCGAGGCGAATATCCGCCAGAATCAAATCAGGCTCCCTGAAAAAAATGTAGGTTAGACATTATTAAAGCCCGCGCACATCTCAGGCTTGTCCTTCTTTGTAAGTATCATAGCATAAAAAAAATATGCGTGCAAGACTTGACAACAAGCGATACGCGGCTTCCCATACCGTCAGGACGCTTCAACGGAACCCGTACGCCGAACTTTCCTTTGCTTTCCCCACCGAATCGTTTATAATAGAAACAGATCACAAAAGCAGCAAAAAGGAGTTTTATCAATGACCAATACATTCAGCGTAGCGATCAGCTACAAAAACACGTTAGGCTGGATTGACTACGATGCTTCTGCCCGCAAAGCGGAAGTGCACCTTGGTGACGACGAAGGGAAAAAACGCGTGGAGGATTATCTGGGGACGGTCCATGAGATCCGCGTCCCGCACAAAACGCTCATGGACTTCACCAATGAGACCATCGATCCTGCGGCCGATGAAGAAAGCTTCAAAACCGCTCTGACCCGTCTTTGGGAAAATACACAGGTTCATGTCGATTGGAGCCGTCCGGTCGAATACGTCAAGAAGCATCCGCATTATTGAAATCCATATCGAAAAAAAAGCGTCCTGCCTGTCCATTTCGACAAGGCAGGGCGCTTTTTTCTCTGTCGTTGCGGGACATTTTACCGCCGCGCGAACAGATCACGGATTTCTTCCTCCGACAGCTTCGTCAGGAAATTTTCTCCGGGCTGTATCATCTGATCGATCAGCGATTTTTTTCGTTCCTGCAACTCGTAAATCTTTTCTTCCACCGTATTTTTCGTAATGAACTTCAACACCTGAACGTTATTTTTCTGTCCCAGACGATAGGCGCGGTCCGTGGCCTGATCTTCGACAGCCGGATTCCACCAGGGATCGAAATGAATGACCATGTCTGCTCCAGTCAGATTCAGCCCGGTTCCCCCGGCTTTCAGCGAGATCAGAAAGATCGGCGCCCCTCCCTGATTGAATGACTTGACCAGCCGGATCCGCTCAAGCGCCGGCGTCGAACCGTCCAGATAATGATAGGAAATGCCCAGACGGCGCAGGCGCTCACCGATATGGGCAAGCATCGTCGTGAACTGAGAAAAAATCAGCAGACGATGGCCGCTTTCCACCGCTTCGCCGACGACCTCCTCCAGCATATCCAGCTTGCCGGATCCGCCTTCATATCCTTCCAGAAACAACGAGGGATCGCAGGCTATCTGGCGCAGGCGCGTGAGGATGGCCAGTATCTTAATCCGGCTGTCCCCGAAGCCATTCGCCCGAAGCTCTGCCGCAAACTCCTTCTGGCTGCGGATAAACCATGCCTGATAGACCTTCTCCTGTTTGGGCGTCATTTCATTGACCATTCTGCGCTCTACCTTATCCGGCAGTTCGGTCAGCACATCCTTTTTCATGCGGCGCAGAATAAAGGGCATGACATGACGCCGCAGATCTTTCATCGTCCGCTCATCCTGATCGCGGACAATCGGCGTCTCAAAGTGCGTTTTGAATTTCTTGTGCGTCAGCAGATAGCCCGGCATCAGAAAATCAAAGATCGACCAAAGCTCCGTCAGCGTGTTCTCGATGGGCGTTCCGGTCAGGGCAAAGTAACCGCCTGCCCGGACCTTCTTGACAGCGCGGGCATTCTGCGTCACCGGATTCTTGATATGCTGCGCTTCATCCAAAATGCAGTAGCGGAACCGTATGTTCTCATACGAGGCAATATCCCGTTTGAGCAAATTGTACGTCGTAATCAGCACGTCACATTTCTCATCCACAGCGGCAAGAAGCGTTTCGCGCTCCGCCTTCGTCCCGGCAACGGCCGAAGCTCTGAGCTGCGGTGCAAAGCGCTGAATCTCATCCAGCCAATTATACATCAGGGAAGTCGGTGCCACAACAAGTGACGGCGGATCGGTATCGTTTTGCTGAGAAAGCAGAAAGGCGATGACCTGCAGCGTCTTGCCGAGGCCCATATCATCGGCGAGAATACCGCCCAGATGATGCGACGCCAGCGTGGTCAGCCAGCGGAAGCCCGTTTCCTGATAGTCGCGAAGCACTCCGGCCAGACTTTCCGGCACTTCCGTTTCGGCTTCTTCCGGATGGCGGATGTCCCGCACCAAAGCCCGGAAGGCCCTGCTCCGTTCCAAGTGCAGACTATCCTCTCCACGCGACAATTCATCCAGATACATCGCATGGGAAAGCGGCAGCTCTACGACGCCTGCCGTTCCTTCCTGTTTCCGGGTAATGCCCACATGATCGACAAAATCCGCCAGAGCCTGCATCTGCTGATCCTCCAGCGTCACAAAAGTCCGGTCTTTCAGCCGGTGATACCGCCGCTTCTGATGATAAGAATCCAGAATATCCATGAGCTCCTGAAAGTCCAGATTCTTCATATCGAATGTGACTTCCAGCAAATCCGTCTCGCTGACACGAACTCCTGCCGTTACCTTCGGCATCGGACGCACCGGCCGCTTGACGAAGCTGTCTGCATAATAGACGTCGACCCAGTCCGGAAGCTCAGAAAGCCCTTCCGTCAAAAAATCGTAACTTTCTTCTTCCTTTTTCTGCACAAATCGGTCGCGCTCCGGACGAAATCCATAATGTTTCAGCCGTCCGAGAATCTCCTGCTCCCCCCGGAGATCCCTTACCAGACGGCGGCCGTCCCGCAGCGGCGGCTCCTTGTCGGACAGGGGATTGTAACGTGCATCGCCATAGCAGAGAAATACCTGTACCGCCACGCCATCTCCGGCATAATCGATGTAAAGCTCCGCCGTCAGGGGCTGCAGACGGTACCGCTCCAGAAAAACCGGATCTACCTGAACCTCCGCCGCCCGTTCCAGCATGGGCAGCACTTCCTCGAAGAAACGCCCCATATCCGCTTCCGACACCTCGATATGGGACGCCGCGCTGAACGACTGCCACAGCGGCCGGACCGCCCGGGCAAATTTGGGCTCCACCGTATAGATACATTGGTCGTGATACAGATACCGGCAGCCGTCGTCCAGCGGCAGGAGATCGTCCGTATCCAGCCGCACCTGCCCATTTCCGCCGTCATCCTGAACGCGGACGCCAAGCGTCGGCGCTCCCGACACCGGCCGCACATCCCCCAGCTCCGCTCCATTAATGCGCATCTCAAAGGAGGTATCCCCCATGACGGCAAGAAATCGCCCGAGGTGTTCCGGCGACAGTTTGAAACGCTTCTGCTCGAAGAGATAGCTGTCATAACCCGTATAGTGATAGCCGCCGGCCGGACGGTACGGGATGACATTCTCTTCCTCGCGCCGCGCGTCCTGCAGCAGGGCGCAAAGCTTTTCCGAGACAGGATCCGCCCAAAAGATTCGGGAAAGATTCACAGAGCCGGACTGCCCCAGGGCCCAATCCTCCCCGCGTTCCTTCGCCTGCAGAAACGAAAGAAGATTGCGCACCACATAAAGCCTTCCTGTACCGAAGCGAAATTCCAGCCAGCACTGCGTTCGTCCGTACATATCCTCGACAAAAAGGCGGGGAATCAGATACGCCCCCTGCCGTTCTCCTGACTGCGGCCGGTATTCCTGATGATCCGCCTCAGCAAAAAAATGAAACATGCGCCGGCTGCCCGCCGAACGGGCCGGCTGCTGACGCCGGACATCATAAGCCGCGCGCAGCTTCTCAATCACCGTCTCCAGAGCAGCCGGTGATTTTTCCCCCGTCTCCTGCTGCTCCTGTTCCTCCTGAATGACTTTCAGAACCGCAACAACATGTTTGCAGGCACCGATATACTGCTGTGCTGCGGGGCAATCGCAGTCATACTGCTCGATCCCGTTTCCGTCCTTGCTCAGGCTGACTTTTACATGATAACGGCTCGACCCGGACACCTGCGCCTGATAAGTTCTGCCGGTTTTTCCAACCGGCTCCAGTTCCTCCACGCGGCCCTGCTGATAATAGCGAACCCCGCGGCTGTATGACTGGTCGCTGGCGACCGTATGAATCATCATGTCCCTCAGCAAAATCTCCTGCTCCTTTCCCGCCGCTTCCGGCTTGAATGACCTCTGCTCCTATGCTAAGATAGAATTCGTTATAACACTCATCATCCATTGTACTATGATCTGCTGTAAAAAACCAAGAACTCCGTCAAAAACAATGCTGCACCATGGATTTTTTCCGGCAATCGATTATCGTATGCTGACCCAAAAAGCCAGTAAAAGGGAGTATTCATGCAAAACACAATCTCCAGTATCCCGTCCGGCGCCCGCATCCTCATAACGCGGCTCAGCGCCATCGGCGACGTCCTGCATGCCACATCCGTAGCGCACAATCTCAGGCGCCTGCGCCCGGACTGTCATATCACCTGGCTGGTAAGCCCCCCCGCCGACATTCTGCTGCGCGGCAATCCGGACATCGACCGGCTACTGGTCTGGGACCGTCGGCGGCTCGACCGCGCCTTTGCCAAAAAAAACTTTCGGGAAGTATGGACCTGCCTAAAGGAAGCCCGCGCCCTGCTTCAAACCCACCCTTACGACATTGCGCTGGACATACAGGGGCTGTTCCTCAGCGGCCTGCTGACCCGGCTCAGCGGGGCGCCGCGCCGCATCGGCATTCATGAACGCCATGAAGGCAATTTTCTCTTTATGACAGAAATGGCTCCGGACATCCCGGACCGTCACAAGATCCGCCGTTACATGACGGCACTGCAGCCACTCGGCATCCGTCCGCAGGATTTTCAGCCGGGGCTTGTCCTCCGCCTGCCCCCGGAG
The DNA here is from genome assembly GCF_009697385.1 of Wylensekiella montiformis. Lineage (GTDB taxonomy): Bacteria > Bacillota > Negativicutes > Selenomonadales > Selenomonadaceae > Selenomonas_A > Selenomonas_A montiformis. The sequence goes on from NZ_VUNL01000001.1 coordinate 298,250, forward strand.
CTCGACGGCTTTGCCGCCGCCTTCTGGCACCGCCGCGGCATCGAACCGGGCAATCCGGGCCGGCCGATTCTCATCGTCAATACGCGCACAACCTGGCCGGACAAAAACTGGGCGCCGGAATCCTTCGGCTTCGCACTCCGCGAACTGCCTGAATCCGTCCAGATCGTATTCAGCGGCGCCCCCGGCGATCGCCCCTTCATCGAACAGACCCGGAAATACATAAACCGTCCGACGCTCTCGATTGCCGGAGAGACCAGCCTGACCGAACTCGCGGCGCTGCTCCGCTCCGCGAATCTTCTGCTGACCGGCGATACCGGGCCGCTTTATATCGCAGAAGCCGTCGGCACGCCCACCCTGTCCCTGTGGGGGCCGACGCATCCCGATATATACGGGCCGCTGACGCCGGGACATCATTTTATCCTGAGTCCGCATTCCTGTACCGCCTGCTGCAAAACAAAATGCAGGCATCGTAACAATGCCTGCATGAATGCCATCCGGCCGGAAATTGTCGCCGAAGCGCTCAGGAATCTGCTGCTTCCCTGACTGCCTGTACCATGGCTTTCGCATTAGCCGCTGCGTCTTTAGCAGGATCAAAGGCTCTGACCGCCGCAGCCTGCTGAACCTTATTCTCACAAAGCACCAGCTCGATCCGGCTGCCCAGCAGCCGTTTCACCTGACGAAAAGCCAGCCAGAAATCCCGGCTCCAGGCCAGCATAACATAAGCCGACGCCAGATCACTGTGCGCGGCGTTCACCAGCTCGCCCACCGACGGGCCCTCCATCTCACTGCCGCTGACCAGAATATGAATGCCGGAATCCTGCAGCTCTCTGGCCTGCACCTTATTCTCAGCCACAGCCAGAAGCGCCACCGGCATCAATGCCCCATGCACGCCCAGCGCATGGCTTTCGCTCATATTGGTGATGTGAATATCCCGCAGCGGCCCCCAGCCGACCGCCTGCTCCATGACGCGGCCCGGATGATCCGTATGAAGATGGACCGACACGCCTTTTTCCCGCGGCTCCACCAACGCAAACGTCGAAAACTCCCGCAGCTGTTCCTCCAGCTCCGCCGCGCGAATCTTTATGTTGCCGATAAAAAACCGGACACAATACGGGCGGACCATATCATCGCGCGGATCCGGCATGCCGCTCTGCCGCACGCCCAGTCCCAAAGAGAGACTGACCGCCGGCGACACGAAATTACCGTCCAGCCCTTTCAGGCAGCCTTTGAGAAACGTAAACATAATGCGTGCGCCGGCATCCTCATGATCCACGCGGGCCAGCGCTTTCTCTCCGGCTGCAATCGCAGCCTCTAAGATTTCGGAAATCGGAACGTTGGCGCGCACAGCATGATAAGCGCCTTTGGCTACCGCCTTGGCCAACGTGATAATCGGGCGCTCAGGTTTCTCAGGAATAACCCGCTGGGCATACAGAATGCCATACTGAAACGCCTTGCCAAATTCCGACGACGTTGCATCGTATTTGCCGGAAAGCCCCTTGCCCAATCCGCGGAACATCTGCGCCAGCACCACGCCTGCACTGCCCCGCGCGCCGAATACGGCGCCTGCAGCTGTGCGGCGCGCCAGACCGCCGATGCTGTCATCCTTCACATCGTGAAGCGGCAGGACAGCTGCTCCCATCGTGCGCAGCACATGCGTCCCCGGCAGCGTCCCGGCACCTTTCATCGCGTTGATGTTGTCATATTCCAGCAGGAACTCACTGTAAGCCCCGCTGACCATCCGCTTGAAATCACTGCCTGTGATTACTTCTTTATTTCCTGTCATAACTATCACACCTGCTCCCATTTATTCTCGTCATCGTGCATCCTGACGCAAAAATTCGTCACAAAAACAGGATTCTACTATATAGTTCGCGAAATAATAGAAATAACCTTTTTTCACTCTTGTATGACAAGGAGTTTTTTTATGCTTGAAATACATGCCCCGCTGGAAAACACAGCAGAAAAACCCGACGAAACGCACGCAGCAAAAAAGCGGACCGTGCGCCGCTCCCGCCGAACCACAAAGAGCAGGAAGGGCGTAAGGTCCGCGAAAACCTCCGCAAGCCGCCGGGCCAGCCGCATCTTTGCGCTCGACATCGGCACCCGCAGCGTGATCGGTATCGTTGCGGAGCAAGCCTCGGAAGGGATGCTGCGCATCCTGGCCACCGAACGGCTTGAACACAAAACAAGGGCGATGCTTGACGGACAGATTCATGACGTCCCGCAGGTAGCCGACATCATCAGCCAGGTCCGGAAAGCATTGGAAAAAAAGACCGGCCCGATCCATCACGCCGCCGTCGCTGCGGCAGGACGCGCTCTCTACACGATGACTGCCGAAGCGGAAATGGACCTCAGCGGCATCATCACGCCGGAGCAGCAGCGAAACCTTGACTTTGCCGGCGTTCAGGCCGCGCAGGCTGCGCTGACCGATTCGCACACAGTAGACGATCCAACGCTCTACTACTGCGTCGGCTACAGCACCATCCGCTACCTGCTCGACGGCACTCCACTCAAAAGTCTGGTCGGCCAGCGCGGCAAAAAAGCAAAAGCCGTCGTCATTGCCACCTTCCTACCGCGGCAGGTTATCGATTCGATGCAGTCCGCCCTGCATGAAGCAAAGCTGGACATGCACGCCCTGACTCTTGAGCCGATCGCCGCCATCAACGTTCTGATTCCCCCCACCATGCGCCATCTGAATCTCGTACTCGTAGACATCGGCGCCGGCACATCCGACGTCGCCATCACCCGCAACGGATCCGTCATTGCCTACGGCATGGTTCCGCTGGCCGGAGATGAAATCACCGAAGCGATCAGCCAGCATTTCCTTTTGGATTTCAATGTGGCAGAGTCCGTGAAACGGCAGGCATCCGCCGGCGAAGAGCCCCACTTTACCGACATACTCGGCACAACGTGCAGCCTGACTGCCGAAGAGGTCATCGAACCCGTCCTGCCGAACATCGAAGCTCTGGCCAAGGCCATAGCCAAACAGATCACCGATCTCAACGGAGAAGCGCCGCAGGCTGTTATGCTGGTCGGCGGCGGATCGCTGACCCCCCGTCTGAACGAATTCGTGGCCAAAGAACTCGGCATGCCGGAAAACCGAGTGGCCGTCCGCAAACCGGAAAAAATCGACGGCATCGAAGACCTGCCGGACGATCTGCATTCGCCGGATGCCGTCACCCCGCTCGGCATCCTGAAAATCGCTTCGCTGAATACCCTGCACTTCCTTTCGGTTTATATCAACGAAGAAGAATACAGCCTGTTTAACTTCCGCGAACTCACCATCTCCGACGCCCTGCTCAATGCAGGCATCAATCTGCGGAAATACAACGGCCGCCCCGGACTCGGCCTCATGGTCACGATCGGCGGTGAAAAAAAGTTTTTCCCGGGGACGCTCGGCACCTTCGCCCAGATCACTCTGGACGGCGCAGAAGCCGGACTCGACACGCCCATCCGAAACGGCGCTCATATTGAAATCATCGCCGGAAAAGACGGAACCACTCCTTCCGTCCGACTCAGCGACATCATCACGGCAGGGCGGGAATACACCATTTACATCAACGGAAGAGAAAAGCACATTCGCCAGCGCATCACCGTCAACGGACAGGAAGCGGATGCCTCCCGGATGCTGGCAGACGGCGACATCATCGAGAGCAGGGAGTTCAAGAGCCTGGGCGAAGCATTGCTCGCCGCCGGCTATCCGCCGACAGGGCGCAAGATCCATTACACCCTGAACGGAGAAGAGGCCGCCTTCTCCTGCACACCGGAGATCCTGCTCAACGACGCCCCGGCCAGCATATCCATGCCGATCCATCCTGGCGATCATGTCGAATATCTGACCGATGAAGAACCGAAACTGGGCAGCATCCTGAATCTCAGCGATGCAGACACCTCCGTTGTCATTTACTATGAAAACGAAGAATATCATATCCCCTCCGCCAGCATCGAACTCACGGCAAACGGCCGGCCGGCCAGCCCCGGCACGCTGGTCAGCGAGGGCTGCCGCATCACCTGTGTCCGTTCGGAACGCCGCACGACCACAGTCAGCGACGCGCTGCTCGCCGTAAACTTTCAGCCGCCGGCGGCAACCAGCCATGTCACCTTCACCATTCTGGTCAACGGTCAGCCTGCCGAATTCACCTCTCCGGTCAAAAACGGCGATACACTGGCCGTCCGCCTGACGCCGTTATCCGGCCCCGAAGCAGCCGGTCCGGCGGAATCAGCAAATCCCACTGAACATGCCGCCTCCCCGCTCCAGCCGAAAACGGAACCTGCGCCATCCAAATCACACGGTCTGACAATCGAGGATTTTATCCGCCGCGATTGAGCCGGATATTTTCTTCTTGCATTCGCACGCAAAAAAGAGTATCATTATTTTATGTGTCAACACACATATAACGTGAAATGAATCCATTCCGCATCAACCTATTGCATGGATTTCACAGACAAGAACTTGTATTGCTCCGGAGGTGAACATCAACATGGCAGTTCCAAAGCGCAAAATGTCGAAAGCGCGCCGCGACCAGCGCCGCGCCAACTGGAAGCTCGAAGCACCGAACTTCGCAGCCTGTCCGCAGTGCCACGAACCGAAAATGCCTCATCACGTATGCCCGGAATGCGGCTACTATGACGGCAAAGAGGTCGTAAAGGCCGCGGAATAATCCGAACATACAAAAACAGCAGGACGCATTTTCGTCCTGCTGTTTTTGTATGTCCAGCCGCTTTCATGCCGTACCTCTGCGCACCGGCAGATACACAGAAAACACTGCACCGCACGGCTTGCCATTCTGTACCTCCACACGGCCGCCATGCGCTTCGCTATAATACTTGACCAGCGAAAGCCCGATTCCGGTTCCGCCGCTCTGACGGCTGCGCGACCGGTCTCCGCGATAAAAATAATCGAACACATGCAAAAGATCTTCGGGGGCAATACCCGCTCCGGTATCCCGGACCTCAATGAGAATTTCCTTCCCCTTCTGACGGGTGGACAACGTGATCACACCGCCCCGGGCCGAGTAACGGACCGCATTGCTGATAAGATTCTGCAGCACCTGATTCATCCGGTCCCGGTCGGCCGCTGTCTGCGGAAGAGGATCAGCCAGCTCGCACCGGAACTGAAGCCCTTTTTCCTCCGCCAGCGGCTGGAAGAGATCGACAGCGCGCACGACCAGCTGATTGATATCCGTCATCTCCAGATTCAGCGGCAGCTGATGCAACTCCGCCAGAGACAAATCCCGCAGACTGCCGACCAGACGCGTAAGCCGCATCACTTCCTCCTGCATGGAAAGCAATCGTTCCATCTTAGGCTCAGCCGCCCCGCTAATCATATTTTCCAAATTGCCGTTCAAAATGGCCAGCGGCGTTCGCAGCTCATGCGCCGTATTCGCCAAAAATTCACGCCGCATCTTTTCATTCTGCGCCAACTGCGCAGCCATCTGATTGAACGCATCCGTCAGCTGCCCAATTTCATCATGAGAAGAAACTTCAACATGCTGCCCCAGCTTTCCCTGCCGGATATTCTGCGCCGCCCGCGAAAGCGCATGCAGCGGGCGCGTAATCGATCCGGCGACCATCAGGCTGGCCAAAAAACCAAGAACCATAAACAGCAGGCCCACCCAGATCAACGACTGATGAACCGAATGCAAAAAATGAAGCTCATTCTGCCCCATATGCATCGAATGCATCCCCATCCCGCCCATCATCGGGCCCATAGGCATACGCAAATACTCGGCAAACAAGCTCTGCATCTGCTGATTTGCCAGATAGAGCAGACTGCAAACCGTCATGGCAATCAACAGAAACGTCAGACCGGCAATCCGGTATCTCAGACTGAAAAATGGCTGCTTCATCACATCCCTCCCCGGAAACGATAGCCGATTCCGTAAACTGTCTCAATTCTGGACATACCCGGCTCCTCATCGATCTTCCGGCGCAGATTGCGGATATGCGCATCAATTGTTCGCTCATACCCGTCAAAAGCCTCTCCATGGGTGCTTTCCAAGAGTTGCATACGGTTAAACACCTGTCCCGGATGTTTCATAAAAAGCTGCAGCAGGGAAAACTCTGTCGGCGTCAGCCCCACCGGCTGCCCGTCCTTCACAAGCGTATGTTCCCGAATCTGCAGAACCAGACCGCCCCGGACGATCTCCTGAACGGACTCCGGACGTTCTGCCCCTCCGAGCGGATCCATCCGGCGCAAAATAGCCCGGATGCGCGCCCCGAGCTCCCGCATGCTGAACGGTTTAACCAGATAATCATCGGCCCCCATTTCCAGCCCGACAAAACGATCCGGCTCCTCCGCTCTCGCCGTAAGCATGATGATCGGCAGCCTGCCATGCACAGCGCTCCGCCGCACCTCCCGGCAGACCTCCAGCCCGCTCATCCCCGGCATCATAATATCCAGCACCATGATATCCGGCTTCACATCGTCCAGCATATCAAGCGCCTTTCGCCCATCCTCCGCGACCGATACGGCAAACTGCTCCTGAGCAAAATATTCCTGCAGCAGCGCCAGCAATTTTTCATCATCATCGACAAACAAAATCGAATAAGCCCGCATCTCAACGCTCCATCTTCATAAATTCTTCATATTTCCTCCATACCATCTGCACACTTCTACTATATAATAAAATCACTAAAACGAACAGGAGGAACAACTCATTATGATGATGACAAATTACATGGACCTGCTTGCGGCAAATTCGCCCTGGAACCTGATCCTTTTTATGGTAATCCCCGTCGCAGCCGCTGAAGCAATGGTCGCCGCCGAATTTTATATGCTCTACCGGAAAGATGACAGCACGCAAACCTGGCAGAAAATCAGCAAAGCACTGGGCATTTTCTCCGGCATCTACTTTGCCGCAGTCGTCGTTTACCTGATCGCTGCGGTGATTCCTTCCCTGCACTGGCGCGGAATCATCGACGAAATCGCGATCTTTTTCTATCTGCTTGGCATCTTCCCGCTCGGCGCGATTACGCTTCTGGAACTCGGCGCAATCGGCAGAAGCCTTTCCGAACGCGAACGCATGCGGAAACACTTCCAGTTCCTGATCGGATTTTTGATCGTCAGCCATATCGCCATGATCTTCGGCATGGCCAACCCAACCCTGTCCGGCTGGCGGCCGTCTCCCGCCGATATGCCTATGAACATGAACCACACGGACATGGGCCACATGGACAGAGCATACTCCGGCCGCTGGCAGTCAAGCGGCGCATCAGACGAAGACTGGTACTGCCCGCCATCCGGCGCCAGCCCGAACCGCTGCCCCGGCTGGGAGCAGGACACGCCGAGGAATCACCACCATCACAATATGTCCCGAGAACACTGAAAAACAAAACGCCAGCAGAAAACCTGCTGGTTTTTTATTACATTATTGACATATGTCATAAATGTGTTATACTCATATTATCGACATATGTCAAAAAGGAGTTCCTATGGCCAGACCATGCAAAAAAAGAAGAATCTGCGCTGCACCGCGCTGCCGTCGCTTTCTCCCCGATCTGCCGGAACAAACGCCGGAAGTCCGGATGAGTCTCGAGGAATTGGAATGTATTCGCCTGCTGGATTATCTGGGCATGACGCAGGAAGAATGCGCCCGACAGCTCGGCGTAGCCAGAACCACCGTACAAGCCCTGTATACCTCCGCCCGCCGGAGAATAGCAGGCTGCCTCATCGAAGGCCGCCCGCTGCACATCGGCGGAGGAAATTACGAACTGTGCACAGCAAAAAACACTTGCTGCGCCTTCCCGCGGCAAAACAGGATGAAGAAAGGATGTCAGACCATGAAATTAGCCGTCACCTATGAAAACGGACAGATTTTCCAGCACTTCGGCAAGACCAGCCAGTTTAAGGTATATACCATCGAAAACAACGCCGTCCGCGAATCACATATCCTTGACTGCAACGGAGCCGGCCACAGCGCGCTGGCCGATCTGCTCCAGCGCGAAGGCATCGACACACTCATCTGCGGCGGAATCGGTCAGGGCGCCCAAAATGCTCTGTCTTCCGCCGGCATCCGCCTCTACGGCGGAGCCAGCGGCGACGCCGACGCCGCCGTAAACGACCTTCTGGCCGGGAAGCTGAACTACGACCCAGCCGTCCACTGCAGCCACCACGCCGCCGGACACACTTGCCACCACTAACCCCCCGCAAAACCGCACACGAAAATATTCTCTTTACAAAACAACAAAAACTATGATATACTATTTCTGTTCTTGACGAACACGGAGAGGTGTCCGAGTGGTCGAAGGTGCTTGACTCGAAATCAAGTGTGGTGAATAGCCACCGTGGGTTCGAATCCCACCCTCTCTGCCATTGAGATTAAAGGGCTTTTTCTTTGAACAGGTTTTGGCTAGTCTGGTTTCCATTTTAGCTAAAACTGGTTGTCGAAAAGTTGTCCACAGGTTATTAAGTTCAATTTTTCGGAGAGAAAGAGAGTCCTATTCCTAAAGAATCAGTATTCCTATGGGGTACTGGTTCTTTTTTTGTTAGAAAATGTCTTAAAATCTATTTTCAATTTGCCACGGTGAAAAAAGCAGAACTTATTTTAGGTCGTTTCATCTTATTGCATACCAGTTGAATACAAAAGATTACTTAAATAATCATCAAGGGCTTGTTTTTGTTCTGGTGTATAATATTTCTTTGATTGAACTGTACTAGTTCCTACCCAGTCAATAATTTTATATTCTCGACTGTTTTTTCTGGCAACAATTACTTTGATTGTAATATCCCCTTGTGGAATATCTTTAAAATATTTTGAGCCGTCTTCTATGTTAACATGATTTTCATCCCAACAATTGTTCTTAATTGCCCAAGCAACTTGTCCAATAACATAATTTGCTCGTTCATAAGCAGTATACAGTTGTTTTTTACTCTCCATATTAACAAAATTTGCTACTTCATATTGTGGAGGAATAACAATTTCCCATTTTTTCCCTTGACTATCTTTTATATAAAAAATTTCATTTTCTTGAGAACTTTCGTTATAGAAATTAACACGCCCACCTGCCATTTGGCGTATATACTTATATGTAGCATTCCAACGGCTAATATTAGTTGGGTGCTTTCCTCCTATATTCCAACCCATTTGTTGAGCTGCTCTATACATGCTAATTAAATCTCCTCCAACACTAAATTGAGGAACATTTTCTAAAAGACGAATTCCAAAAGCATCTGCACGAGTCTCCATCTGCATTGTATCTTTGTCTGATGTTTCGTTAGTTTGATTAAGATTAGCATCAATCACAGCATCATTATAATACCAATGACCACATTCATGGGCATAGTCAGAAGCAATAGCACTTAAAGCATAAACATTATAATCTTTAGGAGTCAAAGTTACTTTTTACTACCATAAACGGGTGCTGAATTTACTAATACACTACCTCTAGTAAGGCTAATATAACCACCTCCATAGCTACCGCCACCATCCCTGCTATCGGTAGCATCCCCTACAGGTTCAATATATACTTCTTTTAAGCCATCAGCGTATTTTGAATTACTTTTCCATATTTTTTTTGGATTATATTTAATAAGTGGAGCTTGGATGTTTTTTTCAAGATATTCACTTCTTTGTAATCCACCAAGCTTATTTTTTAAAAAATAATCAATTTCCATTTTATCAGCGGCAATATGGTAATCTTTCCCAATAGGAACATATGCCAATGCACTTGAATAAGTTGTAACGGCTATGGCTAAAGTCATAACGCTTGTTAAAATTTTCTTTTTAATCATAATTTCCTCCGTAAAATAAAAGTCTATGTAAATGGAACTACCCAGTATTTTTTTGTTTCCAACCAAACAATTTACTTCACGGAGTTCACCTCTTTTCGTATTATTTATCCTGTATTATTCATGTCCGCAGACGCTTAGACCACTCATCCAGCACAAATCCTAGGCTGAAAGCTCTTTCATCATTCCACCTTCTGGGTGGAGCACTAGCATGTATACAAAAAGAGATTCTTTTGCTAAAATTGCAAGTGCCAAAACTCAACAATTAGCAAAGGAGAAGCTCTAATGTCAAGTTTAGCAAATACAACGCTTTCTTTCAAGTTGTAGGTTTGTCAATGATGTGAGACCGATAAAAGTTATCAATTATGAGGCATTCCCATAGATGTAATCCATAATATCGCCTTGGATTTTTGGGGCTTTTTTCGGTTGAAATACAAGGGATAATGCTT
>NZ_VUNL01000010.1 GCF_009697385.1 Wylensekiella montiformis
CTTCTGATGTGGTATGATAGACATGGCGATCGGGTCTCCTTTTGTAGAAGTTTGTTGCAACCAATATTCTACGGGATTCGGTCGCTTTTGTATATCCCTCCAGTCTCACATCTATTGTAAACCTACACTTTCGAAAAATATTTTTATTTCTTGTTGATGTTTACAGATGTATGTTATAAATTTTTTATTTCGATGAGAAATGTATTTTTTCTTCATGGATTGAGATGTTATAATAAAACAGGTATCCACGGAGGAAAATCAAGATCGGAGGAATTTTATCATGAGTTTTGAGAAAAATATTCGGACCGTTGTTCCGTATACTCCCGGCGAGCAGCCGCAGCGTCGGGTCATTAAATTGAATACAAATGAAAGTCCGTATGCGCCTTCACCTAAGGTGGCTGAAGTGCTTCATTCGTTTGATGCTGATTCGCTGCGGCGTTATCCGCAGCCGGACTGCCATGTGCTTACGGAAGCGCTGGCAGCATATCATCATGTGGAGGAGGATCAGGTTTTTGTCGGGGTTGGTTCGGATGATGTCCTGTCCATGTGCTTTCTGACGTTTTTTGCCGGGGAAAAGCCGATTCTTTTTCCGGACATTACTTATTCGTTTTATGAAGTTTGGGCGGCGGTTTACCGGATTCCCTTTATCAAGGTGCCGCTGACGGATCAATTTGAGCTTCGGCCTGAGGATTATCGGCGGGAAAATGGCGGGATTGTTTTTGCCAATCCGAATGCGCCGACTGGGAAAGCTATGTCACTGACTGGTGTCGAGCAGATCATAAAGGAAAATCCGGATTCTGTCGTGATTGTCGACGAGGCGTATGTTGATTTTGGCGGCGAATCTGCATTGCCTCTCATTTCGCGTTATGACAATCTGCTGGTTACGCGGACCATGTCCAAGGCGCGGGCTTTGGCAGGGATGCGTATCGGTTATGCGCTGGGAAGTAAAAAGCTGATCCGCTATCTTAACGATGTCAAATTTTCCGTTAATTCCTATACCATGAATGCGCCGTCGCTGGCCGTAGGCGTGGCATCACTGGAAGATGAAAGATATTTCCGCGAAACCACGGCGAAAACGATTGCGACAAGGGAGTGGACTAAGGAGCAGCTGAAGAAGCTTGGTTTTTTCTTTCCGGATTCCCAGACGAATTTTATTTTTGCTTCCCGTCCCGGCACTTCAGCGGAGAGGCTGTTTGAGCAACTGAAGCAGCGGGATATTTATGTCCGGTATTTCCGTCAGCCTGTGCTGGATCAGTATCTTCGTATTACGATCGGCACGCAGCAGGAGATGGAAACGCTGATTCGTGAGTTGGAGACGCTGTTGAAAAAGAATTTCTAAAAATTTTCAGTCATGGCAGGAAACCGTAATTGTTTCATAGAAATGGATGGTTAGTAAAAACATCTTCTGTGAGAGGACAGTGAGCGAAATGCCATCCGAGGAAAATGTATGGCAGCTGCTGGTCGGACGCGGGCTTCACGAGATCCGACAGTACGGCAGCGGAGTGCGGGGGCCTGCAAGACTGTCGGCGATCGCCGGCATAGCGGATTTTCTGCTGGAGTCTGCGGCAGAACGGAAGGCCAGTGATTTGCATCTGGAGCCGTTTGAAGGGAAGTTGCGCATCCGATACCGGCAAGACGGAATCCTGATCGCGGATGCGTTTTCTCCTGTGCCATCGGAGCTGGCTGCAGCGCTGCTTTCCCGTCTGAAAGTTATGGGCGGCATGGATATTGCGCAGCATCGGCGTCCTCAGGACGGACATATCCGTTATGAATATCAGGGAATAAAATTGGATATTCGTGTCTCGGTCATGCCGGCTGCAGAGGGCGAAATGATGGTTCTGCGCTTCATGGATTTGGGCGGATCCGTACGAACGATTACGGAACTTGGCTTTTCGAAAGAAAACCGGCGGCGTTTTGAATCACTGGTTCATCGGCCGTCCGGGCTTTTGCCGATCTGCGGCCCGATGAATTCAGGAAAGACTACCAGTCTCTATGCGGCATTGCAGGAATTGAATCAGCCGGATCGCAATTTGATTACCCTGGAAGATCCCATCGAGCGTCAGCTTTCAGGGGTCAATCAGGTTCAGCTCAATGAAAAGGCCGGGCTGGATTACGCAGCCGGTCTTCGCGCTATTTTGCGGCAGGATGCGGAAACCATTCTGCTCGGTGAAATCCGTGATGAACAGACCGCAGAGCTTGCCGTTCGCATCGCTTTGACGGGGCATCTGGTCATGACTACACTTCATACGGAAAATGCGGTATCGGCGATTTTTCGCCTGTTTGAGATGGGGATTCCGCCTTATCTTATGGCTGCGACCTTGTCGGGAGTGGTCGCGCAGCGGCTGGTACGCTGCCTTTGCCCGCATTGCAAAGAAACATGGGAAGTCCGGCCGGGGTCTTCAGAGGCTGCTCTTTTCGGTGAGTCATATGTTTCAGGGATGCGGCTGTGGCGCGGTATGGGCTGTCCGCATTGCCATGGGACCGGGTATTCGGGGCGGATGGCGATTCAGGAAGTTTTGGTCGTGGATGCTGCTCTGAGGGAGGCGATCCTGACGCGGAGAGACCGCCGGGAATTGAGCGATCTGGCCATTCGCGCCGGGATGAAAACGCTTTGGCAGGACGGGCTGGAGAAGGCCGCAGCAGGTGGAACTTCACTGGCGGAAGTGAGGAGAGTGCTCTATGGATGAAAAAAGTCAGGACTGGGAGCTGCTCATCCAAAACGGTATCGCCCGGGAGGTATCCGATGTTTATCTGACAAGCGGGCAGGCCCCGGCTTATCGTATGGAAGGTGAAGTGACGCATGTCTGGTCGTTTTGCCTGACGGATGAAGTGGTGGAGTCAGCCTTGAGGAAAATGATCACGGAGCATCAGTATCAGGTACTGCAAAATTTGCGGGAATTGGACTTTTCCTGGACGTTTTCGGGGCGCCGCTTTCGCGGCAATGCCTATTATCAGCGAGGGCGCCTGGCTGTTGTTCTCCGCCTTTTGCCAGCCCGTATTCCTGACATGGCAGAACTTGGATGCCCTATGGCCTTGAGAAACTTGATCGGTGCGGATCGGGGACTGATTCTTGTCTGCGGCCGGACGGGCTCTGGAAAAACAACGACATTGGCATCATTTATTGATGAAGTCAATCATCGGCGCGGCGCACATATCGTCACGTTGGAAGATCCGATTGAATATCTCCATCGGCCGGAGAGGTGCTTTATCAGTCAGCGGGAATGGGGCAGGGATTTTCTCTCTTTTCCCCAGGCGATGCGAAGTGCCCTGCGCGAATCTCCGGATATTATTCTGCTCGGTGAGATTCGAGATCAGGATACTATGCGTACGGCGCTGATGGCCGCCGAGGCAGGGATTTTAGTCCTAGGGACTCTGCATACCGGAACGGCGGCGGATACCGTCCGGCGTATTGAAGGCATGTTTCCGCTCAATCAGCGAGATACGATACGCGATGCTGTGGCCGGAGTCCTGATTGGAATTTTTGCGCAAAAGCTATTGCCGCGCCGTGGCGGCGGCAGGGTATGCCTGACCGAGGTGCTGCTGACAGGAAACGCTGTACAGAATCTGATTCGGCAAGGCAAGTATAATCAGCTGGATTCCGTTATGCTGTGTCATCAAAAGGATGGCATGCAGACGCGGGAGCAGGCGCTGGATCGGTTGTATGCCAGCGGATTGATCACCCGTACGACCAGAGAAGAAGAGGCCGGCGAGGGTAAGGGAGGGGGCTGCGTATGACTGTTTTTGCCTATAAGGCGCGCAATCGCAGCGGAGAATCGTTTGCCGGGCAGCTTGAGGCAGACAGTCGGGAACAGGCGGCCAGAAAGATTCGTCAGCGCGGACTATGGGTATCGGGACTGAGCGAAGTTCGAGATAAATCCCTGCAGTCTGCGGCGCATCACCGGCTTTTTTCCGTTTCCGGTTCGATTCAGCCGGAAGAGGCGGCGGTATTTTTCCGGCAGATGTCCGTTCTTCTTTCTGCCGGTTTTCCTGTACATGAAGCGCTGGCTGTGCTGTGTCATTCCGGCGGTCCACTGCGCGTTCGTCAGATGGCGGAAACCGTTCATGCTTCGGTCTTGAGTGGAAAAACACTGCATGATTCACTGGGGGAGTTCCCCAAGGTGTTTTCCCGGCGGGTGATTCGTCTGGTACAGGTCGGGGAAGCCGGTGGAACATTGGATCTTATTTTGGAAGAAATCGCAGATTTTTTGGAAGAATCCTACAGGTCCCGGGAACAACTAAAATCCATGATGCTGTATCCGATGATTCTGATGGGAGCGACGTTGGCGGCGATGGGCTTCATCCTTTGGTTTGTTCTGCCGACGCTCGTATCTGCTTTGACGGAGCTTCATGGCGAACTGCCTTGGCCGACGCGCTTTTTGCTAGGGGGTTCTGCTCTCTTGCAGGAGCATACCGGAATCGTTTTGGCGCTGGCCGCAGCGGTGGTTTTGCTTGGCCTTGTTCTTGGTAAACAAGAACTGTTCCGTCTGCGGCTGGACCGAGTACTGCTTCATATTCCAGTCTATGGCCGGCTGATTCTTTTTTCCGACTGGATGATTGCCTCCGGAACCCTGGCCGTTATGCTTTCTCATGGGGTGCAGCTGACGGCGGCGTTGGATTTGCTGGAGGATGTATTTATCAATCGCAGTCTGCGTCAGGAGATCCGTTTGGTGCGGCAGGCGGTATCACAGGGACGTTCTTTGAGCGAGGCATTGCAGCATGAGAGCTGCTGCCCTACTTTGCTTCGGCAGCTGTATCTGGCCGGGGAACGCTCCGGTGAACTGGAAAAAATGATGCAGAAAGGGGCGGAAGCATGCGCTGTGATTTCCGGCAATGAATCGCAGCGTATGAAAGCACTGGCCGAACCGGCCGCTATTCTGATGGTCGGGGGTCTGGTCCTGTTCTTTGTGCTGTCCATTATTCTTCCGCTTCTGAATACTATGGACATGCTGACCGGATGATAGCTTCAGATTTCTTTCATTTCTTTGTGCTACCCTGTGGAACATAGGGAGATGATAGCTATGGAAAGAAATGAAACACCGCTTTCTATTAACGATATTACGTCGGATATTCTCAAACAAGTACCTGACGGACAGAAATCACAGAAGAAGCGTTAAAACGGCAAGAAAAAAGAAGGCATCAGGGCCTTCTTTTTTCTTGCCGTTTTGTCGGGAACTTACTGCTGCAGCAATGTGTTTTTCAGCTGGAGATATTTGCGGGTGTAATAGGGGCCGTTTTGTGCTTCACGGTGATCAAATCCGTATGCCCGGCGGCTGATGGCCAGGACGGGCGGTGATTGGATGCGCTTGGCGACAGCCATCCCCGTAAACAAATTCCACCAGCGTTCAAGGTCTTCAATAAACGATTGTGCTGTCGGGAAGTATTGCCTGACCAATCCGGGACGGCAGCCGAGATTTTCCTCCAATGTTCCCGCGGCATACCATTCCAAAATGTCCTGCGGTGAAGCTTTTTGCCATCGTTCGACAAAAGAGCGGAACAGGTAGTCATGATAGGGGTATTTCAGCGGATCGCCTTTTCCTTCATCGACATTCTGCTTGCTGGATAATTCCGCGCTCGGAACGATATCCATAATGCCCTGAGGGATTACCTCGCGCTGATAAACCGTCTGATTCATATAATCGGCCAGTTCGTAGATTTGGTATTTCCACAGATCGGCTAATGCAGCCAAAAAACCGCTTTGGTCACCGTAGAGCGTGGAGTATCCAACGGTTGTTTCCGCTTTGTTGGCGTTGCAGGTAAATCCCCCTCCAAAGGCTGCCGCGGCGCCTGCAAGGATGCGGGCACTGCGATCCCGGGCCTGAATGTTTTCCGCGACAAAGGAGGAAACATGCAGATGCGATTCTGCACCGTTTTTGAGCAAGACAACCGGTGTGTTTTCCAGCTGTTCGATCGTGTGGTCGACAGACTGCTGAATCGGAACGACCATGTATTGACAGCCAAGGTTTTCGGCTAGTGTGCGGCTCAGACCCTGAGTGGTCTGCGAGTTAAAGACGCTGGGCATATTGACCAGCAGAAGATTTTCCGGGCCGATGATATCTGCATACAGGGCGGCGGCTACGGCAGAATCGATCCCGCCGGAGATGCCGATTACGACTTTTTTCATATGGATATTTTCAAGAAAACGCCGGATCCCGTAATGAAGGGCGCGATAAATATGAGCAATCGGCGGCTCTGGCGGTGCAGAGGCAGGACGCTGGTTTTGGCCGTCAAGAGACACGACGGCCAGATCTTCCTGATACTCTGGGCTGACGGCATGGATGGTTCCGTCTTTTGTGTATGCTGTACTGGAACCATCGAAGGTATAGATGGTCTTTCCGTTGTTTTGCAAACCGATAGCGTTGACGTAGAACAAGGGGGCAGCCGCAGTTTTTGCCTGCCATCCGAAAACGCGGTTTCGTTTCTCGTTTTTTCCCAGGGTATAGGGGGAGGCTGAGATGTTGACGAAAAAGTCGATCGGATTATTCTGCCGCAATACCTCGAACGGTTGAAGTTCGTAATTATCACTCCATCCATCCTCGCAGAGAAGACAGCCGATGCTGTAGCGGGTATCACGAATCTTCAGAGAGACAGGGGAAATCAGATGGTTTGGCGTTGTTCCCAGCTCTCTTGCCAGTTTCTGCAGGCTGAAGAAATGACGGGTGTCATCGAATTCACGGTAATTCGGCATCAGGGTTTTGATGACATACGGATAGGGCATATTATCCGGTTGGATCAGATGCCCGTTCTGTGCAGTAAAAAAGGCGTTGTATTTGCGCACGCGGCCATCGTTGTTTTTTCTGGACCAGTCAACGGCAATATTGCCGAACATGACGACGATGCCATGGGAGGCGGCGATGATGTCCCTGCCAAAGGACTCGCAGTCCTGCAGGAAGGAGGTTTGTTCCCATGTATCACCGAGAAGATAGCCGGGAACGGCCATTTCGGGGAAAATGACGATATCCGCCCTTTTTTTGCGGGCCTCTTCGATCAGAGAAAGGATCCGGGCTGTGTTTTTATCCGGGTGTCCGGGAAGGACTTCCATTTGAGCCATGGCGATATTCAACAAAATCAAGCACTTCCTTTTACATAATCATGGATTTTCTATTCATAATATGCGATTTGTGTAATTTTTGTATAAAAAAGTATTTCGTTGACCGACAAATTTGTGTTTTCTATAGGATTCCTTTTTAATCTATGATATAATAAACTGCAAATACAGTCCAGCGGGAATTTGCCCGACGGCTTGTGATTTCAAGGCGGCGCAATGGAACAAACCGGTCTGTGATGCTGTGATACCCGGCCGCAGAGACGTTGTTGCGTTTTCGTTACAGGTTAGGAAAAGAAAGAGGCGATTGGTTTGAAGTATAGCAGTACAAGAGGCAAGGGAGCAGAAATCGATTCGGCGGAGGCGATCATTCGCGGATTGGCAGATGATGGCGGGTTGTTTGTGCCGGAGGAGATTCCCGCAGTGGATGAAGCGTTCCTCGCCTCTTTGCAGCAGCTTTCCTATGAAGAACAGGCAGCCAGAATTCTGGGGCTTTTTCTTACCGATTATACAAAGGAGGAGATTCGGGGCTGTGTCGATCGTGCCTATGGACATCGCAAGTTTGATACGGAACGCCGCGCTCCGGTCCGTACGTTTGAGGATGTCAGTGTGCTGGAGCTTTGGCATGGTCCGACGAGTGCGTTCAAGGATATGGCACTGCAGCTGCTGCCGCAGCTCATGAGCACCGCGCTGAAAAAAACGGGAGAGACGGAAGAGGTTTTGATTCTGGTCGCAACGTCCGGTGATACAGGAAAGGCCGCGCTGGAAGGCTTCCGTGATGTGCCACAGATTCGGATTATGGTCTTTTACCCAGAGGGCGGCGTCAGCCGGATCCAGCAGCTTCAGATGCTGACGCAGGAAGGGAAGAATGTCAATGTTACCGCTGTAAAGGGAAATTTTGACGATGCGCAAAGCGGCGTCAAGAAGATTTTCGGCGATGCAGAATTCAGCCAGAAGCTGGCCGGTTACGGGGTAAGGCTCTCTTCCGCCAATTCGATTAACTGGGGCCGTCTTGTACCGCAGATCGTCTATTATTTCAGCGCATATACCGAGCTGGTGAAAGCGGGAAAGATTCAGTCAGGCGATTCGGTGAACTTTTCGGTTCCCACAGGAAATTTTGGCGATATTCTTGCCGGCTTTTATGCGAAGTGCATGGGTCTGCCGATCCACAAGCTGATTTGCGCGTCCAATGCCAATAATGTTTTGACGGATTTTTTGCGCACCGGCGTTTATGACCGCAACCGCGATTTCCATAAAACGATCACGCCGTCGATGGATATTCTGATCTCAAGCAATCTGGAGCGCCTGCTTTATCATATTACAGGGGATGCGTTCCGGACTGCAGGCTGGATGCGGGATCTGCAGCTGCAGGGGCGGTACGATATTGGTGCGGAGCTTTTGAAAAAGATTCAGCAGACATTCTGGGCGGATTGGGTTAGTGATGAAGAAACAAAGGAGCTGATCCATCGGGTTTTCCAGTCGAAGCACTATATACCGGATACGCATACGGCAGTAGCATGGAACGTGGCGGAAAAGTATCATCAGTCGACGGGAGACGACCGTGCCATGGTCATTGTTTCTACGGCCAGCCCGTATAAATTTAATGGGAGCGTACTGGAAGCGCTGGGAGAGACGACCGCAGGTATGGATGAATTCCAGCTTTTGGAAACGCTGCAGGACAAAAATGATGCGCCGATTCCGGAAGGACTTGCTTCCCTGCGCGCCAAGCCAGTCCTTCATCATGGCGTATGCAGGCGTGAGGAAATGGAACAGGCTGTGCTGGCTTTTATTCGTTCGTAAGGCGCGCCTGTGTTTTTGCCGGTTCTTGTCATGATGCTTAAAATAAGGAAAGAAAACGACGAAAAGATAAGGAAAAATAGCGTAGATTGTCGAGGAATACGATACATTTAAAGTAATAAATATTTTTCTTTTCTTTTCATTCGTTTCTTCGTTTTGACAAATAATTTTGATAAATAATAGTTTAAAAATTAATTACAGCGGATAGTTGACATTTATGGAAAAATAAGCTAATATAATGCTTGTGATGAAGGGAACACGGGAATGTGAAATCCTTCTCAAGTAATTTATCAGTATTATGAAAGAGGTTGAATGTAAAATGGCAAACATCGATCTTACTCAGTATGGAATCACGGGCGCAACGGAAATCCTTCACAACCCTTCTTATAAGACGTTGTTCGAGGAAGAAACAAAAGAAGGTCTGACGGGCTATGAAAAGGGTCAGATTTCTGAACTCGGTGCTGTTGATGTAAAGACGGGTATTTACACAGGCCGTTCGCCGAAAGATAAATTCATTGTTGATGATGCGACGTCTCATGATACGGTATGGTGGACCTCGGAGGAATATCCGAACGATAATCATCGTGCTACGCCGGAAGCATGGAAGGCAGTCAAGGAAATCGCTAAAAAGGAACTTTCGAACAAAAAGCTGTATGTCGTTGATGGCTTCTGCGGCGCAAATAAAGATACGCGCATGGCAGTTCGCTTCATTGTGGAAGTGGCCTGGCAGGCTCATTTCGTAACGAACATGTTCATCAAACCGACGGCGGAGGAGCTGGAAAACTTCAAGCCGGATTTCGTGGTTTACAACGCTTCCAAAGCAAAGGTAGAAAACTATAAGGAACTCGGACTGCATTCCGAGACGGCCGTTGTGTTCAACCTGACGGAGCGTGAGCAGGTTATCATCAATACCTGGTATGGCGGCGAGATGAAAAAAGGCATGTTCTCCATGATGAACTATTTCCTGCCGCTCAAGGGCATTGCTGCTATGCATTGCTCCGCGAATACGGACAAGCAGGGTAAGAATACGGCGATCTTCTTCGGCCTTTCCGGTACGGGCAAGACGACGCTGTCTACGGATCCGAAGCGTCTGCTGATCGGCGATGATGAGCATGGCTGGGATGATGACGGTATCTTCAACTTTGAGGGCGGCTGCTATGCAAAGGTAATCAATCTGGATCAGGAGTCCGAGCCGGATATTTATGGCGCAATCAAGCGCAATGCGCTGCTGGAAAACGTTACGCTCGATGAAAACGGCCGTATCGATTTTGCCGATAAGAGCATTACGGAGAATACGCGTGTATCTTATCCGATTGATCATATCAAGAGCACGGTCAAAGGTTTTGTCAATGACCGCAGTGCTGCACCGGCTGCCAAGAGCGTTATCTTCCTGTCGGCTGATGCCTTCGGCGTTCTGCCGCCGGTTTCCATCCTGACTCCGGAGCAGATGCAGTATTATTTCCTCTCCGGTTTTACGGCGAAACTGGCTGGTACGGAGCGCGGCATCACGGAGCCGACTCCGACGTTCTCCGCTTGCTTCGGTCAGGCTTTCCTCGAACTTCATCCGACGAAATATGCGCAGGAGCTCGTAAAGCGTGTTAAAGCAAACGGCACGAAAGCGTATCTCGTCAACACGGGCTGGAATGGTTCCGGCAAACGTATTTCCATCAAGGATACGCGCGGCATCATTGATGCTATTCACAGCGGTGCAATCAACAACGCGCCGACGAAGAAGATTCCGTATTTCGATCTGGAAGTTCCGACGCAGCTGGAAGGCGTTGACACGAATATTCTGGATCCGAAGGATACGTATAAAGATCCGGCTGAGTGGGACAAGAAAGCAAAAGAGCTTGCTGGAATGTTCATCAAGAATTTCAGCAAATATACAACGAATGAAGCTGGTAAGGCCCTCGTCGCTGCCGGCCCGCAGCTCTGATTTCTTCGTTGCAGAAAAAGAATATCTTCACCGTGAAAGAGGGCTCCTTGCGGGCTCTCTTTCTTTCTGTTCATACAGGGGGTCAGGTGATGAGGATGCCATCGGATGAAGCGGTTCTGCAGTTGACAAGGAAGTCGATATTCGTTATTCTGAAAAAGAAGGCTTTTGTATTTTGGCAGTCCGTTGACTGCATAGCTGGGAGATGGTTTTATGCAGTTCGCAACAGAACAAGGGTGCGCGCTGATGCATTTATATCTGACGATTCATCCGAAAAAATCGCCGGCTTATGCTCCGGCAGAAGAGGGATATCTTTCGGATGAAGAGGAATCGCGTCTTCATCATTTGGCCGAGTTCATTCGCTTGAGCGAGCGCCGAAGGTACGCTGAATCGTCGGCAGATCCAGATGGCGTGTCAGATCATACCGAGTGGTTTTTGGAGGGCTGGCAGGATTTTGTAGAGCATTTCACAGAAAATGTGAATGGCGCAATCGAATTTGATGATAAAACCCTTCCGGATACGTTTGCAAAATTTCAGAACGATATCCGCCGTATATCTTCCCGTCCTTGTACGCAATGGGAGATTGAACTCGCGAAATCCATGAAATCGTAACGCGGCATATTGCCGTTGCCTGATGGCTGTCATTCTGCTGCAACCATCAGGTTTTTTTATGACAGAACGAAAAGGAAATTCTGTGTATGGAGACGAAATAAAAGAATCATACAGGTGTTTCGTGAACAACGAATGAAGTGAGGCGAAGAAATGCGACGGTCTATCAAGACAAAAATACTCATGCTTTGTCTTAGTGCGATGGCTGCGCTGGCGATAGCGCTCGGCGGGGTTAGTATTTTGTCCATCAATCGTTTGACGGGACAGCATGAGGCGGAGAATATGAACCGGATTGCGGAGATCCATCGTGAAACGATCAACCAGCATCTGATTCAAACCGAGGATATCGCTCATTTTGTTGCCGGTTCGGTCGGCAGCCGCGTTAAAAATCCGTTGTACATTCAAGATCAGGTCGTGCGCCGCCAGTTATGCAGAGACATTCAGGAAACCTTTACGGATGCAATCGGCGAGGATACTACCGTTTGCGCGTACTATCTTTATTATGCTGAGGATCTTGCCGGAACAAAGGACAATCTTTATATGGTGAGAGAACGGGAAAGCGATTCGTTTTCCGCAAAGGAAAGGAAGCCGGTTTCTTCGTATGCCGCTTCGGAAACCGAGCAGGCTAAATGGTATCGGGAACCGGTGAAGGAGGGCCGGGCAGTATGGCTGGATCCGCATTATTCGGAGGAACAGCAGAGGTATCTGATCTCTTACGTTGTACCGGTTTTTAAGGATGATACGCTCATTGCTGTAGTCGGAGTGGATTTGGATTTCGAAAAGATGATGCAGTGGTTCAGCGATATCCGGATCTATTCCAGCGGTTTTTGCTATTTATCCAATCTTTCCGGCACCATTCATTATCGGGCGGATATTCCAGGCGGGATTTCTGCCGATCATAATGGCCGGATGAAACTCAGTACAGGACAGCTCTGGGTGCCGAATACGGACAGCCATGAACTGGTCCGCTATCGTCTGGACGGGCGCGAATACGATGTCGCATCTTCCATGCTGCGCAATAATATGGCGTTTATGGTCATTGCGCCGGTTCAGGAAATCTATGAACAGGCATATCTTAATATTGCGCAGATGGTGCTGCTGTTTTTGCTGATTTTGGGGATTTTCGCGGTGATCAGCTATAAGATAACGCAACGGATGACCCGTCACCTGAACCATATCACAGAAGCCGCGCATGCAATCGCTGATGGCAGTTTTGACATTCATCTGCCGGAAACGGGCAATGATGAAATTGGTGAGTTGAGCCGTGCATTGAATCATACGACAAGAGAGCTCAAGGAATCCATTCAGGAAATGGAGCGGATGACTTTTCAGGATGCACTGACCGGTCTGTATAATCGTTTGGGAATTGATCGTTATACCAAGGAGTGGATCGAAGCGCATCCGGAATCTCCTGCCGTGCTCATGAGTCTGGATTTGGATGATTTTAAGTTTATCAATGATCTTTATGGTCATTCGGTTGGTGATGCAGCACTGCGCAGTCTGGCAAACAGTCTGCTGGAATCTTTTGGACAAAACGGCATCCTTGGCCGGAATGGCGGTGATGAATTTGTCGTCCTGCTGACGAATACCCGGGAGAGCGAGGCAACGGATCAGATCCGTTCCTTTATGAAGAAATCCAAGGGCTTCTGGGTGAATGGTGAGGAGAAGACTTTTACGATTTCTGTAGGATACGCATCGTATCCAAAACCGGCAGAGACGCGCAATATGCTGTTTCATCAGGCTGACGAGGCTCTGTACGCGGTTAAACTGAAGGGGAAAAATAACTTTGGCCCATACCGCGCCGATCAGGAAACGTTGAACCGTTCCCATTTGGGCTTTAATTTAAAGGATATCGGCCGTTATTTGCCCGGCGCTATTCTGGTCTATAAGGCGGAAGAGGAGGGACGGATTCTGTTTGCCAGTGATGAACTGGTTCGTATGACCGGATGTCGTGATATGGATGAGTTTATGGAGTTTACCGGCGGCTCGTTTGGCGGATTAGTTGCTGAAGCGGATTCCGGACGGATGGGGGCGTTTATCCAAAAACAGCTGTCGCAGGAGGGAAGCTCGGAGTATGCACGCTATCATATCCGCTGCAGGCAGGAACCGTATGTGGCAGTTGCTTCCCGCGGACGACTGGTCAGAAATCCGATTTATGGTATGGTATTTTATGTTTCAATATTGGAGGATAACGGACAGTGGAATGGGGAAAAGAACGGCGATGGAAACAACGAATGAAAAAAGGAGCAGCGGTGGTGTCCGGCTGTCTGGCTGTTTTTCTGATGGCCGGCCGTGCGGAGGTATCTGCCGCTCCGATTCCGCTGCGCGGTGTCGTAGAGGGATTCTATGGGACACCGTGGAGTCAGGAAGACCGGGAGGATATGATCCGCTTCTGCGGCGGCCAGGGATTGAACGCTTATATTTACGCACCGAAAGACGATCCATATCACAGGGCGCGCTGGCGTGAACCGTATCCGGAAGAGAAGCTGAGCAAGCTGGCGTCTTTATCGAAGCTAGCGAAAACTCAGGGCGTCCGCTTTATTTTCGCTATCTCGCCCGGTCTGGATATCCGTTTTTCAGGATATCAGGGGTTTATGGACCGGCTGGCCATGCAGAAAAAAATAGAGGCGATGTACCGGGTCGGCGTTCGCGATTTTGCGATTTTTTTTGATGATATTCCGGAAAAGAACGGCAAGGGGCAAGCGGATTTTTTGAACTGGATTGAGGCCAATGTCCTTCGCAAATATCCGGATGTGAATCCGCTGATTACTGTTCCCACGGAATATTTCCGGGCAGATATGGTCCGGGAGGGGACGCTTACGGATTACAGCCGTGACTTTTCATCCCGGCTGAACCGGGATGTTTTGGTGCTCTATACGGGGGACGCGGTGGTGGGAGACGGTCTTTCTGATGCGCAGTACCGCGAAATGATCAGGATATACGGCCGCAGTCTGGGCGTATGGTGGAATTATCCGGTCAGTGATTATAAGGAAAGCAAGCTGGCTTTAGGGCCGGTGGAAAAACTTCCGACGATGTCCAGCCTGCCGGCGATTTTTTTTAACCCCATGAAATATGAAACGCTTTCCCGTATCGCATTGGCTACTGGCGCCGCGTATGCAAAAGATCCGGAACAATATATCCCGCAGCGTGCATGGGAAGCTGCGTTGTCCGAACAATATGGCCCTTTGGCAGAGGCTATGCAGCAGTTTGCCGGACAGTCTCAGCGCATGGAAAACGATTGGGCGCATGTCGGACGTCCGGATGGACCGGTGCTGCGCCGAATGATGGATTCTTATTGGAAGGAAATAGACTGCAGGGAGGGGGAGGCTTCGCAGGAAAGCCTCCGGGCAGAGCTTTTGGGCCTGCGTCACGCCTCGTCACGCCTCCTCGATGGCCTTCCCGCGGCAACGCGGAAAGAGTGCGAACCGCAATTGAAGCAGCTTATCCGCATTGTTGATGCCGATCTTGCCGGACTGGATGTTCTGGCGGCCAAAGGACAGGGCAGGGACACGGCATCGCTGCTTCGGATCTTTCGGACGCGCTGTGAAGAGGTGCGCCGCTATGACGGAACAGCTCTTATTGCTGAGAAGTCGGCCCGCCGTTTTATGGATGAACTTTTTGAACGGACAGGAGGCATGTGAATGTTTCGTCAGATGGCAGGCATGGCTATGCTGCTTTGTCTCGGTTTTGCGACATGGCCGTCAGCGGAAGCATCGATCGCTGCAGAGGGAGCAGTGGCTTCTTCTTCATACTGGTCGCTGCGACAGGCGCATGATGATTCGGTTCGTTTGAGTCCGGATGCGATACAGACATTGAATCGGAAGATTCGGGAGCGCAGCGGCTCGATGCAGGATTTGTCTTCGTTTCCGGAGTACTTGACCGGACAAGAGGTGAGCCGTCGCATTTATGCGGCTATGCAGGACTTTTGGCCGGCCGACAGACCGGATGTCTATGCACCGGATCATTTGCTGACTCAGGAGGCATGGGAATCGGTCCGCGCGAATTGTCACGCACCGATTTCGGAAAAGGATGTAACGCTTCGTTATGCTGTGACCGTAAAGCGCAGCGATATCCGTTTGCTCCCTTTGGCGGAAGGATGGTACAGCAGCCCGAATGATATTCATTATGATCTTTTGCAGGGAACGGCTGTTGATCCGGCTCAGGCCGTGCTCGTACTGCGTGACAGCCTGGATGGAAACTTTCAGTTTGTGCTTACCTGCGACTATGCGGGGTGGATCGATACCAGCCGGCTGGCCTTTACCGATCGGGCGACATGGCTGAATTATCTTTGTCCTGATGATTTTGCTGTGGTGACGGATCATAAGAAAAATATATCGGCCAACGGATGTCCGGCCGTGTATCAGATGGGGGCTGTGATTCCCTGCAGGGATCAGCCGGACGGCACCGCCCGGTTGATCCTTCCGTTGAAAGACAGAGATGGACGCCTGATCTCCTATGAGACGCCTGCTGTTTTTGATGAAACGCTGCACCATGGATATCTGCCATACAGCAGACAGCAGACGATCCATCAGGCGTTTCGTTTTTTGGGGGATGTCTATGGATGGGGCGGACAGGATGAGAGCGTAGATTGTTCTTCCTTTGTCCAAAACGTATACAAGAGCATGGGGATCTTTCTTCCGCGCGATGCAGATCAGCAGGAGCGGGCCATGCCGGTGAAGCATGATCCGGAGGGAATGACAACGGAGGAGCGGTATGCCATGGTCCGTGCGTCCGAGCCGGGAGACTTGCTGTTTAAACCCGGCCATGTGATGATGTATCTTGGTACGGATGATGGAGGGATTCCTCGCGTTATCCATGCGGCCAGCAGTTATTTCGATTATCGGATTGACAGGAAGAAGCATTATATTCGTCGCGTGATCGTTTCGGATCTGACCTATCAAAATGGTGAAGGGATTTCTTCGATCGACGGGCTGAGCTGCATTGGAAGCCTGCCATAAGCCGGGGAAGATTTTGCAGGAGCGATCGGATTGTGCGGGAAATGACAGCAATTTCGTGCAGGGGGTGGCGTTGTATGAGCAGAAAGAAAAAAATTGGCATTGTTTTGGTCGTTGCGGGGCTTTTTGCGGCCTTGATGATTGGGGCAATGGCAGGAAAAAACACAGAATCCGGAAGATATGATGCAGCGACTGCAGGCAATCCGGCAATGATCACAGAGGAGCAGTATTCTCCTGTTTCGCAGCCGGAAGAAGAAAAAAGGACTGCTTCTGAACCGGAATCTGCAATAGAGACCAGACCGGCAAAGGATGTTTTTGTTCTGAACTTTGAAGGGACAAAAACATATATTGTAGCGGGGTCGGTAACGGGAACCCGGGCCAGCGGGCATTGGACCGCCGCTGTGCGGAATGTGACAGCCAGCGGGGTGCCGGGCGATGTGATAAATGTGGAATTCCAACAGGCGGGGAACATAGTCCTGATGCGGACTCCGGGAGAAAGCTGGCGTGCAGTCGATGAGATGGATCAGTCGGTATTCCGGAAGGTTTATGACATTGCGGCAGACCATCCTTGATCGTCGGGATAGACAGCCGGCCATTCGGCCGGTTGTTTTTTGCAGCAGCTTCCTTTTGAAATAAGGTTTCCCTAGGGATTTTCCGGCGGCAAGCCCATCATACAATCCACCCGTTATAGTTTTTTATTTTCATGGTTGACAACGCCTTTTCTTATCCGTATAATAATATATGTTGCTGAACAGAAGCAGCACAGAGTATGGCCCGGTAGTTTAGTTGGTTAGAATGCCGCCCTGTCACGGCGGAGGTCATGGGTTCAAGTCCCATTCGGGTCGCCATTTTGCGGAAATAGCTCAGTGGTAGAGCACCACCTTGCCAAGGTGGGGGTCGCGAGTTCGAGCCTCGTTTTCCGCTCCATTATTTCGGCGACATAGCCAAGTGGTAAGGCCGAGGACTGCAAATCCTCTATCCTCAGTTCGATTCTGAGTGTCGCCTCCAATTTTATATTTTGCGGAAATAGCTCAGTGGTAGAGCACCACCTTGCCAAGGTGGGGGTCGCGAGTTCGAGCCTCGTTTTCCGCTCCATTATTTCGGCGACATAGCCAAGTGGTAAGGCCGAGGACTGCAAATCCTTTATCCTCAGTTCGATTCTGAGTGTCGCCTCCAAGATGGACAGACAGCCTGGAAGAGTTTCTTCCGGGCTTTTTCTTTTGCCGGGAAGTTGTGTTATAATAAAATGTTGTTGTGAACGGTAAGGAACAGGAGAAGGAATATCGATATGAAACAGGTTTATATAGGGGTCTATGGCTGCCAGATGAACATCAGTGATGCGGAGCGGATGGAAGGCCAGCTTCGGACCATTGGATATGAGAGGACCGTTGTCATGGAGGATGCGGATCTCATTTTGCTCAATACATGCTGCGTCCGTGAGACAGCAGAGGATAAAGTTTATGGAAAAATTGGCGAGATCAAGCATTTGAAACAGCAGAAGCCGAACATGATTTTCGGTATAACGGGATGTATGGCCCAAAAAGAGAGCGACAGGCTGATCAAGCGGGCGCCGCACATCGATTTCGTTCTCGGTACCAATAAAGTTCATGAACTCGCGCACGTCGTACAGGAGCTGGAACAGGAACATGGTCATATCATTGACACGCAGCTGGGGGAAACGGAGCTTCCGGATGATGTGCCGGTGGCGCGCGGCGGCAGGCTTTCTGCCTGGGTTCCGATTATGTATGGCTGCAATAATTTCTGTACGTATTGTATTGTTCCGTATGTGCGCGGCCGGGAACGCAGCCGTATGCCGGAAGATATTGTCCGGGAAGTGGAGCAGGCTGTCGAACAGGGATATAAAGAGGTCACTCTGTTGGGGCAGAATGTCAATTCCTATGGCAAGGATCATGGCAGAGCGGATTTTGCGGATCTTTTAAGCATGGTCGATGCCGTGCCAGGCATACGCCGCGTGAGGTTCATGACATCGCATCCGAAGGATCTGAGCGACCGGGTCATCGCTGCGATTCGTGATGGAGCGCATATCTGCGAACATATCCATCTGCCGGTGCAATATGGCAGTAATAAGATTCTCAAGGCGATGAACCGCGTCTATACCGTAGAGCAGTATAAGGCGCTGGTTCAGCGTATCCGCGCGGCGCTTCCGCATGTTTCGCTTACCACAGATCTTATCGTAGGGTTTCCGGGGGAAACTGAGGAGGACTTCGATGAGATGCTTGGTTTTCTCCGGGAGATTCGTTATGATTCGGCCTATACGTTTATTTACTCCAAGCGCTCGGGAACGCCGGCAGCGGTGATGGATCATCAGGTAGAAGAGGCGGTCAAAAAGGATCGGCTGAATCGTCTTATGGCCGTGCAAAACGAGATTAGTCTGGAGATCAATCAAAGCCTTCAGGACCAGATTATGGAAGTCATGGTCGAGGGGCCGAGTAAACAGGATGAAACCGTTTGGACCGGGCGGACGCGAACCAACAAGATTGTTCTTTTCCCGCATGCGGAGGAACAGCCGGGGGATTTCATTTCCATTCAGATCACGCACCCGCAGACGTGGGTACTTAAGGGCAGGCAGATTTAATCACTGAGCGGGTTCTGCAGAATGACGCGGCACTGCGGGCCGACTGCCCGTTTTTATGCCGGCGGATCTTTTCAATGGGAGGTACATACATGGAACTCACGCCAATGATGCAGCAGTATCTGGCAGCCAAGGAGCAGCATCCGGACGATATTTTGTTTTTTCGGCTGGGCGACTTTTATGAAATGTTTTTTGATGATGCCCGGCTGGTTTCCAAGGAGCTTGGCCTTACGCTGACAAGCCGGAGCGGCAATAAGGATAAAACGCCAATGTGCGGGGTCCCGTATCATGCAGCGGAAACGTATATCAACAAGCTTGTAGGCCGTGGATATAAGGTTGCGATTGCTGAGCAAATCGGCGATCCGAAAGCGAAGGGACTCACCAAGCGTGAAATTATTAAAATTATCACGCCAGGAACGGTGCTGTCGGAATCTGCTCTGAAGGATGCGCAGAACAACTATATTGCGTTGGTCTATGAGAAGCAGGAAGATATCGTGCTGGCAGGGGCAGACATTTCCACCGGCGAGTGTTTTTATGGAATGTATCGCGGCGGAAACCGCGTGCAAATGCTCTTGGATGAACTTTATCGTCTGGCTATGCCTGAACTTCTTGTGGTAGGCAGTCTGAGCTTTCTGCCTGCTTTGCGGGATTTCACCAATCTGCGCCTGCCGGGATGTTCTTATACGAATATCGATGAGATTTCCAGTCATGTGGACGACCGCATCGTCCAGCATTTCGATGCTTCTATGCGCCCGCAAAGTCAGGAAGCAAAAGAGGCTGTGGCGACTCTTTTGGATTATCTGCATGATACGGTCATGACGGACCTTACGCACCTGAACCGGCTTACTTACCTCGATGCTTCCGAAAATCTGGTCGTGGATACCTATACGCTGCGCAATTTGGAAATTACACGGAATCTGCGTGACGGCGGCAAGAAAAATACACTGCTCGATGTACTGGATTTTACGGAAACCGCGATGGGGAGCCGCCTGCTGAAAAAATGGCTGGAATATCCGCTGCTGGACGTTCTGGCTATCAATCGCCGTCTGGATGCGGTAGAGGAGCTGACGAAGAATTTCGCACTGCGCGAGGGATTGCGGAAGGACTGTCAGGAAATTCATGATTTTGAGCGTCTGTTGACGCGAATCGAAGTCGGTACGGCCAACGCCCGCGATCTGATTGCCCTGAAAATTTCCCTGAAATGTCTGCCGGGGCTTCGAACGCATCTGAAGGAAGTAAAATCTCTGATGCTGAGCCAGTGCCAGAAACGGATACAGTCCTTTGATGAATTGGTAGATCTTTTGACACGGTCTATTGTTGATGAGCCGGGGATCAGTCTGCGTGACGGCGGGATTATCAAGAACGGCTATAATGAAGAATTGGATGAATATCGTCGTGTAGCACATGACAGCAAGACGATGCTTCAGGAGATGGAAGAGCGTGAGCGGGAAGCCACGGGGATCAAGTCCTTGAAAATCGGCTACAATAAGGTATTTGGTTACTATATTGAAGTGCGGCACAGTGGAACGAATCTTGTTCCGGAACGCTATATTCGGAAACAGACGCTGGCAAATGCAGAGCGGTATATTACCGAAGAGCTAAAAGCGTTCGAAACGAAAATCCTCGGAGCGCATGAAAAAATCGTGGCCATCGAGTATAATCTGTTTACTGAGATTCGGGAACAAATCAAGCAATCGTTGGCTGCCATTCAGTCTACGGCGCATGAAATCGCTGTGGTCGATGTGCTGGCGAGTCTGGCGGAAGCTGCCAGCAATGGCAACTATGTCCGGCCGCGCATGACGACGGATGGTGAAATCAGCATCAAAGACGGACGACATCCGCTGGTTGAACGCATTTTGACCCGGGATCTGTTTGTGCCGAATGATGCAAGGCTTAACCATGAGGACTGTGAAATCATGCTGATTACCGGCCCCAATATGGCCGGCAAATCGACATATATGCGTCAGGTTGCCCTGCTGACCCTTATGGCGCAGATTGGCAGCTTTGTTCCAGCGCGGGAGGCGGCCATTTCCCCGGTCGATCGCATTTTTACGCGAATTGGTGCCAGTGATGATCTCGTCAGTGGTCAGAGCACTTTTATGGTAGAGATGAATGAGGTCGCTCAAATTCTCAAATATGCGACACGAAACAGTCTGGTTATTCTTGATGAGATCGGCCGCGGAACGAGTACGTTTGATGGGATGAGCATCGCGCGGTCCGTCATTGAATATATGGAGCAGAAAATTCATGCCAAGACGTTGTTTGCAACGCATTATCATGAATTGACTGACCTTGAGGATGATAAGATCCGAAATTATTGTGTTGCCGTCAAAGAGAGAGGCACGCAGGTGGCTTTTTTGCGCCGGATTGTGCCGGGGGCCGCAGATAAGTCCTACGGTATTCATGTGGCCCGCCTGGCTGGGCTGCCAAAGGCGGTAACCAGACGGGCGGAGGAGATTCTTTCTGAGCTTGAAAACGGATCCGGCGAATCTGTCCGGGGCGCGGAGAAGCAAAATATCGAGGGAAAGACGCCGGCATCAGAAATGGAAAAACAGCCCGGGGATATGATGCCGTCTTTGTTTGCCTCAAGTCTCAGTGAGACACTGTTGTCGCTGGACGTCATGACGATGACGCCGATTGAGGCCATGAATGAATTGTATAAACTGCAGGCGCAGGCGAAAAGGGAGGCAGGACAAGGATGAGCCAGATTCACGTTTTAGATGATGCTACCATCAATAAAATTGCTGCCGGTGAGGTGGTAGAGCGGCCGGCATCGGTGATCAAGGAGTTGATTGAAAATGCAATGGACGCCGGTGCGACTCGTATCGAAGTGGAGATTATGGCCGGCGGCACCAGTTTTATGCGGGTTACCGATAATGGCAAGGGCATGAGCATGGAGGATGCGAAACTGGCTATCCTCCGTCATGCGACCAGTAAAATACAGACTGCCGGTGATCTGACGACCGTCGGAACTTTGGGGTTTCGTGGCGAAGCATTGCCGACGATCGCATCCGTTTCCCGCTTTACTATGCTCACGCGGCGCAATGGAGATGATCTGGGAACACGCGTGGATATCTGCGGCGGGAAGGCTCCGGAAATTCAGGAAACGGGATGTCATATCGGTACCACGATCAAGGTGGAGGATTTGTTTTTCAATACGCCTGCCCGTAAGAAATTTCTTCGGACGAATCATACAGAGGCTTCCAAAATCAATGATTTTATCGTCAAACTGGCCTTATCCCGTCCGGATATCGCGTTTCATTTCATCAATAATAATAAGGTTTCAGTCGTTACGCCGGGCAGCGGCAACCTGTATGATGCGATACGGGCGGTATACGGTGAGGCAGTGGCCGATTCGTTGCTGGCTTTACAGCTGGAAGGGGAAAATATACGGATTTCCGGCTATATTACGAAGCCGTCTATGCTGAAAAGCGGACGCAGCTGGCAGACGTATATCGTCAATTCCCGTATCATACAGAATCGCGCGATAGCCAAGGCCGTTGACAATGCCTATAAGTCGTTGATTCCCAAGAGCGGGTTTCCGCTGGCTGTTTTGGATATTGAAGTGCCGCAGCGTACCATCGATGTCAATGTGCATCCGCAGAAAAGCGAGATGAAATTTGAAGATGAAAGTCTGGTGTTCCGGGCCGTTTACAAGGCGGTGCTCGATGCGATCCGCCCGGCTTCAGACCGTGCGTTGGGGGAAATCGCGGCTGTGGTTGAGAAGCCGAAGGTTCATTATGAGATGGAACCGATGCGTTTTGTCCCGGCTTCTCAGCCTGCCGATACGGTGCCTCCCGCACGACCAGAGGCATCCGGAATGCCAGCGGAAAGGCCGGCTCCCGGAACCATTTATGAAACGGTTCATCGCTTATCCGGGGAAACGGCTTCAATGAGTTTTGCGGAGGCACAGGCTGCGCGGCAAAATGAGCGGCAGATTCACTATTCTGCGGATGTTCATACCCGTCAGGTAGCAGACCCCGCGGAACCGGTGATGAAGCAGCATCCGGATGAGAGGAGTGACGGGAGGCAGCTGGACGGCGTTATCATGCCGATCGGGCAGGTCGATTTGACCTATATCATTGCGCAGGATGCGCGGGGGCTTTACATCATCGATCAGCATGCTGCACATGAACGGATTTTATTCGATAAATTCTCAGCTATGGCAGACGGCATCCCCTCGCAGCAGCTTCTGGTTCATCAGGTGCTTACGTTTGACCGGAAAGAGGCTGCGCTCATTGGGGAAAATAACGCTTTGTTTGCCTCGCTTGGTTTCCATATGGAGCCTGCCGGCGAGTTGGATTATCGGCTGACGGAAGTTCCTGCTGATGTTCCGGTCAGTGAGGCGGAGGATGTCATTCGTGAAATTCTTTCGGGACTAGGCGATATGCATGCAGCCACGGCGGCCGAGATCCGGCAGCATGGTCTGGCGACGACGGCCTGCCGGGCGGCGATCAAGGCCGGTGAGGAACTTAGTTTGCGCCAGATGCAGATTTTGCTGGAAGAACTCGCTCATACGAAATTTCCTTATACCTGTCCTCATGGCCGGCCGACAATCCTTAAATTCAGCAGTGGCGAATTGGCTAAAATGTTTAAGCGCACTGGATTTGGATTTTGACTGGCAGGGATAGAGAAAGGCTGGCTGGACGGAAGTATGATGAGAGAAAATGAGCGCTCTGCTGTTGTTACGACGGCGCGGAAATGGAACGATCAGACCATTGCGCTGGCCAGAGGGACAGCGGCGAAGCTTGGTTTGGCATATGTGCCGCGTCAGCGGCTTTCGATCGAGGAAGTCCGTGAGCGATGGCATACGGATATGGTACTTGTGGCTAAACGGGATATGCTGGTTCTTGAAACGCCGGCGGGAGAGCTGTTTTTTCATCCGAATATGGCGCATCTGCGCCTGAAAAATATTCGCAAGGGGGATGGCGATCGCATGGCGGAGGCTATGGATTTGCGGCCGGGCATGTCGGTGCTTGACTGTACGCTCGGATTCGGAGCGGATTCCATCGTCGCCAGTTTTGTCGTCGGCCCGGAAGGCTGCGTTACAGGCATTGAATCCCAGCCATTGGTCGAGGCTGTAGTAAGCTGCGGCCTGCATCATTTCTCAGGGGATACGGTCTGTATTCGCGAGGCTATGCGGCGAATACGGACGGTTTGCGATGATTCACTTCATTATTTGAAGAACCAGCCCGATCGTTCGGTCGATATTGTTTATTTTGATCCGATGTTCCGTCATCCTCTGATGGACAGTACGAGCCTTGACCCGCTGCGTACGGTAGCCAATCATCATGCGCTGACTCCGGAACATATTGCCGAGGCTCGCCGTGTGGCCCGACGGCGTGTGGTGTTCAAAGAAACAAGCCGGAGCATGGAATTTTCCCGGCTCGGTTTTACGAAAATTGAAGGCGGCAGATACAGCAAGGTTCATTATGGTGTGATGATTTTGGACTAAGCGTACTGTGTGCAAGAAAAAAGCTTCGGTTCACCGCACTGGCAGGCGCGGCGAACCGAAGCTTTTTCGTCTTGTATTTATTTTCCGGAATTTGCCCATTCGAGGAGAATTTGCAATGTCCAGCGGGCTGCATTGTAAAGATCTTTTTCTTTGATATATTCCTGTTTGGTGTGGCAGTTTTCCATGCCAACGGAAAGGACAACGGTGGGGATGCCGTATGCATTGAAGTGATTGGCATCGGATCCGCCGCCGGATTCTTCCAGATTTACCGGAAATCCGAGTCGTTCTGCTGCTCTGCCGGCCATTTGGATGGCGGCTGACTCTTTGGACAGCGTATAAGGAGCATAATCGGGGCTGATTTCCGTGGTGATGTGGCAGTTGGAGCGCTCTGCGCCGGCGAGAAAATGCTGGACGATTTTCTGTGTAATTTTTTCCAACTTGTCTTTGCTGCGGCTGCGGCTCTCATAATAAATATCGCAGGAGTCAGCGACGACATTGGTAGCGCTGCCGCCCAGGATCCGGCCGACGTTGCAGGTGGTTTCCTCGTCGATGCGCCCTTGCGGGGCGCTGGCGAGCAGCTGACCTGCCGCGATGATGGCGTTGACTCCTTTTTCCGGTGCAACGCCGGCATGTGCGGCTTTGCCCTGAATGTGAATGTGGATCTGATTTTTTCCTGGCGCCATGAAGGTCATGCAGCCGGGATGTCCATGTGTGTCCAGTGTATAGCCGTAGTCTGCATGGAGAAGGCTGGTATCCAGATTCTGCGAGCCGTGAACGCCGTTTTCTTCCGCTATGGTGAATACAACCTGAAGGGGGCCGTGCGCAAGCCGGCGTTCCTGTATTTGCCGCAGTGCTTCAAGAATCGCGGTGACGCCGGCTTTATCATCGCTGCCCAGAATCGTTGTGCCGTCGCTGCGAATGATCCCGTTTTCGAGAATGGGCTGAATGTTGCCGCAGGGTTCGACGCAATCCATATGAGCGGTGAGCATGATGGTCGGCATGTTTTGATGCGCCGGGTCCGAAGCGGGAAAATCCGCGATGAGATTGCCGCAGTTTCCGCCGAGTTTCTTCCCGGCATCGTCCTCGTGTACCGTGCCGCCAAGCTCGGTCAGGCGATGGGTCAGAAGATTTCCTATTTCGCGTTCATTATGTGTGGAGCAGCGAATTCGGATGAGTTCTAAAAATTCCTTTTTAACGCGTGCTTCATTGATCATATCCGGCATGGTAAGACTTCCTTTCCCTTGTGTTTATAACAGAAGCATCAGAACAACAGCAGATACCAGACAGGGAAGAGCGTTGCGCTTGGAGACTTCGATTGGATTGACTTTTGCAAGGCCCGCACAGATGATTGCGGCGCCTGCGACCGGCGACATCGATCGTCCCATGGCACCGGCAATCTGAGCCAGTGAACCAAGATCCATGATGCTCAGTCCAAATTGTTCGGCAAATGGCGTTACCGCACCGTTAAACGCAAATGCCGCTGCATCTCCCGAACCGGATATGACGGCGATAAAGAATGGACCAAATGTTCCGGCGGCAGCAGCGATGGACTCGGAGCCTTTCATCAGGTCGGTGAGTGCGCCGGTCAATCCGACGGCAGTCATACCTGTGGTAAAGACGCTGGCACAAACAATCAGACCGATTACATCAGCATAGGCATCTCCCATGCCCCGGAAAAAGCTGCGGCATATTTCCTGTGCATCGGCCCAGGTGACGATCAGGCCGAGTACAACACCGATGATCATAGAAAGAGGGACGCTGATTTCCGGAAGAATGCCGATTTGTTTCGAGCCGAGAATCAGTAGAAAGAGAGGAACGACAGGAACTAAGGCTCGCAGTGGATTTACCTTAAATTCACGCAGGGATGTATGCTCTTCTTCGGCGAGGCTTTTTAAATAGGCTTTGCTCCGTTCCTCAGAGGCGCCTTCGCGGAACAGGACGGCATAAGCGGTCATCACGGCAACACAGGCAATAGAGGCGATCACGGAGGCGGGCGCTTCGTTGAGGATGACGGTCATCATGTCGGTTCCCGCCAGATCGGCAACGAACGGATTGTGAGCATTGCCGGGGCTGATCGCGCTTCCCCAAGTGCCGGCCAGCACGGTGGCCGCAGCCATAGCCGGATGTACGCCGGCGGCAATCAGCGTCGGGATCAGGATGCTGCCAACGGCTGCAGAACAGCCGGAAGCGGAGGGAATGGCAAGGCTGATCCACCATGTGAGCAAAAAGGACAGCGGAACCAAAAGAGCGCGTCCTCTGTGCAATATGCCGGAGATGGACTGGACGAGATGCTGGTCGCAATGTGTGAGTTTCATGACGTAAGAAAAACCCATGACAGTACAGATTGTTGGTACCAGCGAATTGTTTACCATTGCTTTTGTGAATGCCTTCATGATCTCATTGGGCAGTCCGCCGATCAGGCACATGATGAGGCCGGCGCAGAACAGCACCAGCCGGGCTTCGTACTTTTTGACGATCAGTACAAAGGTAAGAATCACCAAAATGGCTCCTGCAAGTAACATAAATAAAACCTCCTAAAAGATAAAAATCTTTCGACAAATTTATTATATATTACTATTGTTTATTATACAATACTATATAATAATATCTATGAACACCGCGGAAAGATAGAAGAAAGAGTCAAAATGTAATTTTGTAAAATGCAGCCCATAGGAGACAAGATGGCAGTGCAGGAAGGAGAATAACGATATGGGAGACTTTTTATTTGCAATATAGAAGCGGGAATGCTAAAATAATAAGGAATGATTTGAGCGGACGGTTTTTTCAGGTATTTTTTCTTTTGGTTTTGATACGGATGATCATTGCATAGACGCAATAGGATATAAAACAATATATTTGGAGGTGTAATTTTTTGGCTAAATCAGCACAAAAACTACAAATTATTCCTTTGGGGGGATTGGGCGAGATCGGAAAGAATATGACCGTGATTCGGGTTGATGATGAGATACTGGTCATTGACTCCGGTCTCATGTTTCCCGAAGAAGACATGCTTGGCATAGATTTGGTTATTCCCGATATCAGCTATCTTTTGGAAAACCGGGATAAAATTAAAGCCATTGTTTTGACGCACGGGCATGAGGATCATATTGGCGCTCTTCCGTATGTTTTGAAGCAGATTCATGTGCCGGTTTACGGGACGCGCCTGACTTTGGGAATTCTTGAGGGACGTTTGAAAGAAAATGGCGTGGATTCCGGAAGCCTGCATTCGGTCATGCAGGGAGATATTATCAATGTCGGCTGTTTCAGTGTCGGGTTTATCCGCGTTAATCATTCGATTCCGGATGCAGTAGGCTTGTCGATTAAAACGCCGGTAGGCATGATTGTACATACCGGTGACTTTAAACTGGATTATACGCCTATTGATGGCAAGATGACGGATTTTCGGCGTTTCTCTGACCTCGGCAATAAAGGCGTGCTGGTCATGATGGCCGATTCGACAAATTCGGAGCGTTCCGGTCATACGCCGAGCGAGCGCACTGTAGGAGCAGCTTTTGACAAGGCTTTCCATAATGCCCGCGGAAGGATTATCGTGGCAACGTTCTCTTCGAACGTTCACCGGATTCAGCAGGTTATTGATACGGCGGTCCGCTATAAACGCCGCGTTGCTGTGTTAGGGCGCAGTATGGTAAATGTGGTGAATATTTCGCTGGAGCTTGGGTACATTCAGGCACCGGAAGGAACGATCATCGATATTGACGAGATCAATAATTTCCGCTCGGAGCAGCTCGTTATCGTTACGACGGGAAGCCAGGGCGAACCGATGTCTGCTTTGACGCGCATGGCGATGTCGGATCACCGCAAGGTGTCTATTGTACCGGGAGATACGGTGATTATTTCGGCTACGCCGATTCCTGGCAATGAGAAGATGGTTTCCAAAACCATTGATAATCTTATGCGTCTGGGAGCTAATGTGGTTTATGGGCGCGATAAGGGTGTTCATGTATCGGGACATGCCAGTCAGGAAGAACTGAAGCTTATGCATAATTTGGTGCGGCCGAAGTTTTTTATTCCGGTACATGGCGAATACCATCATTTGGTGCAGCATGCAAAGCTGGCTCAGGAGCTTGGCATGCCGAAGGATCATATTTTTCTTGGCGAGAATGGCCAGATTTTTGAGTTTACCCGCGATAAGGGCGTTATGGCAGGTAAAGTGACGGCTGGAATGGTTATGGTGGACGGTCTGGGAGTCGGTGACGTCGGCAACATTGTTTTGCGCGACCGGCGGCAGCTTTCTCAGGATGGCATACTTATCGTTGTGGTGACGATGGATAAGGCGTCGAACCGCGTCGTGTCCGGCCCGGATATTGTGTCGCGCGGTTTTGTTTATGTCCGCGAATCAGAAGCGCTCATGGATGAAGCCCGGGCGCGTGTCGAACAGGCATTGGAACGGTGTGAGGATGAGAACGTCAAAGAATGGGCGGCCATCAAATCGAATGTTCGTGATGCGCTGGGACGGTATCTCTTTGAAAAGACCCGTCGTCGTCCTATGATTCTGCCGATTATTATGGAAATCTGATCCGTCGGAGGGTGTTCTTTGCGGCCTTTTGTTTGTGATCAGGGGGCGGGCAGGAGCACTACAATGGGATGCATGCGTATCAGGAATAGCAGGCGCTATCGCTTTTTGCGATAGCGCCTATCTTTTTTATCGGCTATACAAAAAAAGATATAGCAACTATAATTACGAACTATCGGAATTCCATAAGATAATAATTTATAAGTTATAGAAAGGTTGTTGCTGAATTCAATGGAAGAAACAAACAGACTTTGGACCAAGGGCTTTATCTTGGACACACTCGTGAACTTTTTGATTTATATCATCTATTATATGTTGATGGTTATTATTGCCTCTGAGGCAATGACGGATCTTCATGCTTCGCTCAGCGAAGCCGGGCTGGCTTCCGGGATTTTTATTCTCGGAACCTTGCTGGCACGTATTTTTGCCGGCCGTTCGGTAGAACTCTATGGCCGGAAGCGGATGCTTTATGCGGGCATTGTTTTTTATCTGATTACTACGTTTATGTATTTTGGCATTCATTCTCTGTGGATGCTTTATCTGGTTCGCTGTTTGAATGGTATTGGCTATGGCATCGCTTCGACGGCTACCAGTACGATCGTTTCGGCGATGATTCCGGCAGCCCGGCGCGGGGAGGGAATCAATTATTATGCGCTTAGTATGAGCCTGGCTGCGGCAATCGGACCGTTTATCGGGATGGTCCTTCAGCAGATGATTTCGTTCCAGTATATTATCTGGTTTTGCATTGCGATGATCGCGGTTTGCCTTCTTTCAGTATTTGTTATGGATGTCAGGGAAATGGAGCTTACACCGGAGCATCGGGCAGAACTTGAGGAATTTCATATTGCGAATTTCCTTGAACCGAAAGTGGCGGCGATTTCGGTGGTGGCCTTCTTTGTGGCGGTATGCTATTCCAGTGTGCTGAGCTTTTTGGCGTCGTATGCAGCTGCGCTGCAGCTGATGACCGCAGGGACGTTGTTCTTTGTGGTATACGCGCTGACGATTACCCTGGCTCGTCCGGTGGCAGGCGTTTTGTTCGACCGTAAGGGAGAAGATTTTGTCATGTATCCGACTTATGTCTGTCTGGCGGTCGGATTGTTGATCCTTTCGATCACGACACAGAGCTGGATGCTGCTGCTGGCCGGCGTCTTTGTCGGACTCGGCTATGGGACGTTCATGTCGAACGGGCAGGCGATTTGTGTGAAGCTGGTGCGCGAGGTGCGCATCGGTGTGGCTGTTTCGACTTATTTTGTTGCGCTGGATCTGGGGCTTGGCGTTGGACCCTATCTGTTGGGAGCGCTTCAGGATACCGTCGGATTCAGTGGCATTTACGGAATCTGCGGTGTTGCAGCGGCAGGCTGTGCGTTGCTGTACTATCTGCTCTATGCGCGTCGCCGCGATGCTGCCGGGGAAGAAGAGATGTTGGAAGAGAACATTTCTGTATTGGAGAGCGATGCGGAAGTCTGAGGCCGTAAAAGAGAAGTAAGGAAAACGATACGGGATAGGGATTATCATACAGAATATCGCCGCGTGACCGACGGTATGACAGCTCCCGCTGCAGTAGGGAAACTGCGGCGGGAGCTGTTGTCTTTTTATGCGGGCATGAGGAAGGCCTTTTCGGTGTTTTTTATCTATGATATACTAAAAAATACGAGTCAATGAAATACGCGATGAGTGAAAGAAGTGATTGCAAAGATGGGCAGCAAAACCCCTTTCTGTCACCTGCATGTGCATACGGAATACAGCCTTTTGGACGGAGCAAGCCGCATTAAAGATCTGATTGCAGCGGTCAAAGAGCGGGGGATGGATTCCATTGCCATTACCGATCATGGTGCCATGTATGGTGTGATTGATTTTTATAAAGAGTGCAAGAAGCAGGGAATTAAACCGATTATCGGCTGTGAGGTGTATCTGGCGCCGGGAGCGCGTCAGGATCGGCAGGAGACCGGCGGGGTCAAATATTATCATCTGATCCTTCTGGCGGAAAATCAGACGGGGTATAAAAATCTCGTCAAACTGGTTTCTCTTGCCAATATTGAGGGGATGTATTATAAGCCCCGTATCGATAAAGAACTGTTGCGCAAGTATCATGAAGGGATCATCTGTCTGTCCGCCTGCATTGCAGGAGAGATACCGCGCGCTATCCTTCAGGATAATAAAGAAAAAGCCGAGGCACTGGTGCAGGAGTATTTGTCTATTTTCGGCAAGGATCATTTTTATCTGGAGATTCAAAATCATGGGCTTCCGGAGGAACGCAAGTCTAATGCCGGGTTGATTGAATTGGCGCAGAAGTATGGCATCGGTCTGGCAGCGACCAATGATTGTCACTACGTCAACCGGGAAGACAGCGAGTTCCATGATGTGCTTTTGTGCATTCAAATGGGGAAGACGATGGATGATCCAAACCGCATGCGGTTCAACAGCGATGATTATTACCTCAAATCCCCTGAGGAAATGGCGGAACTGTTTTCTGAATACCCGGAGGCGTTGGCCAATACGCAAAAAATCGCGGACCGTTGTCAGGTTGATTTTGAATTTGGTCATATTCAGCTGCCGTATTATCCGATTCCAGCCCCGTATGAAAACGATATGTCGTATCTTCGGGCTCTTTGCGATGAAGCCCTGCCCAAACGATACCCGGCAGCAGGATCGGAGGTACACAGCCGTCTGGATTATGAGCTGGGGATTATCCACCGCATGGGGTACGACAGCTATTTCCTCATTGTGTGGGATTTTATCAAGCATGCCCGGGAACAGGGGATATCTGTCGGACCGGGGCGCGGCTCTGCGGCTGGGAGCATTGTGGCCTATCTGCTGGGCATCACGAATCTGGATCCTCTGAAATACGATCTGCTGTTTGAACGCTTTCTGAATCCTGAGCGGGTCACCATGCCGGATATTGATGTGGATTTTTGCTATATTCGTCGTGAAGAGGTCATTGACTATGTCAAGGAGCGGTATGGTTACGATCACGTTGCTCAGATTGTCACGTTTGGTACCATGGCGGCCAAGGGAGCCGTACGCGATGTGGGGCGGGTACTCAATATGCCCTACAATCAAGTCGCGGATATTGCCCGACTGATTCCAAACGAACTCAAGATCACGTTGGACAAGGCGCTGAAGGAATCAACGGATCTGCATAACCTGTATGCGTCCCAGCCGGAAGTGCAGCGCCTTATTGATTTGGCCCGAAAGGTGGAAGGACTGCCGCGTCATTCGTCTACCCATGCAGCCGGCATTGTGATTGCCCGTCATCCGCTGACCGATTATTTGCCGGTATCGGTTTCTGATGGTACGTTGGTTACGGAATTTGATAAGGATCATGTGGAAGAGCTTGGGCTGCTGAAAATGGATTTTTTGGGACTGCGCACCCTGACGGTCATCAGTGATACCATTGAGAATATTAAGCGAAGCCGTGGCGAGCAGGTGGATATTGATGCGATTCCGCTGGAAGATGAGAAAACGGCCAGAATGCTTTGCGAGGGACGCACCGGAGCCGTGTTTCAGATGGAATCTTCCGGCATGACCGCATTGGTTCGCGATCTGGCACCCGAAGGCTTTGCGGATCTTATTCCCACCGTGGCCCTTTACCGGCCCGGACCTTTGGGAAGCGGAATGGTAGAAGATTTTATTGCCGGCCGCCATGGGAAAAAAGAAGTGACCTACATGCACCCGCTTTTGGAACCCATTCTCAAGGAGACGTTCGGCGTGGTGTTGTATCAGGAGCAGGTCATGCAGATCGTTCAGGTCCTGGCGGGCTTTACGCTTGGACAGGCGGATCTGCTGCGCCGCGCCATGGGAAAGAAAAAGCATGAGATTCTGATGGCGCAAAAGGAAAACTTTCTTCGCGGCTGTGCAAAGAATCAGATTGAGCCGGGGCTGGCCAATACGATTTTTGATCTGCTTACGCATTTTGCTGACTATGGATTCAATAAATCGCACAGTGCGGCATATGCGCTGGTGGCCTGGCAGACCGCCTATTTGAAGGCGCATTATCCTGCGGAATTTATGGCGGCTATGCTGACAAGCATCATGGATACGCAGAAGGTACCGACGTATATTGATCTTTGCCGTCGGATGGGGATAAAGATCCTGCCGCCGGATATCAATGCCAGCCTGGCCAATTTCAGCGTAGACCATGGAGCCATTCGCTTCGGGCTGGCCGCTGTGCGCAATATTGGAGAAGCTGCTATTGCGGACATTACGGCTGTGCGGCAGGAGAAGGGGCCGTTCCGGTCCCTGTCGGATTTCTGCAGCCGGGTCGATTTTGGAAAGGTCAACAAACGGGCAACGGAAAGTCTCATCAAATGCGGAGCCTTTGATTCTCTGCATGTCCGCCGCAGCCAGCTGCTGGCTGTGCTGGATTCGGCGGTCGGCGAAGCACAGCGCCGGCAGCGTGATGCGATGAACGGACAGATGGGATTGTTCAGCGATGAGATCATGGATGTTTCCGCTGATCTGCAGCTGCCGGATTTGAAGGAGGCGCCTCAGTCTGAATTGCTGAATTGGGAAAAGAAAACAACAGGCTTTTATATTACCGGGCATCCGTTGGATCAGTATAAGGAGAAGCTGAAAAATCTTCCTGATCTGACGGAATTGACGGCAGATCACATTCGGAATCGGCAGACCGTGCGTATCGGCGGTATTCTTTCAGACACGAAACGCATTACGACGAAAAAGGGAGAAACGATGTGTTTTGCCACATTGGAGGATTATACGGGAAGAATGGAAATTACGGTCTTCCCCCGCACGTTTTATCAGCATGTCAATCTGCTTGCTCCCGATACCGCAGTAGTCATTCAAGGAAAGGCGGATGTTGCAGAAGACGAGGTGAAAGTTCTGGCGGATAAAATCTGGCTGCTTCAGGACTATCTGCCGG
Source organism: Wylensekiella montiformis (assembly GCF_009697385.1). GTDB lineage: Bacteria > Bacillota > Negativicutes > Selenomonadales > Selenomonadaceae > Selenomonas_A > Selenomonas_A montiformis. The sequence goes on from NZ_VUNL01000010.1 coordinate 33,798, forward strand.
AGTATTATTTGTGGCTTCCGTCCGGTGACGCACAGGAAAAAGCGGCGAGTGAGCTGCAACGGATACAGAACAATCATCCCGGCCGGCAGGCGGTGCATGTTCATTCTCAGACGGGCTGGAGCACGGAACCGCAGGGGTTGGACGGCAGTGCAGAAGTTCTGGAGGAACTTCGCAGCCTGTTGGGCAGTGAGTCGGTGAAAATACGCTGAACGGCGCGGGTCGTTGCCAGTTTTTTTTTCGAATGATACAATAAAAGAAAACCGTACTTCGGTGAAACTTACAGGAATAGGAGTGTTTTTTTTGAGGGGATTGCGTAGAAGGGATTTGGCGCTGACCGGATTACTTTGGACCGTCCTTTGCCTTTGCCCGAATCTGTCGGCTGTTGCACAGCCATCGGTGGATTCGCCGATACCGGCCGGCCAGCAGCTTCCGAGTCCTGCCTCATTGGGCGTGAAGGTGAGTCCGGACGATGCTCTCCCGCAGCTGACTGCACGGTCTGCTGTTCTGATGGATGCCCGCAGCGGGAAGATTCTCTATCAGCGTGACATGGATGCCAGAAGATTTCCGGCCAGTACGACAAAAATCATGACGTTGATCGTCGCATTGGAAAACAGCAGGCTGGATGATATCGTGACGATCGGATCGAATGCTGTCGGTATCGAAGGTTCTTCTCTAGGCCTCCGCGAAGGGGACCAGATTCGCATGGAAGAGTTGCTGACCGGGATGATGATGCAGTCCGGAAATGATGCAACAATTGCCGTGGCGGAGCATATTGCCGGTTCTATGCATGCTTTTGCTGATATGATGACAGAAAAAGCAAAGGAGATCGGGGCGGAGCATACGAATTTTGTGAATTCTCATGGGCTGCCGGATGATCGCCACTACACGACGGCATATGATTTGGCGAAGATCGCCGCTTATGGATATACGCTGCCCGATTTTGAAAAAATTGTCAGTACTTCTGAGGCGGAATATGATTGGATTCACGAGCCGGTCAAAAAAATTGTGAGTGAAAACAAACTGCTTTGGCAATACCGGGGCGGTAATGGAGTCAAGACAGGCTACACATCGAAAGCCGGGCGTTGTTTGGTATCGGCCGCTAAGCGCGATGGCATGCAGCTGGTGGCCGTGGTGTTGGATAGTCCATTTATGTGGACGGACTCCTATACGATGCTGGACTACGGATTTGCACATGCAGAACCGTTGGAATTGGTTCGGAAAAATGACGAGGTGACGAAGATCCGTGTGAAGAATGGAAGCAGGGACGAGGTCGCTTTGCAGGCTTCTCGTGATTCCGTGATTGCCTGCGATCACGGCGAGTCCCCGTCTGTCCGGAAAGTATTGGATATTCCGCCTTCGGTGAAGGCCCCGCTGCAGGCCGGCGAAGTCGTCGGACAGGTGGTCTATCGCTGTGACGGCAAGGTGGTCGACCGGGTAGACTTGATCGCGAGTGAGGACGTTGCCTATCATACACTGTTTTCGGATGTCAGGGCGTGGCTTTCCGGACTTCTGAAGGGATGGTTTTGATGCAGGAACGATTACAGAAAATCATCAGCCGCGCCGGGGTTGCATCCCGCCGGGCTGCTGAGAAAATGATTGCAGACGGCCGTGTTCAGGTGGATGGACAAGTTGTCACGGAACTCGGAGCAAAGTATGATGTATCTTCTGCGGATATCCGGGTGGATGGGCGGCGGCTGGCTGCGCCGGAACGGCATGTTTATTTTTTACTGAATAAGCCGAAAGGCTTCCTTTCTACCGTTCATGATGAGCGGGGGCGTCGTACCGTTCTCGATCTTCTCCCGGACGTTCGGGAACGTATTTATCCTGTGGGGCGTCTGGACAATAATACGGAAGGGGCATTGCTTCTCACGAATGATGGTGCCTTGATGAACGGCTTGCTTCACCCGCGCTATGAAATTGAAAAGACGTATATTGCCCGTGTTTCAGGCGACCTTGATGAAGCATCATTGGACCGTCTGAGAAGGGGAATTCGTTTGGAAGATGGCATGACTGCGCCGGCCAAGGTGCGTATGCTGGAGCAGAACCTCGGCATGAGCCGGGTTGCCATTGCGATTCATGAAGGGCGCAATCGTCAGGTGCGCCGCATGTTTGCGGCAATCGGCTGTGAAGTTCGGGCTTTGAAGCGAGTGGAATTTGCCGGGCTGACTTTGGCTGGGATAAAGCGGGGGAAGTATCGTCCGCTTACGCCGGAAGAATGTCGGAATCTTTATCGATTGGCGGGATTAAAGCAATGAGCAGACATGTTTTGGTTATAGGGGCCGGTCCGGCGGGAATGATGGCGGCAATTAAGGCGGCGGAAAACGGTGCCGAGGTGGAATTGCTGGAGAAAATGAAAAAACCGGGGCGGAAAATGATGATTACCGGTAAAGGTCGCTGCAATATCACCAATGCGGCAGATATAACAGAGATTCTGCGCAATATTCATGGGAATGGAGCGTTTCTGAACAGTTCGCTGAGGGCTTTTGATAATCAGGATGTCATCCATTTCTTTGAGGAGCAGGGCGTGCCGACAAAAACAGAGCGCGGTGGGCGTGTATTTCCAGTCAGTGATAAAGCGCAGGATGTTGTGGATGCCATGGTACACCGGCTTCATGAACTTGGAGTGAAGATCGAGACAGATATTGCTGTCAGGGATTTGCTTATACAGGATGGTCATATTGGCGGCATACGTACATCAGCAGGGGCTGCCGTTAAGGCGGATGCTGTTATTGTCTGCGTGGGAGGCGCGTCTTATCCCGGCACCGGGTCAACAGGAGACGGATATGCGATGGCTGCATCCGTGGGGCATACCATTGTGCCGATTCGTCCATCTTTGGTTCCTTTGGAAACGGAGGAAGAATGGGTAAAAGACGTACAGGGCCTGTCGCTTCGCAATATCCGCGGGACGCTTCTGGTGAATGGAGAAAAAATTCAGGAGTTGTTTGGGGAGATGCTGTTTACGCATTTCGGCGTGACAGGTCCGATCATTCTTTCCATGAGCCGTATGGCTTCACGCTATTTGTCCGGATCGGATGCCTTGGTGGAGCTTTGCCTGAATTTAAAACCGGCACTGACTCCGGAGCAACTGGACGCGCGAATCCAGCGTGACTTTGGAAAATATTCGCGCAAGCAGCTTCGCAATGCTATGATCGATTTACTGCCGCACAAGCTCATCGAACCGGTATTGGATTATGCGTACCTGCAGCCGGATAAGCCGGTGCATCAGGTTACGGTGAAGGAACGCCATCGCCTGGGTGATGCGCTTCAGCATCTGACACTGACCATTACCGAAACGCGTCCCATTGCGGAGGCGATCGTTACGGCTGGCGGCGTATCCGTCAAGGAAATCAATCCGAAAACCATGGAATCAAAGCTCGTATCAGGACTTTATTTTGCGGGAGAAGTGGTAGATGTGGACGCCTATACGGGCGGTTATAATCTGCAGGCGGCTTTTTCTATGGGAGCCGCTGCCGGAACGTGGAGTGCGTGGAACGATTAAAGGAAGCCCTGCCCAACAGACAGGATATGCTTGGAGAGGAAGCTGGTAGAATGGATAAGAAAAAGATAGCAAAAGCATCAGGCGGCCTGCATGGAACGATTGATATTCCGGGTGACAAATCGATCTCGCATCGCAGCGTCATGTTTTCCGCATTGGGGGATACGCCGGTTCATATTACGAATTTTTTGCATGCGCAGGACTGTTTGTCGACAGCGGCCTGTATGAAATCGCTTGGCGCTGAAGTCCGCTTTCTGAATGAGGGGGAACTCATGGTGACCGGCCATGGACTGCATGGACTTCAGGAGCCTGCCGGGATTATTGATGCCGGAAATTCCGGGACGACTTTGCGGTTGATGATGGGGATTCTGGCGCCGCAGCCCTTTTTGACTACGTTTACGGGGGATGCCTCTCTGCATCATCGCCCGATGGGCCGGGTTATCGAACCTCTGACACGGATGGGGGCCTGCATCTATGGGCGCCAGCAGAATCAGAAACTGCCGATCACGGTTGTACCGTCAGCGGAAAAACTTCATGGGATTACGTATCAAAGCCCCGTAGCCAGTGCTCAGGTTAAATCCGCTTTGTTGCTGGCTGGGATGTATGCCGATGGCAATACGACCGTCATTGAGCCGTTCCGGTCGCGTGATCATACTGAGCAGATGCTGGAAGCTTTTGGTGCAGAAGTGGAGCGCGAGGGGAATTCTGTTACGATTCATCCGGTCCGGACCTTTCGGACACCGGAATCCATTCATGTTCCGGGAGACATCAGTTCTGCGGCTTATTGGCTGGTAGCAGGGTCGATTGTGCCGGGCAGCAGCCTGCTGCTGAATCATGTCGGGGTCAATCCGACGCGTACCGGTATCCTTGATGTTCTGAAAGCGATGGGCGCAAAGCTTGAAATCCGGAACCGGCGGATAAGCGGAGGCGAAGAGGCGGCAGATATTCGAGTGGAGTCGAGTTTTCTGCATGGCGTTTCTTTTGGCGCAGAGATTATGCCGCGTCTGATTGATGAGATTCCGATCATTGCTGTGGCTGCTTTATTTGCTGATGGCGACACAGTGATTACCGGAGCGGGAGAACTTCGCGTTAAGGAGACAGATCGCCTGCAGGCCATCGTTGATCAGTTTAATCAGCTGGCACCGGGGGCGGCAGAGGGGGTTGAGGATTGTTTGATCATTCATGGCGGACGCCCGCTGCAGCAGGCGGAGGTGTTTTCTTATGATGATCATCGCATGGCTATGTCCCTGGCTGTGCTCGGTATGGCCGGGGAGGGCGCTGTCCTGCGCCGGCCAGAGTGTGTGAATATCTCGTATCCGCAATTCTATGAAACGCTGGCCGGATTGTGTTAAGTTTGTTTTATCTGCGGGTGGAATACTTCTTAGGGGGAAAGGATTTTGAAACGTTTAGTGGTTGCGATTGATGGGCCTGCTGGAGCCGGAAAAAGTACGGTGGCGCAGCTGGCTGCCAAAAAGCTCGGATATACTTATATCGATACAGGTGCGATGTATCGCGCTGTGGCATGGAAGGTCCTGCAACAGCAGGAAGTTACAGATGAACGAATACTGGAAGTGATCCGGGATATTGATGTCGATCTGCATTATGCAGAAGGAAGGACAACCGTTACGGTAGATGGAGAAGATGTCAGTGCGGCGATCCGTACGCCCGAAGTCAGTGCCGTGGTTTCACGTGTGGCAGCACTTGGTCCGGTTCGTACCAAGATGGTGGATCTGCAGCGAAAGATGGCGAAGCGGGGGGCTGTTCTTATGGATGGCCGGGATATCGCCACAAATGTCCTGCCTCATGCCGATGTGAAAATTTTTCTGACGGCATCGATTGAAGAAAGAGCGCGCCGCCGCTGGAAAGAGATGAAAGAAAAAGGGTATGACATCGCTTTAGAAACATTGAAAAAAGACATTGCCGCCCGCGATAAAGCGGACAGCGAACGTGAGATTTCTCCTCTGGTGCAGGCGGATGATGCGGTTTTGCTGGATACGACGGGGCTTTCTATTGATGAGGTGGTTGCACGTATCCTGAATCTGTGTCAGTGAGGTGGTATCATGATTTATTCGTTTCTTCGTGTTGCTTTTTCTTGTTTCTTTCGTGTGCTCTTTCGTGCAGAGATCAAAGGGCAGGAACATCTTCCCCGGGAGGGAGCTGTTATTCTTGCCGCAAATCATATGAGCAACTGGGATCCTCCTCTTGTGGCGTCCTTCCTGTCCCGTCCCGTTAGTTATATGGCAAAGGCAGAGCTTTTTCGCATCCCGGTCTTTGGCCGCGTCATTACCGCGTGCCATTCGTTTCCGGTCCATCGCGGTGCGGCGGATCGGGGTGCGATCAAAGCGGCCGTCAAAGTCCTGAAAGAGGGACGATGCCTTGGACTTTTTCCCGAGGGGACACGCAGCCGGGATGGGCATATACATAAAGCAGAGGCCGGGGTCGGACTTATTGCCGCTATGACAGGCGCTCCGGTGGTTCCGGCTGCCGTGATCGGAACCAATCAGATTTTTTCCTTCGGACATTTTTTGCCAAAGCTGCGCGTCATTTACGGTGAACCGATCCGTTTTCAGGGAGACCCGAGGAATAAGGAAGATTTGGCGGCGTTTTCCCAATCGGTTATGGATCATATTGCTGCGATGAAAGAGACAATCATTCATGGGAATGGATGTGTTTGAACTCTGTTTTTATGAATGGGAACGAAAAAAATCGATAAACCGCGAAAAATTGTTTGCCTGAATGAAGATAATATGTTAGACTGTATATTAGATTTGCGAAAACGGATCATTTTTATCCGGATTGGCGAAATATAAAACATGGTGGTTGATATATTGGAAGTCATCTTGGCGGATTATCTGGGGTTTTGTTATGGTGTGAAGCGCGCTATAACGATTGCCAGAGAAAATGCTTCTGCGGATGGCACTGCCTGTACGTTGGGACCGATTATTCACAACCCGCAGATGGTAGAACGTCTGAAACGGGAAGGGGTAGGGTCGGTTGATCGTTTGGACGAGCTGAGACATGGAACCGTGATTATTCGATCACATGGTGTCGGTCCTCAGGTTTATGACGAGGCAGAGCGCCGCGGACTGGGCATTGTTGATGCTACCTGTCCACATGTAAAAAAAGCACAGATTTCGGCAAAGTTGTTGGTTGAGGAAGGATATCATGTCGTCATTATTGGCGAACGGGAACATCCTGAAGTCAAGAGTATTTTTGAATGGTCAAACGGTCAGGCAGAAATTATTGAAACGACTGCAGAGGCTGATGCATTGAAGACGTGGGCAAAGCTGGGGATTGTGTGTCAGACGACGTTCTCGGGCGGTAAGTTTCGGGAAATCGTTACGCATCTCGTGGAGAAATCCAGAGAGATTAAGGTCCTGCGCACGATTTGCACGGCGACAGATCAGCGGCAGGCCGCAGCTATGGAACTGGCGGCAAACGTTGATGTGATGCTGGTTATTGGTGGGAAAAACAGCGCCAACACAACGAGGCTTGCACAGCTTTGTGCAAAACAATGCAAGACTTATCACATCGAGACGGCAGATGAACTGCAGCCCGGGTGGTTTGATAAAATTGAAAAAATTGGTATTACAGCGGGCGCTTCTACGCCTGACTGGATTATCAAGGAGGTATATAAAAAGTGTCAGAACAGATGAATATGGAAGAGTTGTTAGCACAGGAGTCCATGCCGGATATTCAGGAGCGCACCGTTGTTGAAGGTACGGTTATCCAGGTTAACCGTGATGAGGCTTATGTGGATATCGGATACAAGCAGGAGATTGCCATCCCCAAGCGCGAGCTGGCTTATCCGGCTCCGGAGTCGGCAGAAGATGTTGTAAAGGTCGGGGATAAAATCGATGTTTATGTTGTTTCCCTCGGCGGCGACAATGGCGGCATCCTCTCCAAAGTAAAGGCTGACCGCATGGTTGCCTGGAAGGAAATGGAAGCTGTTCAGGAGCGCGGCGAAACGGTACAGGCGCAGGTCAATCAGGTAGTAAAGGGCGGCCTGGTCGCTTCGGTTAACGGTCTGCGTGGTTTTATTCCTGCTTCTCAGATGGAACTTCATTTTGTGAAGGACTTGTCCGTATATGTCGGCCAGACTGTGGAATGCGAGATCATCGAAATTGATGTGCATAAGCAGCGTCTGGTTCTTTCCCGCCGCAAGCTGCTGGAAGCTGAGCGTGCAGAAAAAGAAGAAGAAGTTTTCTCTACGCTTGAGGCTGGAACGACGGTTCGCGGTACGGTCAAACGCATTGTGGACTATGGTGCGTTCATCGATATCGGCGGCGTAGATGGACTGGCACATATCTCTGATTTGGCCTGGCATCGCGTAAAGCATCCGTCGGATGTTCTGGAAGTAGGTCAGGAACTCGATGTGTATGTGAAGAACGTGGATAAGGATGCAAAACGCATTTCCCTCTCCGTGAAAGATACGATGCGCGATCCGTGGCTGGATAATGCAGAGAAATATAATGAAGGCGACATCATTGAAGGCAAGGTCATCAAGCTGACAGACTTTGGCGCATTCATGGAAATCGAGCCGGGCTTTGATGGCCTGATCCCGATGGGCGAACTCGCTGAGAAACGCATTGAGCGTGCAGATGAAGCGGTTCATGTCGGTGATATCGTCAAGGTGAAGATCCTGCGCATCGATATGAAGCGTAAGCGCATTTCGCTTTCTATCACGAAAGCGAAGGATTGATGGATTTTCAATCATCAATTAGATAGAAGAAACTCAGAGGAGTGATGATTATGCATCACTCCTTTGTTTTTGAATGAACGGGTTGACAGATAGAGGGCATAAAAGAGAGTATAAGAAGATGAGCAAGCAATATGCGGGAACTATCCTGCGTGTATATCCAGGCAGCCTGGCTGAAGAGCTGGGGCTGGTGCCGGGAGATAAAATTTGGTCAGTCAATGGACAGAATCTGCGGGATATTATCGATCTCAGCTTTGCCATGGCCGATGAGGAAATCGATTTGGAGATCGAGCATGGTGACGGGAGTCGGGAAGTGATTTCCTTTGATAAGGATTTTGATGAGGAACTTGGCGTAGAGTTTTCTTCTGCCGTTTTTGATGGGATTCGCCGCTGCGCCAATCATTGTTATTTTTGTTTTGTGGATATGATTGCCCCCAATATGCGCAGCAGTCTCTCCATCAAGGATGATGATTACCGATTGTCGTTCCTTTATGGCAATTTTGTAACCATGACGAATATGGGCCCCCATGATTTCAAGCGCATCGAACAATTTCATCTCTCTCCCCTTTATGTATCTGTGCAGTGTATGAATCCTGAACTTCGCGCACAAATGCTCCGCTGCCGTCAGGCCGCGGCGATCGCAGAGCAGCTTGATCGTCTGGAACAAGCTGGCGCGGATTATCATACGCAAGTGGTGCTTTGCAGCGGCTTAAATGATGGGGAAGAGCTGGAGCGCACCATCCGTGAAGTAGCGGCCCGCCGTCCGCATGCCTTATCCATGGCGGTGGTCCCTGTCGGCATTACAAAATATCGGAATGATCCGTTTCCCCTTGCGCAGTTCGATGCGGCCGGAGCGGCCAGGGTGATCGATGCCGTAGAACCCTGGCAGGAAAAAATGCGCCGGGAGGATGGCCGGACTTTTTTCTATCTTGGCGATGAATTTTATTTTTTGGCGGGGCGCGATGTTCCGCCGGCGGATTATTATGATGGGTTCCCGCAGCTGGACAATGGCATTGGCCTGACGCGGAACTTTATCGAGGAATGGGGAAAAACGGTTCCTTCTGAGTTGCCTTATGATGAGCCGATATGTCTCGATGTGGTAACGGGGACGGCAGTAGCGCCTGTGCTTCGGAAGCTGGCGGAATCGGTTGATAAACGCAATCTGACGATACGGATCATACCGGTAGCCAATGATTATTTTGGACATACAGTCAATGTGTCCGGGCTGCTGACGGCACGCGATATCATAGCCCGTCTGCAGGCCATGCCGGGCCGCCGGGATGGTATTTTGCTGCCGGAATCTGCACTGCGCTCCGGTGAAGATGTTTTTTTGGACGATGTTTCGTTGTCGGAGATGAAGGCGGCTTTTCCTGAGGCGCGGATTGAAGTGGTTCGGTCAGGCGGAGATTATCGCCGGGCATTGACGGATTGGCTTCATTATCACAAAGACCGCGGTGCGGAATGTTCCTATACCTGGCAGAGCAATGCCGGTTACACGAAACCGTCTGATGAATGACGGCGTTGTTCCATCAAAGCGTATGATACGACGATATAGGGAAAGAAGGTTATTTTATGAGCAAACCCATAGTGGCCATTGTCGGCCGTCCGAATGTTGGCAAATCGACGTTGTTCAATCAGATCGGCAAGAAACGGATTTCCATCGTGGATGATATGCCGGGGGTTACGCGTGACCGGATTTATCTCGATGCCGAATGGCTGAATCACGAATTCACGATGATCGATACGGGGGGAATCGAACTCGATGAAAGCGATCATATTCTGCGTTCCATGCGACAGCAGGCTCAGATTGCCATTGAAGAAGCGGATGTGATTCTTTTTCTGGTCGACGGGCGTACCGGGCTGACCACTGCGGACGAAGAAGTGGCACGGATGCTTCGCAGCGCGAAAAAACCGGTTGTCCTTGGAGTCAATAAAATCGACAGTCCGCAGCTGGCTGTGAATGCCTATGAATTCTATCAGCTTGGACTCGGCGATCCTATTGCGCTGTCTGCTTCCAACGCTATGAATCTAGGCGATCTGCTGGATGCTGTTGTGGCGGCTTTTCCGCAAACGAAGGCGGAAGAAAAAGAGGAAGATGAGATTTGCATTGCGGTGATCGGCCGCCCGAATGTCGGCAAATCTTCACTGGTCAATCAACTGTTGGGGGAAGAGCGCGTGATTGTCAGCGATATAGCCGGTACGACGCGCGATGCTATTGATACGCATTTTGTCAAGGATGGAAACAAATTCATGCTCATCGATACGGCTGGTATGCGCCGGCGCGGCAAGATCGATGAACCGGTGGAACGCTATAGCGTCATGCGTTCCCTGCGCGCCATTGACCGGGCCGATGTGGTTCTCATGCTGATTGATGCCTCGGAAGGGATTACAGAGCAGGATAAAAAAATCGCTGGATATGCGCATGAGTCTGGACGAGGCGTAATCCTTGTGGTCAATAAGTGGGATATTTATCCGGATAAAGATGATAAGTCCACGCTGCGGTTTACAGAGGAACTCCGCGAGGAGATCGGCTTCCTGCAATATGCACCGGTTCTTTACACCTCGGCGCTGACCGGCCAGCGCATCAATCGTGTGACCGAACTTGTGAGATATGTGGCAGAGCAGCAGTCTATGCGTATCAAAACCAGTGTACTCAATGATCTGATACGTGATGCCGTATCGGTCAATCCGCCTCCCATGCATCGCGGTCGGCAGCTGAAAATTCTGTTTATGACACAGGTGGACATCAAGCCGCCGAAGTTTATTCTCTTTGTGAATGACCCGGAACTCATGCATTTTTCGTATCTGCGTTTCATCGAAAACCGTCTGCGTGAAATGTATGGCTTTGAGGGAACGCCGATTCGTTTGATTGTACGTGCGCGCACGGAGGAGGATGAGTAATGGAGCTGGCATTTTTCAGCTGTCTTACGGCATATTTTCTCGGTTCCATTCCCAATGGGCTTTGGCTTGGCAAATTGATCTGGCATGTTGACCTTCGGGAGCATGGAAGCCATAATATCGGAGCAACCAATGCCTGGCGGACACTTGGAAAGGGGCCGGGACTGCTGATTTTTCTGCTGGATTTTTTCAAGGGCGCGCTGAGCGTCTGGGTCGCCTGTGCCATGGCAGGAACGCCGCTAGTTATGGTTCTGGCCGGTGTTTTTGCTATACTTGGTCATTCCTGCTCGATCTTTTTGAAATTTAAAGGTGGGAAAGGCGTGGCAACCGGCCTGGGGGTGATCGTCATGCTGATGCCGCTGACCGCACTGTTTGTCTTTTTGGTGTGGCTGGTGCTGGTAAAATGGTCGGGCTATGTGTCTCTGGCATCGATTGCCGCCGCGGCATTGGTTCCGATTCTGGCGGGCGTTGGCGGATATCCGTTTGAATACATTGCATTTGGCGCAGTGGCTGCATGTTTTGTCATCGTCCGTCATCATGCGAACATCCATCGTCTGCTGAATGGAACCGAGAGTAAGATCAAGGCGGGACATCATTGACATAAATTGTTACAGACAATCGATTTATGACTCCCTATTTTACAGATGTGATGGACATTTGTAAAAAAATATTGGCGCAAGTCCACATGTTATGGTATACTATCTTTTGTCAGTAGAATTTTATCCATTGGAGGCGTAATATATGAATGATCAGAAGAGCGGTTTTTTCCTTGTCCGTGAAGAAATCCTTCCGGAAGCGATAAAAAAAACCATCAAGGTCAAGGAAATGCTGAAGCGGGGCGACGCACGTACCATCAATGAAGCAGTGGAAAAGATGGAATTGTCCAGGAGTGCTTATTATAAGTATAAGGATTATGTTTTTCCGTTTTACGAGGCCAGCCAGAACAAAATTGTGACGCTGACCTTTCTGCTCGAGCATAAGAAAGGCGTTCTTTCCAGTGTGCTCAATACCATTTCCGCAGATTCGGGAAGCGTCATGACGATCAATCAGGGAATCCCGCTGCAGGGCGTGGCCAATGCTACGGTATCCATTGAAACGGCAAACCTGAGTGTTGATCTTGAGGCCCTGTTGGACAAGCTGCGCATGGTTGATGGCGTCAAGCGGCTTGAAGTTTTGGGGCAATCGTAAGAAGGGAGGTGCGCCGCATGGAAAAAGTTATTCAGATTGCCTTGCTGGGAGCTGGAACAGTAGGGTCTGGCGTGGTCAAGGTACTAGAAATGAATCGTCGGCAGATTACGGAGCGTGTCGGCGCACCGATCCAGCTGAAGACGGTGCTGGTTCGTACTTTGGGGAAAGCGCGCCCGGAGCTTGCATCCTATCAGGTAACGGATAAAATTGAAGATATTCTCAACGATGAGGAGATCGATGTCGTTGTGGAATTGATGGGCGGTATTCATCCGGCCCGTGAATATATGCTTCGTGCTATGGAAGCCGGAAAAAGCGTGGTTACGGCCAACAAGGATGTCGTCGCACAGTTCGGCAAGGATATGTTCGATATGGCAGAACGGCAGGATGTAGATTTCTTGTTTGAAGCCAGTGTCGGCGGCGGAATTCCTATCATTACGCCGCTCAAGCAGTGCCTGACTGCCAATAAGGTGACGGAAATTATGGGCATTGTCAATGGAACAACGAATTATATGCTTACCAAGATGACCGAGTGCGGCAGTGATTACAATACGGTATTGAAGGAAGCACAGGAAAAGGGATATGCTGAAGCTAATCCGTCGGCAGACGTCGATGGGCTTGATGCGGCCCGCAAGGCGGCTATTCTGGCTTCGCTGGCTTTTAATACGCGGGTGGAGCTCAAGGACGTTTCAGTGGAGGGAATCACGAAAATTACGCCGGCTGACATCGATTATGCGAAGAATTTGGGCTATGTCATTAAGTTGCTGGCGGTCGGCAAGGACTCTCCGGAGCATGGAGTGGATGTGCGTGTTCATCCGGTATTTCTGCCGGAGGATCATCCGCTGGCTTCGGTCAATGGCGTGTTTAATGCGATTTTTGTACGCGGCAATGCGATTGGAGAGGCTATGTTTTATGGACAGGGAGCCGGTTCCCTGCCGACGGCATCGGCTGTTGTATCGGACATTATCGACGTGTCCCGTGATATTCTTCATCACACCTTTGGCCGCGTCCGCTGTACCTGTTATGAGAAAAAGAAGCTGTGCCCGCTGAAGGAAACCGAATCGTCGTATTATGTTCGCTTGCTGGTCGATGATAAGCCGGGCGTTCTTGGCTTTGTTGCCACAGCGTTTGGCGATGCCGGCGTCAGTCTGAAATCGGTCATTCAGACTCAGCGCAATATCATCGAACATGCAGAAATTGTGGCGATTACCCATATGGTACGGCATGAACAGATGGAACAGGCGCTGGATGTGCTGAACGGGCTTCCTGTGGTTGATGAAATCCGCAGCGTGATTCGTGTGGAAAAGGAACGGGGGTAAGGCTGTGAGCAGTCAGAGTATTACGGTACGTGTTCCCGGCACCAGCGCGAATTGCGGACCGGGGTTTGATTCCATTGGACTGGCGTGTACCATTTATAACGATTTGGAGCTTACCTTGCTGAAGGAACCGGGATTAAGCATTACTGTCCACGGCGAAGGCGAAGAAAATATTCCCTGTGACAAGCGGAATATCGTCTGGCGTTCCGTTCGCTATTTGCTCGGAAAGGCGGGGCGCGATAAGGAATATCGGGGGGCGGTGATCCGCATGCGGAATCATGTGCCGTTGTCCCGAGGCCTGGGAAGCAGTGCAACCGCTATTGTAGCGGGGCTGAAAGCCGCCAACGTCCTGATTGGCAATCGGTTCAGCCGCCGGGAGCTTCTGCAGTTTGCGACGGAGATCGAGGGGCATCCCGATAATGTTGCGCCGGCGATTTTCGGCGGGTTTACGGTAAGTACAGTGACCGACGGAAGAGTGGAATGTTTCAGCTTTATGCCGAAGTCGCGTTTGCGCCTTGTGGTTGCCGTACCAGATTTTCCGCTCTCGACGCGCAAAGCAAGATCGGTGCTTCCCGCGCAGGTCCCGATGAAAGATGCTGTCCGGAATATTGGCAAGGCAGCGATGATGGTTGCTGCGCTTTGCCGGGGAAATGATCGCTTTTTGCACCATGTGTTTGACGATGCCCTGCACCAGCCGTATCGTGCGCGGCTGATTCCCGGAATGTATGATGTCTTTGCCGCAGCGCGTAAAGCCGGGGCTCTGGGAGCCAGTCTCAGCGGTGCAGGACCGTGTCTTATCGCCTATACCCTGGAGCGTCGGCACTGTGAAGAAGCGGTGGGAAAGGCCATGCAGGACATGTTTCATCGTCATGGCGTTCGTGCCAGAATCTTTACTTTGGATTTGGACAGCCGCGGAGCACATATTGTGAATAAGAATAATCATTGAAGGCCTTTCCCTTCGAGGATGAAACAGAGGAACCCCTCTGCAGCGTTCGGTTCAGATAGAGACGATGGCGTTTTCTGCTGATTCCCGGGCCATCCTTGGAGAGAAAGGCTGTTTCTTTGCGAAAGAAGGAACCATCATGACGGAAAACGAATTTGTGCGGAAGGTGCGCGACCGGGGAGGGCGGGCTTTTCTGGTCGGAGGCTGGGTGCGTGATCAATTCCGCGGAGAGGCGCCGCATGATAAGGATTATATGATATCCGGAATGGCCGAATCGGATTTTGCTGCACAATTTCCTGAGGCACGGAAGGTGGGAAGATCCTTTCCCGTTTACCTTGTGTATATAGATGGCAAGGAGTGTGAGGTAGCTTTTGCCCGGCGGGAATATAAAGCGGGGAGCGGGTATCGCGGTTTTGTAGTGGAAAGTGATCCTTCCGTAACGGTGGAGGAAGATTTATTTCGCCGGGATACTACGATGAACAGTCTGGCTATCGAACTTCCCTTTGGGCGATGCCTGGATTATTACGGAGGGCGGAAGGATATCCGGGCAAGGCGTATCCGCGCGGTTTCGGCGCATTTTTGTGAGGATCCGGTTCGCGCTTTGCGGGCTGCCCGGCAGGCTGCAGCATTTCAGTTTTCCATTACAGAAGAGACCATTGCTTTCATGCGGTCCTGTCGGGACGAATTGGCGCAGGAACCGCAGGAACGCTTGCTGGGCGAATTGAAACGCGCTCTGCAGACCGAGAAACCATCTGTTTTTTTTGAAATGCTGCGGCGCGCTGATTTGCTGTCGGTTACTTTTCCGGAGATTGCAGCTCTCATTGGCAGGACCCAGCCCGCTGCTTTTCATCCTGAGGGCGATGCCTATTGCCATACGATGATGGTTGTGGATCAAGTCGCTAAGGATACTCCTTCTGTACTGGCGCGATTTTGCGGGCTGGTTCATGATTTGGGCAAGGGAACAACACCGCGGGATATGGAACCGCATCATTATGGTCATGAACAGAGAGGGGTGGATGTGCTACAGAAATGGAACAGGCGGATGACGCTGCCGCGAAACTGGATGCAGGGCGGCGTTTTTCTTATCCGGCAGCATATGCGGGCGCCTCGTCTGACAAAGGCGGGGAAAATTGTCCGCCTTCTTTTGGACGCGGAACGATCCGTCCTGTCGCTGTCGGAGTTTTGTGCGGTCATTCGGGCGGACCATCATAGTCTTCCCATTTATCTTGAACGGGCAGAGGAGATAATAGAACGGATGCATACGGTTAACGGAAGAGATTGTCCGAGGGAAATACGCGGTCATGAAGTGGGGAAATGGCTCCTTGACCGTCAGATTTGCGTGTACCGGGATTTTCTGGTCCGGGAGGTATCCGGAAGAAATATTGATAAATCTTCGGAAAGTAGCTATAATTAAGACATCAGAACCACGCAATCTGAAATATCAAGGAGGCGATATTCGTGAGCAATATCATTCCCTATCGCTCGAAGAAGCCAGTTATTGATCCATCGGTTTTTCTGGCGCCCACGGCAACCGTGGTCGGTGATGTAGAAATCGGTGCAGGATCAAGTGTTTGGTTTAATGCAGTTATTCGCGGTGATTTTCAGAAGATCACCATTGGCAAGCATACCAATATCCAGGATAATGCTACGATCCATGTTATGGCGAATGTACCGACAAAGATCGGTGAGAGCGTCATCATCGGACATAATGCCATTGTTCATGCCAGTCGGATCGGTAATAACTGTTTGATCGGCATGGGATCGATCATTCTCGGTTATACGGATATTGGCGATAATGTGGTCATTGGAGCGGGAACGATGATTACGCAGCATAAAAAAATACCGTCGAATTCGCTGGTTTACGGCAATCCGGCACAGATCATTCGTTCGTTGCGCGATGATGAAGTAGAGGCATTGCATGATTCTGCAATGAATTATGAGCAGGTAGCTAAAAACTATCAGGCAGAATTGCTGTAATTCGTGATATCAATCAAAATAAGGGGATCTTATACGAATGGAAAAAACACTTGTACTTATTAAGCCCGATGCTTTCGCAAAACATTACAGCGGGGATATCCTGAAACGATATGAACAGGAAGGCTTCCGGGTCGTCGCCATGAAGCTTTTGAAGATGGATGAAAGGCTGGCCTCTATTCATTATGCAGAACATATCGGACGGCCGTATTATCGTGATCTTGTCGGGTTTATGACCTCAGCTCCCTTGATTGCCATGGTATTGGAAGGTGATCACGCGATTGCCCGTGTCCGTGAGATCAACGGAAAAACCAATCCGGCTGAGGCAGCGGAAGGAACGATTCGCAGGCAGTTTGCTGCCAGCGGCAGCCGCAATGCGGTCCACGCATCGGACAGTCCGGAAAGTGCAAAGCGGGAAATTTCCATTTTCTTTAATGAAACGGAAATCTTCGATGAAGATTATCATGTGAAAGACTGAGATGAGGATATTATGAGCGTTACCACGAAAACAGGAGACGGAGGAAAGACCAGCCTGTATACAGGAGAACGGGTGGATAAGGGATCCCTGCGGGTGGAAACGTATGGCACGATTGATGAGGTCGGCTCTGCTCTTGCCATGGCCCGCGCCTTTTCGGCCCGTCCGGAGATTCAGGAGCAGATTTACGTTTTGCAAAAAGAACTGACTTTGCTGATGGCGGATTTTGCCAGTCTGGGCAGCTCGCCCCGCATTACGGAAGAACATATCCGATCTATTGAACAACGCATCGATGACGCGGAAGCAACACTACCGCCGATCAAGGTATTCCTTGTGCCGGGAGATACGAAAGCGGGAGCTATGCTCGATCTGGCGAGGGCGACAGCCCGGCGCGCGGAGCGGTGTGCCTGCCGCCTTGCTGCGGAGGAAGAAGTGGCGGATACAGACCGTCGGTTCCTTAACCGGATCTCTGACTATTGTTTTCTGCTCATGCGCTTGGAAGAGCGCTGATTGCGTGATACAGCAGAATAGCGTCGAGAAAAAGAAGGATAGTCTGCAGGCAGGCTGTCCTTCTTTGCGGTTGCAAAAGCAGGGTAAAAATGATAAGCTAAGGAAGTAGTTGAAGTGAGCAAAGTCGCCTGTTTATGGCAGAAAAGAGATTGTGTATTATGTGGGGAAAATTATGCGCCGGAATTTTAGGAGTTTTAATCATGGCAGGATCGGCTGCCGGGATGCAGGCAGAGGCTGCTGGTACGGCACCGGCACAACAGGCCGCAGATCAGCGCAGCTCCACGGCGCAGCTGAAAATATCCATTAATCTGGCGGCCAGATCATTGGCACTCTATAGGGACACGGATAAGATACGGCTTTATCCGATTGGTCCGGGAGCTGCGGATACACCAACGCCGGTTGGGTATTATAAAATTCAGGAAAAAGACGTCAATCCGACATGGACGGATCCGGATACCGGAGTCTCGATCCCCTCAGGGCCGGATAATCCGCTGGGGTATCGCTGGATGACGCTGAAGGGCAATATTGGCATTCATGGCACAAATCGTCCGGATTCCGTCGGCCATCTGGTTTCGCATGGGTGTATTCGCATGCGTGAGAAGGATGTCGAAGCTTTGTTTGATTTGGTTCATGTAGGTACACCTGTTGAGATCACATATAACCGGGTCGTTGTGGAAAAAGCCCCTGATGATACGGTGGTATATTATGTTTATCCGGACGGATATGGTTGGCAGAAGCTTCGGCCGGAAGACGTTCAGAAATGGCTTTCCGGTTATGGCGTGGGGGATTTTGTTTCCGATTCAGATATTGAGGCAAAGATTGATGCTTCGGACGGAGAGCCTACCTTTGTGGCGAAGGTATATCCACTGTATCTCAATGGCATTCGGCTGAAGAAGCAGGCTGTTGTTCAGGATGGGATCACTTATTTGCCCGCCAACGATCTGGCTGAGGCATCAGGGATTGATCTTGGCTGGAATCCGGAAAGCGGTATGCTGATCAGCACGCTGGGACAGGCTAAAGGCTATGATAAACGCGACGTTCTGTATTGCCGGGCAGAGGATACGGCGGTTTTGTTTCATCTGGATGGTGCCATCGATGAAAACAAGCGTTTTGTTTTGACCGCAAAGAAAACAAGAGAAATGATGGATACAGCCGCAGAGGAAAAAGCGAAAACGGCAGAGCATGGTTCAGAGCCATACGCTGCCGGCGTCACGGAAGCCGCTTCTGCTGAGCAGCAAAAGCCGGCAGATGGCAGTGCCAGCCGAAAGACACTGGATCAGATCTATCAGGAAGCAACGAAATAATCAGGGGATATTCTTTAGAACTGTCAGGAATCGGGCTCAGTGAGTACAGATGCCTGGCAGTTTTCCGCTTTTTCTATGGCAGTGCGAACAAGAGGAGAGGATTGTTTTGAGTCAGCGTTTTGTGATCTTGGACGGCAGCAGTTTATTGTATCGGGCGTTTTATGCCCTGCCGATGCTTACGGATTCCCGGGGAGAGCCGACGAATGCCATCGTCGGTTTTTCGAACATGCTGACCAGACTGTTGGGGCAATGCCAGCCTGATGCGTTGGTTATCGCATTTGATAAAAGCAGAACAACATTTCGTACAAAAAAATATCCGCAATATAAAGGGACGCGTGATAAGACACCAGAAGAGCTGCTGGCACAAATTCCGCTGCTTCGTGAATATGCTGCCGCGTTCGGAGTGGCTTTTCTGGAAAAGGAGAACTATGAGGCCGACGATATCATCGGCACGTTAGCTTCATCCGCTGCGGCAGAAAAACATGATGTCATGGTGGTGACCGGCGACCGCGACGCCCTTCAGCTGGTGCGCCCGAATCTGCGTGTTCTTTTGACCAAACGGGGCATCACGGATATGAAGGAGTATGATGAAGCGGCATTCCGGGATGAATATGGAATGGATCCCATCCGCCTCATTGATCTCAAAGGGCTTATGGGCGATACATCGGATAATATCCCCGGAGTGCCAGGTGTGGGGCCGAAAACCGCTGCCAAACTGTTGCAGCAATATGGAACCTTGGAAAATGTATTGAATCATGTGCAGGACATTTCGGGGAAAAAGCTTCGGGAGAGGCTGGAGAGCAATCGCTCACAAGCTATTTTATCAAAGGAACTTGCTACGATTGAACTTCATGTTCCTGAATTGCCGCTGCAGGTGGATTCTTATATCATCCGTCCTGACCGGGATGAGATGCGGGCCTTCTGTGAGCGGTATGAACTGCGCGCTGTGTGGAAAAACTTCCAGAAATGGATGGGCTATGAGGAAGAAACTCGTGAAACAGCGGCTGGTCAGGGGAAGGCAGAAGCGGATCTGTCTTATCAGAAATGGTCAGCAGAGGATATCCATGCGTTTCTGGAGCAAACAACCCCATTTTCTCTCAGCGGTGTTTTCTCCGGCACGGCTCCCTTTGAGCAGCTGCAGGGGCTGGTTGTCTGCATGGATCAGGCAGGGCATGCTGGTTATATACCGGCAAATCATCCGGCATTTTCCCGTTTGCTGGCAGCGATCGGTGATTGCCGTCCTGTAACGGTTTTTAATCTGAAACGATATTATCATGCCGGGCTGCATGCCGGTACCGTTTATTTTGACGTCCAGCTGGCGGATTATCTGCTTCAGCCCGAATTGTCTTCCTATGACCTGAAGAAATTGTCACAGCAGTATCTTTCGGATCGTTCGGTGCCGGAAGCGTTTTCGGACGAAATCGAACAGGCCGTATGGGAGGCAAAGACTCTTTTTGCCCTGCGTGAAAAGATTGCGGCAGATCTGGATGAGCGCGGCATGAGAACGCTTTATGAGCAGGTGGAACTTCCGCTGGTTGAAGTGCTTTCGTCGATGGAACAAAACGGCGTATTTGTCAATCAGACACAGCTGGAACGCAAGGCTGCGGAGGTGGAGGCGCACATTCAAACCATTCAGCAGAACATTTACGAGCTGGCGGGGGAGGAGTTTAATATTCATTCGCCGAAGCAGCTTGGTGAAATTTTATTTGACCGGCTGGGGTTGCCGGCTGTTAAAAAGACGAAGACGGGCTATTCTACTAATGCCGAGGTTTTGGAATCCCTGCGCGATCAGCATCCGATCATCGAGCAAATTTTGGCTTATCGAATGTGGACGAAGCTGAAATCCACATATCTTGATGGGATCGGTGAACTGATTCATCCGGATTCCGGCCGTGTCCATACGAGCTTTAATCAAACGGTTACGGCGACGGGCCGGCTTTCCAGCTCCGATCCGAATCTTCAGAATATCCCGGTGCGTACGGAAGAGGGCAAGACGATCCGGGCGCTGTTTGAGCCGGGCGAAGGGTATGACTGTCTTGTTTCGGCGGATTATTCTCAGATTGAACTTCGTTTGCTGGCGCATATGTCGGGCGACGTGAATTTCATTGACGCCTTTCGCCGAAATCAGGACATTCACGCCAGAACGGCATCCGAAGTCTTTGGCGTTCCTTTGGAAGAGGTTACGCCGGAACTGCGCCGCAAGGCGAAAGCCGTCAATTTTGGCATTGTTTATGGTATCAGCGATTATGGGTTGTCACGCGATCTGCATATACCGAAAAAAGAAGCGGCAGGTTATATCCGCAGCTATTTTGAACGGTATCCGGATGTGAAAAAATTTTTGGACAGCATGGTAGAGCAGGCGCATAAAACCGGAAGCGTGACAACGTTGTTTGGACGCCGCCGGGATCTTCCGGCAATCAATAGCCGGAACTTTATGCAGCGTTCGTTTGCAGAGCGTATGGCAATGAATACGCCGATACAGGGGACAGCCGCCGATATCATAAAGCTGGCCATGATTTCGGCATACCGCAGACTCAGGGATTCCGGCCTGAAGAGTCGTATTCTGCTGCAGGTTCATGATGAGCTGGTATTGGAGTCCTGCCATGATGAACTGGCGCAGGTGTCCGATATTTTGCGGCAGTCTATGGAACAGGCAGCGGAGCTTTCTGTTCCTCTGATCATTGATATTCATGCTGGGAAAAACTGGGCGGAGGCGAAATGAGATGCCGGAGCTTCCTGAAACAGAGGTCATACGGAGGTATTTGGACCGACATCTTCGAGGGCGGAGAATCACTTCGGTGGAGGTTCGTTTGCCCCGTCAAATCAAGTGGCCGGATCCTCAATCGTATTGTGGCAAGGCGAGCGGCTCCGTAATCCGCTCCGTTGGCCGGCGCGGAAAATATTTGCTGATTGAGCTGGAACATGGCCGGGAACTGGTCTTTCATCTACGCATGACCGGGCGGCTGGTGCTGGAACCGGAGGGGATTAGTCATGATCCCTATGCGCGGATTCTTTTTTCGCTGGATAACGGAACCATGCTGGTATATGGTGATACGCGCACGTTAGGCAGGGTTTATGCGCTCGAGTCTGGAGAACGATATCGGATTCAGGGGCTGGCGGCAATGGGGCCGGAGCCTCTGTCGAAGAAATTTACTGTAACTTATTTTCGGAACGCCTTATATGGCCGGCATGTCTGTATCAAGACGTTTCTGCTCGATCAGAAAAAAATCGGTGGGATCGGTAATATTTATGCGGATGAGGCCTTGTTCCTAGCAGGGATTTATCCCCGCCGGCAGGCGGGAAGCCTCAGTGCAGAAGAATGCCGCCACCTTCATGCAGCGATCAATCAGGTTATTGCCGCAGGGATCCGGGACGGCGGAACAACTTTTCGCGATTATCGGAATGGAGAAGGAAGGCGGGGGCATCATCAGGATTTTCTTTACGTTTACCATCGTGAAGGTGAGCCGTGCCGCCGCTGCGGTACGCCTATCGTGAAAGAAACGGTCGGCGGACGCGGGACGCATTATTGTCCGCACTGCCAGCCGGGTCCAGCGGACAACAATGGAGGGAGAGCTTCCGTATGAATATTATTGGTCTGACTGGCGGGATTGCCAGCGGAAAATCCACGGTTTCCTCTTTTTTTCGACAAAAGGGGGCGGCTGTGTTGGATGCGGATCGGATTGCCCGGGAATTGTCTGAGCCGGGCGGAAAACTGCATGCAGAATATGTTCACCATTTTGGCGCGGAGGTTTTGCAAAGCGATGGCACGTTGAACCGCAGGCGTATCGGTCAGATTGTTTTTTCCGATCCCCAGCAGAAACAATGGCTGGATGCGGTATCTCATCCGGCTATCCGGGCAGAACTTCTGCGAAAGCTTGAACAGAAGCGAAACGAGAAGCAGCGTCTAATCCTGCTGGATATCCCCTTGCTCTTTGAGTCCGGATGGGATAAAATGGCAGATAAAACTTGTCTGGTTTATGTCGATGAATCCGTACAGCTGCAGCGTCTGATGAAACGCGACGGCTATACGCGCCGGGAAGCGCAAGACCGCATTGCTGCGCAGATGCCTCTGGAAGAGAAAAAGAAGCGTGCGGATTATCTGATCGATAACAATGGCAGCCTGATGGATACCGTTCAGCAGGCTGAAGAACTTTGGAAGGAGTGGATCCATGGGGGACTTTCGTGACAGAGTCCGGCAGAATCGGAGAGAGCAGCGCCGGATGGCCGTCTGTTTCTGTGTCGCGTTATTTATCTTTGTCGTCAGTCTTGGCGCTTATTTTGTTTTGCAGTTTGAACCGGTACAACGCAGTTATTTTTATGTGTATCCCTGGCATGAAACCATTATGAAATATGCAAAGTTGTATCATGTAGACAGTAATCTTACCGCGGCAGTCATTAAGAACGAAAGCAAATTTCGACAGACGGTGCATTCGCATCGCGGTGCGGTCGGTTTGATGCAGCTCATGCCGGACACTGCTGAATGGGTTGCCCGCCAGCTGGGCGATCAGGGATACAGTGAAGAAAGCCTGCACGATCCGGACCGTAATATCCGCTATGGTACATGGTATTTATCCGAACTTCAGCGGGAATTCCACGGGAATGACATTCTGGCGCTGGCTGCCTATAATGCAGGCCGCGGCAATGTCCATGAATGGATTCAGAACAATGGCTGGACGGATCATTTTTCCGATATCGATGCGATTCCGTTCCGGGAAACGCGCGATTATGTCCGTCAGGTTTTGTCGGATCAAAAGAAATATAGGGAGCTTTACCCGTAATGACCGGGAGAAGAGGGAATAACAATGCAAAAGTATCGGATTGTTCCACAAAAGGAGAATATGTTCTGGCAAATGGTCCAGGGTATGACGTTGGATGATGAGCAAAAAGTGCTTATGAAATCGGCGACAATCCGTCATGTTGAAGTATGTACGAAGACAAATAGCTGGGAGATTGCGCTGATAAGCCAGACACTGATCCCTGAGTCGCTGCTGAGCGAGGCCGCTTTGCAGATTCGGCGCAAATGTCAGCTGAATCAGGTGATATTCTATCAGGAAGTCATTGATATTGAAGATGGCATTCGGCGTTTATGGCCGCAGCTGGTTACCCAGACTGCTGAAGGGAATCCGACGGTTTTCCAGCTTTTAAAGCGTACGAGGTATACGGTCGACGGCAGCCGTTTGATTTTGGATGTCCCCGGTGAACTTGGAGGCGAAATCATGCGGGCGCATTCTGTCTCTCAGCTGATGAGCCGTGCCATCAAGCAAATGCTGGGATATCGCTGCCCGGTGGAATGCCATGCCAGTGAAGAGGTGCTGCAGTCACTGGAAGTAGATGACTGTTTCAATACGCCGGAATATCATCAGGCTGTGCAGCATGAGCAGGTCAGGGAAAAGAAAACAGCCGGAATGCCGCCGGCCCCGGAGAAAAAGCCTTCGCCAGCTCCGGTCATGCCGCGTCGTCATGAAAAGACGGGAGATGCCCCTATAGTGGTAGAAGGAACCGGAAGCCTGATTTTTGGACGCGGCGTTATGGGAGAACGGAAGAGCATTGCCGAATTGGATGGTGAGATCAAACAGGTGATTCTGGAAGGACGTATCGGCGAAGGTCCTGGCTCCGGAAGCAAGGTGATTGAATTCAAGACGGGCACCAAGCTCCTCACCTTTTGCCTGACGGATGAAACGGATGGAATCGCCTGTAAAAAATTCTTCAAACCTGGAAAAGGAAGAAATCATGCAGATGAAGATCCGGATCAGATCCTGAGCAAGCTGTCTGATGGCATGGAAGTACGTGTGCGCGGTTCGATCCGCTTTGATACATATATGAACGAATATGTATTATTTGTGGATTCCATGGCAAAAAAAGAAAAAGTTCTGAGAGAAGATCATGCAGAGGTTAAACGCGTAGAGCTTCACGCCCATACGACCATGAGTGCGATGGACGCAGTCGTGTCCGTTAAAGATCTGGTCAATACAGCGGCACGCTGGGGGTGGCCGGCCGTAGCGGTTACAGATCATGGCGTGGTACAGGCCTTTCCGGATGCGGCGAAAACCGTTAAAGAAAACAAGCTCGATATCAAGATCATTTATGGCATGGAAGGCTATCTGACCGGAGATGATTTTGAGCAAAAACGAGCCAATCACATCATTTTTCTAGCGAAAAATCCGAATGGTCTGCGTAATCTTTATCAGATGGTGTCTTTGGCTCATGTTAAGTATTTCCACCGGCAGCCGCGGCTGCCAAAACGGATTGTTCAGGAATATCGCGATGGCATTTTGATCGGCTCGGCCTGTGAAGCGGGAGAGCTGATCCGGGCGATCGTCGAGGGACAGAATGATGAACAGCTGATGGAGATTGCTGATTTTTATGATTATTTGGAGATCCAGCCGATTCATAATAATGATTTTTTGAAACGCAGTGATAAATATCCTCATATCAACACGGATGAAGATTTGATCCGAATCAATCAAAAAGTGGCTGAGATTGCCAAGAAGCTGGGGAAGCTTTTGGTAGCGACCTGCGATGTGCATTTTCTAAATCCGGAGGACAGCATCTACCGTGCCATTCTCATGAAAGGAAAAGGGTTTGACGATGCGGAAATGCAGCCGCCGCTGTATTTGCGCACCACGGAGGAGATGCTGAAAGAATTTGCATATCTTGGTCAAGAGGCTGCCTATGAGGCCGTGGTGACGAATCCACGCAAAATCAATGAGCAGATCGAAGCGTTTAAGCCGATACCGGACGATCTCTATTCACCAATGATTCCCGGTGCAGATGAAGAGATCCGTTCGATGTCTTATCGCAGGGCAAAGTCCATGTATGGCGAGAATTTGCCGCGTATTGTGGAAGATCGCCTGCAGCAGGAATTGCGTCCGATTATTGGCCATGGATTTTCGGTCTTGTATCTTATCGCGCAGCGTCTGGTCAAGAAGTCCAATGATGATGGCTATCTGGTCGGATCCCGTGGTTCTGTCGGTTCTTCGTTTATCGCCACCATGACCGGTATTACGGAAGTAAATCCCCTGCCGCCGCATTGGCGCTGTCCGCACTGCCAGTACAGCAAGTTTATTACAGATGGTTCATATGGCTGTGGCTATGACTTGCCCGATAAGCTTTGTCCGGTATGCGGCACTCCGCTGCTCAAGGACGGGCATGATATTCCTTTTGCCGTATTTCTGGGCTTTGACGGGGATAAAGTCCCGGATATTGATCTGAACTTTTCTGGTACGTATCAGCCGGTGGCGCATAAATACACGGAGGTTTTATTTGGCAAGGATAATGTCTATCGCGCCGGTTCTATTCAGACTGTAGCAGATAAAACGGCGTTTGGGTATGTGAAAAAGTTCTTCGAGGAAAAAGGGATCAAAAAACACATTTCCTATATTGATCGTCTGGCTCATGGCTGTATGGGCGTTAAGTCGACGACCGGACAGCACCCGGCTGGAATCATGGTTGTTCCCCGTAATATGGACGTCCATTTCTTTACGCCCATTCAGCATCCGGCTAATGATATGAATTGCGGGACGATCACGACGCATTTTGATTATCATTCCATCAGCAGCCGTCTGGTTAAGCTGGATATTCTTGGTCATGATGATCCGACGGTAATCAAAATGCTGGAAGATCTTACGCACCGCGATCCGAAAACGATCCCGTTTGATGATAAGGCGACGATGTCGATCTTTAATTCCACGGATGCACTGGGGGTCACCCCGGAGGACCTGGGAGCTACATCGGGAACTTTCGGGATTCCGGAGTTTCGCACTCCGTTTACACGACAGATGATCGATGATACCAATCCGGATGTATTTTCTGATCTGGTCCGTATTTCCGGTTTTTCGCATGGCACGGATGTATGGTTGGGCAATGCGCAGGATTTGATTCGCGGCGGACAGTGTACGATCAAAAACGCGATATCCGCCCGAGACGATATTATGATGTATCTGATCCATCACGGTATTGATCCGCTCCTGTCTTTTAAGACGATGGAGAAAGTTCGCAAAGGGCGGGGAATTGCCCCGGATGTAGTGGAGGTTCTTCGCAAGGGAGGTATTCCGGAATGGTTTATCGAATCCTGTCAAAAGATTAAATACCTGTTTCCTCGTGCCCACGCTACGGCCTACGTCATGATGGCATACCGGATTGCGTTCTGTAAGGTTCATTATCCGCTGGCATACTATGCGGCTTATTTTTCGATTCGCGCTGCGGAATTTGATGCGAATGTGGTGGCGCGCGGCAAAGAATATGTCAAAGACCAGATCCATCAGCTGGAATTGGCAGCGAAAGAGAAAAAGCTTGATGCCAAACAAAATGCTACATTGATCGTGCTTCAGTTGGCATGGGAAATGTATTTGCGCGGCTATATCTGCGAATATGTGGACATTTATCAATCGGAAGCAGAGGCGTTTGTCATCCATGAAAAATCCCTTTTGCCGCCGATCGCCAGCCTTAGCGGGATGGGCGCAAAGGCCGCGCAAAGTATTGTGGAGGCGCGGAAAGACGGCGAATTTACCAGCATAGAGGATCTGCGCCGCCGCACGGGGATATCGAAGACGAATATTGAGATTCTGCGTGAACACGGCTGCCTGGATGGTATGGGCGAAAGTGACCAGATCGCTTTGTTCAGTTGAGCTATGTCTGGTTTTCAGGGAAGGAGGAAGGAGAAGGATGAACGAAACCAATAAAAAAAGCAATGCGGTTCTGCAGGAGCCGTTTTCGGAAATTGGCCCGAAACTTCATCTGCTGCTGCACACAGGACAGCTGCTGATGGAAAACGGAGCGGACAGTGACCGCACAGTCCGCGATATGATGCGGGCTGCAGCGTTTATGGGAATCCCTAAGGACCGTATTCATCAGCATGTCATGTATACCACATTGATGCTCAATGTGAATGATGATACGCATACTTATACCGAGTTTCGGAAGTGTACGAAGCATGGGGTCAATATGACGACACTTTCTGCAGTAAGCAAGCTGACCTGGCGGGCGATGGCCCGAAAATACACTTTGGCGGAATTCAGTCGGCAGCTGGATCATATTCGCGATCTACCGCGGAACTATCCGGGTTGGATGACTGCGATGGGGGCAGGCGCAGCCTGCGGTGGTTTTTGCAAGCTTTTTGGCGGTACATGGGGCGACTTTTGGCTGACAGCGTCCTGTGCAGCGACGGGATTCTGGATTCGGCGCTGCTGCACAGGCTACGGGTTTAATCCCTATGCGGTCATCGCCATTACGTCTTTTATGACGACGATGATTGCCTGGGCTACGCAATTTCTGACCGGAGAGCTGAACTGGTATCCGCTGATTGCCTGTACTCTTTTTCTGGTTCCGGGGATTCCGCTCATCAATGCGGTAGACGATTTGTTGAATAATTTTATCGTATCTGGTATGACTCGGGCGATTCATACGCTGCTGGTTGTAGGCAGCATGACGTTTGGGATCATTACGGCAATCCGCCTGGGGGGCGTGACCGATTTTACCAGTGTCAGTCTCACGCCGGACACGATCTACGCATCACAGGCTCTTGCTGCGGCGATATCTTCAGTTGGTTTTTCCGTGATTTTTAATGTGCCGAAGCGCCTTCTTCCTGTGGTCGCAGTGGGCGGGATCATTACGGTTCTGGTTCGGAATGTGACGGTACTGCAATTCGGCTTTTCACAGGCAGCCGGGTCGTTTCTAGGGGCTGCTATCGTTGGCCTGCTGGCATTGAAAGCCATCCATTGGTTTCATGCGCCGAATATTGTCATGACAATCCCTTCAGCTATTCCGATGATACCGGGCGTTTTGCTGTACCGTCTTTTGTTTGCGCTGATCAATATTCGTTTTATCACATCTGCGGCTCTGCTGGATGGAATACGGAGCGGTGTGGAGGCGGTTATCATCATTATAGGGATTGCCGTTGGCGTAGCAATTCCGAATATCTTTATCCATCGATACATTCAGCAGCGGAAATTTGAAGATGAACAGCGTTTGCTGGCGCAGCGTGATGCCGAGTTAAGACGTTGAATAAGGAAAAGAGGACCGTATATTATCATGGGGAAAAGAACCATCGCTTTGAACCGTTGCCTGTGCCAGCAGGCGGGCGCCGACTGCCAGAAATGCCGTGATGTCTGCCCACGGGACGCCATTCAGGCGCATGAAGTCCTTGAAGACCGATGCGATGACTGCGGTCTTTGTACGGCGGTCTGTCCGACAGGCGCGATTTGTTCCGAGGTGGATTATGACCGCGCCTTGGAGAGGGTAGTTCATCTGACTCCTCCGGTGCTGATGTGCCGGAACATCGATCCGGATGGCATGATCTGTCTGGGGGCGATAAACGGCCGGCTGCTTTGGGGACTGGCTGCCGTTCAGCCTCTGTCCATCGATATTTCACGGTGCGCTTCATGCAAACCGGAGGTCTTTCGTCATTTGACACAGGAAATTTCTGACTGCAATGATGCGTTGCGGGCGGAGAAGCGAGAACCTGTCCGCTGCGTGCGTGTTCGGGGAATACCTGCGGAGGATCGCCAACCGGTGACGCGCCGGCGTTTTTTTTCTTCCTTTTTTTCTGCTGCGGCAGAGGGGCTCAGGGAAATTTCCGAGGCATCAGCCCGGCCGCTGTATGCTTTTGATCCGGTGAACTGGCTGACGCGACGGAATGCGCCAGCCGGGCCGGTTTTTCCTGATCTGTACATTCGTTCCTTTTGCAGCGGATGCGGGCTGTGTGCCGCGGTCTGCCCGGAGCATGCACTGGTTATTCGCCGACAGGAGAGCGGGTCGGTGGACTCGTCCTTCGATCCCGTCCGCTGTACAGGATGCGGCTTGTGCCAACAAAAATGCCCGTTGGGGGCGATTGAGCTGCATAGGCCCGTCATAAACGGCGGGAAGCGGGTATCTGAAAGAAAAGAGGCAGAGAGATGAATAAAAAACTTTTTCGTGCAGCTGCTTTTTTGACAGCTGGTGTTTTTTGGGCCGGAGCAGCAGGAGTTTCCTGTGCGGCAGATAAAATGCAAACGCCGGTATCGCCGGCCAAACAGGGAGAAAAGATTGAAATTCAGATGGAATATCTTGATGGACGCTATTTTAAGGAACGGGATATCGACCTGTATGATCTTCATCTTTACCGCCAATATTGCAAGGTTCATCATATTTCTCTGCACTATGGACTGACGGTGGAGCGGGCTGTCGGCGCGACGACCGAGCAAGGCATACGCCGCGATTCTCAGGCAGTGGGACTGGGACCGTCTTACATGATTCGCTGGGAAAAAGACTGGTCTTCCAAATGGTCCGGTTCGATTGATGGAACAGGAAGCATATTGGCGTACAATCACGCACATCCGGCCGGAGGAAGGGCGTTCGGTTTCCTTTGGCGTATTGGCCCGCGGCTTACCTATCATTGCAATGAATCGGATTCCGTCAGTCTGGCCTATTTGTTTCACCATTCTTCTAATGGCTTTAACTCGCATAATCCCGGATATAATGGTGTCGGATTCTCGCTTGGGTTTGCTCATCGCTTTTGAAAACGGGCTGCCCAGGATAGAAAAAACGGCTGCTCAGAATGGAAAAACCATTCCGGCAGCCGTTTTTATGTGCCGAGAGGATCTGTTTTCACCATATACCTCCGGTAATCAGAATTTGATGGAAAAGGTCTGTTCGTCCGGTACAAGCGGCATCTTTTCGACCTCGAGTTTTTCGACATTGATATAATAATTTCCCTTGCGGATTTCGTCGGCAAGAGACTGTACATTTTCTGCTGTCCCCTGAACTTCCATCCGCACACTGCCGTCTTCCATATTACGAATCCAGCCGGTTACATTGAGTTCATGGGCATGATCGGATACAAACTGGCGCAGTCCGACGCCTTGTACTTTTCCCGTTGCTTTGGCGGTATAACGTATTTTGTTTTCCATGAATAAAACCTCCTCAAGTGATAGATCAAAGCCTCCAACATGGTCAATTATATAACGAAATCGGTTAAAGTCAATGATGGAATGGGCGGTGTTTTTCTTTTTGGGGGGCTGACAGGCAGGTTTCATGCCACTGCGCGCATTTTTCTACAATCAGGCGGATCACCCAGGATGCCGGGCGCGTAGATTTTTCGTGAAACCATTGCTCAACGGTACGGCTGGGCGCGCCAAGGATCCGTTCACAATCGCGCGGTGTGATGCCCCAAAGTTCCCGCATCAGTTTCATCGGTTCATCGGCACAGGCGATCCGATCCAGTTCCACTGCTTTTTTCAGCTCATGAATGTCGACATCGAAGCCGGTCTTTCTCTGGAACCAGTTCGGCACGTCATCCCGTGTTACCTTTGGCATAGGTACGACCTCCTTCTTCCTTGCTTTGCGATATTCGACAGCCGCTATGGATATTCCTGCCGGCTGAATGTGCTGTTTTGAGCGCTGCTTTATCCGGCTTTGGACTTTTTTAGACAAGAGGTCAGAAGATATGTTATGATAAAAAGCAATGCGTGCATCGTTTATGCCATGATAAAATGAAACCGATGCTGACGGGTGCTTATCTCCTGCCTTAGAGGCGGGGGACTCAGAACCCGTTAGCATCGGTTAAAGCGAAAAATATGCTGGAGGGGTAGATCAGAATGGAGACAACGATTATCGGTATAGCAGGAGGAACTGGCTCCGGTAAATCGACTTTTACCAACCGATTGAAACAATACTTTGGAGATAACGTTACCGTGATATATCACGACAACTATTATAAACCGCATGATGACCTGCCGTTTTCCGAACGGCAGGATATGAATTACGATCATCCCGATGCACTGGAAACGGGATTGCTCGTTCGTCATCTGGAAGCTTTGAAGCAAGGCAAAAGCATTCGGTGTCCGGTCTATGATTTTACCCAGCACACGAGGTCGGATCGGACGATTTTGATCCAGCCAAGCCGTGTCATTCTTGTGGAAGGTATTTTGATTTTGCAAGATGAACGACTTCGGGAGCTCTTTGATATCAAGATTTTTGTCGAGGCAGACGCGGATGAACGCATTCTGCGCCGGGTCGTTCGCGATATGAACGAGCGGGGCCGGGAGTTGGAGAATATTATCGAGCAATATCTCATGACGGTCAAGCCCATGCATTATCTGTATGTTGCGCCGACCAAGAATGTTGCGGATCTCATCATCAACAGTGGGTTGAACGATGTGGCGTTTGACCTCGTAAAAACGAAAATCCAGCAGCTTTTGTCACAGGGATAACCTGTCATGATTCGCAGACAGGGTCTGTGATTTCCTCCAGTGTTTTTTGCTTGCTCTCTTTTCCAAGTATCAGAACGATTGCCGAGATTAAAACGAAAACGGAAGCAAACATCAGGAAAATGGTGCTCATATCCAGTGACTGGGCAAGCATCAGGCCAACGAGCATAGGCGCGATCATTCCGCCGATACGTCCGAAGCCGGCCGCCCAGCCGGAGCCAAGGGCACGAATTTTTGTCGGGTATTGCTCCGGCGTGTAGGTGTAAATAACGCCCCATGCACCGAGATTGAAGAAACTCATGGCAGCGCCCCAAATAAGAAGCGAGGACGCAGAATCCGCGTGCCCAAAGAAGAAACTGCAGATTCCGGACAGCAGCAGGAAAAGAGAAAGTGTGCCTTTGCGGCCAATGATGTCGACAAGCCAGGCGGCCGCATAATAACCGGGCAGCTGAGCGAGCGTCATGATCAGAACGTATTCGAATGTCTTGACCACGGCAAATCCCTGAGCAAATACAATGGAAGGAAGCCACATAAAGATACCGTAATAGCTGAATACAATGCCAAACCAGGCCAGCCATAGCATGATGGTACGCGTGCGAAAGGGCTTGCGCCACAGGGCGGCAAAACTGGCACCGGCTTTCGGCTGCTCACGTTCTGCCGGGCTCAGCTGAGCGGCAAAAGGATAACTTGCGACATGAAGCTTGCGTTCCAGCATGAGTATGATTTGTTTGGCTTCTTCGATGCGGCCGTGCGAAATCAGGAAGCGAACGGATTCCGGCATGTGGAGGCGGATCAGGAAGACGTAAAGCGCTGGCACCGTACCGATGACGAATGCAATCTGCCAGCCAAAGTGCGGAATCAGCAGATAAGCGATGCAGGCGGCAACGAGCCAGCCAATCCCCCAAAAGCTTTCGAGAAGGACAATAAAACGGCCGCGCAGATGACTGGGCGCATATTCACTCATGAGTGTGGCTGCGACGGGGAGCTCTCCGCCAAGACCGAAGCCGACCAAAAAGCGAAATACGAGCAGAGAGGAATAGTCCCAGGCCAACGCACATAATCCCGTTGAGACGCTGTATAAGATTACCGTGAGCGAAAAAACACGTTTGCGGCCGATCCGGTCAGCGATCGTGCCGGCGAGCACAGCGCCTAATGCCATGCCGATAAGACCGATAGATCCGATCCAGCCGGCCTGTGCGGGGGAAAGGCCCCAGTCTTTGGTCAGGACGGGAAGAACAAAAGCGATGAGTCCTGTATCCATCGAGTCAAAAAGCCAGCCGAGCCCGGTGACGATAAGAAGTTTGTATTGGAAGGAGCCTACTGGCAGCGCTTCCAGCCGTTCTAGAATCATAATAAGAATACCTCTTTTCCACATAATGGTTTTGAAACATGGGATATTACCGCATCGGACAGCAATGATTTTTTATCATCCTGTCATGACACATGTAATATATATTGTCTATTTTAAAGACTTTTGGAAATTTTTCAAGGAAAAATTTTCAAAAGTGATCGGAAGGGACAGATTTTCATCAAAATTATCGTCAGGAATTGGTGTTAATAAAAGACAGTCTTACCCCACAGGAAGAGGATGCGGATTATGAAGGATTCATGCAATACGAAGGCCATACACACCTTGGCAATTACGTCTTCTGCCATTTCCCGGTGAGCGAAGAGGGGCTGCGCGACTATCTGCGTGCAAAGCTTGCAGGGTACGATTGTCAGGCCGGCCTGACCCGTTTCAGGGAAGGAAATCTTTGCGTCAAGATACTGGCAAATGGCAGCGAACTCCTTGTCACTATGCAGGAGAGCATCAAAGGCTTTCAGAGGCAGCAAATCGGTTGATGTCCGAGCCCTGATGATGGCATTGGTCCTGTTGGCGGACGGGGTTCAAAAAATAGGGTCTATGACTTGTGCATCAGCACGAATCATAGACCCTATTTTTAGTCGGTTGATTGGCCCGGACGTTGCAGCATCAGAAGATACCGAGCACGTGCCAGTAGGTTTGAGCGAAGATGATCATCAGCAGGTAGCCGATGATGGTGAGCGGCAGGCCGACCTTGATGCAGTCCTTGGCCGAGAACGTCTCAGTCGAGAAGGCGAGGATGCCCTGCGGCGAGTTGACCGGCAGGATAAAGCCGAAGCTCACGGCGAACTGCAGGATCATGGTGATGCCGACGATGTTCAGCGCATCGTTGCCGAGTCCTTGCAGGACGGCAATCATGATCGGGATCATGGAAGAGGCTACGGCCGTCGCGCTCGCAAAGCCAAGGTGTACGATAATGAGGAACAGGGCGAGGATGGCAAAGACTATGAAGACGCTCAGGCCGGCCAGTCCGAAGACATCCGTGAGTTGATTGGCGAGCCAGGCGGCGGCCTTCGTCGAGAGCAGGGCAGAGCCCATGCTGATGCCGACGCCGAAGAGGATCAGCGTACCCCAGGAAATGTGTGACTGAGCTTCTTTCCAGTTCATGATGCCGATGCCCGGCAGCAGCATGAGTGTGACGGCGATGACCGTCGAGGTCGTCGTGTCGAACGGATGGAGCGTCTTCTCGGTCACCCAAAAGAATAGCAGCGCGAGCGAAATGACCATGAGTTTTTTCTCGGATGGTTTCATGGGGCCGAGGGCTGCGCGTTCTTTGCGGACGGTCTCATCGCCGCCCGCTACTTCCATCGTTTCCGGCGGAAGCATCTTGAGGCAGACGAAATAGAGGATAACGGACATGATGATGGCATATGGTGCCGCTGCGATGAACCACTCGGCCCACGAGATTGTCGCGCCGAGCTGCTTCTCGATGAAGCCGAGCGCGACCATGTTCTGGGCGGCCGCCGTCTTGATACCGATGTTCCAGATGCTGGCCGCCTGGATGGTCGCGACCATGAGCAGGGCGGCGAAGCGGCTGTCCTTTTTCATCTTAAAAGCTGAGATGATGCCGAGTACGATCGGCACGATGCAGCCAACACGTGCCGTGGTGCTCGGCACGAAGAACGCGAGGATGAAGCCGACGAAAATCATGCCGGCGAGGATGCGGTTCGTCTTCGCACCGACCTTCGAGAGGATGAAGAGTGCGATGCGCCGATCAAGTCCCGTATGCATCATCGCCGCCGCGAGGAAGAGCGCCGCGCCGACGAGTACGGCTCCATTGCTCGTGATGCCGCCGAATGACATGCCGACAGCTTTTGAGGTACCCAGCAGCTTTGCCGGGGCCTGTGGATTCGGACTCATGCCGAGGCAGAGAATCATCAGTGTCGCGATGATGGCGGCACTGACCGGGTAGCTGACCGCCTCCGTGATCCAGACGACGATAGCAAAGATCAGGATACCCAGCATACGATGACCGGCCGTCGTCAGATCTGTCGGCGTCGGCAACAGGAAGATGACCAGCATCGCCAGGATTGCGAAGAGCAGCCCGTACTTCTTAGAAAAAGAAACCGTACTTTTTTCATTCGACATGATATTCACCCCCATGTAATATAATCATACGAGATATTCTTTATAGTACTACTATTCATCGCAACGGGGGGATATTCCTTTTTGAACTGGGAAAGTGTATTGTATACAAGGATGATGTTTTTCCGATTACAGGCTTCGAATATGCTGAGTTCATGCAGAATCGGCATGAACTTCTTGCTATAACGTGTCAGACGTATGAGTGCGAGCTTGCTAGAATACAGAGACAGCGCAGGGATACGGTATATTTTCTTGTACAGGGGAAGAGGTCTGCGGTGTATTTTCTTTTTGCAGCATACCTGTTATGATAGTGATGCTGTAGGAAGACATGATGAGTTTGATTGGAGCAAGAGCATGCACGATATTTGGAATCCCTGGCATGGCTGTGTGCGCGTCAGCCCGGGCTGTGCCAATTGTTATATGTACTTCCTTGACCGGCAGCGCGGGCAGGACGGCTGCCGGATTTATCGTACCGGAACGTTTGATTACCCGCTGCAGCGTGATCGGAACGGGCGGTATCGCGTGCGGTCAGGTGAGCTCATCCGCGTTTGCATGACTTCGGACTTTTTTCTGGCGGAAGCAGACTCGTGGCGGGCGGAGGCTTGGAATATCATGTATCAGCGGCCGGATGTTATCTTTTTCCTGTTGACGAAACGGCCGGAACGTATCCGTGCGCATTTGCCGGATGATTGGGGCAGGGGATGGGATAATATCTGGCTCAATGTCACTTGTGAAAATCAGGAGATGGCGGATGTGCGTCTTCCTGTTTTTTTGAACATCCCCGCGAAGCACAGGGGCATCATGTGTGCGCCTTTGATCGGTCCTGTGAGCCTTAGACTGTATCTGGCGAGCGGTGCGATCGAGCAGGTTATTTGTGGTGGTGAAAATTACGGCGGTGCACGGCCCTGTCATTACGAATGGGTAAAAACGCTGCACGACGAATGTCTTGCGCATCAGACGGCGTTTTCTTTCATTGAGACGGGAACGCACTTTGTTAAGGATGGCCGTTTATATCATATCAGGAGCAAGCAGCGTCAGGCGGAGCAGGCATATCGTTCGGGTCTGAGCTTCGGCCATCTGCCGGCGTTTGCGCTGAAGACGCCACTCGGTTTTCCGTTGCAGTCTTCGGATTGTTATCAGCCTGTGTATGACGGTCCAAACTGCCCGCACTGCGGCAGCCGGCGCATCTGCAACGGATGCAGTCACTGCGGAAAATGCCATACGTGAAGATGGTTTGCAAGATGAGACAGATAGCTCTATAATTTAAGAGAATTATATGTTGCAAAGGAACAGGTGATCATATCATGGAAATGAACGACAGGGCTGAAAAGGCTGTGGGGTATAAACACGGGGACTGCAACTGCGCGCAGGCGGTACTGCTGGCTTTTGCGGATGAACTCGGAAGGCCGGAAGAGGAGCTTCGGGCGCTCGGCTCGGGCTTTGGCATGGGCATGGGCTGTACGGAGGCGACGTGTGGTGCGCTCTGCGGTGCGGGCATGGTCATGGGACTCATGAGCAAGAGCGGCAGGCCGACGGCGGCCATCATGCGCGATATCCTGCACGAGTTTGAGGAAAAAGCCGGTGCCACCATCTGCAAGGACCTCAAGGGCATCGAGACGGGCAGGATGCTCTGCTCCTGTGACGATTGCGTGCGCCACGCCGTCCGTGCCGTAGAGCAGCGCCTTTGAGGAGTGTACATATGGAACTGAAAAAGATTGATTTCCCGCTGACGGTATGCAAGCTGGATGCGATGGAGAAGGTAGATATGAAGGCAGACTTCTTCTTCCTGGCAAAGACGGATGAAGAGCTCTCACTGGTCTGCAAGACTGAGGATACGCCGGCTCAGACGACGGCGCGTGAAGATGGCTGGCGTGCCTTCCGCATCGAGGGAACGCTTGATTTCTCGCTTATCGGCATTTTGTCTAAACTTTCTACAACCCTTGCTGAGCACAAGATAGGACTCTTTGCCGTATCTACCTACAACACGGACTACATCCTGGTCAAGGAAGAGAACTTCGCGCGGGCGATGGCTGTCCTGCAGGAAAGCGGCTATGTGATCAAATGAACGAGGTTTGATTCGTGATGGATCCGTTCCGATAAAAATGACTCTCGTACAGATATCCCTTGAGGATATGGACGAGAGTCATTTTTATTTTTTGCGGTTGGCCGACCGAAAGTGCTGCGGTGCCATTCCCGTCGTCCGGTGGAAGATCTTGGTGAAGTAGCTGATGTCGTGGAAGCCTGTCGCTATGGCAATCTCGCTGGAGGTCATATCGGTGGACACGAGAAGAGACGATGCCCGTTGGATACGGTAGTTCTTCTGGTAGTTCATCGGCGAGGTCCCGACGGTCTTCTTGAAGCTCCGCAGCAAGACGCTTTCGCTGCAGGCGGAAAGATTCATCAAGGTCTGGTTCGAGATGGTCTCTGCGTAATGCTGCTCGATGTACTGCAGGAGCAGCTTCATCCGCTCGAGCAGCTGGGCGTCGCGCGGCGCCGGGGAAGGGGCGGAGGGAAGGTTCTGGCACAGGATGTGCAGTGCCTTGGAGAGCGCATAGCGCGCTTCAATCGCGTAGGCTTCGCTCTCCTGCGTGATGGCGTCCCAGGCATGCATCATCAGCTGGGCAATCGCCGTGTGCCAGGTTTTGCTGCCGTCCATGAGCAGAAAAGACAGGTCATGCCTGCCGTAGAAGGGGAGGATCAGCTCCTGCCAGTAGCACGATTGCGGTGAGTCTGCAATCAGGTCGGGGTGAACGACGAGAGAGCGCAGGACGCTCGGACTTTGTGGCGCGCGTTCTACCGCATGCAGCACGCCCGCGTTGATCAGGATGGAAGCGCCGGGCGGCAGTGAGAGGTCCTCTGTGCCGACACGAAGCTGGATGGTCCCCTTGACGGCAAGGATGTATTCGAATTCGTCGTGCCAGTGAATGGGGACATCGGTGCCCCCATGTCATCTTCGTAGCAGGCGACAGGGAAGAGCAGACTGCCGTGTTGCGTCTCTTCCTTTTTGTTTTGATCGGTATGCACATTGCAGAGCGAGATGGTCATACTCAGCAAGGGCATCTCGGCGGAACAGGCGGCGAGCTTCGGCGCGATGTTCTTTATCGGCATCACGGTGGGGCGCGCCATCAACGGCTTCCTCGCGATGCGCATGCACGACGAGAGTATGATCCGGATGGGGCAGGTGCTGATCCTGCTCGGCATCGTGACCGTGATGCTCCCTGCGAGCGACACGGTCGTGCTGGCCGGCCTGATTCTGATCGGCCTCGGCTGTGCGCCGATCTACCTGCTCGTGCTCTTAGCGCTCATGGTATTCATGCACGAGCGCCTCATCCAGAAGCCCCGCTGAGACAAGCGGCTGACAAGTGAAAGGAGACATACCATTGTACGCAGATTACCATTTACACAGCGAATTCTCCGATGATTCCCGAGAGAGAATGGAGAGTCAGGTTCGGAAGGCCATCGAACTGGGGCTGAATGAAATGTGCTTTACCGACCATGTGGACTACGGCATCAAGCGCGACTGGGATGACCCGCGCGGTATCGAGTGGCGGCAAGGCGACGGCATCTCTTCAGGGACTGCGGAGCGTGAACCACTCGCCAATGTCGATTATCCGCGCTATTTTGCCAAGTTGGCATTTATGCGGGCTGCCTATGGCAACAAGATCGTCATCCGCTCGGGGCTGGAGTTCGGCATCCAGTCCATCACGGTGGCCGATTATGAGCGCCTGTTTGCCAAGTATCAGGACGAGCTCGACTTCGTGCTGTTCTCCATGCATCAGGTCGACAATCAGGAATTCTGGTCGCAGGACTTTCAGCGCGGCCGCAGCCAGCAGGAGTACAATGAGGCGTATTACGAAGAAATCCTGAAGACGATGAAGGTCTTTAAACACTATTCCGTCCTGGCACACCTCGACCTTTTGGTGCGCTACGACAAAGCGGGCGTCTACCCGTTTGCCAAGGTGAAGGACCTCGTGGCCGAGATCCTCAGGCAGGCCATCAAAGATGGCAAGGGCATTGAGGTCAACACCTCGTCCTGGCACTATGGTCTCGCGGACACACAGCCGAGCCGTGATATCCTGCGCCTCTACAAAGACCTTGGCGGGCGCATCATCACGGTCGGCTCGGATGCGCATCAGACCTCCTATCTGGCGGACCACATCAAGGACGCCTATACGATTCTTCGCGATGAGATCGGCTTCAAAGAGATTGCGACGTTTGAGTATATGCAGCCAGTTTTTCACAAGCTTTGATGATTTCATGGATTGACAGCAGGCAGTTGTATCTGCTATACTGATATTGCAAACAAATAGCGAAGGGGAGTAATCTCTCGGCTGGCCTGTCAACAAGCATGCCGCGTGAGCGGCTGGCAGCAGCGTTACGCGTTTCATGATGTAACAGGTGAGACTTTCGCATGATACCCGGTTTCGGATACCATGCGGAAGTCTCTTTTTGTTTATGATGTATGTTTTAGGAAGAAAGGAATCTACACCATGGAAATCTTATCGATGCAATTCCTCATGGCTCTCGGGACCATCGTCCTGATGGACCTGCTGCTCGGCGGCGACAATGCCGTCGTCATCGCGATGGCGGCGAACAAGCTGCCGGAGAATCTGCGCAAGAAGGCAATCCTCATCGGCACGGCCGGTGCTGTCATCATCCGCCTCGTCATGACGCTCGTGGCCGTATGGCTCTTGACTATCCCCTACCTGCAGGCCATCGGCGGACTGATTCTTCTGCCGATTGCTGTGAAGCTGCTCGTGCCGGAGAAGAAGGACGAGCACGTTAAGGCGTCAGACAGCCTCATGGGCGCCGTCAAGACCATCATCATCGCCGATGCCGCGATGGGCGTTGACAATGTGCTGGCCATCGCCGGTGCATCGCACGGCAGCTTCGTGCTCGTCGTCCTCGGTTTCCTCATCAGCATCCCGATTATCGTGGGCGGCAGCACGCTGATTGGCAAGATCATGGACCGCTTCCCCGTTGTGCTCTACGCGGGCGCCGGCCTTCTCGGGTGGACGGCAGGCTCCATGATTGCCCATGACAAGATCTTTGGCACGATGATCACGAGCGCCATCGGCGACTGGGCAGGCATCGCCATCCAGACCGTCCTCGCCGCAGGCGTCATCCTCATAGGCTTTG
This sequence comes from Wylensekiella montiformis, assembly GCF_009697385.1. Classification (GTDB taxonomy): domain Bacteria; phylum Bacillota; class Negativicutes; order Selenomonadales; family Selenomonadaceae; genus Selenomonas_A; species Selenomonas_A montiformis. The sequence continues at coordinate 74,369 of NZ_VUNL01000010.1, forward strand.
CCATGAGCCGCCGCGCCAAGAGCCAGACGGCTTGAGCCTAGAGAAAAACCTGCCCTCACCTTGATGGTGAAGGCAGGTTTTTTTATGGCCAGGCGATACCGTCGCCATAGAAGTCACTGGGATGATCTGCAGTCTGGACGGTCATGAGGACAGGCATATCGACCTGTGCGGCAATCCACTTCTGCAAGCGGTCGGCTTCTTCTGGGCGGAGCGGCTCTTTGACGATGACTTCGACCATGAAGCGCTTGTGGTCCACTTTGTTCTCCGTTTTTGACTGATCCTTCTGGGGCGTTACGGATGTCAATGTGCCGCCCTGGATGGACAGGACCTCAGGGAAGAGAAGGGGGGCCTGCTGGGTGAGGAGCTCGATGGTCTGCTGGTCTGCGCTCGCGCGCTTGTAGGCCGGGTAATACTGCGCGGAGAGATTTTTGTAGGAGACTTTCTTTTCAGAAGAGTTTTGCTTTTCGAGCCGCGCATTGATGAGGTTTTGGACTTGCTCGCGGTCGAGTTCGCGCTGCCCCTGAATGACGACGAGCTCGAGGTCTTGGAGCCTGTTGCGCGCGTGCAGTTCGTCCTGAAGGGCATCAATCTCTTTCTCGGTCAGCAGCGTACCTACGAGATCGACGGTGAGGACGTGGTCCTTTACGGTGTAGGAGACGACGCTCGTCGTCTGGAAGTCCATGTCCTCGCTGATGAAGCTCTTGACCTGCATGTCGCGCAGATTCTCCTCGACCATCTGATAGGCGAGATAGATGCTCGGCGCCGTGATCAAGATGCCGAGAGCCGCCAGAATGATTCGCTGCCGCTGGAATTGTGAGGCTGCGACATCACCATGCGATGGGACACCGAGGACTTTGAAGACGAGGAAGGCTGCGAGTGCGATGAAGAAGGCATTGATGAAAAAGAGGTACATCGCGCCGAGGAAGAAGGGGTAATGGCCAGATGCCAGCCCGTATCCGGCTGTGCAGAGCGGAGGCATCAGAGCGGTAGCGATGGCTACGCCGGGGATGACATTGCTCTTTTCCTGACGCGTATTGCCGACGGCCCCTGCAATGCCGCCGCACAGGGCGACGATGACATCCCAGATGGTAGGCGAGGTGCGTGCCAGAAGTTCGTCCGTCGAGTAGGCCAGCGGCGAGATGGCGAAGTAGAGGGAGGCCGTCAGGATGGCGAATCCCACCTGGAAGGCGAGCTTGATCATGGACTGACGGATGAAGTGTACATCGTATGTGGCCATGCCGTACCCGATGGCCACGATCCCGCCCATGAGCGGGGAGATCAGCATGGCGCCGATGATGACGGCGACGCTGTTCATGTTCAGGCCGACACAGGCAATCATGATGGCCATGACGAGGACGATGAGATTCGTCCCCGATACCGTCGCATCCGCAAGGATGCGCTGGTTGATTTCTTGGATGGAGGCGGCGCCTCCCTTTAGATTGAATAGATCACGCCACATCATTTTCTCACATCACCTTTCACAGGAGAGATTACGTCTCATCGTTCTTCTTGTCGAATAGGTACAGATTATGCTTGCTGTTGGCAATCATGCGGATATAGCGCTCGTACTGGCGCAGGACATCGGTCAGCAGTTCCTCGCGGCGCATGCACTTGAGGCTGTAGCCGCGCCTGCCAGTGCTTGCCGTCCCAGTAGGCCGTACTCTTGGAGAGATTCCGGCTGAAATACGAGTCATCTACCCAGAGGCCGCGCAGCAGGCAGAAGGCCATGACGACCATGATGAGGGAGAACGGCAGTGCCATGATGACCGTCATCCAGAGCAGATTGAAGACGGTCGGGATCAGCAGGACACAGACGACGAATTCACGGATCGTGCGCCCGCGGGAAATCTTGGCGATGAACAGGCCGACGAACGGTGCCCAGGAAATCCACCAGACCCAGTACATGATGGTCCAGCTCGTGAACCACTCTTCCTTGGTGCTCTTATAGGCAAAAGTGCGGAAGGACAGCTCTACGATGTGCGTTAAGTAGTAGCCGATGTTCTCGGTAAAAGAAGGCCACGCTGAGAATGTAGATCCAGCTGAAGGAGTTGAACAGTTCCTGCTTGAGGAAGGTCAGGACGGCATTCGCGCCCTCAGGCACCATGATGCATCCCAGTGCAACCGATGCAATGATGATAAGACTCGGTATAACGATATTTTTCTGTAAATTCGTCCGATACAATAAAAAGCCCCCTTATAAAGAAATAGACGAAGCCTGTTGGTGAACAGACTCCGCCTTGTAATCCAATATGTTTTCTCTAGTATATCAGATTTACGGATCGAATGCAAATTGTAGTATTTATTTGGCATAGTGTAAATTTACAAGGCGTGGTGGATCGTATTCGCTGCTGTGATGGCCGCTTATCCAATCCGGGCATAGAGATCGTCGGCGAATAAAGGTGGTATAGTTTGATGCAAAGGATAAAAGCTGGGAGGATGACATAAAAAATTCTCCTCATGTAAAACGATGTAGTTCGTTCGATGTCTTGGTTTTGCTTTCATTCTATGATAGACTTCGAGATGAGGAAAATGGCAGGTAAGCGTGTTGGGAGGAGTAGTATGGACAAGATCATCTGGCCGGACGGCAAATGCCGCTGTTTCTGGGCCAATCCGAAGAATGAACGCTACGTGCGCTATCACGATGAGGAATGGGGGCGGCCCGAGCATGACGACGGCAGGCTTTTTGAGATGCTGCTCTTAGAATGCTTTCAGGCAGGACTCTCGTGGGAATGTATTTTAAACAAGCGCGAAGGCTTTCGACAAGCGTTTGCGGATTTTCATCTGGATGATGTCTGTGCGTTTACGGAAGAGGATGTCGAGCGGTTGATGCAGGATGCCGCCATCATCCGGCACCGCCGCAAGATTGAGGCGGCCGTCTGCAATGCGCGGGTGTTTCGCGAGATCCGGCAAGAGTTTGGAAGTTTTGACCGTTACCTCTGGCAGTGGACGGAGGGAGAGGTTGTGCATGAGCGCGGCCGGACCACCTCGGCCCTTTCTAATGTGCTGTCCAAGGATCTCAAGAAGCGCGGTATGAAATTCGTCGGCTCGACCACGATTTACTCGTACCTGCAGGCCGTCGGCGTCATCGAGTCGCACGAGCCGGACTGCTTTCTGTCTGGAGTTCAGGATGTTTATCAGACATAACTGGTGATGCAGTATCCATCGTGATATACTAAATATGGTATATGGATAGAAGGGGTGATGCGCATGGAATACTGGGACTTTACGGCAGCGAGAAGCGGGTTACGGGGCGCAGCCGCAAGAAATTCGTGAGATTGGCGGACGGGATGAGTTTCTCACTATCATAGAATCGAGGCGCTGTTAACCATGAATATCAGGAAAATTACCATCGCAGGTGCGGGAACCATGGGCTATTCCATGGCAGATATTTTTGCCCGGAATGGATACGACGTGATCTTATGGAATCATCGTCAGACTACGCTTGACCGGGTGCGCACAAAGATTTCTCCAGAAGCGGCGGATAAAATCAACTACACCACGGAAAAGGACGCCTTTAAGGGGCGCGATCTTATCGTGGAATCCATCGTGGAAGACTTGTCGGCTAAACTGGCTTTTTATCGGGAGATGAGTCCGCGCATCGATGCGGATGCTATTCTCGCCACAAATACCTCAGGCCTTTCTATCAATAAACTGGCCGAAGCCGTCACGCTGCCTGAACGCTTCCTTGGTATGCACTGGTTTAATCCTCCGACAATGATTCCTCTGATCGAGATCATCAAGAATGAGAAGACACGTCCTGATGTGGCGGAAACCATTTATCAACTGGCCCTGGATATTCATAAGAAACCGGCGCTCATCGAAAAGGATGTGCCGGGTTTTGCGGCCAATCGGGTTCAGCTGGCCGTGATCCGGGAAGTTCTGTCTCTGGTTCGCGATGGTGTGATCAGCGTGGAAGGCGCTGATGCCGTGATGAAATACGGTCTGGGCTTTCGGTGGGCCTGCCTTGGCCCGCTGGAAACGGCCGATTTTGGCGGCCTCGACGTATTTTACCATATCAGTGAATACCTCATGCCGGATCTTGAAGATTCTCACGATGTGCCGCAGCTGCTCCGGGAAAAGTTTCAGGCCGGGGATTACGGCGTCAAGACGGGGAAAGGCTTTTATGACTACAGTGGGGACAAGGCTAAGAAGGCGACTTCCGCCCGCGATCAAAAACTTCAGGCCATTTACGACGCGATCTACGGAGAACAGAAATGATCGGCAAGGATCCGGCTCCTTGCCGGAGCTGCAAGGGGGAGTGTCTGGCGGCGATGGATTTTCTCGAGGGCATGCCGCCGGATAAGGTGAAAGATCTGCTGCATTGCTCTGTTCGGCTCAGCTTTCCAAAAGGGGCATATATCTTTCATGCAGGGGATCCCTGCGATGCCATCTACATTGTCCACAAAGGAAGGGTGAAGCTTTGCGTCTATGATCAGGACGGGCAGGAACGAATCGCCGGCGTATTTGTGGACCGCGATGTAATGTGGGAGGGGGTGTTGGTGCCGGACAGCCGCTATTCCGCATCGGCCATCTGTATGACGCCTGTGACATGCTGCCGTCTGGTGCGCAGGGATTTTGAAAAAGCCATTCAGGAACCCGAGGTAGCCTTGCGCATCATCGGGCTTTTGAGTAAGAAACTCCACGATGCCAATCGACGCAATCTGCTTAAGAGCATTGCCTCGCCCAAAGAACGGGTGGCCGGCCTGCTTCTTTACCGATACCGGCGGCAGACCAGCGACACGATTACCATGCGTCTCGAGGAGATGGCCGGGAGCTTGTCCCTGCGGCCTGAGACTGTCAGCCGGAAAATCAAGGAACTCGAGCGCGAGGGTTACGTGAAAAAGACGGGGCAGAGCAGCATTCAGATTTTGGATGCCGACCGCCTCATGGAACTCGTGAATTATTGAGTCCGCCTGTGCCGTGCAGTCCCTGTTTCCATGTTCACATCATCCTTTTGTGCCCTTGATTGTAATCAAGAAATTTTTCAGCAAAATCCGATACAATGATCCTGTCAGGAAACGTGTTTATGCGGTTTCTGACAGGTTTTTTTGTTTCTTTCTGTTCGGGAGGCATTGCATGATAAAGGGACGCATTCATTCGATCGAAACCTTTGGTTCCGTGGACGGGCCGGGTACTCGCTTTATTCTCTTTTTGCAGGGATGCGCGATGCGCTGTCTATACTGCCACAATGTGGATACCTGGAACGGCAGGGGCGGTGAGCTGCGGACAGCAGATGAACTCTTGGATCAGGCGGAGCGTTATCGGCCTTATTGGGGACAGGACGGGGGAATTACGGTCAGCGGCGGCGAACCGCTGCTGCAGGTGGATTTTCTGCTTGAGCTTTTCGGGAAGGCCAAGGCCCGCGGTATTCATACCTGCATCGATACGGCCGGACAGCCCTTCACGCGGCAGGAGCCTTTTTTCGGCAAATTTCACGCGCTCATGAAGGTGACGGATCTGCTGCTGCTCGACATAAAGCATATTGACCCGCGGGAACATGAGAAGCTTACGGGTTGTACCAATAAGAATATTCTGGATTTATTTCGTTATCTGTCAGAAATAAAGAAGCCCGTCTGGATTCGCCAGGTACTCGTGCCGGGATATACGGACGATCCGGAATCGCTTGCGCGTACACGTGATTTTATCGATACGCTGACGAACGTTGAGCGTGTGGAAGTGCTGCCGTATCACAGTATGGGCCTTTACAAATGGGAGGAGCTGGGCATCCAAAACCAGCTCAGGGACGTGAAGCCGCCGACGGAGGAAGCTGTGCAGAAAGCCCGTGCTATCCTCGGCGCCGTCTGAAAACGGAAACCTTGATTCCAGTCAAGGTTTCGAAAAAAGAAAAATAGTATGATAAAGCCATCGATTGTGAAACCTTACACAAAAGGAGGAGCTTACATGAACGGCATGAATCGCGACGTTGCGTGGAGAGGATTTAAGGGCGTCAAATGGATGGAGGATGTGAATGTACGGGATTTCATCCAGAATAATTACACGCCTTATGACGGGGATGAACGTTTTCTCGCGGGACCGACAAAGGCCACAAACAAGCTTTGGAACAGAGTGCAGGAGCTGCAGAAGAAAGAGCGGGAGAAGGGGGGCGTGCTCGACTGCGAGACGGAGGTTGTTTCAAGCATTACGGCTTACGGTCCCGGCTACATCGATGAATCCCTGAAGGATCTCGAACAGGTCGTTGGCCTTCAGACGGACAAGCCCTTGAAACGCGCTTTCATGCCGTACGGCGGCATCAAGATGGCCGAGGAAGCTGCTGAGACGTACGGTTACAAGGTCAATCCCAAATTCCACAAGATTTTCACGGAGTACCATAAGACGCATAATCAGGCTGTTTTTGATGCTTATACGCCGGAGATGCGCCGGGCGCGTCATAGTCACATCGTTACGGGGCTGCCGGATACTTACGGTCGCGGGCGCATCGTCGGCGATTACCGCCGTGTGGCACTCTACGGGCTGGATTTCCTCATTGCCGAAAAGAGTGAGGATCTTGCAAACTGTGGCTGCGGGGTCATGACGGACGACATCATCCGCCAGCGTGAGGAGCTCGCCGAGCAGATTCGCGCATTGAAGCAGATGAAGGAGATGGCCGGTACTTACGGCTATGATATCTCGGCACCGGCTAGAAATGCCAAAGAAGCCGTCCAGTGGCTTTACTTCGGCTATCTGGCCGCCATCAAGACACAGAACGGCGCAGCCATGAGCGTCGGCCGCATTTCTACGTTCCTTGACATCTACATCAGCCGCGACCTTGACGAAGGTACATTGACGGAAGAGCAGGCACAGGAGCTCATCGACCATCTGACGCTGAAGTTCCGCATGGTGAAGTTTGCCCGTATCCCGTCCTACAACCAGTTGTTTTCCGGTGACCCGGTCTGGGCGACGCTTGAAATGGCTGGCATTGGTATGGACGGCCGCCACATGGTTACGCGCAATGATTATCGTTTTCTCCATACGCTCGAGAATATGGGCCCGTCTCCGGAACCAAATCTGACGGTGCTGTATTCCTCGGCGCTGCCGGACCCGTTCAAGAAGTACGCCGCCCGCATCTCTATTACGACGTCATCGATTCAGTATGAGAACGACGATGTCATGAAGCCGGTCTGGGGCGATGATTACAGCATTTGCTGCTGCGTTTCTGCGACGCAGACAGGCAAGGAGATGCAGTTCTTCGGCGCGCGCGCCAATCTTGCCAAGTGTCTGCTTTATGCCATCAACGGCGGCAAAGATGAAAAATTCCTGACGAAGGACGGCCGACATATGCAGGTGGGACCGGAGTATACGCCCATCACGTCCGAGGTGCTCGATTACGATGAGGTCCTGCACAAATTTGATCAGATGATGGATTGGCTGGCCGGGCTTTACGTGAATATTTTGAACCTCATTCAGTACATGCATGATAAATATTACTACGAGGCTGCTGAGATGGCTCTTATCGACACGGATGTACGCCGTACCTTCGCTACTGGCATTGCCGGCTTCTCCCATGTTGTGGATTCCCTCTGCGCGATCAAGTATGCCAAGGTATCTGCCGTACGCGACGAGTCGGGACTGGTGGTCGACTACAAGGTAGAAGGGCAGTTTCCGAGGTACGGCAACGACGATCCGCGTGCCGACAAGGTGGCGGTCTGGCTTCTTAAGACTTTCATGACGAAGCTGCGCAAGCACCATACGTACCGGAATTCTGAGCCCACGACATCCATTCTGACCATTACATCAAATGTAGTATACGGCAATGCCACAGGCGCACTGCCCGATGGACGCAAAGCCTATACGCCGTTCGCACCAGGTGCGAACCCATCCTATGGAGCCGAACAGAACGGTTTGCTGGCTTCGTTGAATTCCGTCGCGAAACTGCCGTATGAGTACGCGCTCGACGGCATCTCGAATACACAGACCATCGCGCCCGAGACCCTCGGCCATACTGAGGAGGACCGTATTGCCACGCTCGTGCGCGTCATGGACGGTTACTTTAATCAGGGTGCGCATCACTTGAATGTCAACGTATTTGGCGTGGATAAACTCATTGACTGCATGGAGCATCCTGAGAAACCGGAGTATGCTAATTTCACGATTCGTGTATCCGGCTATGCCGTAAAGTTTATCGATCTGACGCGCCAGCAGCAGCTTGATGTCATCGCCCGCCGTGCGCATCAAAAGATGTAAAGCAAATCGGATTCATGATATCATGATCGATGCATTAGTCATGGCTTCCAGGGAGGCTGCTCTTTCATGAATACCGGCTTGGAGGCGATAAAGCCTGCGGAGATTTGCCGCGGGCTTTTTTGTGTGTCGGGGCTGGGATGTCTTTTCGGCGTCGGGGGGGGGTTGCTTTTTTCTCTGATATGGAGGATAATGAGACGCGTTATCGATGCAGCTTGCTTACAGAAAGGAGGACCTCTTGTGAAAAACCTTTATAAAATCCTTTTGCTTAATATGGCCGGTATCCTGCTGTTCTTGAGCTGGTATCCGCCGCAGACCGGATACTGGTATGTTATTGACAGTCAGGTCTTTTTCTTTTTCAATCATCTGCTGACGGAGAGCCAGGCTTTTTTGTATCTGGTGGCGTTTACAAACCTGCGTCCGTTTGATGTGGCGGCGTTCCTGTTCATGCTTGGGATTTTCATCTATTATTACCGGCAGATGGACGCAAAGGGGCGTCACTGGATGCTGGCGATGGGAGCGACGATGCTGATTACGGCCGTCATTGCAAAGCAGTTTGACTTGTGGGTGCAGTTTGACCGGCCGAGTGCCACCAAGTTCTTTTCCGATGCCGGCGTTGCGGTCAATAGGGTCTCACAGCTCACGGGCTGGAATACTAAGGATTATAGCGCATCCAGTTTTCCCGGCGATCATGGCACGTTTCTCATGATCTTTACCTTTTTCATGTGGCGGTATCTGGGCCGGCGTGCTTTTCTGTCCGGACTGGCCGTTGTGCTGGCCTTTTCCCTGCCGCGCATCATGTCTGGCGCACATTGGTTCAGTGACGTCTATGTCGGTGCGGTGTCCGTGAATCTGATTGTCCTGAGCTGGATGCTGCTGACGCCGGCATCGGACTGGATCATCCATCGTCTGATGAAACTCAGGCACTGGGAGTGAAAAGAGGCTGCTTTTCGTGTCCTGTTGACAAGGTGCATACCAAACCTTCATTGCGGGAATGTTTTTCTTTGCGGACATCATGATATAATAAGAAGCAAAGCCGTGAGGAAGACGGAAAAAGAGCGGGATGATGCTTTCATAATAGTGTTTTGCGGATCTATGGAGTCTTGCCGTCTGCTTGATTTTAAAGGGGAAAAAACGGTACAATAGAAGGCGGAGGTTTAATCATGAAAATAAATTTGACGGAGCTGGCGGCTGCTATGGCGCAATCGGATGTCCGGCAGAGCTATGTAGACGTTGTAAAGGGGAAAGTTGTCCTTTTGGCCGATGATCTGAACGAAGAGGACATGCTGGAACATGTGCTTCGAATTGAGGATGATTGGGAACGGTATATTCCGCTGCCCAATGTGATGGATGAGAGTATACATGATCTCATGTATGGCTTTGCGGAATCCTGTCCTCGCGAAGATACCAGGCATCGTCTGTTAAATGCTTTGTCCGGCGAAGGGGCGGCATCCCGGTTTCGTTATCAGGTTCGCCGGCTTTTGCTGAAATCGGCCTGGGATACGTATCTGAAAAGCCGGCTTTTGGATTTTGCACGTGATTGGTGTGAAGAGAATGCGCTGGAATACGAACCAACAGTCGCAGTGAGTAAAAACGGAAATCCTGCAGATCAGCAATCGGAATAATAAGGATCGTTTAGCGGAAGGAGTTTTATCATGAACGGTATACATCGTGTAAAGACAAAATGGCTGGCGGCGGCCGTCGCTGCGATTTTGTCGGTGCCATGGGGAGCAGCCGCTGCGCAGCCGGCTTCACCGGAGAAACAGGGGGGCTCGTTCCAGTATCGTCAATTGTATGCGGGAATCGATTATCAGAATAAGACGACCTGTGTCATCGGGCCGGAGGATCAGAGTATGGATTCGGTGGCTGCATCGATCGGCTATGCCTATTTAAAGACGAAGCTGGGGATGTTTAGTGAACCGAGAATCAGCAGTCCTTTGAATCGCGATATGGCTTTTGTGCTGAATTATTTTCATGTGCCGGAGCCGCCGATTCTGAAAGATGCTGCTGGTCAGCAGATCATTCTGGTGGATCATGCGAGTTTGGATCAGGCCGTGGCGAATATGAAGAAGGCAAGGATTGTGGAAGTTCTTGATACGCACAAGGCAGGCGGTTTGGTGACGGAAGGCCCGATTTTTTACCGGGCTGTTCCGGCTGCCGCAACGTCTTCACTGGTCTGTCTGAGCTTTCAGGAAAATCAGGTAGATATTCCGTCATCGATAGCGGGGCTGCTTCTGGCCGGTATCGTATCCGATACGGGGAATATGACAAGCGGAACGGTTACTCCGCTGGATCGTCAGGCGTATCATGTGCTGCTGTCGCAGTCGGGAGTAAGCGATATTCAATCATTTTATAAAAAACTGGAAAAAGCTGCTTATACTCATGCCGATATGACGGATGAGCAGATTTTCCAATCCGATCTGAAGGAATATGTGGTCAAAGACTGGGCGTATTCCATTGGGCAGGTAGATTGTCTGGACAGCAGCGAATATCAGGCAGTGAGACAGAGGATGCAGTCTTATTTATCCAAGCTTCCCAATAAAGACCGCGGCGTTTTGCATTACCTGATCATCAGAAATCGCGGCACCGGCGAGGCGGAACTTCTGTATGCAGGAACGATGGCACAGGAAATTGCGGGAAAGGCTTTCGGTTTCACGGATGGACATCGTGTGCTGCTGAAGGCAGAAGCCGACCGAAGCCGTCTGGTTGAACCGGCTATCCGGACGGAATTGGAGCGTGTCATGCAGTATTGATGATCTGTGGAAAAATGAAGCGGGAGAAGGGATTTCGCTTTGTGGCTTGTACTTCGTTGCTTCCGGTCCGGAAATCATCATGAAGCGTTGCGGCTCGCCGAAGGGCGGGCCGCTTTTTGCGGGGAATTCACGATTAGTAACGCCATGGAGGGATTGTTCATTTTGCCATCGATGTGTTGAAATGGTATAATAAACAAGATATTGGTAATTTTAGGAAACAACGAATCCGATACGGGAGGGGTTTCTGTTGACGCAGTTTGATAAACGCAACATCACCATGATGATGGATTTTTATGAAATGACGATGGCCAACGGGTATTTTCAGGATCATGATAAAGATGTCCAGGTTGCCTTCGACGTATTTTACCGAGCGAATCCGGATGAAGGCGGGTTCGCTATTTTTGCTGGCTTAGAGCAGGTGATTGAATACGTTGAGAATATGGAATTTTCGGAGGAAGATGTTGCATATTTCCGGGAACAGAATATTTTTTCCGAGGAGTTTTTGCAATATCTTTCTTCCTTTCATTTTTCCGGGGATATTTATGCCATGCCGGAAGGAACCATCATGTACCCGAACGAACCGTGCATTACGGTTGTTGCGCCTTTGATTGACGCGCAGCTGGTGGAAACCGCTATTCTGGCACAGGTGAACCATCAGTCCCTTATTGCAACAAAGGCACGCCGGATCGTCAAAGCCGCGGACGGGCGTGCTGTATCGGATTTTGGCGCCCGCCGTGCGCACAATATGGATGCGGCTACTTATGGCGCCCGCGCTGCCTATATCGGCGGGGTGGTTGGTACGGCAACCGTCTCGGCCGGTCAGATGTTCCACATTCCGATTTCCGGGACGATGGCTCACAGCTGGGTTATGTTTTATGGCGACGAGTATGCGGCATTCCGGAAGTATGCGGAAACGTATCCGGATGCTACGGTGTTGTTGGTCGATACTTATGATGTGATTCATTCGGGCATACCGAATGCCATTCGTGTTGCCCATGAAGTTTTGGAGCCAATGGGAAAGCGGTTGCTCGGGATTCGCATTGATTCCGGCGATCTGGCCTATCTTTCCAAGCGTGTGCGCAGGATGCTGGATGATGCCGGACTGGAAGACTGTAAGATCGTGGTATCCAATAGTTTGGACGAATTTACCGTAGCTTCTTTGCTGGCGCAGGGAGCATGTATCGACAGCTTTGGTATTGGCGAACGCCTGATTACCGCCAAGTCCGAGCCGGTATTCGGTGCTGTCTACAAATTGGCCGCTGTCGGAGAAAAAGGCGATTTTGCACCGCGCATTAAAGTATCGGAAAATGTTGAAAAGATTACGAATCCGGGTCTGAAAGATCTTTACCGCATTTACGATGAAGGAGGTCATGCCGTGGCGGATCTTCTCGCGATCTGCGGAGAACCGGTCGATCTTTCTGCTCCGTACCGGTATATTGATCCGCAGAAGCCATGGAAGAATCGTTCTTTCCAGCAATGCACCTGCAGAAACCTGCGCCAGCTTTATGTGCGGCAGGGAAAACGCACGGGAGCGTTGCCGACGCTGGATGAAATTCGCGATTATGTTCGGATGCAGTTAACCGATGAGATTTGGGAAGAAGAGCAGCGCTTTGAAAATCCGCACCGCCATTATCTGGATATGACACCGGCTTATTATGAGCTGAAAATGGAGCTTCTGTCGAAAACACGTGAGGAACATGCCTGAGAAAGCAATGAATGGGAGAAATGTTATGATAACGGGAACGACAAAAAATCTCGGCGTTATGGGATGGCCGATTGTTCATTCGCTGTCTCCGGTCCTTCAGAATGCGGCACTTGCCCAGGCAGGGCTGGATTATGTGTATTTGTCTTTGCCGGTGCGGCCCGATCATCTTTCCACGGCTGTTGCCGGATTAAAGGCTCTGCAGTTTCGTGGCTGGAATGTCACGATCCCGCATAAGACGACGATTATGTCCCTGCTGGATGATGTGGATGAAGATGCCCGGATCATCGGGGCGGTGAATACGGTGGTCAATGATTCAGGCAGGCTGTCTGGCTATAATACGGATGTGACCGGGTTTGTGCAGGCTCTGCAGCATCGTTCCTTTTTGCTGGATGGATGCCGGGCTGTGCTCTTTGGCGCGGGGGGCGCCGCCCGTGCCGTGATCTGGGGGCTTTTAAAGTCAGGCGCTGCTAGCGTTTGCATCGGAGTGCGCAATCCGGACAAGGCGAGCGCATTGGAAACTGTCTTTCGTCCGTATGGATCGATTGAGATTCTGCATTGGGAGACGGAATCCTTTCAGTCGGCGTTGCGTGAGGCCGATTTGCTGGTCAATACGACACCGCTGGGGATGACGCCTCATACGGAAGCGATGCCGCCGGTAAATTGGGAGCAGGTTCCTGCGCACGCGCTGATCTATGATATTATCTATACGCCGGCAGAGACGCGGTTCCTTCGTGAAGCGCGTCTGCGCGGTCACGTTACGATCAATGGCGAGGAAATGCTGGCGGGGCAGGGGGCGGCGGCTTTTGAAAAATGGACAGGGGTCTGTCCGGATACCGCGCTCATGCGGAGGAAGCTTCGCGAAGCTTTGAGTCAGCAGGACTGAAAGGGGCCGGTCCCTTTCACTCCTGCTGAGAAGCCGGCGTCGAATCTTTGTATTTATGGCGCAATTATGATATGATATACACTTGATGGAAGTATGCGCTGATACTGCAACATATGCAATAATTAGGAGCAAACAGGAGGTTTTTGTTTGACTGCGATTACCTATGAGCTGATCAAAAAGGACGAAAAGACAGGAGCCCGCGCCGGCGTGATTCATACACCGCATGGCAGTTTCCCTACGCCTATTTTTATGCCGGTAGGTACACAGGCTTCGGTGAAAGGCGTATCGCCGGATGAACTCAGGGATCTGGGGGCAGGAATCATTCTTTCCAATACCTATCATTTGTTTTTGCGCCCGGGAATGGAACTGATTAAAGAGGCAGGCGGCCTGCATAAGTTTATGCATTGGGATCGTGCGATTCTGACGGACAGCGGCGGATTTCAGGTGTTTTCACTCGGCGATTTGCGCAAGATTTCCGAAGAGGGAGTCACGTTTCGTTCACATATTGACGGATCAAAGAAATTTCTTTCGCCGGAAATATCCATGCAGGTGCAGATGTGTCTCGGGTCCGATATTGTCATGGCGTTTGACGAATGTGTGCCATATCCTGCTGACTATGAATATGCCAAGGCCTCGACAGAGCGGACGCTGCGTTGGGCGGAGCGTTGCCAGAAGGCGATGACTGCTCCCAATCAAGGATTGTTTGGCATTGTGCAGGGGGGAATGTACAAGGATTTGCGCAAATGGCATGCGGAAAAGCTCGTATCCATGAACTTTCCCGGATATGCTGTTGGTGGTTTGTCGGTAGGGGAGCCGCCGGATCTCATGTATGAGATGCTGGAATATTCCACGTCGCTTTTGCCGGAAAACAAGCCGCGGTACCTTATGGGTGTGGGAACGCCGGATCATTTGGTTGAAGGCGTGAAACGCGGAATCGATATGTTTGACTGCGTTTATCCTACCCGCGTGGCACGCAATGGCATGGCAATGACATGGACGGGGCGCCTCGTCATGAAGAATGCGGCACTGACGCACGACCATCATGTAATCGAGGAGGGATGCGGCTGTTATGCGTGCCGCAATGGATATACGCGCGCTTATATCCGCCACCTCGTCCGGGCGGGAGAGATTTTTGGCCTTCGTCTGCTATCCCTGCATAATCTTTGGTTCCTGGAAGAATTTGTGCGGCGTATGCGTCAGGCAATTCTTGACGGACAGTTCAGCGAGTTCCGCCGTGCGTTTTTGGCTGATTATCATACCGGTTCACAAGGATAAGTTCATATTTTACAAAAGGAGTGTTGGAAATGAGTCCGGAAATGGCAGCGGCCCTGGGAACATGGGGGCCAATTCTTGTTATGATCGCAATTTTTTATTTTTTGCTTTATCGCCCGCAGAAGAATGCGCAGAAGCGTCGCCGCAGCATGCTGGAAAGCCTGAAAAAGGACAACCGGGTCATGACGATCGGCGGACTTTATGGGACGATTGTCGATATGGATGACAAGGTTGTAAAGCTGAAGATTGCTGAGCATACTGTTATTGAGGTGGCACGTTCCTCGATCAATGCGAATGTTTCGCAGGACAAACAGGCGTAATATGGGCGCTGCAGCGGAGATACAAAACGAGAAAAAAAAGCTGCGGGCCGCTATGCTGGCGGCACGCAGAAATTTGACGGCCTCTTACCGGGAAAAGGCCGGGCGCGTCATGATAGAACGGCTCTGCGCGACGGAATGGTTTCAGCAGGCCGACGCGTTGTTTTTGTATGCGTCCATGCCGGATGAAGTACCGCTTTACCCGCTCATGGCGCGCTGTCTGGCTGCCGGGAAACGGGTTGGTCTGCCCTGGATTACCGGCCCGGGCAGTATGGATGTGGTGAACCTCCCTGCCATGGATGCACTGGTTCCGGGAAAATTTGGCATTCAGACCGTGGATCCGGCACGGCGTACGATACTTCCGGCGGATTCGATTGATCTGATTATTGTACCGGGGGCTGCTTTTGATGATGCAGGAAACCGTCTTGGCCTTGGTGCCGGATATTATGACCGTTTTATGGCGGAACGCGCACCGCAGGCGCATCGTGTCGCGCTGGCATTTGAGTGTCAGATGGCAGCGCGGATTCCGGTTGAGCCGCATGATCAGCGGGTGGATTGTGTTATCACGGAAAAGCGAATGGTGAGTGATGAAATATGGAGATAAAAATCGGGCTGGCCAGAACGGCAAAATATGCTACGGAAGTATGCGGCGATACCTGTGATGTCATTGAACGGCCGCACGGAGGCCTTTCGGCGGTCATTGCCGATGGTCAGGGAAATGGCCTTTCGGCGCATCATACCAGCAGCTGGGTGGTGAATAAAGCGACGCAGCTGATTGCTGATGGCGCTCGTGACGGTGCAGTAGCAAGGGCGGTTCATGATTATCTGTATGCGATGAAGGATAAAAAAGTGTCCTGTACGCTGACTGTAGTGAGTGCGGATCTGGACACGGGAACCGCCGTAATCAGCCGGAATTCAAACTGCCCGGTTATCGTGCGGACGGAGGAATACGAATCCGTTTACGATGAATCGGTTGAACCGATTGGCGTAAATCGCCATATGAAGCCGTTGATGTATGAAATACCGCTTGAAGCCGGTATGGTGATTGTTTCGTACACGGACGGAATTGCCCATGCCGGTAAAAAGCGCACGGGACATCCGGCTGATTTTCGGAAAATCTTGGAAATCATCCGTCAAAATCCGGCCGAAGATGTATCTTTCATTGCCCGCAGTATCATGGATTATGCGCTGACGCTTGATGCAGACAAGGCATCGGACGATATGACGGTACTGGTCATGGGAATCACGGAAGAATCATCAGAAACACCGAAAATTGAGCAGATGGAAATTTCTTATCCGTATTAAGACAGCACTGGGATGATATACTGAGCTGTATTGTGCCATGTCAGGAGGGAACTGGTCTTGAAAATAGCAGTTGTCGGCGTCTGTGCCTCCGGGAAGACCACGTTGGTGGCCGGCCTTAAAAATGCGGGATATGATGCTTATAATGTAGCGCAAGAACATTCCTGCGTCCATGATTTCTGGGCTAAGCATCATCCGGATCTATTGGTCATGATTGATGCGACCATGGCGGCGATCCATAAGCGGCGCAAAGTCTATTGGGGGGAGGATCGTCTGGCGGTGCAGCATAAACGTCTGGCAGATGCGCGTGCACATGCGGATCTTTATATCCAGACAGATGCGTTCGATGCGGATCAGGTCCGCCGCAAGGTGATCGCATTTATCAAGGACTGGGAAGCAGGGCGTGGTGCCTGATAAGCCCGAGCTTTTCATCATAGAAGAAATCCGGGGGAACTATCCTCCGAAGGAAAGGGTTGAATCCGTTGAGAAAAGACAGTCTCATCAAACTGATTGCCTGTGTATTTGCTATCATCGGCATTTTTATCGCGTTCATCAAACCGTTGGCGTTTTCCATTCGTCAGGGGTTGGATCTGCAGGGCGGTACACATGTTGTGTTGGAAGCAGAGGATACAGACATTGCCAAGGTCAATGATGATGCCATGAATCGCGTCATCACTATTATGGAAAAACGCGTCAATGCATTGGGCCTGACGGAACCGATCATTCAGCGCGAGGGCGAGCGCCGTGTTATCATCGAGCTTCCCGGTGTTAAGGATCCGGATGCTGCGATTCAGACGATCGGCAAAACAGCTATGCTTGAATTTAAAGATGAAGAGGGGAATACCGTCCTCACCGGCACAGATCTCAAGGATGCGCAGGCAGCGACCAATCAGCAGAACGGTCAAAATGTCGTCAATCTTGAATTCACAGAGGAAGGCGCCAAGAAGTTTGCGGATCTTACGACGAAAAATGTCGGCCGTACGATTGCCATTCTTTTGGATGGTGAGGTGCTGACCGCTCCGAACGTCAGGGAACCAATCCTCGGCGGGAAGGCGGAGATTTCCGGACAAAAAACATTGGAAGAGGCACAGAATCTTGCTGTCGTGCTGCGCAGCGGCGCTCTGCCGGTCAAGGTGAATATCATCGAGACGCGTACTGTGGGGCCTTCTCTGGGACAGGATTCCAAGGACAAGTCGGAATTTGCCTTTGCTGTCGGTATTGGTGCGGTATTGATTTTTATGCTTCTTTTCTATCGCCTGTCGGGATTCATAGCTGATGTGGCTTTGATGGCATATACCATTATGCTGCTTGCCCTGCTGTATCTTCTTGATGCAACGCTGACGCTGCCGGGGGTAGCTGGTATTATCCTGTCGATTGGTATGGCGGTAGATGCGAATGTATTGATTTTCGAACATTTCAAAGAGGAATATCAGATTCAGGGGAAAACCTTGCGTTTGGCGATGGATTCTGGATTTAAGCGTGCTTTTACGACGATTTTTGATTCGAACGTCACAACCATCATTGCGGCTGGTGTGCTCTTTTTCCTCGGGACAGGAACGATCCGTGGATTTGCCATTACGCTTGGGTTGGGAACGATCCTTTCGATGTTCACGGCAATTACTCTGTCGCAGTATTTGCTCAAGCTTATGATCAAAGCCAGAATTTCAGAGAATCCGGGATCTTATGGCGCAACGGGCTTTATGCTTTGGAAGAAGGAGGACCTGAAACATGAATAAATTTAATCTTGCAGGCCACAGAAACTGGTTTTTCCTTCTCTCGCTTCTGATTATTCTTTCTGGACTTTTCTGTATGGTGACGAGAGGATTCAATTTCGGCATCGATTTTACGGGAGGGACGATTATTGACCTCAAGTTTGATCATCCGGTGACGATTGCGGAAGTTCGTACCAGTTTGGCAAAATACAGTCTGGAAGGTTCGACGATTCAGCTTTCCGGGACACAGTCTGATGTGACCGCTTCGGAAGATGTTATGATCCGTGCGGTGGATATGGAGGAAAATCAGCGCAAAGAGGTCATGGCTGCCCTTCAGGAAGATGTCGGACATTATACGGTTTTGCGGGAAGAAAAAGTTGGCGCCACGATCGGCGGCGAGCTCATCACGAATGCGGTTCTGGCTTTGCTGGTATCCTGGGCGCTGATTATCCTTTATGTCGCCTATCGGTTTGAGTGGCGTTTCGGCGTGTCGGCCGTTTTAGCCTTGGTACATGATATTTTGATCGTACTTTCGGTCTTTTCCCTGACTCAGCGTCAGATTGATTCATCGTTTGTGGCTGCGCTTCTGACCATCGTCGGTTATTCCATCAATGATACCATTGTTATTTTCGACCGGATTCGCGAGAACCTCAAGCTCCATTTCCGCCGCGGCGGCGATGTGGATCGGCTGGTCAATACGTCGATTTTCCAGACGCTGACGCGCTCGCTTTATACGGTCTTTACGGTTTTGTTTACGACGTTTTCCCTGTATTTCTTCGGCGGAGATACGACGAAGGATTTTGCCTTTGCTTTGCTGGTCGGATTCAGCGTTGGATGCTATTCTTCGATATTCATTGCCAGTCCGCTCTGGATTGTTTTCCGTGGCTTGGGCGGCGGTAAAGAACATGGCAAACCTGAAACGGCGCACTGAGATGAATCACGGAAACTGCTGCAGTTTTTCTGCGGCAGTTTTTTTATCCGATGCTAAGGGCGCTGGATCAGTTCGACTAGATTCAGAGGGAACCAAAACTCCCTCTGAATCTAGTTGAATTTTATCGAAAGAAATGCGTTAAAAAATCGACAGAGAAGAAGAGACGGGCTATAATATAAATCACCAAGTAAACCTAAAAAATTGCCAGGAGCTATCAGTTTTATGTGGAAACAATGGAAGACTTTTGATGTGGTGCCGGAACAGAAAAAACTGGCAGAACGGCTGGGCATCCAGGAATGGATTGCCGGCCTGCTGCTGCACCGCGGTATCTGCGGGGTGAAAGAAGCGGGATATTTTCTGCATCCGGAAACGCAACCGTTTCATGATCCTTTTCTTATGAAAGATATGGACACGGCTGTGCAGCGTATTCGTCAGGCGATCAACAATCATGAAAAGATTACGGTTTACGGCGATTATGATGTGGACGGGATGTCATCAACCGCTTTGTTGATACATAATCTGCGCCGGCTGGGCGCGGAACCGACGTATTATATTCCTGACCGCCACAGGGAAGGCTATGGTTTTAACCGGACTGCTTTGCAGAACCTCGCGGAAAACGGGACAGAGTTGCTTATTTCTGTAGATTGCGGGATTGCTTCTACTGAACTCGTTGCGGAGATGGCAGGATCGTTAGATATCATCATCACGGATCATCATCTGCCGGGATACAGTTTGCCCAAGGCTTTGGCGGTGGTGAATCCGCATCGTCAGGACTGCCCTTATCCGGATAAAAATCTTGCGGGGGTTGGCGTAACGTATAAGCTTTGTCAGGCCTTGTGGCAATCCATGCGAAACGAATCCTACACGGAGGATCAGGAGCTTGTTGCCTTGGGAACGGTGGCGGATATTGTTCCGCTTCTTGGAGAGAACCGGAGGCTGGTCTATTCAGGGCTGGCCAATATGCGGACTTCCTCATTTGCAGGAATACGCGCCCTGATTGATGTGGCGGATATACGGGAAGAAAAGCTGAACGCCAGTCATGTCGGATTTCGTCTGGCGCCAAGGCTTAATGCAGCAGGCCGGATCGGTACAGCACGTCTCGGGGTAGAGCTTCTGCTGGCAGACGAGGAAGGAAAAGCGGCACAGCTGGCCATGGAATTGGATCTGCTTAACCAAAAACGGCAGGCCATAGAGCAGGAGATTCTCCAACGGGCGGAAGAACAGCTTTCAGGGGAAGACCCGGAAAATATGCCGGCCATCGTTATCGCCGGGGAAGATTGGGATCCCGGTGTGATTGGTATTGTGGCCTCCCGGCTGGTGGATCGCTATTATAAACCGACGATCGTCATGAGTATTCAATCGGATGGAATATGCAGAGGCTCCTGTCGGAGCATCGAGGGACTGCATATGTATCATGCACTGGAATCATGTCGTGAACATATCCTGCAGTTCGGCGGTCATGCTCAAGCGGCCGGAGTATCTGTACGCGTCGGGGAATTTCAGGCCTTTCGTCAGGCGTTCCAGAGCGTGTCATCCTCCATGCTTTCCGACGAGGATTATATCCCGAAGATATCGGTGGAACTGGAACTGGAACCGGAAGCTTTAACGTTTGATATGGTAGAAGAACTGGAACAGCTGGAACCATATGGCATGGGAAATCCAAAGCCGTTATTCGGCTGCCGAAATATCCGCGGCACTGGCGCTGCGGCAATCGGCAGTCAGCGGCAGCATTTGCGCTTTCAGGTCGGCGGCCCCCAGGGGAAGATCCATGCGCTGTATTGGAATCGGAGCGATCTTGCCGGCATCGTAAATGCAGAGCATGTTGATATGGTGTACTCTCCGTCGATCAATGAGTGGATGGGCGTGCGCAGTTTGCAATGTATTGTGGAAGATTTGGAGCCGGGAAATCGGGAACGGATTTTTCCGGAACGCGAGCAGTTGGTTGAAATTTATCGTTTCCTTTATCAGATTCAGCAGACGGAAGGGAATATACCTTATTCGGCAGCGGAGCTTGCCGTGCGTTTTTCTGCCGCCGTGCATCATATTTCACTGTATACGATGAGTATGGGACTTTGTATTTTTCAGGAATTGAACCTGCTTCGCACGGACCTTCAGGAAAAAGGGTATTCTTTGCAGAAAACATCGAACCGTATGGAGCTGAACCATTCCCGGACATTTTTCCGCCATCATTGAGGAGGAGATTAGCATGAATGACAAAGATAAGGAGCCGGTGACCATTGCATCCATTATTGCGGCGGTAAAAAAATATGAGCCAAGAGCGAATACGCAGCTGATCCAGCGTGCATACGATCTGGCTCATGCCGCGCATCAGGGACAGACGCGGGTTTCCGGCGAGGAATATATTATTCATCCGCTGCATGTAGCGCAGATTTTGACGGAGCTTCATATTGATGATGTGACAATCAGCGCGGCTTTGCTGCACGACGTCGTTGAGGATACCATCTATACCAAAGAACAGATTGAAGAAATGTTCGGCGAAGAAGTGGCGATGATCGTCGATGGCGTTACGAAGCTGGGACGGATCAAATACAAATCAAAAGAAGAAGTCCAGCTTGAAAATTACCGCAAGATGTTTTTGGCTATGGCCAAAGACATTCGTGTTATCATGGTAAAGCTGGCTGATCGTTTGCACAATATGAGGACCTTGAAATACATGCGTGAGGATAAGCAGAAACGCATTGCCAAGGAGACCATCGAGATTTATGCGCCGCTGGCCAACCGGCTCGGCATTTCCAATATAAAATGGGAGCTGGAGGATCTATGCCTCCGGTATCTGGAACCGGATACGTATTATGAACTGGTTGAAAACGTCAAACAGAAACGCAGGGAACGGCAGGCGTTCATTGATACATCGATTGAACAGATTCGTCAAAAATTGGATGAAGCTGGAATTAAGGCGGATATTAATGGCCGGGCGAAGCATTTCTATAGCATCTATAAGAAAATGAAGCGGGATCATAAGGATATCAGCGAGATTTACGATCTGTCTGCTGTTCGTGTCCTGGTGGAATCCGTCAAAGACTGTTATGGTGTGCTGGGTGTCATTCATGCGATGTGGAAGCCGATTCCCGGTCGGTTTAAAGATTATATTGCCATGCCCAAGTCCAACGGGTATCAGTCCCTTCATACGACGGTCATGACACGGGGGTATCCGTTGGAGATACAAATTCGCACCTTTAAAATGCATCAGGTTTCTGAATATGGTGTAGCTGCGCATTGGAAGTATAAAGAAGCGGGAAAGGGCGCTACTGCTGGAAACGCCGTGGATCAGAAAATGAACTGGCTGAGGCAGATGGTCAGCCTGCAGCAGGAGCTCAGTGATCCGAAGGAATATTTCGAAGCCCTGAAAGTAGACATTTTTTCTGACGAGGTGTTCGTTTTTACGCCAAAAGGCGATGTGGTTGATTTGCCGAAAGGATCCAATCCCATCGATTTCGCCTATCGTATCCATACGGAGGTAGGACACCATTGTGTCGGTGCAAAAGTCAACGGTAAATTGGTCCCGCTGGAATATAAGCTCAAGAACGGAGATATCGTATCGGTTATTACCAACAAGGCAAATAACGGGCCGAGCAGGGATTGGCTGAATATCGTTGCTTCTTCGGAAACGCGCAGCAAGATTCGTTCCTGGTTCAAGAAAGAAAAACGGGAAGAAAACATTGAACGCGGGCTGGAAATGCTCAAGGAGGAGGCAAAGCGTCTCGGTTATGCACCGAAGGAACTCCTCCGCGAGGGACGGCTCATGGAGGTTGCCCGAAAGCTGAACATTCTCAATGAAGAGGATCTGCTGGCGGCTCTCGGTTATGGAGGCGTAGCCCTTCATGGTATTCTGACCAAGTTGATCGAAATTCATAAAAAGGAATTGAAGGAAAATACTCCGCTGGACGTATCCCAAATGCTGTCGGAGCTGAAGCATCCCAAGCATACCGGAAAAAAATCAAAATCCAGTCATGGTGTGCTGGTAGAGGGAGAGAGCGGTCTGATGGTCCGTCTGGCCCGCTGTTGTAATCCGATACCAGGAGATCCGATCACCGGTTATATTACACGCGGGCGCGGCGTATCTGTCCACCGGTCCGATTGCCCGAATGTACTAAATGGTACGGACTTTTCCCGCATGATCGAAGTGAGCTGGGATGTTGGTCTGGATAAACAGTATACAGTAGAACTGGAGATTGTTTGCAATGACAAGAGCGGAATTCTGGCGAATGTGCTGGCGGTGCCGACCGAAATGAAAATCAATATCCACAGTGTGAATGCGAGCCCGAACCGCAGCAATAAAACGTCGACGATTTTGCTGGGTCTCGAAGTGAATAATTCTTCACAGGTCACCCAGATCATGACAAAACTGCGTCGTTTGAAAGACGTATACTGCGTGACACGGGCAATGGGAGGCAGTCTTGGAGGAAACTGATGCCCGGAAAGGTAAAAAGGTATTTCTGGCGGCAGCGGGAAGAACGTTTGTATTTTGTCGGCAAGTAGGGTATAATGAACGTATTTGAATGAAAAACTCCATTCATGCGGAATTCGGGAAAAAGGCATGAATTGTGGGCATAGAAATGAGGAGAGGATTTTATGTCGCGGACTTTTACAATGGGGGATCTGAAACATCGTCTGCAAGAACGCCAGCATAAGATGACGCCACAGCGTCAGACGGTTCTTCAGGTCTTTCTGGATCACCCGGGGAAACACCTTTCAGCGGAAGATGTACACGGAATGCTCCGTGACAGCCATTCGGAGATTGGCTTGGCCACGGTATACCGCAGTCTCGAACTCCTGTCGGAGCTTGGCATCCTGCAAAAGATGGAATTCGGCGATGGATGCAGCCGTTACGAGGTGAATACAACCAATCCGTCCGAACATCATCATCATCATCTGATCTGTACAAAATGCGGCAGAGTGACGGAATTTGAGGATGATTTATTGGACGATCTTGAGGAGGATATTCGCCGAAAGATCGGGTTCAAGGTGGAGAATCATCAGGTTAAGTTCTATGGAATCTGCAAGGAGTGTCAACAGTCGGTTGAAGGTTAAGACATTTACGCTTAATTCCAAGCGGGAAATCATATCAAAGATCACCCGTGAGGTCCTGTGCCTTTTTAAGATCGAACTTGTCGGACGCCGCGGCGAGGCGGATTATGAGCAGCTTTCGGTGATCAATCGCCGTATTCCGCTGCCGGATTCAAAACAGAGAGTAACATCCGGAGCTGCGGTGCGCATGGAAACAACAGTGATGCTGTTTCATCATGACGGACGCTTTGACTCATGGCATCACACGGAGCAGGGAAAGGAAGATGAGCTGGAACGGGCAGCGGTAAACCGTACCATAAAGCTCAACTTATACCATATTTTCTGTCAGGAGCTAGGCTGCCCGGCGGCGCCATGGGGGGTCCTTCATGGTGTGCGTCCGACAAAAATCGTGCATCGATGGATTCGCGGCGGTTTGGACGAAAGGCAGATTGTGCAGCGGCTGATGCAGGATTATGCCTGCAGCAGGGAGAAGGCGGAGTTGATTACGCCTATGGCATTCCGTCAGATTCCCTTTCTTCGTACTTCCGGGGAGCGGACGATCAGTATTTATGTAGGCATACCGTTTTGTCTGACGCGTTGTCTGTATTGTTCCTTCCCTTCCAATCTTTTGCCGAAAACGGCGACATTGGATTCTTTCATGAAGGTTCTCCGACAGGATATTCAGGCAGCCAGATCGGCTGTAGAACGTTATCATTTTCAGGTGCAGAACATCTATATTGGCGGCGGCACACCAACGGCTCTTCCTGATTCTTATTTTGCGGATATGCTCCAGATGGTATATAATGCTTTTTATGGGCCTGAGGTGGAAGAATTTACGGTGGAAGCCGGCCGTCCGGACAGCATTACAACGGCAAAGATTGACGCCATGGTTCGTTTGCAGGTCAGCCGCGTCAGTGTAAATCCGCAGACCATGCAGCAGCGGACGCTGCATATTATCGGCCGTCGGCATACGCCGGAGGATGTCGTGCAAATGTATCATTCTTTGCGGCAGGCAGGCATCCGGCATATTAACATGGATTTGATTCTTGGACTGCCGGGGGAGAGCGTCAGCGATGTTCGGGATACGGTGGAAAAGGTTCTGGCCCTGCATCCCGATGACATTACGCTTCATGCGCTGGCCATCAAACGCGGTTCGAAGCTGAAGCATCTTATGGAAGATCAGCATGTAGATCTTCCGGATGATGAGGAGACGCGTCAAATGTCAGAGACAGCGATGGCGCTGCTCTTCCGCCGGGGATATCATCCGTATTATCTCTATCGTCAAGGTTACATGGCCGGCGATCTGGAGAATTTGGGCTGCTGCCTCCCCGGCGCAGAGGGTATGTATAACATTCAGATCATGGAAGAACATCAGACGATTTTGGGAATCGGCGGAGCTGCCGCAACGAAAGTGGTGGATTTTCGCCGAAAACGGATGAAGTCTGCGTTTCATGCAAAAGATCTGACCACTTATCTGCGAGATGCGGAGATTTATATTGAAAAACGCAGCAAGTTGATTGAAGAAGCTTACGGAGAACAGGAGGAAGCAACGAATGTTAACTAATGCTCCACGGGGGACAAAAGACATTCTGCCGGATACAGTGGGCGAATGGACTTATGTTGAACAGAAGATTCGTGATCTGTGCAGCCGTTATGGATATCGAGAGATTCGCACGCCGATGTTTGAGCATACGGAACTGTTTCACCGCGGCATCGGTGAAGGCACAGACGTGGTTGATAAGGAAATGTATACGTTCAAAGACCGCGGGGACAGAAGCATTACATTGCGGCCGGAAAATACAGCATCCGCCGTGCGTGCCTATCTGCAGAATAAACTCTATGGAGACAGCAGCCTGACGAAGCTCTTTTATATCGGCTCCATGTTCCGCTATGACCGTCCGCAGGCAGGGCGCATGCGGGAGTTTCATCAGTTTGGCATAGAGGCGCTGGGAGAAGAGAACCCGGCTGTTGATGCGGAAGTTATTTTGCTGGCAGTGGATTTTCTGCGCTCGCTGGGACTTAAAGATTTGGAACTTTCCCTGAACTCGGTTGGATGCCCTTCATGCCGTCCGGTTTATCGGAAGGCGCTTCAGGATTATTTCCGGGATAAACTGGATGATCTGTGTGATGACTGCAAAGACCGTTTTGATCGCAGTCCGTTGCGCATCCTTGACTGCAAGGTGGATGCGGATAAGCCGTTCATGAAGGATGCGCCGCGTATTACAGACTGCCTTTGCGATGCCTGTCAGGATCATTTTCATATGGTGCAGGAATACCTGTCGCATGCAGGAATTTCGTTTCAGCTGGATCCGCGCCTTGTTCGCGGGCTGGATTATTATACCAAAACGGCGTTTGAGATTAAATATGCGCCGCTTGGCGCCCAAAGTGCAGTGGCCGGCGGCGGCCGTTATGACGGGCTGATCGAAGAGATCGGGGGAAAACCGACTCCCGCCGTTGGTTTCGCGACAGGTCTGGAGCGCGTTCTGCTGGCTTTGGAGAAGCAGGGACTTCTGCCGGAGCAGGACCGGAAGACCGATGGGTTTGTGATTGCCCTTGGCGATGCTGCGCAGTTCCCTGCTTTCGGACTGCTGGAAAAATTGCGGCGGGCAGGGTTGAAAGTTGGCATGGATTATGCCGGCCGCAGCATGAAAGCCCAGATGAAGCAGGCGAATAAGGCAGGAGCTCGTTATGCGCTGATCATCGGTGAAGAGGAAGTCAAAGAATCTTGCGTGCAGCTCAAAAATATGGCAAACAGTGAGCAGCAGAAGGTTTCTTTTGATAATATTGTAGAAAAGCTATATGCTGAGGTGAAAGGTTAATGGAAACATTGCAAGGCATGAAGCGCGACCATCATTGTGGCGGGCTTCGAAAGGAAAACGTGGATCAGGAAGTCGTTCTGTGCGGCTGGGTTTCCCGTCGGCGTGATCACGGAGGACTGATTTTCGTCGATATGCGCGACCGCTCTGGATTTGTTCAGATCGTATTTGATGAAGCCGCGATGAATGAAGGTACATTCCACAAGGCAGAATCACTTCGCAATGAGTTTTGCATTGCTGTACGCGGTAAAGTCCGCGCGCGCAGTGAAGAAACCATCAATCCGAATATTGAAACGGGTGATATCGAGGTCGTCTGTACAGAACTGCGCATTTTGAATAAGGCGAAAACGCCGCCGTTCTATATTCAGGACGATGTGGATGTGGACGAAATGGTACGTCTTCGCTATCGTTATTTGGATTTGCGCCGGCCTGAAATGCAGAAGAACATCATGCTTCGCCATCGCGTGGCAAAGATCATGCGTGATTTCTTTGACCGCCATGGATTTTTGGAGATTGAGACGCCGATGCTTTGCAAAAGCACGCCGGAAGGCGCGCGGGACTTTTTGGTTCCAAGCCGTGTAAATCCGGGCGAGTTCTATGCGCTGCCGCAGTCTCCGCAGATCTTTAAGCAGCTTTTACAGGTTGCCGGATTTGAAAAATATTTCCAGATTGTTCGCTGTTTCCGCGATGAAGATCTTCGTGCGGATCGCCAGCCGGAATTTACTCAGCTGGATATTGAAATGTCGTTCATGGATCAGGACGATATCTTGACCATGATGGAAGAAATGGTCAAAGAGCTGTTCGAAAAAGCAATCGGCGCTGAAATTGCTACCCCGTTTGAACGAATGGATTGGGATACAGCGATGGATACGTATGGTTCGGATAAGCCGGATCTTCGTTTTGATATGCCGCTGATGGATATTTCCGAATACGTCAAGGGATCGGAATTCAAGGTGTTTAATTCTGTACTGGCCGGCGGCGGTATGGTTAAGTGCATTAAGGTGGACGGTTATGCAGATATTCCGCGCCGGCGTCTGGATGATCTGGTTAAATTCGTTCAGATTTATGGAGCGAAAGGGCTGGCATGGATTCAGTATACGGAAGACGGAATCAAGAGTCCGTTCAAGAAATTCTATAGCGATGAGACCTTCCAACAGATTGCAGAAGCGACGGGCGCCGCAACGGGAGATTTGTTGCTGGTGGTAGCGGATAAGCGCCTGATCGTCGATACAGCATTGGGGCAGCTTCGTCTGGAAATGGGCAAAGAACGCAATCTGATTGATCCGGATGCGCTGCGGTTCCTTTGGGTCGTAGATTTTCCGATGTACGAATGGAGCGAGGAAGAAAAACGCTTCAAGGCTATGCATCATCCGTTTACTGCGCCGCGTGATGAGGATATCCAGTATCTCAATACGGACAAGATGGGCGAGGTCAAGGCGAAAGCTTATGATATGGTTCTCAATGGCGTTGAAGTCGGAGGAGGTTCTCTGCGTATCTACAATGCAGAGCTTCAGGAGAAAGTCTTTGAGTCTTTGGGACTTACGCCGGAACAGGCTCATACGAAATTTGGCTTCATGATGGATGCGTTCCAGTATGGAACGCCGCCGCATGGCGGTCTGGCATTTGGCTTGGATCGTCTCGTCATGCTTATGGCGAAGCGCAGTTCGATTCGTGATGTCATCGCCTTCCCGAAGACACAGAGCGCCCGGGACGTGATGTCGAACGCGCCTTCTGAAGTGGACGCCAAACAGCTTCGCGAGTTGTCGATTCGCACTGCCGTTAAGAAAAAAGAAAACAGTCAGGAGCAGGGATAACCAGTTGCTCTGACAGAAGGGCGTCAGCCGTTGACGCTCTTCTTTTTTTGTAGTACACTTAAGCAATATGGTGCTATGAACAGGAGGGAACGTTGTGTCCAATAAGGTGAATATCCTGGGTGTTCGTGTGGACTCGGTCACGATGGATGAAGCTGTGTCTCGTGTCGAAGCATATATGGACCAGAGAGCTGGTGTAATGATCGCGACGGCGAATGCAGAAATGATCATGAGGGCGACGAAAGATGCGGAACTCATGCAGATCTTAAATGAAGCTGCACTGGTTGTTCCGGACGGAGCGGGGACCGTATGGGCGGCACATCATCTAGGTTATGCGATGCCAGAGCGTGTTGCGGGCTACGATATGGCGCAGCGCCTTATGGCTGATGCCCCGTCGCATCACCGCCGTATTTTCTTTTTCGGTTCGGCCCCGGGGGTGGCGGAGAAGGCAAAGATCAAGGCGGAGCATCTTTATCCGGGGATTGAGATCGTCGGCGTGCGAAATGGTTTTTTCTCCGCGCAGGATGAACCGGAAATTCTTGCACAAATTCGGGATGCCCGCCCGGATCTTCTGCTGGCAGCGCTGGGGGTGCCAAAACAGGAAAAGTGGCTTTACCGCCACCTCCAGGAACTGGGGGTTCCTGTCTCGATTGGTGTCGGCGGCACGCTCGATGTGATGGCCGGCGTCATGAAGCGAGCGCCTTACTGGATGCAAAAAGCCAGATTGGAATGGCTTTTTCGCGGCCTCCTGCAGCCCAAGCGGGCAGGGCGCTTAATGGCTCTGCCTAAGTTTGTCATGAAGGTGCATCGTTCACGAAGCTGAACGAGAATATCCTGTTCCATGGACAAAGCGGTAGTTATCGATTATAATTAGGATTGGTCAGTTTTTACTGACCCGTTTATCGTGTCATTCATGACAGGAAACATGAATAGCAGGAGGTGGGGAGTTGACTCCTATTATTTCCGAGGGTTATCCGTTTATATTTGGCTGTGCGGTGCTGACACTGCTTCTCGCTTGGTCAGCTCATCCTTATATTGCGGTAATCCCACTTGTGCTGATGTTTTATTTTTGTTATTTTTTCCGCAACCCAAACCGCCAGATTCAGCTGGATGATTCGGTGGTTCTGTCTCCCGCGGATGGAACGGTTACAGATATCATTCCTATGGATTCGGACGAATTTGTAAAAGAGCCCTGTACCAAAGTAATTATCTTTATGTCTGTGTTTAATGTGCATGTCAATCGCAGTCCGATACAGGGTAAGATCAAGCTGCAGAAATATTTTTGCGGACGTTTTCGTCCGGCGTATAAAGATACCGTGGGTTTTGAAAACGAACATCATTTGCTTGGTATTGAAAACGACAGGATTCGCATTAGTGTCAAGCAGATCGCCGGTATTCTGGCGCGCCGCATTGTTTCCTACGTTACATTGGACGATCAGCTGCAGCAGGGAGAACTCTATGGCATGATCAAGTTCGGGTCTTGTCTGGAGGTCGTGATGCCGCGCACCGTTGCCGTGACCGTGGAAAAGGGGCAGAAGGTGACTGGCGGGAAGACAATACTGGGGAGGATAAAAGACTGATGGATTATCGACGGTTTATTCCGAATTTGTGCACATCGATGAATCTGGTTTTCGGTGTGTGTTCGATTCTTTCGACGTTTTGCGGTGACCTGATATGGGGATCGGTGTTCATTCTTCTGGCGCTGGTGGCAGATGGCCTGGACGGCAGAACGGCGCGCTTTTTCGGCGTGGCAAGTGAGATGGGCAAAGAGATGGATTCTCTTTGCGATCTGGGTTCTTTCGGCATTGCTCCAGGGATACTTGCCTGGGCCTTTGTGCTGCATCATTACGGCGCGGTCGGCGCGGCAGTGGTGATATTCTTTGCCGTATGCGGGATGTGGCGTTTGGCTCGTTTTAATGTAAATGCTGACGTGGTGCATGGTTATTTTATGGGATTAGCGATTCCAGCGGGCGGAAACCTCGTTGCGATGTCTACTCTGCTGTTTTTATCGCTGCATATCGATCCGCTTTCCTTTGGCTGGGCTTATCCGGTATGTATGGCTGTTGTCGGTTATCTGATGGTCAGTCATGTGCATTATCCCAATTTTAAAGGGGACGGTGGAGAACCGGTATATGCTATTTCAAAGCTGTTTTCGCTTGTGTTTTTTGTGGGAATTCTCTGGTATGGTCATGCGGCGATTTTTCCGGCCGCAGCGGTCGCAGTTTTTGCTACCTATGCAGCTGCCGGGATCATCAATACAGTAATCGCCCGATTTGCAAAGGAAGGCTGATGATTTTTGTTTAATTATCCATTTGATATCATCATGGTCCCCATGCAGATCCTGATTTTTCTCTTTACGCTTTATTTTTTCGTCATTGGTTTTTGTGGAATGTGGCGCCGGAAAGAGACAAAGATCAAGACACCGAAAAAAACCTTTGCCTTGGTTGTGGCTGCGCATAATGAGCATGCGGTCATTGGCCAGCTGGTTCAAAACCTGCAGGGGCTGAATTATCCCAAGAATATGTATGATATCTATGTGATTGCCGATAACTGCTCCGATGATACAGCTCAAATCGCAGAAAAGGCAGGGGCTCTTGTTCATGTGCGTACACATCCGACTAAGAAGTCCAAGGGATATGCGCTGGACTGGATGTTCGCACGCCTGTTCAAAATGGACAAACAATACGATGCCATCTGTGTATTCGACGCAGACAATCTGGTTCATCCGCAGTTTCTGATGGAGATGAATAACCGGCTGTGCAAGGGGGATAAGGTTATTCAGGGATACATGGATGCGAAAAATCCATACGATACTTGGGTTTCGGGGACCTTTGCCATTGCGTTTTGGGTGATCTGCTATATCTCGCATTTGGCCAAGTCCAATATCGGTCTTTCCGCCTGCCTTGGCGGAACCGGGATGTGCTTTGATGCGGAGATTTTGAAAAAGCATGGATGGCAGGCTACTTGTCTGACTGAAGACATGGAGTTTACCATGAAATGTATGGCGGAAGGCATTAAAACGAGCTGGGCGCACGATGCGATCATTTATGACGAGAAGCCGTTGACCTTTCGTCAGTCCTGGAATCAGCGCCGACGCTGGGCACAGGGACAGTTTGATGTGGGAAACCGCTTTATTCCGAAAATGCTCAAGGCTGGATGGAAACATAAGGATATTCGCATGTGGGATGAGTGCATTTATCTGATGCAGCCGCATTTTTTGATGATCTCTACCTTCTTTATTATCATCAGTTATATTCAATTGGCTTTTCCACCGTTTTATACGAATATTTACAATTTTATGCCGTCGCAGCTTATGACTGCGATCATGCTGGGACAATATATTCTGCCTATGATTATTCTGATCAAGATTCGGGCGAAATGGAAATCCTGGCTTTATATGCTGCTCTATCCGGTATTCATTTATTCCTGGATTCCCATCATCTTCTTGGGATTCATCCACCGCAACGAGCATGAATGGAGTCATACCAAGCACACGCGGGCTATGAGTATGAATGATATTGTGGGCAATGTCAAAAATACGAAATCGATCGAGAAATAATATAAAGCCTCCCTCTATGAGGGAGGCTTTATACTGAGACAGGAGTGAGATATTGATGTATACATTGAAAGTAGAAGGTGCCTTCGAGGCGGCGCACCGCGTTGCGGGATACCCGGGGAAATGCGACCGCCTTCACGGACATAACTGGGTGGTGCAGGCGGTTATCCAGGGAACGGAACTGGATGAACTTGGCATGCTGGTGGATTTCAAACAGGCGAAACGGGCATTATCTGAGGTATTGGAACGTTTTGATCATCGCTTTCTCAACGAACTGCAGCCGTTTTCTGATGGGCTGAATCCGACGGCCGAAAATCTTTCCCGAGTGATTTTCGAGGAGTTAGCCGGGAACTCTGTTTTTGTACGTGACAGTTACTTGTCTGCCATTACCGTTTTTGAATCGCCAAAATCCAGTGTGACTTATACCAGAAATGAGCGGTGATGAAAACATGCAAAACAATTTGATTGAACTTTTTTCTTCGATTCAGGGCGAAGGAAAATATGTGGGCTGCCGTCAGATCTTTGTACGCCTTGAAGGATGCAACTTGGATTGCCAATACTGCGATACAGAAAACCAGCCGGGAACTCATGCGGCCGCACGAATTGAGACGAGGGCTGGGAGCCGCCGGTTTGAGGACTGGCCCAATCCGCTGTCTGCGGCTTTGGTGGCAGAAAAAATACGGGCCATGCTGAAAGAAATACCGCATCAGGCCGTAAGCTTTACCGGC
The DNA here is from genome assembly GCF_009697385.1 of Wylensekiella montiformis. Lineage (GTDB taxonomy): Bacteria > Bacillota > Negativicutes > Selenomonadales > Selenomonadaceae > Selenomonas_A > Selenomonas_A montiformis. The sequence goes on from NZ_VUNL01000010.1 coordinate 107,361, forward strand.
GGAGAACCTCTCTTGCATGCGGCATTTATCCGGGAGATTGCGGAGCAAATCGATGCAAAAATCTTTTTGGAAACGAATGGGACATTATACCGTCCGCTGGCTGATATTCTTGATGTTCTTGATATCATCAGCATGGATATCAAATTGCCGAGCATCGTGAGCCGCCCCCAATGGGAAGCACACAGGGAATTTATTCGGCTGGCACGGGGAAAAGATCTTTATGTTAAACTGGTAGTAGCTGCTGAGACGGGGCCAGATGAATTTCATCAGGCGGTGAAACTGGTTGCCGAACTGGCTCCGGAGACGTGCTTCATTATTCAGCCGGTGACTCCGTCCGGGGGCTGTCAGGCCGCTGCTCCTGAACAGATTCTATGCGCTCAGGAGTATGCGCTGCGGTACCTGAACGACGTGCGGGTTATTCCGCAAACCCACAAAATGATCGGGCAGCTTTGATTGGATGAATGGCAGTCGTTTTGCCGCGGCCAACCTCTCTGACCAGATTGGTAAGAAACCGTTTCTTTTCGATCGATCAGAGAGGTTGTTTCGCTTATAAGCCGCTTTTTTGGGGGCCGGCGCATTTCATATAGTGGAAGTAGGTGTCCCTCATTTCTTTACGTGTTTTTGCTGCCGGCCAAAGCTGCCCGACGGCCCCCTGTCTCATAGCGGTGGCCAGATGATCGTAGACCGACGGATCTTTATGGCAAAGCTTGGCGATGAGTTCTTTGACGGTTTGCCGGCTGGTATATCCATCGTGCGGACAAGGGGAGGGTACCGGCCGGAATCCGTGATATTTCACGGCATCCCGGGTTTCCTCCTCGCGAAAATAGATGAGCGGGCGAATGACCGTGAGGCCGGTTCGGTCCAGATAGGTATTGGGGGTAAACGTGCTGAGCTGCCCGGAATACAGAAGCCCCATAACGAAAGTTTCAACCGCATCATCATTGTGATGTGCATAGGCAATCTTATTCATGCCGTGTTCCTTTGCGTACCGGTTGACTGCGCCGCGGCGGAAGAAGGCACAGGTGAAACAGGGACTTTTATCCTGCTGATCCGCGATGGCGCCGGCAATATCGACATCGATGACATCGTACGGGATATTCAGAGACTGCATAAATGTCCGGATGCGTTCCGTATCGAATGGTGCCGGCTGTCCCGTAGCTGTGTCGGTGAACATCGGATTGATGGTCAGCGCGTGCAGCTGAAAATCCTTATGCAGGCGCTCCCGCAGAACGGCCATGGCATAGGACAGAAAGATACTGTCTTTGCCGCCGGAAACGCCGATCAGGATGCGGTCGCCGTTTTTAATCATGTCAAATTCGACAACAGCGCGCAGTAATTTTGAAAAATAAAGTTGTGGAAGTCGTATATTCATGATAAACCTCTTTCTGGAACGATAAAAAAACCGTTTTCATTATAGCATAGCTATGAAACAGGGGAAAGGCAAAAGCTGGGAGCGTCAGGAAGCGCTGGACGAAAGCCTATATGTTGAAGTATAATAAAAAGTAATTATGTGAATACTGGGGCAGTCGCCCGTCAGAATATGAGGAGGAATTTTCTTACCATGAAGAGCACGAAACCCATTTACACGATTGGCCATCGCAATCCGGACACCGACTCGATCTGTTCGGCGATCGGCTATGCTCATTTGAAGCAGGCGATGGGACAAAATGTCGTCCCTGCGCGTGCAGGGAAAATCAATGCGGAAACAAAGTTTGCTTTGGAGCATTTCAAGGTAGAACAGCCGCTTCTTCTTACCGATCTGTATCCGCGGGTCAAGGATATCACGATGGATTGCAAGATCGTGGTCAAGCAGCATGATACGTTGCGTCATCTGGGCGAAGTCATGCGGGCACATGATCTGAAGTCTGTGCCGGTTACCGACAGTAAAGGTCTGCTCGTGGGTATCGTGACGGTTTCTGATCTTGCCAAGCGTTATTTTCAGGAGCTTGGTATGCAGAATTTGGCCGATATGCGTGTCCGCTACCGTGATATCATCGCGGCGACCGACAGCAAGGTGCTGGTATCCGGCGAAGAGGGCGAGTTTATTCGGGGCAATGTGCGCATTGCAGCCGGCAGTATCAATATGATCAAGAATGTGATCAATGAGGACGATATCGTTCTGGTCGGTGACCGGCACGATGAGACGATGATCGATATCGTGAATCAGGGGATTTCCTGCCTGATTATTACGGGAAGCGGCCGCGTTTCTGCCGATGTGATTGAAGCGGCGGAAAAACGGAACATTTTCGTGCTTTCGACCCCTTATGATACCTATACAGTGGCCCGTCTTATCAATCAGTGCGTTCCCATTCGCCGTATTATGCATGCAGATCCGGTGACGTTCAAGCCGCTGGATATGCTGTCTGATATCAAGGGAACCATGGAGGATACGAATTACCGGAATTATCCGGTTATCGAAAATGGACGTCTGGTGGGGGTCATCAGCCGTGATAACCTCATGGTTCCTGAACGGGAAAAGGTTATTCTGGTCGATCATAATGAGCGCGGTCAGGCGGTAGAGGGCATTGAGGAAGCCAAGGTGGTCGAGATCATCGATCATCACCGCCTTGGCGGGATTCAGACCAGCGAGCCGATTTATACTCATGCTGAGCCTGTTGGATGTACCGCGACGATTGTGGCAAACATGCACTGGCAGAATGATGTAGAGATTCCGGCATCCATTGCTGGACTGCTTCTTTCGGCAATTATTTCCGATACGGTTTTGTTCAAATCTCCGACTTGTACGGCTTACGACCGGAAAACAGCAGAGCGGCTGGCTGAAATTGCCGGTGTGGATATTCAGGCTTACGGCATGGAGATGCTGAAAGCGGGCTCCGGCATTGGCGACATGACTCCTGCGGAAATTGCGAAAAATGACTTGAAGGAATTCCAGATCGGCGATTATCGTATCATTGTCAGCCAGATTTCCGTCATGGATACAAAGGAAGTTCTTGATCTGGAACCGCAGCTGATTGATGCCATGACAAAGATCTGTGAAAAAGAAGGCTTCGATATGAGTCTTGTCATGGTCACGGACATTCTTGAGGAAGCTACGTATCTTCTTTATGCGGGTTCTCCGAAAACATTGATCGGCGAAGCATTTAAGAAAGATGCCAGTGGAACGCATGTGTATCTGCCGGGTGTCATGAGTCGCAAGAAGCAGATTATTCCGCCGCTTTCCGAGGCGGTCAAGCGTATTGCCCAATAAGAGATAAAGGCAGGATGGGGAGTGTTCAGGGATGCTGCTGCATGCTTTATGCGGACAGCATCCCCTTTCTTCTTATGGTCGGAAGAGTATCAGGAGGCCGATGTGAATATTTTTGAGGGATTGAATTCCGCACAGAAAAAGGCAGTAGAGCATATTGATGGACCCCTGCTGATTATGGCTGGGGCTGGTTCGGGCAAAACGAAGGTGCTGACCTGCAAGGTGGCCAACCTTTTGGCGCACGACGTAGCTCCGTGGAATATATTGGCCATTACATTTACCAACAAAGCTGCGACAGAGATGCGTGAGCGCGTGGACCGGATGATCGGAGAGCGCGCCAGGGATGTATGGCTCAGCACATTTCATTCGTTCTGCGCGCGCTTTCTGCGCCGGGAGATTGAAGAAACCGGCTTGTATAAACGGAATTTTGTCATTTATGACTCCAGTGACAGTCAGGTGGTTGTCAAGGAGTGTCTGAAAGAAATGAATCTGGATCCAAAACAGTATGCGCCGAATGCCATTCAGAACGCGATTTCTAATGCAAAAAATCAGATGATGGGGCCAAAGGCCATGGCGCGGGATGCCAGTCAGTTCTATCAGCAGAAAGTGGCGGAAATTTACCAGCTTTATACACAAAAACTGCGGGCAAACAATGCCCTGGATTTTGATGATCTTTTGATGATTTCTGTACTCCTGCTGGAGCAGAACAAGGAGATCCTTGAAAAATATCAGCAGCGCTTCCGCTACATCCTTGTCGATGAGTATCAGGATACGAACGGTGCGCAGTATCAGCTGACCAGGCTGTTGGCCGCAGGCCATCATAATCTCTGCGTTGTCGGTGATGCCGATCAGTCTATTTATGGATGGCGCGGAGCGGATATGCGCAACATCATGGACTTTGAAAAGGATTATCCGGAAGCAAAGACCATAAAACTGGAACAGAATTACCGCTCAACAAAAAATATCCTAGCAGCAGCCAATGCTGTGATCGAACATAATATTCACCGGAAAAAGAAAGCGCTGTGGACGGAAAATGTATCCGGAGAGAAGCTTACCTGCTATGAAGCGGGTGATGAGCGTGATGAGGCGCGGTTCGTCGCGGAGATGATCGAGAAGCAGCGCAGCCTTTTTCATGCGGCGTACGGTGACATGGCGATTCTGTACCGGACCAATGCGCAATCTCGTGTCATTGAGGAAATGTTTATGCGGTCAGGTATACCGTACAGTATGGTCGGTGGGCTGAAATTCTATGACCGCAAAGAAATTAAGGATATCCTTGCTTATCTTCGTGTGATTTACAATCCAATGGATACGGTCAGCCTGATGCGGATTATCAATGTTCCTAAGCGGGGAATCGGCGCGTCTTCGCTGAACAGGCTTACAGCCTATGCGGACGAAAATGGCTTATCCCTTTTTGACGTCATTTCGAATCCGGAAGCATTGGATGATATACCGGGACTTACAGCTCGAACAAAGAATCCGCTGGAACGTTTTTCTGCTTTTTTATTCCGTTTTATGGGCAGTCAGGCAGAGATGAAGCTGGATGATTTGATTGAAAACGTATTAGATGAGTCCGGTTACATGGATGAATTGAAGGCAGACAGCAAGCCGGAAAACGAGTCTCGTATTGAAAATCTGCGCGAGTTTATCGGCGTAGCCCGGGATTTTGAAAAAAGTGAGGAATCTTCCGATTTGGAAACCTTTCTGTCACAATTATCGCTGGTTTCGGATATCGATAATGCGGAGATGGATGAAGATCGTGTCACCCTTATGACGCTGCATTCCGCAAAAGGATTGGAATTTCCTGTTGTATTCATGATCGGAATGGAAGAGGGGCTGTTCCCTCATTCCCGTACGCTGATGAATGAAGAGGAAATTGAAGAGGAAAGGCGTACCTGTTATGTGGGTATTACGCGTGCACAGCGAAAATTGTATCTGACGAATGCCCGCCAGCGTACGATTTATGGGCGGACGAATGCGTTCCCTCCATCCCGGTTCCTGCGGGAGATCCCGGAGGAATATATCGAACGACTGATGATGGGCGTGTCTTTCAGGGGGAACGATGTGGGAAGAATGGGATCTTCTTCCTACGGGGCAGATGCATTCCGCCCCGCCCCTCAGCAGATGGGAACCGGCGGCGTGCGCTTTACCGGCAGGCCGCAGTCTGCATTGGAAGCGATGGAAGCGCTGCGCCGGCAAAATGCAGTGGAACGACAGGGTTCCGCGGTCATTCGGCCGGATACGAGTATCCGGTGGAAAGCCGGCGACAAAGCCCGCCATGCGAAATGGGGAGTCGGAACCGTGGTTTCTGTCAAAGGAACAGGGGAAGAAGTCGAACTTAAAATTGCTTTTCCGGGTCAGGGTGTCAGAGGGCTGATGCAGAAGTATGCGCCGATTACAAAAGTGTAATGCGCGGAATCGTCTTAGTAGGAGGAAAGGAAATTGCCAGAAAAGGATATCCGTTCCATCAAGAAGGAATTAACGACGCTCCGCAAGGAGATTCGGTATCATAATAATCGTTACTATAACGAAGATAGTCCGGAGATATCCGACTATGCTTACGATCAGCTTATGCGCCGCCTAAAAAAACTGGAGGAAGCGTATCCGGAGCTGATTACCAAAAATTCACCGACGCAGATGGTCGGAGGAAAGGCATTGCGGACAGCAGGTGTCCTCGTTCGTCATGACGTACCGATGCTTTCTCTTCAGGATGTATTTTCCCGGGAGGAAATATTTGAATTTATCGAGAGCTTGCAGGAACAGCTCGACGATCCGGAATTTGTGGTCGAGGAGAAAATTGACGGTCTGTCGATGGCTCTTCGCTATCAGGACGGCGTGCTTGTGCGGGCTGTGACTCGCGGCGACGGGATCCTGCAGGGAGAGGATGTCACGGAGAATGCACGCGTTATTCGGGATGTTCGGCAGCAGCTTAAAGAAAAGCTGCCTTATTTTGAAATACGCGGCGAGGTCTACATGGAAAAGGAGGCGTTTGAAGCTGTCAATGCAAGGCAGGAGCGTTTGGGGCTTAAACCGTTTGCCAATCCGCGCAACTGTGCGGCAGGTACCCTGCGGCAGCTGGACAGCCGCATTACGAAAGAACGGAATCTCTCCTTGTTCATTTTTAACCTGCAGGCGGTGACCGGGCGTTCTTTCAAAACGCATACGGAAGCCTACCGATTTATGGAACAGCAGGGAATCAAGGTCATCCATAATTATCAAGTATGTCGGACGGCTCAGGAGGTCTGGGATGCCATCCAGTCTATCGGTGAGAACCGCGGCGATCTTCCCTACGATATCGATGGTGCTGTGGTCAAACTGAACAATCTGGCAGATCGTGAAAAGCTCGGGGAAACATCCAAAGTGCCGCGCTGGGCGATTGCCTATAAATATCCGCCTGAGGAACGGGAAACCGTGATCCGCTCCATCGAGCTTTCCGTCGGCCGTACCGGCCGCATTACGCCGACGGCCGTTTTTGATCCGGTGCGCTTATGCGGGACGAAGGTCGAACGGGCAACCTTGCATAATCAGGACTTTATCGATAAATTGGACGTGCGTATCGGCGATACGGTTATGGTGTATAAATCCGGAGAAATCATTCCGAAAATCCGCTCTGTGGTCAAGGCACGCCGGCCGGAAGGAACGGTCCCGTTTCGAATTGGCCATACTTGTCCCGTCTGCGGCGGAAAGACCGTGCGTGAAGAGGCTACGGCAGATATAAAATGCTGCAATCCGAATTGTCCAGCCCAGCTGGAAAATCATATTCTGAACTTTGTCAGCCGCAATGCTATGAACATCAAGGGAATTGGTGAATCGGCAGTTCGTGGTTTGATCGAGGGAGGGTATGTTCATACCGTAGCCGATCTTTATCATCTGTCTGAACATCGCAGCGAACTTCTTGCAGAGGGAGTTATCGGAAGAGAAAAAAATACGGATAAGGTCCTTCTGGCTGTGGAGAATAGTAAAAAAAATGAACCGCATCAGCTGCTGACTGGTCTGGGGATCCCGGGTATCGGCCGGGCGGCGGCGCGTGAGCTGATGCTGCATTTTCGGTCTCTGGATCGTTTGATGGACGCGGATGAAGCGGCGATTCTTGAGGTTCGTGATATTGGAGAAATCAGTGCCAGAACCATTGCTTCTTATTTTTCGGATCCGGTGAACCGGCGCATTATAGAAGATTTCCGTTCCTGCGGGGTCAACATGGTTCTTACGCATAACGCTGCATCCGGCGGACAATTGGAAGGGCTGACGTTTGTTATCACAGGGACGCTTCCGGGAATGAGCCGAAAGGAGTGCGCGGAGTGGATTGAAGCGCACGGCGGCCGTGTCCTGTCATCGGTTTCGAAAAAAACCAGTTATCTGGTCGCCGGCGAATCTGCCGGAAGCAAATTGTCGAAAGCACAGGAACTGGGAATCCCCGTTTTATCCGAAGAAGATCTTTTGCATCTGGGGAAGGAGCGTTAACCAATCTTACAGAAAAACATGGCATTCTCCGTTATACTAAAACCGAGGAGATGGTTTTATGCAGCATATTTTTCTGCTCAGCGCCTATGAAATTACAGCGGCAGCGTTTTTTCAGAAATTGAAACAAGAACGGACAGACCTTGTTCTCGATATCCGACTGAACAATACGTCACAGCTCTGTGGTTTTACCAAAGAAAAAGATTTATCTTTTTTTGTTTCGCAGCTCACCGGCGCGGCGTATATTCATGATCTGGATTTTGCGCCGACCAAACAACTTCTTGACGGATATATCAAAGAACATCTGCCCTGGAATGAATACGCGACGGCTTATCTGAAACTGTTGAATCAGCGCCATGGCGAAAGGTTATGGGAGGAACGTTATAAAAAGTATGGCTCAGTCTGTCTTTTGGGAACCGAGACGAAAAAGCGGCGTTCTCATAATGAAGTTCTGCTGGATGTGCTTCAAAATGGATTTTAGGAAGATTTTTCGTATCGGATGGAAAAGAAGAAGGATTTATCCCGAAGACAACGAATAAAAACATAGCATCATTTTCAGAGGAGGAAATCGTTATGAAAAAAGCATTCTTTTTGGCTATTGCGTTGGGTTTGGGGATTTTTCCCGTGTGCAGTGTATTTCCTGCAGGACAGAATGACGGCTTTGTCCGGGTGGCCTGTGCCGCAGAGGCAGAACAGAACTTCGTAGGGAATTGGTACGATCAAAGCGGCAATCTGGTCATCAGTATCCGCCCTGGGGTAATCAATAGCTGCCGTATTGTACGTGCCTATGATGTTACGGGCGGTAATCCGGGATCCGGTCATTTTGTCATCCTTGAAGCGGCTGGAGAGCGTGATCTCTTTATTGAATGGGAAGGCGGATATTGGCAGAACAATCAATATGTTGAGCCGCATATCATGGTCAATCACGGGGATCGGCTGAGCCGTAAATAATCCGTTGGAAAGAAAAATTGCTTTACACGGATATGTAGGTTTGTCAATGATGTGAGACCGATAAAAGTTATCAATTATGAGGCGTTTCCATAGATGTAATCCATAATATCGCCTTGGATTTTTGGGGCTTTTCTCGGTTGAAATACAAGGGATAATGTTTTTTGCCGCTCTTTCGGGGAATCCCACCCAAGGACCTTTGAGGGAATGTCGTTCGAGCGTGTCAGATAACGGCGTATCTGCAGGTTCAGATCCTCCAATGAGTAGAAGTGCAGATGATTGTAGAAA
>NZ_VUNL01000011.1 GCF_009697385.1 Wylensekiella montiformis
TATCCGTGGTAAAATGATTTTGATCCATAGCGATTCTCCTTTGTGGTTGTGTTTTTGTGCAACTACATTTTACCACAAAGGTTCGCTATGGATTTTTAAGTGTTCAACTTAATTATACAATCCGCCAAAAAGTTCAGCGGGCTCCCATGCCTGTCAAAAAAGGAAAAAGGAGAGCTTCCGAAAACGAAACCCCTCCAAAAAACCGAGCCGATCACTGCTGAAATCCATAATCCAATAAAGCTTCTGCTTCGGAAAATCTTGTTTCTTCATCCTGCGAATGCATGACAACCGTCAGAAGTTCGCGGCCGTTCCTTGCAGCGGCAGCCATCAAGCAGCCGCGGGCCGATCTTGTCCAGCCAGTTTTTCCTCCCGTGCAGCCGGGATAGTCCCGCAGCAGATCGTCCGTATTGACGCAATATTCCGTATGCCCTGCAGGAAAAAGATACGAAACGGTCGCATGCTCTGTGCCAACAATATGTCGAAAGGTTTCATTATGCATGGCGTAACAGGCAATGTCTGCCATATCCCGCGCCGTCGAATAATGATTGGGATCCGGCATCCCGTTTGCATTCACAAAATGTGTATTCACCGCACCAAGTTCTTTTGCCCGGCGGTTCATAAGCCGCGCAAAGTCCTGAACATCACCGGCAGAAAGCGATTCGCCGACCGCTGTCGCGCATCCATTGTCCGAAATCATCATCATCTGCAGCAGAAGGGTGCTCATACGGGCCCGATAGCCTGGTCTCAGGCGAGTACATTCCACATCAGCGGCGCGGTCGCTGACCTCGACAATACGCTGAAGGTTGCCATTTTCCACAGCCAGCAAACAAGTCATGATTTTCGTCATACTGGCAGGATATTCGCGCTTGTCCGGATTTTTCTCATAAAGAACCTCCCCGGTATTTTCATCGACTACAATGGCCGCATCGGCCGTAATGTCCGGCGGCGCCGCCGCCCATGCCGGAAGATAACTCCCTATCCAAAAAATAACCGCAAGACATGCGATCCATTGCTTCTTGCCTTTCATCCCGAATGACTTCTTTCCTTTCAAAACTGCCGTTATTCTTTCGCCTTTCACCGTCCGCGGATCGCCCCGACCAGCAAGCTCAGCTTACGGATAAACCGCTGTACCTCTTCCACCGAAGTAAAGCGCCCCAGTGTGACGCGTATCGCAGAAGATGCCTGCTCTTTCGTTTGTCCCATCGCCAGCAGAACATGCGATGGCTCCAGCGCTCCGGCACTGCACGCACTGCCAGCCGAAACAGCAAAACCTGCCATGTCCAGACGGATCAGAAGGGTATCCTGAGATATGCCGCGCAGGCCAAAGGAAACATGTCCCGGCAGACGATATTTTTCATCACCATTGATCCAACTGTCCCCGAGCTCACGCACCGCGGCAATCAGCATATCACGAAGATCCGACAGGCGCTCCCACTCGTCGCTCATCTCCTGTTTCGCCAGTTCCGCTGCCTGTCCCAAGCCAACGATTCCTGCCGTATTTTCCGTGCCAGCCCGCATTTCCCGTTCCTGAGGGCCGCCGTGAACCAGCGAATCCAGCGAAGAGCCCCGACGAAGATAAAGAGCCCCCACACCCTTCGGTCCGTATAATTTATGGCCGGACAGAGACAGCGCGTCCACATGGAGCTCATCAACCGCAATCGGAATATGGCCTGCGGCCTGCACCGCATCGGTATGAAAAAAAATCTGCTGCTCCTGCATGCGCCGGCCGATCTCTGCGATGGGCTCAATCGTGCCCACTTCATTATTCGCCGTCATAATGCTGACCAGAACCGTATCGTCCCGAAGCGCATCAAAGACCTGCTCCGGCAATACCCGTCCATTTTTATCCACAGGAAGATAGGTAACCTCGAACCCTTCCTGCTCCAGCCAGCGGCAAGCATTCAGCACGGCATGATGTTCAACACAGGACGTGATGATATGCTTTCCCCGTCCTGCCCGGCGCAGCGCAAAAGCCGCCCCCTTGATGGCCCAGTTATCGCTTTCGCTTCCGCCGCTCGTAAAATAAACCTCCGAAGGAGATGCCTGCAGCAGGGCAGCCACTTTCTCCCGGGCTTCTGCAACGGCTTTTCTCGCCTCCCGGCCCCAGGAATACAAACTGGAGGCATTTCCAAACCGTTCGCAGAAATACGGCTTCATCGCCTGAAGAACCCGTTCATCTACGGGGGTTGTCGCTGCATAATCCAGATACACCGGATTCATCTTGCACACCCCACATGTTCATGGCTGGAATCATTATCCATTAAATTGCGCAGCGTGATGTTATCCAATACGCTGCTGATGCTTGCGCAGACTTTTTCCCAGATCCCGCGCGTTACACAATCTCCCGCTTTTTCGCAGGGCTGATCCTCTGCTCCAGCTTCCGTCAACAAACAATCCACTACAGCGATCGGCCCTTCCACCGTCGTAATGATCTCGCCAATGGTAATCTTCTCCGGTTCCCGCGACAGCATATACCCGCCCTGTGCGCCACGAATGCTCTGTACCAGATCTGCGCGGCGCAGCGGCACCATAAGCTGTTCCAAGTAGTTTTCTGACAGCCCCTGACTCCGGGCAATACATTTCAATGAGACCGGCCCCTTTCCATAATGAAGAGCCAGCTCATAAAGAGCCGTCACGCTGTATCTTCCTTTTGTCGATATCTTCATATTCCACCTCGGAATTCTGAGTAATTCAGTCGGATTTCATGCCTACAATATAGCAGAAACCTGCCAGAATGTCAAAAGCGATCCGGCCAGCAGCGATGCAGGTATTCCCCCAGACGCTTTTCCGCCCCGTTCTCAGACGGATGATAGTAACGGGCGTGTTTCAAGGCCTCCGGCAAATATCCCTGCGGAGTAAAGTGCCCCGGATAGTCATGCGGATATCGATACCCCTTTCCATGCCCGAGGCTCGCCGCTCCTTTATAATGTGAATCGCGCAAATGCAGCGGTATTCCTCCACAGTTTTTGGTTTGAACATCCTGCATTGCCGCCTGAATCCCCAAATAAGCCGCATTGCTTTTCGGCGCAGAAGCAACATATGTGGCAGCCTGCCCCAGCGTGATCCGTGCTTCCGGCATGCCGACGAACTGTACGGCCTGTGCCGCATTCATCGCTACGACCAGCGCCATGGGATCGGCATTGCCTACATCTTCTGAAGCGCAGATTACAATGCGGCGCGCAATGAACTTCACATCCTCGCCGGCAGCCAGCATCCGGGCCAGATAATGCAGCGCCGCATCCGGGTCGCTCCCCCGCATGCTTTTGATGAAGGCCGAGACGGTATCATAATGATTGTCCCCCTTCTTGTCATACCGTTGTACGCGCTGTCCCAGGACTTCCTGAATGCGCTCTGCCGTGATCACGCCTCCATCCGGCAGGAGAGCCGCTACTCCTTCCAAAAGATTCAATGCCATGCGGGCATCCCCGGCCGCCATCTGCGCAAGAATCAGCAGAACTTCATCCTCAGCGGAAAGATGCTGTTCTCCCAATCCGCGTTCCTCATCGCTCAAGGCCCGTCTGAGGATTTGAACCAGCTCGCCGTCTTCCAGCTGATGGAACGGTATTACGCGGACGCGCGACAGCAGTGCATGATTAACTTCGAAATAAGGATTCTCTGTCGTTGCTCCGATCAAAACCAAGCGGCCATCCTCGACATAAGGAAGCAGGACATCCTGCTGGCTCTTGCTGAAACGATGAATCTCATCGATAAACACAATGGTGCGGCGCTGGTAATAACGCCGTTCTTCATCCGCTTTTTTGACGATTTGGCGAATTTCCTGTATCCCGGAAGACACGGCATTGAGCTTGCAAAACGTACAGCCCGTCATGCCGGCGATCATCTGCGCCAACGTCGTTTTCCCAGTTCCCGGCGGGCCGAAAAAGACCATGGAAGGAATCTGATCTTTCTCTATCATCTGCCGCAGAAAACGCCCCTGCCCCACGGTATCCCATTGTCCGATGAACTCCTGAAAATTTCTCGGACGCATGCGCCGGGCCAGCGGTTCGAACGGTCTGACTGCTCCATCCGCCCCGCTGGAAGCAGATACAGGCTCTGCAAAAAGATCCATGCTTTCTTCTGACATATCGCTCACGCCCTTCCTGTCGAGCCGAAGCCCCCCTGACGCACGGCGCCTATGCCTGCCCGGTCATCATCGACAGTCAGATAGGCCTGAAAAACTCCCTGCGCAATGCGATCCCCCTTACGGACGAGAACGTCCTCTTCCCCTCCATTTTGAAGCGCAATAAAAATATGCCCCTCATTCTCCTCATTGCCATAATAATCCGCATCAATGACTCCCGTTCCATTGGCCAGAACAATATGATGCCGCGCAGCCAGACTGGAGCGAACAAAGAGATACAACACCTCATCCGAGTTCATATACGCCTTGATTCCTGTCGGCACCATGGCCATTTTCCCCGCAGGAACAAGAACATCTGCTCCTGCTTCCAGATCATATCCGGCACTGGATGCCGTTTTCCGAACCGGCAGGCGTATTCCGCGTGCTTCCCATCCTGACACGATTTCAAATCCTCTGCACTTCATACTGTTTCTCCCCCGATTTCCTATTCCGGTTTCCTGCATAAGAAAAGCCTCCCCTGCAGGAAGGCCTGTCCTCTTACCGTCTTTATCCTTCGTCATGCCTTTCCGCTCCGAACATGCCGCCGATAGGACGCACCGGCGTAATGGTCGAAATGGCATGTTTATACACCATCTGCTGTTTGCCCATAACATCCAAAACAACCGTGAAATTGTCAAACCCTTTCACACTGCCCTTGATCTGAAAGCCATTGACCAGGTGGATGGTCACCCCTACATTTTCTTTACGGACCTGATTCAGAAAGCTGTCCTGCAGGTTGATCGTCCTGATTGCCATATAAACCCCTCCATAACTACGATCCTTCTAAAGATAATCCATTCTACCTCAAAGAAAAAAATCCTTCCACATCCTTCAATACCCGAGGCAGAAGCTTATCCTCCGGAATTTCATCCACCATATACCAATGGATATATTTCATTCTCCGATACCAGGTCAACTGACGCTTCGCAAAATGACGCGTCGCTTTTTGAATCTGCCACAGGGCTTCTTCACGAGAAATCTCACCGGCCAGCAAGGATGCCGTCTCCTTATAACCGATGCCCTTCATGGCCTGGCTGCCCCGCGGCACGCCGGTCTCCAACAACGCGCGAACCTCCTTTTCCAGCCCGTGCTCAAACATAAGTTCTGCCCGACGATTGATGCGCTCATATAAAGCCTGCCGTTCCCGGTTCAGCCCAATGACCAGCGCATCGTAACATAGAGTCCCGGCATGTCCGTCCATCTGCTTTTCCCGGGAAATCGATTCGCGCCCAAAATGCACAACCTCCAGAGCCCGGATCACCCGGCGAACATCATGCGAATGAAGGCGTCCGGCTGCTTCCGGATCCCTCCGTGCCAGCAACGCATGAACAAAATCCTTCCCCCTGCACTCCGCCAAACGGTACAGACGGCGGCGGAACATTTCGTGCTGTTCGGTTTCATTGAATCGATATCCTTCCAGCAGGGCCTGCAAATAGAGCCCTGTTCCGCCTGCCAGTATCGGAATCCTGCCCCGTTCATTCAAACGAAGTATCAACGGGCGCGCCAACGCGATAAAATCCGTCACATTAAACGTCCGATCCGGAGGGAGAATATCCACCAAGTGGTGCGGAACGCCCTGACGTTCTTCCCGCGTCGGCTTAGCCGTTCCAATATCCATTCCACGATAGACCAGCATGGAATCTCCTGACAAGATCTCCGTATGCAAAGCCCGGGCCAGTTCAATGGAAAGCGCGGTCTTGCCGACCGCCGTCGGACCCAAAATAACGATCAGGCGCGGCTTACCGCCGGATTCGCGGCCTGCCATCAAAGCTCCAGTTTCGAGCCGGGCTCGACGATATGTACTTCAGCCCGGCACATTGCTTCAGTCAGTTCGCGATAATGACGCACATCCTGATTGATCAGCGGCCAGGTATTGTAATGAACCGGAATCACATGACGTGCATTCAGCCATTGCGCGGCCAGTGCAGCATCTTCCAGACCCATCGTATAATTATCACCGATCGGAAGAATCGCATAATCGATTTCATCCTTGCGGCCGATCAGCTGCATATCGCCGAACAGAGCCGTGTCCCCGGCAAAATAAATCTGCAGTCCGCCTATATAAATCACATAACCGCAGGCGGTGCCGCCGGCAACGCCCGAGCTGTGCTTGGCCATGGTCATGCGTACTTTGCCAAACGGAAGATTCAGCGACCCCCCGAGATTCATCGGATGCTGACGAAGGCCAGCCACACGCTGTTCGCAAAGCTCCAGAACCTCCGGCGTGCTGACCAGTTCTGCGCCGGTACGCCCGGCAATTTCTGGAGCATCGCCCAAATGATCGCTGTGTGCATGGGAAATCAGGATAAAATCACATTCCACATCATCCGGCTTTACGGAAGCTTTTGGATTTCCGGAAAGAAACGGATCGACCAGTACCTTATGCTGTCCATCGTCCAGCAGGAAGCAGGAATGTCCATAGTAATTGAACGTTACCATCTTGTATCAGTCTCCTTTGTTGCTCCTTATTTTTTTCCGTGCTATTCTATAAGCATCAAGGATATTATATCATAACCATGATGAAAATCATCGGGACACAACGCGTTCTCAAAGAATATTTTATCGAATCGAGGTCGTATCATGAAACAGGACACCGGCTTTCTGCTCCGCCTTCCCCAGCAGCACATTCTCTATCACACATTGCCTTGCTCCATTCGCCCCTGGCTTCTCATATCCGGCGGCCGCGCACCGGAAGCATCCTGGATGCGACAGCTGACCGGATATGATGTTTGCTGGGCCGCGGATCATGGCATCGACTTTTGCCACGAAACCGGCCTTGTCCCGGATCATTTGATCGGCGATGGAGACAGCGCCCGTCCTGACGCGTGGTCATGGGCCGAGTCGCATGCAGTCCCCACGGAACGTTATCCTGCTGCAAAAGACTTTACCGACACCCAGCTGGCTGTCCGAAAAATCAAATCGGAAGGGGCAGCCTTTCTCATCCTGACCGGTGTATTCGGAGGCCGAACCGACCATCTCTTCAGCACGCTATTCAGTACCGCATCAGCAAAGCTTCCCTGCTGCCTCGCCGATGAAAAAGAATCGGCTCTGTTCGTACAATCCGGCCAGTCTGTATCGGTTCAGTTTCTTCGCCGCCCCAAGGCTGTTTCCCTGCTTCCCATCAGCCGCCAGTGCAGCGGCGTAACCATCGATCACGTCCGCTGGCCCCTGAATCAGGCCGTGCTCACACAATCCTTCCCTCAGGCCATAAGCAACGAATTATCCACAGAGGAAAACACCATCCATCTTTCTGTTTCCACCGGCACGCTGTGCCTCTACTGCTGCTGGGAGGAATAACGCCTCTGCCGAATCGCTTCATAAAGAAGAATCGAAGCAGATGCCCCTACGTTAAGCGATTCTGCCCGGCCATACATCGGAATATACAAATGGTCAGTCCGGGCCAGCAACGAATCGCTCACGCCGCTGCCCTCATTGCCGAATACAATCGCACATCCCGGACGAAAATCCCGCTCCCAATAGGGGCGGGCATTTTGATCTAAAGCAGCAGACAAAAGCTCCACGTTTCTCTGAGCCGAAAAGGCCAGCAAATCTTCCGCAGCGACATCCATACAAACCGGTATATGGAACAGGCTGCCCATGGAAGATCGCACCGCTTTTTCCCCGAACACATCCACCGTGCCGCAAAGGAGAATGACGGCATCCGCTCCGGCAGCATCCGCCGTCCGAATGATGGTTCCCGCGTTGCCCGGATCCTGTACCCCGTCCAAAATGACATACAGCGGCGCTTCCCGAACCGGAAGTTCGCTCAGACTGTATCGCTGCTGTTCCATCACCAGCAGAATCCCCTGCGGCGTATCCGTTCCGCTCGCCTTGCGATAAACCGGTTCTGGCACCTCATAGAGTGGACAGCCGTCATGTTCCAGTCTTTCCAGCAGAGCCCGTCCGCGGGGCTGTTTTTCCATATCCGACATATACAGTGCATAAACCATATTCCAGGAAGATTCCACTGCCATTTCCGCCAGACGAATTCCTTCCGCAACAAACAGGCCCTCTTTTTCCCGCTTTTTTCGATTCTGCAGTCCCGCAGCCTGTTTGATTTTCACATTCGTCATACTGCTGATTTTTCCCCGCACTTCTGCCCCTCCTTCCCTATCTTTCTCCCAAAAGTTGCGCTTCAAATAAGAAAAGGGCCTGACGAAACAAAACGTTCCGTCAAACCCACACTGAGAATCAATATTACTGATTCTCCTTAGCCACAGCAACCAGCTGTGCAAAAGCCTTTTCATCCGAAACAGCAAGATCAGCCAGCATTTTACGGTTTACTTCAACGCCAGCTTTCGTCAGGCCGCAGATCAGACGGCTGTACGAAATCCCGTTGATGCGGGCAGCCGCATTGATACGGGCGATCCAAAGACGACGGAAGTTCCCTTTCTTAGCACGACGGTCACGACGGGCATAATAAAGGGCCTTCATGACGGTTTCATTTGCTTTTTTAAACTGCTTGCTCTTGGAGCCTTTATAGCCTTTTGCCAGCTTCAAAATCTTTTTATGACGTCTATGCGCAGTCACGCCTACTTTAACTCTTGGCATGTTTTCATCCTCCTGATAATCAAATGATACGCTGTTTCCGCATTACGATCAGGTATACGGAAGCATCCTCTTCACACGTCCGAAATCAGCGGACGCAGCCAGCGCGGCTTTGCGAAGATTGCGTTTGCGTTTCGGAGACTTTTTCTCCAGAATATGGCTCTTGAACGCCTTGTTCCGTTTGAATTCACCGCTTCCCGTCACGGTAAAGCGTTTTGCAGCAGCTCTACGAGTTTTAATCTTTGGCATTACTGTTTCCTCCTTCAGACTGAGTCTTATTCGACTTCTTGGATTTCGATGTCTTCTGCACTTTTGGCGCAACAATCATCGTCATATTTTTTCCCTCAAGTTTGGCATTCCGCTCTATCGAGACGCTGTCGCCCAGCCTTTCAGCCACGCGTCCCAGCACCTCTTTGCCGAGTTCCGGATGAGATAACTCTCTTCCACGGAACATGATTGTCACTTTGACCTTATTTCCTTCTTCGACAAAACGAAGCGCATTCTTCAACTTGACGTCAAAATCATGTTGTTCAATATTCGGGCGAAGCTTTACTTCTTTAATATTGATGATTTTCTGCTTCTTTTTTGCTTCTTTTTCCCGCTTCTGCTGTTCGTACCGGTACTTCCCGAAGTCCATGATACGACAGACCGGCGGCTTTGCTTTCGGAGCAACCTCAACCAGATCGAGATGCTGTTCCTCGGCCATGCGAAGCGCTTCGCGGGTTGGCATAATACCCAGCTGCTCGCCAGTTGCACTGGTCACACGCACTTCACGAATCCGAATTTCTTCATTGATGCGTAATGAATCTCTGCTAATGGTAGAAACACCTCCTAATAAACGAAAAATCCATTCAAAACAAGAAAAAGAGGCGGCACAAAGCCACCTCCGAAACACTCATGCTATAAACCCGACTGACCTTTGCCAGCAGGTGAGAAGCGGTGGCTCCTTCTTGTTCACGACTCCGTTAGTATATCACACCTTCATATCGCTGTCAAATATTTTCCGCCAGATTTCGACAGAGGCGGTTCGACAGAGGCGGATTGTATAATCAACCTGCACACTAAAAATCCATAGTAAAATCCCTTGTGGTAAAATGTAATTACACCAAAACACCTACACAAGGAGAATGGCCATGGATCAAATACAGTTTATCACAAATCCAATACGAAAGAAAGGAAAACATGACTATTCAGCCGAGCATATAGAGCGTGTTCAGCAATGAGCGAACACTTCGCCACGAAGGATTCTGAGTTATCGAACTCCGGAAGAATGCTTTTCCGAAGAACTCTCGGTATGCCTTACTTCTTGATAGGGTTGCCAGGTGTTCAAGTTATTATTGCAATTCAGGGATCCCTTTCAAAACCAGTCCTGCATTGAAGCCGGATAAAAACTCTGTTATACTAATACGATAAGTACTATATTGTTATAAGTCAGGATATAAAAGGAGTTTATCATTAATGATTCTCAACCGTAAGTCTGTAGAGCTGCTGTCGCCAGCAGGAACGTGGGATGCGCTTGTCGCAGGAGTCGAGTCCGGTGCAGATGCCGTTTATCTCGGCGGCAAGCATTTTAATATGCGCATGCATGAAGGCAATTTCAACTTCGACGACGAAATGCTAAAAGAAGCAATTGCCTATGCCCATGCACACGATGTCCGTCTCTACATCACTTTGAACAATCTCATCAGCGACGAAGAGATTCCCGCCCTGCGCGAGTACCTCGCCTACCTCAGCGAAATCAAGCCGGACGCACTGCTCGTTCAGGATTTTGCCGTACTCGAACTCGTGCATGAAATGGGTATTGACATTCCCATCCATACGTCGGTCATGATGAACACGCATAATGAGCATGCCATCGAAAAGCTCAAGGAATACGGTATCACGCGCATCGTCGTCGGCCGTGAGATGACGCTTTCCGAGCTCAGCCTGTTCCGCGAGCGAACGGGCATCGAGGTCGAGTACTTCATGCATGGCGATATGTGTATCAGCGAAAGCGGCCAGTGCATCCACTCCGGCGTCGTCTTTGGCCAGAGCGGCAACCGCGGACGCTGTCTCAAGCCCTGCCGTTGGGCTTACTCATTGATCGACGAGAAAACAGGCGAAGTCCTCGACAAGGACAGCGATGGCGCTTATAAACTCGCACTCAAGGACATGTGCATGTACCGCTCGATTCCTCAGCTGATTCAGGCTGGTGTCTTCTCGTTCAAGATTGAAGGCCGCATGCGTCCGGCACCGTTTATCCGCCGCATTGTCTCGACCTACCGCAAGGCCATCGACGCCTATATCGCGGACCCGACAGGCTATCAGGTCGACGAGGAGGGCTGGAAAAGCCTCTACGAAAACCGCGCACGCGACTTCACGACGACCTTTGCCTTCGGCAGCACGACCAGGAAAGACATCGGCATGACCGGCGAGCGCGAACCGCGTTTCTTCAGCGACGCGGTCAAAGAAGCCGGGTTCCAGGACGAAATTCTCAGACAGGAAGAAGACATCCACAAGAAAAACGCCGACCGCCGCACGCTGAGCGTCCGCGTAAATACCCTCGACTCGGCAAAAGCCGCTGTCGATAACGGTGCCGATGTCATCTACGTCGGCGGCGAGGCCTTCCGCCCGCTCCGCCCGTGGACACTGGCTGAGTATGCCGATATCATCGCCTATGCCAACAGCAAGGCAAAAGTCGTCATCAACACGCCACGCACGACGATGCGCCGCGAGTGCGGCGAGCTTGAGCAGTTCCTGACGGCCGTTTCCTCCCGCCCGGAACTTGCCGCTGACGGCATCATGGTCAGCAACCTCGGCTCCTTAAAACTTGCCAAACAGTACACCACCCTGCCGGTTCAGGCCGATGTTTCATTCAACCTGTTCAACCATCTGACAGCTGAATTTCTGAAGGAAAACGGCCTCACGCAGGCCTGCTCCTCACTTGAGCTTTCCTTCGAGCAGCTGCGCGAAATCGTTGAAAACTCTAAGCTGCCGATTGAGACCATCGTCCACGGCTCCTACGAGTCCATGATCTGCGATCACAATCTCCCGGGCATGTCGCTGCCGCATTATAACAGCCTCGACAATCCCGAAGTACTCGACCGTCGCTACGCGCTCGTCGACCATGCAGGGGAGAAACACGCTATCCGCATTGACCAGTTTGACCGCAACCATATCTACTTTGCCAAGGACCTCTGCCTCTATCCATATCTTAAAAAATTCAACGGCATCGCGTCTTACCGCATCGAAGCGCAGGACTACACGCCGGAATTCACGGGCAAAGTCACAAAAATCTATCGCGAGGCACTCGACGCCCTTGCTGACGGTCAGGAAGTCGACCCGTCAAGACTTGACGAACTCAAACAGGGTCCGCGCGAGCTTGGCCTTGGCACCTACCGCTTCCGTCAAAGCCGCAATTCCATCTAACCCATACCATTAACCATACGACCAAACGCCCTCCGGCAGTGATGCGCCGGAGGGCGTCTTAAGAAAGGATACCGATAAATGGAAAAACAAAAATACATTGGCCCCGAGGCCATCATTGAAAAGAAAAAGAAATATATCATGCCGTGCCTAGCGCATTTCTACTCGAATCCGCAGCAGATGGTCAAAGGCTCGATGCAGTACCTCTGGGACAGCAACGGCAAGAAATACCTCGACATGTACGCTGGCGTATCCGTCATGAACTGCGGCCATTGCAATCCCGAAATCACGGCAAAAATCAAAGCTCAAACCGATAAACTCCAGCACGTCTGCAACATCTACCTGACCGAAAACTTCGTCAATCTCGCCGAAAAACTCGCCGAGATCACGCCGGGCGACCTGCAGAAGTCCTTCTTCTGCTCCACGGGCTCTGAGGCCACCGAGGGCGCTTTGCTGCTGGCCGAGATATACAGCGGCAACAGCGAAATCATCGCTCTGCGCCACGGTTTGCACGGCCGCACGAAACTCGGCATGAGCGTCACGGGCCTTACGATGTGGCGCACAGCGCCGACGCCGGTCGGCGGCATTCACTTTGCCCCGAACCCGAACTGCTACCGCTGCCCGATGAACAAGAAGTTCCCGGAATGCGACTACGCCTGTGCCAACGCCATCGAAGACCTCATCAAAACGGCAACATCCGGCCATCCGGGAGCCTTTATCGCCGAAACGATTCAGGGCAATGCCGGCTGCATCGTGCCGCCGAAGGGCTACTTTAAGCGCGTCAGAGAAATCCTTGAAACATACCGTACTCTGCTGGTTATCGATGAAGTCCAGACTGGATTTGCACGTACAGGAAAAATGTTTGGTATTGAAAACTACGACGTTGTCCCCGACATCATGTGCATGGCGAAAGCCCTCGGCAACGGCACGCCGATTTCAGCCTTTATCGCGAGCAGCAAGATCGCCGACACCTATACCCGCCCGGGCGCATCAACGCTTGGCGGCAACCCGGTTTCCTCCGAAGCAGCGCTCGCCGTTCTCGGCTACATCGAAGAGCACAAGCTCGCCAAGAACGCCATGGAGCGCGGCGAGCAGCTGCGCGCCGGCCTGCGTGAACTCCAGAAGAAACATCCGGTCATCGGCGACGTACGCGGCCTCGGCCTCATGGACGGTGCCGAATTCATCCACGCTGACGGCTCCGAAGCTCCCGAAATCCTCGACGACGTTCTAGAGGAGCTCAAGGACCGAGGTTTCATCATCGGCAAAAACGGCGTAGGCCGCAACGTCATGGCCTTCCAGCCGCCTCTTGTCATCACCGCGGAAAACGTAAACGAAGTCCTCAATGCCGTCGACCTCGTCCTGACAAAAAAACAATGGTAAAAACAGCATTTTCACGCTTGAAACGCAAGATATTATAGCATTACGATTCCCTTTCCGTCGAAATTCCGCTATGTCCTTGAATATTTCAAAAAATTACACCAAAAAAACGAAGAACAAATACTACTCTGCATGATATAATAATCATAAAGTTAATCAATACAAACAATACATATGATCAAAAGTTCTTCATCAAAAAGGAAAGGCGGTTATCCAAAATGATTCAAGTAGGTATTATCGGCGCAGGACGCATTGGTCACGTACACGGCGAGAGCATTTCAAAATTTGTCAAAAATGCCACGGTAAAAACCATCGCAGACCCGTTTATGAATGAAAAGACAGAAGCCTGGGCGAAATCGCTCGGCGTTGATCGTGTGACCAAAGATTATCATGACATTCTCAACGATCCGGAAATCGATGCTGTCCTGATCTGCGCTTCCACTGATCAGCATTCTCCGCTCTCTATTGAAGCGCTTCGTTCCGGAAAGCATGTATTCTGTGAAAAGCCGATTGACCACGATGTCAATAAGATAAAAGAGGTTCTCAACGTCGTTAAGGAAACTGGCAAAAAATATCAGGTTGGCTTCAATCGCCGCTTCGATCACAATTTCAAAGCCATTCACGATGCTGTCGCTGCCGGAAAGGTAGGAAAGCAGCAAATCATAAAAATCACTTCTCGCGATCCGGAACCGCCTTCCATTGATTATGTAAAAGTTTCCGGCGGTATCTTCCTCGATATGACGATTCATGATTTTGATATGGTTCGCTACCTCTCCGGTGCAGAAGTCGAAGAAGTCTACGCAGAAGGCTCTGTAACCGTCGATCCGGAAATCGGCAAAGCCGGAGATCTGGACACTGCCGTCATCACGCTGAAGCTGAGTAACGGTGCCACAGCGGTCATTGATAACTGCCGTGCCGCCTGCTATGGGTACGATCAGCGTGCAGAAGTCTTTGGCACAAAGGGATGTGTTGCCATTTCCAACGATTCCGATTCCAATGCAGTTTACAGCTGTCAGGATGGCGTCATTGCAGAAAAGCCCATGTTTTTCTTTCTCGAACGCTATATGATGGCTTATGCCAATGAAGTCAATCAATTCATCGAAGCCATTGTCAACGATACACCGACGCCTGTCAATGCCAATGATGGCCTGCAGCCGGTTCTTATCGGCCTTGCAGCGAAAAAGTCCGCCGAGGAGCATCGCCCGGTCAAAATTGCCGAGATCTGTAAACAATATGGACTGTAACCCCTCCTCACTGCCGCCACGACGGCAGGATATCCCTTGATTCTTTCGTTTCCTTTCATTATCATGGCTCCCCCCGCCATTGTTTTCGTACAGAGGATCCGGATTTTATCCGGATCCTTTTTTGAATAGTTTCTTCGCAAAAATATTATATATTGAGTATATTTCGATGAAATTTAGATTAACTATTTGCGTAAAAATGAATATTCTGCTAAAATAAAAACAGGAATCCTATCGTTTCGAACCCATAAGACGTTCTATTATGCTGTCTGTCCGGTCAGGAAGGGGGAACTATCCTTGCTGCAATACGCACCAAACCATCGTTATCATTCGACGTTCTGCAAAAATACAGCACCGCGCCTCGAATATGTCTGTCATGTCGGTGAAGACGCTTCCTCTATGCCGCGCAGCATGCATGAACACGATCAGCTTTGTGAAATTCTCTTTGTTTATCAAGGGACCGGCATCTATATGATTAACGGAAAACGCTATACCGCACGGAAAGGCGATCTGATTTTCTACAACAGCCGCACCGTTCACGATGAATTTGGCAGCATCGACAACAAACTTGGCACCTATTGCATCGCTGTCAGCGGGCTGCGCATCGAAAATCTCCCTCCGGATCACCTTTTGCCAGCTGGCCTTTCTCCTGTCCAGTCGGCAAAAGACTCCTTTCAGGAATTCTTTCATCTTTTTCAATCCATTGAGCAGGAAGCCCGAAGCCATATCGAAATCGCCCACTATCTCACCATGGCTCTGCTGACAAAGCTCACCGCTTTCCTGCGCGAACACGGTATTCCCGAAAATCAACCGGTGCCGACACTCGTAACCAGTGCCCGTGCGTTCATTGACAAAAATTACAGGGAGGATCTGCGCCTTGACGATATCGCCAGAGCCATCCATACCAACGCCTATTACCTCGCCCACCTCTTCAAAGCGGAAATCGGACTTTCCCCGATGAAATATGTCATCCTTCGCCGGCTGGGCGAGGCGCAAAACCTTCTGATCAATACCAACATGACAATCACACAGATCGCAGCCCAAGTCGGGTACAATAACTCCAACTATTTCCAAAATGTATTCAAGGGAGCGCTCGCCATGACACCGGGGGAATATCGACGAAAATGGACAACCTGAAAAATGGCAGCTCTTCCTCCTAACAGGCATGTTTTCCTTTTCCGTCAGCCCCAAAAACGTTCTCCTCCAAAAAACAGGATGACGGCATGAAACCAAGTTTCATGCCGTCATCCTGTTTTTGCTAAATTACCGATCAGCGTTCTGACGCATCTCAATGTAGGAAAGGATAAGATTCGCAGCGGCCTCCAGAGGCAGATTGCTCGTATTAATCATAAGATCATAGTTCTGCGGATCCCCCCAGGTGCGTCCCGTATAATACGCATAATACTGAGCGCGATGCTTTTCTTCCGCATCAAGATCTTTGAGCGTGTAACCGACATACTGCGCCTTGGCGCGCTGTTGACGAAACGCATTATCCGCATAGATGAAAAAGGAAAACGTATTCGGTGTATCCCGAAGGATATAGTCCGCACAGCGGCCAAGAAAAACCGCACTTCCCTCCCGCGCTATACCGAGAATAACCTTGGCTTGTTCAATGTACATGCGATTATGCTGTGGTACGCGCTCATACGCATAGTCGCCAAGATTGCCCAGACAATTATCCGGAGCATTATACGAACGTTCTATGAGATCATGAAAGTTCGTCTCATCTCCCAGCTTTTCAGCAGCCATGGCCACTACTTTGCGGTCGTAACGCCGTACCCCCATTTTTTTTGCCACAAGATCGGCGATTTCTCGTCCGCCGCTTCCGTACTGACGCGTAATGGTAACCATCGTATTTGTTTTCATATGCGTGCTCTCCTTTCGGATTATAAACAATAAGATGAATGAAAAAGATCATGCCCATCCAAGGCGCTTAGAGTTCCCCCTTGGCTTCGCGGGCAACGAGATCCCGCATGATCTGCGGATAGGCCTTATCCAGCTTATACGAGACAAGAACGACGATCAGGACAGCCCATACCAGCAGCGGTCCCCATTTATAAATCGAAACAATCATATCAATAACATTCTGTGACTGAACAACGGCTCCCGATGAAGTGGCAACATAACCGACATAAGCGAGCAGACCGGTAAGGATGGCGCTCGTAAGACCGGAACCGACTTTTGTCCCGACAGAACCGCCGGAGAAGATCAGACCTTCCTGGCGGATGTGGGTCTTCCACTGGCCATACTCAACAGCATCGCCGAGGAAGCCAAAGATGACGGACTGGACCGGAGCAAAGCCGATGCCGCGAATGACGCAGCTGAATACGACCCAGTTGAAGTCCGTCGGGTTCAGCAGGAAGATCGCATGACCGGCAAAGCAGAGGCTAACGCCGTAAAGACTCATATTGCGCTTGCCGAAACGCTTGAGGAGTCTTGGACTGAAGACGGCCATGACAAAGATCGTGATGAGCGTCTCCAAGAGGTACAGTCCGCTGTAAAGCGAATCATCCATGAAGATGTACTTGCAGTAATACGGCAGAATGGTACCGGTGATCGTGAAGATGACGTTCTGCATCATCCAGATGATCATGCCAGCCCAGAAGTATTTGTTGACGGCCAGGCACTTAAGCGCTTTGCCGACTGGTACCTTAGCAACCTTCTTACGCGCCTCGATGACGACCGTCTCTTTACATTTCGAGAAACAGAAGAGCAGCAGCAACAGGGCGACGACAGCCCATACGCTCATGACTTCGACCCAGGCCATCTGATTGTCGCCAAAGACCTTGACGAGCGGCAGCGTAGCCGAGACGGAAAGGATACGGCCCCAGGGAGACAGGCACATACGCGTGATGGAAAGCATATCACGCTCTTTCGATGAGCGCGTCATCATCGCGGACAGCGAGCCGTACGGCAGGTTGAGTGCCGTGTAGCAGACCGTCGTGCAGAGATTGTAGGTCACAAACAGGTATGCAAACTGCATAGCCGAGGAACCATGTGGCACCGTGTAGATGAGAACGATGGAAATGGCAAATGGCACGCTCATCCAGAGAATCCACGGCCTCGATTTGCCCCATTTTGAATTCGTGCGCTCGACGAGGAAGCCCATGATGACATCGGAAAAACCATCGAAGCAGCGGGAAATCAACATGACCAGACCGACCATGGCCGGGTCGATGCCCGCGTAATCGGTGTAAAAGAATGTCAGGATGCCCATTGCACCCCAGACGACGTTCTGTGCCGTATCGCCGAGACCGTACGCAATACGCGTCAGCCAGGGCAGATGCGCACCGGATTCAGCCGGAGCTGCTCCTGGATTACTCATTGAAAACCCCTCCCAGATTGAAAATAAAAAGATCCTACGCGTGATATCTCGTGGAGGAAATTGCCTCCATCTCTATCCAGATACTATATTAATATTTTTCGCACTATTTCATCTATATTTTCTTGTCTTTCTTGAGCATGTTATGATTTTATTTTGTTATCATCATTGGTATTTTCAATGCTTTATTGGGGCTATATTTATGAGGTCGAATTATCTTGCTATAAAATATTGTTTTTTGCCTCTGAAACAATGGAAAAGCGGTCAAACGCCATGCATCTGACCGCTTTTCTAGTAATCTCTCTGAGGGCCGACTCACCGAAGGCCGCCATGTGTCGTCAGGTAGACGCCGCCAAAGATGGCCGCTGCGCCGAGCAGTTCCATGATGCCGATGACCTCGCCGAAGCAGAGGACACCGCCGATCATACCGACGACTGGCGTGATGTTCTGGAAGATGGAGGTGACGCTGGCACCGGCATTGTGCACGCCGATATTCCAGAAGAGCATCGCCATGACGCCGCCGAAGATGACCGTGTAGAAGAACGCAATCCAGAGCGTGGGCGTCAGCATGACGGGCGCAAACTGCCCCGTCACTAGGCCGTAGCCCGTCACGATGAAGGCGCCGAAAAGCCCGGCCCAGCCCGTCGTCTGCAGCGCAGACATGCGCCGCATGATCTTCAGGGCGATCAGGGAATACGTCGTCCAGGCCACCTGCGCGAGCAGGAAGAGGATATCGCCTGCATTGAACGACATCTTCTGGATCACGTTGAGCGAGCCGTGGCTGATGACGAGCAGCGCGCCGAGGAAGGACAGGACGATGCCTCCCCAGGCCAGCAGGCTCAGCCGCTCGCTCACGAAGATGACCGCCATGAATGCCGTGATGGCGGGGCTGGCCGCCGCGATCAGCGTGCAGTTCGTCACCGTCGAGATAGCGAGGCCCGTGAACTGCATAACATTATTGAGCCCAATGCCCGTGACCCCCATGAAGAAGAGACCGAGGAGGCAGCTGCGCGGCGGCAGCAGGCGCTCGCCGCGGTAGACGGAGAGTGCCAGGAGCGTCGTGCCAATCAGGTAGTAGCGCATGGCCGTGATCGTCACAGGCGACCAGGTCGTCACGAGCCACTTGATGCAGAGCGGCTGGATGCCCCAGATGATCGTCGTCGCCGCCAACAGGAAATACGTCTTTCGTTTTGTCGCTTCGTCCATATGAGACATCCTCCTTTTTCTAGCGTCTCGATTTCTGCTGCTCGTCATTCAATACCTGTCATCAGGTAGACGCCCAGGCAGGCGAAAACGACAAGCGTCTTCAGGAGCGTCAGGATCACAACGTCGTAATACGACTCGCGATGCGTCAGGCCGCAGACGGCGAGCAGTGTGACGAGTGCGCCCGACTGCGGCACGGTGTCGATGCACTCAGAGGCCATGCAGATGATGCGGTGCAGGACATCTGCACTCATGCCGATCTGTTGCGCCCAGGCCAGCCACTCCTGTCCGAGCATGCCGAGGGCAATCGTCATGCCGCCCGAGGAAGAGCCCGTGACGCCCGTCATGATGCCCGTCGTCACGATGGCAGACATCAGCGGGCCGTCGCCGAGGTGCAGGCCGAGCAATGCTTCCTTGATGATCGTGAAGGCTGGCAAGGCTGCGATGACACAGCCGTAGGCGTAGCCTGAAGCTACGTTGAGGATGGCCGTCGTCGAGCCGATGGCTCCCGTGTTGATGGGCTTTGAGAGACCGCCCTTGAGTCTCAGCCGTCTGCGGCCGATGATGGCCGCGACGATGGAGCTCACGATAAGAGCCGCATTGATGGACCAGATGGCCTGTACCTTGTCGACGCCGCCCGCGAGCAGGGAGAGGTGCAGTGGGATGAAGCTGTCGAGGCTTTCCGGATCCCAGTGGTACGCCCAATCCCAATGGAACGGATTGATGATCAGGAGATTCAGCACGATAACGAGAAGCAGCGGCAGTGAGGACAGGAGCCAGTCCGGCAGAGCCTCCCGCGACTCCTCCGGCTCATTGAGCACATGATGACCGTATCCCTCACCCTTTGCCTTGAGTTTCTTGTGGCGATAGCTGATCCAGCCCCAGGCCAGTCCGAAGTAGAGTACGGCACCGATGAGGCCGAGCACCGGAGCCGACCAGGTCGAAGTGCCAAAGAACGACGTCGGGATGATGTTCTGGATCTGCGGTGTGCCCGGGATGGCCACCATGCTGTAGGTGA
This sequence comes from Wylensekiella montiformis, assembly GCF_009697385.1. Classification (GTDB taxonomy): domain Bacteria; phylum Bacillota; class Negativicutes; order Selenomonadales; family Selenomonadaceae; genus Selenomonas_A; species Selenomonas_A montiformis. The sequence continues at coordinate 20,235 of NZ_VUNL01000011.1, forward strand.
AGATACCCATCCAGAGCAGCCCCGGCAACAGACGCTTCGGGATATCAGCCTGCTTGAAGAGGATGGCAGCAAATGGGTACATGACAAAGGCGACGACGAAGACAGAGAGGCCGCCGTACGTCAGGACGCCGCATCCGAGCAGTACGGCCAGAATGGCCTTGTCGCGGCCCAGCGCCGAGACGATCTTGTCGGCCACGGCCGCCGCGAGCCCGCCCTGCTCCATGATCTTGGCGAAGACGGCGCCGAGCAGGAAGACGGGGTAATACGTCTTGATGTACTCCGCGGCTTTCGTCATATAGATCTCACTGTAGACCGGCATGGAGGCGTGGCCGCTGCCGATGGCGGCGACGACGGCGAAAATCGGTGCGATGAAGATGATAGAATAGCCACGATACGCGAAGAACATCAAAAGTATCAGGCTGAAGACAATCATGCTAATGCCCATGGAGATAATTCCTTTCTAGATGATCCTGAATGATTCCAAGAGAAACGGTGAACCGGCAGAAAAAAGGCTCCCCTGCCCATAGTGGACAGGAGAGCAGTCTTTCTGGGAATCCGATGCCTTCCGGCAATCAGATATGTGCTTTTTCCTTGATATACTTGCGAGCTTTGATCGCATACTCGAGCGGGTTGGCCTTGGCCGGATCCTGCTCAGCTTCGACGATGAACCAGCCATCGTAGTCGCTGTCATTGATGATGTCGAAGACCGGACCGAAGTCGAAGTCGCCATCGCCCGGGACCGTGAACATGCCTGCGCGGACGCCTGCGAGGAAGCTCATGTTCTCTTCCTTGACTTTGTTGCGGATGTCCATGCGGATGTCCTTGAGATGTATGTGGCGGATGCGCGGCAGGTACTTCTTGAGGATGTAGATCGGATCCTCACCGGAGCAGACGAGATGACCCGTATCGTAGAGCAGGAATACGAGGTCTGGATCCGTCATCTCCATGAGGCGGTCGATCTCTTCCGCCGTCTGGACGCAGGTACCCATGTGATGATGGTACGTCATCGTCAGGCCGATTTTCTTGGCGACAGCGCCGAGCTTGTTGAGGCCCTCAGCGAGCGTCTTCCACTGCTCTTCCGTGTTGTACGGCTTATCGCGGAAAACGGCCTTGTCGAGCTTGCCCTGAACACTCGTGCCCTGCTCTGCGACATTGCAGAACTTCGCCCCCATGGCCTTGAGGAATTCACAGTGCTTGATGAAGTCTTTCTCGACCTGCTCGTACGGCTGCGTGAGGAGGTAGGAGCTGAACCATGCGCTGGCGATCTGGAGTCCGCGCAGGTCAAGAGCCTTCTTGAGGACAGCCGGATCTTTCGGGTACTTGTTGCCGATCTCGCAGCCCGTGAAGCCAGCCAGAGCCATCTCGCTGACACACTGTTCAAACGTGTTCTCTTTGCCGAGGTCCGGCATGTCGTCGTTCGTCCAAGCAATCGGAGCGATGCCAAGTTTGATATTAGCCATTTGATAAACCCCCAAACTTCAATTTATACAACAGGGCCCGCCTGCCGCAGGTGCGGCAGGTGCCCTCCATACACAAGATAGACAAGAAAACGGATCAATACTTGCGAGCTGCATCGTAATGCGGCTTCATGAGTTTCTCGTAACAGTCGTGGACTTTCTTGCTCTTGGAGACCTGTGCGACGCCGACACGCCACCAGTCACCGTAGCCATGGACCATCGTCTTCGGCATGACCTTGCAGTCGATGAGCGTCGAGACCTTCTGCTTCTTAGCATCCTCGATCGCTGCAATGAGCTCTTCCTCAGTGTGAGCCGTGTAGCTCTTGCAGCCGTAGGAAGCAGCGTTCATGGCGAAATCAACCGGTACATAGGCACCGTCGAGCTGGCCCGTCTTCTCGTTGCGGAAGCGGAACTCCGTGCCGTAGCTGCCCTGGCCGTGGCCGATCTCGAGGTTGTTGATGCAGCCACCCTGCATGTTGTCGAACAGGATGACGTTAATCTTCTTGCCCTCAGCGATGGACGTCGGCAGTTCCGAATGGAGCATCATGTAAGCATAGTCACCGACGAGAGCGTAGACCTCGCGCTGCGGCTCAGCGAGCTTGACGCCGAGCGCCGCATTTACTTCATAGCCCATGCAGGAGAAGCCATACTCGACATGGTAGCTGCCGACCGTCTTCGGACGCCATACGCGCTGCAGGTCGCCTGGCAGGGAGCCCGATGCACCGACAATGATGCCGTTCGGATCCATGTACTCCTCGAGCAGGCCGAGGACGCGCGTCTGCGGCAGCGTCCCGCCGACTGCTTCTTTATAGGCTTTCTCCGCTGCCTTGTAGTCGAAGTCATCGTTGACTTCCGGCACGAAGTTGTCGCCGAACTGGATGTGGAAGACGCGCTCGACTTCCTTCGTGTAGGCTTCCTTGGCTGCCTTGATGTCAGCAGCATAGGCATCCGACACATGGTAGCCCGTCTTGCCGAGTGCCTCGTCGAGCATCTCAAGTGCTGCACCGGCATCGCCGACAACCTGGATGCCATCGAGCTTGTAAGCGTGGAAGCGGGAAACGTTGATGTTGACGTACTGGACGTTCGGGTTCTGGAAGATCCACTTGGAGGACGTCGTGAAATCCGTGTAGCGCGTGCCGACGCCGATGACGACATCTGCATCCTTGGCGAGCGTGTTGGCTGCAAGGCCACCCGTCTCACCGACGCCGCCCATGTTGAGCTCATGCTCCCACGTGATCGTGCCCTTGCCGGCCTGCGTCTCGCCGAACGGGATGCCGTACTTCTCAGCAAACTTCTGGAATACCGCCTCTGCCTCGGAGTACTTGACGCCGCCGCCGAAGATCATCAGCGGACGCTCAGCCTTCGCGATGGCCTTGACAGCCTCTTCGATGGCACGTTCCGTCGGCTTTACGCGGTCGATGTGATGGACGCGCTTCCGGAAGAAGTACTCAGGATAATCCCAAGCCTCGCCCTCGACATCCTGCGGCAGAGCGATGCAGACAGCACCCGTCTCAGCCGGGTCCGTCAGGACGCGCATCGCATTGATGCAGGCCGTCATGAGAATCTCAGGACGCGTGACGCGGTCCCAGTATTTGCAGACGGCGCGGAAAGCGTCGTTCGTCGTCGTCGTCAGGCTTACCGTCTGCTCCATCTGCTGGAGTACCGGATCCGGCTGGCGGTCAGCGTACGTGTCGCCCGGCAGGAACAGGACTGGGATGCAGTTTGCCGTAGCCGTAGCAGCTGCCGTGACCATGTTGGCAGCGCCCGGGCCGACAGAAGACGTGCAGGCGTACATCTGCTTGCGGCGCTTCTGCTTTGCAAAGCCCATCGCTGCGTGTGCCATGCCCTGCTCATTGCGGCCCATGCGCATGATCAGATGGCCCGGATCCTCTTCGAGAGCCTGGCCGATGCCGATGACATTGCCATGGCCGAAGATGCCGAAGATGCCTTCGAACATCGGCACTTCTTTGCCGTCAAATTCTACGTACTGATTATTGAGGAACTTCACGAGAGCCTGTGCTACCGTGAGTCTGATTGTCTTAGCCATTGGAATACCCTCCACTATGCCACGTTTCACCACGTCGCGGATACGCTATCACTTCTTGTGCGGCTGCCAGATCTTCGAATCGGCATCCGGCTCGAGCAGCCAGGTGTGCTCCGGCAGGTCATTGCGCGTCTTCTTCCACGGATCGCCGTCGAGATGACGAATCATCCAGCTGTACCAGATGGCGTAGCCAGGAGCTGCGCACTGCGGATGCATGTAGCCGCCCGAGATCTCCGACCAGGTGTTGTCCTCGATCTTGAAGACGTTGTCGCCGATGAACGCACAGCCAAAGCCCTGCGGACGGTCGACTTTGTAGGTGTAGACTTCCGGCTGCGGATGATTGTGCGGCGTGTAGCCCGTCCAGCAGCCCGGCGTCATGATGACTTCGCCGTTGACCATGTTGGAGTACGGCGCATTGTCGTAATCGAAGATCGTGCGGACCGTGCGCTCTGCCGTGCCCTGCCATACGCCGCCGCCGAAAACGTCAGCCTGGACATCTTTCGGACGGTAGAAGACCGGCTCAAAGTCGCGGTCGTTGAGCGTCTTCTGGATCAGAAGCTCCGATTTCTTCAGGGCCTTGACGACGACCTTGACGCCGTGCGGCACGTGCAGGCAGTACGGGTTCTCGTCAAGCAGCGACTCGCGATGCATGAGCTCTTTCTTGCCATTCCAGCAGATCTCCACATCGCCCGTCGTGATGACGAAGGCCGTCTCCTGAAGGGGATCTTCGAACTCGACGATCTCGTTCTCATCCATCTCCTGGTAACCGATATCCATGAGCATATCGCTCTCGCGCGTCGTCATTGCATTGTAGCCGTGCTTGAGCTGACCTAAGCGACCGAATCTCATAATGCTGCCTCCCAATCCAATTCCGTGATGACTTTCTCGTCTTTATGTTCCTGCATGAAGGCGTCAATCTGCTCAACCGTCTGCATGGCATCTGAGCAGCTGTGGCTTGCGACGACCATAGCGGCGTGTGCCGTGCCGTGCTGCAGAGCCTGCGGCACCGTCCAGCCTGCGAGCAGGCCATAGACGAAGGCGCTGCCATACGCATCGCCGCCGCCGAACGACTTCAGCAGCTTGATGTGGTACGACTCAACCTTGTAGGCCTTCTTGTCGGCCGTGTAAGCGATCGAGCCCTTCTTGCCGTGCTTGATGATGACGATCTTGGCACCCTGCTCGATGTACTTCTCGGCGATGACGTGATCTGCCGGCTCCGTTGCCTCCTCATCGAGACCTTCCGTGAGGTTGACCTCATCGCGCGAACCGATGATGACATCGGCCATGCTCGCGAGCAGCGAGTAGTAGATCTGGATGTCCTTCTTGCTGCGCCAGCTGTACGGACGGTAGTCGATATCGAAGATGACGCGCGTGCCATGTTTCTTGGCGTACTGGACAGCCAGCAGGCAGGCCTCGCGCGACGGGCTCTTCGAGAGCGCCGTGCCAGAGACGATCAGGATCTTGCTGTCGGCGATGTACTGCTCATCGACATCTTCCGGCGCAATCTCGAGGTCAGCGACCTGGTCGCGGTACATCAGGATGCTCGACTCCGTCGGGCTCTTGATCTCCGTGAACGTCAGGCCCATGCGCTCGCCGTTCTTGGCGCGCGTCATCTGGGACGTGTCAATGCCACGCTCATTGAAGTAATTGAGGACGAAGTCGCCGAACTGGTCGTCGGATACACAGCCGATGAAGCCGACGTTCTTGCCCAGTTTGTTGATGCCGACGGCTATGTTGCCCGGCGAACCGCCGAGGTACATGGAGAAGGTCTTGACCTTGTCCAAGGTGCGGTTCAGTTCATTCGGATTGAAATCCAGCGTGACGCGGCCAATCAGGACGACATCGCGTTTCTTGTTTTCATCAAAGCTAATGAGTGCCATATCTTTATCCTCCTCATGCCTTCTGTTCGAGACCGAAGATGTGCATGTGTTTCTTGACGTTCTCGCAGGTACCCTGTACGATGGCATCGCTGAAATCGAAGTACTTTGCCTGCGGGTTCGCTGCGGCGACTTCCTTGATCTTCGCAGCCGAGGCATCGTACGACGCCGTGGCGATGTTGATCTTCTGGATGCCGTTGGCAAGGCAATTCTTGAAGTCCTCTTCCGTCAGGCCCGTGCCGCCGTGCAGGACAAGCGGCGTCTTGACGGCTGCATGGATTTCCTTGAGGCGATCGATGCGGAGCTTCGGCGTCTCCTTGTAGTTGCCATGCGCCGTGCCGATTGCGACGGCCATCGCATCGATGCCGGATTCCTCGGCAAAGCGCTTGGCTTCCTCGACGCTCGTGACGAGGACATCCACGCTCTTGTAGTCGCCTTCCGCGCCGCCGACGCGGCCAATCTCACCTTCGACATCAGCGCCGTAGCGCTTCGCGAGCTTGACGACTTCCTGCGTGCGGGCGATGTTCTCATCGAGCGGGTACTTCGAACCGTCGAACATGACGGACGTGAAGCCGAGGTCGAGCGCGAGCTTGATCGTCTCCATCGTGCTGCCGTGGTCGAGATGAACGGCCGTCGGCATCGAGCATTTCTTGGCGGCCGCGATCATCACAGGGCCAAGCAGGTCGAGTGGCGAGTAGCGCAGGCGGCCTTCGGCGATCTGCAGGATCAGCGGGGCCTGAAGCTCTTCCGCTGCCTTGATGGCTCCCATGGCCATCTCCATATCCGAGACATTAAACGCGCCGATCGCGTATGTGTTGTCCGGCTTGCTTATGAGGTCTGTCAAATGTACGAGTGGCATGACCACCCCTCCTATTCTATCGTGCGAATTCCCAGCTTATCAGAAGAGTTCCTTGTAGATCTCGATGAGCTGTTCCTTCGTTGGGATGCGCATCGTGTTCTGCGGGCTGCCGCTCTCGAGCGCATCGGAAGCCATCTTGTCGAGCTGTGCGAGGAAGTCTTCCTTCTTGAAGCCGCGCTGCTCGAGCAGGGACTCTGCCGACGGGATGCCGACTTCCTTGCAGAAGCGCGTGACCTCTGCGACGAATGCCTCAGCTGCATCGTGGTCCGGCGTAGCGTCATCCGCAACACCCATGACGCGGGCAATCGTGGCAAAGCGTGCCGTGTTCTCCTCGATGGCGAACTTCATGCAGGCTGGCAGCAGGATGGCATTCGAGACGCCGTGTGCGATGTGGAACAGAGCGCCGATCGGGCGGCTCATGCCATGGACGATCGTGACGGAGGCATTGTTGAAGGCGATGCCGGCTTCCGTTGCCGCGATGCTCATCTGCAGGCGGGCTTCGACGTTCTTGCCATCCTTGTAGCAGATTGGCAGGCTCTTGTGGATCTTCTTGATGGCCGAGAGGGCGAACGTATCGGTCAGCGGCTGTGCCTTGCGGCTCGTGTAAGCCTCGATCGAATGGCAGAGCGCATCGATACCCGTTGCAGCCGTGACAGATGGCGGAGCCGTCATCGTGAAGGTCGGATCGACAACAGCGAGAGCCGGGATGATGGACGGGCCGCCGAGCAGCATCTTGACGTTGTTCTCCGTATCAGCGATGATCGTGTTCTTCGTGACCTCAGAGCCCGTGCCAGCCGTCGTCGGGATGGCAACGAGATACGGGACCGGCATGTCGATGTTGACATGCATGAACTCGTTGATCTTCTTGCCTTCCGGCTGCGTCGACATGAACATGATGGCCTTTGCCGTATCCATCGGGCTGCCACCGCCGAGCGCGACGAGGAAATCGCAGCCTTCTTCACGGTATACCTTCAGGCCGGCATCGACGATCTTGTCCGTCGGCTCCGAATTGGCACCAGCGAAGGTGACATACGGGATATTCGCCTTGGCGAGTGCATTCTCGACTTTCGCCGCATTGCCGAACTTCACCATGAACTGATCCGTGACGATCAGGGCCTTCGTGCCCTTGCCCTGGATGTGCTGGCCGAGTTCTTCAATGACATTCGTGCCCGAGATGATCTTTGCCGGAACCATAAACGTATAACCCATGTTTTCCACTCTCCATTCCAAACCACATTATATTGAGTTTATTATTGATAAACTTTTGATTATCTTATGGTTTAAATTTAATACTTTTAAGGATAATTGTCAATATGGTTTTGATGATTTAAGCAAGATTTTACCAAATCTCATGATTTCTGATAACTGCGAATAATCATTACGTTTCTTCCTTATAACTTAAAACAGTGCGCGTCATACGAAACGATATTTTTTCGTTTTTCCCTTGTACATCCCAATCGTTTCGATTATAATAAATTTATAAAACATACTCATAACATGATTATTTTTTGAATGTCTGTTGATGAAGTTTCACGAAACATGATTCACTGCGCGGAACTTCTGCAGACAGATAAAGCAGGTGATCCGCATGAAAATTGATCGAATCAATCGCATCCATGAAATGTTGCGCGATGTACACAACATTTCCATCAATGACCTCTGTGATACCTTTCAGGTCTCAAAAAACACCATACGCCGTGACATCGCAGAACTTGAACAACAGGGCATCATAAAAAAAGTCTACGGCGGCATCGTTCTTGCAGAGTCCTCCGGAAATCCGGAACCTTTTGCCTCCCGCGAAAGCCGCAATGCAGAAGCAAAAAAACAAGTGGCGCACATGGCAGCCGGATTTGTTCATGACGGAGACGTCATCTACATCGATTCAGGCACGACAACCATGCACATGATTCCGCATTTGACTGAGAAGCAACATCTGACCATTGTCACGGCCAGTGTTCATGTGATCAATGCCGCTTCCAATTATAGTAATCTCAATGTATTGGCTACAGGCGGGTCCCTGTTCTCGCCATCGAAAGCCTTTGTCGGGCCACAGGTCATACAGGTTTTACGCCGCTGCAACATATCAAAGGTTTTTCTTGCCAGTACAGGCATATCCCTCGAGCACGGGGCCACCAATGCTTCTCCGCTGGAATGTGAGATCAAACGCTGCCTCATTGAAAAGGACTGCAAACACTTCCTCCTTGTTGACGATTCTAAGTTCGATGTAGCGTCTCTGATGAGTTATTGTTCTTTAAAAGAGTTTCAATACATCGTCACCAACAGACTTCCCCCTGAAAAATACCAGTCATACTGTACCGCAAATCGTATCCAGCTCATCACGCCGGACACGATACACAAAGAGGAAGTCGAGAAACCCACAATGATGCGTTGATCAGCAATTGAACTGTTTAGGAGGTATTCTCATGAAAGAACAGCCCTTGTACATCGGCGGTCAGAAAGTCATAACCGAGAAGACCGTCCCTGTCTACAATAAAGAGACGAACGAAATCATTGCCGAGATTGCCGTCGCAGGCGAGGCGGAATGCCGTGCGGCCGTCAACGCGGCCGAGAAGGCCTTCCGAGAGGTCAAGCTCTCTGCCTACGAGCGCTACGAAATCATCCTCAAGGCCGCCAACCTCATGCGCGAGCGCACCGAAGAATTCGCCGCAGCGCTGTCGGCTGAAGCAGGCAAGCCGCTGCGCGATGCCCGCGGCGAGATCGGCCGCGCCTACCAGACGCTGATCCTCTCGGCAGAAGAAGCCAAGCGCCTCAAGGGCGAGACGATCCCGCTCGCCGGCGCGCCGGGCTGCCAGCACAAGCTCGCGTTTACCATCCGCCAGCCGCTCGGCGTCGTCTGTGCCATCACGCCGTTCAACTTCCCGGTAAATCTCGCCGCCCACAAGATCGGACCGGCGCTCGCGGCCGGCAACACCGTCATCTACAAGCCGGCCTCCGCCACGCCGCTGACGGCCGCCCTGCTCTGCGACGTCTTCCGCGAGGCGGGACTGCCGGCTGGCTGCCTCAACCTGCTGACCGGCCCCGGTGCACTCGTCGGCAAATACCTGACGAGGGATGCGCGCATCCGCATGTTCTCCTTCACGGGCAGCGTCCCCGTCGGCAAATCCCTGCAGGAAGCCGCCGGGTTCCGGCGCGTGGCTCTCGAGCTCGGCTCGAACTCCGCCAACATCGTGCATGAAGATGTCAAGGATGTCAAGAAAGTCGCCGAGCTCTGCGCAAAGTACGCCTTCCTCAACGCCGGCCAGGTCTGCATCTCCTGCCAGCGCGTTTACGTCTCGCGCAGCATCTACCAAGAGTTCTGCGGCTACGCCGTCGCCTTTGCCAAGACATTCAAGAGCGGCAAACTCAGCGACGAGTCGACCTGCCTCGGCCCGATGATTGCGGAAAAAGAAGCCGTCCGCATCGAAGGATGGGGCAAGGATGCCGCAGCCGCCGGTGCCAAGGTACTGACCGGCGGCCACCGCCACGGTGCCTTCTACGAGCCGACCATTCTCACCGATGTAACACCCGACATGAATGTCGTCAAGAACGAGGCATTTGCCCCCGTCTTCTCGATCATCCCCTACGACACGATTGAAGAAGCCGTCGCCGGCGTCAACAACTCCCGCTACGGCCTGCAGGCCGGCGTCTTCACAAGCTCTCTCGCCATCGCCCACTACGCAGCCGAGCATATCGAAGCAGGCGGCGTCGTCATCAACGACGGCTCCAGCTTCCGCATGGACAACATGCCGTACGGCGGCGTCAAGGACAGCGGCATAGGCAAAGAAGGCCCCGAGTACGCTATCCGCGAACTCACGGAAGAAAAGACCATTATCATGAATTTCGATTGAACTAGAGAAACGAACCGACTGCATGGATTCCATGCAGCCGGTTTTTTTGCACACATCTACGGTCAAGCATGAGGACCTGTTTTTGCTTCGGTGTTCCGTCGAATGCGCTCCGACACCAAAAAGAGGACAGGAATGATCCTGTCCCCGTAAAAAAGATTGAGAGGTTGTCATCCATGGATGACGTCGGTGTATTCGGGATAGTCGCGCAGGCGGTCGACTGGCGGAAAGCCGACGGCGCCGGTGAAGCGGCCGCGTTCCCAGTCGGGGCGCGTCGACCAGAACATATCCGTAAAATCGCGTCCATTTGAAGCCACAACCTGATAACTCAAAAGCTCCGGCACAAAAGTGCCATCCGGACCTACTTCAGCCGAAAACTCCGTTACAATACGCAAAAACTGCGCTTCCGGCAGGCCGGAAAGATCAACATAATTCGTTCCATTTTTAAGGACGATCTGCCTGCTCCCCTTGACCGTTGCCATATCATCCGATACTTCGACCGTAGCCTTCAGCCCTGCCTGCAGCGGTAAATTCGTTCTGGCTTTCAACTGCGTAAAGCGCCAATATTTTTTCTGCGTCTTAAAGGATGTGTTGTAAATGGCCGGATGACGCCATTCTGTCGTATGCGTACCTACCTTGAGAATATTGCGGAAATCCAGCCATACAGCAAGAGCTTCACGTTTTGGCCCCTCCGCTTCCGGATTCTCGCAGATTTCCCGATTTTCTTCCGCAGTCAGTCCTTGTTCATAGAAGCGGACCTGTCCGATCCGCCCCGGCAGATGAGTAAAATATTTGGGGCGGCCAATATCGGGGATTACGTGGCCAATATAAGAATAACCGACAAAAATCGGCTGATCCGCCCACTGACGGATCTCACTTTCCGCTGAGACGCCGGCAACATGCGCCAGCTGCTGCCCATCACAATAGGAATCACCGCCGGCTTTCTTATCAAACGTCATCGTATACTGAGCCCAGCTGCCAACTTTTGCTTCTCCGCCCTGCCAGGAATATTCTGTAATATCATGGCAGATGCCCCATTTCAATCCACCGGTACGTTCCACTACCATGCGCAGACAGTACGTCGCTCCCCATCCGACCGATTTTCCACGAACCATCAGCGGATTATGTCCCATCTCACTGGCTCTTGCCAGACGCTCGATGTTCGCCCACACCATACCAGTAAAGCCCTGTGGTGCTTCAAGATCACGGCTCGCGGGAATCTCAATATAGTCACCATACTGTTCAAGAGCCACTTCCATGTGTCCATCGATCTCACGAACTTTCGGAGAACCATGCAGCAGCGCTGTATGTCCGCGGCCGGATTTATCCAAAATGCGCGGGATAATACGAATACCGCCTTCTATGGATACCTCTTTGGGAAGCTGGTCGGCGATACTGACCTGATATTCGCCGCCCTGCTGAAATTTATAATGAAACTCGATATAACGTTTCTCATGAGCGCGAAAAAACAGACTTTTCGTTTCCGCTATGCGCTGATTGATATAGAGCGGCACCGAAACAAAAATCTCATGATCGAGATTATTGGTCGCCTCAATCCCCGCAACCATGCAGTCCGCTGACTCCCCCCTTCCGGGCTGCACCCGCATATGTGCGAACGACAGCTGGGTAGGCTCAAATACAACAAGCCTGAGTTCCGTATCACCGACACACAAAAGATGCTCACCGGGCTGCATAGCCTGATAAACAGACTCCACTTTACGCTTCTCTCCCGGTTCCAGCGTCACGACCTGACTGTTCTCTTCATTGCCAAACAAATTGATGGTATGCTCCATCTTATTGTCAAAGAGACTGATTGACACCTCGGCCATAGCCGTACCGCGATTCTCTGCCAAGGCCCGAATTTCCACGTTGCCATTATTATCCAATCGACGCAGTTCAATATCGGTCAGACGAATATCCGGCTCATCATGTGTCAAACAAATCGTATCAACAAGCTTTTTACTGCCGTTTTCCAAAAATCCATAGAGCCGATACGTAAGCGTTTTCTCCGTCACGTCGAGAATTCCATAATTGCTCCGGCCTGTTGCTACAACCTCCGGAAATTCACTCAGGAGACGTTTTTCGCCTGTGTTTTTCGTATATTCCGCCTCCGGATCCTGAGCGCTGCCCTCGCAAACATAAACCGTACGAGCTCCCACCTTCGGGTCCACCGAAACAGCCTTGACATAATAATGAAGATGTCCCCCCAGAACAAGCTGCGCTTTGCAGCGCTCGGCAATCGGTACGATATAGCGGTTATTGAACGAATCGGTATATGGATGATGCATCATGAGGATACGCCATTTTGCCCTGCGGGCCGCCGGACTCGTCAGATCTTCTTCTACCCAGCGCAGTATATCATCAATATGTCTGCGCGTCTCCGGGTCAAGAGGCACCTCGGAATTCACCGCATTCATCTCAAACAGCCCCCAGGGGTTGCTGTCAATCAGCGTAAAATGCGCGGGACCGTAGTCAAAGGAAAACGTATTGCCGCCATCCGGAGTATGAACCGTGCGCCCCTGCGGTGCCGCAAAGAACGCATCATAAAAGGGGCCGTCGTCATGGTTCCCATGAATATAATAAACCGGGGTTCGTGCAAGGATCTCCGAAATTTTGTGAAACCAGTTGTCCTTGTACTGATCATGCTGGTACCCGGTACCAAACGAAATATCGCCTCCATGAAGAATGATTTCCGGTTTTTCTTCGGTCACAGCCTTCTTAAAAGCCTCATTGTTATGAAAAAGATGAGAATCCGACAGCGTCAGCAAATGGATGGACTGCGGCTCTCTGCGCAGCGTCCGAAAGGATGCTGCCGCTACTTCGCCGTTTCCACTGACCATATAGGCATATTCTGTATCTGGCACAAGGTCCCGGATTACCGCCGTATACAAAAAAGCTCCCTTGGGATATTCACGACAGGGTTCCTCCTGCCTGCAGCACACATCCCCAAAAAATTCTGTTCCATCCGCCGCTCTGGCCGTCACCTTGAACGGTTCCGATGCAACCGTCTCCCATGCCACGGTAATTTGCGTGTCATGTGGATCCAGAAGGTAGGGCCCATTGATGATGTTCTTGTTCATATTATCTTCCTTCCAAGACCTGACATAATCCTTGCTTCGACTTCAGCCGCAAAACGGGAATGCCAAGGGAGCGAGGTCATGATAAAATCTGACGATAGACGATACTTTGAACACAAATCATTCTTCCCCTATTATGATAATAGAGAAAGAATGATGTTGCAAATCTTTTATTCAGCCTCTCCATCCGCTTCTTTGTGTTTCTTCGCCCAAAGAGTCGGCACAATGAGCAGCGTCATAATGGCCACCGACGCAATCCAAAAATTCGTGATGGTTTCAAAGTGATAGGTCGTAACACCGTTCACAACTACCTTAGCCGAATCCATCAGGATGCCGTTGACGATATCCTGCAGGGCAGCGCCGCCGTAAGCGAGCAGGCCGATGACGCCCATTGCCGCACCAGTTGCCTTGCGCGGGCAGAGATCAACAGCCAGCAGGCCGCCGACGAAGCAGAGGATGACGCCCAGGCCGAAGCCGAATACCGCAACGCAGATTGCCGCCAGTGTCGGATCATCAGCCGGGACATAGCAAACGCCAATGATACCGATCAGCATGACGATGCCGAAGACGATCGTCGTGATGGAGTGATGCGAATGGAATATCTTATCCGAAATGATACCGGAAAAGAACGATCCGACACCGCCGAGAATCGGCGAGAGCGACATGATGCTGCCGGCCGTCACGAGGTCAAATCCCTTCGCTTCCTGCAGGAAGATGACGCCCCAGCTCGAGATGGAGTAACGCGAGATGCCGAGGCAGATTGCCGCAGCGGCGAGCAGCCATACGTACGGGTTCTTGATGACCATGAGCTGTGCTTCCTTCGTGGAAACCTGCTGCTCTTTCTTTTCCTGGGCGACTTCGCCCTCAAACTCATTGGCAGACGGCAGGCCGTAGGTTTCCGGCCGGTCGCGCATAAAGCGATACATGATGAATGCAAGCACAATGCAGGCGACGCCCGGCACAAAGAACGCTGCATGCCAGCCAAGAGCGACGATAATCATAGATGTGCCGAGGTATGTGGCGCCTTCGCCAACATAATGGGCAATACTGAAAACGCCGTAGTAAGTAGCAAGCTGACTTTTCGCAAACCACTGCGAAAGAGATACAATACACGGTGCGGATCCCATACTCTGAAACACACCGTTAACCGCCCAGAGTACAATGAACACCCATGTTGCGCTGCTCATGCCGAGAATCGCATTAACGATAGCAGCACCAAGCAGGCCAAGCGGAACAATCTTTTTAATATTGCAATGATCGGCAATAAAGCCATTTGCACATTTGCCGATCGCGATAGCAACGAGCATCCCCGCTCCCATCATGCCAAGTTCTGTCGGCGTGAAGCCATCTTCCAACATCGGCTTTTTCGCAACGCCCAGAGTCATGCGCATCACATAATACATGCCATATCCGAGAATCATAGCTGTAACAGCCTGAAACCGCGCTGTATGATACATCTTCCTGACCACGTTTTTGTCCTGAATACGAGGCTTATCGGGTCCTGTCAGAAACCAATTCAGCATTTCTTCCACCTTACCTTTCCCCTGAAAACAACACAGTGTTTTTTCCAATCTCTCCGGAAAAGACTGGATTTTTTGTGATTTCTCAGTATAATAATAAGTATGAAGATTAAACTTCCCAAAAGTCAATCATCAAATTATCATTAACTGATCTTTCTGAAACTCATTATACCGAAAAGCGAACCAAAAGTTCTCTGTTTTCTTGTTTCATATTGTGCGAAAACTTACAATTTTTGTTTTTTGCACAAATTCTCCAGTATTTTGACACAGAAAGGTCGGACACTATGCCTATCATTTCCATCGGAACCCCAAAACGATCGATATTCGAGCCCGGCAGCCGCCCTTATCTTGAATCCGTTGAAACCATCAACCATATGACGCCCTTTGGTACACTCAAATCGCATCAGGATATGGCAGAGTTCCTCTTTATTGAAAAAGGCCATTGCCGCATGCTTCTCCCTGACAGAAGCATCCCGTTGCGTGCCGATGATCTCGTTCTCATCAACAGCGGCGTACTGCATGATTTCAAGATCCACACGTCTTTCACGGCCTTTACGATGCATATCAGTTCACTGCATCTCTGCGGCCTTCCGCCGGGACATCTGACAAAAGCAGCCGTTCCTGTAGTCCTGCGCGTCGGTTTAGAGGGAAACCATTCTTTTCTGCGTACCTTGATGAGGGAACTCCAGCTGCTCGCAGCGCTCAATGTCGAAAGCGATGCACGGAATGAAATCGCTGCCGTCCTCGTTCAGGCATTCATTATCGCTTCCATAGAGCTCGCCCGAAAAAAAGAGACGGGGGAAGAAAATACATCCTTCAACATGGGAATACGCATCAAGGAATATATTGATGCCCACTACCTGGAAAACATCAAGCTGCACGATATTGCTGAGGCGCTTCACATCAATCTGTATTACCTCTCCCATACCTTCAAGGATGTCACGGGTTCCTCGCCTATGCAGTACATCATCCGCCGCCGTATCGATGAAGCACAAACACTTCTCCTCACAACAAATATGACGATCACCGACATTGCCATGCAATGCGGCTACAACAACTCCAACTACTTCCAGTCCGTTTTCAGCAACATCGTCGGTATGCCTCCGGGCAAATATCGCAAAACATGGTCCCAGTGACAGCGAAACATTGCGGAGAAAAAAATCCCCTGAACCAGAAGAATCTTCTTCCTGTTCAGGGGATTTTACCCGTTTAGTCAGGGATAACCGAGGCTCGGACAGCCTGCCGGAAGGCATCGTACCCCTGATCCGCAAGGATTTGGTAGAGATGCATATCCGACGCTTGTGAGTAGACGTAATTGCGCAAATTATAGAACTTGCTGCTGTCGAGATCTGCCTCCGTCAGGCCATAGTCCGACAGAGCGACTTTCTTCAAGTATTCCTGCGTCCAGGACGAAATGCCCGACGTCAGGACGAAGTCGTGATCGCCGAGGTGCACCAAAAAGGATTCCGGACGCCTCGGCAGAGGCAGCGTCTCTCCGTCCGATGCCAGATAGCCTTCTTGGATCGGATCTTTGCCGGCAATGATGGCAGCCGCCTTTATATAGCCGACTGGTTTTTTCTCTTCGCTTGGCCACCCCGCATGATCATGAGATACAGCTACTGCTACCACAACATCCGGGCGCAAGCCGCGATACATGCAGTCTGCAACTTGCTGGATGTGATGGCAGCCTGTACCGGCAATCTTGATCTCCGGCAGGCACTTATGATCCGGAGTCCACTGCAGGATCCACGGTTTAGTCAAGTCGTGCAGCAGCACCGCTTCTGTCAGCAATTCCCGATTCATGGAATATCCAAAGAACTGCTCGTAGTTCTCGATTAGGCTCAACCCTGTTTGGAGATCCGTTGCGACATGCGTGATCAGGCCGCATGGATAAGCGTGATGACCGCCCCAACCTGCACCGGCGGCGTCCCAGAAATTCAACTTATTCTTGACTTCGGGGAAAATCTGATCGATTGTGTTCTCTTCTTTGATATATCCCGCTGCCAGCAGTGCCTTGCGGCAGGCTTCCTTGCTCGCCTTATCCGGGTATTTCTTCAAGATCAGCGGCTTTGGAGATTTCAAGCCCTCTAAAACAACCTTCTTGACCGTCTGATCCTGAAGACCATTCGCTCTGTCCATGAGCCAGTTATAGCCATATTCGCGCAGCGGCGAGCGCTCAGCCATCTCAGTCGGTGACAGTTTCTCCATCTCCGAGAATTTAATAGCCGTCGTCTCAATATTGCGCGGTGTGGCAGCGCTCCGCTTGGGCAAGATGGAAGCAGCTGCAAATACAGCAGCTGCGCCTGCAGCCGTTTTCAGGAAATCCCTGCGATCGATTGATTTGTCCCAGATTGCCATAATAAACCTCCTTCTATTGTGCGATACACAGCAAACAGGCCTAAAAGGCCTGTCCGCTGAATCAAAGTTGTTTGTTGAGAATACGCTTCATCAGCATCAGATATCCTGATGTGCGGCGAGCCACTGACTCCAGCTCGTCTTGAATCCATCGGCATGATTCTCCTGGACGTACTGATAGAACTTCTCTACCATATGTGCCTTCTGGTGATAGTAGTCAGCCTTCCACTGATCCGGCTTCGGTTTTGCAATTTCATAAGCAACGTAGTTGCCGCCGAGCAGGTACTGACGCGAGAGGATATCGCCAAGCGAGACATCCGGGTTCTTCATCATATCGTACATAGCCATGTAAGCCGTCGTGCGGCCTGCACCAGCCTGGCAGTGGAAATGCAGCCAAGCATTTGCCGGCATCGTACGCGTGAAGTTGATGAACTCATCGATATTGGCAGCCGACGGCCAGATGTGATCCGTTGCCGCAATGCGATAATAATGGAGACCATTTTTCTCGACCAACTGCTGCTCCGTCATGACGGATTCAATCTTGACCGGTTTTGGGTCAATTGGCATCTTGTCCTTGTCAAGCTCTGCTACGATAAGGCTCTTGCCTCTTGCTGCGTTCAGGCGGCTGTTCTCATCCTTGAGTACCTCGGCCTTGTTCTTGCCGAGGTTCCCCCAATCGCGCAGGCCATACCAGCTGACTGCACTGCCGTTAAAGACACCGTGCGTCTCCTGACGGAGGTCCATGATGTAGATGGGGCCTTTCGCCTGCTGTTTGAGAATCGGCAGCATTGCCTGAAGCTCACCATTGGAGAATTCCGCACTGCCGGACATGTAGAGCGTATCGAGTCCCTTGCGCGTCGGCGTCGGATTAAAGCCTTTACCTGTCTTCTTGACATTGACATCCGTCTTGAAGGCCGAATTCATCGTGCGGAAGTTGCGCGGCAGCTGATTGCGGTTCTTCGTGTCCATGCGCCAGATGTAACCGCTGTAGTCCGGTTCCCACGAATTGACCTTGTTCTTCTTGGCCCAGACACTATACGGCGTCTTGAGGTCAGGATTCTCTTTTACATAATCATAGAAATGCTGGACGAACTGGTAGCGTTCGATATACGCCTTGCGGCCGTAATTTTTCTTCTTATCTGGAATCTCGCTGAGATCGACAATGCCGATGAGCTTCTGACGCTGGATGATGTCGTCAAAGCTGACATACTTTGCGTTCTTGAGAATATCATGCATGACCATGAAGATAGTCGTGCGCCCCATGCCGGCATAGCAGTGATAATGCAGCCATGCATCCTTTGGCAGGGACTTGTAGAACTCCAGGAACTTGTCGACATCGGGATCATCCGGGCGGAAGTGATCCTGCAGCGTCAGGCGGAAGTAATTAGCACCATGCTGCTTGACCATCTGTTCCTCGGTGCGGACTTTGTTATAGTTGACATAAATCGGGGAAAGGAGCACGTTCTTTTGATCGTCAAAGCGATAAATCGATTTGACCGTGCTGTCCTTGAACGAAGCAAGCTGCTCTTTTTCCAGCGGGATGATGATATCTTCTGTACGTCCATCATTTCCCCAATCGTGGTTAGCGAACCAGCTGACAGCCGTGCCATTGAGGTAGCCATGCGATTCTCCGCGCAGATCCACATCGTAGAACTGCGATGGTTTTACCGGCACTTTCTTGAGGATTGCTTCCAGCTCTTTCTCGGAAAAGCAACTGGAAGCCGATACGTTCATCGTGTCCATGCCTTTACGGGTCGGCATGATGCCGGTCTTCGTCACACCGACGTACTTGTCGCTGCCCATGCGGAAGTTGCGCGGCAGCTGATTGACGTCAGCGCGGTCGATCTTCAGTGCAAGCTTCGGCGGGTTCTTAACGACAACCGGAGCCTGTGCCGCAGCGGAGACCTCCTGAGCGACGGCAGCTGGAGCCTGAGCAGCCCATGACGTTCCCGGCAGCTGTGCACTGCCGAGCATGACGGCAACGGCAACAGAGAGCAATGTCTTTTTCTTGAAACTTATCATGAAATCTTCACTCCTCTTTCAAAGCGAGTATCATTGAACCTACGCTTCATCATATAACATATAACAAGTCAAATTTTACCGCATCCCTGATCAAAATTCCAATCCATTTTCCTTTGTCCACTGCGTGTACGATTTCTTGAGCTGTGGGTTAGCCTTGACGTATTCATAAAAGTGACGCGTGAACAGCGCGCGCTTCGGATAATTCTCTTTCTTATAGACATCCTTCGTCGTCTCTGCCGACTTGCGGACATCCTGACCACCGAGCAACACTTCGCGCGTCATGATGTCGTCGTAAGAAAGCTTATCGGCATTCTTGATCATATCCATGAGCGAGAGGAAGATTGTCGTGCGGCCTACGCCAGCCTCGCAGTGAACGTGAATCCAGGCGTTTTTCGGCAGCTTCTTGTAGATGGCCAGGAATTCATCGACATTGGCTGGAGTCGGTGCCGAATAGTCCATGACCGGCACGCGGTAATACTTGACTCCCATCGATTTGACAAACTGCTCTTCCGTCTGCACCGAATTGACGTGCTCTGCCTTCTGTGAAGCGATGTCCTTATGTTTGTCTAACACGGCCACATCCACATCCTGATTCATCCGGAGCGTTTCGAGCATGCTCTTCTCACGGCGGTCAATCTCTTTTGCCGACTGACCTTTATTGAACGTTTTGTAGCGCGAATACCAGCTGATGCCATCGTCATTGATATAACCATGCGATTCATTGCGCAAGTCAATGACAACAAGATCTTTGGCCGGTACATGCTTCAGTAGCTCCTTGAATTCGTTCTTAGAGAAGAAGCTGCTGCCGGACTGGCGCAGATGATCCAGACCTTCGCGTGATGGATAAATCCCGTCCTTTGCCGCCTTGTACGGACTCTGCGCCGTACGGAAATTCTCCGGCATCTCTGAGACAGCGGCGGGGCGATCGTATTTGAGAATCTGCACGCCCGGTACTGGCTCTGCGGCAAATGCCGCAGCCGTCGACAACATCGCCGCAACAGTAAGGGCTGCAATTCTTTTGCTGATTTCTGAATAATTCATGATGACATCTTCCTCCTTCATGGATTTTAGTGGGTTCGTCTCTTAGAACTTCGTTGTGAACTTCAGATATGTGGAATAATGCGGGGATTTCTCCAACGAGTGGCCATCTTCATCCACATTGGTACCATCCGGGTTCGTATGTGCCCAGTAGCGCAGCAGCGAAAGTTTTGTATGATCGCTCGTCGCATAATCCAGAATCAAGCCGAATCCCTTGAAACCATCTGCCGTGATGTAATCATCCCAATCCGTATAGCCGTCGTCCATAAAGAGGTTTTGATCCACGTTGAGATACTGTCCGATGATGTCCCAAGTACCCTTCTTCTTGGCCTTGCCATAGTTCAAGCTAATCACATAGCCCTGCGTGTCCTTATGGGCACCGAAGTAGTCATAGCCATATTCAATCTTTTTGTCCATTTTAGGTTTGTCCTTATTAGTATTCCGTACATATTCAGCCGTAATGCCGAACTCACCTACAATCGGCGTCGAGCCATAGATGCCGAAGTAACGCTCTGGCTGCTGCGCGCCGACATACAGACCGGCATATGCATCCTTCGAGAAATCATGCTGATACTGTGCGAATTTCAGCAAGCGCGTGCGAACAGGTGGATTTTTATCACTTGTATCATTGACCAGATAATCCTGCGAATCGCGGCCATAGCCAGTATACAGCGTGTCATGCGGCGTCATCTGATAGCTGGCTGTGAACTGGTTCACGCTTGATTTGGAAAGCCACAATCCTTCACCAAGGGATACGCTCTGAACGCCAGCTTTCACGTAGACAGGACCAAAGGAGCGGCCGACATACGCCTGTTCCAGTTTGATTTTATTTTTTTCCGAAGAGTATTTGCCATTATTAGGCTCCGACGAAGTCGATTTGAACTTGAGTCCAAGGCCGACATCATACGTCTTGTCCACCACTGTCGTCGCCAAGATCTTTGCCTCTGCCTTGACTTTTCCGGTTTTTTTCTCATCATACATGTAGCCGGATTTCGTGGAACCGGACCACTTGAGCGTCGGCGCCTCTTTCTTGGCCTTCTTCTCGCTCTTGGCTGCCTCCTGCTTCTCCTTAGCGGCAGCCAGGCTGTTCTCCAGATCGGTTAAGCGTGCCGTCAGGTCGTTGATCTCAGCCTGCAGTGCTGCGACATCCGGTTCCGAAGCAGCAGCTTCCGAATGACCGCCGCCAAAGCATGCCTGCAACAGTATCGAAGCGGTAAGCCCCCCAATTACTGCTTTTTTATTATTCTTCATCTTCAAATCCCCCTATGACTTATCTTCAAAAATAATCAAAACAGATCAGCGCGCTGTTATGGTTTCCCTGATTCTTATTGTAGCAAATAGTTCGTACCAAAATTCTCTTATATTTTGCTGATATTTTTGAAAAATATACATATTCTTGCGTTTATTTATATTATAGTGAATATTCTAAATATTATCGATAAAAAACAGCGGTGCAAAGGCAATCATGCCTTGCACCGCTGTTTTCATATCGATCAATCGGAGAATTCCTGCTCCTCTCTCAACGCCTGAATCCCCTGCTGGAACTCTTCCATGCTCAAAGAGAAATACGGAAGTTTTCGAAGGATTTCATAAACCTCCTGCTGGGATTTCGCCCGGTCCAGACTCCCCCCTGTTGATTCTTCCGTCAACGCGTGGAGCAACATATGCTTGATTTCTTCGATGTCCATCTCCGATACCTTCTCCCGTCTTTCTCTCAGACCGCCGCGGCTTTTTCCATCCCGCTGTCCCTCGATGGCTTCTGGCGTTCGGCATATTCCGGCTGATCTTCAAAGATGATCGTCGGCGCCAGATAAAATCCATTAAAACGGGTCGCACTCACACTGGTGTAAGCTCCCATATCCGTAACGAGGACCTTATCGCCCGTCTTTAACACCGGTGCCGGGAAATCGCGGTAAAGCACATCAATCCCGTCACAACTCGGCCCCCCGAAGGTAGACGGCCGCACCGGTCCGTTTCCAAAACAATGCAGTGGATACGTCCAGTGGTCGTACATAATACCGGAAAAACATCCATAGATGCCCTCGTCCAGAATATACCATGGCTTGCCGCCGCGGTCCTTTGTCCCGATGACCGAGGCAACCAGATTTACCGCCGTACCGACCATATAACGGCCGGGCTCCGTCCAGACCAATGTATCCGGGAACAGCCGGTCAATCTGATGATCAATGGCCTCCATCATGGCAGCCAAATCCACTGGCAATCCCTCCGCGTCGGGAACGGGAAAGCCGCCGCCAATATCCAGATCGGTCAGATGCAGCCCGCGCTCCGATGCTTCATCAAAAAGCTTACGTGCGAGCAGCAGCGCTTCCTCATACGCCGCTGTCGACAAAGACTGACTTCCTACATGGAAACAGATCCCGGCAGCATGAAGTCCGGCCTCTTCTGCCTGTTCCAACAAATCCAATGCCGATCCGGCCGGCGCGCCAAACTTCGTATTCAGATCGATCAGCGCTTTATTGTTGCGCACCTGAATACGAACCAAAACGTCCGCGCCCGGCACAGCCTCAGCCATTTTCGGTATCTCGGTCTCATCGTCAAAGGTCATCCGCCGCACACCATAAACGGCAGCGGCTCGAAGCCCGCGTGAATCCTTGACCGGATTCGCATAAATCATCTGACTGCCTTCAATGCCGAGACTGGCCAGCAACTCCATTTCACCGGCAGACGCCACATCAAAATGCGATCCCAGCGCAGCAAGACGCTTGAGAATATCCGGTGTCGGATTGGCCTTCATGGCGTAAAAAACGCCTGCCCGGGGCAAATGCCTGCGCATAAACCGGTAATTTTCCTCCACCTTATCCAGTGAAGCCACCAGAAACGGCGTAGGGATTCGGTCTGCCATCCTATCCATGTCTTTTTTTGTCAGTCTGAAGCTTTTCATAACACAACCCATTCCATAATAAATTTAAGATTCAGCCGGCCTGTTCAGGCCACAGCGTCAAAGGAATCTTATACGAGTATTGTAGTACAAATGTCCGCGTTAAACAATATCTTTTTCTGTCTTTTCCGCAAATTGTTCGAAATTTGCACCATGGTCCGAAAGAGAGTATAATAATTTCGTATTCTATAAGAGAGGTGTATCATGGCTGATCGATTTTATAAACTGCATGTAGCAGGCTGCACACGCTCCCTGCCCATCCTGAATGTCACGGACAGTCTGGCTATCGCCGGTTTCATTATGCTTGGCGATCCGGATCTCACGCTGGCCTGCGCCAAGGCTCTGGCAAAAAAAGTCCCGGCAAACACGGACATCATTCTGACGGCTGAAACAAAAGGCATACCTCTGGCAGCTGACCTGGCCCGCGAGCTTGGCATGGAACGCTATGTTGTCGCCCGAAAATCCGTCAAGGCCTATATGGAAAACGCCATCTGGGTCGAAGATATTTCCATCACAACAAAAGGCGTCCAGAATCTCTGTCTCGACGGCGTTGATGTAGACCGGATCAAAGGGAAAAATGTTCTGCTGCTTGACGATGTCATCAGCACCGGCGGCTCTATGAAGGCACTGGCTGAACTGACTGAAAAAGCCGGCGGAACAGTCATCGGCGAAGCCTGTGTGCTCGCGGAAGGCGACGCAGCAAAGCGAAACGATATTCTCTTTCTCGAACCGCTGCCGCTATTCGAAGCCCAGAAATAACATGACCGACCCGGGTTTTGCAAACGTCGTGCCGGCCTAAAAAACAGACATAGAACTCCTGCTCATTTCCTCATGTGCCTGAGTTTCTATGCCTGTTTTTTTTACCCCGTTTTTCGATACGGAACACACACCAATAGCAAAAGGCTGCTGCAAAATTCATGCAGCAGCCTTTTGAACATCACTTCGATTCGATCCGATTCAGAATTTCACCGTCAGACCGGCACCGATGCCATTTTCATGATGACCGTTATCCGGCTTGAAGTTATGATAATTTACATTGAGATCCACATTGAAGAGCAAGTTCTTATTGACTCCGACCTGCGTCTCATTGAAGTCCTTTCCTGCGACATAAGAGGCATACGCATCGAACCCCAAAACCTTAGGGGTACTCAAAGCAATACCGCCAAAGGCCTGATCCTTGTCACCCGGAAGGCCCCAGCGGTAACCGCCGATCATCTTAACCTCCGAACCCACAAGGTCATACTGGAGATAGACATCCTTGTGGTCGCCATACTCATCGCGGTCCGCGTACTGATAGCCAATTGTCGCCTTTCCCGTCACCTTATGTTCAATATAAGATTCTTTCGTCCCTACGCCGATCGCCGTCTCATGGTTGGCCATCTGATTAATCGGTGCCGCCATAACGGCTGAAGAAGCTGCAAGCATCATGCTCATCGTCAACAATACAGTCTTTTTCATAAATGACTCCCTCCTGAAAAACCTGCCTTACTACGTCTAATAGATTAATGGATTTTTCCCCTTCTGTCAAATGCAGCAGGCATACTTACTACTCGCGGTTCAGGCGGTCGTAAAGGTGAACCATTTCCTGAATGCGCTGAATCTCCTGCGGCCGCAGATCATGCCTTCTCGCTTTGCCTCCCTGCTTATAATAGACGATATAAGCGGAACCGGCATTTGCTATGCGCCGAAAGGCCGCAATCGTCTGTTCATCCGCATTCATCACGTAATTTTCTGCGAGCCATGACGCATCCGATGCCATATGCTTGCGAAGCTTCGATGGATCCAGAGACAAGACGCTCTCCTGTCCGCCTGCAACAATCGAAAGACGATCGCCAAAAATCCAGGCGGTTTGATCCGGATCATCGATGGAATAAAAATAATAAATATCGTTTTTTAGCACACAAACGCCATTGCCTACTGCAATAAAGGGTCGGAGATAGACCCCCGACGGCAGACGAACCGGCCAGGTATGCTTATAATAGGTAATGCCATTGACGGTTTCTGTTTTTATATCCTCACTGATCGGCTCAGCGGCGGCCGCTTCTTCCTTCTTCGCCGCTTCCTGCTCCCCATCCTGCCGGCGCTCTGCAAGGGCCTGCTGTGTCTCCTGATTGATTTTCATCTGCCGTTCGGCATGCTGCAGACTATACGCATAATACACAGCACCGCCGATGCTCAGGATCATCAGATAGAGGATGAGCGCCGCTGCGATAATATGAGATTTTTTCAACGCTCTTCCTCCAGACTATTTCTCGCTCAGGGTGTCTGCTGCCTCATCATCAAACGGTCAGGAGCGCCCTCTTTCATCTATTTTAACGAATATCCAATCTCCATGCAAGAGCAAAAAAACAGGCGGGCCCTTTCTGAATCATCCGCCAATCGGATGAAACAGCAGGTTTCCCGCCTGTACCAAGAAAATCAGAATCAATACTTGACGCTGGATTTGAATGCCAGACTGTCGCTGGCAGCAATCTGAATCGTCTCGCCAGACTGCGGATTACGGCCCTGACGCGCGTTGCGATGTGCCTTCTTAAACGTACCAAAACCGATCAGGCGGATTTCCGCATCAGCCTTCACGCTCTCCTTGACCGTTTCAAGCAGGGCATCGACAACAGCCTTCGTATCTTTTTTGGATACACCAGCTGCCTCTGCAACCTTATCTACCAGAGCAGATTTGCTAATTACTTCTTTTGCCATAATGAGTAGTCCCCTTTCTCTTATTAACAAAGCTGATTATAGCGAATTCTTCCGGTTTCGTCAATTTTTTTTCAAAAAATGCAGAAATCCATGGAAAAATACCGTCCTTTTACCCTACCGTATTCCGTTCCGCCGCCGCTACGGCATCATTCAAAGCAGCCTCATACCCGGCCTCATAGCCATCATTCTCACGGCTTTGTCCATAATCACGAAGCAGTTCCAATACATCCTGCAGCTGATCTTCCGTCCATTCGCTCATCGCACACATTGTGCCCAGCTTATCAATGCAAGCCAGTTCTTTTCCCTGTGTATCTACCGTCATCACGATTCTCCTTCGCCGTTTGATTTGCCGAGTCGGCACAGTTCAAAGTATACCACGGGAAAGAGTTCAGAAACAGTCTTGACTTTTGCAAATAAAACGATGTGCCTTGCGGAATCCACTCCGGATTCATCTGGCCCTCAAAGCCAGCTTCAGATGTTCCAGCCCATTTTCCAGAACGCTCCAGGGACAGGCAATATTGATCCGCTGGAATTCCTCCCCAGCATGACCAAAAATGCGGCCACTGTCCAGCCAGAGATTCCCCTTCTCCACAATGGCCCGATCCAGCTGTTCTGCCGTCAATCCGGCAGCCGAACAGTCCAGCCACAAGAGATAGGTGCCCTCCGGCTCAATCAGGCGAACCTCCGGCAGCTCCCGTTCCAGAAACTCCCGGGTACGCCGGATATTTTCTTCCAGATAACCCAGCAGTGCGCTGAGCCAGCCGGCGCCGTCCTTATAGGCCGCTTCTGTGGCAAAAAGGCCCAATGTATTGGGCTGGCTATAACCAGAAGCAGACCGTTCAGCACAGAACCGGCGGCGCAGGCTGCTGTTTCGGATAAAAATATTGGAAACCTGCAGCCCGGCCAGATTGAACGTTTTGCTGGCTGACGTACAGGTAATCGTACGCTCGGCAATTTGCGGAGACAGCGATGCCAGAACCGGACCCGGATGCCTGACTTTGATGAAGCGCATAGCCGGGATGCTCCGGCAGACCAACATAGTAAACCTCCTCAACCGCCTCCTGTGCCTGAAGCCAGCGGGCAATCTCCAAAGCACGGGCTGCCTGACACTCAACGCGCAGCCCTAGTGTTTTGATGCTGCGCAGCATAAGCCAGGAATCCATCGGCGACAGATTCGGCCCCTCGGACTTGATGCACAGTTCCAGTTTCCGCGCATATTCCGAATCGGCTTCACGGACTACAAGGAATCCGGCAATGATATCGTTATGCCCGCAAAGATATTTCGTTCCGCTATACACTACAAAAAAGCAGCCTGAATTGTCAATCAGAAAAAAAATAAGCCCTTTCGCATGGAAAAGGCTTATTTTAACCATCCGGCAGATCAGCACATCTTCGCGCCCGCCGGAATATGCGGATCAAGCATAAGCAGATGCAGTTTTTCTTCGCCGGCTTCCTTATGAACTGCAGAAATCAGCATGCCGCAGGAATCAATGCCCATCATCGCACGCGGCGGCAGGTTGACGATAGCAACAAGCGTTTTGCCGATAAGCGCTTCCGGTTCGTAGAAGGCATGGATACCGGAAAGAATCGTACGATCCGTTCCTGTACCATCGTCGAGCGTGAACTGCAGGAGCTTTTTGCTCTTTTTAACGGCAACGCAGTCTTTGACCTTGACTGCACGGAAATCACACTGGCAGAATGTATCAAAATCGATATAATCCTCATAGAGCGGTTCGATTTCGACTTGAGAGAAATCGATCTTCTCCGGTTTCTCTTCCAACCGTTCCTGACGATCAGGCGCATGAAGCGGTTTCATCGTCGGGAACAGCAGAACGTCACGGATAGAGGCCGCATCGGTCAGCAGCATGACGAGACGGTCAATGCCGATGCCAACGCCGCCCGTAGGCGGCAAGCCATACTCCAGTGCCATAACGAAATCTTCGTCCATGCCATGTGCCTCATCATCCCCGGCCTCACGCTGTCTGAGCTGGTCCTCAAAGCGGGCCCGCTGATCAACCGGATCATTGAGCTCAGTAAAGCCATTGGCCAGTTCACGGCCATAGATAAAAAATTCAAATCGATCGGTAATGCGCGGGTCTTCAGCATTGCGTTTAGCCAAGGGAGAAATTTCCGTCGGATGTCCTGTGATGAAGGTCGGCTGCATCAGCGTTTCCTCAACTTTTTCTTCAAAAGCCTGATTGAGAATACCGCCGATACCATGGCGTTCTTCGTATGGCACACCGATTTCATCCGCCATTCTCCGGGCCTCTTCGACCGTCTGACAAGTCAGGAAATCCTTGCCCGTCGCCTCTTTGACCGCATCGTTCATGCTGATGCGCCGCACCTTCGAAAGATCGATCTCCACACCCTGATAGTTGATGACGGACGTCCCCAAAGCCGTTTTGGCCGCGTTGACAACAATTCCTTCGGTGAGGTTCATCATATCCGTATAATCCGCAAAGGCCTGATAGAACTCAATGGAAGTAAATTCCGGATTATGGCGTACGTCCATGCCCTCATTGCGAAAGATACGGCCAATTTCATAAACGCGGTCCAGTCCGCCGACAATCAGCCGCTTAAGGTTCAGCTCGGTTGCAATGCGCAGATAAAGATCAATGTCGAGCGCATTATGATGGGTAATAAACGGACGCGCAGCCGCCCCTCCGGCAATCGTCGAAAGGACCGGCGTCTCTACTTCCAAATACCCGCGTTCATCCAAATAACTGCGGATCGAATTGATAATTTTCGTACGCTGACGGAACGTTTCACGGACATCCTGATTCATGATGAGATCAAGATAACGCTGACGGTAGCGGATATCCACATCCTGCAGGCCATGGAATTTTTCCGGCAGCGGGCGCAACGATTTGCTGAGCAGGTCAAAGTCCTCCACGCGGACGGTAACTTCGCCGCGATGCGTCTTGAACACGATACCGCGAATGCCTACGATATCACCGATATCCAGCTTACGGAACTGTTCCTTATACTTTTTCTCGCCCAGTACATCGATCTTGAAATACACCTGAATATTTCCGGTCCGGTCATTCAGTGTGCAGAACGACGCTTTGCCATGACCACGTATCGCCATAAGACGGCCGGCAATGTGGACCTCCGAGCCTTCCTCCTCGCCTTCCAGATGCTCATTTTCATTCTTGATATCGGCAGCATAGTCGGTGACCTCATAGCGATGTCCGAACGGCGCAACGCCCATCTCACGGAAAGACTCCATCTTTTCACGACGGACCTTCATCATCTCATTAAGGTCTTCCACCGGAGACGTGTTCTCCTGCCTCTGCTTATTTTCTGCCATAAACGCACTTACTCCCATCTATTGCCATAGTTTTGCGATATATTGCTCAGCCTTTTATTTCCTTGATCTCATATTTGATCACACCAGCCGGCGCATGAACATCCACGACAGCTCCGACCTTCTGACCGATCAAGGCCTGCCCCAGCGGTGATTCATTGGAAATCTTTCCCTCGTCCGGATCCGCTTCCGTCGAACCGACAATCATGAAGGTTTCCGGTCCGTCCTCCGCAAACTCAAGATCAACGACAACAACCTGCGACCCCATCTGAACGACATCGCCACTGCCTGCCTTGATGATGTCGGAATTACGAATCTTTGCTTCGAGCTCCTGAATTTCTCCCTCCAGAAAAGCCTGTTCATTTTTGGCGTCGTCATACTCCGAATTTTCAGAAAGGTCGCCGAGAGCAATGGCCGCCTTCAGCCGTTCCGCAATCTCTATGCGGCGCACGCTTTTCAGATAGTTTACCTTATCCACCAGTTTATTATAACCGTCTTCGGTCAGCATGACCTTTTTGTCTGCCATGTAGAAACGCCCCTTTGCAAAATCATAGAACTATCCTATAGTAACTTATTTATTATAATTTTTTTCCGTTTTCTTGTCAATGAGTGCCTGTTTCTGCGCACGGTTCATTGTATGCTTGATCTGCCACTCCCGGCGCAGCGCCTCTTGTCTGCTGTCAAATTCCTCAAAATAAACCAGGCGCACAGGCAGGCGCGAACGCGTATACTTCGCGCCTCGCCCGGCATTGTGCGCCTTCATGCGCCGGACCAGATCATTGGTCCAGCCGGTATACAGGCTGCCGTCCCCACATTCCAGAATATAGGTATAGGCTTCCGCCATTATTTCGCCTCTCTGATGGTCACGGTCTTCATGACCATATTTTCCAGCGGCCGCTCCTGAAAATCACATTCGGTATGTCCGATTTCACGAACCACGTCCATACCCTTAATGACCTTGCCGAAAATGGTATGATGCCCATTCAGCCAGGGAGTCTTGGCCAAGGTAATAAAGAACTGGCTGCCGCCGGTATGCGGCATCCCCGTATTGGCCATGGCCAGAATCCCCTCGCCCGTAAACTGGAGATCCGGACGGAACTCCTCTTCAATGGTATAACCCGGGCCGCCCATACCAGTACCTTCCGGATCGCCGCCCTGAATCATAAATCCGTCAATCACCCGATGAAAAATCAGCCCATTGTAAAAGCCTTTTTCAGCCAGATCAATGAAATTCTTCGTCGTGATCGGCGTCTTGTCCTCAAACAGCTCAATCTCAAAGGTTCCCTTATTGGTTTCAAATACTGCTACGCGGTTTGCCACTTTTTCATTGCCTCCACCCTTTGCCGTGCCGCTCTGCGCCAAACATCCGCCTGTCAGCAGGACCATGGCCATCAGCAGCAGGACCAACATCTTCTTCATTGTACCTTATTTCCTCCTGTCCTTTCAACGTTTTTCTCATTCTGCGGGAAAAGAAAAGACCTTTTCTTCGCCGGGACTGCGCGGCGACCAAACAGGGATACTCCTGCCCGGCGGAAAAAAGTCCATCGATGGCTGCCAGGCCGGATACCCCACCGAATGCATGGTAACCAGCGACCGGATTTCTGCCGTGCGGACAAATTCCCGCACCCCTTTTTCCATTGAGGAGCCGAGTCTCCCGTCTACCGGGAAAAAGGCCAGATCCGCCTGCATTCCCGCCATTCGTTTAAGCTGCTTATGAAAGCCATTTGCCGCCAGCTGCCGATTTTCATGTGTATCTCCCGTCCAATCCCACCAGTTAAAATCGCCGGCATGAAAAATCGTTCCGGCTTCGGTCGTGACCTGAAAACTGGTTCCTTCATCCGTCGAAGAATACGTCACCACATCGATCTGCCCATCCTGCCAATGATCGTAAGTTTTCACATAAGTAATCTTTTCCGGGGGAAGCGGCGAGGTATCGGCGCGTACCCGGATATCATCACTCAAAATATAGCGCGCAGCCTCCCGGCCGAAAGCGCCGATGGACGGATCGTAATGGTCATAATGCCAATGCGACGCAAAGAAATATATCTTATCGCTTCCCGCTTTGGCTGCAGCAGCGCTGACCGCATCGGATGGATCGCGAAAATCATCAAAGACCAGCAAAAGATGACCAGCCCGAATTAAAAAGCCGCTGTTCAGCAAATAAGTAACATTCATTTCACGTTTTCTGTTCATCCGGATGTTCCTCATATCGCCGAATAACATTGCCGACGCGGACTCCCGGCGAACTGAAACCGCGCCCCATGACCTCATTCGCTGACATAATGATCATAAACGCATTCTTGTCCACAGCATTGGCGATCATTTTCACTTTAGCCACCTGCGTCAGCGTGACCACGACAAACACAACATTGCGTTCACGCCGGGTAAACGCCCCCTGCCCATGCAGAAAGGTAACGCCCCGTCCCACTTCCATAATCCCTTCAGCAATGGCTTCGGCCCGGTCCGAGACGATCAGCACGGCTTTACGGCTGTTAAACCCCGCAATCACCTTATCCGTGACCATCGCATTCATAAACATGCAGATCAGCGTAAACATAGCCGGCGCGACACCAAAGAGAAACGCCGCGGCAATCATAATCAGGCAGTTGAAGCTAAAAATCACGCCGCCCATATTGAACGAATAGAATTTTTTAATGATCGCGCCGACGATATCAAAGCCGCCCGTACTCCCGTTCATGCGAAATACCAGACCGTAACCAATTCCATTGAATACACCGCCGAAGATCGCTGCCAGCATGACGTCCTGAATCGGCGAATACGCATTGAGAACGCGTGTGATATCCAGACAAAAGGAAAAGATTGCCGTGCCGACAACGACATCAATGGTATATCCTCTCCCCAGCGTTTTCCAGGCGGCAGCCAGCAGCGGAACATTATATAGAAAGGTCTGCAAACCGATCGGCAGTCCGGCCAGATAATAAAAGATGATGGCAATGCCCGTGGCCCCGCCCGTCAGCAGATGTGCGGGGACAAGAAACAAATTGATCGAGCAGCTCGCAATAAAGCATCCTGCCGCAATTCCCAGATAACGAAGCAACCGATGCTCCAGCATCCGCAGCTGTATCATTCCGTCAAACCTCCCAGACGGACCGGTTTCGACTCCGGCATACCAGAAAGATCAATCTCCTTCTCGCTGGGAATAAACCAGGTTCCTTTCTCTTCCGGATCGCGGAACAGGTCCGGCTTCGCTTTCATCATCTCCTGCATCTGCATTTCGTCGATAGGCAGGCCTGTAATCCGCATGACCATGAGATGCCCGTCACCGGAATCGACCTGCAGCATCAGATGCTGAAAGCGATCGGCCGGGTTCGCATAGAGATAAAACATATTGCCGTCAATATTTCTTCTCTTAGACCGGCCATAGGTATCCTGAATCCATGCTGATGTCGCACCATAACGAATACCGCGGCGCAGCTCGAAGTTCTTATTCCGAATCGTAATATCAATCACTTTTCCAGTTGAAGCCGCGAAGCCGATCGTGAAATCTCCATCAAAATCGCATTCTTTCACCAGTATGCCCTGAATCCGGACCGTTCGTTCATACCGCGGCGCGCCAAAGGCGGCAATCACCTTTCCGTCATCATCTCCGATCCCTACGGTATGACAGACAAAATCCGACGGGAGCGGCTTCCCCTCGGCAGCGGCCCGCGCCGGCTGTGCTGCCGTCACCATCACCAAAAGGAATGCCAGCGCCATAACAGCACCGGTCTGGAACAGATTCTGTTTCATAGCAACCTCTTTTCCCCTGCGCCCTCATGCACAGGCCTGCATTTCTTTCCGAAACTCATTATACCGTAAACCCCGGAAAACCGCTACAAAAAGCTCCCGGTACATCATCGGATCAAAAGGCAAAATTTCCCTGACGGAACACAGGAACAACCTCTCCCGAAGCAGTTGTTCCATCAATCGCCAGATCCCGTGTGCCGATCATAAAGTCTTCATGCAGCAAAGAATCATTGACACCATGCTGCAGCAGCGTCACGCTGTCCATCTTCGCACCGTCCCGGATGCAAGTTGGATAAGCCTTGCCCAGAGCCAGATGGCAGGCGGCGTTTTCATCAAACAGCGTATTATAAAACAAAATGCCGCTTTGGGAAATCGGTGAATCATACGGGACCAAAGCCACTTCTCCCAAATAACGCGCGCCTTCATCGGTATCGAGAAGTTCTCTTAAGATTTCTTCCCCCTTGTCTGCCGAAAAATCCGTCACGCGGCCTTCACGAAAGGTCAGCCGGAACCCATCGATGAGATTGCCATGAAAGTTAAGCGGACGGGAGGCTGCCACCGTTCCGTTTACCCCATTGCGCTGCGGCAGGGTATAAACCTCTTCTGTCGGCATATTTGCGGCAAATTCCACACCGAGTTCCGAAGCCTCAGCACCTCCGGCCCAGATATGTCCTTCCGGCAGGTCGATGTACAGATCCGTCCCTCTGGCATTGGTATAATGCAAGGTCCGGAAATCATGCGCATTCATAAAGCCAGCGGCTTTCTGCAAAAAAGCAATATGCTTTCGCCATTCCGCTACTGGATCGTTCCCGTCTTCGATTCGTACCGCCCGGAAAATCTCCTGCCACAGTCTTTCCATCGCTTTCTCCGGAGCCAGCTGCGGGAACACCTTCCCAGCCCAGCCACTTGTCGGTACCGACACAACGCACCAGGTATTGCGATTGTTCATGAGGCGCTCGCGATATTCCAGAAGAGCCGCTCCTGCCGCCTGCTGGGACAACCTGAGTTTCTCCGGATCAACACCCCGGAAAATTTCCGGATCATGCGCTGCAATCGAGACAAACGCCGCCCCCTGCTCCGCATAGTCCATATAAAATTTTCTGCGCCATTCCGGGAATTCAGAAAACAGCCTCCTGCTTCCGCCCTCATAACGGATGCGGGCCAGAAGTTCATCGCCCCAGCTCACAACAACATCCTGTGCGCCGGAGGAAAATGCCTCCGCAGCAATGGTTCGCACAAAGGCCGCGCATTCAATCGGCGCATTGATCACAAGAATTTGATTCTGCTGCAGATTAACGCCTACATTCACCACCAGACGCGCATATCGTGTCAGCTTGTTCTCATCCATTCCTACTCACTCCTTATCATGGGTTTCACTGCCTGATATTATATCCGCTTCTGCCCATTTTGTCACGATGCAGCTCCTAAGGATCCGACGTTCTCTGCCTGTACGAATCGGGCTGCCTTATGTTACAATAAAGTGAGACTTATTCAGAGGCGTTTTTCTCCCTTTGAATCTGGTCAAACTTATCCATGGCTTTCGCATCGGATAAGAGCAGAATGATGAACAAATTTCTCTGCATATTTGGGAGGGATGAACATGAAATTTGCCATTCTCGGCGCGGGCGGAACCGGCGGCGTCCTTGGCGGCTATCTGGCCAATGCCGGCAATGATGTAACCTTTATCGCACGCGGCAAACATTTGTCGGCCATGCAAAACGATGGCCTGACGATACGCACAAACCACCGCGGCGATATACATATCGCACCCGTCAAGGCCTGCACGGCCGCAGACTATAAAGAAACTCCCGACGTACTCTTCATTTGTGTCAAATACTATGGGATTCCGGATGCCATTTCCCTTGCGGGGCGCATCGCCGGTTCCGACACGCTCGTCATACCGATCCTCAACGTCTTCGGTACAGGAGCGGTCATGCAGGAACAATTGCCGGACTGTACAGTTCTTGACGGATGTATTTATGTTTTCGCCAAAATCGGCAGCCCCGGTGTCATCGAACAGCCGCAGGAAATCCTGCGCGTATTTTACGGATTCCGGCCGGGTCAGGACCGTCGCCTGACGGAAAAAGCGACACAGCTTGAAACCATCATGCGATCGGCGGATATTCACGCCCATTTCACCGAACAGATCCAACGCGATGCCCTGACAAAATTCTCCTTTGTCTCACCGATGGGCGCCGCCGGCCTTTACTTCCATGTGACCAGTGAAGCCTTTCAGCAGCCCGGCGAAGTACGGGATACCTTCATCGGCCTTGTCCGAGAGGTCGAAGCCGTCGGACATGCCATGGGCATCGTATTCGACCGCGATCTCGTTGCGGCGGACCTGCGGCTCATGGATGCCTTTGCGCCGGGACTTACCACTTCCATGCAGCGCGATGTTGAAAAAGGCGGCCCTTCGGAATTTTCCGGATTGGTTTCCCGCATGTCCGAGCTGGGACGAATCCACCACGTTCCCACTCCGCTTTACGACAAAATCGCCCATTGGGGAAAAGAACACGGCCTTGCCTGAACGGCAGTGAGCAAATAAAAAAACGGCTTTTGGCCGTTTTTTTATTTGCTCACCGTATCCTTTTCCATATCAAACAGCAGCGTAACCGGACCGTCATTCACAGATTCTACCTGCATCTCCGCCCCGAATTCCCCGTGCTCTACAAGGAAATGCCGGCTCCGAAGTTCTTCCAAAAACTGTTCATACAAAGGCTGCGCCAGCTCCGGGCCAGCTGCATGACTGAATCCCGGACGCCGTTTTCGCAGATCCGCATAAAGCGTGAACTGCGATACGACGAGAAAAGCGCCGCCGGCCTGTTCGATGCTTCGATTCATTTTTCCTGCTTCATCCGGAAACACCCGCACATGAACGATTTTTTCCGCCAGACGCGCACAAAGCTCTGGTGTATCTTCCGGACCAATGCCCAGCAAAACCAAAAATCCCAGCCCGATCTTTCCATGTGTTACGCCATGAATCGTAACAGAAGCGGAACGCACCCGTGTAACAACTGCCCGCATATTCTCCCTCCTCACTTTCACCAGCTCTTACTGCATATAGGGACGCACAAAGGTCCGGATGGTTTGAAAATACTTCTCCTGATCCTGCTGAGAGGAAGCGGCATGTATCGCACCGTCGATGAACAACAGCTGCTTTTTCGGCGCGTCCGCTGCCTCATAAAGCGCTTCGGCCATGTCCGGCGGTACCAGCGTGTCCTTCGTTCCATGAATGAACAGAATCGGCAGCGAAGAATGACGTACCGCCTCCAACGGATCCGCTTCATGAAGGCTGAATCCAGCCACTTTTCGGCAGCGCCAGTCCAACAAATTCATCGCGGGAAAAGCAGGCAGGCCAAAAGAAGCAGTAATCTGATGCACCAGCAGGTCAAAAGCGCCCGTGTACCCGCAGTCCTCAATACAGGCTACAGCCTGCCCGGGAAGATCCGGACGTGCGGCAGCCATCATAACGGTCGCCGCTCCCATAGACACCCCGTGCAGAACAATCTTTGCCTGCGGATGGCGTTCGGCAATCAGCCGGGTCCAGGCAGCAATATCCTCGCTTTCCCGGCAGCCCATCGTCAAATACCGCCCCTCGCTTTTCCCTGCTCCTCTGAGATCAGGCGTCAGTACATGATACCCCATCTTCAGATAATTCGCCGCAATATACCAGGAATTCTCCTGCGTACAGCCATAGCCATGAACGACAATAACCCATCGGCTGCTCTTTTGATCGGGGAAAAAATGTGTCGCCCGGAGCTTCAATCCGTCCGCCGACTCCATCGTCCATTCCTCATTCGTATAATCCGGCCGGTTATAATGCCGGGCTTCCGGCGGCATAAGCAGTGCATACGCCCGCGGCGGTTCCTGCGAATGGTCGCCCGTGCCGCGCTCCAGACCAAAATGAACGGCATAATTGCCGACAAAATATCCTGTCCCCACGACAAAAACCGTCGCTGCAGCGGCCAGTGTAAAAACTGCAGTCAGGAGACAGGACACTACAATCTTCTTCATGGAATCACCCTTCATCGCTGAATATAAAATGTGACTCCATTATAGCATAAGAAACAGCGGCCGGGATTTTATTTTCCGGCCTTCATCCGGTTAATCGCACTGATCAGCGCCTGCAGCGACGCCGTAATGATATCCGTATCCATACCTGCGCCCCATGTAATATGCCCGTTATCAGCCGTAATGCCGATATAAGCCATAGCACGGGAATTCTGACCGATCTCCAGCGCATGCTCACTATACGTCAGATCCTTATATTGAATATCCAGATTCTGCTGCAACGCATTCGAAACAGCGTCCAGGCGGCCATTGCCTCTGGCCAGGAAAGTCACCGGCTTCCCCTCCACCTTGAGGTCCACCGTACCGGAACGCGTGCCATCCGGCTCTTTTTTCAGGAGGAAATCCACCAGTTCATATGGTGTATCGATATTGACGTATTCGTTCTGGAAAATCTGATAAATTTCATCCGGCATGAGTTCTTTATGCTTGTGATCCGAAACGCCCTTGACACAATAGCCAAAGTCCTCACGCATCTTTTTCGGCATCTCAATCCCGTATTTCGATTCCATAATAAAGCCGACGCCGCCCTTGCCGGACTGGCTGTTAATCCGAATGACATCGCCGTCGTATTCGCGGCCGACATCCTTCGGATCGATATAAAGATACGGGAGAGTCCACTTATCGGGATTCTTTTCCTCTTTCCATTTCATTCCCTTGGCAATGGCATCCTGATGCGAGCCGGAGAACGCCGCAAAGACCAGTTTTCCGGCATATGGCTGGCGATATCCGACCTGCATACGCGTAAGACGCTCATACGTTTCGACCAGTTCCGGCATATTCGAAAAATCCAGTTTTGGATCAATTCCCAAGGCAAACAGATTCATAGCCACAGTGACGATATCCACATTGCCCGTGCGTTCTCCGTTTCCGAACAAGGTTCCCTCAACCCGGTCGGCTCCTGCCAAAATGCCCAGTTCCGTATCAGCTACGCCGCATCCCCGGTCATTATGCGGATGGAGCGACAGCACGACATGATCGCGGTATTTCAGATGCTTATTCATATAAGCAACCTGCATAGCGTAAACATGCGGCATGCTCATCTCTACGGTTACCGGCAGATTGATGATCGCCTTGCGGTCTGCGGTAGGTTTCCAAACATCCAGCACCGCATTGCACACTTCCAGCGCATATTCCGGTTCCGTTCCCGTAAAGGACTCCGGGGAATATTCGAAACGATAGTCTGCACCTGCCTCTTCCGTAAGCTTCTGCAAGAGCTTCGCCCCGTCCACAGCCATCTGCTTGATTTCCTCTTTGGACTTCCGGAACACCTGCTGCCGCTGCGCTACAGAAGTCGAATTATAAACATGAACGACCGCATTCCGAACTCCCTTCAACGACTCGAAGGTCTTGCGGATGATATGCTCGCGGGCCTGCGTCAGGACCTGTATCGTTACATCATCAGGAATCAGATCGTCTTCGACCAGACGGCGCAAAAACTCAAATTCCGTCTCTGAGGCGGCCGGGAAGCCGACCTCAATCTCCTTGAAGCCCACCTTGACCAGCATTTTGTAGAATTCCAGCTTTTCCTCCAGGTTCATTGGCGTGATCAGCGCCTGATTGCCGTCGCGCATATCCACGCTGCACCATACCGGCGCATGATCCGGCGCATCCTTCTTCGCCCAGTCCAAATCGATCTCCGGCGGCATGAAATAACCCTTGCTGTACTTCTGATAATTCATCATAATGCTCATCCCTCCAAAAAGAAAAAGCCCTTCATCTCTAAGAGACGAAAGGCCATGCTTACGTGTTACCACTCCAATTCGTGTCCGGCGGACACCTCTGCGGACTCCATCAAGTCCTACT
Source organism: Wylensekiella montiformis (assembly GCF_009697385.1). GTDB lineage: Bacteria > Bacillota > Negativicutes > Selenomonadales > Selenomonadaceae > Selenomonas_A > Selenomonas_A montiformis. The sequence continues at coordinate 58,853 of NZ_VUNL01000011.1, forward strand.
GCTGTAACGGGCAGATCCCGTCCCGGTTTACTCGCTTCTGCTTTCAGCGGGATGCTTCAAGGTGAGTTCCGGACCGTTCCGCTGCTGTCTTTCACCAAACGACAACTCTCTGAATACATCCCGCTCCATACTATTCCTTTGCAACGCATTTCCCTGTGTTGAATACTAAGATAGCACAGAACCGTTTTTTTTGCAAGCATTTTATGTAAAACTGTAAACTTTATTTTTTAGCAGTATGATTTTCCGGCTCCCGGGGAGATTTTTTTGCCGCAGCCCGCATCTTTTCTTCTTCGCGCTGTTTTCTTTTTCTTTCCTTATGCGCTTCATAGCGGCGGCGGCCGTCCTCAAACGCGCGTTTTGCTTCCTCCGTATCAAGGATCAGCGGCGGTACGGATTTCGGACGGGAATTCCGATCCAGTGCCACCATGGTAAAATACGCGGTGAGAGCACGCTGCGGCTTGCTGTCCTGATCCAGATCCTCTACATCGACGTTTACCGCTACCTCCATCGAGCTATGACCAACAAAAACGATCTCTGCCGAACAGGTCACCAAATCCCCGATCAAGATCGGCAAATGAAATTCCAGCTCGTCAACGCGGGCTGTGACTACGTTCGACCGGGCATACTTGCGGGCGGCAGCATAAGCTGTCGAATCCATCATTTTCATGATTTCGCCACCATGCACATTGCCATTCGGATTGGTCTGGCTCGGCATCATGACCTGACTGATTACGATCTTGTTCTGTGCCATATACAGCATCCTCCTATTTGTTTCTGCAATCGTACCACGCATCGTCCATGTATACGCTTACAACAGTTTATTCTTATTGTACCATGTTTCCCTGTGAAAATACATTCGTTTTTTTCACAAGATACAGCAATGTTTTAAGCATATCTTCTTTCCGCTGAAAAAACAGTAACGGATGTCACAAAAAATCGGCAGAAAGGCCTGATCCAAAATGGCCCCTCTGCCGAAATAACTGTCATGCCATCCTGCCCGCCGCGCAAGCAAAAACGACAAACCCGTTTAGATTGTTACTCGATCCTCTTCAGGCGGGAGCTTTAGCGCCCCTAAAGCCCTGAATAAATCTCACTTTATGGACTACTTTATGAACTGGTCGATAGCCCGGTTAAGGCGGTCCAACGCTTCCTTATCCTCATCACGAACCGCGTCCACCACACAATGCTCCAAATGATCCTTGAGTATGATTTTGCTCACGCCATTGATCGCACTGCGGACAGCGGATAACTGCACCAAAACCTCGCTGCAGTCCCTTCCGTCCTCCACCATGCGTTTGATGGATTCCAAATGACCGATCAGCCGCGACATACGGTTCAGTACGGCTCTGGTCTGTGTATGGCTGTGATGATGCGTATGCGTGACGACCGTCCCATCAGGCAGGATATGAGTATGAGCCGGATGTTCCGGTCTTTTTTCCTCCTTCATAATCGCTCTCCTTCCGTCGGGACAAAGCTTAACAAGGGCGGCAGGTCACTGCACGGCAATGCACAGCGTCTCGCCATTGATGTTCCACTCTTTTGCGGTTCCCTCCGAACGATCATAGCAGACCTCATCCGCCAGAGTGATCTCCCGCAAATAAGCTTCATTCTTCCGGACGATCTGTTCCAGCTTCGCATTGCCGCTGAGGCTGACCCGGATATGATCGGTTACCTCATAGCCGTTTTCCTTGCGCATGGTCTGGATTTTGCTGATTACTTCACGGACAAAGCCCTCTTCCAGCAAGTCCTCGGTCAGGGTAGTATCCAGCGCAATGGTCACGCCGTTATAACGCTGACAGTTATAACCTTCCGTCTGCGCCATGGTCACCTCGACATCTTCCGGCGTCAAGGTAATCTCGCCGGAAGAGAGGGAGAGCTTCAGCATTCCCGTTTTGTCCAGTTCTGCCTTGGCCTGATGTCCATTGACCCGGCTCAGCGCCGCCTTGATTTCGCCGATCTGCTTGCCGACCTTCGGCCCCAGTACGCGGAACTGCGGTTTGAAGGTATAGGTGAGATAAGATTCCATATTGTCCTTAAACGTCACCTGTTTCACGTTCAGCTCATCCTCTACAATCTTCCGGAAAAATTCCGGCAGCTCGCGTTCAGCATGTACATACATATTGGCTACCGGCTGACGATTTTTGATATTCGTCTCATTTCGCGCAGCACGGCCGAGAACGACAATCTCAAGGACAAGCTCCATATTCTGTTCCAGACCGGTATCGATCCACGCTTCATTGACCTTCGGGAAATCCGTCAAATGTACGGATTCCGGAGCATTCTTATCAATACTGCAGACCAGATTGCGATATATCGACTCGGTAATGAACGGTACCATCGGCGCCGCGGCCTTGGCGGTTGTAACCAGTGCAGTCCAGAGCGTCATATAGGCATTGATCTTATCCTGCTCCATGCCCTTAGCCCAAAAACGGCTGCGGCTGCTGCGGACATACCAGTTCGACAGTTCATCGACAAACTGCTGCAATGCCTTGGCGGCTTCGGTAACCCGATAATGAGACAGATTCTCGTCGACATGCTTGACCATGGTATTCAAACGGCTCAGACACCATTTGTCCATGACACTAAGCTTGTCATACTCCAACGTATATTTCGTTGCGTCAAACGCATCGATATTCGCATAGAGCACGAAGAATGCGTAAGTATTCCAGAGCGTGCCCATGAACTTGCGCTGGCCTTCCTGCACGGCGTCGTCGTGGAAGCGGTTCGGCAGCCATGGCGCACTGTTCTCGTAGAAATACCAGCGGATGGCGTCGGCGCCGTGCTTTTTGAGCGCGTCCATCGGATCGACGGCGTTGCCCTTCGACTTGCTCATCTTGCGGCCTTCCTTGTCCTGCACATGGCCGAGCACGATGACATTCTTGTAGGGCGCCTTGTGGAAAAGCAGCGTTGAAATCGCTATAAGCGAATAGAACCAGCCGCGCGTCTGATCGACGGCCTCGGAGATGAAGTCCGCGGGAAAACGCTTCTCAAAGATGTCCTTGTTCTCAAACGGATAGTGCCACTGCGCGAACGGCATGGAACCGGAGTCAAACCAGCAGTCGATGACTTCCTTGACGCGGTGCATCTCCTTGCCGCACTTCGGGCATTTGATCGTGACGTTATCAATGTATGGGCGGTGCAGCTCGATGTCCTCGGGGCAGTTGTCGCTCATCTCTCTGAGCTCGGCGATGGAGCCGATGACGTGCTGCTCGCCGCAGTCCGGGCAGACCCATACAGGCAGCGGCGTACCCCAGTAGCGATTGCGCGAGAGGCCCCAGTCCTGCACATGCTCGAGCCAGTTGCCGAAGCGTCCCTGACCGATGGACTTCGGGATCCAGTTGACGGTGTTGTTGTTCGCGACGAGTTCGTCCTTGACCGCCGTCATCTTGATGAACCACGTCGGGAACGAGTAGTAGAGAAGCGGAGTGTCGCAGCGCCAGCAGTGCGGATAGCTGTGCGTGAATTCCGGCGCCTTGAAGAGCTTGCCTTTCTCCCCGAGGTCCTTGAGGATCAGCGGATCGGCCTTCTTGACGAAGACGCCCGGCCAGTCCGTGTCCTCCGTGAGCTCACCCTTGCTGTTGACGAAGTTCACGAAGCCGATGCCGTTCGCCATGCAGACACGGTTATCGTCCTCACCAAAGGCCGGTGCCAGATGGACGATGCCCGTGCCGTCCTCCGTCGTGACATAGTCATCCGCGAGGACGAGGAACGATTTCTTGCCCGGCTTCATCTTGCCGACAGCGTAGGGATAGAGCGGCTCGTACTCCCGGCCGACGAGTTCCCTGCCCTTGCAGCGCGCGAGCACCGTGCGCTCGCCCGGCACGTCCTCGAACACTTTGTCGACGAGGGCCTCGGCGAGGATGTATTTCTTCTCCCCGACTTGCACCTTCACATAGTCGACCTCCGGATTCACGCAGAGCGCGAGATTCGACGGCAGCGTCCAGGGCGTCGTCGTCCATGCGAGATAGCAAGTATCCGGCTCGCCTTTCACGCCGAACTCGACCATCGCCGAGCGCTCCGTAACATCCTTATAGCCCTGCGCGACCTCGTGCGAGGAGAGCGGCGTGCCGCAGCGCGGGCAGTACGGAACGACCTTGTAGCCCTCGTAGAGCAGGCCCTTTTTCCAGATCTCCTTGAGCGCCCACCACTCGGACTCGATGAAGTTGTTCTCATAGGTGATGTAGGGATGTTCCATGTCCGCCCAGAAGCCGACAACATCGGAGAACTCCTCCCACATGCCCTTGTACTTCCAGACCGACTCGCGGCATTTCTTGATGAACGGCTCGATGCCGTACGCCTCGATCTGCTCCTTGCCGTTGATGCCGACGGCCTTCTCGACCTCAAGCTCGACCGGCAGGCCATGCGTGTCCCAGCCCGCCTTCCGGAGGACTTTCTTGCCCTTCATCGAAGCGAAGCGCGGCAGCATATCCTTGATGACGCGCGTCAGCACATGACCGATATGCGGCTTGCCGTTCGCCGTCGGTGGCCCGTCATAGAACGTGAACGTATCCGAGCCCTCGCGCTGGTCAATAGCCTTCTGCGCGATATTATGCTCTTTCCAAAACTTCAATACGTCTTTTTCACGATCCACAAAATTCAGATTGGTTTCTACCTTATCATACAAAGAGATTCCCCCCCATTCATAAAAAAAGCCCGCATCCAAAACAGGATGCAGGTCATCTGCCTACTGAAAACCACCTATTTTCACGCACCATCATGCGCTGTTCCGTAACGGGGAATTCCGGCGGGGCCTACTCATGCGTTCAGCCTGCTGCTCCAAAGGGATCTTCAGCCTTTCCTACTCGCTCCCGGCTCTCACCTCACCCGGTTCGCTGACGCTTTCACCATCGGCCTACTCTTCTTCTTCCATGCATTTCTATGTGATATTCCTTATTGTAGCACAGGGACGAGCGGATTACAAATAAAAAATCCCCGGCTCTGTTCTCTTCTTTTTTCAGCCGGTTTAAGCTATAATAAACTGAGATTTTCTATCAGCATCATAAATGCGGGAGGCTTTTATGCATCAATATCTGTTTTTTATCGGCGATTTTCCCGTCCGCACTTACGGACTCGTACTCTCGCTGTCCATCATTCTGGCTACCGGGACCGGCTATTTTCTTGCTCAAAGAGAAGGACACGGCGATGAAAAGCACCTCGTCGATCTCGGGATTTACTGCGGCATTGCCGGCTTGATCGGCGCACGTCTTTGGGATGTCTTTTTCTTTGACTGGGGGTATTACCGCCACCATCTCACCGAATTGTTCAATGTCTGGCAAGGCGGCATGGCCGTTCAGGGTGGAATTGTATTCGGCGTAATCGCAGGAATCCTGTACTGCCGCCGCCATCATCTCGATACCATCCGCCTCATGGACACACTGGCTCCGGCCATCATCCTCGGACAGGCGTTGGGACGCTGTGCCAATCTTTTGAATGGGGATGCCTTCGGCGCCCCGACCGGCGGTTCCTTCGGCATCATTTACCCAGCGACTACACTGGCCGCTCATACCTACGGCGCACAGCCGCTCTGGCCGGCCGAAGTATGGGAAGGTCAGCTGGATATGGTGATCTTCGCCCTGCTGCTGATGTTCCGCTGTACCAGCCATGCCCGGGGACAGTGCTTCGCCCTCTATGTCATGCTGTACAGCACTGCCCGGTTTGGTCTGGAATTTCTGCGCGGCGACTACGCGGAAAAAGTACTCGGTTTCATGACCAGTGCGCAAACGACCAGCTTTTTCGCTTTTTCCATCGCCCTGTTTTTCTTTATCCTCCTCGGTCTGCGCCAAAAGCGGAAGACTCCGCCTTATCCGGATAAAAGAAAATGAATGCCCATCAGACCTGCCCGGCGGACGCGCGCTTGACGTACTCCGATCACTTCCTCTATAATAATAGATAATAATATGATGATTTGTTATCGATACCATCGAAAAAAGGAGCACACCAGCTAGTGAAGATATTAGCCCGTCATTTAACGGCCGATTTATTTAACTGCAAAAACAGCAAGCTCACCGACACTGAGCTGATCAAAAAGAATCTGCAGGACACGCTCAAGGATCTGAATTTCCGCCTGATTCATTTGGATACCGAGCCGTTGGAAGACTGCCATGTCGCGATCATGGCCATCTTTCAGGAAGGCCACCTTACCATGGATATCTATACGGATTTAAAATATGTTGCCATCGATATTTTCCTCTGCCGGGAAAATGCGGAACCGGATAAGATCGCGCGGAATATCCGCAGCTTTTTCAAGCCGGACAAGGTAAAGACCACCGTCTTGAAACGAGGAAATTTCGGCAGTGCTAAAGACATCCGACCAAAAGTCAGAACCAAGGTCGCTCCGCTTCGCCGCATCCACAATACCGGAGCAAAAGTCATCCGCGCACTGGCCAGAAGAAACCACAAATAAAGACTCGGATGCAAGGCTGCATGAAAATCCATTTGGGACTTCATGCAGCCTTTTTCTTTTCCCGGCAGATATAAAATAAGCCTACCCCCGAAGGGATAGGCTTATTTTATGATATATCAGCTTCTGATATTTATGCGCAAATCAGAGGGCACGCTGAACCTTGCCGGAACGCAGGCAGCGCGTGCAGACATTAACACGTTTGACTTCACCATCCACTACAGCGCGGACACGCTGAATGTTCGGTTTCCAGGAACGTTTCGTCTTCAGATGCGAATGACTGACGTTATTGCCAGACAGCTCGCCCTTTGCACAAATTTCGCAAACACTTGCCATGTGTTACACCTCCTTACCCCATCGGGACACATAGTCCCAACACACAATATAGGTATTTTAACACAAATCGTAACGCCTTGCAAGGAAAATCCCAATTTATCCGCCCCAAAGCAGCATAAAGTAAAACTTATTCAGCGGGAGTTTTTTCTCCCCCGCTGAATTTAGTCGAACTTATCCAGAGCTTTAGGGGGGTATCCCCCGCCTGCAAAGACGGAAGTCTTAGCGCCCCTCAGCATCGGATAACGGGAGAAACGGAAAGCTGTCAGAGAGATTACGACGGCCGTCTGTGCCGGTCAGCCTCATCAAGAATGGCCTGCAGTTCTTCCCCATGGAATAAATATTTTTCATTGCAGAAATGGCAGCATACTTCTGCCTGGCCATCCTGCACCAGACTCTCCAGATCCTTGCGATTCAGGCTCATCAGCACTTCACCGATCCGCTCCTTGGAACAGGAACAGCGGAAGGACAGATCCGTAGCAGTCAGGTAATGAACCGGCATCCCCTTCATGAGTTCGGCGATGATCCCCTTTGCATCCATTCCCTGTTCTACCATGCTGGAAACAGAGGAAACCTGTCTCAGATTGGATTCCAGACGATCCAGACAATCCTCGGAAGCATCCGGCAATGGCTGAAGAAAAAAGCCGCCGGCGCCAATGCAATGAAAGTCTGGATCGATCCGAACGCCAAGGCCGACACTGGAAGGCGTCTGTTCAGAAACAAACAGATATTTTGTCAGATCATCCGCGATTTCCCCATCGGTGATTTCTATGCTGCCAGTTACCGGCTCCTTCAGGCCGGTAAACCGCGTAACGGAAAGCATGCCCTGCCCCACGCCGCCGCCGACATCAAGCTTCCCTTGGGAATTAAGCGGCAAATTCACATGCGGTTCGTCGACATAGCCGCGTACAAACCCCTCCGGTACGGCATCGGCGACAATTTTGCCCAATGGCCCGTCACCAGCGAATTGTATGGTCAAAGCCTCCTGGTTCTTGAGATTTGCCGCCAGAAGAAGCGCTGCGGTCATCGTACGGCCTAATGCGGCAGCCGCCACCGGGTAACAGTCATGACGGCGGATTGCCTCATTCACCAGATCCGTTGTCACTGCCGCATAAATGCGGACTCCGTCAGCCGTTGCCTTTGCCAGATGATCCTTCACTTTTTTCATCCTTTCCGTATTCCGAGTTTCAATCCCTCACATGGTATACTGCATCAATACATCGTCAGTATCCGCATCATAAATCCGGATCACGCGGTTTTCCAAAACAGCGTACGTATTGCGTCCATCCGCGCGCTTGGATAAGGCAGCCGATCCCGGATTCAAAAAGATCGTACGGCCGCGCTTTTCCAATACAGTGGTATGAATATGTCCGGTAATAAAAAGATCCGCCTTGAGATGCGCCGCCATGGCATCCTTCTCCGCATCCGTCATGACCGTATCTCCGTGCGTAATGATAATACGCAGCCCTTCCGCTACTACATAAGCATAAGGAGCCTGCACCGGTACGTTCAGGCAATCGGCATCCACAGCAGAATCACAATTTCCCCGCGCAATAATAACCGGCACAGGACAGGAATTGATACGCTCTGCCAGTCCGGCGGGATTATAATCCTCTTTTCTCGGATTCCGGGGGCCATGGTAGAGAACGTCACCGGCATGAAGAATCATATCTGCATCATGAAAATGCCGCTCATATGGCTTCTGCCAGGCCATCTCATGCCCATGCGTATCACTGATTATCCCGATTTTCATCGTCTGCGCCTCTTTTCTCAACCAATCTTCTTCAACAGATTGGCCATCTCCATGGCGGCCATCGCTCCATCGGCGCCCTTATTGCCCGCCTTTGTGCCTGCGCGTTCTACCGCCTGCTCAATGTTCTCTGTCGTCACCACGCTGAATATCGTCGGAACGCCCGTCTGCATGCCAACCTGGGCAATGCCTTTGGACACCTCATTGCATACATAATCATAATGTGTCGTCGAACCGCGGATCACGGCGCCAAGACAAATGACCGCATCATACCGGCCGCTTTCCGCCATTTTTTTTGCAGCCAGCGGAATCTCAAAGGCCCCCGGAACCCAGGCGACATCAATCTGCTCATCACTTGCCTCATGGCGGTGCAAAGTATCGAGCGCGCCGCCGAGCAATTTACTCGTAATGAACTCATTAAAACGGGCGACAACGATGCCAAAGCGCAGTCCTTTTCCCGTCACAAATCCTTCCATAACCTTTGCCATAATCTATTCCTCCTCTAATATTCCAGCCGCATGAGGCAGCCATCTTTCATTTCAGCGTCTCGTCGTTAAGCAGATGTCCCATTTTTACCTTCTTAACGGTCAGATATTTTTTATCGAATTTATTGGCATGGATCATAAGCGGCACACGTTCCGTGATGGTCAGTCCATAGCCCTCCAATCCGGCCCGCTTTGCCGGATTATTGGTCATCAGCCGGATACTGGTCAGGCCGAGGTCAGATAAAATCTGCGCGCCAATACCGTAATCGCGCAGATCCGGCGCAAAGCCCAGTTCCACATTGGCCTCAACCGTATCACGCCCCTTGTCCTGCAAAGCATAGGCCCGCATCTTGTTGGCCAGTCCGATGCCACGTCCTTCCTGACGCATATAAAGCACCACGCCTTCCCCGGCGGCCTCAATCCGGCGCAGCGCCGCCTGCAGCTGATCGCCGCAGTCACAGCGCAGCGAGCCGAGCGCATCCCCCGTCAGACATTCTGAGTGGACGCGTACCAGTACATTTTTCTTTCCGGCAACCTCGCCCTTGACAATGGCCAGATGACATTTCCCATCCAGCCGGCTCTCATAGGACTTAATCCGGAAATGACCGAATTTGCTGGGAAAATCCACATCCGCTACCTGCTCGACAAAGGATTCCGTGCGCTTGCGATATTCGATCAGGGATTTCACCGTAATCAAATGCAGACCATGCTCTTTGGCAAAAGCAATCAGCTTGGGCGTCCGCATCATATGACCATCATCATCCATGATCTCACAGCACAGCCCTGCCGGATAAAATCCGGCCAGCCGGGCAAGATCCGTTGTCGTCTCCGTATGACCGGCCCGGCGCAGCACACCGCCCTCCACAGAACGAAGCGGAAAAACATGTCCCGGACGGCGAAAATCCGATGGACGCGCTTTCGGATCAAGCAGCTTGCGAATGGTCAGGCACCGCTCATAAGCAGATATGCCGGTATCCGTTTCATGCGCATCAATCGAAACGGTAAACGCGGTTTCATGATTGTCCGTATTGTTGGCGACCATCTGACCGATATTCAGTTCATCCAGCCGCTTCCCATCGATTGGTGTACAGATCAGCCCTTTTGCGTATTTCGCCATAAAATTGACATCATCCGGCGTAACTGTAGCGGCGGCAACGATAAGATCCCCTTCATTTTCCCGATCCTCATCATCGACGACGACCACCATCTGCCCCTTTTTGATATCTTCAATGGCCTGTTCCACTGTTGCAAAATCTGCCATAATTTCTCTCCTTTGTTCAAAACCCATACTCCGACAGCATAGCACGGCTCAGACCGCCAGAGCGTCCCCGTGTCTCCGCCGGATTTCCAGCGATCAGCTTCTCGACATACTTGCCCAAAATGTCCGTTTCAATATTGATAAGGCTGCCCGCATGCTTGCTGCCAAGATTCGTTATCTCTCTCGTATGAGGAATCAGACTCACCATAAAATCCTGCTCCGTCACGGCCGCTACCGTCAGACTGATGCCGTCCAGAGCCACCGATCCTTTTTCCACAACGTAATGGAGTATCTCCGGCGCAGCTTCTATAGTCATGAGCACCGCATTGCCTTCTTCGCGAAGCGACCGGATCCTGCCGGTTCCATCAATATGTCCGCTGACGATATGACCGCCCAGCCGGGCCGATACAGCCAGCGCCCGTTCCAGATTCACCGGATCTCCCGGCTTCAATTCAGCAAGCGAAGTGCGCCGCACCGTTTCCGGCATGACATCTGCGGTAAAAAACGCGCGGCCAAACGATGTGACGGTCAGACAGATACCGTTCACGGCAATGCTGTCTCCCTCATGTACATCGCGAAGGACCTGAGTGCAATCGATTCTAAGATGCCCCGAACCCGCCTGACGGATCCGCCCCACTTCCTCGATAATTCCCGTAAACAATCACGTCACCTCCGAACGACATAGCCTGTGAGCAAAATATCGCCGTCCAGCATCTCTGTGGTCATACGGTCCAGCCGCACCGCATCGCCGAGGCTGGAAAATCCTTCTCCCTCAACCGGAGTCAGCGCACTGCGCCCGCCGATAAGTTCCGGTGCAATGAACATGCACACTTTATCGACCAGACCAGCTTTCAGCAGGGAAAAGTGAATCTGACCGCCGCCTTCTGCCAAAACGGAACAGATTTCCCTTTGGCCCAACTGCTTCATCAGGCTGCGCAGATCCACCCGACTGCCCTTTCCGGCCGTCAGAACTTGTACGCCGGCATTTTGAAGCGCCTCGACCCGCTCGGGCGGAGCCAGTTCCGTAACCGCGATAATCGTCGGGGCCAGCCCGTCTGTCACCACCTTTGCCGTCAGCGGCGTTCTGGCCATACTGTCCGCAATAATGCGCACCGGATTTTTCCCCTGCCGATCCGGCAGGCGCGTTGTGAGCGACGGATCATCCTTCAATACGGTTCCAATCCCGGCCAAAATCGCATCATACCGGTCCCTCATCTCATGCACGCGGTTTCGGGACGCATGATTCGTTATCCACTGCGACTCCCCGGTGCAAGTAGCAATCTTTCCATCCAGAGACATCGCCGCCTTGAGTACGACAAAGGGAAATCCGGTTTCCATCCATTTCAGAAACACCTCATTGAGCTGAGCTGCTTCCTTTTCCAGCACGCCGCAGCGCACGTCAATGCCGGCATTTTCAAGAATCCGGATCCCTTTCCCCGACACCAGAGGATTCGGATCCTTCATGCCGATGACCACACGCTGTATACCGGCTTCGGCAACCGCCTTGGCACATGGGCCGGTGCGGCCATAATGCGCGCAAGGCTCCAATGTAACATAAAGCGTCGCCCCTCTGGCCAGTTCCCCGGCCATGCGAAGCGCATGAATCTCCGCATGTTCCGTGCCGGCCCTGCGGTGCCAGCCGGCAGCTACGATATGCCCGTCGCGGACGATCACCGCTCCCACCAGCGGGTTTGGCGAAGTGCGCCCCTCCGCATGGCGCGCCAGCGCTAAGGCCGCGCGCATAAAATCTTCATCCTGCAAAACAATCACCTCAGATCCTATACGATCGAAACCATAAGGTCTGTAAATGAGACTTTGAGAAAACAAAAAAGCCACCGGAAAGAATGTTCTTCGCGGTGACCGAAACGGCATGCCAATAAGCACCCATGTCTTTTCTCATCCCGACTATACGGTCGGCTCCGGAATCTGACCGGATCATGCTCCGAAGAGCTCGCGGGCTATACCGCCGGTGGGGAAATACTCCCCGCCTCAAAGACAAATCTCTTGTAAATAATCATAGCACAACAGAACGTATCCTGCAACCCCGGCAACGCTTAATTCAGTGACGGGCCATCCGGACAGCGCACAGCAGAATCCGACTGCACCGTTTCCCGATAAATCGCCCGCAGAGAAGGCGGCCGCAAAACAGAAAGATCATTGCTGGCAGCCAGCCGGGACAAAACCGTTTCAACGAAAGCCTGCATGGAAGGACTCATGCCGATTCCGTCTTCCCGTTTGCGTTTCCACCATTCGTATTCCGCCTGAAACGTAAACGACGACCGGCCGTATGCTTTGCCGGCGCCCAAAAAATCGCAAATCATTTCTGCCGCATAACGATACGGCATATCCGTCGGATGCGCCCCCCGGTCAAAATTGTCCCACCAGGCCTCATAATGATGGAGATTCCGCCCGTGATGATGAATCCAGGCCAGCGAGCGTCCATGATTGCGTTCCTTGCAAACCTTAATAGGAGAACATACGCCGTTATAATACCGTACACTCTCCCGAAACTCCATAGGAGAAAACTTAGACCAGTCATGCATAATCCCCTGCCAGGGAATCCCGGCAATCCGGCAAAAATGAAACACCCAGTATTTGTGCCGAAGAATCATCCGTGTATGCCCAACCGCGCGTTGAAACAAGTTCACATTCTCTCCTCCTTCCAGCAGGAACGCATCAAAGCGATCTCCCGCGCATAGCCTGCATGATCGTTCGGCGTTTCCAGAATAAAGGGAAGGTTCCTGAGCCGGGGATGATTCGTCACCGCCGCCAATGCGGCAAGGCCGATTTTTCCCTCTCCAATCCGGGCATGGCGGTCTTTTCTGGAGCCGCACGCATTCAGACTGTCATTCAAATGGACGGCACGTAAGCGGGGGAGTCCGACAATGCGGTCAAACTCCCTCAGCACACCATCCAGATCGCCGGCAATATCATAACCGGCATCCCATACATGACAGGTATCCAGACAGACGCCCACTTTTTCTTTGCGTTCAATCCGGTCCAGGATAGCGCGCAGCTCTTCAAACGACCGGCCTACCTCGGTTCCCTTTCCGGCCATCGTCTCAAGCAGAACCGTCGTAGACTGCTGCGGCGTCAACACTTCGTTTAACAGCCCGGCAATCTTTTCGATCCCCGCTGCTGCCCCCTGCTTCACATGACTGCCGGGATGAAAATTATAATAATTTCCCGGCATGTACTCCATCCGACGAAGATCCTCCCTCAGGACATCGCGGGCAAACTCCCGCAGCTCTTCCCGGGCGGCGCAGGCGTTCATAGTATACGGCGCGTGGGCCACGACCTGAACAAAATGATGAGCGGCGGCAAAGGTACAAAAAGCTGCCACATCCTCCTCATCCAAGGCTTTTGCCCTGCCGCCGCGGGGATTCCGAGTAAAAAAAGCAAACGTATCCGCCCCGAGCTCCGCCGCCTCTCTTCCCATGGTCAGATAACCGCCGGCGGACGACAAATGACTGCCGATATGAAGCTGCTTCATCCTATCTATCCCCTTCCCCTGAAAGAGACAACCTTCCCGCTGTCGGATGCACGCATCCGCAGGTTTTCTCCTTCACGCAAGACCTTTTCTTCTGCCCATATCGTACACCATTTGACGATATGATGCAAAAAGCCGCTTTCCATCTGGCGGAAAGCGGCTTTTGAGTCCCTCGAAACCTCAGGCTTCCCTGAGCTTCCGGCGTATTTTTTCCTGATTCAGCTGCAGAATATTGCCGGCCATTCCCAGCACATACATCCCGTCTTTCAGCTTCAGAAGAATTCCGGTTTTCCCATTATCGGTTTCCAGCACGCCCTTCATCTCTGCATGCTCAGGCAAAGGTCTGTCACCCCAGAACAACGGCTTGGACATCGCTCTCAGTTTACTGATCCTCATACGTTCAGCCTCCTATGAAACAACACGATCTTCTTCCTGACTCACGGCTCCTCTTGAGAATATGATATCTTCTCTCTATGAAATCCATCTGTATTTGCTATATAATATAATAGAATAAACAGCCCATCATTTTACTCGGAGGATCATCACACCATGAACATCGCGATCATTACCGGCGCTTCCAGCGGACTTGGACGCGAATATGCCCGCCTGCTTGCCTCAGAGGAAACGCTGGATGAGCTTTGGCTCATCGCCCGCCGCCGGGATCTTTTGGAATCGCTGGCACAAGAGCTCAGCCCTGTTCCATGCCGCATCTTTTCCTGCGATCTCACACAGGAAACGGTTTTCCCCGCGCTCCAGCAGCAGCTCGCCCAGTCCGCCGGACTGGAGGTACGCTGGCTCATCAACGCCGCAGGCTTCGGCCGTATCGGAATTTCTTCCGACATCAATCTGACGGATCTTTCCCGCATGATCGATCTCAACTGCCGGGCAGCCATGTCCATGACCCAGCTGACGCTGCCCTTTATGTCCGCGGGAAGCCATATCCTTCAAATCTGTTCCTGCGCCGCTTTTCAGCCTATCCCGTATCTGGCCGTTTACGCTGCCACAAAATCCTTTCTTCTCAGCTACAGCCGGGCGCTCAGTGCCGAACTCCGCCCGCAGGGAATCGGCGTCACGGCAGTCTGCCCCTACTGGATCCGGGATACGGAGTTCATTTCTCAGGCCATCCGGACAGACAAAACCGGCCTGTTCCACGGATTTCCCTTTACCTGCACCAAACACGAAACAGCCCTGCGCTCTCTGCGCGCTGCGCGCAGCCATATCGAGGTATGCACTCCCGATCTCGTCTCTTTCCTGCACCGCATCCTGACCAGCATACTTCCGCACGGCATGCTGGTTCATCTCAGCAAAATTTATCGCTATTTCGCCTGAAGCAAACCGCCTTCCCGGACCGGAAAGGCGGTTTGCTTTTCTCCTGTTATCGCTTCGCGGAACAGCCGTGACAGCCGGAGCAATTGCCGCAGCAATCTTCTTTTCCATCACGGAAGTTTCGATAAACATGGCGGACGGCGAAGAAAAATGCTGCCGCCACCAACGCGCCGACTAAAAATGTCGCCATAAAAATCCCTCCCGACTGTGCTCAGAATCCAAGCAGACGGCCGATTTGATAAACCAGCAAGGAAATCAGCCATGCGGTTACAAACATGTAAACAGCGGAAAAAGCGACCCATTTCCAACCGCCTGCTTCTTTCTTAATCGTACCAAGCGCCGTAACACACGGCGTATAAAGCTGAGAGAACACCATGAAGGCCAGGGCGGAAAGAGCGGTAAAGCTTGTCGCCATCCCCGTATTCATGAATGCGCCGGCCGTCTCAATCGCATCCTCGGCTTCCGTAGAAACATCTGCCGCCCCGTAAAGAATTCCCATAGTCGCCACGACCGTCTCCTTGGCCATGATGCCGGACAGCAGAGCCGCGCCCGCCTCCCAGGTAGCAAAGCCATGGAATACAAACAGTTGTGACATCCAGGAGCCGAGCATAGCTAAGATGCTGTCCTCGATCTCGCAGGGCCCGCTGAAATTATAATTCGACATAACCCAGAGAAGGACCGATGCGGCGAAGATAATCGTACCGGCTTTAACCAGATATCCCTTTCCTTTATCCCATGTTTCCAAAAGCACCGTTTTCATATCCGGCAGGCGGTACGGAGGGAGCTCCAGCAAAAACGTAGAACCCTTATCCCGGAAGACCGTGGCACCCAGACATTTCGCGGCCACGATGGCCATCACCACACCGGCAATATACATGGCGAAAACAACATTTGCAGCCTGGTCAGGGAAGAACATAGCCGCAAACAAAGCCATGATCGGCAGCTTCGCTCCACAGGTCAAAAACGGCGTGACCAGAATCGACACCATGCGGTCTTTCTCCGAGTCCAGCGCCCTGGCGCCCATAATAGCTGGCACCCCGCAGCCGAAACCCATCATGAGCGGCATAACGCCCTTGCCGGTAAGGCCGCAGCGGCGCATGATCGGATCCATGATGAAAGCGATGCGCGCCATATATCCGGTCCCGTCCAAAAAAGACAAACAGAAAAACAGAACAAAAATCAAAGGAACGAACGTCAGCACAGCGCCAACACCAGCGATAATACCGTCGCATACCAGAGAAACAAGCCAATCCGCCACACCGGCATCCGTAAGGAAATCGGTCATAAACGCTACAAAATCCGTATTGATAACATCATCCAGAACATCGGCAATGGGCTGCCCGATCCAGGTAAACGTAATCTGGAATACCGCATAGAGAATCGCCAAAAAAATTGGCAGGGCAAGGAAGCCGTTCGCCAGATACCGATCCAGTTTCTCCGACACGGACTGACTCACATGCTCCGTATTGACCGCCTGAGCCATAATCTTATCGATCAGCTCGTATCTGGCCTCGATAAGCGCTTCCTCCTTGCTACTGTCCGGAATATCCTTCGCACGAATCGCCTGTACCCGGTCGATGTGTTCCTGCACCTGCGCACTGACATGATATTGCGACATCACCGTATCCGTAAAAACATCCAGCAGCTTTCTTGTACTTTTACTGCTTCGTCCTACGGTCTCGACGACCGGCATGCCAATGGCTTCTTCCAGCTTTTTGACATCGATGCGGATGCCGCGGCGCTCGGCATCGTCCTGCATATTCAAATCAATCAGCAGAGGAATCCCCTGCTCCAAAAGCTGAACCGTCAAAAAGAGATTGCGCTCGATATTCGAACTGTCCACGACATCCATGACCAGATCCAATTTATTGTTCATGAGATAATCTATGACGATTTTCTCCTCCGGGCTGCGTGCATTGACGCTGTAAGTCCCCGGCAAATCGACAATCGATATGGCCCGGTCTTTATAACGCGTATAGCCTACCTTTTTATCTACGGTCACGCCCGGCCAGTTTCCGATCTTCTGCCGCGCTCCGGTCAGCTCATTAAATATCGTAGATTTTCCGGTATTCGGATTACCGGTCAGTGCTACTGCTAATGTTGCCATGTCACTTATCCAACTCCTCTATGATTCTGATTCCCAAAAAGACCGTGCCTCTTCACGAAGCCATGACGACTTCCACTTTCTCCGCATCTGCACGCCGCAAAGCCAAACTATAAGAACGAACGCCGATAGCCATCGGATCGCCAAACGGCGCGGACCGCAGCACCCTCACTCTCGTCCCCGGAGTCAATCCCATGGTCATGAGGCGCTCCTTTAATTCCGAATCATGAATATGCTGAACTTTGAGCAGCATACCGGGTTTCCCCTCTTTCAATGTCATAGCCAAGCCTCCCGAATCAGTCTGTTGTAAATGATAATGAATTTCGTTTGCATAACTAGGATAACATACACCGGATGAGAATGTCAAGGATTATCATTTTCATTTGTACAAAAAGAAAAAAGCATGTGTAAAGCAAACGCTCACACATGCTCTGAGTTCAATGTGCCGGATGAACCAGCGCAACCGGACACAACACCTTTGCCCCCAGACGATTGGTAAATACATCGGCCTGTACCCGAAATACATCGGCCAGCAGATCTGCGGTCAGAACCTCTCCCGGCCGCCCCTGCGCCCAAATTCGCTTGTCCTTCAGCACGGCAACCTCATCGGAATATTGCAGCGCATGATTAATATCATGCAGAACCATAATGATCGTCATGTGATAATTTTTATTGATGTCTGTGACGATTTGCATCACTTCGAGCTGATGGGCGATATCCAGATAAGTCGTCGGTTCATCCAGCAAAAGAATCTTCGGTTTCTGCGCCAGCGCCATGGCCAGAAACGCCCGCTGACGTTCCCCGCCGGAAAGCGTCTGTACCTGCCGGTTCTGAAGCGATTCGAGGTGCGTAACCGACAACGCCCATTCCACCGCTTCACGGTCCGCTTTTCCATCTGCCCGGCGAAACCAATGCCGATAAGGGAAGCGTCCATAATCTACCAGCTCACGGACCGTCGTATCTGCAGGGGCCGCCGCCCCCTGCGGCAAGATAGCCAAAAGGCGAGCCAGCTGCTGCCGGTCCATGCAGCGTATATCCTGCCCGTTCAGCGCAATCCTTCCGTCATATTCGGTACAAAGTCCGGCAGCAGACCGCAGCAGCGTCGATTTCCCTGCCCCGTTCGGGCCGATGACCGCTGTGCGCCTGCCCTCCGGAAAGGTCAGGGACAGATTATGCAGAATCTCCCGCCCACCGATATGCACACACAACGAATCTACAGATAAAATCATCTTACAGCTCCCTTCGCAGCAAAAACAGGAAGAAAGGCGCTCCCAGCGCCGCCATGATGATTCCCACCGGAAGCTCCACCGGCGCAAAGGCTGTCCGCGCAAAGGTGTCGCTGAACATTACTACGGCAGCCCCCAACAGGACGGAAGACGGAAGGAGAAAGCGATAATCCGAGCCGATCATCAGGCGCGCGATGTGCGGAACGATAAGTCCCACGAAGCCCAACAGGCCAACCACGGATACGGCGCTGGCTGCCAGCAATGCCGCCACAGCAGTCAGAAAAAGGCGCGTGCGTTCCACATGCAGCCCCAGTCCACGCGCCAGTTCATCGCCAAGCTGCAGGACGTTCAGATGTCGGGCAGCCGGCAGGGCAAGAAGCAGTCCAGCCAGCGTATACGGCCATAACAGATCTACATGCGGCCAGCTTCGAGCGGAAAGTCCTCCCACCATCCACATCAGCGCATTGTGAACACGATCGCTGTAAAAAATCAATAAAGCGGAAATACCCGCGCCAAAAAAGGCTGAAACAGCCACTCCGGCCAGAATAATGCGAACGGGCTGAATTCCATTCTTCCATGCCAACAGATAGATCAGGACCGCCGCGCCCATCGCCCCCAGAAAAGCAGCAGGTGTAATCAGCCAGCCAAACTGAGGAAAGGCCAGCATAATCAGAATCCCCATCAATCCCGCGCCGGATGAAACACCGATAATATGCGGATCAGCCAGTGGATTTTTCATAATGGCCTGAAGAATCGCGCCGGACAAGGCAAGATCTGCACCGGTAAGAGCGGCAACGATCGTGCGGGGCAGCCGGATATTCCAAAGGATCTGCTCATGAACTCCCGCGCTTCCGCCCCGAAAGACCGACCAAATCTCAGACAAAGGGATGGAAACGGACCCCTTCATCATACTCAGTATTCCCGCCGCCCCCGGCAACACTCCGAAAAAAATCAGCAGAAGAATCCGCCTTCCCGTCCGACGGGGAATTTCTGACTTCGCCGCCGGGCGCTTCAACATGCCGCTCATGGAGCAAACACCTTCGGATACACGCATTTGGCCATGGTTTCTACCGCCTCAGGATAATGAATGCCGGGACTGAGCAAAAACAATTCCTGCGGCAGATAGTAAATGCGGTTTTCCCGCACAGCTTCCACCGACTGCCAGGCCGGATTGCTCTGCATCATCTCGTCCATCCCCGCCTGAATCTCTTTCAGATTGCCCATACTGGTCACGAATAGGATCTCCGGATTCTGTGCCACCAGCGTTTCCATGCTGTACGGCGCCGCATCCGGATTCTTTTCCAGCGGGGTGATGCCGCTGGCTGCATTCTCCCATCCCAGCATGTGTGCCACAGACCCTGCGATGCTTCCGTCCAGCTGAACCGTAAGTCCCTGATTGGTGCTGTGAATAACAAATACGCGCCGTTTCTGCTGCGGAATCCGGTCACGAACCGACTGGATTTTGTCATCCATCTCACGAACCAGCTGCTCTCCTTTTTCCTTTTCCCCGGTGATCTGTGCCAGAATACCGACTTCGCGCTTGACGTCCTCATAACTCTTCATATCCAGTACCAGCGTGCGAATCCCATTGCTTTCAAGGGTGTCCACCAATTTCTCATTCATTCCCTTGTTGACGATCACCAGATCCGGATTGCAGGACAAGACTTTCTCCACATCAATCTGATATACCTTGCCGACACTGGTCAGGTTCTTCGCATACGCAGGCATTTTGGTTCTGGAATCCGGACGGCCCGCCACGAGTCCGGCTCCTCCGACCGCCTCAAGCGGCTCAAGAAAAGAAGCGGATGTCACAACAATGCGCTGCGGCTTTTCCGCCAGCTCGACCGTCCTCCCCAGATCATCCCGAATCACTGCATAGGAATTCTCCGTTCCCGATGCCCCCCCGCCGTTTTGTTCCGGGCCGCAGCCGGTCAGAGTCAGCATCAAAACCAATCCCAGCAGCAAAAGCAGACAGCGTTTCATGGTCTCACCTCAGTTCTTACGCGTCAAAATCGTAGACAAATAATTCAGCTTCTCCTCTTTATGCGCCTCAATATCGTGGATAATCCGTTCTTCTTCCAGCCCCGCACGGCTGACCAGCACGGCCTGCCGGGACATATCGTGGCGGGCCAGAATATCCGTCACTTCCCCGAAATTTTTATACACTTTCATCAGGACCGCATTATCCGCGGCATCCAAAGCCTTCTCCACCTTTTCTGGAGCAGCCGTAGCGGGAATCACAGCCAAAATATCATTTCCTTCAACGATCGGATACCCCATCTGGCTGCCGATCGCCGCAAAGGCGGGAATGCCCGGTATGGTCCGAATCTCCACCGGCTCATGTTCCAGCAGACGATATACATAGATATACGTGCTGTAAAACATCGGATCGCCAAGTGTCAGAAAAGCAACATTTTTCCCTTCTTCCAGCAAGGCAAGAATTTCCTTTTTATTGTTCGCCCAGGCATCCGTGCTGTTCTCAGCAAAGCCGCGAACCATAGGAAATACCTGATAAACGATTTTCACGTCTTCTTTCAGATACGGCTGTGCAATCGATAAGGCCACACTGCCTTCTTTTTTCTCCGTCTTCGGCGCAATCAGTACATCCACATCCTTGATGGCATGAATCGCCTTGACCGTCAACAATTCCGGATCCCCGGGGCCTACGCCAATTCCATAAAATACTCCGCTCATCAATACCTGTCCTCCATTTCCGCCTTGCTCCGAATCACAAACACAAAAAAACCCTTCTCCTTTCGAAGAAGAGCAACCGACTTAGCCAGCAAAATCCCCTCCCCATCCTTCGTAGGTGCGAAAGAAGCCACCGGCTCCTTTGACGGTGATTGTCAGACAGGCAGTTCTCCTGACTCTGCTTCAGCAAGCTTCCCCGCCTTCCCGGCATCATATCCAGTGGCATATCCCTGAGAAAGCTCTTCACATTACAGTGGCGTGACCGCACCGGCCTTTCACCGGTTTCTCTATTAAGCCTAAGCACCTGTCCCTGCTACTGATTGTACACCGCGTCTCATGGTCTGTCAATCACAGGAAGAGAGGCGCGGCCCCACGATCCATTGTCTCACAAAAAAGGCCGGCCATCCTGCTCAGATGACCGGCCCCTTGCGGCAAATAAATCTGTTGTGATTCTTTGTTATTTCAGCATAGCCAGCATGGTTCCGGCAGCCACCGCCGTACCGATGACGCCGGCAACATTCGGCCCCATAGCATGCATCAGCAGGTAGTTGCCGGGCTTCGATTTCATGCCGACAACCTGACTGACCCGCGCCGCCATCGGCACAGCCGAAACGCCCGCCGAACCGATCAGCGGATTAATCTTCCAGCCAGATACACGGCACATGATCTTGCCAAATATGACGCCGCCGGCCGTGCCGAAGATAAAGGCGATCAGACCGAGAAGAATGATAAGCAGCGTCTGCGGAACGAGAAAATCTTCCGCATTCATCGTCATTCCGGTTCCGGTCGCAAGGAAAATCGTAACGATATTGCACAGCGAATTCTGAGCGGTATCCGAAAGGCGGTCCATAACCCCGGACTCACGGAACAAATTGCCAAGCATCAGGCAGCCAAGCAAAGCAGCAATCGGCGGCAAAAGCAGGCTGATGATGATTGCCGCGACGATCGGGAAGCAAACCCGCTCAAATTTCGTAACCGGACGCATCTGCTCCATGACCACTTCCCTCTCCTTCTGAGAAGTCAGCAGCTTCATAACCGGCGGCTGAATCAGCGGCACCAGCGACATATACGAATAAGCAGCTACGGCGATAGCGCCAAGGAGATGCGGCGCCATCTGAATGGACAGATAGATGGCCGTCGGGCCGTCAGCGCCGCCGATAATGCCAATTGCACCGGCTTCCTGCACATTGAAGCCCAGCATCATAGCGCCCATCAGCGCGACAAATACGCCGACCTGCGCAGCTGCTCCCAAAAGCAGGGTAGACGGACGAGCCAGAAGCGGACCAAAATCCGTCATCGCGCCAATTCCCAAGAAAATCAGCGGCGGAAAAATCTCATTGGCAATGCCGTAATGAATGGCCTGCATCAGACCAGGATCCGTAAGGAAACCCGTCCGCGGGAAATTCGCCAGAATACATCCGAATGCGATCGGCCCAAGCAGCAGGGGCTCGAACTCCTTGACAATGGCCAGATAAAGCAGGACCAGACCAACCAGAATCATAATGCCGTTTCCAGCGGTAAACGCGGCGAATCCGCTGTCATTCCATACCGCCTGCAGCGACACCGCAAATGCATTAAAAAGTTCCATATCTTTTCCTCCTCCCCCGGATTAAAACGGATTGCTGAAAGGAACCCGGCCGGAATTTTTCCATCCGTCGCGGGACAGCGGCCGGATCGCGTGAATCTGTTCGGGGCCATATCCGTAAGAGGACAATGCAGCAGCAATGACGGCAACCACTTCAGGCGATATCCCTTCCTCTGCCGCAGGCGCAGCAGGAGACGGGTCAGGAACAACTGCCGGCGCAGCAGACTCCTGTTTTACCTTCGGCTTGGTCGGATCAAGATAATGAATCAATTTGATCACCAGCCCCAGCGCAATCAACACCAGAAATACGACCGTCATGTTGATGAGCATGATAATGAATGGATTGGATGTTACCGGTTGCGACATAAACTCACCTCATTAAAATAAAAAAACATCCCTGTAAAAAACGAAATCACACCAGCTTTATTATAAAGGAATTTTCAAAAAAATAAAAATAGTTTATGGGAATATCTACGATAGCCCTGAGTTATCCGAATATTTCTCTTATTTATCCGATGCAAGAAGCGCCCGGATGCTGCGGACAAACTGCTCGCGGATTGCCGCGCGCTCTCCCAATGCGTGCAGATCCGTACGCACGGAAAAGCCGGCCGCCAGAAGGCGGCTTTTCCAGGAAGCCGGTTCGTTTCCGGCCATATCCCGGTAAACATGCACGCCGCCCGCCAGAAGCAGCGGCGCCAAAAGAACAGCCTCTGCCCCTCTTTGTTGCAGGCGATTCAGCACCTCGCGGAATCCCGGCCAGTCCGAGGGTTCAAGAACCCCGATATGAACAGGGATATTCCGATCATCCGCCATGCGCTGCAGGCGCTCATAAATCGGATTATGCTGATGCGGCGACCCATGCCCCAGCAAAACAACCTGCTCCGTTCCCCGACAGTCCAGCGACTGCAGAATGATGCGCAAAAGTTCCTCATCCCGCTTTTCTTCTGCAAAAAGCGGAGAACCGATCCGCAGTTCCGCAAAAAGGGGCTGACAGGCCGATGCCGGAAGCCATACCTTTTGAGTATACTCTTCTCCCGGCGTCAAATGAGAGGGCTGCAGAACAACCCGCTCCACACCGCGTTGACGCAAGTCTTCTAAGGCCTCCTCAACGGAAGGAACCAGAACGCCCTCCGCGCGCAGCCGCTTCCGCATAAACTGCGAAGTATACGCCTGACAAACCAGATAATCCGGAAAAGCATGCCGGATTGCCTCAGCACAGGCGTCCAGACTGGCATGACGGGCCGACGCGGAAGCCACACCGAAGCTGACGAACAGAATGGCCTTTTTTCCGTTCAACCCCCTCATCCCTGTTCCTTTTTGACGACATCGGCGATCCGGTGGCAGATCACATCGAGCTGCGCCTGATCCGGTCCCTCTGCCATGACACGAATCAGTGGCTCCGTACCGGACGGCCGTACCAGAATACGCCCATCGCTTCCCAGCTCCTGATCTCCTTCCTCGATAGCCTTCCGGATGGCTTCATTTTCTTCCCATCCATCCTTTGTCGCCACCTTGACATTGACCAGAAGCTGCGGATACGTCGTCATGAGTGCCGTGAGTTCCGAAGCCTTTCTGCCGCTCCGCTTCAAAGAGGAGAGAACCTGCAGCGCAGTAATCGGGCCATCTCCCGTTGTGCTGTAATCGGTAAAAATAATATGTCCGGACTGCTCTCCGCCAATCTTATACCCGTTCTTGAGCATATTTTCCAGAACATAGCGGTCGCCGACCTGCGTGATCTCTGCCCGGCCGCCAGCTTCCCGGATGGCCTTGTGGAAACCAATGTTGGCCATAACCGTCGTGACCACCGTATTATAAGGCAGCGTCCCCTTTTTCATCATATCCTGTGCACACATGACCAGAATATGATCCCCGTCGATCACCTGCCCTTTCTCATCGACGCAAAGGCAGCGGTCCGCATCGCCATCATGCGCAATGCCGAAATCGGCATGGTTCTCCAAAACGGCTTTCTGCAGCGATTCCAAATGTGTGGAGCCGCAGTGATCGTTGATATTCACCCCATTGGGCAGCGCGTGAATGACCTTGACCTTAGCGCCAAGCTCCCGCAAAATCTTCGGCATTACCTCATACGAAGCACCATTCGCGCAGTCCAGAACAATATTCATTCCGTCAAAACGCTCGCTGCAGGTGCTCAGAACAAATTCCACATACTGGTTCAAGAGGTCGGTGCGATACTCAATATGTCCGACCTTGTCGCCGGAAGGACGGGCAAGCGTGTCATCCTGCTCCAACTGATGAACGATAGCTTCCAGCTCATCTTCGACAGCATCCGGAAGTTTGTACCCATCGCCGCCGAAAAACTTGATGCCGTTGTCATGATAAGGATTATGGGAAGCAGAAATGACAATGCCTGCTTTTGCCTTATGGCGGCGGGCCAGATAGGCAATAGCCGGAGTCGGGATCACTCCGGCCAGCATGGCACGTCCGCCTGCCGAACAAATTCCTGCCGTAATCGCTGCCTCAAACATCTCGCCGGACAAACGCGTATCCCGCCCGATCAGAATCAGGGGCTGCTCCTCCGATTCCCTGCCGAAATAAAGCGTAGCCGCGCGTCCCAGCCGATAAGCCATTTCCGGCTGCAGCGTAACATTTGCCTCACCGCGAACGCCATCCGTACCAAACAATCTTGCCATAATATTGTATCCCTCCAATAAGTTCTGCCCTCAGCTTCCCGATTCATGTGTCCTTTCCGGGATGCCTCGTCCTTTCTAGTATGCACAGTTTTTATCCGAAAATCAAATCTTTTTCATAAAATGAAGCGCCGCCTTCATGCCATCCACAGCAGCACTCATAATGCCGCCGGCATAACCGGCTCCTTCGCCGATCGGGTAAAGCCCCGCTGCAGACTCCGATACCATCGTGCCGCGGCTGCGGCGGATGCGGCATGGCGCCGACGACCGGGCCTCCACCCCGGTCATGACTGCTCCTGCATCAGCAAATCCGGGTATTTTGCGGTCAAACCACGGCAATGCTCCTTCCAGCGTTTTCGTCATAAAAGCCGGCAGGCAGCGATGAAGATCAGCAGGACGCACGCCCGGCCGATATGTCGGTGCCGTCAGAAACTGTTCCGAACCGAATCTTCCTGTAAGAAAATCCCCCACCGTCTGAACCGGCGCACAATAATTCTTTCCTCCCAGCTCAAAAGCCAGCGATTCCAGTTCATCCTGCAGCGCCATACCGGCCAGAACCTCCCGGCCAAAATCATCCGGGCCGACTTGCACCAGCAAAGCGCTATTGGCGATTCCGGAATCGCGATGATAATTGCTCATCCCGTTCGTGCAAACATGTCCTGCCTCTGAGGTCGCCGCAACCACCTGCCCGCCCGGACACATGCAAAACGAATACGCGCCCCGCCCTGTCACCGGATCCTTATAGGTCAGCGCATAATCGGCCACCGGCAGCCGGGGATCACCAGCATCATCCCCATACTGAGCACGGTCAATCATCTCCTGAGGATGCTCAATCCGCACACCCATAGCAAAAGGCTTCGCCTCCATGGAAAGCCCATGAGAAAGAAGCATGCGATATGTGTCCCGTGCCGAATGGCCAATTCCCAAAAATACCGTATCCGTTTCCAAACGGTCTTCGCCGTTGACGATCACCGCACGCACCGCGCCATGCTCAAATTCAAAATCCGTAACCTGATGCTCAAAACGTACCTCTCCGCCCAGACGGAGAATCTCCTTTCGGATATTCCGGACTACGCCGCGCAGAAGATCGGTACCAATATGCGGTTTCTGCAAAAACCGTATTTCAGCCGGTGCCCCTGCCCGGACAAAAGCTTCGAGGACGTCCCGCGTATGCGGATCACTGATGCGGGTGGTCAGCTTCCCGTCAGAGAACGTGCCGGCGCCCCCCTCGCCGAACTGGACATTGGACCGGACATCCAGCGCTCCGCCCTGCCAAAACCGAGCAATATCGCGCTGTCTGGAATCCACATCGCGCCCGCGCTCCAAAACCAAAGGCTGAAGGCCGGCTCGGGCCAGCGTCAGAGCGGCAAACATTCCGGCAGGGCCAAAGCCAACGACAATCGGCCGCTTTCCGTCTGTACGGCTGCAAGCGCCCCGGTCAGGCCAGGCCGATGGAAGCGGTTCATCAGACAGCCCGACATTCCGATCACGCCGCAGCGCATTCAGAACGCGCTTCTCAGACACGTTCACACAGACATCCAGCATATAAACAAACTGTATCGGCGCTCCATGATAACGCCTGGCATCCACGGCCTGACGCAGAATTACCACCCCGGAGACAGCCTGAGGTGGTAATTTTAAGCGCCGGGCCGCAAGCTCCTTCAGATCGGTTTCCTCATAAAAAGGAACCTGCATATTTCGAATCCGAATCACTGAACCCATTCACTCCATATCTTTATCTTTCCGCATTATTCATTTTTTCTGGCCCGAACCGTAATATGAACCACCACATCATGATTGGTAACCGTCACGCCATCCGGCAAAATCAGCTTCACTGTCTTATCGGTATTCCGGGTGACATCTGCCAGAGAAACCTTTTCGGTCTCGATCGAAGAGATTCCCGAAATCACCGAATTCTTGCCCGCTATCTCAATCTTCGCCGGATCGACGCGCACCCCTGTAAGCTCATAATCCTTAGACAGGTCATCACCCGTCAACGGCTGAATCGCCACGATCTTTTTCAACAGACCGCGCGCCATCTGCAGCGATACATACATGGCCGACGGACTAACCGTGACCCCCTGTACTTCCCGCCCATCTGCGTTAATAGCCGTCAGCGGAACCTGAAGATCGAAATCGCTGTCATTTTTTCCATTCAAACCGACATAACCGATAACGCGCGCTACCTCATTCACCGCAGATTCCGGCCCCTCGACAGAAACCTCGGGACTGGACTGGCTGACCTTGGCCACGGTCACGCCGGGTGCCGGAGAACCATTGACATAAATATCTGCCCGGACCTGTTTGCTGACAATCGGATCCAGCGTAACTTCCACGGTATCCGGCTTCGCCTCCACCACTTCAAATCCCTGCGGGGCCACGATCTGCACTTTGCAGACATTCTTCCCCTTCTGTGCATCTTTGAGATCTACATATGCCGTAAAATCACTGCCGTCGTTATTCACAAACAGGGAGCGCGGCCCCCGGACCCGTACCTTGAGCGTATCGGCAGACTGTACAACCTTATAGCCGTCCGGTACGTTTTTCATCGTCAGCTGAACAGTGAAGCTTCCATCAATCGACGGATTTTGATCATTCATCACATAGCCCCAGAGGATCAGTGCGACCAGCAAAGCCAGAATCTTGGCAGCCAGGTTATGCTGAATCAGACTGCGGAACGTTGCAATCATTTTTTCTTCCTCCAGTTTCGTACCATATCCTTAAGACCAGCCTGCGGCGAAGCAAACGCCGGCATCAAAACCGCCTGCAAAGTCTCGATATCCAGATGGCGCATAATATGTCCATTTTCCGCCACAGATATCGTGCCAGTTTCTTCACTGACCACGACCACCAGTGCGTCACATTGCTCAGAAAGGCCGATGGCTGCACGATGGCGTGTGCCCAGCTCCGTAGAAAGCGTGCGGTTTTCCGTAAGCGGCAGCAGGCAGCCAGCGGCAATCAGCCGATTGCCGCGGATGATCGCCGCTCCATCATGTAGCGGCGTATTCACAATGAACACGTTCAGCAAAAAATCTGCGGAAATCAATCCATCGATCTGTATGCCGGTCGCACTGATATCATTAAGCCACATATTCCGCTCAATAACCAGCAGCGCCCCCGTCTTGGTAGCTGAGAGCTGCTTGACCGCTTTCGTCAGTTCGAAAACGACAGAACGCGCCTCTTCATCATCCAAAAGCGCGGTTTTTCCCAAAAAACTTCCCTGTCCCAAATGCTCCAAAGCCCGCCGAAGCTCCGGCTGAAAGACAATGGGAAGCGCTACAAAGAGCAGTGTTACCGCCTTCTGCAGCAGCCAGGAAATAACATGAAGCTCCGCCCAGCTGCAAACCATCGTAACCGCCAGAAGCACCAGCACGCCCTTGACCAGCGTAATCGCCCGGGTATCCTTGAGCATAACATAAATTTTATAAAGGATTACCGCAACAATCAAAATGTCGATCGCATCAAACCAGCCAATCGTCGATATGATGCCATGAAATTGCATCGGCAAAGTAATATTAAACGGCATAGACAAAACTCCCCGCTTCAACGTTTCTTTCTCTATTATAAAAAATATTCGAGTTCAGCGCAAAGAAATCCTTGTTCTCTGTGAAAAAATTTAAACAGCGGGAAAAACAGCCATTCCCACAGGCGGCAAAACCATAATAAAACGGCCTCACTGCGCTTCCAGCAAAAAAGGACCAGCCATTTCACTGATCCTCTTTCGTTCCTGCAATATATTATTTGATTTCGCGAATCCAGCCTTCCGGCGCTTCCACCGTACCCATCTGAATGCCGCGCAGCGTATTGTACAGCTTAGTAAGAACAGGCCCCATCTCATCCATGCCGCTGGGGAAACAGATCTCCTTGCCGTGATCGACCACCTTGCCGACCGGGCAGATGACTGCTGCGGTACCGCAAAGCCCGCACTCTTCAAACTCTTCCAGCTCCGTAAGCTTCACCGGACGCGTTTCCACCTTGTACCCCATATCCTCGGCAAGCTTAACCAGAGAACGGCGCGTGATGGACGGAAGGATCGAATCCGATTTCGGCGTTACGATGGTATGATCCTTCGTCACAAACAGGAAATTGGCTCCGCCCGTTTCCTCGACATACGTACGCGTTGCCGAATCCAGATACATATTCTCGTCAAATCCATTCTGATGGGCCAGAATATACGGATACAAACTCATCGCATAGTTCAGCCCGGCCTTAATGTTGCCCGTACCATGCGGTGCTGCACGATCGTAATCACTCACGCAGATCGTAATCGGCTTAACGCCGTTTTTAAAATACGACCCAACCGGCGTGCCGAAAAGGCGGAACTGGTAGGCATCAGCTGGTTTGACGCCGATAACCGGCCCCGTAGCAAACAAATACGGGCGAAGATACAGCGCTCCGCCTGTCTCATAGGGCGGAATCCAGTCGACATTCGCGCGGACGACTTCATCCACGGCCTCCAAAAACATCTCTTCCGGAACAGGAGGCATTTCCAGCCGCTTGGCAGAATCAATCATGCGTTTGGCATTCATATCCGGCCGGAACGTCACGACCTTTCCGTCCTTCTGCTTATATGCCTTCAGTCCCTCAAAAACTTCCTGACAATATTGCAAAATACCGGCACACTCATTGATCACGACATTGGCGTCATCCGTAAGACCGCCCTTTTCCCATTTTCCCTCTTTAAAATTTGCTACATAGCGCTGAGAAATCGGCTGATAACTGAATCCCAGATTCTCCCAGTCCACATTCACTTTTGCCATAGTAAAGCCCCTTTTCTTTCTTCAAAGTAACTTTATTCTAGCCCCGTCCTATACACTTGTCAAGTACATCAAAGAAGGAAAATAGACATTTTGACTCATTCCCCTCTTCTTGTTCCTTGCATAAATACATTTGTTTTTATCTTTTTCTGGAAAGAAACCCGTACTTCCGGCAAAGCCTCCCGAATATCGGAAGCAATCAATGCTTCGCCCTTCCGTTCATAAGCGAGATCCCCGGCCGCTCCATGAAGATACACGCCGAGGAGCGGTGCCAGCGCACTTTTCATCTGTTTCATCAATCCGGCAATCGTACCGGCCAAAACATCTCCGCTGCCCGCCGTGGCCATCCCCGGATTTCCCTTTGTCGTAAAGAAAACATCTCCATCCGGATAAGCCACAATAGTACACTCGCTTTTCACGACCAGAACACTTTGATACTCCGCCGCCGCGTCCCGTACCACCGGCAGCAAAGACTCCCGGAGCTCGGGAACCGGCACCCCCAGCAGGCCTGCCATCTCGCCGATATGCGGCGTGAGCACAGGGATCTGCGGCAGAGCGCTCAAATCATCCGGACAACTGCGAAAGGCATAAATGGCATCAGCGTCCAGGACCAGCGGTTTGTTGACCTTTGCGACAAAGAAACGAACCAGTTCCATCGTCTCCTCAGCACGGCCCAGGCCCGGTCCGATCAGGACGGCATCATATTCCGAAGCCAGAGAGAGCAGCGCTGCCAGCGCTGCTTCTCCGCCAAAAATTCCCGGCGTCTGCTCCGGAATCGGCCGAGTCATCACCTCCGTCAGCTTGATTTCCATGAGATCATGCAGGCTTTCCGGAACCGCCAGCGTCACGATCCCGGCCCCGGCCCGCAGAGCGGAGGAAGCCGCAAGCGCTGCCGCGCCCGTCATCCCGCGGGATCCAGCAATGACCAGAATGCGTCCGCAGGTGCCCTTATGTGCAGACCGTGCGCGAACAGGAAGCAGCAAAGACGCCATCTCATCATCCAGCAGGGCCTGATGGATTTGCTCCTCCTCCAGCAGCGGAGACGGCAGGCCAATATCATCCACCGTCCAGCTTCCGCAGTACTCTGCGCCGGGACTGAGCAAGTGACCGGGCTTCGGCAGTCCGAGGACCAGCGTCCGGTCGGCCTGCACGGCAACAGAGAGAACCCGCCCCGTGTCCGCCTCCACACCGCTCGGAATATCGATGGAAAGGACGGGTTTACCGGCCGCATTGATCTCTTCGATGACCCGCAAGGTCGGCTTGCGCAATTCGCCGGTGAAGCCGGTTCCCAATATTCCGTCCAGCACCCCATCGGCCAGCTTCAGCGCAAAATGAAGACGATCCCAGTCTCTGTCACATTCCAGGCGATGAATATCCAGCCCCATTTTCTGCAGCACCTGATACATGCCCGCCGCCGATTCCGTAAAATGATCCGGATTCCCGGCCAAAAACAGTTTAAGCCTCGCCCCCTGATTAAACAAATGACGGGCCGCAGCCAGAGCATCTCCCCCGTTATTGCCGCTTCCGGACAAAATACAGATGGTCTTTCCCTTTACGCCATGCATAAGCGCCGCCATCTGCTCGGCGGCGCGATGCCCGGCATTCTCCATAAGCAGCAGTTCCGGGAGGCCATACCGCTCTGCGGCAGCCTGATCAATCCGGCGCATTTCTCTTACCAGCGATACCTTCATCCGTCTCCCTCCATCACGCACTGGGCCGTCGCATATCGGGCCGTATGGCTCAGTGAAATCCAGATTCGCCGCACACCCTTCGCCGCAGCGGTTCGGTCCAGCTGACCGGACAATCTGACTTGCGGACATCCGAGTTCGTCCGGCAGAATCTCAATCTCCTGCAGCGTACCGCCGCGCAGCCCTGTTCCCAGCGCTTTGAGTACGGCCTCTTTTCCCGCAAACCGGGCCGCAAAGCTCTCGTTTCCCTGAGCGCCGCGCTCTATACAATAGCGTTGTTCCCCCGGCGTATACACTCTCTGGCGGAATCGCGGGTTTTCCAAAGCCCGCCTGATGCGATCCACTTCAATAAGATCCGTACCGATCCCCAGAATCATCCCTTCCGCCTCCTGTCTTTACAAAGATAAGCCTTCCCCATCAGGGGCGTTTCCCCTTCCGTGAAAGGCTTATTGCTTCCATACAAAAATTCAAAAACGATCAATATGAGGTCGTGGCCATAGAACTTCCTGCCGCCCCATTCGTCGAAGAAATGTTCCCCGTTGTACCAGAAACCGGCATGCCATCCGCACCGGTATCCGGCTCGCTCGTCTGCTTGCTGACATCCTTCTCATCCGGATCAAACCGATAGTTCCGGGCAATAAATACCTCTACCCGCCGGTTTTGCGAGCGTCCGGCCTCCGTATTGTTATCGGCAATCGGACGGTATTCGCTGTAACCGATCGCGCTGAATCTAGCAGGATTCAGCGAAGCATTAGCCGCCAGCAGGGCCTTCATAAAATTCATAGCGCGCGTCGCGCTGAGTTCCCAGTTCGACGGGAACTCAGCACTGCTGATGGGAACATTATCCGTATGGCCAGATACCACGACCCGCTCGGGAACAGACGACAGCAGCCCGGCCACCACCGGAACAATCGACTGCGCCTGCCCGGCCAACTGAGCAGATCCGGATGGAAACAGCGCGCGTTCCTTGATGCGGATCATGAGTCCCTCTTCGGTCAGCTGCGTACTGATCTGTTCCTGCAGGTTGTTCTGCTCAATGTACTCCTCCATCTTCTTCTGCACTTCCTGCAGCTGCTGGCTCTCCGCCAGATACGCATGGGTTCCCTTATCCTCGTCGGACGGCATATCCGCTCGCCGACCGACATTGGGTCCCATCTGATTGAAAAAGGACGGACCGCCCATGTTAAAGGCAGAACTAAAGGCCTGCGACAGCTCGGAAACCTTCTTCTGATCCGTCTGAGAAATGGCAAACAAGGAGATGAACAGCGCCAGCAGCAAGGTCATCAAGTCAGAATACGGCAGGAGCCATGCCTCGCTGTTTTCCTCCTCATGTTTCTTCCCGCGTTTTTTTCTTGCCATCCATCATCCCTCCCTCTTGAGTCCATCCCGTTCAGACTGCGGGATAAACACCATGAGTTTCGCCTCAATCTGTGTAGGCGAATCACCGGCCTGCAAGGAAAGAATGCCTTCAATAATCATGCGCTTCTCACTGACTTCTGCCTCAGAAAGCAGTTTCAGCTTATTGGCCAATGGCAGATAAATAACATAGGCCGAAAAAATACCGAGGATCGTTGCGACAAAAGCCGCCGCGATAGCATGCCCCAGCTTATTGACATCATTCAGATTTCCCAGTGCAGCAATCAGTCCAACCACGGCGCCCAACACTCCCAAAGTCGGTGCATAAGTACCGGCCTGTGTCAGGATCGAGCGGCTCACCGCATGGCGCTCCTGCATAACCGCCAGCTCCGCATCCAGAATATCGCTGACGAAGTCCGGATCCATGCCATCGATAACCATGCCGAGACCGGACCGGAAAAACGGATCCTCAATATCCTGAACACGCCCTTCTAGTGCCAGGATTCCCTCACGACGGGCAATCTGCGAAAGCTCGATAAACAAACTCAAAAGCTCTGCCTTTTCATGGAGTGCCGGTTTATGAAACGTCATTTTTATCAGCTTCGGCACGGCCTTCAGCTGGTTCATATTAAAACCGATAAACAAGCACGAAAACGTACCGCCGATAATGATCAAAAACGCGGCCGGGTTATTAAGTGCCGTAAGCGGCGCACCTTTCAGGATCATACCGACGAAGATGGAAATAAATCCCATAACCACGCCGATGACAGTTGACATCTCCAAAATAAAAGCCCCCCTAAATCTTCCTTTGCCATTTCCTTACCAGGAACGGACTTTCTCTCCGTAAAATCCATTTTAACATATCTATTATATTCCATGCAAAGAGAAAAAATCCTACTGTTCGCCGACAAAATATTTTTTCGTTTTTTTATAATAATTTTCGATTATCGTATCATATATTCATCAAAAGTATGATATAATATAAACGAAATAAAACGAATTTATACAGAAAGAAGCGATTCTATGGAACTGAGACAACTCGAATATTTCCAGATGGCCAGCCGTCTGCGGAATATCACCCGGGCTGCTGAACGTCTCCGAGTCTCACAGCCAAACATCACAGTAGCAATCAAAAAACTGGAAGCGGAGCTTGGCATCCAACTTTTTGACCGCAGCCAAAAACAGCTCTCCCTGACGCCGGAAGGTGCCGTCTTTTTGAACCGCGTAGAACTTGCCCTGCGCAATATACAGGATGCTGTGCTCGAAGTCAACGACTACAAGCAGCTGCAAAAAGGAACCATTAAGATCGGCATTCCGCCCATGATGGGCGCCTATCTGTTTCCCCGGATCTTCTCCAGTTTTCAGCGCCGTTACTCCCACCTTGATATTTTCATGCACGAGGAAGGCTCCATGTCCATCCGGGAACAGCTGGAACGCGATGAACTCGATTTCGGGATCATCATCATCTCCGGTGCTTCACATCACCTCCAGCTTCTCCCCATGTCAAAAAATCAGGTGGTATGCTGCGTGCCGGAAAACAGCCCGCTGGCCCAGAAAAAAACCATTTCCCTGCAGGATGTGGCGGAAACCAATGTCGTCATGATGAAGGAAGGCTCCTTCCTCCGCCAGACTATCCTGGCAAAAATGAAAGCGGCCAACGTGGCCCCCAACATCGTTCTGGAATCCAATCAGGTCGTCACCTTGAAGGGATTGGTCGCCAGCGGCGTTGGCGTAGCGTTCCTGCTGGACATGGTCGTCGAAGACACACCGGGCATCAAAGCCATCCCCTTAGCCGACCCGATTTTTGTTGACGTAGGCCTTGCCTGGAAAAAAGATCGCTACATCTCAAAAGCAGCGCAATCTTTCATCGACTTCTGCAAAGATCTATTAAAAAAGAAACAAGAGGAAGATACCTGACTTCACGGTATCTTCCTCCCAGAAAAAAGAGAGCAGGTTTGACCCGCTCTCTTTTTCTTATTCGGATTTCAAAAGAGGAACCGTCAGACTCCCCGTCGGCATCAAAATATACTCAGGATTGTCGCCTACATACGATCCGGCCAGTGCCAGTGCCTCCTCGACGGTATCCACTGCGCCGTCAAACAGCATATCCTTCGCCAGCTGACGGTCCAGCCCGGTAACCAGAATAAAATGCGCTTTTCGGGTGAGTCTGGTGATCGCATACGCTTTGTTCGCGCCGATCACAAAACGCTCCCGCAGCTTCGCCTCAATGGCATCCGCCGACCCGAGCGTCCGGCAGGTATCCTCCAACACTTTGCTTCCGCTGCCTTCCTCACATTCCGCCAGCAAAATGACCACGCCGCCCTGCCGTGTCGCCAGAACCGCATTATCCATGGTTTTCTGCATCTGATAGACATTGATATCCTTGGGATATCCGCCGCAGCTGGCAATGGTGATATCGGCCTGACGGGGAATTTCCACGCCATATACCTGATCGACAAAGCGGCAGGCTTCCTGATGTGCCTTTACATAATCACCAGCGAACATCCGGAGAAACCGATGCTCAGCGTCCAGAATGGCATTGAACAGAATAACACTGCGCCCCTTCGCCCAAAGCGCCACCCCTTCCATCTGATCTTCATAGACCGGATTGCCCGTCGTGCGCCCCAGGCCGGCATGAGGATCCATCATGAAGCTGTGATTATGCCGAACGGTTTCCATCGCGGCGCATCCCGGAAGAACCGCTTTACGGCCGCCGCCATAACCACTGAAATAATGATGAACAATCGTTCCAGTCAAAATGACATGATCACTGTGGCAGATATGCTTATTGATCAATACAGGGGTGAAACGGCTCGTCGTGCCGAAATACTCAAAATCCCCCGGAACGTTACAGTCGCTGTTGTACATCCGCAAACGGCTGGCGACTTCGTCCCCGACGCCCTCCGCCATTTCTTCCTTCGTCATCAGCCGATGCGTTCCCAAAGAAAAAACAATCTGCATATTTTCATCCGGAACACCAAGCCGGTTCATTTCATTGACCAAAACCGGCATGAAATCAAAACTGTTGGCCACACGGGTCGGATCATTGCAAATAAAGGTAATGGTATCTCCCGGCTTAATGATCTTGTCGATCGGCTCCTGACCGATCGGATGATAGATAGCATCCAGCACAGCCTGCTTCACATCAGTCAGCGGAGCAACGGACGGCATCTCCACCTCGCGAATCAGACGCGATTCATCCAACGAAAACGACTTGGTTCCATGCCCATAAGGAAACGTATAAGTTTTCATCCATACATCCTCCTGAATAATAAGAAAAAGATGACATCCATCGTGTCATCTTTTTCTCTTCGTTTATCCGAACCTGCACATGCTCAATAGAGGATATGTGCAATCACAAAACCTGCGCAGCAGCCCGTAAATACACCGAGAAGACCCGGAATCATGAAGCTGTGATTCAGGACATACTTGCCGATCTTCGTCGTACCGGAACGGTCAAATCCGATGCAGGCAAGATCCGACGGATACGTCGGCAGGAAGAAATAACCATAAATCGCTGAAATAAAGGAAATAATGATGACCGGATCTGTACCGATTCCAAGTGCCATCGGAACGACAATCGAAACCGCAGCGGCCTGCGAATTAACCAGCTTAGACGTAAAGAACGCGATCAGCGCATAGGCCCACGGATAACTCTGAACCGCAGTGCCGAGCACTTCCTTCAGGAAGGCCATATGATTGGAGAAATACGTATCGGCCATCCAGGCAACACCGTAAACCGAAATGACGGCGACAAGACCTGCGCGGAATACCTGACTGTTGCCGACTTCTTTTGCCTTCACCTTGCAGGAGAACAAAATGATCGCACCGATAAACAGCATGACCATCTGAATGACCGTCGTCATGGAAATCGCCTTCATGACGCCCTTTGCATCCGGAAAATGCGGAAGCATCCATGAGCAGTTGCCAAGGACAGCAATGACGATAATACCGGCGAAGAAAATATACATGGCACGATAATACGAAGACGGCAGTTCTTTATTGACCAGACTCTCCGTATCGCCAAAAACGTATTCTTTCTGCTCAGGATCCTTGATGAGCTCCTGGAACTCCGGATCATCTTCCAGATCCTTGCCGCGGCGATAGCTCCACAGTGCGGCCACGATAACGCCGCAGAAGGTAGCCGGAATCGATACAGCCAGCAGATTCAGAACCGTGTACGGCAGGCCAGCCGAGGCAAAAAAGCCGACAAATGCGACGAGCGCAACAGAAACCGGGGAAGCACTGATGCCCATCTGCGAAGCAACGGAAGCGACCGCCATCGGACGCTCTGGACGGATTCCCTCCTTAATTGCAATATCATAGATAATCGGGAACATCGTATAAACCACATGACCCGTGCCGCAGAGGATCGTCAGCAGCCAGGTCGTAATCGGCGCATAAATCGTAATGCGCTTCGGATTGCTACGCAGGAATTTCTCCGCGTATTTCAGCATAACCGTAAGACCGCCGGACGTCTGCAGGAAACCTGCGCAGGTGACGACTGCCATGATCGTGAGCATGACGTCCACCGGCGGTTTGCCCGGTTTATAACCGAAAACAAAGGTAAAGACAATAAGACCGATTGAACTGACAACAGCCAGTCCGATACCACCATGACGCACACCGACAATCAGACATGCCAGCAGTACCAGAAATCCGAGTAACATTTCCATGAATGAACTCTCCTTCCCAAAAAAAATAAAATAAGAACCCTTCTGTGCCCATTCCCTTATCATAAAATAACTTCTATGAATGATAAGGAATACGACATCCCTACAACTTGGAGGGATTGTATCAGTTTCCCCTGTTTTATTATGTTCGCTGCTTCTCTGAAAATCCCTGCTAATCAAGAAAAATTTTCTTATAAAGCGTTAAGAACAATAGCAACTGATACGCGCCTTCTCCGAATCCGAGTTTCATTATACTACAAAGTCCTTCAATAAGTAAACATTATTTATCATAAAATAAATCAATAATAGTAATTATTTATTATATAGTAAATTTTATTCATCGTTCTTCTTTGCCCCGCAGAAATGACAGAAAAAATTTTGGGCAACATCATTGTAAAAGCATAGTATTGTGTTATAATATGCTAAAAAGTTATATTTTAAGAACCACATCAGGAGGTACATCCACATGGCAACCATTAACGATAACTATTTGAAGCTGCCCGGCAGCTACCTGTTCGCAGAAATCGCGCGGCGCGTTGCCGCATTCAGGAAGGCCCACCCTGAAGCAGACATCATCCGTCTGGGAATCGGCGACGTAACCCAGCCGCTGCCCATGGCCTGCATCGAAGCAATGCATAAAGCCGTAGATGAAATGGCTCATGCAGAAACATTCCACGGCTACGGTCCGGAGCAGGGATATACCTTCCTCACCGACGCGATCATCGAACACAATTATACCCAGCGTGGCATTCAGATTGACTCTGATGAAATCTTCGTCAGCGACGGATCCAAAAGCGACTGCGGAAACATTCAGGAAATCTTCGGCACGAACAATAAGGTAGCCATCACCGATCCGGTCTACCCCGTGTATCTGGATACGAATGTCATGGCAGGGCGTACCGGAACGCTGAAAGCGGACGGACATTTTGAAGGCGTTACCTATCTGCCCTGCGATGCCAGCAACAATTTCGCACCGGAACTGCCGAAAGAACACGTCGACATGATCTATCTCTGCTGCCCGAACAATCCGACAGGAACGACACTTTCTCGTCAGGAACTCACAAAATGGGTCAACTATGCGCGCGAAAATCAATCCGTCATCCTGTTTGATGCCGCCTACGCCGCCTACATTACAGAAGACGACGTCCCCCGCTCCATCTACGAAATTGAAGGCGCCAAAGAGGTAGCGATCGAATTCCGCTCTTTTTCAAAGACAGCCGGATTTACCGGTACGCGCTGCGGATATACGATCATCCCGAAAAACGTAAAAGGAAAAGCAGCAGACGGCACGCTGGTAGAGTTTAACAAACTCTGGAACCGTCGTCATACGACAAAGTTCAACGGTACCGCCTACATTGTTCAGCGCGGCGCAGCAGCAATCTATACCGAAGAAGGACAGCAGCAGGTCAAAAAAACCATCGCGTATTATATGGAAAACGCCCGCATCATCCGTGAGGGACTGCAGGCGGCCGGCATAACGGCCTATGGCGGGATCAACGCACCGTATATCTGGCTCAAGACGCCCAATGATATGCCATCCTGGGACTTCTTCGATAAACTCCTCGCCGATGTCAACATCGTCGGCACGCCGGGAGCCGGATTTGGCCCCTGCGGAGAAGGATATTTTCGTCTCACCTCCTTTGGCGATCGGGAAAATACGCTTCGCGCAGTAGAACGTATCAAAAACCAGCTTCATTTCTAATTCACTGCACGAAAAAAACAGTGGACCGTATGTGATGGTCCACTGTTTTTTAGTGCAGCAAAAGATTAGACAAAAGCCAAACCGCAACGCCTACCCCGCCTAAAACCAGCAATACCGGGAGTGCGATGAAAAACAAGAATACCAGCAGCGCGCTGACTCCAAGGATCAGCGCCAGACGCGTTGTCCAATCGGATTTCTTCCACAGCCAATCTGTCCAGCCATGATGAGAGGTATATGCGGAAAATCTTGGAAACGACGAATTGGCTTCATCACTGTGTCTCCGATAATCTGTACCATGACGGAACGTGGACGATGCCTCCGTCTCCTCCGTTCCTTCAATAATCGTTACCCCATCATATTGTTCCTTCTCCTCCTCCGACATCACCCGGACTTTCGAACGCTCCTCGTCCATCCAATTTCCCCCTTCCTTGAACTGTGCAGCACAGCCAATCATCCAATCACATCATATATAACGAACGAATAAACCCATCCTCGGTCAGATAACGCGGATCATACGGCACACAATGAAGCAGGTCCTCCATTTCCATCATATATCCCCGCACATCAGCCACCTCTGCGCCTAAAAAATCAGAAATGCCTGGGACGTTTTCCAAATCCATACCATTCAACTTGGCAAATTCCAGAAGCACCGCAATAAAAAGCGCCGCGGAATCGTTAGGAAAAGACTTTTCGGACCGTACAGACATATAATCCGCCAAAAAACGACATAACAGTTTCACCGCATAACAGCTGAACCCAAACTGCATCCCATATTGCTTCAAACGCTTTATTTCCTTTGCATACTCTCCCGGCCGATGTTTCTGGTGAACCAAAACCGGAAGAGTATGCACCGGCGGAAGGACAGAAAGCTGTGCACAACGCGCCAAAATATTCAGCGTATGACGCACCAGCCCCGCTTCCCGGGAAAAAAACGCATGAAGAGAAGCGTCGGGTTCCTGACACCGATAACGCGTATATTGCTGAAGAACAATTTCCTTCATCCTTTTCTGCAGGTTCCGGCTGGCCGGAAGCACAGTGATGCGATTAACCAGCACCACCCCCAGCGTATTGATATGGCCGAAAAGAATACACGGCTCAAGCGGAGACGGCGTATGGTCCGGCACAGGCAGATCAACCAGTTCATCCGTAAACAGATCGCGGCAGAGAATACCATCCGGATAACATTCTTCCACAGAATAAACGCCAAATTTTGCATGCATCAGATCAAGAAGAATATCCCGTTCCGATCCATTGAGTTCCTCCTGCTGAAAGAAAACCTGAATGGGGATCATATCCGTCTCAATCATATGATAATCAAACAAAAAGTAATCCCAAAAACCACTCCAAAAATGCTCGCGTTCCGCTCTCTCCATCTGCTCATTTTGTATATCAAACTGAGGGCCCACATACAAAAAAACCGCCCGCTCCAGATCCGCCTTATACTTCGCTGCATGAAAGAAACGATGAATCCGCTCCAAAAGCATGTCCATCATATCCGACAAACATTGCATCGTGTCGTCGCTAAGCGTTTCCATGCGTGCCAGAGAACTGTAAAATTCATCCGTAGAACGGCGCGGAGGAAGGAAAAAATGACCTTGAACATAAAGAGATTCCTTCGTCTCCTTCAGCAAAAAATGAATATCATCGATTTTTCCTGCATCCATCAAATAATTCAGAAACTGACCGGCCACATGCAAAAAAGCTAAAATGCACGATTCATTCAAAGAAAAGGAATCCTGCTCACTGTGATACCGATAAAATATTTCCTGATAATCATAAGCCGTCAAAGAGGCAAGCGAATACAGGTTCATTTGATCGGTATACGTTACGAGGATTGCAATAACACTCCATGCCTTTTTCAGTTTTTCATCCGAATCACCCTGCCAGGCTCGACGGCGCAAATACTTTTCAGCCTCTCCCTGCGCCAAAATTTGTTCCGAAGAGGGATTTGCCTGATAAAAATGCTCAACCTGAGCATAAACATTTTCCATAATCACTGATCCTTATTAATTTATCGTTGCAAATGACATTATAACATAAGACCAGTCTTTCTTCAAAAAAGAACGATAAGAAAAAGACGCCCCGCAGGACGCCTTCAATGAAACCGGCAACTTCCTATCCTCCCAGCCCGTCTCCAGACAAGTACTTTCGGCCTCTGAATGCTTAACTACTGTGTTCGGTATGGGAACAGGTGGAA
>NZ_VUNL01000012.1 GCF_009697385.1 Wylensekiella montiformis
GAATATCCGGTGACGATGCCTGAATGGTTCCACCTGTTCCCATACCGAACACAGTAGTTAAGCATTCAGAGGCCGAAAGTACTTGTCTGGAGACGGGCTGGGAGGATAGGAAGTTGCCGGTTTCATTCCTCGATAGCTCAGCCGGTAGAGCACCTGACTGTTAATCAGGCTGTCGCAGGTTCGAATCCTGCTCGAGGAGCCATTTTGTTCATACCCTGGGGTGATTGGGGTATAGCCAAGTCGGTTAAGGCACGGGACTTTGACTCCCGCATCCGCTGGTTCGAGTCCAGCTACCCCAGCCATATATTGGTTCACTAGCTCAGTTGGCAGAGCACCTGACTTTTAATCAGGGTGTCCCGGGTTCGAATCCCGGGTGAGCCACCATTTTATCATCCACTTGATAGTATGGCGCGTTGGTCAAGCGGTTAAGACACCGCCCTTTCACGGCGGCTTCATGGGTTCGAATCCCATACGCGTCACCATTTTTCATGACTCACTAGCTCAACTGGCAGAGCAACTGACTCTTAATCAGTAGGTTCACGGTTCGATTCCGTGGTGGGTCACCATTTTATGGGCGATTAGCTCAGCTGGGAGAGCGCTTGCCTTACAAGCAAGATGTCAGCAGTTCGATCCTGTTATCGCCCACCATTTCTTTTTATACGGCCCGGTAGTTTAGTTGGTTAGAATGCCGCCCTGTCACGGCGGAGGTCATGGGTTCAAGTCCCATTCGGGTCGCCACTTTGATTATTGCACAGCGATGTGTTATAATATATTGCGACTTGGTAAATATGCCTCGGTAGCTCAGTCGGTAGAGCAGGGGACTGAAAATCCCCGTGTCAGTGGTTCGATTCCGCTCTGAGGCACCATTTTTCAAGCTGGTGTAGCTCAATTGGTAGAGCAGCTGACTTGTAATCAGCAGGTTGGGGGTTCAATTCCTCTCGCCAGCTCCACTTGCTTTGCGGGTGTAGCTCAATGGTAGAGCTCCAGCCTTCCAAGCTGATCACGTGGGTTCGATTCCCATCACCCGCTCCATTTTGACATAAAGATACTGCCGGGGTGGCGGAACTGGCAGACGCAACGGACTTAAAATCCGTCGGTTGGAAACAACCGTACCGGTTCGATTCCGGTCCTCGGCACCACCTTTAGTATCTGTATATAATTTCATATCATGCGGACGTGGCGGAATCGGCAGACGCGCTAGTTTCAGGTACTAGTGATAGTGATATCGTGGAGGTTCAAGTCCTCTCGTCCGCACCATTTTTTTTCAACAGAATATTGCGGTCGTGGCGGAATTGGCAGACGCGCTACTTTGAGGGGGTAGTGTTCACAAGACGTATGGGTTCAAGTCCCATCGACCGCACCATTTTCTTCGTTTTTCATATCATGCGGACGTGGCGGAATCGGCAGACGCGCTAGTTTCAGGTACTAGTGGTAGTGATACCGTGGAGGTTCAAGTCCTCTCGTCCGCACCATTTTTTTGTTCAATCGAATATTGCGGTCGTGGCGGAATTGGCAGACGCGCTACTTTGAGGGGGTAGTGTTCACAAGACGTATGGGTTCAAGTCCCATCGACCGCACCATTTTGGAATCAGGAGCTGTGTATCGGCTCTTTTTTTTCTTTTCGTTCGGCGCGGAGATTTTTCTTGATGAACGTTTTGGATGGCGTTTACAGATCGGCGCTTTCCTGTTATTCTGTTTAAAGATTGAAAGGAGGCGCGGTGTGATGCGTGCTGCTGGTTTGTTTCTGCTGACGATGATGTTCTTTTTCCCGCTGAGGATGGTTCAGGCGGCGATTCCTCCGTCGGAGCTTTATGTCGCCGCAGGGCTGGTATCGATGGCTTCCTATAGTGAAGAATTGAATCTTCTGACCCGGCAGTGGCTGATAAAGTCCGGCTGGCATTTTGATTCCAATGAGACGATCAACCGGGCGGCTGACGGCCGGTTCCATCTGGTTTCCCGGCGTCTGGCTGATGGGAACGGTTTCTATTTGCTGGCTTTTCCGGGAACGGAGCGGCTTAAGGATGCAGAGATCGATCTTCGCGTT
Source organism: Wylensekiella montiformis (assembly GCF_009697385.1). Lineage (GTDB taxonomy): Bacteria > Bacillota > Negativicutes > Selenomonadales > Selenomonadaceae > Selenomonas_A > Selenomonas_A montiformis. The sequence goes on from NZ_VUNL01000012.1 coordinate 2,045, forward strand.
GGCCGCGTCCCGTTTGGCGGGAAGACGCCGGAAGAATTTCGCGCGATGGCCGCCTCCGGTGTGAGGGACGCTTCCCGTCCGCTGGTCCATCAGGGCTTCAATGATTATACGCAGACGGCGCTGTTTCATCAGGCACTGCCGGCTTTTGGCGGGCGAACGGCCGGCGAGGTGATGGCGGAGGAGCTTCGCGCGCATCCGGCGGAAGTGCTTTATCTGACCGGTCATAGTCTGGGCGGTGCGGCCGCTACGCTGGCTGCGGCGCGTTTGGCCGATATGGGCGTGCGCCCGGAACAGCTGCAGGTCATTACCTTTGGCGCGCCGGCTGTGGGGAACGAGGCTTTTGCCCGCGCTTATGAAAAGCGGATGCAGCTCACCCGGATCACGATGGAGGGAGATCCGGTTCAGGGCGTTCTTCAGACCTTGTCCGGCGGCGCTTTCGTCCAGTATGGGAACCGTGTGAGCTGGAAACCGAACCGGAATACCGAGCGCTTTGCGCACGAGATGGTGGTGTATCTGGATCAGGCGATACGCAGCGATCAGGAGGCGCGTCCCGAGAGCGGGGCAAAGCCCTTGCTTTTGGGCAGCAGGCCCGCTGAACTGGACGGTGGAATACTGGCCGCCCCGGCCCGTTTTGATCTCGATGCGCATATCCGGGAAGATCAGCCGTATATGGAAAGAGCGGTGCGGGATATGCTCAAACTTTCGTATCAGCCTATCGTCTTTGCTGCGGCGGACGCCGGGAATATGCGGGAACTGCGCCGTCAGGCCGCCGCTTCGGGCTGTGCGTATATTCTCACGCAGCGCTATCAGGCCGTGCGCATCCGCCAGGAAAAGTATAATTTCCGCGTGTCGCTGGAGGAGTCCCTGTACGATGTGCGGGGAAATCTGCTGACCATGCAGGTGCTGAGCACGACGGCCCGCAATCTGACTCCGTTGGAGGGGACTGCGTATCTGCAGATGAAGGCCGCGGAGCAGCGCGATGCGCATTTGAAACAGGCGGCAGCCGGGGCGGAAGAACAGGCGCAGCGCTGAGACAATCCCTTGCCGCATATTGCATACAGAATACAATAAAAGTTCTGAAAACTTATTGACATTCCGGCGGGAATCGTGTATAGTATAAGTAAGCCAAAGGAAAGAGTTCAGCAATCCGATGGCAGCCGACATGGAAGTGAAGGAAAGGGAGGAGATTCCAATGGGCCGGTAAATCCCATGGAACAAGCTACATGGAACAAACAACAGAACAAGGGAAATAGCCGTCAGCTGGTGACGAGAAAGCCGCTGACGGTTATTTTCGTATGGTTGAAATCCTTTCAGGACAAGCATCAGGCTGGTATGGTATAATTCTTGTAGTGTATTATTGGGAGGGGAAGCAATGGAGAAAGCAAAGGTTTATTTTACGGATTTCCGGGTTCAGGTGGGAACGAGTCTGTTGCAGAAGCTTCGGACTCTTTGTCTGGCCGCCGGATTCCGGAGAATCGATATGGACGGGAAGTTTGTGGCGATCAAGATGCACTTCGGGGAGCTGGGCAATATGGCCTTTTTGCGGCCGCAGTATGCCAAAGTCCTTGCTGATCTCGTGAAGGAGCAGGGCGGCGTCCCGTTTCTGACGGACTGCAATACGCTGTATCCGGGCAGCCGCAAACATGCGCTGGAGCATATGGACTGCGCGAATCTCAATGGATTCAATCCGACGACGACGGGCTGCCAGATCATCATCGGCGACGGCCTCAAGGGGACGGATGATGTCGAGGTCCCCGTAAAGAACGGCGAATACGTCAAGGCCGCCAAGATCGGACGCGCGGTCATGGATGCCGATGTCTTCATCAGTCTGGCGCATTTCAAGGGACACGAAATGACGGGATTTGGCGGCGCGATCAAGAATATCGGCATGGGCTGCGGCAGCCGCGCCGGAAAGATGGAGCAGCACTCCTCCGGAAAATGCGTGGTCGATGAAGAGCTGTGCCGCGGCTGCCGGAAGTGCGCGAAGGAATGCGGCTCTCAGGCGATTACTTATGAGAACAACAAGGCGCATATCCACAAGGATCTGTGCAAGGGCTGCGGGCGCTGCATCGGAGCCTGCAGCTTCTCTGCGATCCGCAATGAGCAATGGGATGCCGGCGATCTGCTCGATAAAAAGATGGCAGAATACGCGCAGGCCGTGGTACAGGACCGTCCTTGCTTCCATGTGAATCTGGCCATGGACATTTCGCCGAACTGCGACTGCCATGGGGAAAATGATGCGCCGATTCTCCCAAATCTGGGGATGTTTGCGTCCTTTGACCCGGTCGCGCTGGATCAGGCCTGCGCAGACGCCTGCCAGAAGGCGGCTCCGCTGGCGAACAGCCAGCTGTCGGATCATCTGGATCAGCCGGACTGGCATCATCATCATGATGTCTTTTTGGACAGCAATCCCAACGTGCATTGGAAGGAGACGCTGGAACATGCGGAAAAAATCGGCATGGGCTCGCGTGCCTATGAGCTGGTCGTGCTGAAGTGACCGGGCGGAAGAAGAAACGAACGCAAAAAGCGGGACTTTGCAGAGAGGAAAAACTCTGCAAAGTCCCGCTTTTTTCATAGGACGTCCAGCTTAGGACTGTGCTTTGTTCAGCTTTTGATCCGCGTACTGCAGCAGGATATGCGCGCTGCGGCGGTTGGTGGCCAGCGGGATGTTGTGAACATCGCACAGGCGGAGCAGCGCGTTGATGTCCGGCTCATGCGGCTGAGAGGTGAGCGGATCGCGCAGGAAGATGACGTAATCCACCTGCTCAGTAGCGACGCGGGCGCCGATCTGCTGGTCGCCGCCCAGCGGCCCGGACATCATGGTTTCGACATTCAGATGAAAGTGTTCATTGATCAGCGTACCTGTCGTGCGCGTGGCGATCAGATGAAAGTGACGGAGAAGATCCTTGTGATGGTCGACAAAGTCCAGCATCTCCTGCTTTTTCTTGTCATGGGCAATCAGTGCGATAGTCTGCATGTAACCACTCCCTTTTTCGATGTAAGCCCTTACTCCCTTCAGTATAGAACATTTTCCGTTTAGCGTAAAGAATTTGTTTGTGATTTATTGAAATTCAGAAAATACTTTCTCTCTGTATATCCGTTGACTTTCCGGGAAAACCATTTATAATTGTTAATTAGCAAGCTAATTAACTGAGGAGATGCAGGATGAAACGAGAAATGATCCCGACATGGGAGGAACTGGAATATCATAAAACCATCATTCCGGAGATCGATCCGGCATCCGTGATCGCCATGCTGGGCATCAAGGCGGTGGGCGAGGAGATTCAGCAGTCCATTCTGGATGTCCTGCAGCGGGAATACCATCTTTCGGAGGGGAAGTTCTGCACACTGATCGTCCTGCACCAGCATGGCAAAGAAGGCGTGGCGCCCTCTGTTCTGGCCCGCAAGGTCGGCGTGACCCGGGCGACCATCAGCAATATGCTTCAGAGGATGGAGCGCGACGGTCTGGTCGTCATGAAGCCGGCGGAAACCGATGGGCGCAGCAAGCTGGCCGTTATGACGGAACAGGGCCGCGCCTTCATGGAAGAGATTCTTCCGCCGCATTATCTGCGCGTTACCCGTCTGATGGAGAAGCTGACGGAGGCGGAGCAGAAGGAACTGATCCGGCTGCTGCGAAAAATGGCGGGCGACTGATAGGGAAAACGGCGGGCTGCGCCGTGCTTTCTTCATATAGTTAGTAATCAAACTAATTTTTAATAAGGAGTGTAGAATTATGACGACGAAACAGAGAGCTGTGAGGGCTGGCATCGCCTTTATCGCCCTGCTGATTCTGGGCGGAATCGCCCTGATGTATAAGGGAAACGACGCGCTGGCGCTGGCTACGGAAAAAAAGGAGGGCATTTTGACGGCCGAGCAGGTCAGGATGTCCTTTGATTCCGTCAGCGGGCGTCTGGCGGAAGAGGCGGTCAAAGAGGGCGATGTCGTGAAAAAGGGCGATGTCATCATGCGGCTGGACTCTACGGATACCGATCTGGCGATAAAAAAGGTGGAAGCTCAGATCGCGCAGGTCGACGCGCAGATTCGGGCGAAGAACGGAGAGCAGGGAATCAGCTATCAGAAGGCGGATACGGATGAGCAGCAGAGCGGGCGTCAGATTGAACAGCAGCGTTCTGCCGTCGCCGCAGCTTCGGCGACGCTCCGGAATGCCCGGCTGGATTACGACCGCAAGGCATCGCTGCTGTCGGTCGGAGCCATCGCCCAGTCGCAGATGGATGAGGCGGAAATGAACTGGAACGTGGCGCAGGCCAATGTGGCGCAGCAGCAGGAGCTGCTGCAGAAGCTTCTGGCCGGTTCAAACGGCAGCCCGACGGATACGATCGCTCAGGAGCGGCAGGCCGCGGCGAATATGGGCAATGAGGCGGACGCCCTGATGCGGCAGCGGCAGGCGCTGACGGTACAGCTCCGGGAGCTGGAAGTGGCGAAGGAGCGTCTGACCCTGCGCGCGCCGGAGGACGGCAAGATTCTCAAGGTGCTGGCCAAGGAAGGCGAGATGGTGTCCCCGTCTGTTCCGGTTGTCCTGCTGGAAAGCAGCCGCAGCTATTACGATATTTACATCAGTGAGAAGCAGGCGGCGGGACTCAGCGAGGGGCAGGAAATCATCGGCGTTACGGTGGCCGGGAACCGGAAGGTCCGGGGGACGATTCGTCTGCTGTCGCAGGCGCCGGGGTTTGCGGATCTGAAGCAGTCGCGGGAAAAGGGTCAGGCGGATCTGTCCTCCTTTCAGGTTCGGATTTATGTGGAACCGCAGGAAGGAATCCTGCCGGGCATGACGATTGGAGTGAAGGACAGTGCATTCGCTGAGAGATGAGGTAAAATTTCTGTTCTCCGGACAGGGCATGCCCTATGAGAAGGTAAGCATCATGGTCGCGATGGTCATTACGGTGATTCTTTCCGTATTGCTTTCCGGCAATATTGCCCGGGAGGCCAGGGTCGCGGTCATCGATCTGGATCATTCGGCTTATTCGCGCGAGCTGATCAGTGAAATCGATGCGTCAGAATATATGGACGTGACCGCCGTCCTGCATACGGCGGCGGATCCGAAGTCGCTCTTTTTTCAGGATCGCGCCGTAGCGGTCCTCTATTTCCCGCCGGGGCTGGAAAAGGACCGCTATACGGGGCAGGCCGCGCATATCGGCGTGTTCTACGACAATACCAATACGGCGCAGACCAGCGACATCAAAGCGGCACTGAATGAAATCGTCGGACTGGATCAGGCGGAGGCGCATGGCGATATCGGCAGCACGAACGATACAGTTCAGGGACAGGTGCAGCTGGCGGCGCGCAATCTGTTCAATCCTCAGGGCTCGACCAGCAATGGCGAGACGCTGGGATTCCTGTTCTTTTTCGGGTCGATGTTTTTCACCTTCGCGACGATCGGCATGGTGCCGCGCCTCCGGCTGACGCATCAGCTCGATGACATTCTGCTGAACGGGACGCCGTGGGATCTCGTGATTCGTCTGCTGCCGTACGGCGGCTGTCTGCTCGTCTCCTGGGTGCTGGGCATGGCGGTGCTCCGCATCTGGGGCGATCTGATTTTTTCCGGCAGCCTGCTGACGTTTCTGTTTCTGCAGATTTTCCTCATCCTGACGACGGGCACGCTGAGTTTGTTTTTCGGCTGGACGGCGGCCAATCCGGGCATTGCGTCGAGCCGTATGATTCTCTTCATCCCCGGCGGTTTTATTCTGGGCGGCATGACCGGCCCGGTGACCTTTTATTCACCATGGGTCGTGCAGCTCAGCCATGTGTTTCCGCTGACCTGGACGTTCCATTTTCAGCGCGATGTCATTGCGCGCGGCGCGGGGCTGGCGGATGTGTTGCAGCTTTTCGGCGCGTTTCTGATCTATATGGGGGCGGTGGCCATTCTTTTCTGTCTCCGTTTTTATACGGCGCGCAAAGCGCTTATCCGGCATCTTGCGCAGGAGGAATGGCAGAGGGAGCATCTGCAGCAGATGAAGGCGGATGCCGTGCAGTGAGGAGGAAAGAGGTATGTCGACCGAAGAACTCATCGAACAGATCAAAACACGGCCGAAAACAGAGATTCGGTGCGAGCGCATTCTGGTTCCGACCGACGGATCCGGGCAGGCTTTTCGCGCGTTTCGTGAAGCGATCCGTCTGGCCGCGGCGACCGGGGCGGAGCTTACCTTGCTCATGGTCGTGGATTACGACAAGACGGTTTCTGCTTTTGAACGGGTCAGTCTGAGCGGCTATGTTCCGGCGGAGCTGAAGATTGCCGCCTATCGTTTTCTGGCCGATCTCATGCATGTGGTGCCGGAGGAGATTCGCGCGCATACGCGGGTGGAGTCCGGCGATCCGCGGGAGATCATCCCTGCCGTGGCCGCCGAGGAAGAAAGCGGGCTGATCGTCATGGGGTCGCGCGGCTTCGGCGCTTTTCACAGCTTGCTGATCGGCAGCGTGTCCAATGCGGTGCTGCAGCAGGCGCCGTGTCCGGTACTCCTGTGCAAGGGAATGCCGGATGACTGGGACGAGGGCGGCGCCTGCCTGTCCGGTCATGGCGGAACGTGAAGTCAGATTATATTTCCATTACAAATCCCCTTCTCCCAGCGAATTTTAATGGATTTGCGTGATAATAAACATGCAGGAATTTTCCTGACGATGGACAGAAGGGGGAAATACCATGAGTATTCGTGCCATTAGCGGGATCCGCGGCCTTTCCTTTTGGGATGAATCGGCAGATTCTTCGCATCATTCGAAAGTCGGCGCGGCAGCCGGGGATTTCAGCGAGATGTTTGAGCGCGTCAGCGCTGCGACGGAAGCTGATACATCAGGAGAAAGCGGGCAGAAAGACGGGCAGACCGTGACCTTGACGAAGATTCTGCCGGATGGTTCGCTGCTGCTGACGAAGATGGAGGGAAACCGGGTCGTCTCGGAGACGAAGCTGAGCGGATCGAGCATCCGGCAGCAGCAAAATCTGCTGGCGCCGGCGGAGCCGTACCGGCTGGCTTATGCGTCGGGGACGGAAGTGCCGAAAGGGTCGCTGTTCAGCGCATCGATTTGATGCGGCCGGGCATAAGGCCGGAGAAGAGATGTGCTTTTGCGTATAAGCACAGAAAACGGGAAAGGAATCAGCACAATATGAAATATGGAAAGGATTCACGAAAACAGCCACCGGGCGCAGGCAGGTGGCTGTTTTCTTTTTGCCCGGAAGAGCGCTTCGGGAAATATGGCAGGGTCGGAAGAAATGTGATACAATAGGGAGGAATAAAGGTTTTGACGATACAGGAGGGGAAGTTATGAGCAAGTACGCAGGAACTCAGACCGAGAAGAATCTGGAAGCCGCCTTTGCTGGCGAGAGTCAGGCACGCAACAAGTATACCTACTTTGCGTCGCGGGCGAAAAAGGACGGCTTTGAGCAGATGGCCGCGCTGTTTTTGAAAACGGCGGACAATGAAAAAGAACATGCGAAGCTGTGGTTCAAGGAACTGGAAGGCATTGGCGATACGGCGGCCAATCTGGAAGCTGCCGCTGCCGGTGAAAATTATGAGTGGACGGATATGTATGCCGGCTTTGCTGAGACGGCGGATAAGGAAGGCTTTCCGGAACTGGCGAAAAAATTCCGCATGGTGGCGGAGATCGAGAAGCACCATGAGGAGCGCTACCGCGCCCTGCTGAAGAATCTGAAACAGGACGAGGTCTTTGCGCGTAGTGAAGTCAAGATCTGGGAATGCCGGAACTGCGGCCATATCGTCGTCGGGACGAAGGCGCCGGATGTATGCCCTGTGTGCGCTCATCCGCAGAGCTTCTTTGAACTTCATGCGGAAAACTATTGAGCGGGGCGATATGGGCATGAAGATCGCCGCGACGGATTTTGACGGGACGTTCCGTCCCATCGATCAGCCGGTTCCCGAGGAAAATCTGGCGGCGGTGCGGGCCTGGCAGGCGGCCGGACATAAATTCGGCATCGCCACGGGAAGGGGGCTGCCCCTGATCGAGGAGGGCCTCGCGCCGTATGATATCCGGGTGGATTTTCTGGTCTGCAACAACGGCGCGGTGTCGGTCGATGCGGATCGCCGCATGATTCACTGTCTGCCGATTCCGCCGTCTGTGGTGAAGCAGCTGCTGGATCTTCCGGCGGTGCGGGAAAACGATCTGCCTCTGCTGGTTTTTACGGCCCGGGAGGCGTACAGCATCCGGCCGAATCCCGCTATGAGCATGGCGCTGGTCCGGCCGCTGACCATTGAGGCCGCGCCGCTGCTTTCGGACGTCGTACAGGTCAGCATGAAGCTGAATACGCCCGAAGAGGCGCAGCAGGTCTCGGACGATATTCATGCCCGCTTTCCTATGCTGGGGGGCAATATCAACCGGAGCTATCTCGATATCAACCGGGTCGAAGCGGACAAGGGCTGGGGCCTGATGAAAATGATGGAGGACGGTCCGTGGCGCGGCCGTGAGCTGCTGGTTATCGGCGATGACAAAAACGATCTGAAAATGATCCGCCGGTTTCACGGCTTTACGGTCAAAACGGCCCGCCCGTTCATGCAGGATGCCGCCTGCGGCGTTTATGACACGGTCGGCGGCATGCTTCGGGATCATCTTTGAGCGAAAGCGGATGGGTGAGCAAGTCTCACGCATCCGCTTTTTGTATGTGGACGAAAGCCATTTGTCCAGTTTGACGAAATAAGCCGGTTTGTGATAAAGTAAGAGAGTATGATACGGCAGGCGTAGAATCCATAGATGTAAGCAGAACAACAGAAGCTTTGGTGAGGTGGTTTTATTGAACAGGCGTATCCTCTTTTTTCTGGTGACTGTATTTCTCCTTATCTGTATGCACTCCTCCGCAGCGCTGGCCTCCATTCTTGTCCGGGACGGCTCGCGGGGCGATTCGGTGCGCCATGTACAGAATCTTCTGATCGATCAGGGGTATCTTGACGGCGGGGCGGATGGCATATGCGGCCCGAAAACCGTGGCTGCCATCCGCAGCTTTCAGCAGTCCAACGGACTGACGGCTGACGGGATTTGCGGCGATGCAACTTACCGGGTGCTTTCCGGCGGGCGCAGCTATGAGCCGGAGACGCCCCGCGGCGCTGTCGGGCGGGTTCTTTACGTTTCCGCTACGGCGTACAGTGCCCAGGACCCCGGCAATTCCTGCTATACGGCGGCGGGGACGCTGGTGCGGCGCGGCGTAATCGCCGTGGATCCCGAGGTCATTCCGATGGGGACGCGCGTCTATATTCCCGGCTATGGAGAAGCGGTGGCGGAAGATACCGGCGGAGCGATCCGGGGCCATCATATCGATGTCGCGTTCGATACGCACGGCGAGGCGCTGGCATTCGGCCGCAGAAACATCGAGGTGTATATTCTGGAGTGACCGCCGTGCTGTTTCGCATTTCCGGACCGGCGGGGCTGCCCGCCGGCCATGCACTTTTATCAGGGAAATATTATATAAACGATACAAAACGCATAAAAATGGCAGGAAAGTCTGCCTCGCGGGAACAAATGGATAAAGAATACAGGATATCTTGCCGGAAAGGTATTGACTTATGTAAACCTGTAACCTATAATAAAGTTCATCATTGAATCGTTTGACAGACACGAAGCAGGAGAATGCAGAGGAGGATTTCGTATGAATTTCAGCAGGAAAAGTCTGAAGCTCATGAGCGTGCTGGCTGGCACGATGCTCATGGGCGGCGTACTGGCTGGCTGCGGCAGCAGCGAAAACGAGAATGAGATCAAGGTGGGCGCCAACTTCGAGCGCACCGGCAATGTCGCGAACTACGGACAGGCCACGCTGGACGGATTCAATCTGGCCATCAAGGAAATCAATGATGCCGGCGGCATCAATGGCAAGAAAATCAAGGTGGTCGAGGCGGATAACAAATCAGAGGCTTCCGAGGCCGTCAACGCTGCGACGAAGCTGATTTCGGACGATAAGGTCAAGGTATTGGTCGGACCGGCCGTAACGGCAAATGTCATCGCGGAAACGCAGGTTGCGACGGACAACAAAGTGCCGATCATCGCTCCGTGTGCCACGAGCCCGGATGTGACGGTGGAAAACGGCAGCGTCAAGCCGTTCGTGTTCCGCAGCTGCTTCATCGATCCGCAGCAGGGTTCCGTCATGGCGAAATTCGCCGTGGAAAAACTCAAGGCAAAGACGGCGGTCATCTATGTAGACAACAGCTCGGACTATTCCAAGAGCCTCGGCAAAGTGTTCAAAGAGAAGTTTGAGGCGGCCGGCGGCAAGGTCGTCATGGAAGAAGCGTTCCTGGCCAAGGATCAGGACTTCAAGGCGGCGCTGACGAAGCTCAAGACCGCCAACGCGGATGTCGTATTCGTTCCGGCTTACTATGAAGAGGTCGGCAAGATCGTCAAACAGGCCCGCGAGCTCGGCTTTACGCAGCCGTTCCTCGGTACGGACGGCTGGGATGATCCGAAAGTAGCGGATATCGCCGGTGCGGACGCCCTGAACAACACATATTTCAGCACGCATTATTCCGATAAGGACGAAGAGGTAAAGGGCTTCGTCGATGCCTTCACGAAGGAATACGGCCATGCTCCGAACGTATTCGCCGCGCTGGGCTATGATGCTGGCAAGATGCTTGCTGACGCGATCAAGCGTGCGGGCAGCGACGATCCGGAGAAGATCCAGAAAGCACTGGAGGAGACGAAGGATCTGAAAGTCGGCACGGGTACGATCACGATGGATAAAGATCATAATCCGATCAAGCAGGCAGTGATTCTGGAGAACAAGAACGGCGACCGCGTCATGGTGGCAAAGATCATGCCGGATGCCGGAAACTGATGGAATAAGAAACATTCAGGGGGCCGCAGGAATGCGGCCTCTTGTACTATGAAAGCCTGTCCATTGCAGACGGACGCTTTGAGGAGGACAAATTATGGAAGTGACGCAGCAGATCCTGCAGCAGCTGGTGAACGGCATATCGCTGGGCAGCATCTACGCGCTGATCGCGCTGGGCTATACGATGATCTACGGCATCATCAAGCTCATCAATTTCGCGCATGGCGATATTTATATGGTCGGCGCCTATATCGGCTTTTTTGCTATTACGCAGGCGCATCTTTCGATTGTGCCGGCGCTCCTGATTTCTTTTGTGGTTACGGGTATTCTCGGCATGGTGGTGGAGAAGCTGGCTTATAAGCCGCTGCGCCATGCGCCGCGCATCTCCGTACTCATCACCGCTATCGGCGTATCCTTTTTTCTGGAATATACGAGCATGTATTTCGTATCGCCGACGCCGCGGACGTTCCCCGCGATGTTCGGCGATGTGGCGGTGACGGTCGGCGGCATCGTCATCAACGGCCAGCAGATGCTGATTCTCGGCATTACGGCCGTGCTCATGGTCATCCTGACCTATGTCGTGCAGAAAACCAAAACCGGCAAAGCCATGCGGGCCGCTTCGTTTGATACGGAAACGGCGCAGCTCATGGGCATCGATTCGGACCGCATCATTTCGATCACGTTCGGCATCGGCTCGGCGCTGGCGGCCGTCGCGGGCGTACTGGTCGGCGTATACTACAACTCAATCGATCCGCTCATGGGCATCATGCCGGGCCTCAAGGCTTTTGTCGCGGCGGTGCTGGGCGGTATCGGCATCCTGCCGGGCGCCGTGGTCGGCGGACTGATTCTCGGCGTAGTCGAGGCTTTTGTCTCGGGTTTCGTCTCGTCGACGTTCCGCGATGCTGCGGCGTTCGCCATCCTGATTCTCGTCCTGCTGTTCAAGCCGACCGGGTTGTTCGGCAAGAATACCAAGGAAAAGGTCTGAGGAGGGCGCATCATGAAATATTTACGCAAAAATGACTTCATCATGCTGGGCTTTGCCGTCGTCCTGTTCGCTGTGCTGCAGGGGCTGATCTCCGGGCGCGTGCTGAATTCTTTCTGGCAGCTCAACCTGCTGATCGTCGGCATCAATGTCATCATGTCCGTGAGCCTGAATCTCATCAACGGCTATACCGGCCAGTTTTCGCTGGGCCATGCGGGATTCATGGCGGTCGGCGCCTATGTGGGCGTAGTGCTGACGACGAATTTTCATGCGCCGTTCGCCGCTGCCCTGCTGGCCGGCGCCGCGGCGGCCGGGTTCCTCGGCTTTCTCATCGGGATTCCGACCCTTCGTCTGCGCGGCGATTACCTCGCCATCGCGACGCTGGGCCTCGGCGAGATCATCCGCATCGTTATCATGAATATCCAGTATGTCGGCGGTGCGGCAGGATTCAAGGGCATCCCGCATCATACGAATTTCGCCTGGGTCTTTTTCCTCATGCTGTTCGCGCTGTTCTTTATCAAGAATTTCGTAAATTCCACGCATGGACGCGCCTGCCTGGCCATCCGGGAAAATGAGATCGCGGCGGAGTCCATGGGCATCAATACGACGAAATACAAGGTCATGGCTTTTACCATCGGCGCGGCCTTTGCCGGAGTGGCCGGCGGACTGTTTGCCCACTGCTTCTATATCATCAATCCGGCCTCGTTTACCTTTATGCAGTCCTTCAACTATCTCATCATGGTCGTACTGGGCGGTCTGGGATCGATCACCGGATCCATCGCCGGCGCCTTTGTCGTCACCTTTATTTCGGCGGCACTGGCCAGCTGGCCCGAATTCCGCATGATTATCTATGCGCTCGCGCTGATCCTGCTGATGTTCTATCGTCCGCAGGGACTCTTCGGCTACATGGAGGTTACGAATATGGGCATATTCCGCAGGATTTTCCGGAAGGGAGGTCATAACTGATGGCCAGCGAATTATTAAAAGCAACGGACGTTTCGGAGGTATTCGGCGGCCTGAAGGCGGTTTCGGATTTCAATGTCCATATCGACCGCGGCGAACTGGTCGGCCTGATCGGCCCGAACGGCGCGGGCAAGACGACGGCGTTCAACCTGTTCACCGGCGTTTACCAGCCGACGACGGGCGAAATCGTTTTTGACGGCAAGAGCATCGTCGGACTCAAACCTTATCAGATCACGCAGCGCGGCATTGCGCGCACGTTCCAGAACATTCGGCTGTTCTCGGAACTGACGGTGCTGGACAACGTCAAAATCGCGTTTCATTTCCATGTGAAGTACGGCCTGCTTGAAGCGGTATGCCGGGCCGGCCGTTATTTCCGGGAGGAGGAAGAGATCGAAGCCGAAAGCATGAAGCTGCTGGAGATTTTCCATCTGGAAAAGCAGGCCGGCGAACTGGCGAAAAACCTTCCGTATGGCGCACAGCGCCGTCTGGAAATCGCGCGGGCGCTGGCGGCGAAGCCGAAGCTTTTGCTGCTCGATGAACCGGCGGCCGGCATGAATCCGCAGGAGACGAAGGAACTCATGGAAATGATTTCCTGGATACGCCGGGAATTCGGGCTGACGATTCTGCTCATTGAGCACGATATGAGTCTGGTCATGGGGATCTGTGAGCGCATTTATGTATTGGAATACGGCACGATCATCGCGCAGGGCACGCCGGAGGAGATTCGGAAGGATCCGGAAGTTATCCGCGCATATTTGGGAGGCGAAGCATAATGGGCAGCATGTTGGAACTCAAAGGCGTGAACGTCTATTATGGCGCCATCCATGCCGTCAAGGATATCAGTCTCACGGTCAATCAGGGCGAGATCGTCACGCTGATCGGCGCCAACGGCGCGGGCAAATCGACGACGCTGCGCACGATTTCGGGACTGCTGCGGCCGAAAAGCGGCTCGATTTCCTTCGAGGGAAAAGAGATCGCGGGGGTCAAGGCGCATGAGATCGTGCGGCAGGGCATCTCGCAGGTCCCCGAGGGACGCCGTATCTTTGCCGAGATGACCGTGATGGAAAATCTGGATATGGGCGCTTTTACGCGCAAGGACAAGGATGGGATACGGGCGGACCTCAAGCGGGTGTTCGAGCTATTCCCGCGTCTGGAGGAGCGCAAAAGTCAGGTCGCCGGTACGCTCTCGGGCGGCGAACAGCAGATGCTCGCCATGGGCCGTGCGCTCATGAGCCGTCCGAAGCTGCTGCTGCTCGATGAGCCGTCCATGGGACTGGCGCCATTGCTCATCCGGGAAATCTTCCATATCATTGAAGACATCAACCGGGCGGGAACAACGGTGCTGCTGGTCGAGCAGAATGCCAATATGGCGCTTTCCATCGCCAGCCGCGCCTATGTGCTGGAAACGGGGCGCATCACCCTGTCCGGCGATGCCGCAAAACTGGCGGCGAGCGAGGAAGTGCGCAAAGCCTATCTGGGCGGTTGAGAAAAAAGGGATTCGCCGTATTTTGGCGAATCCCTTCTATATCAGGAAATATTGTGCGCGAAACGGAGGAAAATACCATGTTTGTAGCAAATCGAATGGCCAAAAATCCCGTTACGGTCACGCCGGACACCTCATTGGATGATGCGGCTCTGGCCATGAAGAAGGGGCATTTCCGCCGCCTGCCGGTCGTTGAGAATGGCAGACTGGTCGGTTTTTTCAGCGATAAGGATCTCATGCGTGTTTCTCCCTCGCCGGCCACTACGCTGTCCCGTTACGAGGAGAAATCGCTGCTGGCCCGGATGAAGGTAGCCGACATCATGCAGAAGGACGTCATTTCGGTAAGCGAGGACGCGACGATTGAAGAAGCGGCGCTCATCATGTATGACAAGAAGATCGGCGGCCTGCCGGTCGTCTCGCGTGTCGGCGCTGTGGTCGGCGTCATCACGGAAACCGATATCTTTAAGACGTTTGTGGATGTTATGGATCTGACCGCGGGCAAAACGCGCCTGACGGTCATGACCGACAACAAGGTCGGCGTGGTCAACGACATCTCAGGCGTGTTCACGGCGAACGGGTTGTCGATTGACAGTCTGGTCACCTGCCGCCAGAAGGACGGAACTTATGAGATTGTCGTCCGCGGCGATATTCCCGATGTGGAGAAGGTCACGAAGGAAATCGAGGCCAAAGGATATAAGGTAATCCATACGGTCAGGTTCGGCTGAGAGACGGCTGGGCAGCCGACATGCGCAGCTGCATGGCCGGCGCGTTGCCGGGCAGCGCGTTTTGCTCGAGTGATTTTTCCCATTTTATCCATTTTTAGCAGATTTTTTGGAATGGAGAAAGAATCTGTTTCATCATTTTTTTCGATGGGAAAGGATTTTATTCGCTGCGGAAGAATAGAAAAGAATGTAATGAAAGGAACAGAAAGGGAAGGAGTGTAAACGTATGCAGTTTGTTAACAATATCCGGGTGGCTTTCAAGATTCTGATTTTGGTGGTCATCGCCGCGGTGGGCATGGCCGTCATCGGCTGGCGAGGGTACTCTACGATTCAGGAGTCCCGGCAGATGCTGAACTCGATGTATCAGCAAAATATGCAGCAGCTATACTATATCGGCGAGGCCAAGTTTATGATGCGCGATATGCAGTCGAGGGCGGCGCTGGCTATGTCGGCGCATGATGAGGCACGGTTTGCGGATCTGAACAAGGATGCGGCGGAGATTCAGCAGCGCTTTGAGGACAATCAGAAGGCGTTCGATCAGGTCCTGGACGGCTCGGCAGAGTCTCAGGCGGCCAGCCAGCTGATACAGAAGAACTGGAAGGCGTTTTATGCGGCGCAGCATCATGTCATGGATCTGGCAAAGGCCGGCGACATGACCGGTGCGGAGGCGTATCTGCGCAAGGACGCGGCAGATGCGACCACGGACTTCCGGAAATCGCTGGAAGCAGAGCAGCAGACGGTCCAGCAGGATGCCGCATCCCTCTATGAACAGATTGAAGAGACGGAGCAGGCGGCCGGACGGGCGATGCTGATCTATAGTCTGCTGGCCCTTCTTCTGCTCTTTGGCGGAGCATTCTGGATTTCCCGTGAGATCACGAATCCGCTTCATAAGATGATGGATTCGTGCCGCCGTATGGGAGACGGGGATTTCCGCATCGTAGAGCGGGAAGTGACGCGCGGCGATGAGTTTGGCGAAATGGCGGATGTCGTGGCGGATATGAGGGAAAAACTGAATCATCTGATGCGGCAGACCAATGAATCCACGCAGCAGATGGCTGCCTCCAGCGAGGAACTGACCGCGAACTCGCAGCAGTCCGCACAGGCTTCGGCGCAGGTCGCGCAATCGGTGACAGATGCTGCCGGCGCGGCAGAGAACCAGCAGGAGTCGGTCAACCGCAGCAATGAGGCCGTGCGGCAGATTACGGAGTCGGTGGCTTCGATCCGCGAACAGGCCGGCCGCGTTTCGGACCGGGCGGATTCGGCCGAGAAACAGGCCGGTACGGGTGCTCATTCGGTAGACAGCACCGTGCGGCAGATTCAGAGCGCCGTGCAGAATGTGCAGGAATCCGCACAGATCGTGGACAAGCTCGGGGAGCGTTCACAGGAAATCGGCACGATTGTCGAAACGATTTCCGGCATTGCCGAACAGACAAATCTGCTCGCGCTGAATGCCGCAATCGAGGCTGCCCGGGCTGGCGAGCATGGCCGCGGTTTCGCTGTGGTGGCGGAGGAAGTCCGCAAGCTGGCGGAGCAGTCGGGCGAAGCAGCACAGCAGATCACCGGACTGATCACGGGGATTCAGACGGATACGGAAGAGGCGGTAGCTTCGATGAAGACGGGGCGCGACGCTGTGGATGCCGGTGCACAGTCCGTCAATGAGCTGCGCGCTGTATTCCGGGAAATCCGGACGCTGGTTCAGGAGGTCGGCGAGGCGGTGAAAACCATGCAGGCTTTGGTGCAGTCAGCCGGTGAAGATACGGAGCGCATCACAAAGCAGATGGCGGTCATTGAGCAGCAAGGGCGGAAGGTCGCGGACGAGATGCAGACGGTTTCGGCCGCGTCCGAAGAGCAGTCCGCTTCGGCCAGCGAGATCGCGACGGCCAGTGAGGCGCTGGCCCATTTAGCTGGCCAGCTGCAGGAGACGCTGCAGAAATTCCAATTTTAAGGCATTTAAGGCAGAAGAAAACGTAAGGCCTGCCGCATGAGCATATCATGCGGCAGGCCTTTTTTGCGTGCTGAAAACATTTTCAAAAGCCGAAAACAAACCGGGCGGCACAATCCCTATAATGAAAACTGTGGAAAGGAGAGGACGTCTATGATACGCATGCTGCCCCGTGATTTCGTGCTGGGCGCGACGATTTCCGCCTATCAGACCGAAGGTGCGGTCGATGCGGCGGGCCGGATTCCCTGTGCATGGGACCGCTGGTATGCGCGTCCGGACAGTACCTTTGATGCCAGGAACGCCAGCGGATTCTATACCTCTTACCGGGAGGACATTGCCCGCTGCCGCGCGTTCAATATCCGGGCGCTGGGGATTTCCCTTGCCTGGACGCGCATCATCCGGGATGAGCAGGGAACGGTCAATGAAGAAGGAGTCCGCTTTTATCAGGATGTCATTCGGTGCTGCCGGGAGAATGGGATTGAGCCGTATGTTGCGCTGTATCACTTTGATACGCCGCTCTTTCTCTTTGACCGCGGGGAATGGCTGGCGCCTGAGACTGCCGAGCAGTTTCTTCATTATGCTCAGGTATGCTTTGAGCGCTTCGGCGGTATGGTGCGGTACTGGATTACCATGAAGGACCCGGTTTCCCTCGTCATGAACGAGTATGTTGCCGGGCAGTTCCCTCCGGCGGAGCGCTTTGCTGCCGGCAAGGCCGTCCTTGCCCTGCACAGCATGCTGACGGCGCACAGCCGGGCTGTCATCCGGTATAAAGAAATGGGACTGCCGGGGAAAATCGGCATCGTCCATCGCGCGGAGTCCGTTTATCCGCTGGCCGGTTCGCCGGGCAGCGAGAGGGCGGCGTCTCTGGACGATACGCTGACCAACCGGTTTTTGCTGGACGGCGTACTGGCCGGTGGATATTCCGCGGAGACGATGGCGGGGATCCGCGCGATTCTGAGTCAGGAACCGGAGTTCTTTGATCCCGCGCCGGACGATCTGGCCGCGCTGGATAAGGCGGCCGGCCAGCTGGATTTTCTTGGCGTCAATTATTATGCCAGCCATTTCTGCGAGGCATGGCGGGACGGAGCGGCTCAGCCGGCCGATACCGGTAGCTATGCGCTGAAGGGAATCAGCCGCCGTCTGGGGCGGGCGGATGTACCGACGACGGACTGGGGCTGGTCCATTTTTCCGCATGGGCTCTACGATATGCTGCTGCGCATCCATGAAGAATATCCGCACCGGCCGATCTATGTGACGGAAAACGGGCTGGGGCTTCATGAAAGCCTGCCGGCTCCCGGGCCGGATGGCCAGCGCATGATCGAGGACGACGACCGGATCGATTACCTGCGTCAGCACCTGAGCGCGGTGCTGGACGCCATGGAAGAAGGCGTCGATGTACGCGGCTGCTTCGTCTGGTCGATGCTGGATGCCATGTCATGGACCGGCGGCTACGATAAGCGCTACGGCCTGTTCTATGTGGATGAATCGGGACGGCGCTTCCCCAAGAAGAGCGCATTCTGGTTCCGCGACCTTTCTGCGCGGCGCATCATGCTCACCGTTGATGCGCTCCGCGCCAGCGTGCTGGCGCACTGATACGGCTCTATCTGTTTCTCAAAGGAGAGATTGTCATGAAATTACATAACACCAATGCGATGCTGCGCGACGCGCAAAGCAATCATTACGCGGTACCGGCGTTCAATATTCACAATCTGGAAACCTTTCAGGTCGTCGTGGATACCTGTCATGAGATGCGTTCGCCGGTCATCATTGCGGCGACTCCGTCGACGGTCCGCTATGCCGACAAGGATTACCTGATCGCCCTGACCGGCACGGCCATGGAAAAATATGACATTCCGATGTCGTTCCATCTGGATCATCATGAGGATGTAAAGGAAATCGAGACGACGGTGGCAGCGGGCTGCCGCAGCGTGATGATCGATGCGTCCCGCCTCCCCTATGAGGAAAATGTCGCCAAGGTAAAGCAGGTCGTGGCCTTCGCGCATACCTGCGGCGCTTCGGTCGAAGCGGAGCTTGGCAAGCTGGTCGGGCAGGAGGACGATCTGGTCGTGGCGGATGCAGACAGCGCCTATACGAACCCCGATGATGCCGTCCGCTATGTGGCGGACACGGGCATTGACAGCCTTGCCGTGGCGATCGGCACAGCGCATGGCCTGTACAAGGGGCGGCCAAAACTGGACTTTGAGCGCCTGAAGGAGATTCGCAGCCGCGTAGACATTCCGCTGGTCCTGCACGGCGCCTCGGACGTCCCCGATGAACTGGTGCAGAAAGCCATCTCGCTGGGCATCTGCAAGGTAAATGTCGCGACCGACCTCAAGATTCCGTTCTCGAACGCCGTCAAATCCTTCTTTAAGGAAAACCCAGAGGCCAACGATCCGCGCAAATACATGACGCCGGGCAAAGAGGCCATGAAAGCCATCGTGCGCCATAAGATTGAAGTCTGCGGCAGCCAGAACCGCTGCTGACTGCGGAGGACATCTTATGATACTGGTCATTAATCTGAACGCCTCGGTGGACAAGCGGTATCAGCTTGCGTCGCTGACGAAAGGAACGGTCATGCGCGCGCAGTCCGTCGACAACACGCCGGGCGGCAAAGGCCTTCATGTCGCCAATGTCGCGACGATATTGGGCGAGGATGTGCTGGTCACCGGCTTTTTGGGCGGAAAATCCGGCGAATTTATCGCGGAAAAGACCAAGGAATACGGCATCCGGGGAGATTTTGTCCCCGTGGCCGGCGAGACGCGCTCCTGTCTGGCCATTCTGACCCCGGACGGCGCTCAGACGGAGATCCTCGAGCCGGGGCCTGAAATCTGCGCCCGGGAGCTGGACCTCTTTTCGGAAAAGTACCGGCAGCTTTTGCCGCAGGCCGATGTCGTCGTTGCCTCGGGCAGCGTTCCGCGCGGCGTGTCGGACGATTTTTACGCCGGCCTGATCCGCGCAGCGAAGGACGCGGGAAAGCCTTTCCTTCTGGATACCAGCGGCAGCCTTCTGGCGCGCGGCATTGAGGCGGCCCCGTATTTCATCAAGCCGAACAAGGATGAGATTCAGGCGCTGCGCGGCTGCGCGGCAGAGGATGAAGAAGACATCCTCCGCGCGGTGCGCGAGTTTCTGGACGAAGGGATTTCGCTGGCTGTCGTCTCGCTCGGCGCGCAGGGATCGATCGCCGGCGCCGGCGGCAGGCTTTACCGGGTGACCGTTCCCGCCGTTTCCTGCCGCAATCCGGTAGGCTCCGGGGACTCCTATGTAGCCGGCGTGGCCGCCGGTCTGGCCCGCCATCTTTCGGTGGAGGAGGTTTTGCGCCTCGGCGCGGCCTGCGGCACCGCCAACGCCATGGAGGAAGAGAGCGGCTTTGTGCGCAGAGAAACCGTCGAATCGCTTCTGCCGCGGATTCGCGTGGAAAAAATCCGATAAACAAAACATGGGCTGTGGAAACCAGTTGGCCTGATTCCACAGCCCATGTTTTGTTTATCGGAATGTGCCGCGGTGACGTCCGGCGGCCTCAGAAATAGTGCTCTTTGCGATAGGCGGCTTCCTTGCGGGCGGCCTTTTCTTTTTCCTGCTGCTGCTGCATGGTCAGATAATCGATGATGATGCGGCTGATGACGTAGAGCGGCAGACGCGAAGTCGCATCGACGCTCTTGATCGACACATGCTGATGCTTATAGCCGAATACCGTGACCTGAGCAAGGCGCGCGAGCGGGGTGTCCGGCGCTCCGCAGGTGATCGTGATGATGCGGGCGCCGAGCGAAGCGGCGTTTTCCGCGGCCTGCACCAGCTCCGGCGTCTTGCCGGACAAGGTGAAAATGATGACCAGCTCCCGGCGCTTGACATGACTGGTGATCTCCTGCATGATGGACGGATCGGAATTGGAAAAGACATTGATGCCGAGGATCTGGAGCTTCAGCGCGAATTCCTGTGCAACATGCTCCGTAAGGCCGCGGCTGAGCAGATAGATCCGGTTAGCGCCGCGAATCTCCCGCACGACGGACAGGATGGTGTCGATGTTCAGATGATCGATGGTGTTGGACACCTCCATCAGCGACTTGTTGAAAATTTCATTGACCTCGATATCGTCCCGCTCGGTTTCCGGCTGACGGGTCAGCAGATAGCGCAGCTCCGCGAAGCCGGATATGCCGCATTTTTTGATCGTGCGCGATACCGTAGCCGGCGAGGAATACGTCGCTTCGGCGACATCGCTGATGGACATGGACGAAATCTTGTCCGTGTTCATGTTGATGAAATTGATGACCTTCTTTTCCGTATCGGTCAGATGCTCGTGAAAGTCATGGTCGATTTTAATCAGCATAGACATTTTCTCCCCTTGATGACCGGGCCAAATCTCCCCTCGCCCGGCGGGACGCCTGCAAAAGGCGGTTCCCTGATGATAAAACAAT
This sequence comes from Wylensekiella montiformis, assembly GCF_009697385.1. Lineage (GTDB taxonomy): Bacteria > Bacillota > Negativicutes > Selenomonadales > Selenomonadaceae > Selenomonas_A > Selenomonas_A montiformis. The sequence goes on from NZ_VUNL01000012.1 coordinate 23,323, forward strand.
CCCTTACCGCTATTATATCACGTTTTTCCGGCGCCTGACATCAGGGCGGGATGTCTGTCCCGAAAACGTTTTCAAAACATGAAAACAAAAGGCCTTCGGGCAGCCCTATAATAAAACCATAAGCTGAATCTACGGCAAATCCATGATCGATAAAGGAGACGGAGAAGATGAAAGTAGCGATTGCAGCCAATCAGGCTGGTGCAAAACTCAAAGATACGGTAAAGGAATATCTGTCCGGCAAGGGCTATGAAATGGAAGATCTTTCCGATGCGGATATTTTCACGGCGACGATGAATGTCGTCCATGCCATCCAGGACGGCGGCACCACGCGCGGCATCGTCATCGATGATTACGGCGTAGCGCCGTTTATGATCGCGTCGAAGAACCACGGCATCGTCTGCGCGCCGACCTATGAGGACTATACCTCGTCCATGACGCGCCATCACAACAGTACGCAGATCATCGCGCTGGGCGCAAACATCACGGCGGACGCGCTTTCCTGCCAGCTGGCCGAGAACTTCGTCAAGACGGAATACGACGGCGGCCGCCATCAGATTCGCATCGACATGCTGAACCGTGAGCTTTGATCGGAAGACAGAGGAGGAAAAAGACTATGAAAATCGCAATCGGCTGTGACCATATTGTCACGGATATCAAGATAAAGGCTGCCGAGTTTCTGAAAAAACAGGGCCATGAGGTCATCGACGTCGGGACGCACGACTTCATCCGCACGCATTACCCGATTTACGGGCGCAAAGTCGGCAAGCTGGTCGCTACCGGCGAGGCAGACCTCGGCGTCTGCATCTGCGGTACGGGCATCGGCATCAACAACGCCGCGCAGAAGGTCAGCGGCGTCCGCGCGGCCTGTGTGACGGATGTGCAGACGGCCGTAGCCGCCAAAGAAAACCTCAACGCCAACGTGATCGGCTGCGGCGGGCGCGTGGTCGGCATCGGCACGATCGAATACATTCTCGACGCGTTCCTCAAGGCGGAGTACAAGCCGACGCCGGAAAAAGACGCGCTGATCGCAAAAATTGACGCGATGATTCCGGAAAATGACTGCATCGAAAACGATCATCTCTTTGACGAATGCCTGAAAAAATGGGATGAAGGATTCTATCACGACTGAGATGACGGAATCTGACGGAAACGGAACGAATTTGCGTAATTGCTCGCAATCCTTGAACGTGTTATACTATATAAAACGATTACATAATAGAAAACAATAAAAAGGGTGAATAGATATGGCAATGACAAAGGACGATATGGCGATGGTCGCGATGGAGATCGTCGCCTACTCCGGCGACGCCCGCACGAAATTCCTCGATGCGATGGACGCGATCGGCAAGAAAGACTTTGATAAGGCAGAAGCCTTGATCAAGGAAGGCGATGAGCTGATCCTCGGCGCGCATAACCAGCAGACGGAGCTCATCACGAAGGAAGCGGCCGGCGAGGATATCGAGATCGGATTCCTCACGGTGCATGCACAGGATCATTTGATGACGGCCATGCTGCTGTCGGATATGGACAAGCGGTTTCTCCGGATGTTCCGGGATCAATAAGGAGCGTTTTGTATGGCAAAGAAATTTCCGCAGGGCTTCATCTTCGGCGGCGCTACCGCGGCGTATCAGGTCGAGGGAGCGACGTGCGAGGATGGACGGGGCCCCTGCGTATGGGATGAGTATATGAATCGTCCGGGCAGCCGCTTTCAGGCGGATCCGGCCAGCGATTTCTATCATCAGTATAAGAACGACCTGCAGCTCTGCCATGATTTCGGCGTCAACGGCATCCGCATATCCATTTCGTGGACGCGGATCCTGCCGGACGGCGAGGGCAAGGTCAATCCGGCCGGCATCGACTATTACAACAGCCTCATCGACGAGTGCATCCGTCAGGGCGTGGAACCTTTCGTGACCCTGCATCATTTCGATACGCCGCTGCCGTATTTTCAGGACGGGCACTGGCTGAACCGGAAGCTCATTGACAAATTCGTCGACTATGCCAAAATCTGCTTTGAAGCGTTCGGCGACCGCGTGAAGAAGTGGGCGACTTTCAACGAACCGTGGTCGATTGCGCAGAACGGCTATATCGCGGGCAATTTCCCGCCGAATGAGACGTTCCAGATCGCCAAGGCCATCCAGATCGAGCACAATCTCATGGTCGCTCATGCACGGGCGCTCTCCCTTTACAAGAGTATGAATCTGCCCGGCGAGATTGGCATCGTCCATACCCTTGAGGGCAAGGTGCCGATTTCCGACAAGCCGGAAGACCGCCATGCCCGCGATCTGGACGACGCGATTTCCAACCGCTTCATGCTCGACGCCTGCTTCCTGGGACATTATTCGGACGAAACGATGGCGCTGATCGGCGAAATATTGGAAAAGAACCACGGCACGCTGGTCACAGAGCCGTCGGATTTTGAAGACTTTTCCGCTGCGGCCGGCCAGATCGACTTCCTCGGCATGAATTATTATTCGAGCCATTTCCTGCAGGCATGGGACGGCGAGAGCAAGGTGTTCAACAACAGCACCGGCGAAAAGGGGACGAGCGTCTTTGCCCTGAAGGGCATCGGCGCCCGCGTATCGAATCCCGACGTGCCGACTACGGATTGGGACTGGCCAATCTACCCGCAGGGCATGCACGATCAGCTGCGGCGGATTGCGCGCGACTATCCGAACTATAAAAAGATTTACATTTCGGAAAATGGGATGGGCTATAAAGATACCTTTGAAAACGGCAGGATTGACGATACGCCGCGCATCGACTACGTTTCCCGCCATCTCGAAGCCATCCTGCAGGCCATTGACGAAGGGGTCAATGTACAGGGCTATTATATCTGGAGCCTCATGGACGTGCTGTCATGGAGCAACGGCTACAACAAGCGCTACGGCCTTTTCTACGTCGACTACAAGGATCAGAAGCGCTATCCGAAGAAGAGCGCATACTGGTACCGTCTCATGGCGCAGCGGGGCGAGCTGGTGCCGATCGAAGACGTGACATACTGATCCTTCGAACCGATATTTTTCCTGACAACAGACTGGCAGCCCGGATACGCCGAGGGCTGCCAGTTTCTATTTCGTCGGGAAAACAGGCGGAAACCGTCTGAAAACATTTTCAAAACATGAAAACACGAACAAACGATTTTCGCCTATACTATAACCATAGAACGAAAACAACGGGACGTTGATTTAGAGAAAGAAAGGGAATCATCATGGACAAACTCATCAAAATGGTAGAGACCATGAAACCGTTCTTTGAAAAGGTTTCCAACAACATCTACCTGAGGGCTATCCGCGACGGCTTCGTCAGCTGCATACCGGTAATCCTCTTTTCCTCATTATTCATTCTGGTGGCCAGTGTGCCGGAAATTTTCGGCGTCAAGGTGCCGGACAATATCGCCAAGCATCTCTGGCAGGCCTACAACTATTCGATGGGCATCCTGTCCGTCCTGATGGTGGCGACCATCGCGAAAAGCCTGACGGACAGCATCAACCACAAACTGCCGAAGCTGCGTCAGATCAACGACGTCTCGGTCATGATCGTCTCGATCATCTGCCTGCTGCTCCTCGCGGTCGGGCAGGTCGAGAAAGGCATCTCCATGGAATTCATGGGGACGAAAGGACTGCTTTCCGCGTTTGTCGTAGCCTTTACGGTTCCGAACATCTATAAGTTCTTTGTGAGCCGCAACATCACCATCAAACTGCCGGAAGAAGTTCCGCATTACATCGCGCAGACCTTTGCCGACCTCATTCCGCTTTCTGTCGCGGTGTTCGTATTCTGGATCGGCAGCATCATCTTCCAGAACGTCACGGGCATGCTGTTCGGCGCATGGATCCTCGAAGTATTCAAACCGCTGTTTGTCGCGGCGGACGGCTACATCGGCGTGGCGATCATCTACGGCGCCATGGCTATGTTCTGGTTCGTCGGCATCCACGGGCCGTCCATCGTCGAGCCGGCCGTGACGGCGATCTATATTGCCAACATCGAAGCAAACCTGCAGATCGTCAGTGCCGGCGGTCATGCGACCAACATCCTTACACATCCGACGTCCTACTTTGTCGCCACGCTCGGCGGCACCGGAGCTACGCTGATGTTCTGCGCCATGTGCGCCTTCATCGCGAAATCCAAACAGCTCAAAGCGGTTGGCCGCGCATCGATCATTCCGGTCTGCTTCGCGGTCAACGAACCGATTCTCTTCGGCGCGCCGATTGTACTGAATCCGGTTCTGTTCTTCCCCTTCATTCTCGCTCCGATTGCCAATGTCTGGATTTTTAAATTTTTCGTCGACGAACTCGGCATGAACTCCATGATTTACATTCTGCCATGGACGACGCCGGCGCCGATCGGTCTGGTCATCGCGACCGGCTTTGCCAAGCTCGCCTTTATTCTGGCGCCGCTGCTCCTGATCGTCGATGCCGTCCTGTACTATCCGTTCTTCCGCGTCTACGATTCGCAGCTCGTCGCCCGTGAAACGGCCATCGCCAATGGCGAAATCGCCGCCGACGACGAAGAGACCGCGACGCCGGAAGACGCTGTCCTCGCGGCAGAAGCCATAGAGGCCGGCCAAAAAGAAGAACCTGCTCCTACGCAGGAGGCCGTACCGAAGGAGGAAAAACGAGTACTGGTGCTCTGCGCCTCCGGCGCGACCAGCTCCATGCTCGCGAAAGCCATCGAAAAAGGCGCGAAAAAACACGATGCGCCGGTCGAATCCATCGCCATGGCCTATGGTCAGCACAAAGACATCATCAACGATTTTGATCTGATCGTCTTGGCGCCGCAGATGGCCTCCATGTACGACGAGCTCAAGCACGACTGCGATGCGCAGGGCGTGAAGAGCGCGACGACGAGCGGCCGCGAATACGTCAGCCTGACCCGCGACCCGGACAAAGCCCTCGACTTTGCGCTGGCGCTCATGGCCCATTAAATTGCTTCCCCCGGAGGAAGAAGACAGTACACTGTTATCCTTTCTCCTGTAACGATTTCCCTATATAACCCCTTAACAACCTCTTAACAGAATAATGACTGCGGCCCTCTCCCCCAAAAAGGGGGCCGGAGCCGATTATTCACCCATTTACAAACCGACAACAGATCATATGAACATATTATAAAGGAAGATATCCGGGCCGGCAGCTGGAAACACGGACACAGATGGCGGTTTGGATTTCTCAATACAAGCATTTTTCAAAATAATGCAAAGAGATGAAAAAGAGAAACAGGAGGAGTCATTATGAAAAAGAAAGCACTTGCTGCTGCCATTCTCGCCGCAACGACCCTGTCGGCTGCGCCGGCCTTCGCCGCGCAGAATCCGTTCAAGGACATCCCGAAGGATCACTGGGCCTATGATGCCGTGAGCATGCTTGCCAAAGACGGCGTAATCGACGGCTACGGCGATGGGCAGTTCAGCGGTGACAAGCTCATGAACCGCTATGAGATGGCGCAGATCGTCGCCAAAGCCGCAGAAAAATACGGCTCGGTTCAGCCAAAAGACAAAGGCGCGATCAACAAGCTGAAAAAAGAATTTTCCGCTGAACTCAAAGACATGGACTTCCGCCTGACCAACGTCGAAAGCGATGTGCAGGACCTCAAGAAAAACCAGTCGAGCTTCAAATGGTACGGTGATGCACGTTTCCGCTATATGAATAATAAGAACGGCATGTACTTTAAGGAGCGCAGAGCTCCGGGCGGACTGTCAGATGGTAGTGAGTACGAGAAATCTGCTCATAAGATTGATAAGCGTATTCGTTTGGGCCTGTGGGGCGAACCGGCGAAAAATGTCAGTGTACAGGGGCGCTTGAAGGTTGAAGATAGCACCGATAATCATGATGGCTGGAATAACGGCAACGTCGAGGATAATAACAACGGTAAATTTGGTTACGACCAGCTCGAATTTACTTGGCATGCCAAGAATGGTTATGAAGTCGCAGCCGGCCGTATGCAGAAGAGATTCGGTCAGGGACTGGTTTATTGGGAAAACCCGATCGATGGTATTTCGCTGAAGAAATGGTTCGGCGATAAGGGCAACGTCCAGTTTGGCTGGGGCGATATGTCAGCGGAAAACTGGGGCGCCGGTAGTGCTCATGATAAGTGGTGTCCGTCGTTCTTCGCGGATGGAAAATTGAACCTGAGCAAGGCGACATCGCTGACTGCAACCTACTTTAAAACGAATAGTGATGGCTATGGGACAGTCACATCGGTCGATGCTTATGGTTGGTTGCATTCCTGGGGTAAAACTCAGAAGTATTATCTCAACCAAATGGCGTTTGGTTTTGAGTCGCAGCTCGCACCGAAATGGCACATCAATGCCGAATATGTACGCAACAATGTCGCCGGTTCGGGCCGCGTGAACAAGGATGGCTTCTGGACGCGCCTCTCCTATGGCAAACAGGATTGGAGTAAGGCGAATACTTGGAAGATTTATGCTGAGTATGCCGCTCTTGGCAACTATGCCGTTGATTCCACCGGCTGGGCTCATCATTTGAACTTCGCTGGCGGCAATGGCTATGGCTCCGATAACGGCGGTGCGCGCGGCTGGGGTGCTGGTCTTACCTATATGCTGGCGAAGAACACCAACCTTGATCTTGCCTACTACAAGATGCGTCCGTATGATACGAGCTTTGGTACGTATCGTGATCAGGGCTATGCAGCGTTCGTTTTCAGTTTTTAATTCCACATCGGACGACGATTCATACGCCGGGGCCTCTTGGCCCCGGCGTTTTTCTAAGCCCTCCCTTAAGCCTTCCCCTCAGGGGGGAAGGTGCCGAACGAAGAGAGGCGGAAGAGGGGGGACTGCGCAGGGCGTTATTTCCCCGAATGGGACAACACGGAAAGCAACGCCCCTCATCCGGCCTCGCTGCGCTCACCCACCTTCCCCCAAGGGGGAAGGCTGCGCTTCGAGGATTAAGCCTTCCCCTCAGGGGGGAAGGTGCCGAACGAAGAGAGGCGGAAGAGGGGGTACTGCGCAGGGCGTTACTTCCCCGAATGGGACAATACGGAAAGCAACGCCCCTCATCCGGCCTCGCTGCGCTCACCCACCTTCCCCCAAGGGGGAAGGCTGCGCTTCGAGGATTAAGCCTTCCCCTCAGGGGGAAGGTGCCGAACGAAGAGAGGCGGAAGAGGGGTACTGCGCTTCGAGGATTTTTTTAGAAAGGAAAGATGCAGGATGAAATTGCGGGAATGGAAAAAGATGCTGGCCGGAGCGGCTGTGCTGGTTCTGGCCGCTGCGGCTTCTCCGGCTGAGGCGGCTGTCTCCGTTGATCCGGTGCCGGGCATGACGGACTCCTTTATCCGCGGCGCGGATGTCTCGATGCTGCCGGATCTGGAGAGAGCCGGCGTCAAATTTTACGATATGGACGGGACGCAGATGGACGAACTGGCCATCATGAAAAAATATGGAGTCAACTGGATTCGTCTGCGTATCTGGAACCATCCGAGTCAGGGCGGCGGAGGCGGCGCGATGAACGCGAAAAAGGCGCTGGGGGTCACGAAGCGGGCGCATGCGCTCGGCATGAAGGTGCTGCTGGACTTTCACTACAGCGACACATGGGCCGATCCGGGGCATCAGATCACGCCGACCAGCTGGAAAAATCATAACATCGAACAGCTCAAGGCCGATGTTCATGATTTTACCAGGGAAACGCTGGAATATTTTGCCGATGAGGATGAACTGCCGGAGATGGTGCAGATCGGCAACGAGATCACGAACGGTATGCTATGGCCAGTCGGCCAGCTCCCCGCAAAGGACGACGGCCGGGCGTTTGCCGGTCTGGTCGAGGCGGGATTGTCCGCAGTTCATGAGCTGGACAAGGCTCATGCGGTCAAAACGATGATTCATATCGACCGCGGCGGCGACAATGCGCTCTATCACCGTTTCTTCGATCAGCTGATTACGCGCAACGGAGTTCGTGATTTCGATGTGATCGGGGTTTCGTTCTATCCGTTCTGGAATGGAAGGACAAAGGCTTTGGAGGAGAATCTGACCGATATTTCCGCGCGCTACGGGAAAGAGGTCTGCGTGGCGGAGACGGCCTATGGCTTCACGCTGGACAATTACGACCGGCAGGGCAATCTGTTCACTGCGAAGGAAGCGGGGATGGGCGGCTACCGCGTCTCGCCGCAGGGGCAGGCACAGGCTGTGCGCGATGTGATGGCGGCAGTGGCGGCCGTCCCGGACGGCCGGGGAATCGGCGTCTTTTACTGGGAACCGGATTGGGTCGCGATACCGGACGCCGTAAGGGATAACCAGCTCAGCGGCTGGGAAAATCTCGCCCTGTTCGATAAAAACGGCCGGGCGCTTGAGAGCTGGAAGGTCTTTTCCGATGTGCAAAGCCGGTGAGCATCGGCATACTTTTTCGGAACCCGAGCGGCCGCGGGGAACTTTGATACGACGCGTCTGGAGCCGACGTCCGCGGTGCTCGCGACGGGGTCGCTTTCCATCCTCGGCAGGACGGTTACCGTCGCGCCGGACACCTACCTTTACATCGAGCCGACGAAGACGCTTGAAGGGACGGCGCCCGTCTGGACGCAGGGACATCTGCAGCTTGTCGCGGCGGACAGCGCGACGCTCGGCAGCGAGGGCGGTACTCTGGGGCTGAAATCCTTTGCGGCGACGGCGACGGAAAAAGCGGCGACCGAGCAGGCGGCGAAGGAAGAAAAGCAGCAGGCGGAGACGGTATATGCCGGGCAGAAAGAGAAGATTGCCGCCCGGCTGAAAGAAGAGCCGCAAAGCCGCCAGCCGGTTCCTGCCCGTACTGCTGTAAGGGATGAAAAGGCTGGAGAGGTCAATGACGATGCGGTGACGTTCGCAAACTGACGCTGCCGGAAGGAGCGGGGAAGATTGAAAGGATTTTCAATCTTCGAAAACAGGAATGTTTTTTCATCCGTTATAATAATAAAGAAGAAGAAATCAAGGGAAATTCCGTAATGATTGTCGATGAACTTTTTATGAGGTGAAGGACTATGAAAAAATCGATGTTAAAAGGACTGGTGCTTTCTGCGATTGCGGCGGGGGCGTTTGCTTTCGGCGGCACAGCGGATGCGGCGGTGCAGGTGAACCCGATCCGGAACCTTCCCGCTGACTTTATCAAGGGCGCGGATGTTTCGATGCTGCCGGAGCTGGAGTCGCTGGGCGGCAAGTTCTATGATATGGACGGGACGCAGATGGACGAGCTGGCCATCATGAAGAAGTACGGCGTCAACTGGATTCGTCTGCGAATCTGGAATAATCCATCTCATGAAAACGGCGGCGGCTATACGACGGCGGAGCGCGCTCTGGCGATGACGAAGCGCGCACATGCGCTTGGCATGAAGGTACTCATCGATTTCCATTACAGCGATTTCTGGGCGGATCCGGGCAAGCAGTGGGCGCCGAAAGCATGGGCGAAGGACGATGCCGCGAAAGTGCAGAAAAAAGTCTATGCCTATACGAAGAAAGTGCTCGGCGACTTCAAGAAGGCCGGAGCGCTGCCGGAGATGGTGCAGGTCGGCAACGAGATCACAAACGGCATGATCTGGCCGCTCGGCAAGCTGCCGTCCGCCGACAATGGCAAGACACTGGCTTCGTTTGTGCAGAGCGGCCTCAAGGCCGTGCATGATACGGACAAGGGCATCCGGACCATGATTCATATCGACAAGGGCGGCGACAACGCGGCGTCGCGGGCGTTCTACGATCAGCTCATCAAAGACAACGGCGTGAATGACTTCGATATCATCGGCCTGTCGTATTATCCGTTCTGGCACGGCAACATGGACCAGATGAGGGCGAATATCAACGATCTTTCCGCGCGCTACAACAAAGATGTCATCATCGTTGAGACGGCCTTCGGCTATACGAATGAGAACTTTGACGATACGAAGAACCCGTACGATGCGCAGGCGGAGCATGTCGGCGGCTTCCGCTCGACGCCGCAGGGACAGGCGACGGGTCTGCGCACCGTCATGCAGAGTCTCGCGGACGTGCCGAACGGCCGCGGCATCGGCATGTTCTACTGGGAGCCGGACTGGTACGCCGTGCCGGGAGCCGGTGCGTTCAAGGATCAGGGCGATGAGTGGGACAATCTCGTCATGTTCGATAATCACGGCAAGGCCCTTGAGTCGTGGTCGGTATTCAAGGATGTGAGCAACCAGAGCCTGCCGACGATCAAGCCGGTCTTTAAGGAGGCTGACAATGTACTGGCCGAGGCCGGCCGGGGCGTGCCGGCGAGACTGCCGGACAAGACGCGCGTGACTTATACGGACGATCATACCGCCGATCTGCCGGTCGTCTGGGATACGCCGTCGCCGACCTTTGACCAGCCCGGCACGTATACCATCAAAGGAACGGTTACGGTGGACGGCGTGAAGCATCCGGTCAAGGGCGCGGTGACGGTCGTCAATAAGGTGAACCTCATCAAGAACGGCGATTTTGAAAGCGCAAAGACGCTGGACGGCTGGACGATTGACGGCGACAAGGTCGTCGATGTCGTGACCAAGGGCGGCGACGCACTCGATACGAGCGCCATGCACTATTGGAGCGATAAGGCGTTCCATTTCACGGCCAGCCAGAAATTCACGGGCCTCAAGGACGGCAAATACACGGTCGCCGTTTCGACGCAGGGCGGCGGCGGACAGACGAAGTATCAGCTCTTCGCCAAAACCGCAGCCGGTACGCAGACGGCCGACATCAAGGATACGAAGTGGAATGAATGGCATACGTTTGAAATCAAGAATGTCGAAGTCAGGGACGGACAGTGTACGATCGGCGTGACGATGGAGGCCGCGCCCGGCACCTGGGGGTCGCTCGATAACTTTGAATTCTACCGTCAGGAATAACGGATTTCCCGCAGAGGAAAAAACTGCTTCGGGCTTTTTGGTCCGGAGCGGTTTTTTGCGTTGAAAATCTTTTCAAAAACTGAAAACATCGCGCGCAATCAATAACGTATAATAAAAAGCAAAAGAAAGGGGAGGATGACTCATGAAGATACGTTCGTTTACTGCGGGAATCTGCGCCGGACTTCTGGCCGCATCGTTTGTTTCTGCCATGCCGGCGGCGGAGGCCGCGTTTGAATCGCCGATTCTGAACGGTGATTTTGAGAGCGGCAAGACGGTTGGCTGGGATATCACCGGCGACCGCTGCGTGGACATCGCGACGAAAAATGGCGATTGTCAGGGCACCGCGGCGATGCACTATTGGAGCGACAAGGCGTTTAAATTCACGGCGCAGCAGGAAGTCACCGATGTTCCGGACGGCGTTTACAATATTTCCGTGATGACGCAGGGCGGCGGCGGTGAAAACAGCGTCAAGCTGTTTGTCGACGTGAGCGGCCAGCGGAAAGAAGCGGCCATTGCCAATACGGGCTGGAATAAGTGGCAGACCTGGACGATCGAGAATGTCGAGATCAAGGGCGGCAAGTTCATCCTTGGCGTGGCCGTGGATGCCAATGCCGGAAACTGGGGTTCCTTTGATAATTTTGAGATGGTGCCGGTAAAATAATGGCGAAAACGTTTACTCAAAGGGATTGACAGGTCAGTACCGCTGGGATAAACTGAAGAAAGAAGGGGGAGCAGATTTTTAATCCCCAGATCTGTTCCCCTGATTTTTACCGAAAATAGAAAACGTTTACTAAATAAAGGAGGAGTTTGGTGTGGAACAGGAAATCTTGCAGGAGATGCGGCAGGTCTTTGTCCGGCAGTTCGATCAGGAGCCGCAGCACAGTTATTTTTCGCCGGGGCGCGTGAATCTGATCGGCGAGCATACCGATTACAACGGCGGGCATGTCTTTCCGTGTGCGATATCGCTCGGCACCTATGCGATGGCAGCCGGCCGCAGCGATTACCGGATGAGGATTTTTTCCATGAACCTTCCCGACCGCGGCGTCATTGAATTTCCGATGGCCGGTCTGAGCTATGATCGGGAGAGGGACTGGGCCAATTATCCGGCGGGCGTTGTCCGCGTCTTTGAGGAAGCCGGCTATCCGTGCAGTCATGGTCTGGATATTGTCGTGAACGGAACGCTGCCGAACGGGGCCGGCCTTTCCTCGTCGGCTTCGCTGGAAGTGCTGACAGCGCTGATTCTCAATGAAACGTTTTCCTTCGGACTCTCTATGGTGGATCTGGTCAGGATGTCGCAAAAGGCGGAGAATACCTTTGTCGGTGTGAACTGCGGCATCATGGATCAGTTTGCGGTCGGCATGGGGAAAAAGGACTGCGCGATCCTGCTGAACTGTCAGACGCTGGACTACCGGTACAGCCGGATTGATCTGCCGGATGCAAGCATCGTCATTACCAACACCAATAAGCCGCATAGTCTGGCTTCCAGCGCGTACAATGTCCGCCGGGCCCAGTGCGAGCACGCGCTGAATGAGCTGCGCGAGGTCCGGCCGGATCTGCCTGCTCTCGGCGCGCTTTCGAATGAGGAGTACAGCCGGCTGGCCGGTCATATCTTTGAGCAGCTGGAACGCCAGCGCGCCCGGCATGCCGTCTTTGAGAACAACCGCACGCTACAGGCGGTGGAGGCGCTGGAACAGAAGGATTTGGCGCGGTTCGGCCGTCTGATGAATGAATCGCATGTTTCGCTGCGCGACGACTACGATGTGACGGGCCGGGAGCTTGATACGCTGGCTGAGCTGGCCTGGGCGCAGGACGGCGTGATCGGCTCCCGCATGACCGGAGCGGGCTTCGGCGGCTGCACGGTGAGTCTGGTGAAGAATGATGCGATACCGGAGTTTAAGGAGCGGGTCGGTCAGGGCTACACGGAGAAAATCGGCTATGCGCCGAGCTTCTACGTCGCCGGCATTGCTGACGGGACGCACCGGATTGACTGACCGGTACAGTTGATAGAAAACGGATAGAAAATAAATAGAAAAACAAGCAGAAAGCATGCTAAAATAGAGAAGATTTCTGTTTGGAACAGGCGAAGGAAAGGAAGGTTCCATTATGGCCATTCTTGTTTGCGGCGGCGCCGGATATATCGGTTCGCATGCCGTTCATCAGCTGATCGGGAAAGGAGAGCAGGTCGTCATTGTCGACAATCTGCAGACGGGACATCGCGATGCCCTTCATCCGGACGCGCGCTTTTACGAGGGCGACATCCGCGATGCGGCAGTTCTCGACCGGATCTTTACCGAAAATCCGATTGAGGCCGTCATTCATTTCGCGGCAAATTCTCTGGTCGGCGAGAGCATGGAAAAGCCGCTGAAATACTTCAATAACAACGTATATGGCATGCAGGTGCTGCTTGAGGCCATGGTGCGCCATCATGTCGACAAGATCGTATTCTCCTCGACGGCCGCGGTCTATGGGGAGCCGAAGCGGGTTCCCATCATGGAGGACGATGAGACGAATCCGACGAACACCTACGGAGAAACGAAGCGCACGATGGAAAAGATGATGAAGTGGGTCAGCCGCGCCGACGGCATCCGCTATGTATCGCTGCGCTATTTCAACGCGGCCGGGGCTCTGGAAGATGGATCCATCGGCGAAGACCATCATCCGGAAACGCATCTCATCCCGCTTATCCTGCAGGTCCCGCTCGGAAAGCGCGACCATATTACGATTTTCGGCGATGATTATGCGACGCCCGACGGCACCTGCCTGCGCGACTATATTCACGTCGTAGATCTGGCCGACGCGCATGTGCTGGCGCTGGAGTATCTGCGCCGGGGCGGCGAGAGCAATATTTTCAACCTCGGCAACGGCCAGGGCTTTTCCGTCCGCGAGATGATCGAAGCGGCCAAAGAGGCGACCGGCCGGGAAATCAAAGTGGAGATGGGCGCGCGCCGCGCGGGCGACCCGGCCCAGCTCATCGCGTCCAGCGAGAAGGCGCGCAGCATCCTTGGCTGGAAGCCGCGCTATACCGATGTCAGACAGGTCATCGGCACGGCCTGGAACTGGCATCAGAAACATCCTGACGGCTACGAAAAGTAAACGCCGAAACGGACTCAGGAAGCCGTCCCGATGCGGGAAGGCTGGAGGAAAATATTATGTCAATCCAAACAGAAATCAATCGGCTGCTGCATTTTGCGAAGCAGCACGGACTTATCAATGAAGACGATTTTTACTATGCGGCGAATCTCCTGCTGGACGTCCTGCAGGCGGATTCGTTTGAACCGGAGCCGGTGCAGGAGGAGCTGGACACCGCAGCCCCCATTCTGCAGGCCATGCTGGATGATGCGGTGAAGCGGGGGCTGATCGAAGATACCGTCAGCGAGCGGGATCTCTTTGATACGCGCATCATGAACTGTGTCATGCCGCGCCCCTCTGAGGTGGTCCGGCGGTTCCAAAACGATTATGCGCGTTCGCCGAAGGCGGCTACGGATGAATTCTACAAGCTGAGCATTGCTTCGAATTATATCCGCAAGGATAGGATCGATCGGAATATCGTCTGGAAGACGGCGACGGAGTACGGCGATCTGGACATCACGATCAATTTGTCGAAGCCGGAAAAGGACCCGCGCGATATTGCCCGCGCAAAGCTGGCGCCGTCCGGCTCCTATCCGAAATGTCTGCTTTGCCGTGAGAACGAGGGCTATGCGGGGCATGCGGGACATCCGGCCCGTCAGACGCACCGGCTGATTCCGCTGCGCCTGTCCGGTCACCGATGGTTTATGCAGTATTCCCCGTATACTTATTACAATGAACACTGCATCGTGCTGAACCGGCGTCATGTCCCGATGAAGGTGTCGCGCCGGACGTTTGAGAACCTGCTGGATTTCGTCACGATGTTCCCGCATTATTTCCTCGGCTCCAATGCCGATCTGCCGATTGTCGGCGGCTCCATTCTGTCGCACGATCATTATCAGGGCGGCCGCTATACCTTTGCCATGGCCAAGGCGCCGGTCGAGAAGGTTTATCCCTGCCCGGCGTACCCCGGCGTCCGGGCAGGCCGGGTGAAGTGGCCGATGTCTGCGCTGCGGCTGCGCGGACGAGACCGCGAGGCCTTGACGGAGCTGGCGGCCAAAGTGCTTGAGGAATGGCGCGCCTACAGCGACGAATCGGTCGGCATTCTGGCGGAAAGCGGCGGCCAGATGCACAACACGATCACGCCGATCGCCCGCCGCCGCGGCGAGGAATACGAGCTGGATCTCGTGCTGCGCAACAATCGGACCAGTCCGGAGCATCCGCTTGGAATCTTTCATCCGCATGCCGAAGTGCATCACATCAAGAAGGAGAATATCGGACTTATCGAGGTCATGGGGCTGGCCGTTCTGCCCGCCCGTCTCAAAACGGAGATGTATCGCGTCGGCGAGGAACTCGTCCGGGGGACGGAGGATATTTCCGGCATGGAAGATATTGCCGTTCATGCGGAATGGTACCGGATGCTGCGGGAGAAATACCCGTCTGTTTTGGAGGAGGATGTTCATGCGATTCTGCGCAGCGAAATCGGGCAGGTATTCCGGACGGTGCTGACCCATGCGGGCGTGTTCAAGCGCGATGAGCAGGGTATGGCCGCCTTCGACCGCTTTGCTGCGAAGGCCATGCAGTAACAAGGCGCAGCGGAGAGTTTGCCGCAGAAAGCAGGAGATTATGGAAGACAGGAAAAAGGCGACGATTGTCGATGTGGCTCGTCAGGCCGGGGTGTCGGTGGCTACGGTGTCCCGTGTGGTCAACGGCAACTACCCGGTCAAGCTGGAAACGAAAGAACGGGTGCAGAAGGTCATTCAGGCGCTGCGCTATGTGCCCAATGTACAGGCAAGGGAGCTCAATACGCGCCAGTCGTCTACTCTGGGCGTCGTGGTCCCCGGCTTGCACAATATGTTTTTCGCGGAGGTCATTGACGGCATCGAAGAAGCGGTGCGTCAGGACGGCTTCTCTTTGCTGCTGAACTGTGCGAAGAACGATCCGCAGCAGGAGATGAGCGGCATACAGGCGCTGGTTTCGCGCAATGTTTCGGGCATCATCCTCATCAGTCCGAATATGGCCGGCATCCGGGAAAGCTTTTATGCCGAGCTGGCGCGGCGCATCCCGCTTGTTTTTATTAACGGCTATCATCATATCCCCGACGTATCCTATGTGACCAATGATGAGCAGCGGGGGACGCAGCAGGCGCTGGATTATCTGGAGCGGCTCGGCCATCAGCGTATCCTGTTTGTGCGCGGTGACCATTCCGATTCGTATACCATCAAAGAGGAAGTGTACCGCCGCGACCGGGAGCGGCACGGCGGTCTGGATTCCCGCTTTTTGATCAATATCGGCGAGGGGAACGGGCCGGAAACGGCCGATTCGGCCATGCAGCAGCTTTTGCGGGTGATCCCCGATCTGGACCCGACCGCGATATTTTGCTGCAATGACCTCATGGCGGTCGGAGCCATCAATGCCTGCAAGAGGCTGGGGCGCCGCGTGCCGGCGGATATTTCCGTCGTCGGCTATGACAACATTGCGCTTTCCCGTATGATCGAGCCGAAGCTGACCACGATGGATCAGAATATGTTTCAGCTGGGAAGCAATGCGGCATCGCTGCTCATCGAGCGGATCCGGGGCGGATGCAGCAAGCGCATTGTGCTGGAAAATGTACTCGTCGAGCGGGAGTCGGCGGGGAAAGTCCGTTCTTCCTGAAACCATACAGACGCCGGAGGGCCTGTCATATCACGGCAGGCCCTCCGGCGTCTGTACAAAAGAGGAATTTTGTGGTACGCTGACTGTATCTGGCCGGGCTGCGCCGCAGGCCGCCCGGCAGCAGAATCGAATCAGTCCGGCGCCGGCCTGTCCGGTATAGGGGGAGCAAAATGATGGAAGAAGATATGACGCTGTTTTCGCCGGAAATCCTGCAGGGATTTCTCGGCGGAATCGGCGATGGATTTATGCTGACAGATCTGGAGGGCAGGGTCCTGTACGGGAACCGGGCCGCCAAAGAGATTCTCGGCTATGCGGAAAAGCCGGGAGAACGGCCGCTGTTCAGCGAGCTGTGTCCTCTGGTCGACGTGGTGTCCGGGCAGCCGTTTCCCGATCCGCTGGCTCAGGCTGTGACCGAAGAGCGGTCGGTCGGGCTGGCCAAAAACATCGGCATTCTGCGTGACGGCCAGCCGGTGTTTCTTTCCGCCACCTGCTCCCCGATCAAGGCTCCGGACGGCAGCGGCCGTGTGCTCGGCGGGTCGGTCATTCTGCGCGATGTGACGCGCATGCGCGGGCTGGAAATGAAGGTGGAAAGCGATCAGCGCTACATGCGCGCGGTCTTTTCCGCGGCGGGAACCGGACTGTGCATCCTCAATGCGGAAGGTGAGGTCGTTGATATCAACGAGGCGGCGCTCAGCGTCATGCAGACCACCTATGAGGAGTGTGTCGGCCTGCAGTTCGGCGATGCCTTTCGCTGTGAAAACAGTCTGGAGCATGGCTGCGGACATGGAAAGGCATGCCGTCACTGCCCGGTGCGCAACCATATCGAAGCGGCGGCCGCCGACGATTCGTTCAGCGGAGAATTTGCCATGTCTATGCGGAATATGCGTACCAATGGCGCCCTGTGGCTGAAACTGTCCGTTTCCCAGACCACATCGCTGAAGGGAAAGCAGATTATCGTGAGCATCGTCGATGAATCCGCCCGGCGGGAGTATGAGGCACAGCAGGAGCGGGCCCGGAAGGCCGCGGAAGAGGCCAGCCGCACGAAAACCCGCTTCCTCTCCAATATGAGCCATGAGCTGCGCACACCGCTTAACGGTATGCTTGGAATGCTGCAGCTGGCCGGGCGGGAGCCTCTGACCGGAAAACAGCAGGTCTGTCTGGACAATGCGCGCCAGTGCGCCGAGGACCTGCTTCACCTGATCAACGATATTCTGGATTTTTCCAAGCTGGAAAGCGGCCGCATGAAACTCGAACAGTCCGGCTTCGACCTGCCGCAGCTGCTGCAGCGGATCTGCGCCATCTATCGGGATCTGGCGGAGAGCAGGGGGCTGGCCATGGAGCTTCCCGATACGGGGCGTCTGCCGCGGTTTATCCGGGGAGATGCGCTCCGCCTGCGGCAGATTCTGCACAATCTTTTGTCCAACGCCTTGAAGTTCACCACGGAGGGAAAGATTTCCCTGACGGTCTGCCGGGGAGAGCGGGAAAAGCAGCCGGTTCTGGAATGCTGCGTGGGCGACACGGGGATCGGGATCAGCGAAGCGGAGCAGAAGCGGCTGTTTCATGCGTTCACTCAGGTGGACAGCTCTCCGACCCGCCGCTTCGGCGGCTCCGGACTCGGACTGATGATTGTGCAGAAGCTGCTGGATGCCATGGGCGGCGGGATCCGGGTGGAGTCCGCTCCGGGAAAGGGCAGCCGGTTTTGCTTCTGGATTCCGCTGATCGAGACGGATCGGGCGGATTGGGAGCCGCGCGGGCAGGAAGTGCTGATGAACCCCTGTCCCGGTCTTGCGGCCGGCGGGGACGGCACGGCGGATGTTTCGGATCTGATGGCCTATTGCCGGGAAAAATTGAAAAAGGGAAAGGAAGAAACGCCATGAGAATCTTGATTGCAGAGGATGACAGGATGAGCAGAACCTTTCTGGAGGAGTTCATGCGCGACTATGGCGAATGTGATTCGGCAGCCAACGGCATGGAAACGCTGGATCGCTGCTTGGAGTCGATACGGCAGGAAAGACCCTACGACCTGCTGTGTCTCGATATCATGATGCCGAAGGTGGACGGCCTGAAGGTGCTCAAGGTCATCCGCGGTCTGGAAGAGCAGTACAGCGTTCCGCCGGAAAAACATATGAGGGTTATCGTCATGACGGCGCTGGACGATATCGGGCACATCAATCAGGCGTTTCGTCTCGGCTGCGATGCATACGCTTCCAAACCGATTGACACCGAAAAGGTCCGCGAGGTCATGAAGAACCTTGGCCTGATTTTATCGGAAGAGGAATAGGAAGAATAAGAAGAGCAAACCGGGACTGCCGCAGGGAGGAAAGAACCTTCCATGCGGCAGTCCCGGTTGTTGTCATGTCGTTATTTCAGGCAGGCTTCGAGGATGAACTGATTGGCCAGTACATTCCAATTCGCTGAGTTTACGGCCGCAGCCGTATAAAAGTCATGCCATGCTTCGCGGTATTTTTTCTGGCGGATGTGCGCGACGCCGATGAGATTGTATGCGTCGGCCGTGCGGTCCTCGATGAACAGCAGCTGCTCCATATCCCGGATCGCTCCGTTATAGTCGCGGCGGGCAAAGCGCAGCAGACCGCGGTTGTACCATGCCTGCGTGAAGGACGGCGCGAAGCGCAGCAGCTGATCATAGTCGCTCATGGCCTCCCGTTCTTTGCCGAGACGAACCGCGGCGAGCGCGTGGTCATAAAGCGCCTCTGCCGTTCCGGGCGCGCGCTGAAGCGCCGTTTCAAAATCGCTCAGGGCCGATGGATAATCGCCGCGCTTGTATCGGACGATCCCCCGGTAAAGGTAGGAACCCGCGTCGTCCGGCATGTTCCGGACCTTGCGCTCGGCGGCGTCTAAGGCGGCATCGGAGGAATCCGGCGCCTGCGCCTGCTGCCACAATCTCAGAATATCCTGACCGTAGTTCTTGCCCGGCACGGCCCAGGCCCCGTTGAGCCCGGTCCAGCGATCGACTTTCCCGTGAAGATCGGGGCGGTTGCGGACGAGATGCTGGTAGCGGGGATCGACGATCGGTACGGACGGGGCCTTCCTGCTGGCATAGGCCAGCAGGTGCTGGATATGGGCGCGGACGCCGAGCTGTGCCGTCGCGAAGCTGTGGCCCGGCTCATGGTTGCCCGTCGCGCCGAGACCGCAGAAATTGTTCTGCTGCGGGGCGACATCGCCGCCATAGCCGAAGAAGCCGGTTTCCTTGAGCGCCTGGCAAAGCGCGACATCCGGGCGTATGCCCTCGCGTCCTGCCTCCTGATAGTAGAAACGGACGATTTCCTGTACGGAGCAGGTCAGTTTCGGCTGGGGATTGCGCTGCAGGATGAACTGCACCATCTGCTCCTGCGTCGCCTCGGCCGGGCCGAGGATGGAGATGGTTTCCGGCGCTGCTGGCGGCGTCGTCATCGGCGTATCATGAGCATCCGCGATATGCCAGCGGACCTCCCGCACCGCTTTTTGATTGACCGTGCCCGGAAGCTCCGCGGCAAAGGACGGCCGTCCGGCAATGGTCCGGCTGGCGGCCGGCACAGAAGCGGGAGCAGAAGCGGCTGCTGCTTCGCTTCCCGCCGGAAAGGCGGCGCAGAGCGCGGCGGCGAAACAGACAGCCGGAAAAGAACGGAAGTAATTCACAAAAAGCTCCTCCTTATGTTTCATGGATTCATAGAGCGGTCAGGGCATCGGCGCGGGCTCCTCCGGCAGTCCGTCAGGATCCTCGGTCAGACGATGCTGGCCGAGCATGGTGGTCAGGTCCTTGCGGTAGAAGCCGTAAGAGGAACTGGCGAAATCCTGTTCGGGGTTGTAGCGGCCGGACGGGGCGTTGAGCAGGCCGCAGATGGTATCGTAAAGCATATCGTTGGTAAAATAGCGGCTGCGATGCCGGCGAAGCGCCTGTGTATGTCCGGGCAGGGCCTGACGATAGGCCGGCGAAAGATAAATCCACATCGGAATGCGGACCATATCAAAGCTGAACACATCCGGATTGTGCGAGATCTCCAGATTTTCACCGTGGTCGGAGAAATAAACCATCGCCTGCAGGTTCAGGTTCTTCTGCGCATAGTCAAAGACCTGAGACAGAACGTAGTCCGTATACAAGATGCTGTTGGCATACGAAGGCAGCGAGGAGACGACGGAATCGCCCTCCTCCGTCCGGAACTGCTCGAAGGAGGCCGGATAGCGGTTGTTGTAGTAGATATGGCTGCCCATGATGTGCAGAACGACAAAATTATTCCGATTCGGATCGAGACGCGTGAGATACTGCAGCAGCGTCTCATCGTATTTGTCGGAGAAATTGTACGAGTCATCCGTCCATTCCGCATGGTCGGCCGTCTTGGCCACCAGCGTGATGGCGCTGTCGTACTGTCCGTAGCGGCCCTGATTGCTGAACCACCAGGTCTCGTAGCCGGCCTTCCGGGCGACATCCACGATGGACGCAGAATCGAAAAACTCCTTGCCGTTATACTGGCTCTGCTCCGTCAGGGCGCGCTGCAGGACCGGGACGGTCTGCGACCAGGAGGAATACACATTGTCAAACGGGAGAAAGCCCGGATCGCCCGAGGCCAGCTTCTGGCTGAGCCATGGCGTATCTTCATAGGGAAAATCCGGCGTATAGGCTTTCATGTAATTGCGCGAAGCCGATTCGCCGATGACCAGAATGACGGTTCCCGGTGCCTTGGCGGCCAGTGTCGTGCGGCTGTCGATCATGAGACTATCCAGACGCTCATCGTGCCCGACGCTGTATTCCTGCGTCTGGCTGACATAGGAACGCACATCGTTCCAGAGATCCGCCACGGAAGTCTGCGGCAGATACCAGGCTTCTGCCGCGATGGCGGCTACGGTGAGGAACGCCATCGCACCCATGCGGCCTGCCGTCGTATCTTCCGCCAGAGTGCGGCGGGCGAATGCCATATGTCCGCGCCAGCAGAGAAAGAGGAACAGG
The DNA here is from genome assembly GCF_009697385.1 of Wylensekiella montiformis. Taxonomy (GTDB): domain Bacteria; phylum Bacillota; class Negativicutes; order Selenomonadales; family Selenomonadaceae; genus Selenomonas_A; species Selenomonas_A montiformis. The sequence continues at coordinate 44,792 of NZ_VUNL01000012.1, forward strand.
CCGAAGCCCACGACGATCAGCAGCGTGGGAATCAGGCCGACATTGGACTGGATAAAGTCGATGCTCTCCCGGTAATTGGTCAGGTAAAGCGCCATCACAGAAGCCGGGGAAAGGCAGTGCCAGACGATGCAGTAATAGGCGGCCTGCAGGAACGGAATGATGAGCGCGAGGAAGTTCAGGACAGACAGGAACGCCGCCGTCAGGCGCACATGTCCCAGCCGGTGCAGCGCTCCCTCCACTGCCGTGAGCAGCAGGAAAAGCGCTGTGCCCACGCAGAAGTCAAAGCAGATTTTCGACTGATACCAGGTCGACTGGTAAGTCCAGGCATAGAGCAGCGGAAACGTCACACACCAGCCGACGCCCGTCAGCAGGTTCGGAAGGGCCGCCCAGCTGAACAGCGGGACCCGTGTGCCGTACTGAACTAGCACAAGCGCTGCCAGCATGGGCAGCAGGAGCGGCAGAAAATATTCTGCGCCCATGTCCTGTCCGATATCAATATAAAAGGCGATCAGGAGGAGAAAATAAACGGCGGCCGCCGTGAGCCAGCGGATCAGATGATCCTGATGTTCTGTGGAAATATTCAAAGTCAGTCTTCTTTCTATACATTTATAGGAAACAAACCGGTAAAATACATGCTAATTTTACATGAAATCCATTTTTTCGTCAATGAACAGCGGAGCGCGCGGCGCGGCAGACGATAAGCGGTGCCGGCCTTGGGAAAACAGGCGGCGAGGCCCGGTTTCCGGGAAAAAAGGTCGGGGCGGGTATTTTTTCCCATTGCCAGAAAAGCGCTTCTCTGATACAATATATACCGTCACGACATACAAAAACCACAATATATAGGGGGAGGCGTGAGATGATGCCCCGTATGCGGGGGTCATTGAGTCTATGAATTTGAAAACCGTTACGAAACGTTCGGGCCATACGGTGCCCTATAACCGTGAAAAGATTTTTCATGCGATTGCCGGCGCCAATGTGGACGGCGGAAGCCGCATGACGGACCGGGATATTGACGAAGTGACGAGTCAGGTCGAATGGGATATTCAGGACCGGGAAAATGTCAGCGTCGAGGAGATCCAGGACATCGTCGAACGTGAACTCATGAAGTACGATTTCTACGATGTGGCCAAAAAATACATCACCTACCGCCAGAAACATGCGGAACGCCGTGCGGCGCAGAAGCATCTGATGTCTTCCTATCGGGATATCTTCTTTGCGGATTCGGTGGATGTCGACCTCAAGCGCGACAATGCCAACATCAATACGGATGCGTCCATGGGCATCATGCTGAAGCTCGGCGCGGAGGGCGCCAAGCACTTCGTGGACAACTATGTTCTGACGGACGAGTTCCGCGAGGCGGACAAAGAGAACTGGATTCACATCCACGATAAAGATTTTTCCCTGATCACGTTCAACTGTTGCCAGATCGATCTGCTGAAGCTGTTCCGCGGCGGCTTTTCGACCGGACACGGATTTCTGCGCGAGCCGAATTCCATCCGCGCTTATGCGAGCCTCGCCTGCATTGCGATTCAGTCCAATCAGAACGATATGTTCGGCGGCCAGTCCATCAACGCCTTTGATTTCGCCATGGCGGAGGGCGTGCGCAAGTCCTTCCGCAAGGCGGTGGCCGACGAGAGCTACAAGGCGCTCTGCTACCGGTTCGGCAGTCCGGAAATCGGCAGCGAAGACGCGTTCAAAAAAGCCTTCCGGGCTGTGATGGATTTTGATGCCTGCCGCTATGCGGAGCACGATTCGGACGAGGCGGCGCATCAGTCCGTTCGGACGATTGCCAGAGCGGTCAGCGCGCTTCTGCGCGAGACGTATCAGAAACCGGAAGAAGCGGCGCAGGACATGGCGCAGACCATCTATCATCTGGCCTGCAGCGACGTGGTGGAGGAGACGCATCAGGCGATGGAGGCGCTGATCCACAACTTCAATACCCTGCACAGCCGGGCCGGCGCGCAGGTTCCGTTCAGCTCCATCAACTATGGAATGGACACCTCGCCGGAGGGCCGTCTGGCCGTCCGCGAGGTTCTCAACGCGATATGGGCGGGACTCGGCAACGGAGAGACGCCGATTTTCCCGATCTCCGTGTTCCAGCTGAAGGCCGGCGTGAATTACAACGAAGGCGATCCGAACTACGATCTCTTCCTGCAGGCCTGCAAGACGAGCGCCAAGCGGCTGTTCCCGAATTTCGTGAACATCGATGCGCCGTACAACCTGCAGTACTATAAGCCGGGCGATTACAACAGCACAGTCGCCACCATGGGCTGCCGTACCCGCGTCATGAGCAATGTCAACGGCCCGGAAGAATCTGGCAGCCGCGGCAACTTCGCCTTTACGACCATCAATCTGCCCAAACTGGCCATCGAGTCCAAGGGGGATATGGATACGTTCTGGAAACTGTACGACAAATACATCCGGATTTCGCATGACTATCTGCTGGCGCGGCTGCATGTCATCGAGCAGAAGCATGTCTACAATTATCCGTTCCTCATGGGACAGGGGGTATGGATGGACAGCGACAAGCTCAAACCGGACGACAGCATCAAGGACGTCCTCAAACATGCCTCGTATTCCATCGGCTTCTGCGGTCTGGCGGAGTGCCTCAAGGCCCTGATCGGCAAGCACCACGGCGAGAGCGAGGAAGCGCAGCAGCTGGGTCTGAAAATCGTCGGACATCTGCGCGAGGCCACCGACAAATATACGGAGGAAGAGCATCGGAACTGGTCGACGTTCGGTACGCCGGCTGAGTCGACGGCCGGGCAGTTCCAGCGTTCGAACCGGAAGAAGTACGGAATCATCCCGGGCGTTACGGACCGCTCCTATATGACGAATTCCAGCCATGTGCCGGTCTATTATCCGATCAAGGCCATCGACAAGATTCGCATTGAAGCGCCGTATCATGCTTTGGAAAATGCCGGACACATCGCTTACATCGAAATGGACGGCGATACGACGAAAAATGTCAAAGCCTTCGAGCGCGTCGTCCGCGCTATGCACGATGCCGATATGGGGTATTTCTCCATCAATCATCCGGTAGACCGCGACCCGGTCTGCGGCTATACGGGACTCATCGAAAATGAATGCCCGCACTGCCATCGCCGGGAAGTGGAGACGGGAAGCTTCACCATCCGCCGGATGAAGCCGGCCGAATAAAACGGACGATAAAGACGATAAAGACGGTGCATCCCTGTGATAAGGGGATGCACCGTTTTTGCTGTCTGAGTTAACGGAAGCGCCGGAACTTCCGGGCGGGAATATGATGGATGTTCGGTATGCGGAGCCCTTTTTCCAGATAATCGCGCTGCATGCGGAAGATGCTTTGGATGAGTTTGTCCTGCTGGCGAATGGTCAGGCTGTCTTCCAGCGATGCGCCGACATGGAATACGGTGCCGGACTGAATGGCGACAGCGGTGCAGCGCCGGACCAGCGCGGTGGTCTGCAGAGGCCCGTAGAGCGGCAGATCCGGGATATCCAGGGCGATGCGCGAGCCCGGCGGGACCTCTGACGCGCTGGCAAAGCAAAGCCCGCCGCCGCTGATGTCGACCAGCATGGTGTCCGCGGGATTGTGAAGAGAACCGTGCGCGCCGGGGAGCCGGACCTGCATCGGCAGGGCCAGAGGGACTCGTACAAATCGGCGCTGCTGGACCCGGTATACGACGGGCGGTCGTTCCAGATACCAGATCTTTAGCGGCAGAGCAGAGGCGCTGCGCGCTGTCGACGCGAAATGATAGACACAGCCGTTGCCGATGATGGCGCAGTCGGCGTCCGCCCCCGCGGACGGAACCAGCAGGAACTCGCGGTCGCTGACCGCAAGGGAAACCGTCAGCGCCTGATGGGACAGGCCCCGGATCGTGCCGCAAAGTTTCAGCGTGCAGCATCCCGAACGGGCTGTGATCGATATGGGCTGCCCCTGTTTCAGCACCTGTTCCGGGGCGACGGATTCCATAGTCATACCGCTGTTCCTTTCTGTCTGGCTGGATTTTTCCTACATAATATATAGTACCAAAGTCCTGTTTTTGTGTCAATTTTCAGATCAGCGCAGCAAATAACGTGAGACTTATTCAGCACCCCTTCGCATCGGATAAAATAAGACGGCAGGAACCCGCGGCGCGGGTTCCTGCCGTCTTGGAGATTCCTCAGAGGAATCACAGGGTCATATTGAGCAGATTGCCGATGAGGTTGGCCTGTACGGACGCGTGGAGAACCCGCGGGTCCGTGTAAGCGGAAGCGGTCGTCAGCTGTTTGCCGAACATGTTCTTCATCGACGGGAACACGCGGTCCTGCTGGCGGATGGCAAAATCTGCGTGATCTTCCGCTTTGCCGGCCAGACCGCTGCTGCCCAGCGCGTTTTGAACCCGGCTGCCGTTTTCGACGAGAGCCTTGGCAAGAGTATCCTCCTGAACAGACAGTGCGCCCGTCTTGCCGTCGACCTGAATACCGGCCTTGGCGTAAACATCCGCGCGGTAGGTCGTGTCGGAGAACGCCGAGGAGAGCCGGCTCATGCGCTTGCCGATGCTGCTGTACCCGCTGGTGAGATCCAGCGCGTCATTGTAATCGGAGACAAGCTCTTTGACATTGGCGATGGCCTGCTTCAGCGAATCGCTGTATGTCTTGCTGCCGTCGGATTCCGTGCGAATATCGCTGCTGCTGAAGCTGTAATTCATCCCTGATACCGTCTGCGCGGACTGCTTGAGATCGTTCATGACAGAAGAATACTGCGTCCGGAACGTGCTTTTCGTCTCATTGTACGAGTTTACCAGCGCAGCGGAACTCGTCCGCAGATCCGATATGGCGCTGAGATTCATCAGCCCGGAGGACGAAGACGTGGATGACGTATAAGCCGACCAGAGATTCGTCAGATTCTCCTGTGCCGTGTTCTTCCGGCTCGTGCTGTGTGCTCCGGAAAACGCCTGAACGAGATTGCTCAGTGCGGAGATGTTATCGGCCGCGGCCGAGTAGCGGTCTGTGCTGCCGGATGCGGCCGTGCTGTCGGATGCGGTTTTTGACGACTGGTCCGATGCACTGCCGGCTGAAGAAGCGCCGGATGCCATCCGGTACATGGTATACGTATTGCGGGCCAGTGAAGAAATTGTGGTCATGACTATCCCTCCTTTCCTGAAAATGTGGAGTTTGCAGCAAATACTCCCTATAAGATATATCGGCGAAATCAGGCCGGGGGATAAGTTTTTTTCCGCCGGACGCGTTCAATCTATAACAATAAGTACGATTTATTTATAATAACACGAACAATAAATTTAAAACAATGGATGGCTTTTCTGAAAATATTTATTTTGACCGGAACCGGTGGAAATTGTTTTACTTATAGAAACAAAACGTGTAGAATAAGAACTAGCAAAGGGAACCTTTTCCCTGTTCCACAAAGGCCGCGGACAGCCGCCGCAGCGACGCCGGGAGACCGGAGGCGGGCTGTCCGATCATTATGGAGTAACAGAATAGGTGGGGATTTCAAACATGTTAAAAAAGACGAAAATCATCTGCACGCAGGGACCTGCAACGGAGAAACCGGGAGTAGTCGATGCGCTCATCGAGAACGGCATGAACTGCGCCCGCTTTAATTTCTCTCATGGCGATCATGCGGAGCATCTCGGCCGCATCAACATGGTGCGTGAGGCGGCGAAGCGCGCCGGCAAAGTCATCTCGCTGATCCTTGACACGAAGGGACCGGAGATGCGCCTTGGCGAGTTCCGCGACGGCAAGGTCATGCTGGAAAAGGGAAAGCCGTTCACGCTGACCTACGAGGACATTCCGGGCGATGAAACGCATGTATCCATTAACCACAAAGGACTCTATACGGAAGTCAAGCCGGGTGATACCCTGCTGCTTTCTGATGGTCTTGTCGCGCTGAAAGTCGACGAGATTCGCGGCAAGGACATCCTGACGACGATCCAGAACAGCGGCAAGATGAGCACGAAGAAGCGCGTTGCCGCTCCGGGCGTATCGCTCGGCCTGCCGCCGATCTCGGAGCAGGACGCAAAGGACATCGTCTTTGGCTGCGAGCAGGATATGGACTTTGTCGCAGCATCGTTTATCCAGCGTCCCGAGGACGTTCTGGCCATTCGCAAGCTGATCGAGGAGCACAACGGCCACATGGAGATTCTGCCGAAGATCGAAAACCTCGAAGGCGTCAAAAACTTCGACGAGATTCTCGCGGTATCGGACGGAATCATGGTAGCCCGCGGCGATCTTGGCGTAGAAGTTCCGGCTGAGGACGTGCCGCTGATCCAGAAGGAGATCATCCGCAAATGCAATCAGGCGGGCAAGCCGGTCATTGTCGCGACGCAGATGCTGGAGTCCATGACGACCAACCCGCGCCCGACGCGCGCCGAAGTCTCCGATGTCGGCAATGCGATCCTTGACGGCACGGATGCGATCATGCTGTCCGGCGAAACGGCACAGGGTGATTATCCGGTTGAAGCTGTTTCCACAATGAACCGCATCGCTCAGCGTATCGAGGCTTCGCTGGAATATAAGAACCTCTTTGTCGAGCGCGGCTTCGAGCACCTCAAGAGCCGCACGCGCGCCGTCGCCCATGCGACGGTACAGATGGCGTACGAGCTGGATGTTCCGGCCATCATCACGCCGACCGACAGCGGCTACACGACGAAAATCGTTTCGCGCTACCGTCCGAAAGCGGCGATCGTCGCTTACACGCCGCATGAAAAGGTCGTCCGCCAGCTGAATCTCCGCTGGGGCGTCTATCCGGTCCTCGGCACGTCCTGGAACGACGTCGACGAAATGGTCAACAATGCGGCGTCGGCAGCCGTCAAGGGCGGCTTCGTCAAGCGCGGCGACATGACGATCATCACGTCCGGCATGAAGCTCCAGAGCAAGACGACCGTCGGCAACAATACGAACATGATCCGCGTATACACGATCTGATCCGTCAGGAGCAGGCGTTTATCCGATTACCACAGGGGGATGTGAAAGCACATCTTCCGAAAGAACGAAGGAGGCCCGCTGACTCGAAAGAGCCAGCGGGCCTCCTTTTTCGATTGCCGCGGTTCAGTTCTTTTGCTGCAGTGCCTTCCACAGCACCGACGAGTTCATACCGTCTCCGTGACGTTCGAACGCTTCCTGCATCTTTTGACCCAGTCCCACCGTACTCAGGAGGACATCCTCCGCTTTTGCCTGCAGCAGGAAGAAATCCTCTTCCAGCAGGGCAAAGCTGGTGGTCCGGTCGGCGTCCAGCCTGTTCAAAAGCTTAACCTCCCGTTTCACATGTCGTCGGTCTTGCAGGACCGCATTATCATTATATCGTTTAGAAACCGGTTTGGCAACAGAAACAGGAGAGGTTCAGCGGACGAAATCGCCGCTTTTCCCGCCGCTTTTCCTGTCGAGGTGGATGGACTGAATCTCCATGCGCTTATCGATGGCCTTGCACATGTCGTAGATCGTGAGCAGGGCGACGCTGACGGCATGCAGGGCCTCCATCTCGACGCCCGTCTGTCCGGTCACTTTGACCGTGGCCTGCGCTTCGACTGCGGACTCGGCAGGCAGCATCCGGAACTCGATGCGGCAGGTTGAGATCGGGAGCGGGTGGCAGAGCGGGATGACGCTGCTGGTCGCCTTTGCGGCCATGATGCCCGCAATTCGCGCGACGCCGAGCACATCGCCCTTTTTGGCCGTACCCTGCTCGATGGCCTCGTAGACGGCGCGGCTGACCGCGATGCGGCCGCTGGCCGTGGCGGTGCGGCTCGTTTCATGCTTGCCGCTGACATCGACCATGACGGCCTGTCCTTTTTCGTCGAAATGGGTGAACCCGGTTTGTTTTTCCATATCCTGACATCCTTTCTGTCGCCGTGTGGCAACGGACGAAATCTTCCTTTTCTCACTTTATATTATAGGGAAATACGAAAAAAGGCAACGGATTGGCGGAGCTGCGGCGGAAAACTTTCGGACGAAGCGCATTTATGTTATAATCAAATTATTCGTTCTGGGAAGATGAATGAGGGATGAGAGGCTCTTCTTACGGGAGAGTCTTAGGAAACAAAGGAGGGGACGATTGTGGATCATATGACTATCCGCAATAAGTTGTTCCTTGTATTCGGGCTGCTTATTGCCATTTTTGTGGCAAACGGGCTGTATACGGGGTATAGCTTGAATCGCATCAACAATGGTGCGCTGCGCATCGCGACGGAGCATCTGTCGAGCGTGATGACCGGCGCGGAGAGCAGCCGGACGCTTTCGGATTATCGTCAGGGCGAGTACGCGGTGCTCACGGCGACGACGCTGCCGAACCGCATCCATGCGGCGCAGGAAACGAAGAAAAAAGCCGATCAGCTGGATATTGCCTTTGACGCGATGGATGCTTTCGTGGCGCCGGAGGTTCGGGAGGACTTCGATGCGCTGCGCGGCGACTGGGAATCGTATAAAAAGAATTCCCGGGAGGTTATCCATCTGGCCAAGGACGGCAAGCAGACCGAAGCGGCCGTGCTGCTTGACCAGTCCGGCAGCCGGTATGCCGACATGACGAACCGGCTCAACCGCGTCGTCGACAGCAGCAAGGACTTCATTCATAAGGAGAGTATGGCAGCATCGGCCAAATACGAGCAAACGAAGTGGACGCTGATCGTCTGCATCCTGCTGGTCGTCGTGCTGTCCGGCGGGATGGCATTTTATCTGAGCTCCGGCATCATGAAATCCGTGCGCTATCTCATGGACGTTTCCCGGGAAGTCGCCGGGGGAAATCTGACGGTCGAAGCCGTGCCGAAAACGCAGGATGAATTCGGCGAGCTCACTGCGGCGTACGGCGACACCATCCGGAACCTGCGCACGCTCATCGAGCATATTCAGAAAACGGCCGCCGAGGTATCTTCCTTTGCGGCGCAGCTGACCGAAAATGCCAGCCAGTCCGCGCAGGCGACGCAGCAGGTCGCCGTGTCCATCACGAACGTAGCCGGCAATACAAGCCAGCAGGGCGAGGCCGTCAGTCAGTCCCTGAGCGATATTCAGAACATGTCCGACAGCATGCACGGCTTTCAGGATAAAGCGACGGTATCGGCTGAGGCCGCACGCCGCGTCGAGGAGATCGCCGGACGGGGCAAAACCGCCATCGACGGAGCCGTCGGACAGATGGCGGAGATCGCGGACTCCGTGACCGATTCGGCAGAGGTGATCCGCAAACTCGCGGACCGCTCGACGGAGATCGGGCAGATTTCCGTCACGATCTCGGGGATTGCCGAGCAGACGAACCTGCTCTCCCTCAACGCGGCCATCGAAGCGGCCCGCGCCGGTGAAGCCGGACGCGGCTTCTCGGTCGTCGCGGAAGAGGTGCGGAAGCTCGCCGAAGAATCCGACACGGCGGCGCAGAAGATCGCGGAGCTCATCCGCACGATCCGTCAGGATACGGAGCAGGCCGTAGAGCGCATGGAAAAAGGAACCGCGGACGTACAGAGTGGACGGGAAGTCATGGCCGAGGCGGGCGAAGCCTTTGAACATATTTCCGAAGCCGTGACCGATCTGACCGCACAGGCCGATACGATCCTGCAGGAAGCCCGCGAATCCACCGGGCGGGCCGAATCGCTGGTAAAGGTCATGGAAGGCATCGACAAATCCGGACGCGACGTCGCTGCGGAAACCGAATCCGTATCGGCTGCGACGGAGGAACAGTCGGCCTCTATGGATGAGGTGGCCGGCGCCAGCCGGAAGCTGTCCGATCTGGCGCAGGAATTGTCATCATCCACGGCGAAGTTCCGGATTTGAGGAGGTCAGATCATGAAAAAATGTATCACATGGTTCAGTCTGGCCGCATTGGCCGCCGTTTTGCTTCTGCTGGCGGGATGCGGCGGCAGCGGCGGTGCGGAGAAAAGCGTCGCGGTTTCGTTTGCCAATTCTTCTTCCAGCTGGCAGAAAAACGGGCAGACCATTCAGGAGATGCTGGAAAAAGAAGGCTTCACCGTCGATCTGCAGTTTGCCGATACCGCCGACCAGCAGATTGAACAGATAAAAAAACAGATTGCGGCCCATCCGAAATGTCTGGTGATCGGCGCTGTCGACAGCGAGGCACTGACCGATGTTCTCGCGGAAGCCAAAGAGAAGAAAATTCCCGTGATTGCTTACGACCGCCTGATTATGAACACCGATGCGGTATCGTATTATGCGGCCTTTGACAACGAAGCCGTCGGCGAGGCCATGGGCGACTACATCGAAGCCGCGCTGAATCTCAAAAGTGGCGCAGGCCCGTTTCGCATGGAAGTCTTTGCCGGAGATCCCGCCGACAACAATGCGCATCTGTTCTTCTCCGGGGCGATGGACGTTCTGCAGCCCTATATCGACAAGGGACAGCTGATTATCCCTTCCGGTGAACAATCCTTTGAACAGGTCAATACGAAGGGTTGGGAGCCGAAACGCGCCGGTGAGCGCATGACCCGCTTGCTGAACGGCCCCGATGCGGGACAGCATCTGGATGTGATCCTCTCGCCGAACGACGGCATAGCCGGCGGTATCCGCGAGGCGCTGGCCGCGGGCGGCTACACCTCGATGCCGCTTTTGACCGGGCAGGATGCGGAAAGCAAGGCGCTTGAGGCGATCCGCGGCGGGCAGCAGACGATCACCATCTACAAAGATCCGGAACTGCTCGTGGCCAAGTCTGTCCGCATGATTAAAGCGGTGGTCGAGGGAACCCAGCCGGACATCAACGACGTCAAATCCTACAACAACGGCGTCATCACCGTACCGGCCTACCTCTGCACGCCGCTGATTATCGACAAAAACAACATCGGCGAAGTCCGGTAATCATACAGAAATAAGACTGCGTCAGGCAGCAAAAGACATCCCCCGGGAACCGTTACAGGCTCCCGGGGGATGTCTTTTCGGAAAGAAGATATGCGCTTCGCTTTGCCATTCCCGGCAAAATAGCTTTTCCCCCTAAGGGGGGAGATGGGTGAGCAGAGCAACCCGAATCGGCATGAAGGCTCAGGGGCTTTTTGGCGTCTGATTACTGGTCGATCATGATGCGGATGATTTCCTTGTCGGTTTCCTTCATGCCGATTCGGCCCAGCCGGCTGATGTTGCGGATGGTGTTTTCCACGCCTTTGCGGACAAGACCGTCGCCGTCGTAGAATTGCTGACCGTTGCGGTACATTTCAAATCCGAGGATTCCCGCATCTACGGCTGCGGAGATTTTCGCCGCGCAGGAGGCTTTTGCTCCGTCGCAGACCATTCCGGATGTGATGGCCAGCGCATTGACGATGGTGTGGACGACGGCATCGTAGCCGCCGCCGTGGAGCCAGGCGATGCCGGCGCCGGCCCCGGCTCCGGCGCTGACTGCTCCGCAGTAGGCAGACAGGCGGCCGATGCCTTCTTTTTCGTGGAGCGTCACGAGGTTGGAGAGGAGCAGGGCGCGATAGAGCTGTTCTTTGGAGGCGTGCAGCTCTTTGGCGTATTCGATGACCGGCAGGGAAACGGTCATGCCCTGATTGCCGCTGCCGGAGTTGATGACGACGGGCATTTCGCATCCGTTCATGCGGGCGTCTGATCCCGCGGCAGCCCGTGCGCGGGCCCGGATCCGGATATCGGCGCCGTAGGCTTTGAGCAGGACTTTGCCGATGTTGGCGCCGTAGTCGCGGCGGAGTCCTTCGTCGGCGATGGCTGTGTTGCAGGCGATCTGACGGTCGAGGATTTCCCGGACATCCTCGAGGTCGGCGGTTTCGGCAAAGTCGTAGATGTCGGCGATGGTCATGCAGTCGTAGTCCGGCTGGCTGTCGCCGGACGGCGTTTCGATTTCTTTTTGAAACAGCAGACTGCCGTTTCGTGCGATCCGGACAATGTTGGTATGTTCGCCGGCTATCTGCACTTCGGCGGTATCGGCGCCATGTTCTGCCCGGATGCGGATGTCGAGAACGTGTTCGGTTTCCGCCGCTTCGACCCGGACGTCGGTCCGGGCAAGATAGCCGCGAAGCTGTTCCTTTTCGGCGGCAGATACCTGAGCGAGAACCTGAAGGCCGGCCGTTTCATCGCCGGCCAGCGCGCCGATGGCCGCCGCCGCTTCGATGCCCTTGCAGCCGTTGGTATTCGGGACGATGACGCTCTTTACATTTTTGATGATGTTGCCGCTGGCCGCGATGACGATGCGGTCCGGCAGCTCGCCCAGTACGGCTCTTGCTTTTGCGGCGCCGTAAGCGATGGCGATTGGTTCAGTGCAGCCCATGGCCGGGATGAGTTCGCGGCGCAGGATTTCCAGATAGGTCTGATAAGTCGGACAGTTTTTGTTCAAAAAAATTCCCCTTTTCCTGTTGGATTCACGAAATTAGTCATGATATGATTATACTTCGATTGAAGCATCCGTGCAATCCGAAAGAAAAGGGGAAACGGTCCCAGTCCGTCAGGCAATCAGATCCTGCAAAAGATCCGGCAGCTGCAGGGGGAGGATGTTCTCGTCGACGTCCTCCTGCAGGCGGAGCAGGAGCTGCTGGATGATGAGATAGTGACGGAACATTTCCGGCTGGATGTCCTGATGTCGCAGAATATGGCGCCGCAATTTCTGTTTGGAGCGGTGCAGCGCATTGTCCACGCTTTTGACCGAAACGCCGGTGTCGGTCGCGATGGCCTGATAGGATCGGCCGCAGATATAGCACAGGAAGATGCGCAGGTCGAAAGGGGTGAGTTCCTTTTCGACGATGCTGCGGCAGTACCCGTAATCTTCCTTCATGAGCAGACAGTATTCCGGATTGATGGTTTCATCCGCGCTGCTCAGAATATCCATCAGGGTGTAGTCCCGGCCACTGCCGGCGATCGAGTTGTCCAGAGAATACGCCTGATTCAGCGGCTGGTGCTTCAGACGCTGCATGGTTTTCAATGCGGTGATGAACTGGCAGCGCACGCAGCGCTGGGCAAATATGGCGAACGGGATTCCATGATCCGGATTGTAGTCCCGGACGGCCTTGAAAAAGCCGATTCGTCCTTCCTGAAACAGATCTTCCTGACTGATGGAACAGGAATTATACCAGCGCGTCTGTCCCGCGATCATTTTCTGGTAGCGTGCGAACAAAAAAGCCAGCAGGCGGTCGTCCTTGTCCTGCTGGTAACACCGGACCAGTTCCTCATCCTTGGCCGAAGCCATCCCATCGTATTGCTTCAAAATACGGGCCTCCCCTTTTTCCTGTGATTTCCCTTTTATCCGTCCCGTTTTAGACAAATTTATCTTAACATAGCTTTTATGTATTGACAATACGACTATCTTCCTGAATTATTTACCGTTTTTTTTTGTCGCAGTGACAGCCATTTGGGCGGGATTTTCTTATGGATTTTTAATAAATGATCGCTGCATGGGACAGAGAACTTTTTTATAAGATATCCTCATTTAGGCAAAAAGTCCTAAATTTGTTTTCGCCGGCAACAATTTTTCAAGAGAAATCGGGGCTTTTTTTGGGGAGGGGGCTTGCGAAATGCGGGTATAGAGGGTAATATCATAAGAAGAAGCAACATGTGTTCGTTAATAATCGGGGGGAGGCAGTCAGATGGGCGGCAGGTATGATGATGCGCTGAGAAAAAAGTTATCGGGCCAAAAGAAGCTGACGCAGCTGTGGACTGCGGCGCTGGGGCGGGATGCGGAGCCGTATTCGTATGTTTTGACTCCGCCGTATCCGTTTTCGTCATGGAACCGCCACTTCCGGGAGATGATGGACTGGGCGTCGTTCTGGCGGCAGCCGGGCGCATGCTGGACGGTGGAGACGCAGACGAAGCGGACGCAGGGCGGGGGACGGCAGCATGATATGCCGGTGCGCGTGCGGTTTGCTTCGGCGAAGACGGTGCTTCGTTATCTGGGCATGGGCCGGATGCTGGATTGGTTCCGGCCGGTTTACGATGCGATTGCCGGGAAATATCCGGCTTTGTCTGCGGTTTGCCTGCATTATCGGGAGAATCTGCTGACCGAGGCTGGGCTGGCAGAGAATATGATGCGGCTGGCAGGTTATTTTCAGGGCGCGTACAAAACGGACTGCTATCTGCGCGAGATCGATATTCCCGGCGTGGATACGAAGTTTATGGAGAATCATCGGGAACTGACGGCCTCGATCTTTCAGGCGCTTCATCCGGAGCTTTCGTGCGGCAGTTTCCGGTCGTTTTGCATGGCCCTGCGGATTCGGGAGAAGGCACCGGAGCCGAATATCTATATCCGGTCATTGGATCCGGAGCTGACATTTGGCGGTATGTCCGGGGCAAAGGTGACGGGGGAGCAACTGGCAAAGCTGGCTGTCCCGGCTCGTCAGGTTTTTGTCGTGGAAAACAAGATCAATGGGATGGTTTTTCCTTCCGTTCCCGGCAGTCTGGTTTTGTTCGGGGCCGGCAATGGCATCGTCCCGGAGCTTGCGGCTGCGCCATGGCTGCAGCGGATCCAAAGGCTTTGGTATTGGGGCGATTTGGATCGGGAAGGCTTTGCGATTCTGGCGCGGTTCCGCGGGAAATATCCGCAGGTTCGCTCGTTTCTCATGAGCCGGGAGCTTTTGGCGCGGTATGCGGATTTTCTGGTGGAGGATACGAGCGCTCCGGGAGCGATGCCGGATGGGCTGACGCCGGCGGAGCAGGCGTGCTGGCAGGCGCTGGATGGTGCGGGAAGACTGGAGCAGGAGCGGATTCCGATGCGCGAGGTGACGGAGTTTTTGCGCCGGAATGCGGAGGAAGAGGATATGCGGCGAAGGGAGGGCTGAGGATGGAGCGGCTGGTCATGCATGTGGATATGGATGCGTTTTTCGCTTCGGTGGAGCAGCTGGATCATGAGGCATACCGCGGAAAGCCGGTGATCGTCGGCGGGATGGCGGGGCGCGGCGTCGTGTCTACCTGCTCGTATGAGGCGCGGCGGTATGGCGTCCATTCGGCGATGCCGATGGTGCGCGCGCAGCGGCTCTGTCCGCAGGGTATCTTTGTGTCGGGGAATTATTCCCGTTACGCGGAGGTTTCGGCGGAAATCTTTTCGATTTTCGCGCGGTATTCGCCGGTGGTGGAGCCGCTGTCCATCGATGAGGCGTTTTTGGACCTTTCCGGGATGGAGCATATCATGGGGGAGCCGCTGGATTATGCGGTCCGCCTGAAAAAGGAGATTCGGGAGCGGACCGGGATCGTGGCGTCCGCCGGGATTGCGCCGAATAAGTTTCTGGCTAAGCTGGCTTCGGATTTGGATAAGCCTGATGGACTGGTCCGCATTACGCCGGAGAATCTGCGGGAGGTGCTGGATCCCCTGCCCGTCGGGCGCATCTGGGGCGTGGGACAGAAGACGGAGGCGCTGCTGCAGAAAACAGGGATCCGGACGATCGGCCAGCTTCGCGGCGCGCCGCGGGAGAAGCTGGTTCGCCTTTTTGGGGGAAATCTGGCGGATCATCTGCTGGCACTGGCACATGGACAGGATGACCGGCCGGTCGCTCCGCGCGGCCCGGCGAAATCCATCGGCAGGGAGACGACCTTTACCGAGGACCTGCAGACGGCCGATGACGCGCAGCGCGCGCTGCTGGATCTTTCCTGCCGCGTCGGCTGGCGGCTGCGCAGGGCCGGCGTAAAGGGGCGGACGATTCAGCTGAAACTGCGCCAGTCGCCGTGGTTCAATACGTATACGCGGAGCCGGACGCTGCCGGACGGAACCTGCTATGATGAGGAGATTTACCATACGGTGTGGGATTTGTTTCGCGAGCTGCATATTTACCGGCGCATCCGCCTGCTGGGGGTGTCGGTTTCCGGATTTGGCGAGAGCGGGGAGATGTCCCTGTTTTCCGATGAGGCGAAGAAAGAGCAGCTTTATGCGGCGGTGGACCGGATCCGCCAGCGCTTCGGCGAACAGGGGGTTACCAAGGCACGGCTTCTGCAAGGTTCGCCGGGTAAGAAAAATCGGTGAGAAAAATCATATACAAAAGTTATTCTTCGTGTATAATAGAATAAAAGAATGTAACGAAGAACTCCGAGCAAAAATGCCTGTGGCTGCGGCTATGGCATTGCGCCGGGGCTCCGGGGGAAACGCCGGAACCTTCTGTTTGGAAAAGGGGTATCTCTGAATCAAGAGGCGAAGACTACCCTTTTTGCTGCGGCGGAGGGTAGTCTTTTTTGTTGGAATGGCTGAAATGTAGATGGATATGGAACCCTGAAACGCGGGGGCGGAGAGATGCCGGCGAATCTTTCCTGCGGGTTCGGGGACAGGATGGAGGCAGAAAACCATGAAGGAAATCCGAACGGTCGATGCGGCAGGGCAGATCCTTTGTCATGATATTACCCGGATTATCCGCGGCGTGACGAAGGACGCTGTTTTCCGCAAGGGGCATGTGATTACGGAGGAGGATATTCCCGTGCTGCTGTCGGTGGGCAAGGATCATATCTTTGTCTGGGAAAACGATCCATCGAAGCTGCATGAGAATGAGGCGGCACGGATCCTGCAGAGCCTTTGCCAGAACGATTATATGGAAGCATCGGAGCCAAAAGAGGGAAAAATCGAGCTGCGGGCCACGGTGGACGGCGTGTTTCAGGTGGATGAGGAGCGGTTTGACGCGGTCAATGGGATCGACGAGGTGACGATCGCGACGTTGCCGCAGAATATGCCGGTGCGGGCCGGGACGAAGCTGGCCGGTATGCGTGTGATCCCGCTGGTCATCGATAAGGAAAAGATGGAGCAGGTCCGGCAGGCGGCGGGAGACCGGCCGCTGCTCCGCCTGAGGCCCTACCGGAAAAACGTCCGGGTTGGCGTGGTGACGACGGGGACGGAGGTTTTCGAGGGGCGCATCAAAGATACCTTTACGCCAGTCCTCGCCGATAAGCTAAAGGCGTTCGGACTGAGTATCGAGGAGCACCGCCTGACGGATGATGTGACGGAGCATACGTCAGGCGCCGTCCGCGAGCTGGTGCGCCTTGGGATGGATGTGATTCTCTGTACGGGCGGGATGAGCGTGGATCCGGACGACCGCACACCGGCCGCGATCCGCGATGCCGGCGCAGAGATCGTGACGTATGGCGCGCCCGTGCTCCCGGGAGCAATGTTCCTGCTGGGGTATATCCGTCAGGATGATCGGACGGTCGCCGTCATGGGCCTGCCGGGATGCGTGATGTACAATGACCGGACGATTTTTGACCTCGTTCTGCCGCGTGTGATTGCAGGCGAGATGCTCACCCGCCGCGAGATTCGCCGTTTCGGTATCGGCGGCCTTTGCATGGGCTGCAGGGTATGCCATTATCCGGTCTGCGGGTTTCAGCATTGAGCGGCTGTGCGCCTGAGACGGTGAAGAGGAGGGCAAGTATGCAGGATATTTCTTTGGAACAGGCCGTAGAGGTTCTGCTCGAACAGGTCGGTCCGATTCGCGGGACGGAGCAGGTTCCGCTGATGGAGGCGCTGGGGCGCACGCTGGCGGAGGATTTTTCGGCGCCGTTTGATAATCCTCCGTTTGACCGGTCCCCACTGGACGGCTATACGTTTGATTCGCGGGCCGTGGCGTCGGCCACGCCGCAGGCGCCGGCCCGGCTGCGCATCATCGGCGAGGAATGTGCCGGACAGTTCTTTGACCGGTCGGTTCCCCGGGGCTGTGCGGTCCGCATTATGACCGGCGGGGCGATTCCGTCCGGCTGCGATTGCGTCGTCCGGCAGGAGGACGTTGCGGCGGAGGGGGATACGCTGTCGGTTCCGCTGGCGCTGCATCATCTGGAAAATTACTGCTTTGCGGGGGAGGACATCCGCCGGGGGACGATGCTGATGCGCGGCGGGACAAAGATTACGGCCGCGCATCTCGCGGTGCTGGCCAGCATGGGCTGTGACCGGGTGAATGTCATCCGGCCGGTGCGCATCGCTCTGGCCAGTACGGGTGATGAGCTGCTGCAGCCCGGCGAGCCGCTGCAGCCCGGCAGGATTTACAACAGCAACCTGTATCTGCTGGCCGGACGGCTGCGGGAAATGGGCTTCGCGCCGAAGATTTTGGGTATCCTTCCCGATGATTGCGCGGAAGCGGCACGCGCCGTTCAGGCGGAGCTTGATCAGAGCGATCTGATCCTTACGACGGGCGGTGTGTCCGTCGGCAAAAAGGACATCATGCACGGCGTAGTCCGTCAGATCGGCCGACGGCTGTTCTGGCGCGTCTGCATGAAGCCGGGCGCGCCGGCCATCGCGTATACGGCGGACGAAACGCTGGGCATCGCGCTTTCGGGGAATCCATTTGCTGCCTGCGCGACCTTCGAGCTTTTGGTGCGGCCGGTCCTGGCGAAGCTAAGCGGCCGGGACGAGCTTTTTGTGCGCCGCGTGCAGGCGGTGCTGACGAATGGATTCTCCAAGCCGAGTCCGGGGCGCCGTTTTATTCGGGCCTATTATGAGGCGGGAAAGGTGCGGATCCCGGAGCAGCATGCGTCCGGAAGCCTGTTCTCCGCCGTGGGCTGCAACGCCTTTGTGGAGATTCCGGCCGGCACCGGCCCGCTGGAGCCGGGAACGAAGGTCGGCGTGGTACTGCTCTGAGCCGGATGAAGGAAAGAAAGGGTCACGTTATGCTGGATCAATTTGAGCGAAATATCGAATATGTGCGGATCTCTCTGACGGACCGCTGCAATCTCCGCTGCCGGTACTGTATGCCGGAATCCGGCGTGGAGAAACTGCGCCATGAGGATATCCTGACCTTTGATGAAATTCTTCAGGTGGTTCGCGCGCTGGCAGCGCTGGGGGTTCGAAAGGTCCGTCTGACGGGCGGCGAGCCGCTGGTTCGCCGGGGACTTGCGGATCTGGTTCGCAGGATTCGTCAGGTGCCGGGCATCCGTCAGATCGCGCTTACGACAAACGGCGTGCTGCTGCCGGAACTGGCGGAGCCTTTGGTCCGGGCCGGAGTGGACGAGGTGAACATCAGTCTGGATACACTGGATCCTGAGGTATTTGCCGCGATCACCCGCAGACCGGCGCTGCCGCAGGTGCTGCGCGGCATCGACTGCCTGCGGCGGGCCGGCATGAAGGAGATCAAGTTGAACTGCGTGCCGATACGCGGCGTCAACGAAGCCGGACTCATGGATCTGGTGCGCCTGGCAAGGGAACGCAGTCTGAAGGTGCGCTTTATCGAGCTGATGCCGATTGGCTGCGCCCGCCATGCCGGCTTCAGCGGAATCGCGATGGAAGAGGTGCGCCGCAGGATTGAGCGGGAGTTCGGCCCGCTTCGCCCCGCGCCGCTTCGCCGGACGTCGGTCTGCGGCCCGGCCGTTTATTATTGCCTTCCGGGCTTTGCGGGGCAGGTCGGCTTTATCGATGCCATCGAGCATAAATTTTGTTCCTCCTGCAACCGTATCCGGCTGACGGCGGAAGGCTATTTGAAGCTCTGTCTGAATGCGAAGGACGGCCTTGACCTGCGCCGTCTGCTGCGCAGCGGAATCCGTGAGGAAAACCTGAGGCTGGCGATACGTCAGGCGGTCTGTCATAAGCCGGAGGAGCATTTTTTTCAGAAGAAGGACAATCAGGCCCGGGATCATCGGGCCATGTATCAGGTAGGAGGCTGAGCGAATGGGAACGATTCAGGCGCTTTGTGTCAGTGAGAAAAAAGGGACGCTGAAAAAGCCGGTTCATCGGGCGTTGTTCCGGACCGAGTGGGGGATTGTCGGCGATGCGCACGCCGGAAACTGGCATCGTCAGGTCAGTTTTCTCGGACAGGAGGAGATTGAGGCGTTCCGTCGGCGCGGTGCCGATGTGCGGTTCGGCTCCTTTGGGGAGAATATTGCCGCGGACGGATTCTGTTTTCGCGAGCTTCCCGTGGGATCCCGCCTGCGGTGCGGAGAGGTTTGGTTTGAGATCACGCAGATCGGCAAGGAGTGCCATAAGAGCTGCGCGATCCGGCAGCAGGTCGGCGACTGCATCATGCCGCGCGAGGGCGTTTTTGCCCGTGTGCTGCATGGAGGATGGATTACCGTTGGCGATACGCTGACTCTGGCGGACGGAGAAGCGATGCCGCTGGATGCAGCCGTTATTACGGCCAGCGACAAGGGAAGCCGCGGCGAGCGCATCGATCAGAGCGGACCGAAGGTCCGGGCCATGCTGGAAGAGGCGGGATATCTCGTGTCCGATCTGGTCGTGCTTCCGGATGAGCGGGAGGATATCGAGCATAAGCTGCGGGAATACGCTGACCGGGGAATCGGACTGATCGTCACGACCGGCGGTACCGGCTTTTCGGTTCGGGATGTGACGCCGGAGGCTACGCTGGCCGTCTGCGACCGGCTGGCGCCGGGGATTCCCGAGGCGATGCGCGCGCTGTCCATGCAGGTGACGCACCGCGCGATGCTGAGCCGCGCGCAGGCGGGAATCTGCAAGCGCTCCCTGATTGTGAATCTGCCCGGCAGCGTCAAGGCGGTCGGGGAATGTCTCGGCTTTGTCCTGCCGGAGCTAAAGCACGGCATTGCGATTTTGCGGGGCGATGCCGGCGAGTGCGGCAGATCCTGAGCGAAAGGACTGCGGCGGGGAGGGATGCGCTTTGGATATTTCATCGCTGAGCCTGCTGATCGTGGCGGGCGGCAGGAGTTCCCGGATGGGGAAGGACAAACGCTGGCTGGAGCTGGACGGCGTGCCGATGCTGGAATGGATGCTGCGCAAGGCTGCGCGCCGGCCGTTCGCCCGTCGGTATCTTTGCTGCGGCGCCGCGTCGCCGGAGCTGGAGGAGCTGGCCGGGCGCTATGGCGCCGTTTTGGTGGAAGATGAACGGGAGGGCTGCGGCCCTATGGAAGGGCTGCGCTGCGGCCTCAGGGCGATGCCTACGGAATACGCCGCGGCGGTTTCCTGTGACATGCCGTTCTTTGTCTTTCCGGTACTGCAGCCGCTGCTGTCCTGTCTGCCGGCGGGCGGGGAGACGGGGCCGCTGGCGGTCCTGCCGGAGTCCGGCGCCCGTCTGCAGCCGCTGGCGGCCTTGTACCATCGGAGCATGGCCGCGGCCTTTGAGGAGGCTCTGGCCGCCGGGGTGCGCAGGCTGGGCGGGGTGATTGAGCCGCTTCCGCATCATACGGTGCCGTTGAGCCGCCCCGAATGTTTTTTCAATGTCAACGATCCGGCCGGTTTGCGGCTGGCCCGCGGGCGGATGGCCAATATGCGGCGCCCCGTGCCGTTTCTTACGATTTCTGCACCGGTTTCCGGGACGGGAAAGACTACCTTTATCGAGCGGCTGATTCCCCTTCTGCGGGAGGAAGGGCTTCACGTCGGCGTAGTGAAGGGTGACTGCCACGGCTACGATGTCGATACTGAGGGAAAGGACAGCTGGCGGTTTCGGCAGGCTGGCGCGGAGAGCGTGGCGGTGGTGTCGCCGCATGGCTATTTCATCGAACGGGCCACACCTGCGCGCGCTTCGCTGCTGTCTGTGGCGAATCAGCTGGAAGGAACGGACCTGGTTCTGCTGGAAAGCCGCAGTCACGGCTGCGCGCCGAAGATTTCCCTGTGGCGCGGCCGCGGCGGACTGCTGGCGGATGAAGATACGGCGGCATGGTTTACCCGTGTGCCGCAGCCTGACGATACCGTGGCGCAGTATGATCTCGACGATATGGAGGCCGCAAAGCGTCTGACCCTTTTCCTGATGGGACGGGAAGGTGCCGGACTGCCGCTCTGAGATGGTTTGCCCGTTTTTTGAACGTGGCAAAAATCAGATAATGATAAAATTAACATGGATTATAACCGGCCTTTGGCCGGTTTTTTTGTCGTTTGCAGAAGGAGAAACTTCTTGTTAGAATGGAGGCGTGAAAGCAAAAGCACAGCAGGACAGGAGGCAGGCGCATGAAGCCTAGAGAGCAGGAGTTGGTCGATTTTCCCGTTATCCGCTACGAAGCCGCGGCGGGAAAGTTTGTGGCCAATCATAAGTACACGTCCATAGAGTGTTATCTGGATATTTATCTCAATGACCGGAAGCTTACGACATCCTTTTGTTCGCCCGGCGATCATGAGGACCTCGTGACAGGCATTCTGGCGCAGATGGGACAGATTCGGCGGGCGGAGGACGTCGTAGAGCTGCGCATCGACGAAACGGCTTTGGAAGCGCGGGTCAGGACTACGCCGGCGGCTCAGGCATGGGCGCAAGAATCGGCCAAGGACCCGCGCTACTACCGCGCCCGTCAGATCCTTGACTGCGATCCGTCCCGAATCTTCGAGCGGCCGCGCGACGTCCGGTTTCGGGCGGAGGATATCCTGTCCTGTGCGGATAAGCTGCTGTCTGAGCTGGCTGCCACGCATGAAAAGACCAACGGCGTTCACAGCGGCGTGATTTTTGATCAGAAGCGGAAGGAGATTTTGGTCTTCCGCGAGGATATCGGACGCCACAATGTCTTTGACAAGCTGTATGGCTGGGCGCTGCGGAACGCTGTGGACATCACGGACAAGATCATTGTGTTCAGCGGGCGCTGCTCCTCGGAGATGATGCTGAAGCTCGGGCGGATGGGGATCAGCGCGGTAGCTGCCAAATCGGTGCCGACGACGCTTTCCCTGAAGCTGGCGGAAAAGCTCGGCATCACGCTGGTCGCCAGAATGGCGCCGGGGAGCTTTTGCATCTATACGAATCCGCAGCGCATCGTACTGGCATGATCCGCTGAAATTTTCCGATACTTTTTTTGCATAAAATCATAAACCGATTCTATTGCCCGGCAGGTCAGGCGGATTCCCCGGAGGCCTCATACGGTTTTTCGGGAAATCCGCCGGCCCGGCGCGGCGTCGGTTTGTGTTTTTATAGATCTGTCTATTTTTAGGAGACTGAAGGAGGAAGCTTTGATGGATTTGAGCAGACGTGACTTCTTGAAAGCCACAGGTCTCAGCGGCGTCGGCCTTGCGCTGGCCAGTCTGGGACTCGATATGCCGAAAGTCCGGGCTGCCGCAAGGGAATTCAAACTGAAAGGGGCGAGAGAGTTTACCTCGATCTGCCATTTCTGCGCCTGCGGCTGCGGGGTGATCGGCTATGTAAAGGAAGGCAAACTCATCAACCTCGAAGGGGCGGCAGATAGTCCGGTGAACCGCGGTGCGCTTTGCAGCAAGGGACTGGGCTACGGCCAGATACCGAATGCGGAAAACCGCGGCAAAACGCCGCTTTACCGTGCGCCGGGCAGCGATCACTGGGAAGAGATCAGCTGGGAAGAAGCGATTGACCGGGCGGCGCATGCCATGAAGAATGCCCGGGAAAAGGGCTGGAAGCAGACGGAGACGATCGACGGCGAGACCGTTGAGGTGCGCCGGACCGACGGCCTGTCCTTTATCGGCGGTTCTCAGATCAACAATGAGGAATGCTATCAGAATATCAAGATGGCCCGCGCGCTCGGCGTGGTCTATATCGACAATCAGACGCGCGTCTGCCATGCCAATACGCCGCCGGCCATGGGCGCGGCGTTCGGGCGCGGCGCGATGACGAATCCCTGGGGGGATCTCAAGAATACGCAGCTGGTCTGGATTGAAGGATCGAATCTGGCGGAATGTCATCCGATGGGGCTTAAAAATGTCATGGCGGCCCGTGAGGATCATGGCACGCGCATTGTGCATGTCGATGTACGCTATACGCGCACTTCGAAGATCGCCGATGATTATTTCCAGCTTCGTCCGGGCACGGATATCGTGTTCCTCGGCTATATCATTTCGCAGATGCTGGAAACGGGCAAGTTCAACCGGGACTATGTCCTGCGGAATACGAACGGCGCCTGCCTGCTCCGCGATGACTATCACTTTGAGGACGGCCTGTTCTCCGGCTATGACGAAGCCGCGAAGAGCTACGACATGGAAACCTGGGGCTACGCGCTCGGGGCGGACGGCAAGCCGCAGAAGGCAGATGACCTGTTCGCGCCTAATACGGTCCTCACCCGTCTGAAAGAGCACTATAGCCGTTATACGCTCGACATGGTCACGAACATCACCGGCATGCCGGCCGAGGATGTCAAGCGCGCGGCGCAGATCTGGCTGGACAACGACAAACCGGCTGTCATGATGTATGCGCTGGGCATGACGCAGCATACGGTCGGCGTTCAGAACATTCGCTGCTTTACGATTATGCAGCTTTTGAAGGGGAACATCGGCATATCGGGCGGCGGCATCGATGCGATGCGCGGTCAGCCGAACGTTCAGGCATCGACCGATTTTGGCATCGAGTTCAATATGCAGCCGGGCTATCTTGTGGCTCCGACGCATAAGACCAATACGCTGGCCAAATGGACCAAGGCATACGGCACGTTCCGCCGCAAGTGGTATGTCAATATGACAAAAGCATGGTTCGGCGAACATGCCACGGCAGAAAACGACTTCGGGTTCAATTACGGTGCAATCCGTAACGGACATCATCCGGACTCGATTTATGCCATTTTTGAGGATGCGTACCGCGGAACCATGCACGCCCTGTATCTCTGCGGACAGAATCCGCAGGTCACGAACGCCAACGCCGGACTGGTTCATGACGGCCTGGCTAAGATGGATTCGCTGATCGTGCAGGATATTTTCGTCAATGAGACGGCGGAGTTCTGGAACCGTCCCGGCGACAATCCGGCGGATATCCAGACCGAGGTCATTTATCTGCCGGCCTGCTCCTATCTGGAGCGCGAGGGCTCTATTACGAACTCGATGCGCCTGATCCAGTGGCGCATGAAGGGGCCGGACCCGGTCGGCAGCTCCAAGCCGGACTATGAGATCAACAATCTGCTTTGGCGCCGGATCGTCGAACTCTACAAGGATTCGGGCGATCCGAAGGACGATCCGATCCGGTTCATGACCTGGGATTATTCGGACGATCATACTGTCGAGGATATCATGAAGGAAATCAGCGGGCGCGACACGGCGACCGGCGCGCTGGTCAACGGCATCGGCGAGCTGAAAGACAATGGCGAGACGAGCTCCGGTATGTGGATTTATGCTGGTTATTACGGCCGCGAGGGCAATATGACGGCCCGGCGCGGGCAGGAGGATCCGGGAAACATCGGCATTTATCCGAAGTTTGCCTGGGCATGGCCGGACAATATCCATATCCTGTACAACCGCGCGTCCTGTCTGGCGGACGGGAGTCCTGCCGATCCCGAGCATCCGGTCGTCTGGTGGGACCGCGCTGCCGGAAAGTGGACCGGCTACGATGTGCCGGATGTCGGCAACCGCCTCCATGGCCCCGATACGCCGGACGGTCAGAAGCCGTTCCGCATGAACGGGGAGGGAATCGCCCGGATCTATGCGGCTCCGTATCAGGACAAAAATCCCGACGGCACGACGCGGGATGCCTCGAGTACGCCGGTCGACGGCCCGATTCCCGAGTTTTACGAGCCATGCGAGAGCCCGACGCACAACGCTCTGCATGAGAACAAGAATGCGCAGCAAAATCCCTGCCTGATTTATCCGCGCCTGCCGGAAAAACAGCCGGTCGGCACGCCGGATCAGTTCCCCTATGTACTCTGCAGCTCCGGAATCGCGGAGCACTGGTGCTCCGGTACGGTCACGCGCAATATCCCCTGGCTCAATGAGCTGGTCAAGGAGCCGTTCGTGGAGATCAGCGAGCAGCTTGCCGGGAAACTGGGCATTAAAGCCGGCGACAAGGTAAAAGTCAGCTCGGCCCGGAGCGAGGTCGTAGTCAAGGCGATGGTCACCAAGCGCGCCCGGCCGCTCATGGTCAACGGACAGGAGACGCATATGGTCTGGATGCCGTACAGCTGGGGCTTCAAGGGACTGTCTACCGGCCCGAGTACGAACTATCTGACCATTGACGCATTGGACCCGAATACGCAGGAGCAGGAATTTAAGGCCTGTCTGGTCAATCTTGCCAAGGCATGATGGATGGGGGAAAAGCCGTATGAAGCGGCGAACCCCTTGTAAATCAACGGTTCCTTAACGAGGAAAAAGGAGACGTTTATGAACCCGGTAAAAGAATCGATGATGGATGAATACTTGAAAAAGCACCCCTATCTGAAAGAGACGGCGAAGCTGTATCTCGGCATGGAAAAGATCCTGTCGGAACAGGTCGCGCCGGTTTCCCTGCCTGAACCGCAGGAGCTGGCCGGACTGGTACGGGACGGCCTGCCGCTTCTTCAGCAGGCGCAGCTGCAGCAGACTGTGGTCAAAGTGGCTGCTGTGGAACTCAGCGATGTGCTGGCCGCGATGGAAGCGCTGGAGGCTCCTGCCCCCATGAAGACCGCTTTGCAGGATTGGAAAATCTGGGCGGATGAGGCGGAGCTTTCCGAGATCCAGCAATGTTTCGGCTGGCTGCTGCGGCAGGAGGATACAGAGATTCATGCCTTTGCCGAAGCCGCCCGTCTGAATGAAGCGCTGGTCCGCTTTTTGGGCTGGCAGATCATTCGGGCCCTGCTCCCCGACGGGATAAAGGCACCGGAGATTTGGGCGCAGGCAGACTGGTCGCGCCCTTACTGTCCGGTCTGCGGACGTCCGCCGGTGCTTGCCCAGCTGCGCAGGCAGCAGGAGGGACATGCGCGCTATCTGGTCTGTGACGGCTGTCATACGATGTGGCGCGCCGCGCGCGTCGGCTGCGTCTACTGCGGCAATCAGGACCTGAAGACGATACATATTCTGGAAGCGGAAGAAGAGCCGGCGATGCGGCTGGATGTCTGCGACCGGTGCCATGTATACC
Organism: Wylensekiella montiformis; assembly: GCF_009697385.1. Taxonomy (GTDB): domain Bacteria; phylum Bacillota; class Negativicutes; order Selenomonadales; family Selenomonadaceae; genus Selenomonas_A; species Selenomonas_A montiformis. The sequence goes on from NZ_VUNL01000012.1 coordinate 71,302, forward strand.
TCAAGACCTGCCGGGAAGAGGGCGGGGAAGAAATCTACCTCAGAGACTGGGCGACCATCCATCTGGATCTTCTGGGAGAAGAAAAAGGTCTCCATAAAAAAGGAAGCATCATGCTCGCCAATTCGTGAGCAGACCGCATGACGGCAGGGATATTCGACGCCGTCATGCGAGGAGAAAGGAGAACACAAAAATGGCACAAGAAATGGCTATGCTGCACGACGTTGCCCGCTGCAGCGCCTGCCGCGCCTGTATGGTTGCCTGCAAGCAATGGCATGACCTGCCGGCGGATATGTCGACTCCCTTTGAAGGACAATATCAGTCTCATGCGGAGCTGACCCCTTCGACCTGGAACCTCATCAAAATGAAGGAGCGCGTCGATGCGCAGGGAAACTTTCACTGGGATTTTTTCAAGCGTCAGTGCATGCACTGTGCAGATCCGGCCTGCGCCAAGGGCTGTCCGGAGCAGGCTATCGAGCAGATGCCAACCGGTGCGGTGGTGATCCATCCGGATCTGTGCGTAGGGTGCGGCTACTGCTCGCATAACTGTCCGTTCGGCGTCCCGAAGATTGATCCCCGGACGCATACCTCGACGAAATGCGATCTTTGCTTTGACCGGATAGAGGAAGGCATGGAACCCGCCTGCTCCAAAACCTGCACGGCAGACGCCATCCTTTTCGGTACAAAGGAAGACATGCACCGGAAAGCGCGGGAACGTCTGGAAGAGCTCAAGGCTGAGGGGCATCCTGACGCCAATATCTATGACCCGCAGGGCGTGGGCGGAATCCATATGCTGTACGTCCTGCCCGATAAGCCGGCGGTTTACGGGCTGCCCGACGATCCGGTGACATCGTCATCCATCGATCTTTGGAAAGATGTCGTGCGCCCGCTGGGCAAGCTGGCCGGCGCCGGCGCGATCGTCGGCGTGCTCGGCATGGCTGCCGTCAAGGGAATGGCGGGACGCGGAAAGGAGGAGAAATAACATGCTGGTTAACAAAAAATACATCCAACGGCATAAGAAAGGCTTCATCTGGTTTCACTGGATCAACGCCGTCTGCTTTTTCATGCTGTTTCTCACCGCACTGCCGCTCTACTCCGATTGGTTCCGCCCGCTTTACGATACGCTGGGCGCGCGCAATCTGCAGTATGCGCATCGCTTCTTCGCCGTTATTTTTATCGCCAATCCGATCATTGGCCTGTTGTTTACGGCGCGGGAAGGAATCCTGCGTCTGATCCGGGAAGTGTTCCGCTTCGGACGCGATGATATCGTGTTCAATCAGAAGTTTCCCGCGGAGCTGATCGGCCGGGAGCCGGAGGGAATACCGCCGCAGACCTTTTACAACGGCGGCGAAAAGATGAATATTGCGCTGCAGGCCGTATTCTGGTTTCTGCTGGTCGTCTCCGGCCTGATTCTCTGGTTTGGCGAAGGGCATATCAGTCCCGCTGTCCGTACTTGGATGATTCCGCTGCACAGCCTTTGCGCGGGAATCGGGTTTGCGGCGGCAATCGGACACATCTATCTGGCGCTCGGCGTCAACCCGGACTCGCTTCACGGCATGCTGGACGGCACGGTAAAGGCCGGCTATGCGGCAAAGCATCATGGAAAATGGGTAGAGGAGCTCATCGAAGAAGGAAAGGTCACGCGCGAAGAAATTCAACGGGCCAGTCAGGAGTAAAGCGCGATGCGCAGCTGGTGCAATCAGGCGGAGAACAGGTTCCTTCCGCTGGATGATTCAGATTCGAAGGTGATCCGTGAGCTGATTGCGGGCATGGAGTCCGGCCGGATTCATTCCTTTCGCGATTACCGGATTAACGGCGAGGCATAATAAAAAATCCGCTTTCGGCGGGGATGCGCAGGGCATCCCGCCGAAAGCGGATTTTTTTGCGGATGAATGGCGGTTATCCGGTGATCCAGCTGACGAAATAGATGACCAGAGGGATCGTAACGCAGGCGATGCCGACGGTATCGATGATGACGCCGGTATGGATCATCTTGGTGATCGGGATATAGCCCGAAGCATAGACGATGGCATTTGGCGGCGTAGATACGGGCAGCATGAATCCGAGCGATGCGGAAAGCGCGATGCCTACCGATACGGGGATCGGGCTGATGCCTGCGGCGACCGCGGCCGTGATGGCCAGCGGACCGATCATGTTTGTGGCCGCTGTATGGCTGGTCAGCTCGGAGAGCAGCAGGGCCATGACCGAGAAGATGGCGACCATGGCGACCTGTGTCGGAGCGCCGCCCATGGAGCTGACGATGAGATCGCCGACCCACTGCGACAGACCGGTTTTATACATCATGCCGCCCATGGCCAGACCGCCGCCGAACAGAATCAGTGTTCCCCACTCGATACCTTCCATGGCCTCCGACCACTTGAGCGTGAACTGACGCTTTTCAAAATTGACCGGCAGGATAAAGAGGATCAGCGCGCCGAGCATAGCGGCAATCGCTTCCGGGAAGAGCTTGTTGTACATCTTGAGCGTCGGGTCCGTGCTGCCGAAGGCGATGGAAAGGAAGCCGGGCGTCACCCAGAGGACGACCGCTATGAGAAAGCAGAACAGCGTATTTTTCTGAGCGCGCGTCCATCCGCCGAGCTCAGAAAGTTTTCCCTGAATGAACGTTTCCGCGCCCTCGATGCGGGTGACATCTGCCGGGAACATATGCGAGAGAACGACGTAAGCGATGAGGAAATAAACGACCATGGCGATAAAGCCCCAGGTCATCCACTCAAAAAACGAAACATGGATGTCGCACATCTGATCGAGGAATCCCAGCATGATGAGGTTTGGCGGCGTTCCGATTGGCGTGAGCACGCCGCCGATCGAGCAGGAATACGCTGTCATGAGCATGAGTCCGGTTGCGTATTTGTATTCGTGCAGATCGATCTCCCGCCCGTTGGCGGCAAACATCTCTTTGATGGAGGTCAGCAGGCCGAGGCAGATCGGAAACATCATGGCGGCCGTTGCCGTGTTGCTGACCCAGCCGGAGCACAGAGCGGCGGCGAGGCCGACGGCGAGGAAAATCCGCTTCGGGTTCGAGCCGACCCAGGAACGGGACAGCAGCCAGTAGGCGAACCGTTTATCGAGGCCATGCGTCATCATGGCCTTGGCCAGAATGAAGCCGCCCATGAAAAGGAAAATCATCGGGTTGGCGAACGCGGCAAACGCTGCGCCTACCGGGATGACGCCGGTCACGACGGCCAGCGTCGGCCCGATCAGCGACGTGACCGGGATCGGGACCGGCTCAGTGATCCACCAAAGCGCGACCAGAACCATGATGGCCAGCAGCTTGTGAGCAGCCAGCGTCAGTCCCGCGATCGGCGTCAGAAAAACCAGTGCGGCCAGTATGGGGCCACCGAACAGGCCGATGGTACGGCGCTTGTGGTCAAAAGCCTGTTCCGCACGCTTGACGGCCAGTGCTTCTTTGCTCATCTTGTCCAAACGAATACGCCTCCTTTTGCAGTCGATAAAATAAGAAGAAAAGATAAAGACATGGATGTAATACGGTTCTTGGTTTAATAATAAATAATATTCAGTATTTTTTCAATAGACGAGACGGCAAAAAAACGATTCTATTTAGGCATAGTTTGTTTCTTCGCAGAAAGAGCGCCCCGGCGGAAAATCCTGCCGGGGCGCTCGGGGAAGGGATGATAGAACGTTTGAGAAATGGGAAGAAAGAAGGATGGGATGTTCCCTCTTTTTTAAGGAATATCCATGAGATCAAACAGCCGGATGAACGGCCTGCGTTGTTCTCATCGACAAGCTTAGTATAGCGTCATTTTATGAAAAATGCGTGTAATCCGGCGCGGATGATCCGTAGTTTTCAGGGAATTCTCACCTTGTTTTCAAGCTGGATGTGGTAGAATAAGAATAGATTTTTATGGAAATAGAGGTGGTTTCCTTGAACGATAAGCGGAATCAATGGAAGGGAAAGCTGACTGCGCTGGCCCTGTCCGGTATTTTGGCGGCCGGTGCGGTATGGGCGCCGGCTCAGCGGGCGCAGGCAGTAGATGTCTGGGGAGCGGCCGCACAGGCCTTGGGCGTATTCGGTGCTTATAAATCAGCGCTGTCCAGCATCTTGTCCATGGGAAATAATGTCAGCGCCCAGATTCAGAGCCGGCGGCAGGATCTGAAAGAAAACGGGGAGGACCCCAACCGTCATGACCGGCAGGTCGTCGACCGCGTCATGACGCAGCTGACCGAACAAGGCGAATATGCGCTGAAAGTCAATTCGCTGCCGTTTGTGTGGAGCGTCAACAACAGCAGGGAATTCAACGCGTCCTGTTATCCGACCAATTATGTCAGCATCAACAGAGCGCTGGTGCGCGGGCTGAATCTCGACCCGGATGAGCTGGCTGCCGTACTGGCGCATGAAATGACACATGGCATCGAACAGCACAGCGCGCACAATTATGCCAAGGCCGTCGCGCAGTACTACGGCATGGCTTTTTTAAACATGGACGCCGGCCTCATGGACTGGAACAAGCTCAATGGACTGGCCAGCTATTCGATTGCCAAAAATGTCACATTGCCGACGGAGTATGACGCGGATGAAGGCGGGTTTTACATCATGGCCAGCGCCGGTTTCAATCCCGGCGGCGGCGCGGCGGCAATGGCCAGAATGGCCCATTACCTGACCTATGAAACGCAGAACGTGCTGGAATATCAGGATCCGGACCCGAAAAACAAAAATCAGGAAAACTACAATGATCATCCCGATACCGACCTGCGCGAGCAGAAACTGGCCCGGATGATGTCTGACTACGGCTGCGGCCATGTGACGGTCCGGGACCGGCGGGACATCTATATCGACGGGCAGAAGCTTCTGAGCGCTGACTGGACGGACGATACTTATGACAATACGTGGGAAAACGCCTATTACGTGGCCGGAGCCATCGCCAAGGCCTTTCATGACTATGACAGCCCGGACGGCTGGGCGTTTCGCAGCGACGGGCGGGGCGGCATGACCTGCCTGCCGGAAACCCGGGTCAATCAGACGCTGCAGTATTTCCTTGCTGCGGATCATGCGGGCGCGCGGCTGCGCGATCTTGTCGTACAGGCTTATGCCGGTGAGGAAAAAAGCGGCGCGCGGAAGAAAATGAAACAGGCCGAAGCCGCCCGGCGGAAGAACATACAAAAGGTGAAGGAAGAAGTGCTCGGAGCGGATCCGCGGGATGTAAAAAACATGCGCGGCAATGCGGATGCCTACAGCGACTACGGCATGGGAGATAAAGCCATGTTTCTGATGAACCGTGTCTTTGCGGCCCGCCATCCGGAAAACGAAGCGGAAAACTATGCCATACGCGGCCGCGCCAAAGCCGTGCAGGGAGATTTTCAGGCGGCGCTGGCGGACTCCGATCAATCCATCCGTCTGGACCCGAAAAATGTCTACAACTTCCTGAACCGGGCCGACGTTTACCGGATGGCCGGTGACCGTGAGGCCGCGCTGCGGGATCTGGATCAGGCCAAAAAAGTTGACGGTTCCAATCTCTACAGCTGGCTCATGAGCGCACAGATCTGCGACGAAATGGCGGATCACGCCAATGCGCTGACGAATTACCGGGAATTCTACCGCCTGCAGCCCAAAGCCTTCCGGCAGATACCGGAAGAATATCTCAAGGACATTTCCGAAAAGGACTGCCAGACACTCCGGAAAGAGAAGGCTGACGCGAGAAAGAAATTAGAAAAACAAATCCGGGACGAAAAAAAAGCCGCAGACAAAAAGGCTGCGGAAAAGAAAAAAGCATCCCGATAAGAACAAAACGGGAGGGGCTGTCAGGCAGCTCCCTCCCGTTTTGTTTGGAGTTAGCGATTCATAATGGCGTCGATGGACTGGATGCAGGCATTGCGGAAGCCGTGTTCTTCCAGAGCCGTCACGCCGCGGATGGTTGTGCCGGCGGGAGAGCAGACGTTGTCCTTGAGGACGGCCGGATGCGTGCCGGTTTCCAGCTGGAGCTTTGCTGAGCCGAGGATCATCTGCGCGATCAGGCGGTAGGCATCGGCCCGCTTCAATCCGTATTTTACGGCCGCGTCGCCGTAGGCTTCAATCATCAGGTCGACGAAGGCCGGCCCGCAGCCGGTTACCGTGCCGCCGATACCCATGAGCGACGAGGGCAGTTCCTGAACGATGCCCACCGAAGCGAAAAGGTTCATGATCTGCTTGTGCTCTTCCTTCTGCAGAGAATTTGTTTCCTCGAACAGGAGGACCCCTTCGCCGACCATCGCCGGGGTATTCGGCATGACGAACTGGACGCGCGTATTGGTTTTCAGATGCTGCTGGTAGACGTTGCTGTCCCAGCCGGCGGCGATCGAGATGAGTGCTTTGCCGTTCAAAGCGTCGCCGAGTTCTTTCAGCACGTCCTCGATCTGGTATGGCTTGCAGGCCATGATGAGGGTGTCGGCCTCCGCGGCGAGCTCAGCCAGCGAGGCTTTCGGCGTGAATCCGATGGACTCGGCATTGCGCCGGAGTTTTTCCTGATGGGGCGCGAAAGCAAACACCTTGCTTTTATCGATTGCGCCGGCCTGAATGAAGCCGGAAGCCAGAGCCTGCGCCATATTGCCCATGCCGATGAATCCGAGGTTATTCATAAGTTATTCCCCCTGTGTCGTTGTTTTTGTTCAAAGGACAAATGTCGTCCACTTTCTATTCTACAATATTTGTAAGGCTTTTTGAATAGGAAGATGGACTGTCTCTGTGTGCCATTCAATCCGATGCGAGGCCGCTGCCGCGGCGAAACAGAAGGCAGGGCAGGAGGCAGATCGCGCTGACGGCCAGACCGAAAAACAGAGGATTGCCCGCTGCGCCGAGGAATACGGCGGCAAGAGCAGCGCCGGTCGACAGCGCCATGGACAGCGTCGCGCTGCGATGCGATACCGTGTGCGGCAGGAAGATGGCAAAACTCAGCGGCAGGAAAATGCCGCCGCTTCGGAGCGCCATGGAGAGGTAGTTCCAGAAAAGAACCTGAGAGCCCTCGTTGACCAGCGCGATAAAAGCGGACAGGGCAATCGTCGCGAGGACGATCAGGCGCGTGACCGTCAGCTCGGAAAGATGCCAGGGGTGATTGGCCGTCGGGATTTCCAGTATATCGATTTCCTGCAGCTCAGGCTGGCTGGCGATTTTATGAATTTTGCGGGCGCGCAGCGTGACCCGGGCACGGTGGAAAATGTCGCGCGAGAGCATGGTGCCGATGCCGAGAGAAAGGCCGGCGATCGAGCCGATCAGGGACAGCATGATTCCGCCCATGGCGATGCCGCCGAGAAGCGGCGGCTGCTCCGTCAGCAGATAAACCGGAAGAGAAAGAATCGGCGTGATTTCAGGATGCGCGGTGTGCATATAGATGCCGACCATGGCGCACGGCAGTCCGACTGGCAGGGAAATCAGCGCCGCCGTAAACGCGGCGACAGAAGCTGTGCGGGGATTGGAAGCCGAAAAAATGGCCTGAATATACGACTGGGTACAGAGCATACCGATGACCACGGAGGAGAAATTCGCGAGGATATGCGCCGTATCGCCATGCAGCAGATTAAAGGTCCCCTCCGGCAGCGCGGCGGAAAAAGCCGGTGAAGCGAACAGGGAGTGGCTGGCCATGATTCCGGCAATCGCCATCGTGACCCAGATTACGGCCATCTTTAAAATACCGCCGACGCCGGCGCTCTTCATGCCGCCGAAAAACGCATAGGCCGCGACCGCGAGAATCAGCAGGATCGTCGCCGGGAAGAACGGGATGCCGAAAATGGCCGCGATGATATAGATGGCCGGCAGGCAGCTGGCCACTGCGCTGAACAGAATGCCGATCGACGAGATAATGCTGGAAAATACGCCGCAGGCAAGGCCGAAGTGCTGAGAGAGAAACTGAGGAATCGTTTCAAGCGCGGTACGGCGCAGCGGTCTGGCATAGAATAAGCCCATGATGATGAGCCCGACTCCTGAGCCGATCGTGAACCACCAGGCGGAAAGGCCCGATACCGCGGCCAGCTGTGCGGTTCCGACGGTCGCTCCGCCGCCGACACAGGTTCCGGCGATCCCGCCGGCTACCAGCGGGACGCCCGCGGAACGGCCGCCGACGCTGAATCCTTTGGTGGAATGAACGGAACGCGCGGCGCGTATGCCGAATCCAAGTACAACCGCGATGGTCGTACAGAGGATGAACAGCTGAAAAAGAGAAATGTCCATATTTTTGCTACACCCCTATACACAAACCGAAAAGCCCCATGCTCATAGAGCAGGGGCGTGTGACCCTTCACGAGTTTTATCTTACGCCGGTATCTTTCCTTCGTCAAGTCAGGAACGGAGGATTCGCCTTCTTTCGCAGGCTGGCTTTCACCCGGGGCAGGAATAACGGGGAAGACAGCGAATAAAAAAGAGAAGGAACGAACGGCAGTCCGGTCGGGGGATGTTCGGACGGATCGTTTGGAAGGGGGAAACAACATGATTTCATTGGAAGAAAAAATCGGGATCTGGAAGGGGATGCCGCAGGATACGCCGGAACAGCAGCTATGGGCGGATAATTATTACGATGAAGAGCTTATGCCGCTTGCGCTGAAACGCTTTGCCCAGCGCTACGGGCGCCGGCCTCTGCCGGAGTATTACGGCATGATCCTGCTGCTTGGCGCGGACTGGTCGGAGGTCGCATTTCAGGTCGGCCTGCTGAGCCCGCAGAATATTCATGTCATCTGCACGAAAGATCATATGACGCAGTACCGGCAGCTGGTCAATGCGCTCCAGCTGGAAGAGGAAAGCTGCCTTTGCACGACCATCAGCCCCGGCGACATGGCCTCGCTGTATCGTGTGATGAAAAAACAGCACGATATTTGGGATTCTGTGGGAAAAAGCGCCGTGGACATCACGGGCGGCACCTCCGAATCCTCGGTGGCCGCCGCCATGGCCGCGGCGGTATTCGGCATGGATGTCTACCAGCTGGAAATGCTGTATGCTCCGGACGTGGTTCGTCACGAGCCGGGAACGGAGCACATGCTTCAGATTCCCTTGCCGGAGTCGGTTTTGGGCGATTGAACTGTAACGCCGCACCAATTTCCCAGAAAGGGCTTGCAATTTGTCCGATGTTCGTTAAAATAAAGATATATCTTTTTAAAATCGGAAGCAATCCGTAATCCCTTTATACTGAGAAGGAGTGGACAGCATGAATTATCTGGCCTTTGATGTGGGCGGAAGCAGCGTGAAGTATGCCGTAATCGATGAAAAGGGAACCTTTGCCGAACGGGGCTCCTTTGTGACGCCGAAGGATAAGGAAACCTTTTTCGCCAATCTGGCGGACGTGAAAACCCGCATGGCGGATTTCTGCGAGCTGGCCGGTATCGGATTCAGCATGCCGGGGGCGGTCGACGATGAATCCGGCGTAATCGGCGGGAGCAGCGCGCTGCCGTACATCCATGATTTCCCCATCCGTCAGCAGCTGGAGCAGCGCCTTGGCCTTCCAGCTGCGATGGAAAACGATGCCAACTGCGCGGCACTGGGTGAAGTTTGGACCGGCGCCGGACGCGACTATCAGGATGTGGCGTTTTTTGTAATCGGTTCAGGCGTCGGCGGCGCGCTGGTTCATCGGAAGGAAATCATTCATGGCGCACACCTCCATGGCGGTGAGTTCGGCTATATGTACATTCGTGAGCTGCGCAATATCCTGAGTGAAGGCGGCTGCCCCGGCGGACTCAAGCGCCGCATGGCAAAGGCGCGCAGCGTTTCGCCGGATGAATTTGACGGGCGCAGGGTCTATGAGCTTCGCGACGCGGGCGACGAGACGGCGGCCCGCATCATTGACGATATGTATGAATTCCTCGCGCGGGCGATTTACGACATTCAATACATCTTTGATCCGGAGGCATTCCTGCTCGGCGGCGCCATCAGCAGCCGGAGCGATCTGATCCCCGGCATCGAATCTCATCTGGACAGGATTATGAAGGAAGCGGCGGTGGCCCGCATCCGCCCGAAGATTCTCCCGTGCCTGCACGGCAACGATGCCAATCTCTTGGGCGCCGTCTGCCATTTCCGTTCGGTGCATCGCTGAGCGATACCTCCCGATTCTTCGGGAACAAAAAAAGGATGGGACGACATGCGAAAGCATGTTGTCCCATCCACTTTTTGTTCCTTATTTTTCCAGCAGCAGGCCGACGCGCTTCTTGGCTTTCGTCAGCGTCTTTGCCGCGATGCGGGTCGCCCGCTCCGCCCCGTCGCGCATCAGGGATTCGAGATAAGCGCGGTCCTGCATGAGCTGCGCATACTTTTCCCGGATCGGCCGGAGCTCGTCGGCTACGCTCTGTCCGACGGCCGCTTTGAAGTCGCCGTAGCCTTTTCCTTCAAACTCCGCAGTGATTTCGTCCATCGTCCTGCCCGTGACTGCAGAATAGATGGTCATGAGATTGCTGACTCCCGGCTTATCCTCGCGATAGCATACCCGGGCCTCGCTGTCCGTGACCGCGCTTTTGAATTTTTTGAGGATGACCGGCTCCTCGTCGAGGATGGAGATGGTCGCTTTCGGATTCGTATCCGATTTGCTCATTTTGCTGGTCGGGTCCTGCAGGCTCATGACGCGCGCGCCGGCTTTTGGGAAATACCCCTCCGGCAGCTTGAAGATCTCGCCGTATGCGTGATTAAACCGCGTCGCGATGTCGCGGCAGAACTCAAGATGCTGCGTCTGGTCGGCACCGACCGGCACATAGTCTGCCTGATAGAGCAGGATATCGCCCGCCATCAGAGCCGGATAGGTGAACAGGCCCGCATTGATGTTGTCCGGATGCTTGGCGGACTTGTCCTTAAACTGCGTCATGCGGGAAAGCTCGCCGAACTGGGAGCAGCAGTCCATCAGCCAGCCCATCTCGGCATGGCAGGGATTGTGGCTCTGAACAAAAATCAGGCTCTTTTCCGGATCGATGCCGCAGGCCAGAAGCAGGGCAAAAGCCTGCAGGGTCTGCTGGCGGCGCTTGGCCGGATCGATTTGGATCGTCAGGGAATGAAGATCGGCGATAAAATAATAGCAGCGGTACTCATCCTGAATCGTCTTCCAGTTGCGGACAGCGCCCAGGTAGTTCCCCAGCGTGAAAACGCCGGTCGGCTGAATGCCGGACAAGATGATCTTCTTTTCCTCGGCGGGCTTTTGTGCATTGTTTTCCATGATAAAACACTCCTTTGAGCCGGAGCAATAAAAAACCCCGGCAGTTTGTACTGCCAGGGACGAATCTCTTCGCGGTGCCACCCTGTTTCATGGCTGAGCCATGCGCTTAACGGAGTACGAACATACTCCCGGCAGCTTACGCGTGCCCTGCGTCGCAGCCTACTGGACGGAACGCCGTCGTTCAGTGCGCCCTCAGCGATCCATTTGCCAGCTGGTGTTTCATCCGGCTCACAGCTTGCCCGGACTCTCTGCAGAAGCCTGACTGGTTTGATCTTCGCTTCAACGGTTTACATATCGTGATTAATATAGCACTGCCGGGTGGATTTTGTCAAGCAGTGGCCGTCTTTTGTCCGGAGTGGAACATCGGCCCGGCTCTTATCCGTCCGGGAGAGGGCGGTGCAAAATCGGCCGGTTTGTGGTAGACTGAAAAAGGATGATATTTACAGTGTTACAGATATAAGGGGAGAGAATATGTACCGCTTGACTGCTAAGCTTATTATTTACCGCAGCATGGATCAGGACAGCATCTTGTTTCATCTGGCCGACATCTGCCGCCGTTTCCGCTCCGGAAACTATGACCGGGACGCGCTTTCCGGCGACATCCTGACAGAGATCAGCCGCCTGCTGGACGTAGCGACCCGCTATGGCTTTGACGGCAATCTCTGGCACAACTATCTGGCCTTCCTGCTGGCGACGACCGAGACGCCGTTTACACTGGTCTGCGAGAAACACGGCGCAAGTGAAGGAAGCGTGCAAAAATTTGCGCGCAGCGATCTGGACATCTTCCGCCGCCTGCTTTCCTACGATTTTCGCGAGATGGAACAGGCGCTGGGGCTGAACTGCTTCAGCGTCATTGAAGACTATCAGGCGGTGGAGAAAAAAGAGCAGATTTACAATAAAAGCGTCAGTGAAAAGGTTCAGGAACTCAGTGCGGCGATCAGCGGGGCGTCCGATGGAGAGGATATGTACCGCATCGTGACCGATTTTTACCGGCGGTACGGAGTCGGCATGTTCGGCTTGAACAAGGCGTTCCGCATCTCGCCGGAGATTGAAGTGACCGGCCGCCTGCTGGAGCCTGTCACGACGACCGGCGACATGCGCCTTGAGGATCTGGTTGGCTATGAGAGTCAGAAAAAACGGCTTCAGGAGAATACCGAGGCATTCGTAGCCGGGCGCCGGGCGAATAATGTCCTGCTCTATGGCGACGCGGGGACGGGAAAATCCACCAGCATCAAAGCCATCCTGAACCAGTATTACGATCAGGGGCTTCGCATGATTGAAGTGTATAAACACGAATTCCGCTACCTGCAGCGGATCATTGCCCAGATCAAGAACCGCAATTATCGTTTTATCATCTATATGGACGACCTCTCCTTCGAAGAATTCGAGATCGAATATAAATACCTGAAAGCGGTCATCGAGGGCGGGCTGGAAGTCAAGCCGGACAACGTGCTCATCTATGCGACGAGCAACCGGCGCCACCTCATCCGTGAAACATGGAATGACCGTCCCGATCATGTGGATCCCGACATGCACCAGACCGATACGGTTCAGGAAAAATTGTCCCTGTCGGCCCGCTTTGGACTGACTATCGGATATTTCCGGCCCAGTCAGCAGGAATATTTTGAAATCGTCCGTTCTCTGGCCCGCCGCCATCCGGAGCTTTCCCTCACCGACGAAGAACTGCGGGCGGGCGCGGTCAAATGGGAAATGACACACAGCGGCATTTCGGGGCGCACCGCCCAGCAGTATATCAATGCCCTGCTCAGCGGAGCCTCCGGCAAATAAGGGGAGACTTATGTAGCGCCCGTTCGCATCGGATAACACAGAAACAGGAAACCTTTCGGTTGAGGTGATGGAATGCAGCTGACACAAAGGAATAAAGGCTTGCTTATGGTTATTGCCGGTGCTGCTATGTGGGGCGGAAGCGGCGTGGCCGGGCAGTATCTTTTGCAGGACTGCGGCGTCTCCACCGGCTGGCTGGTCGTCACACGGATGCTTCTGGCCGGACTGATCCTGTTGGGGCTGGATGCCCTGTGCCATCGCGACGGGATCTTCGTGATCTGGCGGGATCGGAAAGACGTTCGGGAGCTTCTGATCTTTTCCATAGCCGGCATGCTGGCCGTCCAGTATACGTACTTTGCCTGTATCAAAGCGGGCAGCGCCGCGGCGGCTACCGTACTGCAATACCTGATGCCGATTGTCATCATCCTGTATACTGCCGCGGCGACAAGGCGCCTGCCGCGCCGCATCGAGATTCTGTGCGTGGCTTTGGCAGTCGGAGGGACGTTTCTGCTCGTCACACATGGCAGTATGGACACCCTGTCCGTCCCGTGGGATGCCGTGTGCTGGGGGCTGGCTTCCGCCGTGGCAGCGGCAGTCTATACCATGACGCCGAAGCGGCTGATCCGCAAATGGCGGGCTACCCTCGTCGTCGGCTGGGGCATGCTGATCGGCGGCGTTGTTCTGGCCGTATGCTTTCCGCCATGGCAGGCGGAGATTCGCTGGACGATGACGGCGGGACTGGTATATGCCTACATTATCCTCTTCGGCACCGTAGCCGCATTCGGCTGCTATCTGGGAAGTCTCCGGTACATCCAGCCCGCCGAGGCGAGCATCCTTGGATCGGTCGAGCCCTTGTCCGCCATCATTTTGTCCGTACTGTTTCTGCAGGCATCCTTTGGTTTGCTGGATCTTTTAGGCTCTGCACTCATCATCAGCACGGTATTCCTGCTGGCGCGAAATTGACAAAAACAGCCAGCTGAGCAGCCTCCCTGCACGTCGTTTTTTCCCTGTGAGCCTATGATAAAGCGGCCTGCCCATTGCGCATCATGCGCGATGGGCAGGCCGCTTTTTGTGTTTCATGATACGGTTCATCGACGTGCAGAATATAGCTGATTCATAAAGTATACTTTTATGGACAACACTATCGTA
>NZ_VUNL01000013.1 GCF_009697385.1 Wylensekiella montiformis
AGCATTATCCCTTGTATTTCAACCGAAAAAAGCCCCAAAAATCCAAGGCGATATTATGGATTACATCTATGGGAATGCCTCATAATTGATAACTTTTATCGGTCTCACATCATTGACAAACCTACACGTTATGTACAGCATACCGCCCTCCCCTGCAAAATTCCTTCTTTGCCGCTCAGGCGGGAGCAGCCCGTTTCTCCCTTCCGCCGACGGCTTCGAGGAACGGATAGGACAATCCCCCGGACAGGGCGATGGAGCTTCACCGTCCCATACGGGGGAATCTGTCACCTGAAAGAAAGTCTCTCCTTGAAAAACAGCAACCAAAACATCCACTCAATCCAGCAGATGATTCATCCGTGTCAGCGGAGCGGAAAGATCCATATGTCCGGCTAAGGTTTCCACTTTTTCCCCATCGATAAGGATCTGTACTTTCCGGATCTCAGAAAATCCGGTCATGGTATTGACGACAGAACCGACCAGCATCTCCTCACCGGTCGAGCCGCCGGCAAAATGGCGAACCAGATCCCGGCTGAAATCCACATACGCCGTATCCCCGCGGACGCTGACGCTTCGCAGCTTCGTCTGACGAGGAATGATGTTCGTCTGCCCTTTCTCCTTCGTCCCTTCCAGCAAAGCTTTCATCGCTGCCGTATATTTATCGCCGCCTGACAGGCTGATCGTGCGGCGTACCGCAATAAGCTTCATCCCCTGATCATCCGGGTAATACACTTTGATTTGCATGGTTTTCGCCGCTTCCTTCTTCGCAGGAGAAGAAGAGGACACCTCTCCGGCAGAAGTCCCCGTCCCGGCTGTGACCGACGATGAAGTTCCGTTTACTGTCCCTCTTTCTCCTGCCGTTCCGCAGCCCGCCGTCATAACAGCTGCCGCCAGAATCATCCCCGTCAGCAGAATATCCTTCCACTTCTTCATGATATCACCTCATATTTTCTGTCCGGCTGCTGCCTTCCGAAAAGTAACGAGCCAGTGCACGGACTGCCGCACCAGCGATTTTCCATTGATAAGATTCGTCACGAAGCATGGCTTCCTCCCGTTCATTGGAAATAAACCCAATCTCGATCAGGGAGGCCGGCACACGGTTATGTTTCAGCACATAAAATTCTGCCTGCTTCACACCACGATTGTATAATCCGCCTGCACGCGCCAATTCTTCATTCAGCCGGGCGGCCAGACGACGCCCGCCCGCCGAAGGCGCATAATAATACGTTTCCATTCCATGCGCCGCCGGGTTCGAGAACGAATTGCAATGAACCGAAACGAAGGCCTCCGCCCCCGGCAACTGATTCACAACATCACAGCGCGCCTGAAGTTCTTCTTTGGCGGTATCGTTCGGCGCATAGACATCGACATCTGTAAGCCGCGTCATCCGCACACGCGCGCCGGAACGTTCCAGCAGCTCTTTTATTTTCTTCGACACCGACAGGGTAACTTCCTTCTCCATAACGCCGGTCGGGCCGATGGCGCCGCTGTCGCTGCCGCCGTGCCCCGGATCGATCACCACTGCCCTGCCGGACAGCTCTTTCCACGATCCGCCATGATCGGTCTGAGGCTCCAGCAGATCGATGACAAGCCGATACGGCTTCCTCGCACGGCGATCCCGTTCCGCGGTGTAAACCCGAAAGTCCGCTGCATCAACGGATTGGAGAGCATGCACCTGAACCTGCACAGCGGATTCCCTGCTCTGTCGAATGTGCAGGGAATCCGCCAGCTTACTGTGAAGGCGAATATCCTGATGCAGCTCGCCGCGCTTCATATTCTGCAGATCGACCGTGATCTGCCGATCCGGCGCCGATACCGATGCCGTATACTTTGCGGGTGCGCGTTCCATACCGATCTCAATACGAAATGCCTGCCGGCCATCTATGGTCAGCTCTGTCGTCTGAAAGTAATTGAGCTCATTCATCCGGTTATGACGCGCTGCTTCACCAGTACCCGGCACCAGTATAAGCAGTACAGCCAGAATGACTCCCGCCCAACTTGCCCAGCGGAATATTTTGTCCATCAGACTGTTCCTCCTCAATCTTGCAGCAGGTCCAAAGCTTCCTGCTCTGCCTGCTCCGTCGCCTCTTTGTCATAGGAGATGTCTATCTTCAGATAATCTCCCTCGCTGACCTCCGCAGGAAGAAACTCCCGGGGAAAATTTACCTTTTTCATCTCATCGCCAAGAAGAAGCACGGCCAGCTCTCCCTCAAAGCGATCAATATACGCAGAAATCATTGTGCGCCTCCCTCTTCCGGCTGAATCTGATAAGACTGCCCGTCGCTCGTAATCCGGATCGTGCCATTCTTATCCGTCTCAAAAATCTTCAGCTTCAGCGCCCGAAACCTCTTCATCGCTTCTTTATGCGGATGTCCATAGTCATTGCCGGCTCCGCACGAAATCAACACGGCTTCCGGTTGTACAGCGCGCAGGAACACATTGGAGGAAGAGGTCTTGCTGCCGTGGTGACCCGCTTTGAGCACGGATGCTTTCAGATCCTTTTGATAGCGGGCGAGCATAGACTCCTCTTCTTTGGTTTCCGCATCTCCAGTAAACATCATGGAAAACGTTCCAAAAACCAGCTTTCCTGTCACAGACTCATTGTTCGGGTCATGCTTGTACCCTTTTTTGCTTCCTTTCTGTACCTGTTCGGCAGAAGGCGCAAAAACCTGAAAGGAGATATGATCGCCAAAGTCCAGAACATCTCCGGCCTTCAGCGCATGACATGGAATCCCCTTTGTTTTTAACGCTTTCCGGTAACCGATATACAATTTCGAAGTAGACAGAATGCCATTATCATAGACCTCGCCGACTTGAAATTCCTTCAAAAGCAGTTCCATTCCGCCGATATGATCCGCATGCGGATGGGTAAGAATGACTTTGTCAATTTTACGAACTCCCGCTTTTTGCAGCTCACTGCGCAGTTTTTCACGCTCGTCCACATCGCTCGTATCGATAAGCACCGTCTGTTCGGACGTCTGAATCAGAATCGCATCGCCCTGACCGACATTCAGCATACGAAGATCCAAATGCCCCGGCTCAGGCATGGATGACGACGATCCATCCGCAGCCGAAGCACTCTGCTGCGCCGCAGAGGGACCGGAGCCCGGCGTATTGCCGCAGCCAGACAAAAACGCTGCAGCAAGCAGCAACAATCCAAGGAAAATACCGATTCGTTTTCGCATTGCCATCACCTCATCTGCAAGAGAATCCTTGCCGCTTTAAAATATAACGATAAATTCCCTCAGCCGCCCCGTCTTCATCCACGGTTGGCAAAACATGCTCTGCCCGGGCCTTCAGTTCCCGTCCGGCATTGCCCATGACCAGACTGTGCCCGACGGCATCCATCATTTCCAGATCATTGAGGCCGTCGCCGAAAGCATAGCTTTGTTCCACCGGAATATTCAGATACGACAGCGCCTGCTGTATACCGGTCGCCTTAGACACCTCTGCCGAATAAAGTTCCATATAGCGCTGAAGCGTCGGATCGATCAGTCCTGTAAGGCCCGGCCAGGCCAGAAATTTATGAAAGATCCCGCCAGCGCCCGGCGTGCCGCAAAGAAATTCCATCTTACCGACGGACAAGCGGTCTAACTCGTAATCACGCACAAAACGATCCACCGGAATATCAATATCACGATATACCTTCTCAAGCCCCCGGTACTCCGTCTTGAGATAGACATCCGGCCAGCTTTCCAGAATATACTCGATGCCGTTTGCTTCCGCAATCGCTACAATTTCCTTCACCGTCGGCAGAGGAAGATTTCTGCGAAAGATAACGCGTCCATCCAGAAGAACAATTGCTCCGTTGAGCAGAACAAAACCGTCGAACAGGCCTGAGGAGGTAAAATCCGGACTGAGATAGGCCCATGGCCGTCCCGAAGCGATAAACGTATAACACCCGGCCCGCCGAAGATCACGAATGGCCGCCCTGACCGCCTCGTGCATCGAGGTCTGCCCATTTTTGATATTGATCAGCGTACCGTCAATATCAAAAAAGACCGCCTTACTCATCGTTTTCCTTTCCAATAAACATAACACCGCACGATGAGCAGTACCGCCCATATCACAAAACAAACAACATAAACCTTATCGATCAGCGTCATGGCCTGATAATCAATAGAAAACAAAAACAGATACAAGCCGATCGCTCCGATCAGCAGATCCATTGGCCTGATTGCCTTGCGTAACCAATTCACAGAGATTCCTCCCCCTTTTGCCACATCCAGTAAAATTCATTCTTAATGTTACTAAAAATCCCGTTGGTATTCAAGCAGAAATTGCAGGGGCCGCTTTGACAGACGTTGACAAAATCATACGGCTTCTATAAAATATACGAAAGAAACGGTATGTTAAAAGATATAACATTTTATTATAAAACATACACAGAGGTGAATCGGATTGTTGAAATATCAGGCCATCGCAGAGGACCTCCGCCAGAAAATCACACAAGGCACCTACCAGCCGGATGATCAGCTGCCGCTGACCAGCGAATTGGAAAAGATCTATCATGCCAGCAAAATGACGATCAAACGGGCGCTGGATCATCTGGAGTCGGAAGGGCTTATCGTCAAACGACGCGGCAGCGGCACCTTTGTCAAAGGACTAGCCATGAACGATCTCGATAAGCTCATACGGCACAGCCGCAGCCAGCTCTTCGGCATGTCGAAAGTCTATGCGGGCCATGCGGTCACCAGCAAGGTACGAGTCTTTGAGATCGTCACCGCCCCAAAAGAAGTCAAGACACAGCTGCGTCTTAACCATGAAACATTCGTCTATCGCATCGTCCGCGTACGCCTTTTAGATGGAACGCCGTTTTCTCTGGAAACCAGCTATATGCCGATTTTTCTGATCCCCAATCTGCGCCGCCAGCATGCCGAACAGTCCATTTTTTCCTACATCCGGGACTCTCTGCATCTGAAAATCCAAAGCGCACACCGGATCGTCCGGGTCCGCGGAGCCAACAGTCAGGAATCCGCGGAACTGCACATCGCATCAGATTCTCCGGTCGCTGTCGTACAGGAAACCTACTTTCTCGCCAGCGGCATCCCCTTCAACTATAGCGTCACCACGCATGAACCAAAGCATTTCGCTTTGGAAACGGTTATCATCGATTAAATTTTATTTGAATAGGACAGAAAAAGCCGGGCGCTTGCCGCAATACAAGCCCCGGCTTTTTGCTTTTCTCTTTTATCCTGTTTACTTCCAGCCCATAATCGCTGCTATCTTATCTTTGAGGTAGTCAGCGATTTTTTGATGTCCCGTCTGCAGCGGATGCGTGCTGTCATGAGCATAATCGCTCTCTTCGAGCAGCGGCTGCGGATCATTGATTGCAAGGAAGTAGACTTCCTTCATCCCTTCGCCTGTCACCTGATCGACAGCAGCCTTGACCCATGCACGTCCCCGTTTGCCGACCCAGCCCGGCACTGGTTCCGTGCAGATAATCTTCTTGCCGGGATTCACTGAACGGATTGTCTTGATCAGGTGGACATAACCAGCGACGAACTCATCCCGGGTCGGACTGTGCTGTGCCGGCTTGCTGAAATCATTGGTTCCCATCGCAACAATCGTCGCATCAATCGGGAAATCCTTCGCGTCCCAGAGGGAATGCTCGCCCGATTTCCTGTCAGAATACATCGTCCAGACATAGTGATCGGCTGTGTGAACCTGATTCGACGGCCAAGGATCCGCCCAATTGTGGACAACGCCCTCGCCGGACTTTGCTACGATGCTGTAGTCAGCCCCCAGCATGCGCGACACCTTCGGACCATAAGCCTGATCGTTATCTTCGATATCGTTGTAGTTCTCGCCCTTGAGTTCGCCGTCATTTTTGGCGCCGGCCGTGATGGAGTCGCCGACGAATTCGAGGCGGCGCGTTTTGAGCGGGTCCGGTTTCTCAAGCTTCGCACCGTCGTCGAGTTCAAAACCGTAAAACTTCGTCGTACCCATGTAGCCCTCAGTCGAACGCACAAAGAGCAGCTTGTGGGTTCCCGGTTTGAGGTTCTCAGCAAGAACCGTCTCGCTTCCCTTCGGCTTGATCTTCTTGAGCGCGCTGCCATCGATGCTGACGCGCCACTTGTCGTTCGGGTCGCGCATCTTTGCCTTGATGCTCGTGCCCGTGAAGTTTGCCTTGATATAAACAGCCCCCTGCGCACACTGGTATTCCTGCGCATTGCTCTTATCCCAGCGGCCGAAATACTGCAGATTCGCGTCATTTGGTGCAATCATCGTCGCAGCCGATGCGTTCTGGGGCACACCAGTACAGAGTGCGCCCATGCTCAGAAGCGCCGCCGCAAGCAAGATGCGTTTCTTCATTATGATCTCTTCCTTTCGTCTGTCACTGCGTTGCCTTCTGGCCTCACGCCCTGTCATTTCCCAGTCTTAGCGGCATGGCGGACTTTCTGAATGTCGATCTCCGTCTGCTCGCCCCTGAGGAAAGTGCTCTTCCCGGCCTCGCTGCCCGTCCTGTGCCATGAAGCCTTGGCAAGCTCCGGGGTTAGCTCCTGCGTCTTGCCTTTGCGCGCGCCGACAGAGAGCATCGTCTCAGCCCATGCCTTGCGCATCATACCGTAGCCCTTCGGACTCGGATGAACGCCATCCGGCCCAAGCCAATCGCGGTGATCCTTGAAGATTGCCCAAAAATCCGGCCCCTTGAGAACGCTCTTCGGATATTTCTTGTAGAGCTCATCGATCTTGGCGTTGTAAAGCGGTGCATTGTCAGCCACCCCGGGTTCAGCCGACCAGGGAATCTTGCCAACAACCGGTACCTTGCCAGTCGCGAGAACCTTCTGCACGATGGTGTCCATGTTCTCATAGTACTTCTCCATGTTCTTCCCATTGCCCCAGGAGTCGTTCGTGCCAAGCACGATGCCGACATACTTGCCCGGGAAGACGGAGAGCCAATTGTCGATGTTCTTTACGCCGTCTTTCGACTTGATGCTGCCCGTGCCGCCGTACTCGAAGATCGGGTAGTAGGCCGGATTGGCCGCGTTCACGAGCTGGCCGGCCGGACCGTATGGCGAACCGGAAAAGTTGCCCGAACCTGCCGTGATGCTGTCACCGTAGACAATCCAATCATCGGCAAGGCCGTCTTTCGCCTCGTAGACATCGAGGTTGATGGCCGCCTTCGGGCCGCTCGCATTATCGACCGTGCCGACATGGACGCGCACCCAGTTGTACTTTGAGAGATCGAGCACGTGCTGGCGCGAATGGTAGACATTGTCCTTGACCGTCACGAGCGTCTGCCAGCCGCTCGCCGGCAGCTTGCCGCCTGCGGCCGTATTCCCCTCGATCGTGTAGTTCTGCAAATTGCCGTACGAGAGGCGCTGTTTGATCGTCGGGTCGTAGTCATAGCTGCTGCTGTACCAGACGACGACCGACTTCGCGCGGCTGGCCTGCGGAACCTTGCTGAGGTCGTAAGCCAGCCAGCCCGGCGCCTTGCCGTTCCAGGTCGTCTGATAGTTCGCATCGTTAGCAAGCTCCGGCTTATCGCTTGAAGCATACGCCGGCACGCCGCGGCTGATGAGGTGCGTCGCCGGTATCGGTGCCGCAAAAGCAGCGCTCGTACCCATGAGGCAGCAGGCTGCTAATATGGCAATCCGCCGCTTAGGCAACAGCGGAAAATGTTTCATTCTATACACACTTCTTTCTTTGAATCATATAACAACGTCAGAAATTGAACGTCAGGCTCGAGAACCATTTGCTGCGGTCAAAGCCCGGATTCGTGATCGAGCTGCCATAAAAATACTTGACCAAACCCTGCAGATTGTGGCAGAAGTTGTAGACAAGACCGCCCTCCCAGCCGCGCTGGCCAATCTGCGCGCCGTCCTCGTAGACCGTCTTGACGAGCGCATCCGGCGCGAGGTAGCGGTAGCCGAAGTAGTAGCCGAACGCGTGGTTCGGCTCCGCGCTCATGTTCTCGCCGCCGTTGAACTGGTACTCCGCCGTCCAGGCCTGATTGTAGCCGCCCTGGTTGCCGTGCGCATAGGCCGCGTAGAGATTGCCCTTCCTGCCGATCTTGTGATTGGCCGACAGCGCGTAGATGCGCAGCGCATTTTCATCGTAGGCCGCCGAAGTATAGGCGTAATAGCCGGCCTCCGCGTCGAGGCGGTCCGTAAACCGGTGGCCAAAGGCAGCACCCGTCAGCGTGCGGCGGCGGTTGATGGTCTTCGACAGGGTCTTGCCCGTGACGCTCATCGTGCTTCCCTCTACGCTCTTTTCTTTATTCCAGTCCGCTGACCAGCTGCCGTTATTCGGATAGGTGATCTTGACGGTCTGGTCGGCCGCATTGCCCGACGCGCCGCTCGCCGATGCGCTCGTGGATCCGTGACGGATAAAGTCATTCTTGGACGAAACCGTATTGCTGGCCTGCGGGATGGAGCTGGCCTTGACATGCATGAGCTTGTAGTAATCGCCCGTGCCATCCTGATTGGTCCAGCCTTCTTCGATGATGTTGCTGTAATCTGCATCCGCTTCACCGAACGTCTTGGTGGTGCTGCCGGAAGAAAGCTCTTCTGACGCATCTCTGTCCTTGACATCGAGCCGCCCCGTAAAGACGCTGAACCAGTTCTTATCGTCCTTATGCGAAACGTCGAAGCCGCGCATGACGGCGTGGTTGACGAAGTCGTTCTGCACGCCCGTGTAGAAGGCGCCGAACTTGCCGTCGAGGCCGGTCTTGTCGATCGGGCCACCGACGTAATACGTCTCCGGGCGCATGACGTTCGGGCGCTCGTGGCCGCCGTTCCACGTCTCCTTCTCGGCTTCTTCCGTATTGAAGCCGCTGCCATCGTAGCTGTCCATCTGTGTCGTAAACGTGCCATGGAATGTCAGCGCCGTCTTCGGCACATCGGCGTCGAGGTTGAGCTTGAGCTCTTTGCGCCAATGCGGCGAGGTCTCGCTGCCATCCTCGTTTTTGATGCCGTCGTGTTTAGCGCGGTCGTACTTCTGCGCGATGGAGCCCGTGATGCGGACGTTCTCCTGCTTCTTCTCGAGGCGCGTGACGCGGACGCCGAGAGCGTCGAGGTCATCGCGGAACTCGCTCGAGAGCTGGTCGATGAGCTGCTGGTCCGGCGCGCTGGCCTTCGCCATGTGCGTGCGGGCGTTCGCGATGATCTGCGCCATCTCATAGCGCGTCACCGTCTGGTCGCCGCGGAAGGAGCCATCGCCGTAGCCCGTCAGGATGCCATCTTTAGCGAGCTGCTCGACCGCGCCGTACGCCCAGTGGTTCGTCGGGACATCGTTGAAGAGGTCGCTTGCCGGTGCCGCGAGTGCCGAAGACGTGGAAAAGACCATTGCGGAAAGGACGGCCATTGCCAATTTCTTGTTATACATGAGAATACCCCCTGCTCTCTATTTACTCACATTGTTATCCCAGGAATCACCGAATCATCAGAAGTAGCAGAACACGCCGGAATAGAGCTTGTCGCGCTGGCGGCAGTCGCTGTCGGCATACGTCAGCGATTTGCCGAAGCCGTACTTGAGCGTGTACTGCAGATTGTTGGTGAAGTTGTAGTACATGCCGATCTCGACGCCCTTCTGACCTTTCTCGATGCCGTCGCCGTACCCGCAGCGGATGTAGGAATCCGGCGCGAGGTAATGGTAGCCGGCATAGGCGCCGAAGGCGTGTGCCTTCTCCGCTGACATCCACGGATTGCAGTTCCACATGAGGTCGGCCATCCAGCCGCGGCTGTGGCTGTTCGTGCCGTGCTGATTGCCCTGCGCGTACGTGCCGCGGAAGATCAGCTTCGGCGCCAGCTTGTAGTCAAACGTCGCGGCGCCGACGTAGAGCGGCTCGCGGTTATAGGCCGCCGACGTGTAGCGGTAGGCGCCGAGCGAATACGTGAACTTCTTGCTGTACATGCGGTCGTAGGCGATGCCGTAGACCGTCTTCTTCGTGCGCTTACTGCCGTTGAACATATCCTGGATGTTGCTCTTGGCGTTGTCCGAGCCCGTGCCGCCGTTGTCGAGCACCTTCTGCTGCTCCACCTCGCTCAGCGGCGTCTTGCCGTCGCGCGAAAGGCGCGGCTGCCAGTTGGTTTCCGCTGTTTTCACTACATAATAATTTTCATGAGCGCGAACATTATCATTCCACGGCTGGCTGATTTCACTCTTCCAATCTCCTGCCGTGTTATCGTACTGCGCACCGGCGCCCACAGCCAGATCGCCGTCGTCGCTGTCGACTACTCCGCCGAAGGCGTGCCAGTTATATTTTTTTGACCAGTGCTCAAGCATCAGACCGCGCAGATTGGCCGCGTAGACGAAGCCGTTCTGCACCCACGGCTGCAGGATGCCGACGCGCGTCCAGAGCTGTGTCTTGCCAAGGCTGCCCTCGAGGTAAGCGAGATTCGGCTTGAAGAGCTCGTCGTACATCTGGCCGCCGTTATATGGATTGGCATGATTGCCGCTCATCAGATGTTCCTCGTTGAAGCGGTCGCCGCCTATCTTCGTCTCGAGATTCATCTTGAATTTCCAGTCGCCCATGACCTTCGGCAGCTTGGCCTCTGTATTGAGGTAGAACTCCTTGGCCCACCAGCGGCTCTTCTTCGTATCGCCGCCCGCGTGGTTTTTCGCTTCGACCGTCTGCTGGAAGTAGCCGTGGACCGAGAAGTTGTCCTCCGTCTTCTTCTGGTGCTTCTCGAGATCATCCACGCGCTTTGCCAGTGTTTGCATCGAGTTGATTTCGCTGTCGAATTCGTGCGACAATTTATCGAGCAGCTGTTTGTCGGCAGCGCTTGCCTGCTCTTCATGCGCGAGCGCGCTGGCCACCATCTGCGCCATCTGATAACGCGTGACTATGGCATTGCCGTCAAAGCGGTTCGCCTGCATCCCCTTGACCAGACCATCCTGTTTCAGCTGTTCGACTGCCGCATAGGCCCAGTGACCGCTCGGCACATCGGCAAACATCGCCTCGCCCGTAGCGGCTGATGCCGTTTCTCCAACCGTCCCCACTGCGACGATTGCTGCCAGCGCCCCCAGCATCCGCTGCGATTTTTTCATACTGATTCCCCCTTTTTCTCTTCCATCAGAGAACCCGGCGGTTCCCCCAACCTTCCTCCTATTTGTTTCTCGTGTTTCTTATTCGGATGGTAATTGATTGAACGCTGTTAGTATAGCATCATGTATAGCCCATGTCAATAAAAAGATATGACTAAATTTGTGAACATTTAGGTGGTCGTCTAAAAAAAGTATATACTTTTCTTGACAAGGTAAGGCGAATATCATATACTAAGCGCAAGGAAGAAAAAATAATACTCAACCGAAGGATAGGAGATCAAACATGAAAACAAACAAAAAAAGACTGTCTGCCAGCCTTCTCATGCTGATGCTTTGTTCAGCGCCCGCGCTCGGGCTGGCCAGCCCGGCCGACGATCCGGATGATCCTGCCTATGTGCAGAAAACCGCGATTCCCGATGCCGAAAAAGCCAGAGCCGAAGCACCCGGACTGGATGCACTGGCCGAAAAGGCGCCGAAGGAAATCACATTGATCGACCGGCAGGCGACGCCGGAAACAGCAGCACTTTATCAATATCTGGCCGCCCTCCCTCAAACCGGCCACATTCTTTACGGCCATCAGAATGATGTCCACCATAAAATGTTTCTCACCGACAGCGGGTCCGTCTCCGATACAGAGGACGTAACCGGCTCCATCGCCGGTATCGTCGGAATGGACGCGCTCTCTCTGACCGGGGCAGAGCTTACGCTTACTCCGTCAGAACGTCAGGCAGGACTGACTTATACCGACAAACTGATAAAAATTAGTGAAGCCGCTCACCGCAAAGGCGCCATTCTTACCTTGTCCATGCACATGCCGAATTTCGCAGAAGTCGCGAAGAAAGGCAAAAAAAATGGCCAGTGGGACTACAGCGGCTATTCGCCCAACAATCTAAGCGGCAACGTCGGGCATCGCATTCTTCCTGGTCAGGATCTGAATGAGGTCTACAATGGCTATCTCGACCTTGTTGCCGATTACCTGCTAAAGCTGCAGGCCAAAGGCATCCCGGTCATATTCCGTCCGCTGCATGAGCATAACGGTTCATGGTTTTGGTGGGGCGGAAATAACATCGACGAAGGGGATTTTCTGGAACTTTGGCATTACACAGTAAAATACCTCCGCGATACAAAAGGTGTGCATAACTGCCTGTATGCCTATTCTCCCAACGGCCCTTTCTTCGACGAAGCCAGTTATCTGAGCCGTTACCCGGGCGACCGTTATGTCGATATACTCGGTGTCGATACTTATAATGATGAGCAAAAGGCAGAATGGTTCAAACATCTGGATCAAACGCTGGCTGTTATGCAGAATACCGCACAAAAGCACAACAAACTCACAGCTCTGACCGAAGCGGGCGTACGTGACGGCGGAGCACTTCCGGTCAAGGGCAATCGGAACAAACGCTGGTTTCAGGATGTAGCAAAAATCTGTCTTGACCGACAGGTCCCCTATTTCCTGACCTGGGCGAATTTCGAAAAACTCGAACATAATTTCTTTGAACCATACATGGTAAGCGATACACGCGGACACGAGATGATCAATGAATTTATTGATTTCTACAACGAGCCGAGTACGCTATTCGCGGACGGCATCATCGATTTCACGAAACTGCCGTCCCCGGTCGTACGAAAAAACTGAACCATAGAAAAGAATCTTACCAATGAGGCAATATCAACATATAGCAGATTCTATTAGAAGGAACCATACTATTTATCCAAAAAGGAGTGTTTTTTATGTTTTCTCTTTCCCACCATCGTCTTACTGCGCTTTGCAGCACAACTTTCCTTCTCGGCACCATCACGCTGGCCGCACCGGATCCGGCCGGCATGGACAATCTCAGCGGGCCGGTCTGTGAAGCCGCAGCTCCGGCGGTAAAGAGCTGGGATTTTCAAAAAGATGCGCAGAACTGGGCATTCATCGGCGGCTGGAGCTACAGCGGCGATGCTTCGGCCGTCTGGGATGCGGCCAATGGAGGATGTCTAAAAGTCAATGTCGATTTTTCGGATGACAAAGACCAAAGCTGGAGCGAAATCAAGCTATCGGACGGAAGCGTTACGAAAGCATCTCCAATCCGGGTCGGAGCCGGCATATCCCAGGCGTCTTTTGATCTCTATTATGATGCCTCACAGCTCAAAGGAGATGCTGCGCTGAAAGCAAAGCTCTATGCATCATCGGTCAAGGACAATGTGGTTATCGATCAGCCAATCGATGATATGGGCACAGCAAAAGCAAAAGACATTCCCGGCACGACATGGAAAAAAACACATGTCCGGGTTATCTTCGAAGATAAGGTAACGGAGGATATCGCTCATCTCGAACTCAGTATCGTCGGTTATCTGACCAGTTACAAAGGTGCAATCTGCATCGACAACATCGAATTAAAATAATCTCGCTTTCCCCTGACCCCTGTTATACTAAAACGAGTACCCGGTAAATGCCTTTTCCGACATTTACCAGGTACTCGTTTCTTTCTTTATCAACAGGCCAGTCCGGATTGTTTTCGTTAACCTGAATCTGCTGGCCTGCCGCCTTATCCGAGAGTTTTTCCTCTGCGGCAAGCAAATCGTGCGCGGCGTGGAGCTGGAGCTCTACCTGCTTGTAGGACGTGCCGCCGAGCGAGTTGCGGTTCTTGACGCACGTCTCGGGGCTGATGGCCTCCTTGATGTCGGCGCCGAAGAGCGGCGAGAGCTTCTGGAAATCCTCGAGGCTCATATCCTCAAGGTAGATGCCCTTCTCGATGCAATCGTGGACGGCCTGGCCCGAGACGGCATGCGCCTTGCGGAACGGCATGCCCTTCTTGACGAGGTAGTCGGCGAGATCGGTCGCATTGGAGAAGTCCTCCGTCACGGCCTTCTTCATGACATCCCTGCGGACCTTCATGCCGCGAATCAGCTGCGTGTAGCCCGGCATGATGACATTTTTATACTACTCGGGATTGGAGTCAGATTCAAGTTATTTCAGAACCTCGATGGTACATTTTTTGCAGTTGTCATCGGTACTCGAGGTCGCGCGTGCCGCGGCGGATCTCCTCCGACACGGGCAGGCTGGCCTCGTAGCGGCGCACGATGACGGACGTCGTCAGCACGCCGGCGAGCAGCACGATGGCGACAAGCAGGAGATACCAGTATAAGCGGGTATTCTGAAAAGTAACGGAAAACGATAGAAAATCCATGGAAGCGTCATCAGTCGGCCGCGGGATGCGCGAGCGCCTCTGCCATCGTGTCGTGGATGAGCTTGGCATAGGCCGCCGTACCCTCGTCGTTCGGGTGGATGCCGTCGCCGCCGAGCCATTCCGGATGCTTGGAAACGAGGCCGTACCAGTCGACGATCGTCACGTTCGGATGGTCTTTGGCCATATTCGCGAGGTAGCCGTTGTTCGTCTGCTGCCACGAGAGCTCCGGGCAGTAGACATTGACCCAGAAGATGTGGCGGTCGGGACCGAGATACTCGAGGAGCGCGCGCGTCTGGACCTCGTACTTCTCGTAGCCGGCAATCGGGCCGTTCGTGCCGAGCGCGATGACAACGTTCTTGCCGAGGCGTCTCTGCGCTGCCATCTCTTTCGCCGCGTCGAGGCCGCCGCCGACGTAACGCGAGACTTCCGCATCGATGATGCAGCCCGGCAGCACCTTGCGAAGCTCGCCCGAAGAGCCGAGCATCACGGAGTCGCCGATGCAGGCGACGCCCGAGAGGTCGACCGCGGCTTCATCCTCCGCTGCCTTCTGCTCGGCGGCCTCTGCTGCCGCCTGGTCATTGGCCGCCTGCTGCTCCGCGGCATTGGCGGCGAGCCTCTCCTGCAGCTCGCCCGTGTCGCTGACCTTCTGGTCGGCCGAGACGGCAATCACGTGGCCGCCGAAGCCCATGAGCGTGAGACCCGGCAGCGTGAAGGCTGTCAGGAAGATGCAGGCCGTGACGATGTGGCGGCCGCGGATGGCCGGCAGGCGGCGGCTCGTGATGACATGCGCGAGTGCGTCCGACCAGATGGTCAAGACGAGGATGGCTGCGATCTCGAGCGCCGCGTAGTACGGCAGCTGCGTCCAGCCGAGCTTGGCGAAGAGGTAGATGACCGGGTACTGCCAGAGGTAGATGCCGAAGCTGCGCTTGCCGAGCCAGCCGAGCCAGCGGAGCCCCGGGCTCTCGAGCGCGGCGCCGACGAAGAAGCGGTCGTCGGCCGTCAGCAGCAGGAGCGCACAGAAGAGCGCGGTCATCGCGAGCATGCCCCACTCGTAGACGTAGGCAGACTGGCCGTCAAAGAGGAAGTAGGCGGCAATCGATGCGCCGACGAGTACGGGCCAGGCGAGATAGCCGAGCAGCATCCTGTATTTGCCGAGGCGCGCGCGCGGGTGGTCGACCCACCAGAGGCCGAGCACGGCGCCGAAGAGCAGCGCGTAGACGCGCGTGTCCGTGCCGTAGTAGAGGCGCGTGACATCCATGTCCGGCTTGTACATCATCGGCATGACGGCCGCCGAGCCGAGCGCGAGCAAGGCGAACACCGCGAGGGCCGCCCGGCGCCCGGCGAGGATGTCGAGAAAGGCGTAGAGCGCGAAGAGCAGCGGCCAGACGAGGTAGTACTGCATCTCGATGCCCATGAACCAGAGGTGCGTGAACGGCGAGGCATTCGTCAGGCGCGTGAAGTAGTCGGCATTCTGCGCGATCTGCCACCAGTTGTTGTAGCCGAGGACGATCGAGAGGAACTCCGGCCGGATGGCCGCGACGGCCTTCGGCAGCACGAAGGAAAAGACGCCGACCGTCGTCAGCAGCACGATGAAGAGCGACGGGTAGATGCGCTTGATGCGCTTCCAGTAGTACGCCTTCACGCGGAAGCGGTGCTCGAGCCAGCTGCGCTTGCTCGTGTAGGCGAGCAGGAAGCCCGTGAGCACGAAGAAGAGAGAAACGCCGAGGTAACCGCCGGGCAGCCGCTCGGGGAACATGTGGAAGATCGTGACGCCGACAATCGCCAGCGTGCGCAGCACATCGAGCCCGTCGATGTGCCGCCTGCCTGCCACTTCACGTCCAAATAACGACAAAATGATCAACTCCTAAACCATGATATGTAATACTATTCTAATATAGAAGGAGAAGCAGGAAAAATCAAGCCCGAAGCCGAAAAACAAAAGAACATACGAAAATGTGACCGCCATGTGCAGACCAGAGACACCACCAGAAAGGAAGATCGCCATGAACTACCGCCTGCTCGCCGCCAGCCTCCCGCTTTTCCTCGCGCTGCCGGGCGCCGCCCTCGCCGCCTCCTGCCCGGCCGCCAGCCCCGCCATCCACTACGAAGGGCGCTGGCAGGAAAACGGCGGCTGCTACGAGGCGGCACAGGGCGCCGTCTACCTGGAGGCAGCCTTCCAGGGGACGCATGTCGCCGCCCATCTCCAGGACCCCGAGAACCGCTGGCTCGTCTCCATTGACGGGGGCCCTTCGCGCAAAGTGCGCGCAGCCAGGAGCGGGCCGACCGTACTCGCCGATGGCCTTCCCGCAGGGCGCCACACGCTCCGGCTCGAGCGCGCGACCGAGGGATCGTACGGAGTCAGCCGCTTTGCGGGGCTCGAGGCCGAGGCGTTCGACGCGCCCGCGAGGCAGGCATCTTCGCTGCGGCTCGAGTTCGTCGGCGACTCCATCACCGCGGGCTTCCGCAACGACGGCAAAAAGCGCGGCCACAACGACGCCGCCATCGAGGACGGCTCAATGGCGTTTGCGCCGCAGCTCGCGCGCCTTCTCGGCGCCGACTACAGCATCGTCGCCAAGTCGGGCGAAGGCGTCGTCCACAACTGGGGCGCCGGCTGGCCAGACCGCGGCCTGCACACGGAGGAGCGCTACCGCTGGACCTTCTACGGTGCGCATAAGACGCCCGGCAACACCATCTGGCAGAGTGAGAAGCTGCCCGTCTCCGCCGTCATCCTCGCGCTCGGCACGAACGACTTCAGCGACAAGAAGCGCCGCCCCTATCACGAGGAATACGTGCAGGCCTGGACGGGCCTCATCCGCCAGGTCCATGAGATGAATCCCGCTGCCCCCATCATCTGCCTTGAGCCGCTGCCCGCCGCCGTCTCTCCGCTCGCGGGCCTCTGGATTGAGGAGTCCTGCCAGCGCGCGCAGCGAGAGGACATCCCGGCCCACTACATCGCGCTCAACGCAGACGGCCCGCTGCTCGCCCCCGGGGACTTCGTCGGCGACGGCACGCACCCGACGAAGTCAGGCTCAGCCCGCCTCGCCCGATACCTCGCCCCGCGCCTCGCGCCCTTCCTGCCCCATCATTGACAGGACCAGGCCATCGCCGCGTCCCCGCGCCGTCGTCCACGAGACGTATTACCTCGACAACGGCCAGCCGTTCCATTCTACATAGACACAAAGACGAGGAGCCCGCTTCCCCATCGCACAAGAGCGATGAGAGAAGCGGGCCTCTCGTTTCTTGTCTTTTTATTTACTTGACCTGGATCTGCCGGTCGGCGGCCTTGTCGGAAATCTTTTCCTCGGCTGCGAGCAGGTCCTTGGCAGCGCTGAGCTGGAGCTCCACCTGCTTGTAGGACGTGCCGCCGAGCGAGTTGCGGTTCTTGACGCACGTCTCAGGGCTGATGGCCTCCTTGATGTCGGCGCCGAAGAGCGGCGAGAGCTTCTGGAAGTCCTCGAGGCTCATGTCCTCGAGGTAGATGCCCTTCTCGATGCAGTCGTGGACGGCCTGGCCCGAGACGGCATGCGCCTTGCGGAACGGCATGCCCTTCTTGACGAGGTAGTCGGCGAGGTCGGTCGCATTGGAGAAATCCTCCGTCACGGCCTTCTTCATGACATCCCTGCGGACCTTCATGCCGCGGATCAGCTGCGCGTAGACGGCGAGGCTGAACTTGACGGTGTCGATCGCGTCGAAGATGCCCTCCTTGTCCTCCTGCAGATCCTTGTTGTAGGCAAGAGGCAGGCCCTTGACGGTCGTCAGCATGGCCATGAGGTGGCCGATGACGCGGCCCGTCTTGCCGCGGACGAGCTCAGAGACATCCGGGTTCTTCTTCTGCGGCATCATCGAGGAGCCCGTGCAGTGCGCATCGTCGAGCTCGACGAAGTGGAACTCGCGGCTGCACCAGAGGATCGTCTCCTCCGAGAGGCGCGAGAGATGGACCATGAGGATCGAGGCCGCAGCGAGGAACTCCATGATGTAGTCGCGGTCGCTGACGGCGTCGAGACTGTTCGTGTAGATGTTCTCGAAGTTGAGCTGCTTCTGCACGAACTCGCGGTCGATCGGGAAGGTCGTGCCGGCGAGGGCGCCGGCGCCGAGCGGCATGATGTCCGCGCGCTTGTAGACGCCCTCGAAGCGGGCGAAGTCGCGTGAGAGCATGCCAAAGTACGCGAGCAGGTGATGCGAGAACAGAATCGGCTGTGCGCGCTGCAGATGCGTGTAGCCCGGCATGATGACATCGCTGTACTTCTCCGCCGTCTCGACGAGCGCGCGCTGCAGGTTCTCGATCTCCTTCTGCACGGCCACGACCTCGCGGCGCACATACATGTGCGTATCGAGCGCGACCTGATCGTTGCGGCTGCGCGCCGTGTGCAGCCGGCCGCCGGCCTCGCCGATGGCGTCGGTCAGGCGCTTCTCAATGTTCATGTGAATATCCTCGAGGTCGACGGAGAACGCGAAGTTGCCCTCCTCGATTTTCTGAAGGATGTCCTTGAGACCCGCGATGATCTTGTCGCGGTCTTCTTCCGTGATGATGCCGCACTTCGCGAGCATCGTCGCGTGCGCGATGGAGCCCGCGATATCCTCGTGGTACATGCGCTTGTCGAAATTGATGGAGGCCTGAAACTCGTTGATCATCTCATCGGTCGACTTGGAGAAACGGCCTCCCCACATAGCCTTGCTCATTTACTGTTCTTCTCCTGCATCAGGGCGCGTACCTTGAGCGGCAGGCCAAAGAGGTTGATGAAGCCCGTGGCGTCAGCCTGATTGTAGACATCATCATGCTCAAATGTGACGTATTCCTTGCTGTAGAGGGAATACGGACTCTTGGAGCCGGCGGAGATGATGTTGCCCTTGTAAAGTTTGAGTTTGACCGTACCCGTGACCGTCTGCTGCGTGCTGTCGACGAAAGCGGACAGCGCCTCGCGCAGCTGGCAGAACCACATGCCGTCGTAGACGAGCTCGCCGAAGCGGACGGCGACGTGCTGCTTGAAGTGGTACGTCATGCGGTCGAGGCAGAGGTACTCGAGCTCACGGTGTGCGTAGTAGAGGATCGATCCACCCGGGTTCTCATAGACGCCGCGGGACTTCATGCCGACGAGGCGGTTCTCGCAGATGTCGACGATGCCGACGCCGTTGCGCGCGCCGATCTCGTTGAGCTCCGTCAGGAGAGCGACCGGATCCATCTTCTTGCCGTTGACGGCAACCGGCTCGCCTTTCTCGAAGTCGACCGTGACGTATTCCGGCTCGTCCTTGGCATCTTCCGGTGCCTTCGAGATCAGGAACATGCTGTTGTGCGGCTCGTTGGCCGGATCCTCGAGGTCGGAGCCTTCATGGGAAAGGTGCCAGATATTGCGGTCCATGGAGTACGTCTTGTTCTCCGTCGCGATGGGGATGCCGTGCTTCTTGGCATACTCGATCTCAGCGGAACGGGAATCGAGGTCCCACTCGCGCCACGGAGCGATCAGCGTGATGTTCGGTGCGAGCGCCTTGACCGTCAGCTCGAAACGGACCTGATCGTTGCCCTTGCCCGTAGCGCCGTGTGCGATGGCGTCAGCGCCCTCTGCCTTGGCGATGTCGACGAGCTTTTTGGCGATGATCGGACGAGCGAACGACGTGCCGAGCAGGTACTTGTCCTCGTAGACCGCACCGGCCTTGAGCGTCGGCCAGACGTATTCCTTGAGGAACTCTTCCTTGAGGTCTTCGATGTAGACCTTGGATGCACCGGATTTCAGTGCCTTGTCGTGTACGGCGTTGAGTTCATCCCCCTGTCCGACATCGGCGCAGACGGCGATGACCTCGCAGCCATCATAATGCTCCTTAAGCCACGGAATAATAACGGAGGTATCAAGACCACCGGAATAAGCCAGCACTACTTTTTTAATTTGCTTTGCCATAAATAAAACCTCTTTTCTATTTTCTTCCTCATGATCCCTATGGGTATCTATGTTCAGCCCATGGTCAGTGCCATGATCGCTTTCTGTGTATGAAGCCGGTTTTCCGCTTCATCAAAAATGACATCCGCATTGTCTTCCAGCACATCGTCCGTAATTTCCTCACCGCGATAAGCCGGCAGGCAATGCATGACAATCACACGCCTGTCCGCTCCGGACAAAAGTTCCCGATTGACCTGATACGGGGCGAAAACCTTCTTCCGGGCTTCATGTTCCTTCTCCTGTCCCATACTGGCCCAGGTATCCGTGACAACAATATCCGCTCCCCGGACTGCTTCCTTCGGGTCAGTCACAAGCGCGATGGACGCTCCGGTAGCCCGCGCATCTTCCATAGCCTGTTTCGTGACAGTCTCGTCCGGACGATAATCTTCCGGAGTCGCTGCAACAAATGTCATTCCTACCTTGGCACAGCCGTACATATAGGAATTCGTCATATTATTTCCATCACCGACATAGGCCATCTTGAGTCCGCGCAGGTTTTTCCCCTTATGCTCCTGAATGGTCAGCAGATCCGTCAGCACCTGACAGGGATGCAGCAAATCCGTCAGCGCATTGATGACCGGTATATCCGCCCAGCGGGCCAGCTCCTCAACGCGGTCATGACCGAAAGTACGGATCATGATCCCGTCCAGATAGCGGCTGAGCACGCGGGCTGTATCCTTGATCGGCTCACCGCGGCCAAGCTGCAGATCACGGTTCGAAAGAAACAGCGCCTGTCCGCCCAGCTGATACATGCCGGTCTCGAAGGAAACGCGCGTACGGGTCGAAGACTTTTCAAAAATCATGCCCAGCGTTTTGCCGGCAAGCAGATGATGTTCCACTCCCGCTTTCTGCATCGCTTTCAATTCCTGAGCCAGTGTAAGGATTTCCTGTACATCATCCACAGATAAATCGTGGATGGATAACATATCTTTCCCCTTCAGCATTGAACGACCTCCATTACTGTAATCACAGTCCATCACTAATGCATATTATACTACGACAATATGTGCTTGTGAAGTGGACTTCATCAGAAATTCTGTATACATATGCAAAAAACAGATCAAGCAAACTCCGCCAATACCGTATCCAGAATATCCGCTACCTCATCCACCTGTTCCTTCGTCACAATGAGCGGCGGAATGAATCGCAGAACTTTTCCTGCCGTACAGTTGATGATTGCTCCCTTGTCCAGGCAGGCATTGACGATATCCCGCCCATGTTCACTGTTGGAAAGCTCCGCGCCGAGAATCAGTCCCGTACCGCGCACATCAACCAGCACGGATGGATATTTATCCTTCAATGCCTCCAATTTTCCTTTGAAATAGGCCCCAACCGTTTCAACATGCTGCAGGAATTCCGGTTTCGGCACAGTATTCAGCACGACATTCGCCGCAGCGCATGCCAGCGGATTGCCGCCAAACGTCGTGCCATGATCGCCGGGCCGGAATGCCCGGGCCACTTCATCCGTAGTCAGGAACGCGCCGATGGGTACGCCGCCGGCAAGCCCCTTTGCCAAGGTAACGATATCCGGCTTCCCCCCATACTTCTCATAGGCAAAGAATTTGCCGCTGCGGCCGATGCCCGCCTGAATTTCATCAAAAATGAGCAGCGCATGATACTTGTCACAAAGCGCCCGCACCTGCTGCAGATATCCCGGGTCAGGGGTATACACACCGCCCTCTCCCTGAATCGTCTCCAACATAACTGCTGCAGTCTTATCGCTCATCATCGCTGCCAGCTCAGCGGCATCATTATAATGAACATAATCAAATCCAGCCGGCAGCGGCCCTACTCCTTCATGATAATGCGGCTGTCCGGTTGCCGTAAGCGTAGCAATCGTACGGCCATGAAAGCTGTCCCAGGCAGTGATGATCTGCGACTTATCCGGGTCAATCTGATGCGCATACTTGCGGGCGATTTTTATCGCTCCCTCGTTGGCTTCGGCTCCTGAATTGCCAAAAAAGGCCTTGCCAAGACCGCTGAGACGAACAAGCTGCGCCGCAGCATCCGCCTGCGGCTGCGTGTAATAAAGATTAGAACAATGGATAAGCTTTCCCGCCTGCTCGGATACAGCGTGTACCAGCGGGCCATAATGATGTCCGAGTACATTGACGGCGATGCCGCCCAGAAAATCCAAATACTTTCTGCCATTGATATCCCAGACATAAGCTCCGTCTCCATGATCCAGAACAATCCGATACCGGTTGAATACAGGGAGATAATTTTCCCTGTCCTCCGCAAAAATCTCCTGATCTGTTTCCTTCATGTCTATCCAGCTCCTGTTCTTAGCGCACAACCTGTGTGCCGATTCCCTTGGAAGTAAAAATCTCCAAAATAATCGAATGATCCAATCGTCCGTCGATGATATGCGTTTTTCCGGCGCCCTTATCCAGCGCCGTAAGGCAGGCCTCCACCTTGGGAATCATGCCTCCTGCAATCACGCCGTCACGGATATATGCTCTGGCTTCCGGCAGATGCAGGGTGGAAATAAAGGTATCCTTGTCATGAAAATCCCGGTAGATTCCTTCAATATCCGTAAGCAGCAGCAATTTCTCCGCCTGCAAGGCCCCAGCAATTTCAGCCGCTACATAATCTGCATTGATATTGTAGCTCTCGCCATCCTGACCGACGCCGATCGGTGCGATGACCGGCACATAATCCTGATCCAGCAGATCTTCAAGAATCGACGTATTTACCTGCTCCACTTCACCGACGTATCCGATATCCACCTTGCGGGATGTATCTCCTTCATAGACGGTAGCCAGTTTCTTGCGTGCCTGAATCAGTCCCGCATCCTTCCCGCTGAGACCGACCGCCCGGACGCCGCGATGATTCAGCAGATTGACGATCTCCGAATTCACCTTGCCGTCCAGTACCATCTCAGCAATCTCAACTGTCTCGGCATCCGTCACACGCAGCCCGGCGACAAAGGAAGATTGTTT
This sequence comes from Wylensekiella montiformis, assembly GCF_009697385.1. Lineage (GTDB taxonomy): Bacteria > Bacillota > Negativicutes > Selenomonadales > Selenomonadaceae > Selenomonas_A > Selenomonas_A montiformis. Next base: position 23,032 of record NZ_VUNL01000013.1, read on the forward strand.
GCCAACTTTTTTAAGAAATCCCGTAATCTCCGGTCCGCCGCCATGGACGATGACCGGCCGGATCCCAACGTATTTCATCAAGGCCACATCCTGCATGACCTTTTCTTTCAGCTCATCATTAATCATGGCATTTCCGCCATACTTGATCACGATGGTCTTTCCATAAAATTCCTGAATATAAGGCAGTGCTTCCACCAGAATAGATGCCTTATCCTTTGCCGTAAACGTAATCGGCAGCCCCCTTCCTTGTCCTCCATCGATCAGGTGTGATATTCTCCGTTGATCTTCACATATTCATAAGAGAAATCACAGGTCCAGACCGTCGCTTCGCTTTCACCGCTGCCCATATCGATCTCAATGACAATATCGTGCTTTGCCATGACCGCACGCAGCGCCTCCTCATCGGCCTCGGCGCCAACGCCGCCGGCATAGACCGGAATCCCCCCGAACTTCACCACCGTCTTTTCCGGATCCATCGGCACACCGGCATAACCGACAGCGCAGATCACGCGGCCCCAATTCGGATCCTGACCGAAGAAAGCCGTCTTGACCAGCGGACTGTTGGCTACGCTCATACCGATTTTTTTCGCATCCGCAAACGATTTGGTTCCCGTGACGTGAATGGTCAAAAATTTCGTCGCCCCTTCACCATCGGAAGCGATACGCTCTGCCAGCCCCCGGCAAATCTTCAGCAAGGTTTCCTTGAACGTATCGTAATCCGCGCCTTCGGACTCGATTTTTGCATTGCCGGCCGCTCCGTTCGCCAAAACGATACACATATCATTCGTACTCATATCACCATCTACAGAGAGCATATTGAACGTAACTTCAACGACCTCCAACAACGCTTTCTGAAGAAGGCTGCTGTCGATAGCTGCATCCGTCGTAATGAAGCAAAGCATCGTCGCCATATTGGGCTGAATCATCCCCGACCCCTTGGCGATAGCTCCGAAGCGGACGTTCTTTCCGCCGATCTCCACCTCCGTCGCGCATGCCTTCGAATACGTATCGGTCGTAATGATAGCCTTGCCGGCATTTTCACTGCCGTGTTCATCCAGTTCCGACACAGCCTGATGAATCCCTTTTTCCATCTTGTCCATCGGCAAATTCACACCGATAACACCTGTGGACGCGACAATGACATCATCCGGCTGACAGCCGAGCTCCTGCGCCGTGATCAGCTGCATGGAACGAGCATCTGCAGCGCCCTGCTCCCCTGTGCAGGCATTGGCACAGCCAGCATTTGCCGTGACAGCATGCGCGGTTCCCGTCTGTACCACCTTCTTCGAAGCGAACACCGGCGCCGCCGCAACCGCATTCTGCGTAAACGTCCCCGCAACAGCCGCTTCTTTTTCCGTATAAATAACCGCAACGTCTAAATTACCGCTCTTCTTGATCCCGGCCCTGACGCCAGCCGCCTTGAATCCCTGCGGGAATGTAACACCTGCTTTTGCATTCTGTTCACTGAACATATTCTCATTTCCTTTCTGTACTTCCACTCATGGCAAAATTCGACTGCGTCCCTTATCAGGGATACATCGGCACATAATCCAAACCTGCTGTTTCGTCAAATCCGCAGGCAATATTGAAATTCTGAACAGCCTGCCCGGCCGCCCCCTTCACCAGATTATCGATCGCCGACAGGACAATCACGCGATTGGTGCGCGGATCGATATGCCAGGCAATATCGCAGAAGTTTGACCCGCGGACATCCTTAGTCGACGGATACGCGCCGCGTCCCAGCAAACGGATAAAATGCTCCTTGCCATACAATTTCTCATATGCCGCATCCACCAGCTCCGATGCGATTCCGTCCCGCAGACGGGCATAGCAGGTAGCAAGAATGCCACGTGACATAGGTACCAGATGGGGAGTGAAGTTAATGATGGATTTCTCCCCGGACAAATCGGTGATGGCTTGTTCGATTTCCGGCGTATGACGATGACCGGCCACGTTATATGCCCGGAAATTATCATACAGTTCCGGAAAATGATTAGCCTGCTTTGCCGAACGTCCGGCGCCGGATACGCCGGACTTCGCGTCAACAATAATGGTGTTCACATCGACCAGATGCTGCTTGGCCAGCGGAGCAAGCGCCAGAATACTTGCTGTCGTAAAGCAGCCGGCATTGCCGATAATCTTGGCGTTCCGTATCTCCTCACGATAAAGCTCCGCCAGCCCATAGACCCGTTCCGCTTCGGGATGCGTATGCGGTACATGATACCATGCTTCATAGACGGACGTATCTGCAAATCGGTAATCCGCACCGAGGTCGATGATTCGGACCGGTTTCCCTGCCATGGCCCGTCCGACCTCCATCGCATGACCATGCGGCAGCCCGATGAATACGAAATCACTATCATCGCCAATCGCTTCTATTTCCTTCATGCTCTCCAGCGTCATATCATAAAGGCCTCGCAAATGCGGATACAGATCGGCGATCTTTTCGCCGGTATGACTTTCCGACGTGATATGCACGACCTCTGCTTCCGGATGATTATATAAAATTCTCAGAAGCTCTGCTCCGGCATACCCCGTAGCACCTAAAACACTGACCTTCATATACTCTCCTCCTCAAACATGCCCGGCTCCGTAGGAATACCGCATTGGTCTCTTCCTGAGCGCACAGGATAAAGTATGTTTATAATTATACATCTTTAATGTATAATTTTGCAACCCCTGACAGAAATATTTTTGACAGCACCGCCCTGTCCGATTCTACGAGAACATGATATAATAGAAAAGTTATCATTGCTCTTGTCCTTCAAGGAGTATGCCATGAAAAAAAACAAAAAAAAGAAACTGTTTTGGAAGCTGTTCCGCTTCCTATTCTTTCTTATTCTGATCTTCTTTGCCGCATTTTTCTGCGCCGGAGGAACTTCCGTCTTTTCGCCGCGAACCTGGCAGCATGCAGGCGACCTCTTGCCTGCACCAGAACGCCAGCCTCCGGCTCTCCGGCAGGAAGGCGGCCCGGTGCAGCTCTCTCTTGCCGATCGTATCGGACGTTTTCTCTTTCTTCGCCGGGCCGTCAGCAGTCGAATCAATCCGGACAGCTATGTACCGATTCGCGATATCCCGGATTCGATGCAGCAAGCGATTATCGCAGTCGAAGACAGCCGTTTTTACAGCCATCACGGATTTGATCCGGAAAGCATCATCCGCGCTTCCCTCGTAAATCTCCAGTATGGCCAGATCGAAGAAGGCGCCAGCACCATTACCCAGCAGCTGGTCAAAAACCTGTTTCTGACCCATGAGCAGTCATTCGGACGCAAGGCAGAAGAACTGCTGCTTGCGCTCGATATGGAAGCCAATTATTCCAAAGATGAAATTCTGGAGCTCTACCTCAATACCATTTATTATGGCTCCGACTATTATGGAATAGGCCCTGCCGCCAAGGGCTATTTCGGAAAAAAGCCCTCGGAACTTCAGCTCCCGGAAGCAGCGATGCTGGCCGGACTTCCCAACGCCCCCTCCGTTTATTCGCCCTACGTAGATTTCATGATGGCCAAGAAGCGTCAGTTCGTCGTCATTGATTCCATGGTCCGATGCGGTTTTCTCGATCAGGATATTGCAGAATCCGCCAAAATCAAGCCGATCTATCTCGCACATGAATAAATACATCCTGCATAGAACCACGAAAAAAGAGAAGTCTCCCGACAGGAAGGCTTCTCTTTTTTCATTTATTTTTTCTTGCTGGCAGCTTTCAGCTGTTCTTCCGCCGAACGCTCAAAGTGCTTATAAAACTGCTCACAAAGCGTCGTATACGTATTTACCGTATCGCCCTCGTTTTTGTTCGCACGAATTTCGTAGCTGTAAAGCAGCTGATTGGTTCCGGATTTATAGACATCAAAGAAAAACGTCGTCCGGCTGTTATTGGCCACAGTCAGAATGACATACGCATCCGCATAATGGACAGCGTTTTCTTTAAACACTTTTGCTGCCTGACGACGATCCAATGCCTTGATATCCACGTTGGATGCCGTCTTGATCCCTTCGGCCACAGCATCATAAGATACGACATAGCTGCGGGTTACGCGGCTGGAATCAAAAACGATCTGAGTCAGCATCGCTTTGTCCGGCGCCTTAGGGTCCACCTGCTGATAAAGAGGCATGCCGACGGCCAGACGTTTGACCGATGTCAGATCCGCGCCTTCCTGCACCGTCACTTTATCTGAGTTGGCAAATGCTGCCTGCGTACCAAGTACGACCATACAAGCCACTAACAAAATTCGAATGATTTTTTTCATGGACTTCTTCCCTCCGATTGCTACAGTTATCTGACGCTGCAAACGCATCCGCGTCATGTCTATTTTACACTATTTCCCCTGTTTCTGCCAGTAAAAATCCCAAAGGATCCAAAATGAAACACGTGATTCATCGTTTGCTCTGTTCCGGATAAACACGCTTTTCAATAGCCCGAGCCGTCCGCGTTGTCGCCAGACCGCCCTCGCTGGTTTCCCGCAATGATTTCGGCAGAGCCTTCCCGATGCGGTTCATAGCATCGATCACCTCATCTACAGGAATCGCCGACCGGATCCCCGCCATAGTCATATCCGCTGCCAGCATCGCTTCGACCACAGCAAAACCGTTTCGTTTCACACAGGGTACTTCGACCAGTCCTGCTACCGGATCGCAGACCAGCCCCAGTAAATTCTTGATCGCCAGTGCGCAGGCATTGCCGACCATGTCCGGTGTTCCGCCAGCCAGTTCAACCAGCGCGCCGGCGGCCATCCCGGCCGCTGTACCGCATTCGGCCTGACATCCTCCGGCAGCTCCGGCAATGGAGGCATTCTGATCAATGACCATGCCGATTCCGGCCGCCGTAAACAGCGCCCGGATAATCTGCGCATCCGACACCTTTTTTATCTCTTTTGCTGCATACAAAGCAGCCGGAACGATTCCGCAGGAGCCGGCTGTCGGACAGGCCACAATGCGCCCCATCACGGCATTGACCTCGCTGATCCCTACCGCATAAGATGCCGCGGAAAGTGCAGGTCTGCCCAGATAGCCCTCCTCGCGAAAACCATACAGACGCCGGGCATCCCCGCCGGTCATTCCGCTGACAGAGCGCTCGGTATTCCGGATCCCCCGTTCGATTGCTGCCTGCATCACCCTCCAGTTCTCTTCCATGCCGGCAAGTACGGTTTCCCGGTCATGCTGACTATCGTGTACTTCACGGGCAATCACGATTTCATGTACGGGGAGATCCTTTTCTTCCGCCATAGCCGTTAATTCTTTCAGCGTATTAAAGCGAATCATACATATCCTCCCATCAATCAAATCGCCGGAATGGAAAACGCATTTTCCACCTCGTAAACTTCACGACATTCTTCCACTACTTCCTCGGCCGGCTGATCATCCAGCTCCATAATCATCATGGCCGTCTCGCCCCGGTTCTGGCGGGATACGCGCATAAACGCAATATTAACCTCATAACGGGACAGAATCTGCGTAACCTGCGTAATGACGCCCGGCCTGTCGCGATGGATCGTAATCAGCGCGGGATACTGACCTGTCAATTCCACTTCATATCCATCGATATTCGTGATCCGGATATTGCCGCCGCCAACAGAAGCGCCGCGCACACGTGCAATGCGCCCGGTCACACCGACCAGATAGATCACTGCCGTATTGGGGTGTGCATCTTCCAGATTGACGGGCTGAAAACTGTAATCCATCCCCTGCTGCCGCGCCAGCTTCAGGGCATCACGGATGCGCTCGTCATCCGGAGAAAATCCCAATATTCCGGCGATCAACGCTTTATCCGTTCCATGGCCGCGATAAGTGCGGGCAAAGGAGCCGTGCAGATTAATTTCCGCCCGCACAGCCGGCTCACCGAGTATTTTGCGCGCCATCAGACCCAGCCGGACGGCTCCGGCTGTATGTGAACTCGACGGACCGATCATCACCGGTCCGACAATGTCAAAAACGCCATGCATTTGTCGTTCCCCTCTCACGCAAAAGGACTGCTGCAAAGAGCTCTGTCCGAAAATCCTTTTCCTTCCGGAAGGATTTTACGCCTTGCAAACCATGCAGCAGTCCATCGTTATCCGTATTTATTTGATTAACCCATGATTCCGGAGCGCAGCTTCCAGTTTCCGTTCATGCTCCGGCTCCATCTCGCAAAGAGGCATGCGCAGGGGACCTGCTGCATAGCCCAGCTTGCGCATCGCTACCTTGACAGGAATCGGATTCACTTCGCAAAACAGCGCATCAATGAGGTCGGCATATTGAATCTGCATATCCGATGCCTTTTTCACATCTCCGTCAAAATATGCCTGACAAAGTTCATGCGTTGCCTTCGGCGCTACGTTGGAAAGCACTGAAATGACGCCCTGTCCGCCCAGCGAGAGAATCGGAAGGATCTGATCGTCATTTCCGGAATAAAGCACAAGATCATCTCCGACTGCCGCTCTTAGACGCAGAATCTTGGACAAATCGCCATTCGCCTCTTTAACGGCAACAATATTCGGATGCTTAGCCAGCTGAACATACGTCTCCGTCGCAATCGAGACGCCGGTACGAGAAGGAACATCATACAGAACGATAGGAATATGAACCGCGTCCGCAATTGTCGTATAATGCGCAATCAGTCCCTTCTGCGTACATTTGTTATAGTAAGGCGTGACCACCAGCAAGGCATCTGCGCCAACTTTTTCAGCGTATTGGGAAAGCTCCACCGCATAAGCCGTCTCATTTGAGCCGGTACCGGCAATAACCGGAATGCGTCCCTTGACCTGATCCACGGCAAACTTAATCGTCGCCCGGTGTTCCGCATCCGTCATGGTAGCCGATTCGCCCGTCGTACCGGTGATGACAATCGCGTCCGTACCGCCGGCAATCTGATCCTCAATAATACGCCCCAGCTCCGAAAAATTGATTCCGTCGTCTGTATATGGCGTAATAATAGCTACTCCAGCGCCCTTGAAAATTGGTTTTTTCATAAAAAAGCCTCCCATTGCGAGCTTATTCTAATTGTTGCGCGTTTTACTCATTATCACATGATACACGCGGAAAGTCAACGTCCTTTCTGCGCATATCATATAAAGTGAGCTCTGTTCAGAGCCCGTCAGCACCGGATAAACGTCAAAGCGCCGGCTTAATCGTACCAAACAACGACCGCTCCTCTTCCAGTTTTTCCTGCCCGCCAAACACACAGAACACATTCTGCTTCATGCAGGCATCGATCGTTTCGGCCAAATTCCGGATATCTTCCTGACGGGTATCCAGAATTTGTTCCCGATTTTTCTGGCGGTCTGCGCGACTGATGCCTCTAAGCCAGCATGTTGCTGCAGCGTTTCCTTTCATTTGCGGGGTCAGGGGTGTATCGATCACACTCATCGTTCCGATAATAAACTTATCCATTTCGCGATCTGACGCGCTGAACTGACGGAGGTATGCTGCTGTCCCGTCAAATACATCCAGAGTTTCCCGCAGATTCGGATCGCGATAAGAACCGAAATACATCATACCATTCCGGTTGAAATTCGTGAAGGCGCCATAAGCGCCTCCCTGCACGCGAATCTTCGTCCAGAAATACCCATAGCGCAAAATCGTTTCCAATACATGCATGGAGCCGGTAAACGGATAGCCAAGCTGGATAAAATTCGCGCCTTTGCTGACATACTGAACACGACTGGAAGAGAACAACCCTTCATTCAGTGCCTGCAGCGTCCAATGATACGTCTCCGGCGCAAACTCTTTCGCACTGAGTGTCTGCCGGAATTTGCGGAAGCCCTGTTCGATGGCCGGATATCCCTCTTCCCGCTCTGTCACACTGATAATCAGACGGTGCTGATTAAACAGGCGCGGCATAAGTTCCTGAAATACTGCCTGCATTTTCGGCAGGGCCTCATCAAAATGCTGTAAAAGATCGCGGATAAACTGATAAAACGGCAAGCCGCCTTCATCCGCATAACGGCCGGCTTCATGGATATAGCCCGCCAGCCGGGATGCGACAACCTGATGAGCGGAACGCTGCAAATTGACTTCCATGGATGCCTGTTCCTGCTCCAGCAGTTCACGGATGCGCTTTGCATCCGTGAACCGGCTGCGATTCAGCACCTCGTCCAGCAACAGGAAAAGCTGCGGCAGTTTCTCCCTGAGCGCCTTGGCCTTGATGCGGAATTTAGGCAGATTGGAGTCCGGCTCACCATTGCGCGTATAAGTGGTCAGCTCATACGCAACACCTCCGGTATAAAGATTTTTGTAGTTAGCCAGCTCGGCATAAGTATGCTCGGACGTATCAACATTGCCCAGCAGCTCACTGAGCAGATACGCATACGGCAGATATTCCTGAGGGACGGTCTGCGCATCAAAATAAAGGTTCAGATAAACGATGCCATTCGTCTCAATATCACTGAACAGAACCGTCGTCCCCTCGATCTCTCGTACGGAAAGCGGAAGTTCATACGTTTCACGACGAATGTCGGAGAGGCCCAGCACGGGGATGGTGCGCAGCGCCTCCTCCGATTCCGGACTCTGCTGCCGCTCCTTGAGGGCGCGGGTCGCCCGAATGACGTCCTGAATCTCCTGCGGCGACATCGCCGCTTTTTTCTCAGCCAGACGCTCCTGTAGCTCCCGTTCGCGCTTCTCGGCCAACGTCTTGTCCGGCGACAGGACCAGCAGGGTACTGTGCGTATTCTGCAAAAAATACCGGCGGATCAGGTCTTCAAAATATCCCTGATCCAATCCCTCCCGAATCGCAGCCAGATTTTCCTCATAGCGCAGACTGTCCTCCGGCTGCCCGTCATAAAGCCAGGTCTTCATCGCCCGTATTCCATAGATCAGCCCCTTAGGCGCCGATCCATAATCCGATTCGCGCAGGCGGAACTCCAGCAGATTAACGGAGGCTTCCAACAGCGTACGATCCAATCCATGATCCGCCAGATTTTGCAAAGTATTAAGGACCAGTTCCCGAAACGCTTCCGCACGATCTGCTTCCGCATTGTTCACAATGATGCTGAAAAAAGGCTGCAGGATATCGTCTTCAAAATTCGAATCGACATCCTTGCCGATTCTGGCATCGATCAAGGCCTTGCGGAGCGGTGCGGCCGGAGTCCGAAGCAGCGCGTGTTCCAAAATTTCCAGCCCCATCATATCCCGGGAATTCAGGCTGTCGCCGACTACCCAGTTCAACGCCAGAAAGGTCTTTTCTTTCGTATCTTCCTCCTCACTGACCGGGTATTCTCCCGACCACCGCACCATATTGGGAAAAGCCGGCTGCCGCTCAATCCGCGACGGCACCGGAATGCGGTCAAAACGGCTCAGATACTCTTCATCCAGATAGGCCAGTTTTTCCTCGATATTCAGGTCTCCATACAAATAAATATAACTGTTGGACGGATGGTAATAGCGCTCATGGAAAGCCAGAAACTTCTCCTGAGTCAGATCCGGGATGGCTTCCGGATCCCCGCCCGATTCAAAGCCATAAGTCGTATCCGGATACAAGGAAGACATAATCCGGCTCTCAAGCAGATCATCCGGCGCAGACAGCGCTCCCTTCATCTCATTGTAAACTACGCCGCTATACGACAGCTCATCCTCCGGTTTTTCAATCTCATAATGCCAGCCCTCCTGCATAAGCACCTGTGGATTATCGCGCATGGCTGGATAAAATACCGCATCCAGATAAACATCCATAAGGTTCTGAAAATCTTTATCATTACGGCTGGCCACAGGATACATGGTCTTATCCGGATAAGTCATCGCATTCAGAAAGGTATTGAGAGACCCTTTAACCAGCTCGACAAACGGCTCCTTCAGCGGATATTTCCGGCTTCCGCAGAGCGTCGAATGCTCCACGATATGCGCTACGCCGGTATCATCCACCGGCGGCGTGCGAAAAGAAATCGAAAACACCTTATTATCATCCTGATTCTGCAGGAAAAAGAGACGCGCTCCGCTCTTTTCATGTTCCAGAAGCCACCCCACCGAGTTCGTTTCGCCAATCTCGCTTTTTCTCAATACCCGGAATCCATGAATGATGTCTTTTTCTTCCAAAAAAATACCTCCCAAAATCGATTTCAGTTACGATAAGACTTCACAAATCAGCCCCAGTGGATGCAGCAGCCGAAAGGATCCCCGCCAGGGGAAGCGCAGCATCTGTCAAACGGATCGATTGTCCTATGTAACTTATTATAACATAGGTACTGCCGCTTTGTTTTTTAATCCCATTCTGTTCATGCTTACGGCGTACGCAAAAGATCCTGCAGCTCTTCCCGCGTCACAGCATACGTTCCAAGCCTCATAACGACACGGCCGGCCGCCAGATTGGCCAAATATGCTCCATGTCTCGGATTCAATCCGCCAGCCAGCGCCAGCGCAAAGACTGCCGCGATACTATCCGTCGCGCCGAGCACATCGAAAAGCTCCTGGGCCTTCGTCGGAATATGAGCGACCACATCCTTCCCCACCAAAGATAATCCTTGCTGAGATCGTGTCACGATCACATTGCGCAGCCGATACTTGCGGAGCAAATAATGCGCCGCCTTTTCTACCTGGTCATCCTCATTCTCCACAGGCTGCAAAAGCGCTTGATTTACCCGTTTCATATTGGCTACAACATAATCCGCATGCGCGTAATTCACCCAGTTGTGCCCGCTCATATCCACCACCACAGGAACCCCGTGATTATGGCAGAGCTCGATAATTTTCGCACAAGTTTTCTCCGTACAGGCTCCATTATCATGGTCGGAAATGACCACACAATCCAGACTCTCATTGAGCTTCTGACCGATATACTGACGGAATTTCTGCGCGTCCTCACCATCCACGGCCCCGGATTCTTCGAAATCAAGCCGAAACATCTGCTGATTCCCGCTGACGACACGCACCTTCGTTGTCGTCGGCCGGTCGGTATAAATAAGCCCCGACGCATCAATACCATAGCGCCGAAACTTTTCTACCATACTCTCACAGTGCTGATCGTCACCGACAAATCCCGAAATCCCCGTCCTGACGCCCAGCACAGCAAGGTTACAGGCAATATTCGCACCGCCGCCCAATTTTTCCGTGGAAGAATGCACCCGGGTAATCGGCACAGGAGCTTCTCCCGAAATCCGCGTCACTTCGCCATAATAATACTTATCCAGCATAATATCCCCAACGACCAGCACCTTGCAGGCCGCCGGCTTATCCTCCAGAAACTGGCAGAGCATTTGATTGTCCATCACAAAATCCTCCCCCAAACCGTCATAGACAATATGCTTATGTATTCGCTTCCAGACGGACAAAATCCTGCCGGTTCCGCAAAAACGCGTCAGACACAAAACGCCCTCCTGACCGGGCCTTGCAGCCTGCTCAGGAGGGCATCTCTTCAAGATATGCGATTTTTTTATTTCTGCATCAGATCATATTCTTGGAATATGCGTCATAAAGCGCTTTCAGTTCTTCCACCTTATCGTACATCTCAACCTGAAGGCCGGAAGCCGTCGCATAATCGCCCTCGTTCAAAGCATTCGTGAGCAGCGTAAACAGAGATTTTTCATCGATGCTGTCTTTGGCCAGATAGCTGCGAATGCCGCTAATCTTGTTCCAATTATACGAATCCTGATCCGTCACAAAATCCGAATGAATTTCCTTTGCCGCACGGACAATATCGCGGTTTTCCGGAATAATGCGGGAAATCAGCTCCGTCTTCCAGCGAAGCAGCGCACCATCACGGAACGCGCTGATGATCTGATCATCCAACGCGCCGCCGGCAGTAATCACCGACTTCTTCTCCGGATAATTCTCGAAATTCTGCATGTTCTCCCAAACCGTAGCCGGCGGTGCGCCAAAGAGACGGTTGCGCTCTTCGTCCGTATAGTCTTCGAAGACATTGTTCTCCGAACGATACGCACGATCCTTTTCCAGATAGAACCCCTCTTCGCCAGCATCCTTGGAGATCTCGGCAACGAGTTCGGCCGTCGTATGCTTAACCGCAGCCTTAATGCCATCGAGGCAGGCCGAATAAATGGCGGCCAGCACCAGATAAGTATTCGTATACGGGTTGCAGGCACGCAGCTCAAAACGCGTTGCATACGGATTGCTGAGGTCACGAATCAGTCCGGCAAGAATCGTACGGTTGCGGGAAGGCTGATCCGGCTTATGTCCCAGCGAGGTGACGACACAGATCGGCGCCTCAAAGCCAGGTTTCAAACGGTTCAAAGAATCGTTCGTCGCAGAGACAAACGGATTGATCGTCTCATAGTTTTTCAGCATGCCCATGATGGCGCCATAACCGACAGCACTCATGAAATCCTTCTTCGGATCATCCGCCGTGAAAAGATTATGCATCTTCCCGTCTTTGGTCACCGCCGCCATGCCGATATGCGTATGCTCACCATTTCCGGCCAGCCCGATCATCGGTTTTGCCTTGAAGCTTACTTCCAAGCCGACGGAACGGAACGTCTCTTTCACGACAGAGCGTACAAAAATCTCATTGTCTGCGGCCTGCAGGGCATCGGCAAAGCGCCAGTCAATTTCCAGCTGCTCGCAGACATGCGTCATATGACCACTCTCGTCGATCTGCGCTTTCAAGCCGCCGACCTCTTTATGACCCATCTCTACCTTGAAGCCATACTTATCCAGTTCCAGCAGGCAGGTCTCCATAGCCGTGCGGACCACGCCATGCAGACGCTCCCAGTACTGTTCCTGCAGAACCTGAGAGGCGGACATTTCTTCAATGGCAGCATCCTCCAGCGGAGTCTTGACCCAGAATTCCAGCTCTGTCGCAGAAGTAAACTGGATATCCGTCACATCGCTGCCGTTTACACTCTCCAGCCCCGACATCTTCGGATTTTCCTTGAACAGCTGCAGCAGATTCTTTTTGACATAAGAAAGGGTATCGGCCAGTACCGCACGGGAATCTACGCGTTTGCCCTCATGAATCAGGAAAGACGGAATACGCAGCGTACCAACCGGTTTCTCGGTTTCCTCATCATAATATTCCATATTGTAATCGACAAACCAGTTGACCGACGGATCCACTGGCATATCCACCTTTGCATTATTCAGCGTAGCAATTCCCGGAAGAACCACAGACGATCCATCTGTCTGCACTGCCGTGCCAGCATAAAACTCATCAATATCCTTAAGGAAGATACGAACAGGAATCTTCTCGTCCGTATCATTGCCGGCCATATCGACGCCGACCAAAGAAACGAACTTAATCTCCGGATGTGCTTTCACCTGCTTGAGAACATCTTCTTTGCTGGAATTTGCCGGAATGACATAAAGTAAATCGTCCATCATATACCATCCTTTTCAATACAGAATCCACACCAAAAAGCCATACAAAGCATCCAGCTGTGCGATCAGCACACCCAATCAATACTCTGTATGGCTCCATTGCCAAAACATATTTGTCTTCTGACATGACTTATAATATCACAAGACAGTGCACTTGTAAAGCGTTTATTTTGTATACAAAAGGGACTGACCGAGTGACGACTCTATGCTCTTTTCAAAGGAACGGCAATCCTGACCGTATACCTGTCGGAAAGCCCGGCGGCTGTCGCCCGTGAGGCGCGTTTTGTCCTGCCACTCCGCCAAAGACTGCCAGCCGTAACGATCGACAAGCCGCAAAACCGCGTATTCTGCCAAAACGGAAACGGTATCCTCAGAAAATTCTTCTGCCGCAGACTGATACCCATCTGCCGTTTCCATGCGGGAAAGCGGAGGAAGCCGTCCGGACTGACGAAGAACGGACAGCCATGCCTGACGATATTGAGTCAGCGCCCCATATCCGGACTCGCTGAGCCGAACCGTCCCCATGACATACCCTGCCCCCCGTACCAGCCACTCCATATCCTCTGCCGGATGTCCTGACCGCTGTGACTGCATGATCCGCATGAGCATCGTTCCCATGCTGAAAATCTGCTGCCGTCTGGTATCCAGTTGTCCGACATTGATAAGTACGGTGCTCCCATTTTCAATCCAAAGACTGGATGCAGCCAAAGTGCCGGCTTTCTCCGGATTCATGCCGCAAAATTCCTGCACAGCCCGGGACAGGTCCTGCTGGTCGGAAGCCAGAACAATCTGGTATTCACCATGCAGAGTCCCGCCAAAATGGGATTGGAAGGACTGCTGGGCCAGTTGTGCCTGACGGGCCAGTTCATCAGCCAGTTCCTCGCGGACGCCCTTTCGCGAAACGAAATGAAAAACGGCTTCTTTTTTTTGCTCCTGCTGCCACCAGACACGGAATTCACGCAAAAAATCATCCAGCGCAATGCCGAATGTCTCCTGAAAAGCCTGCTCGCCACGCTCTGCCTGTCCGAGGCGTTCAAAGTATTCTCCGAGTTTGCGGCATTCGATGCCCTCGGCACGCGTAGACAGCAGATACCAGCTCATGAGATCCGACATGGCATACGAATGAAGATTCTTTTTCATCAAAGCTTTTCGCTGTTCCAGATTATTGTGCTGAAGCTGATCCGGACTGGCCGTTTCTGCTGCTCCAAGCAATTCTGCTTTGACATCCATCATCCATTTATCCACTGGCCGCTGTCCCAAATGACTGGCCAGGACCGCGCCGAAATAATCCGCCGATCCTTCTTCCAGCCAGAACAACGCCTTTTCATCCGTGTCGCGGCCGCGACTGAGCTCATATTGAACCTGATGAAACAGCTCATGCCCCGTCGTACTGATACGGTCTGCCGGTGTGGACATCACTCCGGCCTTTGCATTGATCGCCGTCAGTCCCCTGCGCCCGCCTGTCCAGCCGCCGGAAAGCGCGGCAATTTCACCGGCTTCCTCCGCACTGAGGTGAAACGCATCTTTTAATACGTTTTGATAACTTTGTTCCGACCCCGTCACATAAACCTTGACCGGATGATGAAGCCGGATGCCCGTCGTGCTTTCCAGAACCGACGGAAACGCCTCCACAGCCTGACGGACATCCTTTACCGCTGCGGGGTCCGGCTCTGCTTCGCCGATGATCTCAATGCTTCCTTCCTCCCGGCTGTTCATGGAACCTTGCCAAAATCCATGCACAGCCAGCCCGCCAGCCAGAAGGGCTGCCGCCAGTGAAATCAACAGCAGGCAGCGACTGGTTTTTCTCATAGGCTTCTCCGATCCTCCTCAGCGCCGCCAGCGGCAGGTGACGTACTCGGCCATATCAATCAGCCCGAACAGCAGCAGCCCCATCAGACTGAGTACGACGATCCCTGCATACATATCCAGATAATTGACGCGCAGCCAGGCATCCATAATGTAATACCCCATGCCATATTGCGTGCCAAACGTTTCGGTAAAAAACAGGACGGAAACAGCCGTTGCCATGGCAACACGAACAGCCGTGATGAATTTCGGCAGGGAGGCAGGAAAAATCACCTCACAGAAAATCTGGCGAACGGAGGCTCCGAGCGAATACAGCGGATAATAGGTTTCAACAGGAATCGTCCGTATCGCATCGCGCACAGCAATGACTACTTGAAAGACAATGATCAGGAAGATCATTAAAATCTTCGAAAACTCTCCCACTCCAGCCAGCAGCATCAGAATCGGCAGCAGCGCAATCTTCGGAATCGGATACGTCAAATAAACCAGCGGCGCCAGAAAACGGTCCGCCCGCGGAAAATAGCCCATTATAACGCCGACCGGATAGCCGATGAGGACGGCCAGCAAAAGACCGGCGGCAATGCGCCAGAGGCTAAAGCCGGCATGAACGGCCACCGACTGAGAAAAAATACGAACCAGCTTCAAAAGCACTTTATCCGGCGCAGGTATCACCGGAAGATCCAGCAGAAGCGCGATTCCCCACCAAAGAAAGAGAAGGAATACTGCGCCGAAAAGATAAGACCGGATGACAATATGTCCTTTATTCATGACAACCTCCCGCCCGTATCCTTTCACGCAGTTCCCGCCCCCGGGCAAAGAATTCCTGTGACATCCGCATTTCTGTCCGGCCTGCCAAAGGATTCGGAATAACCTCCGCCACGGTTCCCGGATCAGCCGACATACGCACGATGGTCTGCCCCAGATAAAGCGCCTCTTCCACATAATGCGTAACCAGTATGGTAGTCGTGCCGCGCTGCTTCCATAACGTCAAAAATACATCCTGCATCTCCTCGCGCGTAATCGCATCCAGCGCGGAAAACGGTTCGTCCATCAGAAGGACATCCGGACGAAGAAGAAACGACCGGGCCAACGCCACCCGCTGCTGCTGACCGCCGCTTAGTTCTCGTGGATAGCGCCGTTCCAAGCCCTCAAGTCCCAGACACTGGCAAAGCCTTTCGGCTTCCCTTCGGGTTGCAGCAGTAATCTCTCCTTTCATCCGACAGCCCAAAAGAATATTCTCCCGGACCGTCTTCCATGGCAAAAGGCCATAATTCTGCGGCATAAAACCGATTTTTCGTTTTTTCGGGTTTACCGGGCTGCCGTCCAGCAGCACGCTGCCCTGATCCGGATGAATCAAACCGGCAATCACTTTAAGCAGCGTAGACTTACCGCATCCGGAAGGACCGATCACCGCACAGACCGCCCCCTGTGGAACCGTCAGGCTGACGTCGCATAAAACCGGATTATTCCGGCTGCGGCTGCTATACCCGACAGTCAGATGCCTGGCTTCAATCATGTCTTTTTCCCCACATTCCTCACAGCAGATCACAGACCAGATCCTTGTAGCTGTATGTTTCGTTTATCAATCCTTTTTCCTTCAACCAGCGGATGCAGTCCGTCACATCGCTTTCTTTCGGCAGTTCTGCCTTGTGATAGACCGGCAGTTTCAGCGCTTCTTTTGCCGCCGGCGGGAATCCGCCCTTTTCAATCACCAAATCGATGTATTCATCCTGCGGGGTCTGATTCAGATAATCCACCGCCCGGTTATAGGCACGATACATCGCCTGTATCTCCTGGTGTTTGTGATCCGCCGCCTTGCCGGTAAACAAAATCACACCAGGATTAATCCCCAGTTCATCGGACCCGGTGAGGAACCGGCAGCCGTTGTGAACGGCAATGCTCGCCATCGGTTCGGGCAGTGTTGCCGCCGCCAGCTTCCCATTCTGAAGCATCTCCAATCGTGTCGGGATCTGCGGGATAATCACCTTATGAATACTTTCGCTGTCCATCTGTGCATGCGTCAGAATCTGATCGGTAACATATTCGATGATCGTATTGCGGGATACAGCGACATCCTGCCCCGCCAGTTCCTTCACATCGCCGATTCCGGAAGAGGCTCCGGCAATGAGCTTATAACTTCCGTCTGTACGGGAAGTTACTTTCACGTCAAATCCGCCGGATCTGGAAAAGGCAACAGCCAGCATATCGGAAACAGCGCCGTCAAGGTTGCCGCTTTGCAACGCGGAATCCCGATCCATGGCGCTGCGAAACGGCTGAAGATTCACCTGCAGTCCTTCCTCGGCAAAAAAACCTTTTTCCTGTGCAATCAGGAAAGGCACCGAATCTGTATCCGGCATCAGACCAATTGTCAAAGGCTGAAGGCCCTGAGGGGCTTCAGCCGATTTTTCACCCGTGCCGCATCCGGCCACGACGGCCAACGATAAAAAAGCCATGACCGCAATCCATAATTTTTTCAACACACTGCACTTCCTTTACTCAGCGGGAGAGCCAGTTTTCCAGCATTCCCGCACCGACCTTTGCATAATAGACCGCCTGATCAATCATGCCCTTATTGGCATCATAAGCATTGACGGCCTTATCCTTGAGCTGCGCAGCTTCCTGTTTCATCGATGTCACCTGATCCAGTTTTGCATTGACATCATCCAGCATGCTTTGCGCCTCTTCCACAGACTTTTCCACGGCACTGGCATCCCCGGTAGCCTGCGCACTCTTCTGATCGTTTTCGCTGACCTGCCGATTTCTTTTGGACTCCCGACCGGTCACTTTATCCACCAGCCGGCCTATCGCCGACCCTGGCGCACTGTCGCGGAGCTGTTCATTGCGGCCCTGAGCGCGGCTGGCCTCGCTTTCCAACTGGCGTTGACGCTCTTGCAGTTCTTTCTTCTGCTGCTCCAGTTGAGCCCGGCGGGCCTTGAGATCGGTCTCCTGATCAGCCAGCTTCCTTTGCCGATCCTGTAATTGCTGTTCCTGCTGTTTACTCAGCGACTGCTGCTGCGAATAGCCGGCTATCATAAATCCGATAAACAACGCCGCCAAAAATCCCCCGCCAAGCAATAAAGCCTTTTTTCGCTTTGGGGTAAGCCAGGAGTTTTTTTTAGCCGGATTCTGCTTCTCCGGAGATAATTCGCGCACAGTCCCGGTTCTTGCGGCCGCTCCTTTCTGCGGAAAAGGCGGCTTGATGCCGAGCGTCTCTTCGCGGACCGGAGGCATGGACTGCGTATCAGAAAGGCTGTCCGTCCGCCCGGCTCTGCGTTCCCGCTCCGTACCAGCTGATTTCATAAGTTGTGTATTTTCCAGATCATCTTGTTTCATGTCATTCACTGTTCTGCTTTCTGACCTTTCTCCCCCTGCCTAAGCATAAAGGCATGCTCCTTCTGCATGGTCTCACAGAGACGCCGCAGCGTCCACAGAGTATTGAACGGAGTAACCACCGACTTGAACGGAATTGGCGGCACGCCCGCTTCACGCAAAGCCCGAAGTACTTCGTCCAGGCGTTTATTCCGGATATTTTGCAAAATCATAACCTCATGCGGAAAGGAAAATTCACCGTCATCCTTTGCCGAAGATGCTTTAAATCCGCCTGCCCCTAAAAGGTAGCCAACCTTTTCACGCCAGGCGTTCTCCGGCAGAATCTTTGTAGCAATTCCCATCCGTCGAAGAACACTGCGGGCCAATTCCAGTTTTGCCGCATCCCGGAATTGATAGAATAAAACCTGTTCTTTTCGCTTCATTCACGATTCTCCTTCATTTACTGAGACAACCCGCGCATAAGCAGATATGTAATCAGTTCATCCATGGAAACGCCTTCTTCCTCTCTGCGCCCCTCTAAAGAACGGCGCAGAGAACGCGGCAGCCGTATGGACAGCAGTCCATTTTCGGCAGAACTATCTTTTTTCTCTGCCATCGGTTCTTCCCTGACGACGGAAGTCTTTCGATCCGACCGGCCCTGCTTCCGGCTCTCTTTGCCGGAACTCTGTTCTTTTCCGCTCTTTCTCGCCGGTCCTTTTGACACACTGCCCTCTGACGCCGGTTTTTCTGCCTTTTCGGCTCCTTTTTTCTCCTTTTTCCGACCTTTCTTTTCCAATTCCTGTCCCGTTTCGCTGCCCGTCTTTTCCGTCATGCTCTTTCCTCCGTCTTTCTTCGTCAGCTTCGATGTTTCCTTTTTCTTTTCCTCCGGCGGATAAACAAAAAACTCGTTATAGGCGTTGCGTAGCACTTCACTGGCCTGCTTTGTACCGACTCCGATGATATAAGACGGCGTCTCAGAGTTCAGCAGCTCGGCGATCCGCACGAAATCGGAATCCGTCGTGATGATGAAAAACTTGCGAACCCCCTCCTGATAAAGGATTTTCGCCGAATCATAAATGGCTGAATCCAGCGAATTCTTTCCCAGATACGTCCGGCTGATCTGACGAAACGTAAAGCCCGGCCTGCGCATCAGGCGCTCCCAGCGCTTCTGCTCCGGACGTGCTTCCCAGTCTGAAACCACAATGGTGCGGCAAGGCTGATACCTTCTTGCCTTCCCCAGCGTATAATTCAGCATTTCAAACGGAGAATTTTCAATATCATACAGGATCGCCACCGTTTCCTTGCTCGAATGAAGCGTGAGCGATGCCTTCTTTTTTGTCGAAGGAGCCGGCTTGCCTTTCCCGGCTCCTTCTTTGCTTTCCATGATTTCTTTCATCCTTTTCCTCTTTCTATTCTCAGACGTGCTGGCATACTTCTTCGATGATGCCGCCGCCTGCTACAATATCCTCATCGTAAAATACCACGGACTGCCCGGGGGTAACCGCCCGCTGCGGCTCGTCAAATTTCACCAGCAGCCGCCCGTCACGACGCATGGAAACTTCCGCCATTGCTTCATTTTTTCCATAACGAATCTTGGCAGAGAGCCGCATCGGCTTTTCCAACGCGTCGAAGGCAATCCAGTTCAAATCACCGGCTACGAGACCTCCGGCATAAACCTCCCCGGATCTGCCAACCACCACCTGATTCTTCTTCATGTCCAGTGCTACGACATAAAGCGGTTCAGCGGCCGCAATCCCCAGCCCCTTGCGCTGCCCGATCGTATAAAGAGGCACCCCTTCATGATGCCCCAGTACATGTCCCTGACGGTCTACGATATCCCCGGGGACCAGACACTGCGGCATATTCTCCCTCAGATATGCCTTATAGTCATCATTCGGCACAAAGCAGATTTCCTGACTGTCCGGTTTATGTGCCACGGGCAGATTGAAACGTTCTGCCAGCTCTCGCGTATGCGTCTTTTTCATATCGCCCAAAGGCAGGAGAAAGCGCCCCAACGTGCGCTGGGTCAGATGATACAAAGCATACGACTGATCCTTCTGTACATCAATCCCCTTGCGCAGCAGATACCTTCCTGTGTCTTCTCTGGTGATGCGGGCATAATGTCCGGTGGCCAGATAATCCGCGCCCAACTCCAATGTTTTATCCATCAGCAGGCCGAACTTCATATAGCGATTGCAGGCAATGCACGGATTCGGAGTCCTTCCCCGTGCATATTCCATCAGAAAGTAATCAATAACGTCCCGCTGAAACGCTTCCTTAAAGTTTACCGTATAATGGGGAATCCCGATGATTTCGGCCACCCGGCGCGCATCTTCAACACTGGCCAGACTGCAGCATCCCCGATCATTGCAGGAAAAATCCCGGCTTTCCTCTGAGAGCCGCATGGTGATTCCGATCACCTCAAAGCCCTGTTCCTTCAAAAGAGCTGCTGTAAGAGAGCTGTCCACTCCGCCGCTCATAGCCACAACTACTTTTTTCTTCTCCATATTGATACTCCCGTTCGCCCTTGTTCCATGATTACTTTTTAGTATAGCATATTTCCCGCCTTGGAAAAACAACCTGCGCCGAAGCCGATTCGATTAGACGAATGGCACAGCAAATGATAAACTGATAAGCAGAATGGATCAGGAGGGATACATCATGCACGTCACCGGCATTATTGCTGAATACAATCCGTTTCATTGCGGTCACCAATACCAGATTCGCCGCATACGGGAAGCCATCCCGGAGTCGGCAATCATCGCCATCATGAGCGGCAGCTTCTGCCAGCGCGGACAGGCTGCTATGCTGGATAAGTGGACACGCGCTGAACTCGCCGTCCGGGAAGGCTGCGATCTGGTTCTCGAGCTTCCCTTCGTCTTCGCCTGCCGCAGCGCTCAAGATTTCGCCCGGGGCGGCATCCGACTCCTGCAACGTCTCTCCATTGTCCACACGCTTGCATTTGGTGCCGAAACGGACTGCCTGACCGATCTGCAAAAGGCGGCCGCTGCCATAGATACCACCCCGGTTCAAAACGGCATACACAAAAAAATCGCCGCAGGCTGCTCTTATGCAGCCGCACTGTCCGGGGAGTTGGCGGAGCGATGCCGTCTTTCCCCACTGCTGCTCCGCCAGCCGAATAATATTCTGGCGATAGAATATCTGCGTGCGCTGTCTGACACGCCGTCTATACAGCCGCTGCTCATTCAGCGTCAGGGCGCAGCCTACCACGACAACGATCTCCATGCCTGCAGAGCCAGCGCTTCCGCGATCCGCACGGCATTGCACAGAGCTTCCGTTCTGGCGGCTCAAACCGAAGGGTCCCTGCTGATCAGCCAGATGTCCGCGGCACAGTGCCGGGCCATCCAAAACGCAGTCCCGTCAGAAGTCTGGCAACGCATCGAAGCCTTGAATAAAAACGAACTGCCGGCCTACGACCGTTTTCTGATTCCGCTTCAGCTCCTGATGATCCGATCGGAGCTTTCCGAACTGCGCAAAACTTATGGAATCCGCGAAGGATTGGAATACCGCATAAAATCTGCGGTTCTTGCCGCCAGCCATACAGAGAATATTCTTCGTTCAGCCGCTACAAAGCGTTATCCCCGCAGCCGGATCCAGCGTCTTTTGCTGTATCTCCTGCTCGGATTATCCGAAAAAACAATCCACGATATGGATGAATACGGGCCGCTCTATGCGCGCGTTCTGGCAGGAAATGCGACAGGACGAAAGATCCTGCGCAACATGCGAGCCATCTCCTCCATTCCGACCGTTACCAAGACCAGTTCCTTCCTGACCAGCCGGCAGCGTTCGGAAGGGCAGCAGCATCTCCTCCCTCTGCAGCGGCAGCTGTCCATCGATACCATGGCTACCGAGCTAAGAAATCTGCTTCTTTCCGGCGGACCATTCCGCAATGATTTTCAACAGTCGCCGCGCTTTTTCCCCGAATGAGATCTGCATAGCCCAGCCGCAAAAAAGCTATCCGGGATCCTGCCTGACCGGATAGCTTTTCTGTCTCTATTTATCCGGTGATAACGGAGATAAGCACCCGTAACTCCCTGGATTCATTCAATCAGAGTCAGGGCAGCCCAAACTCCCCCTGACTAGGTTTCCTTTTATTTGACGGAGATAGCCAGCACCTGCTCAACAGCACCTGATTTTTCCTGAAACAGTTCCAACACCAGCCCATCCGGAAGCTGAAGCCATTTTTCCGGCTTTCCCTCCATGGGATGAACGCCCTCCCAACGGAGCATATCCCGTCGCACAGCGGAAAAATCCTGAACGACTATGCCAAGATGATGCGGCCTTCCAACCGCCGGATCCTCCGGCGATGCGACCAGCTGAATACCTCCATCCAGCCAGACCTGCGACAGATGTCCATGATTTTCCTTCTGACGCGTTACACTCATGCCAAACACCTGAACAAAAAAACGTACACTCCAATCGATATCCTGAACGGTTACCGCTGTATGTTCCACATACGACTTTCTCCCCATGCGCAGCTCCTCCTTATCCTTCATAAAAAACAGAAATAGCCGCAGGCACCGTTTCGATCCGAAGAGGAAGCATCGGCCCGGCCTCTCCATCCAGATCGCTCTCCATCGGTTCAGCAGATTCAATATAAAAATCAGCCGCCTGAAGATGAAGGACCTGCTCTTTCTCCGATACCGGGCGCCCTGCAATCAGATCTGCCGTGATCGACATAAGCGACGGAAGTCCGCACTTACGGATAGCTAGAAGATCCAGTTTTCCGTCCGTAACGGAAACATCGCGCGCAACATTCCGCATGCTTCCCACCACCGCACTATTGATAACAACAAACAGAAACGCCTCCAGCTCATAGCGGCGTTCATCTGCCGATATGCGAAGCGGTACCGCATGAAATTTTGGAAGCTCTCCAATGCCCCGGATATAATATGCCATTTTCCCTAAAGCATTCTTCAGACGGGCATCCACTTCATGGGCAATCCCCGTCATCATCCCCGCGCTCGCCACATTGATAAAATACGTTTCTCCCACCCGGCCAAGATCCATACGCTTGGTTTTGCCGTCGGCAATGCAATCAAAATACCGCTCCATATCCTCATTGATCTTCAGATAAGTAGCAAAATCATTGGACGTTCCGCTGCCAATAATTCCAATAGGAATATTCAGTCCATGACGCACCATAAGGTTCACACATTCATGAACCGTTCCGTCTCCGCCGGCGGCCAGAATGCCATCTGGCTGTACGGCACGGACAAACGACGCAAACTCTTCATTGCCCTCTTTTTTCGTACGATACAACAGCAATAAAATGCCGCGGCGCTGGAAGGCTTCGATCATCCAGTCCAATTTATTCTTGAAGGCCGCATGGCCGGAAACCGGATTATAAAAAAGAACCAGTTTCTTCAATCCTCATTCCTCCTGAAAAACGAACCGCATAAACGATTAATCCTGTCCATCATCTCTGGTACGGAATACACCGATACGCCGCAGAAACCGGATCCCGATACGGCCGATCATCGGCATGCGCTCAAGATCCTCCTCCAGCAGACCACCGACCAGCAGCATAACAGCAAGATAAACTGCACAGCCGAAAAACACTGCGCCAAAAGTGGACAATACACCAATGTGCCACCAGGCCATGGTCCATTCATAGAAAAAGTACACGGCGGCTGCCATGACGGCCGAAGCGGCCATCGTTTTCAGCAACTGCGGAAGCTCCATGCGATAACCGATAAACTTATAGATAAAAATCAAATTAATAACGGCAGCGACGCCCATATCGGCAGCAGTAGCCCAGGCTGCACCCATGATGCCAAGCCATGGAAGAGCGGTGAGCTCCCAGTTCAGAATCACCTTAGCTGCTGCTGCCAGAATCATATTCACCATTGGGATCGTCGGATGCCCCAGTCCCTGCAGAATCCCCGTCGAAACCTGATGCAGGCCAAGCAGGATGATGCTGAACGAAGAAATCATGACCGCCGGGCCGGCGCCGGGCGCATTATAAATCAGCGCCGAAATCGGCGTAGCCAGCACGAATACGATCACAAAAGCAGGAAAGCAGACAAAGTTCGAAATACGGACAGAAGCAGCAGTCTGACTATACACCCGCTTCATATCACGAAGCGCGCGCGCCTCTGAGATCGCCGGCACAATGCTCATTGCCATGGAAGCCGTAATAATACAGGACAAATTGACCAGCGGCACAGCCATACCCGTCAGATAACCGAAAAGTTCCGTTGCTTCATTGACACTATACCCGGCTACTTCAAGGCGCTGCGGCACAATCATGAGATCCAGATTGGACACCACCGGCAGCATGATACTCGCTGCTGATACCGGAAGAGACAGCTTAAAGATGCGCTGGATAATCTGCCAGGCCGGTTCGCTTTCCTGACCGGGCAGCGGCTGCAGATCATTGCCATAATCACGCTCGATATCCCGATCCAGCTTCCAATGAAAATAAACCAGAACCATCAGCCCGGTTACCGCCCCGGCCAAAGCGCCAAGAGAAGCACCGGCCGAAGCATAATCCAGCCCCCAAGGCAGGAGCAGCTCAGCCAGCAGGATCATCGTAATGACACGAAAAATCTGCTCGACAATCTGCGAAACAGCCGTTGGCGTCATCCGCTGCCACCCCTGCAGATAACCACGCGAACTGGCCAGCAAAGTAACAAAAAACACCGTTGGCGCAAGCACTACAATCGACTTATACGCCCGCGGATCACGTACAAACTGCCATTCTATGAGCCAATCCGCAGCAAAGTAAGTCAAAAAAGAAAAAACCAAACCGGTAACGACCATCAATGCCATAGAAATATGGAATACCCGGCGTGCGCCCAGAATATCTTTCAGCGCCACCTTTTCTGCCGTTATGATGGAAATAGCCACCGGCACACCGGCCTGCGATACCGTCATGGCAAAAAAGTAAATGGGAAAGGCCATCTGATACAGGCCGATTCCCTCACCGCCAAGGATACGGGAAACAAAAATCCAATTTAAAGAGCCGATAACCTTGACGACGAAGCCTGCCACCGTCAGGATAAAGGTCCCCTTCAGGAACGACTCTCCCCGACTGGATTTTTTCTCTTGTTTTATTTCCTGATTACTAATTGGAAACACCGCCTATAGCAAAAACAGGCTGCCACAGCCGGCCTCCTGTCCGCTTTGCAAAATACATACAGGCCCCCCGGATAGCAAGGAGCCATATAACACACTGGATTATATCATTTATACATGAAACTTTCCAGTCTTCCGACTCAATTCTCAAGCCTCTTTCTTATCAAAGGGCACATGATGGAGCAGCAGATCCGGATTGTTGTCCGTAATCCATCCGAGCGCCCACTCATTGCTGACAAGCAGAACCGGATTGTGATCGCGGTCATAAACAAACATCCCGCGGTCTGCCCCCTTCAACTCAGCCGGAGTCACTTCCCGACCATCCTCATAGGCCATCCAGCGCGCAACCTCATACGGCTGCATCGTCATTTCAATATCGACATTGTACTCGTTTTTCAACCGATACTCCAATACCTCAAACTGCAGCGTTCCCACCGTACCGACAATATAGGACTCCATGCCGGCGCCAGCCTGCTGGAAAAGCTGAATCGCCCCTTCCTGCGTAAGCTGCTCCATCCCCTTGACGAACTGCTTGCGCTTCATAGTATCTTTGGCCTGAACCCTTGCAAATTTCTCCGGCGGAAATACCGGAAAATCTGCGTATTTAAACTTATGCGCCGCATCACAGACCGTATCGCCGATCCCGAACACACCCGGATCAAACAAACCGACAATATCCCCCGGATAAGCCGTATCAATAATCTGACGGTCCTGTGCCAAAAACTGCTGCGGCTGAGCCAGTTTGATCATCTTTCCGCTGCGCTCGTGCCAGACTTCCATATTGCGTTCGAATTTCCCCGAGCAGATACGGATGAAAGCCAGCCGGTCCCGATGCGCCGGATTCATATTGGCCTGAATTTTAAACACAAAGCCTGAAAACTTTTCATCATCCGGCGCGATCAGCCCATCCGATGATCTGCGCGGCTGCGGCGTCGGGGCCATACGAATATATCCTTCCAGAAAATCCTGTACGCCAAAATTCGTCATAGCAGACCCGAAAAACATCGGCGTCAATTCACCGGCATCGACCTTTTCCCTGTCAAATGCTTCACCGGCCTCATTAAGGAGATCGATATCGTCTTTGAGCGCCTGCCAGGTTTCCTCACCCACACGTTCGATAACCTCCGGATCATCCGGCTCATAGATATCGGCAATACGAGTTTCCTGTCCATGCGTCGTATCGTCAGCGAAAAGCAGCACCTTGTCGTTGCGGCGATCATAGACACCAAGATACTGTCCATCTTGTCCGATCGGCCAGTTCATCGGATAAGAGCGAATGCCAAGAACCTGTTCAATCTCATCCATAATGTCAATCGGCAGCTTACCATAATGATCCAGCTTATTAACGAATGTAAAGATAGGGATACCACGCTGCTTGCAGACCTTGAACAGTTTTTTCGTCTGTGCCTCGACACCTTTAGCCACATCGATAACCATGACCGCACTATCGACAGCCATAAGCGTACGGTATGTATCCTCCGAAAAATCCTGATGGCCCGGTGTATCAAGGATGTTGATACGGCACCCGTCATAATCGAACTGCAGAACCGAGGAAGTAACCGAAATACCACGCTGCTTTTCAATTTCCATCCAGTCGGACACCGCATGACGCTGCGTCTTGCGCGACTTAATCGAACCGGCCAGATGAATAGCCCCGCCATAAAGCAGCAACTTTTCGGTCAGCGTCGTCTTTCCGGCATCCGGATGAGAAATGATCGCAAACGTACGACGCTTCTTTATTTCCTTATCGAGTTCTTCGCTTAATGCTGACAAAATAAATCCTCCAATTGTCTTATATTGTTGATACAAACACACTTTTCCCTTTTGAAACGCCTAAGAGGAGTTCAAAAAAGTGTATTCGTGTGCGAATACCGAGAAGCCTTGCTACGACTAAGTTCCGAGTCTTTTGCAGTATCCTTGGGACAATGTCCCAGAGCATACCTTATCTGATTGCAACTTCTACGAACTCACATAATAATCATTCTACCATAAAATAAGAAGGGAATACAAGAAAATTGGCACGGGACTTTGCCCGCGCTTGTAGGTTTACAATAGATGTGAGACTGGAGGGATATACAAAAGCGACCGAATCCCGTAGAATATTGGTTGCAACAAACTTCTACAAAAGGAGACCCGATCGCCATGTCTATCATACCACATCAGAAGCGTTATTTGCCACATGAAATTGGGACGCGCATTCACGCCGTCACCCTCTATCGCTCAGCCAAGGATATCGAGTTCGTCTGTCGTCGCTATAAAATTTCAAAAGCATCCCTCATGCGCTGGAACAAGCGTTATGATGGTACGCCAGAATCTCTCGCTGACCGATCGCATCGCCCCCATACCGTACATCCCAGAGCACATACCAACGAAGAAATCATGTGGGTATTGAACCTTGTCCGTCGAACCCCTGACATAACCCCCCCGCGAACTCTACGGAAAGCTCAGGCTAAACACGGATTTATCTGCACTTCTACTCATTGGATGGTCTGAACCTGCAGATGCGCCATTACATCTATGGGAATGTCTCATAATTGATAACCTTTATCGGTCTCACATCATTGACAAACCTACATCACAGATATCCAGATAATCTGAGCGGATTGTATAATTAAGTTGAACACTTAAAAATCCATAGCGAACCCTTGTGGTAAAATGTAGTTGCACAAAAACACAAAGGAGAATCACTATGGATCAAAATCATTTTACCACGGATGCGTTACGCAAAAAAGGGTCTCATTTAACTTTTGAGGAACGAGTCATTATCCAAACGCGTCTCCGCGACAAGCAATCGTATCGGAGCATAGCCCGTGAGATTGGGTGCTGTGTCAATACAGTACGCAACGAGGTGAAGCGTGGCAAGGTTCTTTGCTATAACGGCAAGGTGGAACGCTATCGCGCAGCAGACGGGCAAAGCACCTATGAGGCGCATCGCGAAAACTGTGGTCGCAAATGCGACGCGATAGCAAAGGGAGCATTCCTCGACTATGTGCAGAAGAGACTTCAGGAACATCACTGGTCGCTCGATGCCTGCTTTGGCAGGGCACTGGTTACGGGAGAATTTCAACGTGGCGAGATGGTCTGTACGAAAACCCTGTACAACTATGTCACGCTGGGACTCCCAGGAAAAATCAAGAG
Source organism: Wylensekiella montiformis (assembly GCF_009697385.1). Taxonomy (GTDB): domain Bacteria; phylum Bacillota; class Negativicutes; order Selenomonadales; family Selenomonadaceae; genus Selenomonas_A; species Selenomonas_A montiformis. Next base: position 51,619 of record NZ_VUNL01000013.1, read on the forward strand.
TATTGACCTGCCCTTGCGCGTCAAGCGAAAAAACGCCAGGAAGCGGGTTCGTGAGCGCAAGAAGAAGTTCGGCCGCAGCATAGATGAACGCGATCCTTCTGTGGATGAGCGTCGAGGTTTCGGGCATTGGGAGTGTGACCTTGTACTGGGATCTCGCTCAAAGGACGAGTTACTGCTGACTCTGGTTGAGCGCAAGACACGCTGTTCCCTCATCAGAAAACTGCCCAACAAGGAAAGTGCCTCTGTAATAGCAGCCTTCAGCAAATTGAAAGATGGAATGTTCCGCGACTGTTTCAGCCGAGTGTTCCTCAGCATTACGACAGACAATGGCAGTGAGTTTTCTAGCCTGTCAGAGCTGGAGAAACTAAGTCACACACGGATCTATTATGCGCATCCGTACTGCTCCAGCGACAAAGGAACGAATGAGAATCACAACGGCTTATTCCGTCGATTTCTTCCCAAAGGGAAGAAAATCCAGGATTACCCCGTGGAACACATTTCCAGAGTAGAGTGCTGGGCCAACACCCTGCCAAGAAAGATACTCGGCTATAAGACACCCGAGGAGTGCTTTGGGGAAGACATGCTTACAGTGCTTACTGCATAAAGGTTCGCCGGGTGTTCAACTTATTATTGCAATTCGGGCTATATGTATTTCTCTATTTCTTCTATACATTTCTCCAGATTCGTTAATATATCCTTTTCCCAAAATCGCAAAACCAGCCACCCTGCTTCAGTCAGTTCGTCATTGACTTCCTTATCCCGCTCCACGTTGCGGGCAAGTTTCTTCTGCCAAAACTCCTTATTGGTAGCCACTTGTTCGCCAGGATTATCCTGATGACCACGCGCGTGCCAAAAATCGCCATCCACAAAGATAGCGATTTTTTGACGTGTCAAAACAATATCAGGTTTTCCCGGCAGAGCTGCATAATTTTTACGACAGCGCAGGCCCTTTTTCCAGAGTGCTTTACGCAATACAACTTCCGCCTTTGTATCGACCGCACGAATGCGACTCATATTATGATGGCGCTGCTTACGGGTTAATACGTCCATCTTCTTTTCCTTAAATCATACTGCAGTTTTCTCCTGCACCAGCTGGATAAACTTCGCCAGCGAGAAAATATCTTCCCGGTACTCTTTCGGGTAGGTGCTAATATACGGCTGTGGCACTACAAGTACCACGTTTTCGCTTTTCATTTCATGGAGCTGCTGGGGGGAAATTCCCTGCTGCAGCGTACACAAATACTTTGTCTTTACCCGGTCGGCCTCAGTGATGACCTGACGCCAGCGGTCTTTACAGGTCGTCTTGGCGCCCAGCACAACCAGCTTGTCAGCAGGATATTTCGGGTTATGGTAGGCGCTGGCGCCAGGGAAAACAAAGTCCGGGCGTTTCTTTTCTTCTGTGACTACCTGCGGCTCATAGGTGAGCTTATTTCCCTGAAAAATTGCTTCCAAATGATATTCCAGAGACTTGCCCGCACGGCTTTTGCGGCGGTTAATCACGCTGTTGGCGGTGTCGATAAAGTCCTGCATAGAGTCAAAGCCACTCCGGATTACATCACCGTACTGTATTTCCTCGATACGGCGGAACAGGTCATATTCCATATTGTTCCAGGCCAGCAATTCCTGGTCAGGCTTCTGCACGATATTTTCCATGTGGTCATACACATCATTGTAAATATCGCGGGCAGCTTTTGACATATCAAAGGCTTTCGGGAAGGCGCCCTGGAGGGCATGGACAAAGGCATCCATCTTCGCCAGCTTCTTTTCTTCCTGCTGGTCAACAGAAAGCATTTCCGTTCCAATCAGGCGGCCAGTTTCTGCAGGGGACAAACTGAAATAATCCAGGAATTCGTCAATATCGTCCTCGGTTTCCAGCACCCAACCTTCATAATCCTCATCATCCAGCTTGACGATAACCACCAATGCCCCGGTGTTATCCGGCTTCAAGAGGTCAAAGCCACGGCCAAAGCGGGTAATGCGGTATTCATTACGGGTGCCCGTTCCGTAATAGGTGAACTTACTTTCTGTCTCAAAATCATCCATCCAGCGAATTTTGGCCAGTCGTTCCTTATTCTCGCCCTTGACGCATTTTTCATCAAAGATAATGGAATAAGCAGGCTTGGGAACATAAATTCCACACTGATGACCGCCCGTCAGCCCGGTATCATTGGCGGACAGAAACTTGCAAAAAGCCAGTTTTCCCTTGTTTACAGAAGCTATGGCCTGCTGGCTTAAAGACTCTGTTTGTACCATATTACGCACCTAGTTTCATTGATTTTTTGCTTTCTTTAACTATTTCTATATTTGCTTTTTTATCCCCTTCAATGGCTGCATCAAGTTCATTCATTTTCTCAACAACCAATTTGGCAATGGAAGTCACCAAGGGAACCACCACGGAATTGCCGAACTGCTTATAAGCTCGTGTATCGGACACGGTAATCTTGAAGTCCTCCGGATATCCCTGCAGACGAGCACATTCACGGGGAGTCAAACGGCGAGGATTTTTCCCCTCGCCCTGGTTAATGAGAATTTCAGAGCCGTCCTTGTAGTAGCGCGCACTAAGGGTACGGGTTACACCGTCAAAATCCGGCATTCCATAGCCAAACCCATTGCCCTTGGCCTTGTGCTTGGCAGCGTAGTTTTGCAGATATGCCCAAAGTTTATCCGTCAGCGTGTATTTGGCATCCACTACCGGCTGCAGAATATCCCGAAGCACGGGGACTTTTTCCGGCTTATCTTCATCAACATCAAAACTGAAATCAAAGAAATTGCCATAGCGTTGACGGTCAAAACCGACAATAAAGATACGTTCCCTGTGCTGGGGAACAAATCCCTGGCCATCAATCACAGCAGCAAAGACCTCATAATCCAGCTGATCCAGCGATTCCCGGATAACTTTCCATGTATTGCCCTTATCGTGGCTCTTCAGGTTTTTGACGTTTTCCAGCATAAAGGCCTTGGGCCGCTTAGCCTCGATAATCCGGCACACATCAAAAAACAAAGTGCCCTGTGTCTTGTCCTGGAAGCCCGTAGCCCTGCCCATGCTGTTCTTTTTGGACACACCGGCAATGCTGAAAGGCTGGCAGGGAAAGCCCGCCACCAGGATATCATGGTCAGGAATATCCTCACTTTTCACTTGGGTAATATCCCCCTGAGGCATTTCGTCAAAGTTGTCAAAATATGTTTTTTGAGCATACTTATCCCACTCACTGGAAAAAACACACTGCCCGCCCTGTCGGGAATAGGCAATCCGCATCCCGCCAATACCGGCAAACAAGTCAATAAAGGTAAAATTTCCCTGGGGAGCATTTGACCTCTTCTGCCGGCTCAAATGAGCCACAAGGGAGTCCGTAAGCACGGAGCTGGCCGACACGCCGTTATCTCTCGTATAAGTTTGCAGTTTTTCGTACAAATGATCATCCAATTTCAGGCTTAACTGTTTCATATCTACCTCACTGGGTCATATTGGTAATACTTTTCTTTCCCTATTATACAGAAAAATATCTGGTACGGCAATACTTAGGGAACAACGATTTTAATTATCTCGCGAGTATCTGACTGGTGAATCAGTAGCACTGTAAACGCACATCAAAAGGCAGCTATCCGGGGACAGCTGCCTTTTTCGTGCCTATATATCCTGGGAAACATCTTTCCGGATGGCGTTGTCTATGATTTCTTTTGTATGTTCCGTAAGCCGGGGATAAGCTTCAATAATCGCCTGCAAACGTGCGTCCATGGCCACAAAGAATTTGGTATTCGGAAAAAAATATCTTATATCCACCTGCAAGACTTCTGCTATCTTTGCCACCGCCTCAACACTCACGCCTTTTGTAAAGCCCCGTTCCCAGTTGGAAATAACCTGTGATGATTTCCCTATCTTATGCCCCAGCGCCGCCTAGGATAATTTCATTTTCATCCGCCGAGTCCGTATGTACTGTCCTATGTTTTTATTTCCCATAAATTCAACCTTTTCCCTATAATTAATCCCTCGACGTTTGAATCGCAAATAAACCACTATCATATACTTTTTGATTTACTCATTAAACCACGAGATGGTACAGATGCAGTATGAAATGCATATTTACATTTATTAGCTATTTTTTCACCTTTACACACAAAATAATCAATCAACTCTTGGCAATTTATTTCTTTTGAGGTATCTATAAGTATTCGAATTGCTGTTCCATTAAAATAAGTATGTCCTGTCCGTTTTATTCCACTTGAGTTAATAGTTAAAAAATCCTCTCCACTTGCGACAGTTAATTCACCATTGAGATATTTACACACTTCCTTAACCATATACAAACCAAAGCCAGAGTTATCCCATTCATTTGAAAGAATCGTTTTCTTTTTTCCATATGCTTGAGATACGCCAGGATTAAGAGTTAACTTTATAGCCTCTAAATCATTCGTCACTAAATCTCTATAAATTCTGTTCATCTTCATGCTTTTTAATATTCCTATTCCCTCATCACAAATCGCAATCTCTACCTTATCGTCATTTTTCCAATATTGCCCACATGCCCAAGCAGTTTGTGATTGAGAATGATCGTATATATTCCGAATCATTTCTCGTATAATATACGTCATTAACTGTTTAAATTCTTCATTATTTCTACTTAAAACAATTGCAAGTTTTCTAGACTCCATCTCTATGATATCTCCCATATCTAAGATTTTGTCTTTTTGCACTCTATTTTCACGATAAGCTTTACTTAAATCGATTCGATGTATAGGTATATAATTATCGTTTCCCAAAGCCATAGCATGATCATACTTCGAATCCAGATCCTTAGATATCGCACTTATAAACCCCATATTAGTAGCATACGAAAAACCTTTCGCAGAAAAATCCGGTTCAAATTCAAATGCTTTAGTCTTGTTTTTTTCTCGAAAGCTCTTCATTATCAATGCCATGTAAAGCATACTAAATGGCCTAACCCATTGCATTTTAGCCACCAAACAAATATAGTCATCCACATTAATCCCTTTTAATTTATACGCAAAATCTAATGCTGTATCCGTATACGATTTAGTTGGTATCTCTATTCTCATAATTCACCTATTATAATCATTTTTACTTCACACCTGCAAGTCCTTTAATCGTCATTTTATAAAGACAGGATGCTTCTCTACCATTTAGGGAACTATCTGCACGACAATTTTCACTGTCTACTGTACAAGATAGGAATGCTAATGTGCAAATCCCATGCTCCATAACCAGTTACAGAGAGTGCCTATAATCTCCAGCCAACAGCTCTGTTATTTTATCTACGGGACAATCATCTGCATCAACATAAATCCTTATTAGATATTTCTCACTTGCGCTAATATCTCGGATTCATCTGCATAGCGATGTATATGGAATCGTTTGTTTCCGGTCAGCATAGCAAAAAGCTGTGTTTCCTGTGGGCGATAGAAAATATGTACTTTCTTGCCCTGAGCTTCAGCGTAAGCCAACTCATATCCAACGCCCAACGATACCTGAGTGCATTCTGCTACGACAACATCACATTCACGCAGCCAAGCCGTATCCTGTTCATAGATAGCTTTGTCACCTTTATCTTCTACCGTAGATAAACTCAAGTCACCTACATGCTCAGTAAGCACTTGATGTTTTTCTTTCAAGACAGCTATGACTTTACGATAGAGTTCCGCATCCTGCCTGCCGCCGCGTATGGAACCTGCAAAATAAACCTTCATCGTCCCAGCCTCATTTCATCTTCAAGTCCAACAGTACCTTATCGGTTTCCCACAGCGATATGACCGTATAGCTAATCCCTCTAGAACAACCTTGATTTCTTCAGCCTTTACCTTTGCTCGTTCCAGATTCGTTTCCTTACGGCCATCTATACAGGACACCACGGCATAATGGCCTACAGAGTTGAACGCAGCCACCGCAGAGACTATTGCACATGATCAAACATGCGACAGCCCCCCTCATCATCGCTTTTTAGTTTCGGATGGTAACATTAATTGTCCGCCTGCTATTTACTCCCAATTATTTCAAGACCTTGAACCTTTCCGGCTCTTTTAATGTACGTTGAAGCTGCTGCCAACACTTCTTGAACCTTGTCCGTCATTTTAGCTGATTTACTCAATGCAGGTTGAACTATTACAATGAATGCAGTTACCCTTTTACCCGCATCTCGGAGTACTCTAAGACATTCTTGAAAATCTCCTCGTACAGGCTTACAATGGCCGACGGTATGTCTACTTGAAATTTTTTCCGTAAATTTCCCTTTTGTTCTGAGCCATATAGTAGATTTAACTGCTTGTCCTGCAACCTCATATACGTCTTCCATACATGCATTATACTTAGCTGAATGCATCTTCTTAACATGGTAAAGCCGAACTATTACCTGATTGTCTTGCACTTGTATTGCAATATAATCGGCTATTTCTCCTGAACCATGATCATACAGAATATATGTGTTTTGTGCATCCAACTTGAGATGTTGTTCCAAAGCGTCTTGAATAGAAACCTTTCCCTTAAATCTAGAAGAACCAAACTCCAGTCCAACATCTGTATTTAATTCATCCCAATCAAAATCTTCAATCTTTTTCTGATCAAAACTGATGGCATCGGGATTTCCTTTGTATATTTCAGATCCAGTTATCAAAGACTCATCAAGGGTTCTAAACAGTACTGGATTATCATTGAAATAGTCTTCCAACCCATATTCTTCCGTACCGATGCGTGTATACAGGTCAGCTTCTTCCGAAGAATACTTACCTTGAATATCACAAGTTAGTGTCATGGACAATTCTGTATTTAAGATAGCAATGGTGACCTGCGTTTTGCTTGTTTCTTTTATTGTCAGACTAAAATCTGTCAAGCGATATCCGTTCCCCGGCTTACTTCTGCTTCTGATGATGGGAGGTGAAGAATACGTTGTACCTGCATAATCTGCAAAAAACAGATTATCTGGATACTCTGTTAATCGTTCAGCCATAGGTATATAATCGTAATTTGTATTTGTTCTTACTTTTATATTGCTGTTAGTAATTTTCTCTCCGAGTCGTTCGACCCACTGGATGTAATCTGGAATATTCCGATATTCACTGCTCCATACCTTAGATGCGCTGCTATATCCAATTGTTATATTTTCTGACTCTCCACTGGAAATATCAGTCGCCTTGCAGAACACATGTCCTGCGGAATACATCTTTCCCGTACTTGGGTCTATTGAATCACTAACATCTGACCCCGCCATGATCCTATATGCTTCCCCCGATTCACTATAACGATTCACCATACCCGAGTTAAATATTTCAAAGCCATTAAGATATCCAAGAACCCTGTTCATTTCAAATTTAGGAATCTTATCATATTCCTCGCAAAAAACCTCAGCCAAACGGTCATATATTTTTTCCGTATGACATTGAGAATAGATGTGTAGTAATCCCAGTTTCTTTTGATAATGAATAATGTACAATGTATAGACCTTATTAATCCTAAATTCCGCACTCATCCACAAAGGTGAAACATACTCCAAGCCAATTCCTATTATTGTATTATCCTCTTTATTGCGATGTATACGAGTTCCAACATTGAATTCCTCTGGGAAGTCTGCTTCCAAGTTAAATCCTTTCACTTTATATATTCTGTCATGGCAATTCAAGGTAATTGCTTGAATTGGAATCCTGTCTTCATCCACTACACCCGCTAAAGATTGATAACCCTTATAATATCTCCTGTTTGCTTGCTCCTTTTGATTCTTACCTTCGCTCATATCAATAATCATTTCCTGCCAGATAGCATCCTTGGCATACAAACGATTATTCTCAATTTCCAAATCTTCATTTTCGACAGCAATAAACTTCGCTTTTCCAATATTAGCAGCATTTGTGCGAGCAAACCGACCCACGAATTGCAATGTAGCTGCAAGTGATTTATGTGGAGCATGAACCGCAGCAATTTTTAGATTAGGGAAATCGAATCCTTCGCCTAACATATCTACACATATTATTCCATCAATACTATGTTTTTTTAGCTCCTGAATGTATTGTTTGACTTTTACATTACTCATGGAGCTATCTATCCTCTTCAGATTCAAGCTCGTATTTTCCCGATATAGACGCTCTAACACATCTGCGCTACTCTTAGAATCTGTTCTCACCATTATATAGTGTTCAAGGCCTTCATCCCGATCAGCCAGAAGTACTTCCTCTGCTTTTTTAGCAATTCGCAGATCTGTATCACCGCCATCCGGAACAGCTATGTATTGAATCTCTCCAAAGATTCCATCTCTATAAGCCATTGACAAAGGATAGTCATATACGATTTCCCCTTTGATTTCCTTACAATCCAAACGAAATGGTGTGGCTGTAAAAAGTATGTGGGTTGCTTTATCAGTATTGATCAGAATCTGCTGCCATGTTTTTGCCGGTGTATGGTGTGCTTCATCAACTTCTACAAGCGTTATCTTTTTCTTAGCCCAGTCTGTTTCACTCAAACTTAGCGCGCATTGTGGAGTCGCTACAATGACATCTGATTTCTCATAAATCGGAATCATCTCGTCGTTATATTTGTGGAGCATTTCATACACTACCGGCTTCTTCATAGATGCTTTAAAGACATTAGCATTACATAGCGTCGTTAGTTCTTGAAAATCATCAGCAATCTGCCCTCTCACCATTGCACTTGGAGTGACAACAAGAACTTTGTTTTTTCCAAGCAGATATGGAGCCACCATAAGAACGGCTGTTTTTCCAGATCCAGTCGGCATAACTGTTATAGCCGCTTGTTTTGAATTCATTGTAAAAAAGGATGCTATGGCATGGATTGCCCCTAACTGCGCATTACGCAACCCCTGATGCTTTTCAGAATCTCTAGTGTACATTATGTTCTTATAGTTAGAAGAAAAATACCTTCTCATTACATCCTCCAGCTTGTATTTATTGATATTCTTCACCAGCAAACTTTTTATGCTGACTCTCGGTGCTTTTCCTACCTCCCAAAACAGAAAATCGGCATATGCAACCTAAAATCCCAACAGAATTTTTACCTATGAAAAATGGAGAATCGCAGACCTCATATTCCACGCCATAGCGTTCCAGCGTCTTCAGGCGATGCACCTGCTCAGCAAAGAGATACAACTGACCCTGCACAATACCCGTGGCATTCCAGTACTACACTTAGTATATTCGCCCACCAGCTCCGTCTTATGCCCCTTGCGCTTCAGCTTCGAGAAAAAATCTGCCATGATGGTGCTCTTGCCGATGGCAGCACCGCCATAAAAGTTAATTCCCTTCAAATTCTCACCTCGAAATTCACTCTATACATTATATCACTTCTTAGGAGCGTTTAAAACGACTGTTCCCCTGTATTATACATAATAATGCCCCCTGCCTAACACGCAAACGATTGATTTTCGCTTATGAACCCCCTTGATTCGAATGATAATGCCTAGCATATTCCAAGAGCCACCATCCTGCTTTTATCACCGCCCCGCAATACAAAAAGACCTCAACACCTTTATTTCATAGGGGTTTGCGGTCTTTTTATTTCTGTTTAATTGTATAAAATATGAAGTGGTAAACTAAAATTGGACACGGAGGGGGTAATTTTTGGACATACGGTGTATACTGTACGGATAGTACGAAATTAATTATCGGACAGAAATTCTCCCTCACAGGACAGGAGGTTTGCCGTGAAGTACACAAAAGAACAGAGATTGGACATTGGCCGCCGCATTTACGACGGCGAAATCAGCCGGTATGAAGCTGCAGAGGAATACGGTATCAATGAGTAGACGGCACGGAATTACATGAGAATGTACCGGGATGCCAACCAGTTGCCGCCCAGGCAGGGACGAAGAAGCATCTGTGCGCCCTCGTTCAAGAAAGCTCCGGCAGAGCTGGATGAACTGAAGGCGATGACAAAGGAAGAACTTATCCAGGAACTAATCAAGGCCAAGATAACCGAGGCACGGCTAAAAAAAGGCTACGAGGTGAAGGGAGATGGTACTGTAATTCTGTACGGCAACAAGATTATCAAGTAATCATGGAACTATCCGGAGAAATTCCGGTGAAGCTTCTTTGCAAGACAATGGGCATCCAGAGGAGCAGTTTCTACGCTTGGAAAAAACATCTTTCTCAGCCGTCGGGCAAAGAAAAGCGCCTTTTGAGCAACGTCCTGCTGTTCCAGGAGTACCATTGGAAGTATCCATCGCACGGCTATCGCTGGCTGAACGCCAAGATACGGTTGGACAAAGAGATTGTCCTGTCCGATCCCTATGCCCACAAATGCTGTAGGATTGCGGGAATCAAGAGCAAATCCAAGCACTACAGGTACAAGAAGGCTGGCGATCCAGCGCGGATATTTCCCAACCTGCTCATGTCTGAAATGCAGATCGATGGGCCAATGCAGTGCATCGTGAGTGATATGACCGCTTTTTATGTGAAAGGCATCTACCATGAACTGACTCTTTATATGGATCTCTGGAACAATGAGATTGTCAGTCATTCCCTCTCTGCAAAACGCGGTGATCGCATGACTTACATCAGCGGACTGGAAAATCTGATTGAGTGGCAAAAACGGCATCCGGAGCACCAAATGGTTCTCCATTCTGACCAGGGATCGGTCTACGCATCCAAAGCCTACAACGAGCTATTGCCCATGTACGGCATCACCCGATCCATGTCACGTGCCGGGACCCCCACAGACAATGCCGCTATGGAGTCCATCAATGGATGGATCAAGGCGGAGCTGTTCATGGACTTGCATGTGACCGGCGAGAAACCGGTCAAGGAGGAGGTGGATGACTACATTCTTTTCTTCAATGAACAGAGGCCAGCCTATTCCTTAGGCTACCTGACGCCGAAGCAGTATCGGGAACGTCACACGCCCATCTGCTGATCTCGTCTGCATTATCGATGGCATGGTTTGTCTAACAAGCTTGAAGGATGTCAGAAAAGTTGATGAATCTTGTACAACGATTCGTTTTTTATGCCTGATTTTTTTAGTTTGTGTCCAATTTTTGTTGACAAGTGCAAATAAGCTATAAATTTGTCCAATTGTCTTATATTGTTGATACAAACACACTTTCCCCTTTTGAAACGCCTAAGGGGGTTCAAAAAAGTGTATTCGTGTGCGAGTACCGAGAAGCCTTGCTACGACTAAGTTCCGAGCCTTTTGTGATACGCCTCAGGGCAATGCCCAAGAGCATACCTTATTTATTTGCAACCTCTATGAACTCACATAATAATCATTCTACCATAAAATAAGAAGGGAATACAAGAAAATTGGCACGGGACTTTGCCCGCGCTTGTAGGTTTACAATAGATGTGAGACTGGAGGGATATACAAAAGCGACCGAATCCCGTAGAATATTGGTTGCAACAAACTTCTACAAAAGGAGACCCGATCGCCATGTCTATCATACCACATCAGAAGCGTTATTTGCCACATGAAATGGGGACGCGCATTCACGCCGTCACCCTCTATCGCTCAGCCAAGGATATCGAGTTCGTCTGTCGTCGCTATAAAATTTCAAAAGCATCCCTCATGCGCTGGAACAAGCGTTATGATGGTACGCCAGAATCTCTCGCTGACCGATCGCATCGCCCCCATACCGTACATCCCAGAGCACATACCAACGAAGAAATCATGTGGGTATTGAACCTTGTCCGTCGAAACCCCGACATAACCCCCTGCGAACTCTACGGAAAGCTCAGGCTAAACACGGATTTATCTGCACTTCTACTCATTGGATGATCTGAACCTGCAGATGCGCCATTACATCTATGGGAATGCCTCATAATTGATAACTTTTATCGATCTCACATCATTGACAAACCTACATCACAGATATCCAGATAATCTGAAATAAATATTGGCAAAACAGCCTGTTTTGCTTTAGAATGATTGGTGGTTAAAGTTTTCATGTGGTATGTAAATTTTACCATCGAGTAGGAGCTTGACCATTAATTGACCAGCCGACCTCTCACACCACCGTGCGTACCGTTCGGTACACGGCGGTTCTCTAGTTTTCACATACTTGCTCGTAATAGCTCGTCAGGCTTATATAGCCTTGGCGGGCTATTTCTTTATTTGTCAGGATATGAAGAGCAGCATTAATGCTGCTCTCCATATCCCTTTTTGGCAATCGGCCAGCTCGTGTACTTTCCAATCCGGCAGATTATATTGCCTTATCATCCGGCACCGTGTCTTGACCTTCTTCCATTGTTTCCAATAGATTGCCCGTATTCTACGCCGGATCCATTCATCCATCTTCATCAGCAACTTCTTCATATCCGCCAGTTTGAAGTAATTCACCCATCCTTTAACAAATCGTTTTGGGATAAGCGGTCTTTCTTCGTTGCTTATCGCCTTGTTTCGGTTCGTTATCGCCCGCAGGCGGTTCTTCATCTTGGCAAGAGATTTCTTATGTACCTTGAACTGGCATTTCCCTTTGTAACGGTAAAAGCCGTACCCCAGATACTTCACTTTCGAGATATGTGCCACACTGGTCTTTTCCCGGTTCACTTTGAGAAACAGTTTCTTTTCAAAGAATTTCTATCAGCTTGCTTTGGCATACTGTATCAAAGAACTTTTCCAAGTCCATATCGACTACATAGACATACCCTTCGTCGGCATATCGCTGACAGGTTTTCAGCGCGTCATGGGCTCCTCGTTTTGGCCGAAAGCAAAAACTTGTTTCTGAGAACTGCGGTTCGTAAATTGGCGTGAGTATCTGCGCTATGGCCTGCTGTATCACGCGGTCTACGACCGTTGGATTTAGCCTAATGTGGTTTCTGTTCGTCAGGCCAGAGATTTGCCTGCACCTTCCTTCAGATTCCACCTCGCGGTGGGCACCCTTGATGTTCGGCTATTACCTTCCCGCTACCGGGTAGTCTTGGAACTTTCACCCATTAGAGTACGCCCATGCCGGGCGCACATACAGAAAAATTGACACACCCAGCCTTCCCGAAAACTGGTGTGAAGAACTTAACAAGTAACCATCAAGTGCTGTGATGAAATGAGAAAGCATTTTATCCACAGCACCTTTTTGTTGTACAAATTTATATTTTATACCATTGTAGTCTAAAAAAGGACACAATGCCCCTTGCCCCATAGAACAGCTTGTTATCTGTTTATGCGGCTAATTTTATGCGATTGATTTTATTATGGTACTTATGCCATCCTCGTCAATCTTGAAATTTACGGTGCGAAAAGGATCATCCCTATACTTTTGTCCGTGCTTTCCTTTTTGAACATGGGAAATTTCATATATTTCTCCATGCCTTTTTGCTCACAGTAAATGTAGTTATTGTATGAACCATAGCCGGCATCGGCAACGAGGTATTTCGGATAGAATCCATAAATTTTATGAAACTGCTCGATTAAAGGAACGAAACAGTCCATGTCGGAACGGTAGTGATTAACATCTGCCACCGCAATATATTCGTCTGCCACGCCAAACTGAACGTTGTAGGCAGGGCGCAGCTTATACAGGTGGCTTAGGTCGACATGCTGCTCGGCAAATATTTTTTGTTGATATCGCTGAACAATTCTTCCACTGACGGTTTTAGTATTTCATTGATAAAATAGTCGAAAGTACGGTAGGACGATGTTTTGTGTTCCATGAGATACATGAACCTCTCGCAATCTCTCGTTTCTTACCGTATAATGGAGGAAACAACCCGATTCAAACAATGCGGAGGTATCGTATGGAAATCCGAAAATCTGTCTGCCCTTATGATTGCCCGGACTGCTGCGGTCTGCTCATCGGGATGGAAAACGGACGCGCAGTCAAAGTGGCCGGTGATCCAGATCACCCTTTTACCCGCGGCACACTCTGCCCCAAAATGGCACACTACGAACGCACGGTTTATTCGCCGCTGCGCATTCTGACGCCTCTGCGCCGCACAGGAAAAAAAGGGGAAGGCCGCTTTATGCCCATCTCCTGGGAAGAAGCGATTTCTTTGATCACGGAACAATGGAAAAACATCATCCGAACCAATGGGGCAGAATCCATTCTCCCTTATTCTTATGCGGGATCCATGGGAACCATCCAATACAGCGCCGGTCATGCGTTTTTTTATGATCTTGGCGCTGCAAGTCTGGAGCGAACGATTTGTGCCCCGGCAAAAGCATGCGGCTATCAGGATGTCATGGGACAGACGCTTCCCACCGATCCGCAGGAAGCGCAAAAAAGCGACTGTATCATTCTCTGGAGCATCAGCATGCTCGCGACAAACATCCATTTCAAGCATGACATCGACATCGCCCGCGCCCACGGCGCGAAAGTGTATTGCATCGATACCTATCGCACGCGCACCGCTGACTATGCCGATCATTTCATCAGAATCCGTCCGGGTACAGATGGAGCGCTTGCACTCGGCATGATGCACGTCATCCGCCGCGACGGACTGGCAGATAACGCGTTTATCGCTCAACATGTACAAGGCTGGGAGCGTCTTTGCGATAAAATCCTGCCTCATTACACACTGGGCAAAACAGCGGACATTACGGGAGTTTCCGCCGCCACGATCGAGGAACTGGCGCATGCGTACGCCACCGCCCATGCTCCGTTCATCCGCCTTGGCAGCGGTCAGTCACGCTATGGCAACGGCGCTATGACTTCACGACTCATCACCTGCCTTCCCGCCAGCGTCGGCGCCTACGCAAAACCCGGCGGCGGCCTTTTGACCTCAGCCTCAGGCAGCCATGCCCTGGACAAGTCCATTATCCGCCGTCCTGACAAGGAAAAGCCCGGCATCCGCCATATCAATATGTGTGAACTCGGGCGTGTACTGAACCAAAAAGATCCCGCCTCCCTCATCAAAAGTCTCTATGTATATTCGTCCAATCCAGCCTGTACCGCACCAGACCAGATGCAGGTTTTAAGGGGACTGGCCCGCGAGGACCTTTTTACGGTCGTTCACGAACGCTTTTTGACCGATACGGCACGCTATGCAGATATTGTTCTGCCCGCCACGACCTCGCTGGAACACAGCGATTTATATTATTCCTATGGACAATATGTTCTGGAACGAAGCACTGCCGTAATCGCTCCAATCGGTGAAAGCAAATCCAACTGGCAGGTCTTTTCCCTTCTGGCAAAAGCGATGAACCTGCCGGATTCTTTCTACAATCAGACCGAAGAAGAACTCATCACCGCCTTGATCGAGAGCACCGGCCGCTTCTGGCCGCTTCCGATCGACAAGAAGAAGCTCAGCGCCGGCATTCCCGTTCCCCTGCCCTTGCCTCCAGACTATAAATTAGACTTCCGTACACCATCCGGCAAAATCGAAATCGAGAATCCCCGCTGCCAGCCCTCCCTTCCCGATTATTTCCCTCCGCACATGAATCAGGATCCCGAATCCTTTTCTTTCGTCAATTCTCCCGACGCGAGGATTCTTGACAGTTCGTTTAACGAACGCAACGACCTCCTGCGCCGTCACACCATGGAGCTGATGATGCACCCGTCCGATGCCCGCCGTTTGCAATTCATCGACGGGCAGCAGGTACAGGCCAGCAACGCGCAGGGCAGAGCCACATTTACCCTGCGCATCACAGATCGAACCGCTCCCGGCGTTCTGGTTTCCGAAGGTGTCTGGTGGAAAAAACATACCGCAGACGGCAATACAAACCGCCTCACAACCATGCGCCTTACAGACCAAGGCGGCGGAAGTACCTTTTACGATGTCAGAATCAACATCGAATCCGCAGAAAAGCAGCGGCAAAAAACCGCCGAAAAAAATACCATCCTCTGATCAAATATCGTATCATCCGTTACAGATTCAAAGGCAAAATAACGTTACACTTATGGTACAGTACACAAAAAGACGGAAAACGCACCTCACCGGGTGTGTTCTCCGTCTTTTTTCTGTTTTACAGCAATTCCAATCCTACCGGACAATGGTCACTGCCGAATATTTCATTATGGATCGTTGCATCCTTAATTCGACCCCTTAGCCGTTCCGAAGCGACAAAGTAATCGATGCGCCAGCCGGCATTGGTATTCCTCGCTTTTCGCAGATAGGACCACCAGGTATAGATTCCAGTCCGTTCCGGATAGAGTGTCCGGAACGTATCGATAAATCCCGCTTCCAGCAGTTCGGTAAATTTGCCGCGTTCCTCATCGGTAAAGCCGGCATTATGATGATTGGTTTTCGGGTTTTTCAGATCGATTTCCTGATGTGCCACATTGAGATCACCACAGACAACGACCGGCTTCTGTGCATCCAGCCTCTGCAAATAAGCACGAAAGGCATCTTCCCAGCCCATTCGGTAAGACAGACGCTCCAAGCCCCGCTGCGCGTTCGGCGTATAAACCGTAACCAGATACAACTCTTCAAACTCCAACGTAATGACGCGGCCTTCATGATCGTATTCCTCGGCACCAATCCCATAACTCACTTGCTGCGGCTCGATGCGGGTAAATACAGCTGTGCCCGAATAACCTTTCTTTTCCGCACTGTTCCAGAATTGCCTGTATCCCGGCAATTCCAGAATCGCCTGATCCGGCTGCATCTTCGTTTCCTGCAGGCAGAACACATCGGCATCCAAACGGCAGAACGACTCCATAAACCCTTTTTTCAAGCAGGCGCGAAGCCCATTGACATTCCAAGAAATCATTTTCATCAGCAAATCCCCACTTGGTTACGGAAGCGTTTTGAGCTGGCTGACCGGCCAGAACACCAGCATGGCTTTCCCCTTGATCAGATCAAGCGGAACAAAGCCGACATCGGCAAAACGGCTGTCTTCGGAATTATTGCGGTTATCTCCCATGACAAAAATTGTCCCTTTGGGTACTGTGGATTTTGGATATTCACTCTTCGTTTTTTCCAGAATATAGTCTTCATTGAGCAGCTGATCATTTACAAAGACCCTGCCATCCTTGATTTCTACCGTATCGCCAGCTGTTGCAATAACACGTTTAATAAAATCGCGCCGAGGATCACGAGGATACTGAAATACCAGAATCTCCCCTTTCTTCGGCTCGCGTATTTTGTAGACAAATTTATTGACAATCAGTCTTTCCTGCGACTGCAGCGTAGGCCGCATGGACGGGCCGTCTACGATATAAAGCTCAACAATGAACTGACGGATAAAGAATGCCAGTACTACGGCTACGACAATCGAGACAATCCAATCCTTGGCTTCTTCCCCTAATGATCCCATTGAGATTTCCTCCTCATACTTGAATAAAATAGGGACTGCCAAAAAGCAGTCCCTATCGTTGCGCCAATCAACGCTTCTCTTTGATACGAGCAGCTTTACCCGTAAGATTACGCAGATAATAGAGTTTTGCCCGGCGCACTACGCCCTTGCGGAGCACGTCGATCTTCTCAATGCGCGGAGAATGTACCGGAAACATACGCTCAACGCCTACGCCATAAGAAATACGACGAACCGTGAAAGTCTCCCGTACGCCCTCGCCCTGACGGCCGAGCACGATTCCTTCAAACATCTGGATACGCTCACGGGAACCCTCGACAATCTTCGCATGAACGCGAACCGTATCTCCGGGACCGAAATCAGGGATGTCTGAGCGGAGCTGTTCTTTCTCCAAAGTTTCGATGATGTTCATTACTTTTTCCTCCTTATTCCAGACGTTCATGGCAAGCATCCGTTGTACAAAAGTACACCACTCGCTCAGAGGACCGTCCACATACGAATGTTAGTTTACCATAAAAGGAGCAGGGTTTCAACCATTCCGATAAAATTTTTCTCACTCTTTATTTTTTATTTTGTCGCGGCAAATCATTGGCTGATACGAGCAGCCATCGCCTGACGAACGACATCTTCCGGTACATCATCCCGGCAGATCACCGAGCCGATTCCAGTCATAAGCACCCAGTTCACTTTACCGCCTACCGTTTTTTTATCATGAAAAATATCGTGATACATGGCATCCACGTCGCAGCCATCCGCCAGCAGCGGCAGATGCATCCTCTCCACTAAATCGATCAGGCGCTGCTTAACCGATTCAGAAATCAGCCCCATCCGGCAGCTGATATCCGCAGCCCCGATCATGCCGATTGCCACGGCTTCGCCATGATTATAGCGTACATAACCGGTTTCTCTTTCAATAGCATGCGCCATAGTATGTCCGAAATTCAGGATCCGGCGCAAACCGGCCTCCTGCTCATCCTGACTGACCACATCCGCTTTGATTTCACAGGATCTCGCTATCATATGCGTCGCCGCATCCGGTTCCAAATTCAGCACGGCCTGCCGGTTCTGTTCCAAAAAAGAAAAAAAGTCCGGATCGTAAATCACGCCATACTTGATGATTTCCCCCATCCCCGTAGCGATTTCGCGTTTCGGCAACGTCCGCATCAGGCTGAGATCCATAAATACCGCTTTCGGCTGATAAAAGGAACCGATCAGATTTTTCCCCAGCGCATGATTGACCGCCACCTTTCCGCCAACACTCGAATCCACCTGTGCCAGCAGACTGGTCGGCAGTTGGATAAACGGGACGCCGCGCATATAGGTGGCGGCAACGAAGCCAGTCAGATCGCCAACCACACCGCCCCCTAGAGCAAAAATCGGCGACCTGCGGTCCAACCCCAGTTCAATCGCCTTGGTATAAAGAGATTCTGCCACAGCCAAACACTTCGACCGTTCTCCGGCAGGAATTTCGGCCAGTTCTACACATAATCCCGCCTCCTGCAACAGGGATTTGATCTGCTGCCCATATAGCGGACCGACATTACTGTCCGTAACCAACAAAGCTTTTCGGGAAAAGTCTGCCGCAGCGATAAAGCGCTGCAGCTCTTCCCCTAATCCGCTGCCGATCACGATATGATAACTTTTTTCCCCTAAGTCCACCTTTACTTTACGCATGAAGCATCCCTCTCGATTTCAAATACCGCAGGATCGTTTCCACGACCTGAAGCGGAGATAATTCACTGGTATCTACGGTAAAATCCGCCTGTTTATACAGTGCCTCCCTCTCATTCATCAGCTTTTCGATGGCTTCGCGGCGATCTCCCTGATCCGCCCGATCAAGCACCGGTCGCTGTCCGCGCCGGACAGTACGTTCCAGAACAGCGTCAGTGGAAGCGCTCAGGCAGATGATGACGCCGTCCCGATGCAGCATGGCAACATTCTCAGGATCTTTAACCGTACCGCCTCCTGTTGATATCACGGCGTTGCGCCGTGCGGAGAGACGTCGGACCAGCTGTTTTTCACGGCTGCGAAAAAAGGATTCCCCCTTTTTCTCAAACATAGCAGGAATACTCATGCCCGTTTCTTCTTCAATGCGCTGATCCATATCGATAAAAGCCGCACCAAGCCGGGCGGCCAGCATCCGCCCGGTACTGGTTTTTCCCGTGCCCATGAAGCCAATGAGTACGATGTTCTTCATGGTTCACCAATCCCTTCCGATCCGTTCTCTATATTGACGTACCGCAGCTTTCACATCCGTCATCGCATCCGAGCCGAACTTGTCGCAGACCGCCTCGGCAAAAACAAAGGCGGTCATAGCCTCGCCGACCACAGAAGCTGCCGGCACGGCACAGGTATCACTGCGCTCCTTGCAGGCCAGAACGGCCTGCCGGCTTTCAATGTCAATGGAATGAAGCGGCGTCATCAGGGTAGGAATCGGCTTCATGGCTGCCCGGACGATCACATCCTCTCCATTTGTCATGCCGCCCTCCAGTCCGCCAGCACGATTGGTCCTGCGATATACCTGTCCAGACTCATCCAAAAAGATTTCGTCATGAATCCGGCTTCCCGGCAGATTTGCGCACTGAAAGCCAGCACCGATTTCCACGCCCTTAATGGCCTGAATCGACATCATAGCTCCAGCCAGCTTCGCATCCAAACGGCGGTCCCACTGAATGTGACTGCCCAGGCCAGCAGGAGCGCCGTGCACGACGACTTCAAAGATACCGCCCAGGGTATCTCCCGCTTTTTTCGCTTCATCGATTTTTTTCTTCATATTTTGCTCAGCCACCGGATCCAAACAATTAAGTTCAGACGAATTATTCCGGCCCGGCTGACGGGATTCTGCTTTGTTTTCCGCAACAGACACACCGCCAATATTCAAAACCTGCGACGTAATCGAAATCCCCAATGCCCGAAGAAATTCCTTGCATACAGCGCCTACCGCCACACGCATCGTTGTCTCCCGCGCACTGGAACGCTCGAGAATATCGCGCACATCCCGACGGTCATATTTTTTGACGCCAGTCAGATCCGCATGTCCCGGGCGGGCGGCTGTAACCTTCGGACCCGATGGTTCGCCAAAGGCAGCCATGCGATCCGTCCAATTGGAAAAATCCTTATTCACCACTTGTAACGTAATCGGCCCGCCAATGGTTTCCCCAAAACGGACACCGGAAATAACGTCCACCCGGTCCGTTTCGATTTTCATTCGTCCGCCGCGCCCATATCCCTGCTGACGACGGGCCAGATCCTCATTGATGGCCTCCAGATTCAAAGCAAGACCTGCAGGAAGTCCCTCTAATATTGCTGTCAAGCAAGGGCCGTGCGACTCACCTGCTGTCATAAACCGCAAGATACTCATAACAGGATACCCCTCTCATCGTTTCAAGTTTCTTTATTCTAATAGTTTACGGTATTGCTTGCTATAAATCAAGTCCATCAATAAGCACTTCCTGTCCTTGCATAGAAAACAAGCCACTAGCTATCCCCCGATGCATCAGCCGGCAGGGAAAAAACAGACAGATTCACCGTACAATCCAGTCCATCATGATCTCCGTGAACAGCAACCCGGTCTATTCGAATAAATCGCTCACCATCCCCTGCCTCACGCAAAAAAGAGAGCAGATCGAAATAACCGCAGCGAAAGCGCACTTTTATGGGCAAGGCGCAAGTTTCTCCCTTTTGGAACGTCTGCCCGGGTTCCACCTGTTCCAGTTCCACATGATTCCGCCGGGCTGTATATTCCAACAAGCCGAGGAATCTCCCTTGCTCCATCTCATCCGGCAACGCTCTATCGGCGCGTTCCTGCTGACCGGACAATTCTTTCTGATAACCGGAAAAATCCAAATGTGCATGTTGATAATTCTCTACAGCCACGATCTGCTCCATCGCCTGTTCTGCTTCCAGCTCCATCTTCTGTCGTCCCGTTGACAAAGGTTCATGAACCAGCCAGTACCAACCTGTCACCATCATGGCACACACCAGAGCAGACAACTTCAGCCAGGATCTCCCCGTCAGATGTCCCCCTTTCTTTATCAGCCATGCCTCAAAATGATCGATTTGCTCTCGCCGCACAGGCAGCCCCCCTTCCTTTTTATTGACACCGATAGATTCAATCGTCTTCCTGCGCCTTTATCGAAACAAAGCTTCCGTACCATCAAAGTTGCAGCATCATACGAAAGCAAATCTCCTGCCGTGCTCCGGCCTCCTGCTGCATCTCCGACTGATCCAGAACAGGCCCCTGCGGGAAAAATTCTGTATCCCGTTCAAAGCGCTGAACGAAATCAGAAAGCGCACCATAACTGACCGCACGCCCTTTCAGCACGATATTTTGCCCATCCTGCATCTCCATCTGTTCCAGCCATATCCCTTCTGTTGTCATAGTACCGAAATGAACTAAAATGCCGTACCAGGGAATATTGCCGGCTGACAGGGCGACCAAACATCTTTCCTTGCGCTCCGTCTCTCTTCGGACGCGTTCCAGCATCTCCATCTGTCTCTGTTCCATAGAAAGATGGCCCAGCTGAGTCTGCGCATCTATCTTATACCGCCCCGCTTCATATAACTTCCAGGAATCCCATCCGGTCATCAGACACAAAAACAAAAAGGTCCCCCCGAAAAGGGCCGCGGCCAAACGGCGATAATTCCAGCGTTCAGGGATTCGTTCAGGAGCTATCAGCCGCAGCCGCCGCCATTTCTCATCCCGTTCTCCCATAAGAAATGCCGCCACGGCCAGAGCGGCCTCCCGACCAGCCTGCTCAGACAGAAGCGGCATATCGGGTTCCGTGCAGAAAAAATCCGCCATCCATTCTGCCCAATCCTCCGAATCCGGTGGAGGAACACAAAGGATTTCCTTCAAGGGCAGTTCTGCGTCATGAAAGGCTGAGGCCATACCTTCCACAAAATCCCGGCCGACTGCTGCAATCCAGACACCGCGATCCGCGGAAAGCGGATGACAAACCGTACAGGTCTGTTCGATCTGTACGCCTTCCCGGGCCAGCTTGTCGTCCAGCTCCCAATAAGCCGCCTCGCGCTGCTCCATCTCATCCATTCCCGGCGGCAGCGTGATAAGATACTCTCTTCGCATCGACGCAGGAACCATCGCCACAACCGGGATCCCATCCCATCCCTGCTTGGCGATTTCTATCGCACATCGCTCAGCCTGTCCCGATGGCTCAGTGTCTGCATCAGGATCTGTCTGCCAGAACACTGGTGTTTCCGCATGCCATTTCCCTTCTTCCTCGGCATGCAAGCGAATCAGGCAGCAGGCGCCATCCGCGCTCATGCCCGCTCCCAGCACATCATCCTGTTCTTCGCGAAACAGACCAACCGCTTTCTTCCCCCACTGTTTCAGGAATCTGCCGTCCATATATTCCAGCCAGCGTTTCTCACGGTGCCCATCCCTGCCATCGATAATGGTTTCCTTCATGCTTCATGACCCCTTTTGCAAATTTGTATCGCTCCCATCCGGACGTTTCATCCTGATAAGCATACGCGACAATATAAAGATATGGACTGCAGCGCACCAAAGTCAGCCTAAGGGAGCAATCTGCCCATTCCGGACGGCATACCTCCGAAATGGGGGTCGGTTCTTTTTCCGTCAGTCCATCGGCCAGGTCCGCCTGTGCTGCAATCCGGCAGGCTTCTTGTTCCACCAGACTCTCCGCAGCCAGGCGAAGCTCCATCTCCCGCCGATAGTCTTCGCCTTCCTGCGCCCCCTGCCGGATGACATACAGCAGACCGGTACCCATCAGCATAACCAGCATCATAAGACAAAGGACGAATACGCCAATTATCCCCTGTTCTCCCTGCCGATTCTTCCTCCTGCTTCTGTCAGGGAATATCATCCGGTAAATATACAGCTGTATGCAGAGAATACACATGACCTGTCACCTCGCTTTTCCCCTCCAGTCTTATCTCATACAGTCCTCTTTTTTCCGCGACCGGCCGGCAGAAAAAATCCGTAATGGTTACACCGGCCAAAGCATGATCGCCGGTCATCGGCGCAAAAGCATCATTCTGAACCAGCTTGACGCGGCCATAATCATTCAAATAATACTTCGTTTCCGTTGTACTGTCTTCATTTTTCTTCGAAAAGGCCGTTTTACGGTGATAGATCTTCACGCCGCGTTTATACGTCATGGGTTCCGCCCGGCGGGCGGTCAGCATATCCTCTGTCACACGATCCAGTGCCTGCCGGACCTCCTGTTGAAGTTCTTCATCGGCCAAATGGTACCGATAAGCTTTCCAACTGTTTGCCATCATCATCCCCGCCACTGCCAGCAGAAGAATCAGAACAGGAAGCGCCGCGACTGCCTCCAACAGGACAAATCCACCCTGTCCGTCCCGTTTACATCCTCTTCGACTCCTGTCCATGCCTGCCAATCAGCCTCCTGAATCGCTGTTCCCCGGAAAAACCTGATTTCTCCCATTGAACCACAACCACAACGGACACCATTCCAGTAGAATCCCGAGAGCCCGTCTCTGCCCGCACCCGATAAATTCCGCCATTCTGCCGCAAGGAATCCGGACTGCCCAGCCACGGCTGCACAGAAGAAGCAGAAAAACTCTCCTCATTCTGTTCCATCCATTGAAGGCGGGAAAACTCCTCCCGTGCCAAATAAAGCGCCGTAGTCCGCGCAGCATCGGCACACCGCAGTGCTGCAGCCTGACGATAAAACAGAAGGCAACCCGTCATAGCCAGCAGCATCAGGCTGATCCCTAACGTCTCCAACAGGATATATCCCTGCTCGTTGTTTTTTTCCTGTTTCACCATTTTCCTCCCCGCTCAATACGCAGCCGTCCGCTCCGATTAATCCGAATCCACCGCTGTTCCTCCGGATGCCCGCGGACCATCAGGACAATCGTCCCCATCATCCCCTTGCTCGTCAATCCGCTGTTCCAGCGGAAGGAAAATTCAGAATCACCTCCGGCATTTGGCCAGCTCATCTTTATCATCGGCATAAGCTTATGCGAGAAGCGCTTCGAATATTTCAACGTGCCGCCTTTTGCCCAGATATCATAGCTATCTGCATTCAGATTAATAAACACCTTCTGAATCCATACCGAGTTTTGCCCATATCCATAAGCCGGCTCATTGCATTGACGACTCATAGACCGGATACGGCGCAGATCAGCCAGCAGATGCTCGGTCTCATATTCCAGTGCCGCCTGTCGATAAAACCGCAGCACAGAAGGAGCAGCCATCGCACTCAGGATGCCAAGAATCATGATGACCACCATCAGCTCAGCCAGAATAAATCCGGATATCCGTCTTTCCAATTTCTTTCTATCCCTCCGCTTGCTTCTCCGGCATCATCTCATCAGCTTTATAACAAATAAGCCGCGTACCATTGCCAGCACTGACGCCCCCATAAAAAGGCAGCATAGCCGCCGATCGCCAGAAACGGTCCAAACGCCATGGAATCCTTCCAGCACATGCGGCTTGTACAAAGCAGCAATGCTATGGTACCGCCCAGCAAAAAAGCCAGGGCCAAAGCCGGAATCACCGCCTGCCATCCCAGCCAAAGCCCCAG
Organism: Wylensekiella montiformis; assembly: GCF_009697385.1. Lineage (GTDB taxonomy): Bacteria > Bacillota > Negativicutes > Selenomonadales > Selenomonadaceae > Selenomonas_A > Selenomonas_A montiformis. The sequence continues at coordinate 76,288 of NZ_VUNL01000013.1, forward strand.
GGCGGCGCCCATTTTTACATCGCCAAGGCCCAGTCCGCCGCGGCTCGCCAGACGAAGAAAAAAGAGACTTCCACCGCTTATGATCCCTCCTGCCGCGGCCTCGCTCCAGTCCAGACTTCCCCATCCCCAGCAGAAGACAGACGCAACAGCAAGGACAGCAGTCAGACGGTCAGGAAGCAGGCCGCACCGCAGATCGGTAAGCGCCAGCAAAATCAGCACCAGAGCCAGCCCCCCGCTGACAGCCAGCTCGGCACCGTACCGGCCAGACAGCATGGCCGCAAAAAGAGCCGCTGTTTCCAGCAAAAAAATCTCCACGCATTCCTTACGCCGCAGCATCTGGAAAGGCTCCTTTCTTCTTGCCTGATGCTCCGGCATGCTTCCCGCATTCATCGGCCAAAATCCCCGGCAGGGTGGCCACCGCATACAGCCCGGCAGCCATCCTGCGAAGGAAGCAGCGTTTTACTGTCTTTTTGAAGAAGATAACTTGTTTCATGAAGTTCCGTCACGGATCCGTCTTTCAAACGACATTTTCCCTGCGGTGGTTTTAAGTTCTGAAGATCGGCGACATACCCGGAAAGATCACTGATCGACTCCGGTACTTTTCCTGTTTCCGTCTGATATACAGCAATCGCTGTATCCAGTGTCGTAAGATCAGCCATAACCTTGGCTGTGTTCGCTGAAACAACCGCGGACTGAAACTTCGGTACGGCGATTGATGCCACAATCCCGATGATCATGACAGCGATCAATACCCCTAAAAGAGAAAAACCTTCCTGCCCTGCACGTTTCATAACTTCTCCTCCTTTTAAAAACATAACCGGAAAATGTCCTTTTCTGTAAGACATCGTTTTAATTTTCTCGTAATTTTTCTCATTTCCTTCTGACTTTTAAAATTTTTCTCATATTTTATGTTACAACATTACAAAATGCGGGACCGGAATTTCACTTCCGGTCCCGCAGGACTGATGTTATCGTATGCAATGGTTTCTCATTAACAGGTCTGTTCAAAATTTAAAATGCTGCAGGGAATTTTGAAGGGCCTGTGCCAAATTGGCCAAAGAGGTGCTGGCATCGGCAATTTCCGTAGCAGAAGCAGACTGCTCTTCCGAAGCCGCCGATACGCTTTCCATCTCCGTGGCAATCGTCCGTCCTTTATCCAAAACACCGCCGGACTTCGTCCGCACAAGGTCAGTCTCTCCGGACACGGCCCGGATATCGTCGCTCATGGCCTTAGCCTGTTCAGCGACGCCGACGGCCGCTTCACGGATATGATCAAACGTAGCGCGCAGCTGTTCCACAGAAGCCGTGCCCTCACGAACGGCCTGGCTCCCCTCCTGCATCGAACGCACCGCTTCCGCCGTGTCGTTTTGAATCCCGGTGATCAAACCGGTGATACGCTGCGCCGCTTCCTGCGATTCTTCCGCCAGCTTGCGCACTTCATCTGCCACGACAGCAAAGCCGCGTCCATGCTCACCGGCACGGGCTGCTTCAATCGCTGCATTCAAGGCAAGAAGATTCGTCTGCTCGGCAATCGTTGAAATATCCTCGACAATCTGCCCGATTTCCTGCGAACTCTGGCCCAGCTTGTCCACTGTCGCCGCCGACCCATTGACGATGCGCGACACGCTTTCAATCTGATCCACAGCAGATTTTACCGATTCGCTGCCGCTTACCGCCGCATCATGCGTGACCGCAGCATGCTCCGATACGCGTTTGGCCGTCTCGCTCAAATGACGAACCGACTCCGCCGTCTTATCGATGGAATCAATGGTGTCTCCGACATCCTGCTGCTGCTCCGCAACAGCGCCTGCAGCTTTGGTCACAGACTGTGCCACCTGTTCTGACGCTTGTGCCGACTGCGCCGCACTGGCCGTGAGCTCCTCAGAAGACGCAGCCAGCTGCTCCGCCGATGTGCTGGTACTGCGCATCAGTTTATGGAGTTCCTGACGTACCGAAGCCACCTGATCCGCCATCTCGCCGAACTCGTCTCCGCGGTCAATCTCACGGGCATGATCGCTGAAATCTCCTGCCTTGAGACGGCCGAGCGCAGCCATCATCTTCTGCATCGGATTGGTAATTTCCTTGGTAATCCATACACAGGCACCAATCATAATCATCAGGGTAACGAGCAGCTGAATCACCATATTGCGGATGGCCGTTGCAGCCGCTTCTTCATTCTCATTGTTGGTTTCTCCCGCGCCCTGGCTTTCCAGCTGCGCCAATTTTCCTAAATCCTTGCCCAGATCAGCAGCCAGCTTGGCACCGCCCTTTTCATAAACAGCCAATGCTTCTGCCCCCTGGCCCTGTTCAGAAAATGCTACGACCTGATCGAGATTCTGGCGCAGTGCTTTCCAGTCCTGCTCCACGATTTCCATCGCGCTGTCCGTAGCCTCATCGTCATACGGGATATCATTATATGCCTTGATATTGTCTTCCACTGTCTTTACGGCATCCTCATATTTCCCGCGCAATTCCTTCATGCGCTGCGGCTGATCCTTGACCGTGGTCATGGTGACGGCCATTCCCTGCGCATAACGCACCCCGTAGCGCGCCTGCCCAACATAATCCAACCCCTTGACCGAATATTCATACATCTCATCCATACCGGTCTTCGCCTTTTGAATGGCTGAATATCCATACCAGCCAATGCAGCTCATACCAATCACCGCAATGACAGCCAGAATCAGAAGTTTGTACGCCACTCGTAAATTGTTCATCCAAGACATAACTTCCACTCCTTTTATCTCTTCCATAAAATCCTTACAACAAGATATCCCCTAAGATATCTCCTATAATATTGATATCTCCTATGATTCCCCGTCTTTATATATTGATATTCGCGCATCACAAAAAAACTCCTTCCATTTTAATAAAAAAAATGAAGTAATCATTTTTATTGATTACTTCATTGGATATATCTTTTTATTTTTCATCCATAAGCTCGACCAGTTCATCATAATCTGCCCGCAGATCCTGATACTCTTCCGCGATCTGTAAAGCAGTCAGCACCGCAATTTTTCGATCGTCAAAGCTGCGGACTGAACGGGCCATCTGTTTCATTTTTCGGTCCACCTCGGCGGCAAGTTTCTCCAAGCGATCCGGATTGTCGGTTTTGAGCGGATAGCTATTGCCGTAGATTTCTACGACGATGCGCTGAGCTTCCCGTTTTCTTTCTTTATCCATCTTCGTTCACCTTTATGCACGCAGCTCTGCCCGGAATTGCGTTTTGACTGCTTCCAGTATGCTTTGGAACCCGGCATCTGCTTCCTCATCCGTCAACGTCTTGTCGGACGACTGGAACTGCAGATTAAAGGCCAGACTCTTTTTCCCCGCTGCAACATGCTCGCCGGTATAAACATCAAACAAGGTTACCCCCTTGAAATAAGCTCCCCCATTTCGAGCGATAACGGCTTCAATGTCAGATGCAGCCGCATCCTCGTCCACCACAATGGCAAGGTCACGCGCAATGGCCGGATATTTCGGCAGTGACTTATAATGGAAGTTCTTGGCCGTGTATTTCATCAGTGTCTCCACATCCATCTCGAAAAGGTACACCTTCTGCTTGATGCCAAAGTTAGCGGCGACAGCCGGATGCAATTCTCCCACCGTAGCGATTACCTCGCGGCCCTTCTTGAAGAGGGCCGTCTTGCCCGGATGCATAGCAAAGTGCTCGCCGGCCTCAACCGTGCAGCCGGAAATCGACAAAGCCCGGAAGAGTTCCTCGACGATGCCCTTCATATCGTAAAAATCCACCATCTCGTTGCTCTGATTCCAGCCCACCGGATGGCGGCGGCCTGTGATCAGACCAGCCAGCCTGATCACCTCATCCGGCTGCTCCGTGACCGGCAGCGCCTTCGGATAAAATACCGGTGCCACATCAAAAATCCGGATATCCGTATTCTTGCGGGAGAAATTGCGGACGGCATTTTCCATAATACTCGTAAGCAGACTCGTACGAACCAGCGGATATTCATCGGTCAGCGGGTTCATGATCGGGATAGCCCGGCGTAGTTTGCTGTCAGACGGAACGCACATTTTATCCAGCATATCCGTATTGGTGAAGCTGAAAGACAACTCCTCCGTCATGCCAAGGCCAGCCAGCACATGCTTAATACGGTCAATAAAATTCCGGCGCAGGCTCTGACGGCCCTGCATCATGCGTCCAAACGGTGTGGTTGACGGAATGTTATCAAAGCCGTAAATACGGGAAATCTCTTCCGAAAGATCTTCCATATAGGTACAGTCATTGCGCCAGGACGGAACCACTGCCTGATAAGCGCCGGATGCCGTCTCACGGACGCCAAACCCGAGACGTTCAAGAATATCGATCATTTTGCTGCCCGGCAGCTGTGTCCCGAGACGGCGGTTGATCTCGTCCACAGTAAAATCAATCCTGACCTGCGGTTTTGGCGCCGGATAAACATCGACGACCCCCTTCGTTACCGTACAAGCCCCCATGTCCTGCAAGAGCTGACATGCCCGATCCAGAGCGCGCGGCGTATTGGATACATCCACTCCGCGCTCAAAGCGGCCGGACGCTTCCGAATGAAGGCCGCAGGCCCGCGAGGTACGGCGTATATTGGGCCCGTTAAAGGAAGCCGCTTCAAGAACCACCGTTGTGGTCTTTTCCGTCACTTCCGTCTCCAGTCCGCCCATAATTCCAGCCAATCCAGCGGGCTTTTCCTCATCGGCAATGACGAGCTCCGTACCTTTCGCCACACGGGAAGAATCATCCAGCGTATGAAGGTTTTCCCCGGCTTCCGCCACGCGCGCCGTCAGATGATGGCCTTTGATTTCATCGTAATCATACGCATGCATCGGCTGGCCGAGCTCAATCATGACAAAATTCGTAACATCAACTACATTATTAATGGAACGGATACCTGCCCCCTCCAGACGCTGCTGCATCCATTCCGGAGATGGACCGATCTTTACATTGCGGATCACGCGGGCTGAAAAGCGATTACACAGCTCCGTGGCTTCAATGTCAACTTTGATCAGATCCGCCGCCGCGGCTTCATCGTCTTCCCGGACTTGAATATCCGGATAATGCGGTACATTTCCCGTGAGGACCGCTGCTTCGCGGACCAATCCCAAAACGCTGAAACAATCGCCGCGATTTGCCGTAAGCTCAAATTCCAAAACGACATCATCAAGCCCCAGAACATCCTTGGCCGGTACTCCCACCGGCGTATCCGGCGGCAAAATGTAAATGCCGTTCTTCTGCTCATCCGTCAGCTTCGTAAGATCCATATGAAGCTCTTCTGCCGAGCACAGCATGCCGTTCGACGGAAGGCCGCGCAGCTTTCCCTTCTTTATGTGAAGCCCGTTCGGCAAATGAGCGCCAATCATGGCCACGGGAACAATCTGTCCTTCGCGGACATTCTGTGCGCCCGTAATGATCTGGATACACTCCCCCGCTCCAACATTCATTTGACAGATTTGAAGATGGTCGGAATCCGGATGCGGTTCGATCTGCTCGATTTTCCCCGTTACCACCTTATCCAGCCCTGCATCGGCACGGATGACATTTTCCACCGACACACCAGCCATAGTATATTTATCCGCAAGCTCTTCCGCCGTCTCATTGAAATTGATATAATCGTTCAGCCATTTAATGGATACCTGCATGGTTCAACCCCCTTATTTTCAGAACTGGCTCAGGAAGCGTATGTCATTATCATAGAACAGACGCAAATCATCGATGCCGTAAGACAGCATGGCAATGCGCTCTACTCCCAAACCAAAAGCAAACCCGCTGACTTTTTTCGGATCATAACCGCTCATTTCCAAAACATGCGGATGTACCATCCCGGCACCGAGTATCTCCAGCCAGCCGGTTCCTTTGCATACCCTGCAGCCCTTGCCATGACACATAACGCAGGAAATATCTACCTCTGCCGACGGCTCGGTAAAAGGAAAGAAACTTGGGCGGAAACGAACGCCGACGTTTTCATTGAAAATTTGATGCAGGAAAAGTTCCAGTGTTCCTTTGAGATCTGCCAGACTGATTCCTTTATCGATGACCAGTCCTTCCACCTGCGTAAACATGGGGGAATGCGTCGCATCATATTCATCGCGGCGATAAACACGTCCGGGAGCAATCATCCGAATCGGAGCGTTCGGCTCATTCCCCTGCATCGTGCGCGCCTGAACCGGCGAGGTCTGGGAACGCATGAGAATCTCATCGGTGATGTAAAAGGAATCCTGCATATCACGCGCCGGATGATCCTTGGGCAAGTTTAGCGCCTCAAAATTGAAATAATCGCGCTCAATCTCCGGCCCTTCTTCTACACTGAACCCCATATGGACAAAAATGTCCTTGATGCGTTCCAGCGTCAGCGTCAGCGGATGCAGATGTCCCATCGGTACGTTGCGCCCCGGCAGCGTCACATCAATTTTCTCACCGGCGATCTTATCGGCAAGGGCCTGGGCCTTAAGTTCCTTATTCTTTTCAGCAATGAGTTCTTCAATCTGCGCTTTGGCCTCGTTGATGATTTTGCCGACCTTCGGCCGATCCTCTTTGGCCAACGCTCCCATGCTGCGAAGGATCGACGTAAACTCGCCTTTTTTCCCCAGGAACCGGATGCGAATATCATCGAGTTCGCTGAGACTCGATGCCTTCTGCTGAATCAGTTCAGCAGCCTGCTCCCTGAGCTTTGCAATCTTCTCTTCCATCAATAAACCTCCTGACACAAAAAAACCTTCGTCCCCGCACAGACTCGTGCATGAGGGGCGAAGGTAAATATCCGCGGTACCACCCTGATTTATCGCTCAAACGCTTTAACGCAGCTGCTGCGTCCGGCATTTCCTCCGGAGACTCCAAAGCGAACGTTCAGCTCGCCGCACCATCTCCTTCCCACCAACCGGAGACTCTCTATAGATGCTTTGCCAGCCTACTCTTCTTCTTCATCGTCACATTACATCCAAGTGTAACATAGATACAAGCATTTTGCAAATTGGTGCTATGTCAAAAATGCTCAATGTGTAGGTTTACAATAGATGTGAGACTGGAGGGATATACAAAAGCGACCGAATCCCGTAGAATATTGGTTGCAACAAACTTCTACAAAAGGAGACCCGATCGCCATGTCTATCATACCACATCAGAA
>NZ_VUNL01000014.1 GCF_009697385.1 Wylensekiella montiformis
TGAATCACAAATGATTCATGTTGCATTGTTTAGTTTTCAGAGAACCACCTGAGGCTTTCGCCCCGCCGCTCATCTCAGCGACTCATTTAGTATATCGCATCGACTTTTTCCTGTCAAGAACTTTTTTTGCGTTTTTTCCGCGCTTCTTATGGTTCCTGACCTGCAGCGACTTGATTAATAATACACGCCTTTTCCCGATCTGTCAATCCCTTTTCGCAAAAAAAGCAGGCTGCTTTGACGAAAAATCCGTCAAAGCAGCCTGCTCTCCCAGTCCATGTGTGAAAAATTGATCCAGTTGGTCCGGATATGATACGGATCAGAACAGGAAGTTCACACGGCCAAAGAGGTTCTCCACCTTGTTGTCCGTCTGAAGATCCTTGCCATTGCCATAGCGCAAGGTGATGATCGTATTCTTGAACGGCACATAATTGCCGCCGATCTCGACGCCCTTTTCGCCATAGTTATAGGTATTGATGACATCCCACGGGCTGGCAATAAAGGCATTGCGCCCAAAGTGACGATAAGCAGCCCAGAGGCCCCATGTACCGGCATTTTCCGGCTGGCCGCCCTTATAGTCAAGTTCAGCGCTGCCCGCTTTGTCATAAAAATCCGCTTCCGTATTCTGCGCATAGAACCCCTTGAATGCCCAGTTATGGTCAAAGGTATAGGTTCCTTTTGCGAGCCAGATATTGGCATCGTCCGTCGCAGACTTCGCATAGGTCTTCTTCACCTGTGTAGTTCCAAGGTCTGCATTCAGATGATGGAAGCGTACGGCCCCATAAAGCTTGTCCTTTTTCAGGCTGACACCGGCATACTGGTAATTGGCCGTATCGTCGGCGTTATATGCCGTATCACCCGTACCGTAACCGAATGTGGTCGGCGAGCTTACACGGCCGGCACCGAGCACCCAGCCGAAGCCATTGGCTTCCGGCGTGCGGCTGACTTCCGCACCGGAAAACGCAAGATCTGTAATCGTATCTGGATCCGGTGCCTCAAATTTACCGAACATGAGGCGATATGTGCCGTAATGGCCCTCGGCCCAGACACGCTTAAGATCGACCTTGCCGTTATCCTCTGCGTTCGTGCTGCTGTCCTCATCGAGGAACGTATTGGCATCAAGACGGGCCTTGACATGCCAGTTCTGGTTAACTTCCGCATCCGGCAGCAGGCGCAGGAGCAGATTGTTGCGACTGTCAAAGCGGTCGTCTTTCTGATCCTTGTTCATGTAGTGCTGGAACGTGTACTCCGCCGTACCATGCCATGCGACCTTATCCGCATTTCTTTCCAGATTCGCTACGCGGACGCCGAGGTTGTTGAGCTCGTCGGAGAACTCAGCGGCCAGTTTGTCGATCAGCGCCTTGTCGCTGCCGCCGACATTCGTCCTGGCCATCGCCTTGGCGACCATCTGCGCCATCTCATAGCGCGTGATGTTCTTGTCGCCCTTGAACGTCGTATCGCCATACCCCTCGATAACGCCGTCGGCGGCCAGCTGCTTCACCGCGTCATACGCCCAGTGATCGGACGGTACATCGCTGAACGGATTTGCCGCAGCAAACGTCGTGGACGCGGCGCCGGCGACAAAAGCCGCCGTCAAAGCAGAAACCAGAGCCTTTTTCATAATAGAAACTCCCCCTTAATATAAAATAAACCCCTTATCCGCAGGGAGAGCATAAAAATGTATGGGATTGTTTTCATACGAGTTCCCTTGTTCCCTCGTTTTCCCCTTTTTGTCCTCCCCTTTGGACAGTTCCTATCATATCATAAATTCTTACAATTGGCAACGGTTCCACACTAATTTTTTTCGTGTTTTTTCAGTTTTACGAAAAACAAAGGCGGATTTCGGCTTGTTTTATCCAACCGAGAAAAATGCGCGCGTTCAGGCGTTGTCCCTCTTGCCCCTCATCCGGCCTCGCTTCGCTCGCCCACCTTCCCCCGAGGGGGAAGGCAGTCGCTCCAAGGTTAAGCCGCCCCTCAAAGGGAAGACAGTCGCTCCGGGATTAAGTCTTTCTCTCAGGGAAAGCTGCAGCACAAAAAAGCTGCCGCGCGGGTTGTATAAACCCACGCAGCAGCTTTTGCCTGCTTCTTATCTGGTCGCGCCGGACAAATCGAAATTAGAATTTGAACTCAACACGGCCGAAGAGCTTCTCCGCGTCTTTGCCGTTACCCAATTTTTCTCCGTTGAAGTATTTCACACTGGCTACCGTGTTCTTGAAGATCGTGTAGTTCGTGCCGACTTCCCAGCCTTTCGTGCCGGCCCATGCGCCATCATAGGACGGATCGAGGGCGACATTCTGGCCGAGGTGGCGATAAGCCGTGTAGATACCCCAGGTTCCCTTGTTGGCCGGCTCAGCACCCTTATAGTCCAGCTCTACCGTTCCAGCTTTCTTGTAGTTGTCCGCCTTGGCGTTTTCCGCATAAGAACCGCCGAGAGCGACGTTCTTATCGAACGCATAGCGGCCGTTGACCGACCAGATCTGAGCTTCATCGCTCGTGCTGCCGTCACGATACTCGCTCATATACTTGAACGTATCGCTGTTCAGATGATGATAAGCGGCGCCAAGGCTCAGCTTATTCCTGCCATACTGCAGGCCGACGCTCTGCATATTGGCCGTATCATCCTTTACTCCGGCGGCCGCGTTGACCGAATCGTTGTTCGTATCGCCGTCAAGATCGAAGCGGCCAGCCTGCAGCGTGAGCTTGAGGTCCTTGCCCGTCGTGAGGGACGCACCGGAAATCTCATCATCAAAGAGCAGGTTGCTGTCCAGCTGCATCGGGAGCTTGCCGAGTTTTACATTCGTGTTGCCGTACTGGCCGTCAGCCCAGATGCGTTTCAGCTTGACCTGCGCATCCTGACTGCTGCCATGGTTGTCCTTGTCGCTGTCCTTGGAAAGATCCGTCGAGGCATCGAGACGGGCGTTGACATGCCAGTTGTTGTTGACTTCCGCGCTTGGTTCGAGACGGAACAGCAGCTCATCATCGTTTACCTTCGTATCCGTCGCGGATTTATCGCGCTTGCTGGTGTAGGTGTAGCGAGCCTCGCCGTTCCATTTCACCATGTCGGCATTGCGCTCGAGATTGCTGACGCGGACGCCGAGGTTGTTGAGTTCATCGGAGAACTCTGCGGCCAGCTTGTCGATCAGCGCCTTGTCCGTGCTGTTTACGTTGCTCTTCGCCATCGCCTTGGCAACCATCTGCGCCATCTCATAACGCGTGATGTTCTTGTCGCCCTTGAACGTCGAATCGCCGTAGCCCTCGATAACGCCGTCGGCGGCCAGCTGGCTTACCGCATCGTATGCCCAGTGGTCAGACGGTACATCGGAAAACGGGTTGGTCGCCGCAAACGTCGTGGATGCCGCGCCAACAACAAGTGCCGTAGTGAGTGCAGAAACAAGTGTCTTTTTCATAATAAACTCCTCCATTCTTCTTCGCCGCAAAGGCGAAAAGCCTGTTGATCTTCGTCCCGGAAAAGAGAACGGCGGAGCTTCATGAGTGTCCTTGTTTCCTCCGTGTCCGTTTCCGTTTCTTTCCCTTGAAACATCTTTATTGTATTACTTGACGCTGTCAATTACAATTAACAGACCATTATTCTTCCATTATGGTTCGATTAGATAGTTTTCTAAGTCAACTTTAAGAACAGGCAGAAAACAGCGGAATTAAGCGCAAATCAGACGATGCAGGCATCGCAATCCTTCCACCTTCCGGCAAAAAGGCGCAAAAAAACCGGGACAAAGCGAAACCCGCTTTGTCCCGGTTTGTATGTCGTGGTAAAAGTAATCCTGCTGGATTAGAAGAAGAACTCGACACGGCCGAAGAGCTTGGAAGCATCTTTGTCGTTATGCAGATCCTTGCCGTTGAAGTATTTCGCCGAAGCAACCGTGTTCTTGAACAGCGTGTAGCTCGTGCCAACTTCCCAGCCCTTCTGGTTGTAACCGACGCCATCGACATTCGGGTCGATGACTACGCCTGCACCCTGATGACGGTAAGCGACATAAGCACCCCAAGTGCCCTTGTTGGCCTTCTGAGCACCCTTATAGTCGAGCTGTACAAAGCCAGCCTTCTCATAGCTGTCAGCTTTCGTGTTTTCAGCATAAGCGCCGCCAAGAGCAACGTTCTTGTCAAAACGATACTTTCCAGCTACTTCCCAAGTGCTCATCTCATCTTCGTCTGCGTTATTGTTAAATTTCAGATACTGGTGATTAGCATTTTTGAACACATCGCTGTCTGCATGATAGTAAGCAGCCGTCCCAACTGCCTTGCCCAGCTGATAGGTCAGGGCAATGCTCTGCAGATTAGCAGCATCATCGTCTACCCCGAAGGCATGCAGATTCTTATACTGGCTGTCAGAGTTCAGATCAATGCGGCCAGCGCGCAGCGTAGCCTTGAGCTGGTTGCCTACCGTAACCTCAGCACCAGACATCTGGTTATTGAGCATCATAGAATTATCATAGGCCGTGCCATCCGGGAACTTACCGAGCTTCGTCTGGAAGTTCTTGTAGTTGCCCTGCGCCCAAATACGCTGCAGCTTAACCTTATCGGAATCACCACTAAAAGCCGAGTCGCTCTCCATATTCGTGGAAGCATCGAGACGCGCCTTTACCTGCCAGTTGGCATTGACCTCAGCCGTCGGCTCGAGACGAAGCAGCAGCTCATCTTTGTTTTTCTTCGTATTCTTCTTGTTGCCCTGCAGCATATTCACATCATGACGCTCGCTCGTGTACGTGTAACGAGCCTCGCCGTTCCACTTTACCTTGTCAGCGTTCTTCTCGAGGTTTGCTACGCGGACGCCGAGGTTGTTGAGTTCATCGGAGAACTCAGCGGCCAGTTTGTCGATCAGCGCCTTGTCGTTGCTGCCGACATTCGTCTTGGCCATAGCCTTGGCGATCATCTGCGCCATCTCATAGCGCGTGATGTTGCGGTCGCCCTTGAACGTCGTGTCGCCGTAGCCTTCGATGACGCCATCAGCGGCCAGCTGGCTTACTGCATCATAAGCCCAGTGGTCAGCCGGTACATCGGAGAACGGATTGGCAGCAGCAAACGTCGTGCTGGCTGCGCCGACAACGAGTGCCGTAGTCAGTGCGGATACAAGAGTCTTTTTCATGAGAAATTCCTCCCTATATAATGAAACCTTACATTCCCGGGGCTTCCCCGGACAAGGATTCCTCATGAGTGTCCATGTTTCCTCAGTCTCATCCCTGTCTTTCCCCCGATTAATTTTATCTTAACATGTTCTCTTGACATTTGCAACCAACCAGAAGATTAAAATTGCGTTAATCCCTTTAAATCAGCCAAGGCCCCTGCCGGAGAAACACTCTGCCGGCAGGGGCCTTGGCTGATTTAAAGGGATTGAAGAAATTACCAGACGAGCTTCAGACGGCCGAAGAGGATATTGGAATCCGTATCCGTAGCCAGATCCTTGCCCATCGTATAGGAGGCCGAAGCGATGACATGTTTCAGCGGAGCATAGCTTGCGCCGAAGGAATAGCCCTTCATGCCTTCCCACATATCATCATACGTCGGGGAGAAGGAGACATTCTGTCCGAGATGGCGGTAAGCAGCAAACGCGCCCCAGGAGCCTTTGTTGGCAGCCGATGCGCCCTTGTAGCTGAGCTGTACGCTGCCGGCCTTTTCAAACGCATCCGCATCCGTGTTCTCGCCATAGTAACCGGCCAGCGCAACATTCTTGTCAAACGCATAGCTGCCGCCGACGGTCCAGATGTCCGCCTTGTCTTCCTTCTGCGTCTTATCGTAGCCGTTGAAGAACGCGAAGTCCTTGCTCTGGAAACGATGATAGCCGGCGCCGGCCGTCAGCTTGCCGGTCGTCTCCACCAGCTGCAGGGACTGGTAATCTGCCACATCATCTTTTTCGCCATTTTGATGCGCACGAACAAGGTTAGAAACCGTCATGTCCGAAGTGACGTAGCCAACTTTATCATACTCGCTGACACTGCCTGCCATCAGATCATAGCCATCGGCAGACAGATCCTGACGGCCCGCGCTGACGATCGCTTTCAGCTTGTTGCCGAACGTCATCTGCGCACCGGAGAACATGCCATCCATGATCAGTCCGTCGTCACTGGTGGAGTACAGCGGCATCTTGCCGAGCTTCACGTTGAAGTTCGAATAATTGCCCTCGGCATGGACGTAGCTGAGCTTCATCTCCGAAGCCGTGTCCTTGGCCGGAGTCCATGTACCCTGCAGACGGGCCTGAACATGCCAGTGATCGTTGATCTCGGCATCCGGATAGAGGCGGAAGAGAACGTGGTCGATCTTCTGATCCGGACGAGCCGTATTCTTGGCGTCGTTGCGCGTAGACCAGTAATCATAGCGGACCATGCCCGTGAACTTCACCTTGTCGGCGTTCTTTTCGAGGTTTGCTACGCGGACGCCGAGGTTGTTGAGTTCATCGGAGAACTCAGCGGCCAGTTTGTCGATCAGCGCCTTGTCGCTGCTGCCGACATTCGTCTTGGCCATCGCCTTGGCGATCATCTGCGCCATCTCATAGCGCGTGATGTTCTTGTCGCCCTTGAACGTCGTGTCGCCGTAGCCTTCGATGACGCCGTCAGCGGCCAGCTGGCTTACTGCATCATAAGCCCAGTGGTCGGCCGGTACATCGGAGAACGGGTTGGCAGCAGCAAACGTCGTGCTGGCTGCGCCGACAACGAGTGCCGTAGTCAGTGCGGATACAAGAGTCTTTTTCATCAACTTATTCCTCCCAAACAATCCAGACAAAATCTATGCTTCCGTCCGTATCGCAAGGATAAAACGACACGAGTTTCCATGTTTCCTCGGTTTTTGTCCTTCCTGTACGAACATGTTTCTTATGATAGCATAATGTTTTCCCTTTGACAAGTGTTTCACTATAAATATTCTGTATACCGAAGGAGCTTTTGAGGCCCCGCGCACACAAAAACAGCCACCCGCGCGGAATGGCATTTGCCGCTTTTCCTCGCGGAATGGCTGTGCTATGATATAAAGCAGATATACTCAGTTTGTGGCGTCAGGACTGCGGCGCGGCATGACGTACAATCCCGCGCACCATTCGCTCGAATTTCGGCCGGGGCAGCATGACCAGATGTCCGCAGCCCTGACATTTCAGCCGAAAATCCATGCCGACGCGCAGGACTTCCCACTCGCTGCTGCCGCACGGATGCGGTTTTTTCATGCGGACGATGTCGCCCAGCTGAACCTGTTGTTCCATCCTTGATTCTCCTTTTGCACCGCCCGATGCGGCGGCGCGATATCCCGAGGTGATGTACGATGAGAGTTGCCGCCCTGCAAATGAAGATTGCATTTGGCGAACCGGAAAAAAATATGTCCACCCTTTACCGCATGACGGCCGAGGCTATGGAGAGCCGCCCCGACGTCCTGCTGCTGCCGGAGCTTTGGCGGCTCGGCTTCTATCCCCGCCCGATCGCGGACTACGCCGACGCAGACGGCGCGCAGACACGCGAGGCCCTCTCGCGTCTGGCGGAGCAGTATCAGGTAAATATCGTCGGCGGTACAATCGCCAACGCCATCGGCGCGCAGGTCTTCAACACCTGCTATATCTTCGACCGCACAGGCCACCTGACCGCCACCTACCACAAAACGCATCTCTTCACGCCCAGCGGCGAAAAAGACGATTTTACCGCGGGCGACAGCATCGTGACCTTTTCGCTCGACGGCGTAAAATGCGGCATCGCCGTCTGCTACGACGTTCGGTTCCCGGAGCTGATCCGCCGTCTGGCGCTTGAGGATATCGCGATCCTGTTCCTGCCGGCCGCGTGGCCGCTGGACCGCCTCATCCACTGGCAGACGCTGATCCGCGCCCGGGCCATCGAAAATCAGGTTTTCGTCGTAGCCTGCAACGAAACGGGAATCGCTGCCGACGATCTGCAGATGGGCGGCCACTCCGCCATCATCGACCCGTGGGGCGAGATTCTCGCCCGGGCCGACGAAGAAGAAACCATCCTGCAGGGCAACCTGCGCCCCGTCATACGCAATCAGATCAAAGAAAGCATGGATGTCTTTGCCGACCGGCGGGAAGCGCTTTACCGCAAGAAAACGCGGTAAAGCGCCATACAACGGTCATACATTGAAGCGGAAATTGACGACATCGCCATCCTGCATAACATAATCCTTTCCTTCCACACGCACCAGCCCTTTTTCACGGGCTGCCGCGACGCTGCCATTGGCCACGAGATCGTCATAGTTGACAATCTCCGCCCGGATGAAGCCGCGCTCGAAATCCGTATGAATCTTGCCGGCGGCCTTCGGCGCCGTCGTCCCCCGGACGATCGTCCAGGCGCGGCACTCATCCGGCCCGGCAGTCAGGAACGTCTGCAGCCCCAGCAGTTCAAAGGCGGCCTTGATCAAGCGATCGAGGCCGCTTTCCGTTTCCCCAAGATCCTCAAGGAACGCTTTGGCCTCTTCCTCATCCAGCTCAGCGATCTCCGACTCGACGCGGGCAGAAATCGCCACGACTTCCGCGCCCTCTTCCGCCGCAAAGGCCTTGACCTTCTGGACATACGCGTTTTCGTCATACGCCGTAGCCACTTCATCCTCCGCGACATTGGCCACATAGAGAACCGGCTTGAGCGTCAGGAGATTCATCTCCCGGATCATCGCCAGCTCATCCTCCGTAAGCTCGACCTGACGGGCCGGCTTTCCCTCATCGAGCACAGCCTTGATGCGGCGCAGAATCTCATCCTCGACACGGGCTTCCTTGCTGCCGGATTTGGCAATCTTAGCCAGCCTCATGATGCGCTTCTCGACGATTTCCAAATCTGCCAGACACAACTCCGTCTGAATGATGTCAATATCGCGCAGCGGATCGATGCCGCCCTCGACATGCGTAATGTTCGGATCGTCAAAACAGCGAACTACATGCGCCACCGCATCGACCTGACGGATATGCTCCAGAAACTTATTGCCCAGCCCCTCGCCTTTCGACGCGCCCTTGACCAGTCCCGCAATATCCACAAAACGCACCGACGCCGGCGTCGTCTTCTTGGACTGATACATCTCATGCAGCACCTTCAAACGCGGATCCGGCACCGCCACCACGCCGACATTCGGCTCAATCGTGCAGAACGGGAAATTCGCCGCCTCCGCACCGGCTTTCGTAATCGCGTTAAACAACGTACTCTTGCCAACATTCGGCAAGCCCACAATTCCTACTTCTAAATTACTCAAAATCAAAACTCCTCTTGATAGTTATGACAAAACAAAAAGGCCGAATCCCGCGCTTCGCGCCCCTGAGGGGAAGGCTTGGCATTGGAGCGACTGCCTTCCCCCTGGGGGGAAGGTGGGTGAGCGCAGCGAACCCGGATGAGGGGGGACTTGCTTTCAACATGGTCCCATTCGGGGAAGAAACGCCCTGCGCGGAACACCTCTTCCGCCTCTCTTCGTTCGGCACCTTCCCCTAGGGGGAAGGCTTAACGACCGTGCTCCTCCTCATGCCTTCCCCCTGGGGGGAAGGCTTAAAGGGAGATGGGTTTATTTGTCTTTATCGATTCCAGCAGCCAAATAAATCGCCATACGCACTCCATCGAAATTCTCCCAGAGCTCACGATTGGAAAAACGGAGGACTCGAATCCCCTGATGTTCAAGATAACGGGTGCGGTCTTTATCATAAGCTTCTCCCGCTTCTTCAAAATGCTGGCTGCCATCCAGTTCTACTGCTAACCGAACCTCGGCACAATAGAAATCCAAAATGTAACACCCGATCGGTTTTTGCCTGCGAAACCGATATGGAAAAGTCCTTAGGAAATCATACCACAGATGGCGTTCTTCCTTCGTCATATTCCGTCGCAGAGATTGTGCTTTCTCGGTCAAATCTTCACGATATTTCCTCAATAGTCACACCTCTATATCTGCTGCCTTCCCCCTTGGGGAAGGTGGGTGAGCAGAGCGAACCCGGATGAGGGGTTCGCTCTCCCTTTCGGGGATGCAACATCCTACAGGGAACACCTCTTCCGGCCCTCCGGGCCACCGCTCGGGGATGCCCCCGGCATCCAGCGCTTCGCGACCTCTGAGGGGAAGGCTTGGCATCGGAGCGCCCCTTGCGGGGTTAGAGTGTGCCGAAGATGCGGTCGCCGGCGTCGCCGAGGCCGGGGACGATGTAGCCTTTTTCGTTCAGTTTTTCGTCTATCGCCGCGACGTAGAGCGGTACGTCAGGGTGTTCTTTGTTGATGACGCGGATGCCTTCCGGTGCGGCGACGAGACACATGAGGATGAGCGACTTGGCGCCTTTTTCCTTGAGCAGGCTCAGGGCGGCCGATGCGCTTCCGCCCGTGGCGAGCATCGGATCGACGACGATCAGGGTACGCTCGGCTACGTCGTTCGGCAGTTTGCAGTAATATTCTACCGGTTTAAGTGTTTTCGGGTCGCGGTACATGCCGACATGACCGACGCGGGCCGCCGGGATCATGTTGACCACGCCGTTCAGCATGCCGAGTCCGGCACGCAAAATGGGGACTACGCCGACCTTTTTTCCAGCGAGGACTTTTGCCTTGCATTTGGCGACCGGTGTCTCAATCTCGATCTCTTTGAGCGGGAAATCACGGGTGATCTCATAGGCCATGAGCATGGCGATTTCTTCCAGCAGTTCTCGGAAGTCCTTGGTTCCCGTCGTTTTGTCGCGCATCAGCGTCAGCTTGTGCTGAATCAGCGGGTGATCGATCACATGAGCGTTCAGTTCTTCAGACATATTACACGAATCTCCTTCTTGCTTGTGCTATGGGAAGGCTTACCAGAGCCTTCCCGGAAAGCCATCGTTTATTCGTACAGCGGATATTTTTTGCAGAGCGCGGCGACGCGGGCTCTGGCTTCTTCTTTTGCTTTTTCATCCTGCGGATGGGACAGAACCATAGCGATGATATTGCCGACCTCGCGCATATCCTCTTCCTTGAAACCGCGTGTCGTAAGCGCCGGCGATCCGAGACGGATGCCGCTCGTGACGAACGGGGACAGCGGTTCAAACGGGATGGTGTTGCGGTTGGCCGTGATGTTTACTTCGTCCAGAACGTTCTGCGCCTCTTTGCCGGTGATGCCTTTGCTCGTCAGATCGACCAGCATCAGATGATTGTCCGTGCCGCCGGAAACGATGCGGAATCCGTCCGCCATCAGCGTTTCCGCCAGCACGGCCGCATTCTTCTTCACCTGCTTTGCGTACGCTTTAAACTCCGGACGCAGAGCCTCGCCCAGCGCAACGGCCTTGGCCGCAATGACATGCATCAGCGGGCCGCCCTGAATGCCGGGGAATACCGCCTTGTTGAACTGCTTGCCGAACTCCGCGTCTTTGCAGAGGATCATGCCGCCGCGCGGCCCGCGCAGCGTCTTATGCGTCGTCGTCGTCACGACATCGGCATACGGCACCGGGCTCGGATGCTCGCCGGCCGCCACCAGTCCGGCGATATGCGCAATATCTACCATGAGATAAGCGCCCACGCCATGCGCAATCTCGGCCAGACGCGGGAAGTCGATGATGCGGGCATACGCCGAAGCGCCGGCCACGATGAGTTTCGGCTTGCATTCCTGCGCTTTTTTCTCCAGCGCATCGTAATCGATCGTCTCCGTTTCCTTTGTGACGCCGTACGGGACGATTTTAAAGTATTTGCCCGACATATTGACCGGACTGCCATGCGTCAGATGGCCGCCGTCCGTGAGGTTCATGCCCATGACCGTATCTCCGGGCTGAAGCAGAGCGAAGAACACCGCCATATTGGCCTGCGCACCGGAATGAGGCTGGACGTTCGCGTAGGCCGCGCCGAACAGCTTCTTTGCCCGGTCAATGGCCAGCTGTTCCACGACATCCACATACTCGCAGCCGCCGTAATAGCGTTTTCCCGGATAGCCCTCGGCGTATTTGTTCGTGAGCACACTGCCTTGCGCTTCCAGCACGGCGCGGCTGACGATGTTTTCCGAGGCAATCAGCTCCAGCTTGCTGCGCTGGCGATTCAGCTCCTTGTCGAGCTGGGCGGCTACTTCGGGATCGGACTGTTTCAGTGTTTCCATAAGACTCATGCGGGAGAACCTCCTATTATATAGATAGAAAACGACATGACGAATGGTTAGTCTGTCTCGCGGCCGGCAAAGGACTCAGTCCTGCTCCAATGCCATGATCTTGCCCACGCGGCGCGCATGGCGGCCGCCGTCAAACTCCGTCTCAACCCATGCGCGGACGATCTCGCCGGCGGGGCCGAAGCCCAGCACGCGGCCGCCCATGGCCAGAACGTTCGCATCATTATGATGGCGCGACATTTTCGCCGAGTACACATCATTGCAGAGCGCGCAGCGGATGCCCTTGATCTTGTTGCAGGCAATGGAAATGCCGATGCCTGTGCCGCAGAGCGCAATGCCGCGGTCGGCCTTGCCGGACGCCACATCCGCGCAGACCTTTTCCGCGATGTCCGGATAGTCGACCGACTCCGTCCCGAACGTGCCGACATCCGTTACCTTGATGTCGCCGCATTCCTTCAGAACCATTTTGATTTCCTCTTTGAGCTGGACAGCGCCGTGGTCACTGCCGATGGTGATTTTCATGCTTATCTTCCACCTTTCCGTATACTACTCTTCATTATACCCTGCCGAAAATTGCCCGTCAATCGCGCCGGCCGGTTCGCTCCCGCCGCAGCGGACAGAAAAAAGCCCCGCAGAAAGCATTTCTTCCTGCGGGAGCCATGAGCTTTTTCAGTGCTTCACATCGACCTGAAATTTATCCGCGGCCTCTTTCAATGCGGTGGCCGCCGTCTTGTTCCGCTCGACACACTCGGAAATATCCGCGCTCTTGCCCGAGATATTGGTCATGTTTTCGGCGATCTGATTCGTCGTCGAAGCGACCTGACCGACCGACTCGGCCACGTCAGCGATATGCTGCGTGACTTCCTGCACCGACTGGGCAATCCCATCCGTCAGGCTGCCGAACTCCTGCGAAATCTTGCGGACATCACTGCCGGCCTCCTGATAAGAACCGGCGACCTTCAGCATGGACTGATAATCCGACAGAATATCATGCTCCATGATGTCCAGCAGCTCCTTGGACGCACCGGAAAGGTCCTCGACCGCAGCCAGCGTATGACCGACCTCTTCCTGAATCCGCGTAACGGTGTCCTTCGACGCTTCGGCCAGCTTCCTGACCTCATCGGCTACGACCGCAAAGCCGCGGCCCTGCTCACCCGCGCGGGCCGCCTCGATAGCCGCGTTCAGCGCGAGCAGATTCGTCTGCTCCGAAATCTCAAGAATGCTGCCGGCCATGTTCGAAATCTCTTCCACGACCTGCACTTTTTTCAGCGCATCGCGCACTTTCTCCCCGCACTCTGCCGCCACATTCTGCACATGCGCATACGAGCCGTCCGCCTGCTGCTGCATATGCTGCGCGTCATCGTGAATCCGTCCGGCCAGCCCGCGGGCCTCCTCCGTACGGCGCACAGCCTGACCGGTGGACGCATCGACCGCTTTGACCATCTTCGCGACATTGTCCAGCGTCGAGGAACACTGCGCCATCGTCGCGGAAATCTCCTCCGTCGCCGCCGCGACCTGCTGAACATCGTCCGCCGTCTCGCCAAACATCCGGTCCATCTGCCCGCAGGAAAGCGCGATACCGTCGCTCTGCTGCTGAACCGCCTGAACCGCGCCCCGCATGGCCTGTGTGCTCTGATTCAGCGCGAGGATCGTCTCGCCGAATTCATCCATCTTGCGCGGCGTCCCCTGATAGCTCAGGTTATACCGGGAAAGCTCCCGGGCAAAGGTATCCACATCGCCCAGCTCGGCGGAAATCGTCCCGCTGATCTGCCGGGTCAGCAGGATGCTCAGCAGCACCGCCACCAAAAACAGCACACCCTGCACCATGGCGCTGTGATACACGCCCGCCAGCACTTCATCCTTATCCGAAACCAGCACGATATTCCAGCTGGTTCCATCGATCGGCGCATACGCGGCCCAGACATCCTGCCCGGACAGCTGCATCTCCCGCAGACCGGTCTGCTGCTGCTTCACGGCTCCGGTCAGCTCCTCCGCGGCCTGCGTTCCTTCATCACTGAGCTTTTCCCTGCCCAATACCTTTTTCATATCCTTATGCGCGACGAACTGGCCGTCGCCATTGGCGATAAACGCATAGCCATGATCACCGATCTCAATGTCCTGAATAATCGTATTGACCGTGTCCAGCTTGATCGTGCCGCCCAGATAACCGATCAGCTGCCCAGACGCCGACTGAACCGGCACAATGATCGTCGTGATCGAATCCTGCTCATTCTCCCGGATGAACGGCTCCGTCACAAACTCCCGCTTTTCTTTAATCATCTGATAAAACGGCTCGCTGGACTGATCCTTGATCTCATTCGTATCCGGATAGCAGCCATGACCGTCTACCGTGAAGAAAAAGATTCCCTCAAAGCCCCAGTTCTTCGCCTGCGCCAAAAGCTCCGGCCGCTGCTGCGCCCAGTCCAGCGAGCGAACAGCTGGCAGCGCCGCGATATTGTGCAGAATCTCCTTCTTGTTCCCGATGAGCCGGGCGATGCTCTTCGAACTCTCATCCGCGCGCGCCACCAGCATCGACTGCGTCGTCTGCACCATCGTCTGCCGGTTCTGCAGAAACGACGCAACCGACAAAAACGCGGAAACAACCGCCACCAGAAGCAGCACCTGCAGCAAAATCCGCCGCCCGACGCGCATGCTCTTTTCCCCTGTAAACATACTTACTCCTCCTTAACATCCCAGCCTCTGATATCCCCGCCGGAATCCATCTTTCTTTCACCTTATATTGTAGCGCGCAGCCAATGGCCGGACAATGTCCGGCGCATCAATCCGTACCAAAGTTCACAACCTGTAATAAACCAACCCGCGCCCCCTGAGGAGACGGCTTTTCCCTCGGTGCGACTGCCTTCCCCTTGGGGGGAAGGTGGGTGAGCGAAGTGAGGCCGGATGAGGGGACATTGTTCGATGGCCCTTTCGCGGGAAGGAACGCCCTGCGCGGAACACCTCTTCCGCCTCTCTTCGTTCGGCACCTTCCCCTGAGGGGAAGGCTTAGAGGGGACGTTGTTCGATGGCCGCTTCGCGGGAAGAGACGCCCTGTGCGGAACACCTCTCCCGGCCTTTCGGGCCACCGCTCGGGGATGCCCCCGGCATCCCGCGACTTCGCGCTCCCTGAGAGGACGGCTTACCCTCGGTGCGACTGCCTTCCCCTTGGGGGGAAGGTGGGTGAGCGAAGCGAGGCCGGATGAGGGGACGAAGTTCGATGGCCGCTTCGCGGGAAGGAACGCCCTGCGTGGAACACCTCTTTCGCCTCTCTTCGTTCGGCACCTTCCCCTGAGGGGAAGGCTTAGATTTCCATAGCAAAAAGGCACTCCATGCGGAGTGCCTTTTGTGTTATGAAATTCTTTTTTCGCTTAGGCGTTGACCATCATCAGGGCCTGATTCTGGCCGATGTTGACGGTGATTTTGCCGCTCTGTACGGTGGCTTTGACGCCGGTGAGCTGGTCTTTGAGTACCGTGCCGTCGGCGGCTTTTACCGGGATGGCAATCTTCTGAGCCTTGCCGTTGTTGAGCGCGACGACACCGATTTTGCCGGAGCCGTCGACTGCGGTGCGCTGATAAGCGTAGATGTTATCCTTGGCCGTGAGCGTATCGAGGTCGCCGAGGGCAAAGACGTTCTTGTTGTTGTTGCGAACCGCGATGATCTTCTTGTAGAAGTTCTGCAGATCCTTGTCCTCTTTGCCCCACGGGAAAGCGCGGCGGCAGTCCGGATCCTTCGAGCCGAACTGGCCGGCCTCGTCGCCGTAGTAGATGGTCGGCATGCCCGGATAGCCGAGTTCGAATACCGCGGCCATCTTCAGGCGCGCCTTGCCGAGCGCATAGTCAAAGTCGGTTTTCTGTGCCTGTACGACACCGTCCTTGCCGCCGCCATAGGTATAGATGGCGCGGGCCGTGTCGTGCGAGTCGACGATGTTCATGAGGTTATAGAGCGCCTGCTTCGGGTAGTTCTGACGCAGCTGCGTGAGCACGTCGTCGCTGTCCTGCGCCTTGCCGCCCATGACGAAGTGCATCAGCGTATCGGAGAGCTTGTAGTTCATGACGGAATCCATCGAATCACCCATGAAGAACTGCGAGCCGTCCTGCCAAATCTCGCCGAGCAGCAGCGGCGTATCGCCGCTCTGGGTCTTGATGGTCTTTACTTCGTCGCGGACATCGGCCCAGAATCCCGGCGGAACTTCCTTGGCGACATCGAGACGCCAGCCGGAGAGGCCGTAGTCGAACCACTTCATGATAACGCCCTTCTCGCCGTCTCTGCCATAGAGCAGATAATCGCCGAGATCCGTATGCTTCGGCGTGGACGCGGAGTAGCCCGGGAAGTCTTTGTCGCGGAACGGAGCAAGGCTCGAGAAGCTCTGCCAATCATGGTAAGCGTATTTCTCGCCCATCTCGTCTTTCGCCTTGACGTTCTTGATATCGAACCAGTTCTCCCAATGCCACGGGCTGAATACCTGACCTTCGGCCTCAAGCTGCTTCTTCGCCTCGGCCTTGGCCTGCGCCTCGGTGAGCTTCTTCGTGTTCATGAGGTCGTAGATGCGGCTCCAATACTCGTAGGCGCCGACCGTCTTGTACTTGCCATAACGGTCGAAATAGATGGAATCGTCGCCGATGTGGTTGTACACGCCGTCCATGATGAGGTGCATGCCGCGCTTCTTCATCTCGGACGCGAGCTTCGACAGATCGTCGAAGTTGCCGAGGAACGGATCGACGGAGCCGTAGTCGCGCGCATCGTAGCGATGGTTCGAGGAGGCCGCGTAGATCGGGTTGACGTAGATGGCCGTGATGCCGAGGCCCTTCAGATAGTCGAGCTTCTGCGTGATGCCGGCCAGATCGCCGCCGTAGAAATCGTTGCAGTCCCACTTGTCGCCGTCCAGCGCACCGGCGCCCGAGTTGGCCGGCGGCGTCGACCAGCTACGGTGCTGCACCGGCTGATTGCCGCGCGCCGTCGTGCGGGCATTGTCGTTGCTCTTATCCCCGTCGAAGAAACGATCCGGGAAAATCTGATAGCAGACGGCTTCCTTCGCCCACTGCGGCGTCTCGTAGCCCTTCTTGTAGCAGGTGACCTGGAAATACTTCGTGCCGGCCAGTTTCAGCTCGCCCGTGCCGCCCGTCTTGGTATCGTCGCCGTACTCCTTCGTGTCGTTGAGCACGAATTTGTAGCCATAGATGCCGTAGGTCTGTGGCGTAAAGGTGACCTGCCAGAGATCCTGACCGTCCTTCGTGCCGACCTTCGTCATCGCATAGTAAGACGTCGTACCGGAATCATAGTCCGGATTGTACTCGTCGCCGCCCTTGGCCGTCATGGCCGCTTTCGTGACCATGAGCTTCGCCGTCTGGACGTCACCGGCGCCGGTTTTGAGTTTCAGCGTGACCGGCGTCCCCTCGGCGACCGCGCCCCACGGGCTGCGCTCGTCTTTGTTCCAGCTGTCATGAACGACCTTGTCGGCGCGGATGCTGCCGTCGTCCGCGATGATGTGCTTGTGCACGGCATCATAATAGAACGCGACATCCGTGCTCTTCGTGATATGGAGCTTCTGCGAGACCGGCGCCTGCCCCTTCTGCGAGATCACAGCCGTATATTCGCCGGCGGCGACCTTCGCGTTCGCCTGGTACAGGTTCGACAGCATCAGGTCAACCATCGTGCCGTCCGCGATCCCCGGGATGCCGGAGATCACCGGCAGCTCATCCTTCGCGAGCATCTTGTAGCTGTGACTGTCCGCGATGCGGTGCGTCTTATCGTTGTAGTAGAACGTGACCGTCTCCGGCTTGTCGAGCGTCATGGCGACGTTCGCGCCGTCGGCGATGCCGTTCAAGCCGTAGTTCTCGGCCCAGGAGCCATTGATCGCAATCTTATAGTTGTACGTGCCGGCCGGCAGATTCTTGATGGTAAAGGTGTAGAAGCCATGATCGGTCGGCGTCATCTTCGTCGCCATATCGGACGGAGCCCACTTCGCGCTGGCACCGCCGAAGGTCTGCAGATCGCCGCAGAGCACGACATCGCGCTCATTGGCGAACTTCGCCTGCTCGGCCGCCTTGCCCTCGTAGTCGTAGGAAATCTGATGCGTCTTTTCGTCAAAGGTGAACGTGACCTTATGATCGGCCGCAAGGCGCAGGGCGATATTGCCGCCGTTCAGCTGGCCGTCCTTGCCGTAGTTCAGATCCCACGAGCCGCCGACCGCGACCTTGAAATCATAATTGCCCTTCTTGATGAGGCCGGAGATCACGCGATGGCCTTTGCCGTCCGGCTTCATGATGGTCTTGGCATCCGAAGGATCCCAGTCCTTGGCGGCGCCGAGTGCCGTCTGCACCGTGCCGACGAGCACGACATCATCCTTCTGAACCGCGCCGGCCGGGCGTGGAGCCTCGGCTTCCTTCGCGGCCGCCGGAGCCGCAGCCGCACCGGCGACGGTCGCCGTCGTCTTGTGCGTGATGCTGTCATAAGTAAAGGTGACCTCGGCCGGAGCCGTGAGCTTCAGCTTCATATTCGCGCCGTCACGCGCGCCGTCCGCGCCGTAGTTCTCGCCCCAGCTGCCGCCGATGGCGATCTTGTACTCATAGTTGCCCTTCGGCAGCTTGCCTTTGTACTCGTACATGCCTTTGCCGACCGGCTTCATCTTCGTCTTGCCGTCCGCCGGCGCCCAGTCCGTACCAGCGCCAAACTTCGTCTGCACCGTACCGACGAGCACGACATCCTCGGCGCCGACAGACTCAGCCGCTTCCGCGACCGACCAGCTGACTGCCGCAGGCATGACATCCGCCGGGGCCACATACGGCGCCGCCAGAAGGCTCAGAGTCAGGGACATGCCCACGGCACGCCCTAAAAGTTGCTTGCGATTCATTGTAAAGCTCCTTTCAACAAGGAATTTGTGTGATAGATTAGAAGCTGTGAAAACGGATTTTCACAGCTTCCTTATTACCTATATGACCATGCTTCTCCCATAAGCCGTGCTCCTCATGCCTTCCCCTTGGGGGGAAGGTGGGTGAGCAAAGCGAACCCGGATGAGGGGACATTGTTCGATGGCCCATTCGGGGAAGAGACGCCCTGCGTGGAACACCTCTTCCGACCGCTTCGCGGCCACCTTCTCCTAAGGAGAAGGCTTATCTCCTCATGCCTTCCCCTTGGGGGGAAGGTGGGTGAGCAAAGCGAACCCGGATGAGGGGACGCTGTTCGATGTCCCATTCGGGGGAAGAGACGTCCTGCGTGGAACACCTCTTCCGACCGCTTCGCGGCCACCTTCTCCTCAGGAGAAGGCTTATCTCCTCATGCCTTCCCCTTGGGGGAAGGTGGGTGAACGGAGCGAACCAGGATGAGGGGATCGCTGTTCGATGTCCCATTCGGGGAAGATACGTCCTGCGTGGAACACCTCTTCCGACCGCTTCGCGGCCACCTTCTCCTCAGGAGAAGGCTTATCTCCTCATGCCTTCCCCTTGGGGGGAAGGTGGGTGAGCGGAGCAAACCCAGATGAGGGGATCGCTGTTCGATGTCCCATTCGGGGAAGATACGCCCTGCGTGGAACACCTCTTCCGACCGCTTCGCGGCCACCTTCTCCTAAGGAGAAGGCTTATCTCCTCATGCCTTCCCCTTGGGGGGAAGGTGGGTGAGCGGAGCGAGGCCGGATGAGGGGACATTGTTCGATGGCCGCTTCGCGGGAAGATACGCCCCGCGTGGAACACCTCTTCCGACCGCTTCGCGGCCACCTTCTCCTGAGGAGAAGGCTTATCTCCTCATGCCTTCCCCTTGGGGGGAAGGTGGGTGAGCGGAGCAAACCCGGATGAGGGGTTGGGCGCTTGGGAGAGTGCTTCAAGCTGCTTTCAGCAGATTAGAAATGGAAGTCCACCCAGCTGCGGAGGATGTGGCGCTTGTAAGCCGTCCGCTCTCCAGCATCATTGCGTCCATTGGTATTTTCCGTAAGATGCGGAGCCCACATCGTCTCCCATTCGCAGTTTTTCCACGGAACCATCTTGAAGCCGAAATACCAGCCTTTAACACCAGATACAAAGGTCGGTTCACGCGTAGCCCACTCATCATCATGACCGAGATCAGCAGCCACACCAAGGTTAACCCACTTTGCATAAAGGCCCCAGGATTTTACTTTATTCAAATCTGTTCCCTTATACTCCATACGCACAGCCCAGTCTGTATCAAACTTAGCAAACCCTGCATAGCTCTTCATCCAATCATATTTTGCATCAGACTTGACATACGAACCTGTCACACTAAAGTCCTTAAACGGTCTGATCTTCAAATCTGCACTGATAAAGTTCTTAGCACCAGTGTAGAAACCAAGATTACCATCGTTATGCTCAAGCTCATGTCCTACAACACGTGCATAAGCAATGTTTGCATCCATGTATTTGCCAAGCGGACCCCAGAAGTCTACTGCTGCCGCTACCGGAGCACGATGCGTGTAACGATCTACGCTGATAACCTTTCCATTATCATCAACTTCGATATTCTGATCAGACGACCAGTCTGCCGATGGTTTGAAATACTGCGCACTGAACCACCAGCCATGACCTTTTTCAATCGGATGATAAGTTGCGATACCATCAATCTGTCCGCCAAGCAACAGGTTCTGCATGCCGATGCCGTTCCATTTGCGGCCGATATTGGTATACCAGTTATGCTGTTTACCCAATGCCAGTTCAACCCAAATGTTGCTGATTGATCCATTATGGTTGGCATCAGCCTGTTCACTATCACGCGTTTCCGCCGAAATGGTCTTATCATAAACAATAGGACGTTCAGACCATTCATAGGTACCGTCTGCTTTTTTATGCTTAACCCATCTAACATCACCCGTTTTTAAGGTGCTGTATTCACTGTCGCGCGTGCGGGCATTTTTCTCGATAGTGAAACGAGCCGTAGCATACGGATTGATCTTCATCGAACCCTCAAGATCCATATAGAAACGGTTATTATAATCGCCGTTATGTCCATCTTTTACCAATCCATTATCATCGCCGGCCTGTACACGCGTCATGCCCCAGACCTTGAACTTATCCGTCTTGGCGTTGAGGTCTTTGATGGCTTTCGTGTTGGCGTCGACTTTTTTGTTCAGGGTGTCGAGTTCGCCGGCGTACTCCGCGGAAAGTTTGTCCAGTACAGCTTTGTCCCCGAAGCTGACGTCTTTTTTCTGCATGGCCTTGGCGACGATGCTGGCCATCTCGTAGCGGGTCATGGTGCGGCCGCCCTGGAAGGTGCTGTCGCCCATGCCGTCAATGACGCCTTCCTTGGCAAGGTAGTCGAGGGCCTGATAGGCCCAGTGGTCTTTCGGCACATCGGTGAAGCTGTCCGCCGATGCCGCGAAAGCCGTGCTGCCGAGTCCTGCGCTGAGGGTGAGTCCCGTGAGGATTGCCAGAGCTTTCTTGTTGAGTCTCATAGATGATACTTCCTTTCCCTTTCGTCTGCAAACCTTGCAGTATTGTCTGCGGCTTGCAAACATTCTCACAATTCTTTTTATATGAGAAGAGGTCTTCGCATCTTTCCTTGTTCCGATAGGAAAACCTCTGCACATATCCATAAGGATGTTATCGCAACAGCGGCGGCGGGAGCCTTCCCGCGTCGCTGGATTTTTCGGGGTGGCACACAGCAAAGGGGAGCGCTGTGCACCAACTAATGTAGGGAGTCGAAAAAGGGATGAAAAAAGGGGTTATATATTCGCCTCAAGCATGGCTCCGACGCCGGCGTAGACCCCGCGGGCCTTTGCCTTGATGGCGTCGCGCGCCGTGTCGACGGTGAAACCGCCGAAGGCTTCGATCATGGGCAGGTCATTGATCTCATCACCGATGGTGTAGATCTCCGGACTCGACCAGCCCATGAGTTCAATCAGTTTGCGGATGCCCTGTTCTTTGCTGATGCCTTTGGGCGTGATGTCCAGGCTGCAGCGGTTCGGGTAGGCGTGGATCACATCGCCGTAACGGGCGTTGAGAATCTCGCTGACCTCGGCCGATTCACTGGGGTCAGGGTAGCCCAGTGAGAATTGGTGTATCTGCGGCAGGCTCATGATGTCCTGCTCGGTGATCGGAACGATGGTAAAGTCCCATTGTTTCGCCTCGCGGCTGATCCATGAGCCTTCGCGCTCATGGTAGAGGTATGTCTTGTCCGCCGCGGAGAAGGCGAAGTGGAAGGAGCGGCGCACACCCGGCTCCCTGACCATTTCGGCTAGTGTCTGCAGGGGAATCCTGCCCTGCCAAAGGGGTGTGCCGTCTGCCTTGCAGATCAGGCCGCCGTTGTTGCAGACGGCGTAGTCGGATTCGATACCATAGTGGCGGAGCTGGGGCGCCAGCATGCCGTAGTCACGGCCTGTGACGACACCGAAGAGGTGTCCGGCCTCCCGCCAGCGATGCACACCCTGTGCATCGGCGGCCGCGATGGTATCGTTGCGGAACAGTGTCCCGTCGTAATCGCTGGCTGCGATCTTCATGCGTCGTCCTCTCCTTCCATGACATAGACTGCGGCTTCATAGGGGCGCAGGGTTCCTTTGCAGGTGCCCGGCATCGAGGTAATCACCGTCGACGCGCCCGTCAGAAGATCCGCCGGATAGCTGGCTTCCCGGCCGCTGAAGTTGACCAGCGTAATCGTCTGGCGATGTCCCAGACGGCGGCGGAATGCGTAAATTTCCGGATGCTCCCGCAGAAGTTCCTGATAGGAGCCTTGCTGCAGGATGTCCGCAACCTCGCCAGTGCGGCGGATGCGGGATAGATGGCGGTAGTAGATCAGCACGGAGTGCTCGTCGAGCGCTTCGCTCTCGACGCAGCAGGTCCGGTAGTCCTCATGAACCGGCAGCCATGGTTTCCCTTTGGTAAAGCCGGCCTGATAGCCGCGCGTCCACTGCATCGGCGTGCGCGCATTGTCGCGGCTGTACCGATGGACGAAGCGCATCGCTTCGCTCTCGCTGAATTCTTCGCCCAGAGCCAGCTCGTACTGGCCATGCGAGGAGATGTCGTTGTATTCGCCGATGGTGTCCCAGGCGATATTGTCCATGCCGATTTCCTGTCCTTCGTAGATGAAGGGCGTACCCCGGAGGGTCAGCAGGACGGTCGCCATGGCCTTGGCCGTAACGGCCGGGTCGGCGTCGT
This sequence comes from Wylensekiella montiformis, assembly GCF_009697385.1. Lineage (GTDB taxonomy): Bacteria > Bacillota > Negativicutes > Selenomonadales > Selenomonadaceae > Selenomonas_A > Selenomonas_A montiformis. Next base: position 23,095 of record NZ_VUNL01000014.1, read on the forward strand.
CGGGGAAGAAGTGGCGGACGCTGCGCATCTGGTCGTGGTTTTCAAAGAATACCGGATACCAGCCGTTGTCCGCGGTCGCCTGCTGGCTGGCCGTCAGGCAGGCTTTGAGCTGCGGCAAAAGCTTCAGGTTCCAGCCTGTCGCGTGGCTCCAGAGCTCGCCGTCCGGGAATTCAAGATTCATGTGGCTGAACTCGAACAGCATGTCGAAGGCACCCTTTTCGCCGACCCAGTCGGCAAGCTCCGACGGCTCGACGCCGTTGGCTTCGGCCACGGTGAAGATGTCATGCCCGTCGAATACCTCGCGGCGGAACTCGTGCAGGAAGTCGAGGATGCCCGGCGTGTCGGCGATGATCTTATGGATGTTGACCATGCCGTCCGCGCTGTCCGGCTCGCCGTCGGCGAAGTCCTGCGGTTTCTTGATGTAGACGATGGCATCGATGCGGAATCCGCCGACGCCTTTGTCCACCCAGAAGTTCGCGGCATCGTAGAGCGCCCGCCGGACGTCGGGGTTTTCCCAGTTGAGATCCGGCTGGGCTTCGGCGAAGGTGTGCAGGTAGTACTGCTGGCGCTCCTCGCACCATGTCCAGGCGCTGCCGCCGAAGATGCTGCGCCAGTTGGTCGGCGCGGAGCCGTCCGGCTTCGCGTCGCGCCAGATATACCAGTCGGCCTTGGCATTGTCGCGGCTTGAGCGCGACTCGCGGAACCAGCTGTGCTGGTCGGAGGTATGGTTGTAAACCAGATCCATGACGATGCGGATGTCCCGCTTTTTCGCCTCGGCGATCAGTTCGTCCATGTCCTCCATGCTTCCGTAGGACGGATCAATCCCGGTGTAGTCCGCGATGTCGTATCCGTTGTCCACCATCGGCGACGGGTAGACGGGAGTGAGCCAGATGGCCCCGACTCCCAATGTTTTCAGGTAGTCCAGACGATGGGTGATGCCGGGGATGTCCCCCTGCCCGCTGCCGGTCGTATCCATGAAGCTTTTCGGATAGACCTGATAGACGATCGTCTTTTGCCACCATTTCAAATCATTCATGAGTATCTTTCCTTAAATCGTTTTGGTTTTGCCTTGGCAGGAGGGCTTTCGCCCTCCGCCGGGAGCGGTTCAGAAGGTCAGGATCGGCGTTTCGTTGGCCGTGACGTCCTGATCGGCCGCTTTTTTCATCTGCGGATAGTCGGTGTAGTTGGTGACCGCCATGATAACGGTGTCCTGATAGCCCGCGTCCTTGATAACCTGACGGTTGAACCGGACCAGCGGATCGCCGGCTTTGACGCGTGCGCCCTGTTTCGTCAGGAGCTCGAAGCCCTTGCCTTCGAGCTTGACCGTGTCGATGCCGACATGGATCAGAAGCTCCGCGCCGTTGTCGAGGCGCAGCCCGACGGCATGCAGGCTTTCTTCCATGACCATCGTGACTTCGGCATCGGCCGGAGCGACGACGGTATCACCGGACGGGTCGATGGCTACGCCGTCGCCCATCATTTTCTGCGAGAACATTTCATCTTTGACTTCGGACATGTCGATGAGGTGTCCGGAGATGTATGCGTTGAGCTTCATCGCCAGGTCCGGCGCGGCCGGAGCATGATGCGGAGCCGTTTCCTGTTCAGTGGCGGCGGGCTTTATGACCTCGCCTTTGAGCAGGGCGTCGAAGTAGCCGCGCACCTGCGGGACGGAGAGTCCGACGATGACCTGAATGGCATGGCCGTTCTTGACCAGACCGAACGCGCCGGCTTTAGTGAACTTCGAGGCCGGTTTTACTTTGTCCGGGTCGTTGACTGTGACGCGCAGTCGCGTTGCGCAGTTCGTGACTTCCTTGATGTTGGACGGGCCGCCGAGGTTGTCGAGGAATACTTTCGCTTTGATGGCCTGCGGGTTGTCCGCCATGCCCATCTCTTCCATTTCTTTCTTGGCCTGATATTCCGCCTTGGAGAAGAGCTTGTCTTCCACATCGTCGTCCGTGCGGCCCGGCGTCTTATAGTCGAACTTCTGGATCATGAAGCGGAATACGAGGAAGTAGATCACGAAGAAGCAGAGACCGATGATGATCTGAGTGATATAGGTCCCAGCATGGAACTTGAAGAGCGGAATCCAGTTCTGTACGAAGCAGTCGATGAGGCCGCCGCCGAAGTTGCCGGACAGGCCGAAGAGGTACAATGTCGAGGAAAGCGTCGCAGCGAGAACCGCATGGACGAGATACAGCAGCGGAGCGACGAAGAGGAAAGTGAATTCCAGCGGCTCCGTGATGCCGCAGAGCATTGCCGTGATCGTGGCCGGGATCAGCAGGGCTGCGGTCTTTTTCTTCTTTTCCGGTTTAGCGCACATGTACATGGCGAGCGCCGCACCCGGCAGGCCGAATACCTTGGCGCTGCCGTGAAGGGCAAAGCCGCCTTCCGGGAACATTTCTTTCAGGCTGTGCGCGCTTGTCGCAAAGTCATTGAGGTGCTGCAGCCAGTACTGCTGGATGCCGCCGTCGCAGACGGCCGGGCCGAAGATGAACGGCAGGTAGATGAAGTGGTGCAGGCCCGCCGGGAGCAGGATGCGCTCGGAGAAGGTGTAGCACCATACGCCGACGATGCCGCTGGTTTTCAGGAAGCCCTGGAACTGCATGATCGCGTGCTGGATGGCCGGCCATACGAAGCAGAAGATCAGGGCCATCGGCAGCATGACGAGGAATCCGACGGCCACGACAAAGGCGGGGCCTTTGAAGATGCCGAGCCAGTCCGGAACATCCGTGTCGTAGAAGCGATTGTGGAGCCATGCGGTGACGCAGGCGATGAAGATCGCTCCGAGCATGCCCATGTCGAGGGTCTTGATGTTCGCGATCATCGCGAGTCCTGTGCCGGCTCCGGCGCTCTGGCTATAATCTACGCCGAAGAACGCGCCGTTCAGTGTGAGGATGCCGGAGATGAAATAGTTGAACACCATGTAGATGACGAACGATTCCATCGCGCAGCGCGCCGGTTCTTTCTTGGCGAAGCCGATCGGCACGGCGATGGCGAACAGGATCGGCATCTGGCTGAATACGGTCCAGGCGCCCTGTTCGACGACGAACCAGAAATCATACCAAAGCGTTCCCTTGGCCGCCAGACTTCCGAGAAGTCCTTCGTTCTTGCAGACGATGGAAATCGCAACCATGATACCAAAGAATGCGAACAGGATGACCGGCGTGTACATCGCGCCGCCAAACCGCTGCATCCCCTGCATGACGCGGTCCTTACTGATTGACATAACCCCAACCTCCATTTTTATCTTCCCCGCCGGGGAAGGATGATGATGAACTTGCTGCGCGGACATCCGACCTCTGCCGGACTCCACGTCACGGTTATCTTGTTGCTTAAAGAATAACGCAAAAAGGCCGCGAACTCAATAGTTTCGCGGCCTTTCGGCATATTGCCCTCATGCGGTATTTTGTTACATTTCATGAAATTTGGTACACACCCCATGTACCCTTGCCCCGACTGGTTATTTGTCCTGCCGCACGAGGTACATGCGGTATTTGACATACCAGATCTCGATGAGCATGAAGTACGGCATCATCGACTGGAACGCCGTGTGCTCGTCGTCATCGTCGTAGAGCTGGAACCGGGCCGGCGATACATACAGGTTGACCGTCGAGAGACTGGCCAGCGTATTGTCGTGCAGCTTGGTGATCGAGATCAGCGGGACGCCGCGCAGCTGCAGCTGGCGGGCGAAGTCTACGACCATCGAAGTCTCGCCGGACAGGGCGACGAAGATAAAGAGGTCGTCGCGCGTCACGCTCCGCATGACGGAGCGGAACTCTTCATAGCCCCGAATCTCGTAGATGAATACGTTGTCGTAAAAAAACAATCGCTTGATTTCCTGAATGACGTTGCTCTGCACATAGCCTGAGGCAAAGGCGAATACGCGATTGGCTTCATGAATCAGCTGACTCGCTTCGTCGAAGCTGCGCTTGAACAGTTTTTCGCTGGTCTGGCGGTAGAAGTCCTGCATGTCCTGCAGCACATCCTCGTGGTAGAAGGACTTGGCCGGCTCTTCCATCTTCATGACGGCCTTTAGCTCCCCGAAGCCGTCAAATCCCAGTTTCTGCGCGAAGCGCACGACAGTCGTGCTCGACACGGCACAGGCGCGGGCCAGCTCATGAATCGAGGTGTGCCGCACCTCTGAGCGGTGCTGGAGGATGTACTTCCAGATCGCCATGTCAGTGTCGTTCAAATCCCTCATATGCTGGTTGATGATTTCTTCCAATCGCATACGAATCCCCCCCTTTATTGCGCTTATTATAGCACAATAGTCCTGAAAAGGGTACGAAAAAGCGCGAATGGTTCACCATTCGCGCTTTTTCGCACCTCATTCGCATCTTTTACAATGGATTTGTCCGTTTGAGATGGATAACCGTGGAGAAGAAGGAGGAATCCCTATGGAAAACAAAAACAGCGACAGAGACCCGGTTTACGCGATGAGCAAGCAGGAGGAGGATGCGCTTATCCGGCTGGCGGCGGAGGACAGCGGCGCTATGCTGCGGCTCTTCGCGCTGTATCAGGGGCTGCTGCGGCATGAGGCGGGACGGCGGTATCTGTCGGCGCTCGGCGACGAGACGGAGGGCCTTGCGCGCCTTGCCTTTGTCGAGGCCGTGCATGACTATGATCCGGAGCGCGGCGTGCATTTCGCGGCGTTTCTGCAGCGGCGCGTGCGGCTGCGCCTCCATGATGCGGCGGCCCGCCTGCGCCGGGAGCGGAGCCGCACGGTGCATGAAGGCGCAGCGGAAGTCTGCCCGGGCCTCCTCGGCGCGCCCGATGGCTGTCCGGAGGGCCACCCCGAGGAGACGGTCTGCCGCCGGGAGTATCTGCGGCAGCTCCTCCACTGGCTGAGTCCGGCGGAAAAGCGGCTGCTGAATCTCCTGTTCGTGCAGGATCTCACACAGGTGCAGGCCGCGCGAATCCTCGGCGTCACGCGCCAGAGCATCAGCAAGGCAAAGGAAAAGCTGCTGCGCCGCCTGCGGATGAAGAATGGGTTCACCTGTCCGGAGTAACCGACGGCACACCTGCTCAAAAGTAGATTTCACAGTCGTTTTCGATTTTTTTGCAGTTCGCGCGGACCCGCGCCATGACCGCGGCAGGCTCCTGCCCTTCTTCAAACTCCACGTTCATGCGGAGCGCCATGAAGTTTACCGCCGCAGTCCGGATGCCGGGCGTGTGGCGGGCCGCGTCCTCCATCAGTCCCGCGCAGTTCGCACAGTCTACCTCAATCCGATAGGAATGCTGCGGCCCATCCGGCGCCGCGGAATCCGGGGCGGAAGATTCCGCTCCGGTTTTTTTTACGCCCAGCAGGGCCCGCATCGCATTGCAGACGGCGAGCACCATGACGCCAACATCGGCGAAAACGGCCGCCCAGAGGTTGGCCAGCCCCAATGCGCCGAGCAGCAGCACGGCCGCTTTGACACCGATGGAGCCCCAGATGTTCTGACGCACAATGCGCATCGTCCTGCGGGCAATGCGCTGCGCCGCGACGATCTGCATCGGGTCGTCGTCCATGAGCACGACGTCCGCCGCCTCGATGGCCGCGTCGGAGCCCAGCGCGCCCATCGCAATGCCGACGTCGGAGCGGGAAAGAACCGGCGCATCGTTGATGCCGTCGCCGACAAAGGCCAGACGGCCGCGGCTTCCCTTCTTTTCCGCCAAGAGCTGCTCCACCCGGTCTACCTTGCCGGCGGGCAAAAGCTCACTATAGACAAGATCCAGACCGAGACGGCCCGCTACATACTCCGCCACCGGGCGGGCATCGCCGGTCAGCATGACCAGCTTCCGGACTCCGTTTTCACGCAGTCCGGCAATCGCTTCCGCCGCGTGCTCCTTGATCACGTCCTCGATGATGATATGACCGGCATAGACGCCCTGAACCGCGACGTGGATTACCGTCCCCGTTCCGGCATGGCTGCACTCGCGCCATGCCGCACCGATGCGCTCCATCATGCGGCTGTTTCCCACGCAGACCGTCTTGCCGTTCACGCGGGCCCGAATGCCCTGCCCGGCGATCTCTTCGGCCTCTTCCACCCGGCAGTCGTCGGCCTCATCGGGATAGGCGGCTTTCAGCGACGCGGCGATCGGGTGGGAGGAAAACCTCTCGACGTGCGCGGCCAGATGGAGGAGCTGGCGCTCGTCCAGTTTTTCCGGATGGACGGCGGACACCTCGAACACGCCTTTCGTCAGTGTGCCGGTCTTGTCAAAGACGACCGTATCGACAGCGGCCAGCGTTTCCAGATAATTGGCTCCCTTGATCAGGACGCCCCGGCGGCTGGCACCGCCGATGCCCGCAAAAAAGCTCAGCGGTACGCTGATGACCAATGCGCACGGGCAGCTGATGACCAAAAAGGTCAGCGCACGGTAAAACCAGACGCCCCACTCCGGCGCCAGCCCCATACCCGCCACGCGGACCAGCGGCGGCAAAAGCGCCAGCAGGATGGCCGCGCCGACGACAGCCGGCGTGTACACGCGGGCAAAGCGCGCGATAAACCGCTCGGATTTCGACTTGCGGGCGCCGGCCTCTTCGACAAGCCGCAGGATTTTGGATGCCGCGGACTCGCCGAAGTCCCGCGTGGTGCGGATCCGCAGGACCCCCTGCTGATTGAGGCAGCCGCTGGCCACCGCATCGCCCGGCGCGACATCGCGCGGCATGCTCTCCCCGGTCAGGGCTACGGTATTCAGGCTGGATGCGCCTTTTTCCACCACGCCGTCCAGCGGAATCTTTTCGCCCGGCCGGACGATCACCAGAGAACCCGGCGCGACGGTGCGCGGATCGACCTGCTCCAGCTGTCCGTTTTCCCGCTCGATGTTCGCATAGTCCGGCCGGATGTCCATGAGGCTGCGGATGTCCCGACGGCTCCGCCCCGCCGCATAGCTCTGGAACCACTCCCCGATCTGATAGAACAACATGACGGCGACGCCCTCAGTATAATCTCCATCCTCATAAACGGCCAGTCCCATCGCGCCCAGCGTCGCCACGGCCATGAGGAAACATTCATCCAGCGGACGCCGGTTTTTCAAGCCGCGGGCCGCCTTGAACAGGACATCATAGCCGATCAGCAGATAGGGGATCAGATAGGCGCCAAAACGCGTCAAGCCCGAAAGGGGAAGAGCGGCCAGCAGGGCCAGCAGCACTGCGGCCGCGACGATGCGGATGAGCTGTTTTTTCTGTCTTTCATTCATGCGATTCCCTCCAAGATACCCGGTTTATAACATATGAACACTTATTCACTCGTTGGGTTTATTATACCAAATAAGCGCGCTCTGTCAAGCAAAAGTTTCGGCAGAAAAACGCTGGTGTAGGCAGAAGAAACGGGCCGGCCAATCTATGATAGAATAGAAAGAAAGGTAAAGAAGCAAAACGAATCCGCCGCCCGGCTTCGGAGCGGCGAATCCAACGAACAGGAGTTGAAGGATATGCATTGCATCGGCTTTCCGCCCAGTATCGATAGCTCGTGCCGCATCCTGATCCTCGGATCGATGCCCGGCGTCCGCTCGCTTGAGGAGCAGCAGTATTACGCCCATCCGCAGAACCGGTTCTGGCCGCTCATGGCCCGCCTGCTCAGCGAACGGGAGGCGCCCGCCGCCTATGAAGAGCGCCTGAGGATGCTGCTGCGCCGCCACATCGCGCTCTGGGACTCGATCGGGGCCTGCGAGCGGGACGGCAGTCTGGATTCGGCCATAAAAAAAGAGCAGGGCAATGATTTCACTGCTCTGCTCCGGGATTATCCCCGAATCCATACGATTTGCTTTAACGGCGCAAAATCCGCTCAGGCGTTCCGGCGCTATAACCGGGCGCTGCTGTCCCGGACGGATCTTTCGTTCCATGCTCTGCCGTCCACCAGTCCGGCCAATGCCCGCTGGCGCATGGACATGCTGGCCGAGGCCTGGGGAAAGGTCATCACGCCGCACGAAGCCAGCTGATAAGCCCATCAGGGAATCCAGAGGTTCCTTCCTTCAAAGGCCGCTGCGAAAGAAACGGCAGCCGAAGCCGGTTATTTGATGAAGCCGACTTCCCGGCAAATCTCCTCGCAGACCTTGTCCTTGCGCTCATTGAAGATCACTTTGTTTTCCTCAAAGAGGTTCCGCCCATGGGTATCGATGGAAACGATCAGCGGGCCGAATTTCCGGACTTTGCTGGTCCAGAGCGTTTCCGGCATGCCGAGATCCTTCCAGTTGGCCGCGATGATCTTCTCGACGCAGGAGGCCGCTACGACGGCACAGCCAGCCGGGAATACGCAATGGATCGCCTTGTAGTCGCGGCAGCCGCGCATGGTGCCCTCGCCCATGCCGCCTTTGCCGATGATGAGCCGCACACCCGTCTCGCGGATGAACGCTTCTTCAAATTTTTCCATGCGCATGGAGGTGGTCGGCCCTACGGTCACCATCTCGTATTGGTCGCCGCCGAGCGGACGGATGATCGGCCCCGCGTGCAGGATCGCGCCGTCTTTTATATCCACCGGCAACGGGCGCTTTTCCTCAATGACGCGGCGGTGCGCTACGTCGCGGCAGGTCGTAAGCTCGCCGGTCAGATAGATCACGTCGCCGACATGAATATCTTCCAGATCCTCCGCGCTGATCGGAGTCGTAAGCACTTTTTCAGCCATCAGAAATCCACCTCCGAATGAGAGTCTATCGTAACGTTCAAGTCCCGGTCAAATAATATATGGCCGCGGCGGTGCGACCAGCAGCCGACATTCACCGCTACGCCGATCACCGACGGATGGCGGGCGCTGTTCTCGATGTTGACGCCGAGGACAGAATGTTTGCCGCGCAGGCCCTGCGGGCCAAGGCCGATCTTGTTGATGCCGTCTTCCAGCAGCCGCTCCATTTTCGCCGCTTTCGGATTCGGATTGTGTGAGCCGATGCGGCGCATCAAGGCCTTTTTCGACTGCAGAGCCGCCACTTCGACCGATGTGCCGATACCGACGCCGACCAGCAGCGGCGGGCAGGCATTGAGCCCATAGCTTGTCATGACGTCGAGTACGAATTTCGTCACGCCTTCATAGCCTTCACCCGGCATCAGGACTTTTGCCTTGCCGGGCAGGGAGCAGCCGCCGCCCGCCATATAGGTGTAGATTTCGCAGTCGTCGCGCCCCGGTACAATATCCCAGAACAGCGACGGTATGCCAAGGCCCACATTTTTTCCCGTGTTGTATTCATCAAAGGTTTCCACCGCATTGTGACGCAGCGGAGCATCCTTCGTCGCCCGTATGACTGCCTCGCGAAGCAGGGACGGCAATTCGCCCAGATACGGAAATTCCGAGCCGCATTTCAAAAAGAACTGAATCGCGCCGGTATCCTGACAGCTCGGACGGTTGAGCTTTTGCGCCAGTTCCTGATTCCGCATCATGGTCTGGTAGATGGATTTCGCCAGCGGTTCCTCTTCCTGCGCGGCCAGCTCCGCGATTTTCTGCCGGACATCGTCCGGCAGGCGCTTGCCCGTGAACGCGACAAATTTCGCCATGGTATCCGTCATGCGGGATACGGCTTCCTGCTTTGTCATGATATCCTTCCTCTCCTTTATCCTTTATCCTGCGCGGCGGTGCTCTGATGGGCACCGTCTTTTTCTTTCTGCTTTTATTATAGATGGCCTTCCGTTATAAGTCGAATACGAATATAATTATAATATATATTGGTTTTTCCCTATGTATCAGTGAGGTGTACGATCATGGAATTTCGTCAGTTCCGCTATATCCTGACCACAGCCAAAGAGGGAACCATCTCCAAGGCCGCTCAGAAGCTCTATATTTCCCAGCCTTCCCTGTCCCAGCTGATCGCCGGCGTCGAGAAAAAAATCGGCGCGCCCCTTTTCGACCGCAGCGTCACGCCGCTGCGCCCGACTGCGATCGGCAGCCTGTATCTGGAAACGGCCCGCCGCATCCTCGATCTCGATGAGGAGTTTCAGCAGCGGACGGACGATATGCTGAAGCGCTCTGCCGGCAGCATCACCGTCGGCAGCTCGCCGTTCCGCAGCACGTATCTTCTTTCCCGCTTTCTGCCCGGATTCCAGCGGGATTACCCGCAAATACAGGTCCGGCTGCGCGAAAGCACGACGCGCCAGCTGGAAGGGCTCGCGCAGGACGGCAGTGTAGACATCGTGCTTTCCCTTGCTCCCATCGATTTGAAGCAGTTCACCGCGGAGGAACTGTTTCAGGAAGAATTGCTGCTGGCCCTGCCGCCCGATCATCCTCTGGCCGTCCACTACGGCCTGCCCGACCGATTGTCTCCGTCCCTTCCGGTGCTGCCGCTGGCGGCGCTCCGGGACACGCCATTTATCAGCCTGCATCCAGAGCAGAAGATTCACAACCACATGATGACGCTCTGCGCCAAAGCAGGATTTGCGCCGCAGATCAAGCTGGAAACCCGCAGTCTGGAGGCCGCCCAGTCGCTGGCCGGTGCAGGGCTCGGCGCGACGCTGCTTCCCGATACGATCGTCGCCGGATTCCGGCCGGCTCAGCCGCCCTGTTACGCCGCTCTCGACATCCATCCGCACCGGCGCGTCCTCATCGCCTGGCGGCGCAGCCGCTATCTTTCGCAGGCGGCACGCGCTTTTATCCGCAGTCTCCGGGCCTTCTGCTCCCTCCCCGCCCCGAACGGCATCCTGCCCGAAGCGCAGGCGCCGCAGTAAAAGGAACCCCGTCCGCATCGGATAAATGTTTTCTTCCATGATCCCGATTTTGGGGTTGATTATCCATTTCATTCGCGATAGAAGGGGGATTTAAGTTCGTATTCTGCCGAGACAACGTCAGGAACGCGCGCAAAGGCATCCTGCTGTATCCTTGTATACATGAAGATTGCCATTGACACCGACGGTCAGGATGACTATAATAAAAGCATCAACAGACGAGAGGCAACGACGCCCCGCAAAATCAGGTACCGGATTTTGCGGGGCTTTCTGTTTTCTTCCCCTCTGTTGGTTGTCTGTCAAGTATCATGTTTCGGTGTGCCATCTCCGGCACACTGCCAGAGACAAAGGCGTCTCGTCATTCCCCCCGGAATGGCGTGCGCCTTTTTGATTTGTTATTATCCCTTACCCCCTATTATGTTTCTTCATCTGTTTTTATTTTCATGAATTACCGTTTAGAAAGGATTTGATTATCATGATCGATACAGGCGATACGGCCTGGGTCCTCATCAGTGCGGCCCTCGTATTTATTATGACACCGGGTCTTGCCCTCTTTTACGGCGGCATGGTCCGCAGCAAGAATGTACTTACGACCATTATGCAGAGTTTCTTCATCGTCGCGATGATTTCTGTGGAGTGGATCCTCATCGGCTATACCATGACATTCGGAACAGATATCAACGGTTTCATCGGAAGCCTCGATAAGATCGGCCTTACGGGCGTCGGTATGAACGTGCTGGAGAATGGCACGATTCCTGAGCTGGCTTTTGTCGCGTTCCAGTGCATGTTTGCCGTAATCACTCCGGCACTCATCACGGGCGCTTTCGCCGAGCGGATGAAATTTGCCGCTTTTGCGGTGTTTATCCTGCTTTGGGCGATCTTCATTTATAATCCTATGGCCCACTGGGTATGGGGCGGCGGCTTCCTCGCCAATCTCGGCGCACTGGATTTCGCCGGGGGTCTGGTCATCCATATTCTTTCCGGCGTTTCCGGCCTGACGCTCTGCATTCTGCTTGGGAAACGCACCGGCTATGGTCATACCGCTATGATCCCGCACAATCTTCCCATGACGGTTCTTGGCGCTTCGCTTCTCTGGTTCGGCTGGTTCGGCTTTAATGCCGGCAGCGCTCTCGGTGCCAACGCCCTTGCCGCCAATGCCTTTGTCACCTCGCAGGCCGCGGCTGCGTCAGCAACCGTATCCTGGGTTCTCGCTGAATGGAAGATGAACGGCAAGCCGACGATTCTCGGCGCTGCTTCCGGCTGCATCGCCGGTCTTGTCGCCATCACACCGGCCGCCGGTTTTGTCGCGCCGCTCCCGGCCGTCATCATCGGCCTTGTCGGCGGTGTGGTCTGCTACTTCGCCGTCGCTGTCCTGAAAGAAAAACTCGGTTATGACGATGCGCTGGACGCTTTCGGTGTCCATGGCATCGGCGGCACCTGGGGCGCAATCGCTACCGGCATTTGGGCGACCACCGACATCAATCCGGCCGGCGCCAACGGTCTGTATTACGGCGATACGCATCTTTTCGTCGCACAGCTCATTTCGATCGCCGTCGCTTATGCGCTTGCGATCTGCGGCACTTGGGTTCTCTATCAGATCGTCAATGCCTTTCTTAAAGCTCGCGCTGACGAAACCGAAGAACTTACCGGTCTCGATATCGTCGAACACGGTGAGCGCGGCTATGCCCGTTCAGTCCTGACAGGCAGCCCGATGCTCGGCAGTTTCGAAGATTCCAGCGAAATGCTGGCCAATACGGTCATGGGTATGAGCAGTGGAAAATGAGAAAGGTAAGGTGCCATCATGAAAATCACGAAAATCGAGATCATCACCCGGTCCAGCAAGCTGGATGATCTGATGAAAGCGCTCAATGAGATCGGCGTGCTGGGCATGACGGTTAGTCAGGTATTCGGCTGCGGTCTGCAGAAAGGCCACGAGGAAGTATATCGCGGCAAAAAGTATGACATCAATCTGGTTCCGAAGATCAAGGTGGAAACCGTCATTTGTGAGGTACCCGTCGAAAAGGTTCTCGATACGGCGCAGAAGGTTCTGCGCACCGGCAATTTCGGCGACGGCAAGATTTTCGTAACGGATCTCAGCGACGCCGTGCGCATCCGTACCGGTCAGCATGGCCCGGAGGCGATCATGGATATCCCGGGCGAACACAAAGAAGCCTGACGATATAACTCTTTCTTCTTTCTTCAAAAGGATACCCCCGGACAGAATCGTAAAAAACAAATGGTTCTGTCCGGGGGTATCTTATTTTGCCCACAAAAAGAATGAAGATGAAAACGGTCTGAAAAAATAGTAAACAAACATGGACTATACCGGTCATCCGTCCTTTTATATCAATAAAAAACAAACTATAATAAGATCGCAATAACGATGGATTCGTCCATTGCAGGAGGACTCGGAACAAAAAAATACATTCGTAAGGGGCGTTTGTTTGTTGCGGGGCTTCGAAATCATTTTATCTTTAGGGGAGCGTTATTCATGAAAAAATCACTCGTATCCACACTTACCGCCGCCATGGTCATTGGCGCTGCCGGCACGACGTTTGCCGCGGCCAATCCGTTCAGCGACGTACCGGCTGACCACTGGGCCTATGATGCCGTAACGCAGTTGGCCGCCGACGGCGTCATCGAAGGCTACGGCAACAGCACGTTCAAAGGAGACCGCAGCATTACGCGCTATGAGATGGCGCAGATGGTTGCCAAGGCTATGGCAAAGCAGAATGTCGGCGGCACGGACAAGGCGCTCATTGACAAGCTCGCCGCTGAGTTCGCCGATGAGCTGAACAACCTCGGCGTGCGCGTGGCACAGCTCGAGAAAAACGCCGACAAGGTACAGTGGCACGGCATGCTGCGCTATGACTACGGCAGCCTCCGCTATGACAAAGCGCCGATCGATCTCTATGTCAACGGCGGCAAGGTAGCACAAAAGGGCGACACCAAGGTCCGCGCCAACAACAATTCCACGACGTTCCGTCTGGAACCGATCGCAGAGGTCAACGACCATTGGAAAGTCCGCGCGCGTCTCGATGCTTACGGCGATATGAAAAATGATTCACAGGGCACGCTCGGCCTCAAGCGTCTCTGGGCTGAGGGCCGCTACGGCAACACGACGTGGAAATTCGGCCGCATGCCGGTCGGCATCGACATGGACATCATGTTCGATACGCATTTCTCCGGCGCGCAGGTCGCTTTCGGGAAAAAGAAGGGCCTTATCACGACGATCAATGCCGGTCGCTTCACCCTGAACAGCGGCAATGAATACTTCCTCTATGCTAAAGATGTGGCAAAGGGAAATGCCGTAAATGATGCAACTGCCAGTTATCAGGCTATTGGTCTCAATGTCAGCGCGGGCAAATGGACCAATACGGGCGTAGCTTACCATCATCTCGATTCCGATGATTTTGGCTTCCTGCCGGGCTATGGCAAAGCCGCTATTGGTGAAAACGCCCATAAACATGAGATGAATGTCGTTACGAGCAAGGCCACATATCATTTCAATAAGAACTGGGCGCTCCAGTACAACTATGGCCATAACTTTGCAGCGGAAAACTACAACGATTCCTTCCACTATGTCCTCGGCTACAAGGATTTCGAAAACTTCAACACGGAGCATCAGGGCCAGTGGGGCGCCAGCGTTGCTTACCGCTATGTCGGCCAGAACGTCGGCCCGACGGCTACTTACACCATGGACCCGGGCACGAAGGGCCTCGCGCTCAGCATCATCGGCAATCCGATGAAGCACACCTATACCTGGCTGCAGTATGAAGTCGGCAAGACGCTGATCGGCAACCACAATTATAAAGAGCTCTTCGGCCGTATGGAGTGGCAGTTCTGATTCTAGCGAAAAGGAAGCCGTTCCCGGGGCTTTCCCCTGAAGAAAGCCCGGAACGCGTCTTTCGCTGACGGGAGGAAGATATATGTTTGGAAAACGTTCAAAAAAAATTCTGGCCATCGCCGCGCTGTCTGCCGCCATTACGTCGGGAACGGCATTCGCCGGGGATCTGACGGTCTATTCGACCTCGGACATTCACGGCAGCGTCATCGGCTGGAATTATTTTACGGCCAAAGAGGCTGATCTCGGACTGGCAAAGGTCAGCACGATCATCAATGAAGGCCGCAAAAACAAAGGACAGGACGACGATATCCTCGTCATCGACGGCGGCGATATCCTGCAGGGTACGCCGCTCGATACCTATATGGTTCAGCATCCGAATGAGTGGAAAGCCGGCCAGCACCCGATGTTTGCCGCGTTCAACAAGATCGGCTACGATGCGATCGAGCTCGGCAACCATGAATTCAATTTCGGGCTCGACTATCTGCGCAAGGCAATCGGCAAGAACAAGAACGTCCTCGGCGCCAACGTCATTGATGATAAGACCGGAAAGACCTGGAACGGCGTCCGGCCGTATCTCATGAAGACGGTCAAGATCGACGGCGAAAAGGTGAAGGTCGGCATCATCGGCACAGATACGCCGGCTATCCCGAATTTCGAAGATCCGTCGCATTTTGCCGGCGTCCACTTCACCGATCAGGTTCCGGTCATAAAACAGTGCATCAAAGAGCTCAAGGCGCAGGGCGCCGACATCATCATCGGCGTGACGCATTCGGGCGTGCCGCGCGGCGACCGCAACTCGGCGGAGAATCAGGTCGTGAGCATCGCCGAGGCCTGCCCGGAGCTTTCGCTTCTGATCTGCGCGCACAACCATGTCGTCATTGACAACCAGAAAGGCGTAACGGGACCGGACGGAACGGTTTATTCCGACGGCGTCATCAACGGCGTACCGGTTGTCGAAAGCGGCAAAGACGGCAAATTCGTCGGCGTGAGCAAGCTGACGCTCAAGAAAGCCGACGGCAAATGGACGGTGCAGAAAGTCTCGACGCAGGCCGTTTCGACGAAAGGCGTCAAGGACGATCCGGCGATCGTCGCTCAGGTAAAGCCATGGCACGAAAAGACGCTGAAACACCTCCAGACGGTCATCGGTCAGGCGGCCGATGAGTTCTCCGGCGCGGAGTCGAATCATCAGGATTCGGCGATCGTCGATCTCGTCAATGAAGTGCAGCGCCACTATGCCGGCACGCAGCTTTCGGCTTCGGCTTCGTTCAACACGAGCCAGAATATCGACAAGGGACCGATCACTCTGCAGGAGATGTCCGGCCTTTATATCTACGAGAATTATCTCTACGGCATCGAGATCAACGGCGCTGAGCTGCGCAAGTACATGGAGCATGCGGCCAGCTTCTACGGCACGACGCCGGACTACAACTACGACATGATTCAGGGTGTGGACTACACCATCGACATGACGAAGCCGGTCGGCAGCCGCATCACGAAGCTCCAGTATAAGGGCAAGGATGTCAAGGACACGGATACGTTCACGATGGCCATCAACGACTACCGCATGAACGGCGGCAGCGGCTATATGGCGGCAATGGGCTACACGAACGGCAAAAAGCCGAAGGTCATCTTCGACTCCATGCGCAAATACGGCGACGACGGCCAGATGCGCGCCCTCATGATCCGCTATGTGCAGGAGAAAGGGACGATCACGCCGACCTGCGACCATAACTGGAATGTAATCAAATAATCGCTTTGCTGGAAGCAAAAACGGACTTTTCCTTCGGGAAAAGTCTGTTTGCTATTCACACCGTGAAGGGGGCAAAAAAAATGCGTTGGAACAACATACGAAACCTTCTGCTGGCAGGCTGTGTATCTGCCATGATCACCGGTTCTTTCCCGGGCGCGGTGGCCTGGGCCGCCGCCGGTGATACCGTGACGGTCACGATTCTCGGGACTTCGGATGTCCATGGCCGGTTCATGCCGTGGAACTACGCGACAGACCACGAGGACCGCTCAGGCAGCATGGTACAGCTCAGCACCATGATCCGGCAGATTCGCGCGGAAAATCCGAATACGATTCTGGTCGACTGCGGCGATGCCATTCAGGACAACA
This sequence comes from Wylensekiella montiformis, assembly GCF_009697385.1. Lineage (GTDB taxonomy): Bacteria > Bacillota > Negativicutes > Selenomonadales > Selenomonadaceae > Selenomonas_A > Selenomonas_A montiformis. The sequence goes on from NZ_VUNL01000014.1 coordinate 39,685, forward strand.
GCGTCGAGCAGTTCAATACCGGCAAGGCGCAGCCGATGGTCGTGGCGATGAACCGCATGGGATACGATGTCTGGAATATGGGCAACCATGAGTTCAACTTCGGTCTGGACGTACTGCGCCATGTGACGAAACAGTTCCGGGGACAGGTGCTCTGCGGCAACGTCTATTGGGACAGCGGAAAGCGCTTCATGCCGGCGACGGCCGTTGTGAAACGCGGCGGGATCCGCGTCGGAATCATCGGCATGGACACGCCGATGATCGCCGAGTTTGAAAAGAACTCGGATCACCTGAAAGGCGTCGTCGTCAAAAATCCAAAGGATGAGACTCGCAAGGCAATCGCGGAGCTGAACGGAAAGGCGGATGTACTCGTAGGCGTCATGCACATGGGCGTGGACAATGAGAATGATATTCCCGATACCGGCGTGACGGACATCGCTGCGGCATGTCCGGAGCTTGCGGCCATCGTAGCCGGTCATATGCACCGCAATGTCAGCGGCAAAACCATTCACGGCGTACTCGTTTCCGAGCCGTATAAATACGGTCAGGCGTTGACGCGCATCGACCTGACGTTCCGAAAGGAAAACGGCCGGTTCGTTTTGACGGACAAAAAAGCGCAGACCCTGCCGGTCGGAAAGGCTTCGTCCGATGCCGGTCTGGAAAAGGAGCTGGCGCCCTTTCATGAAAAAGCGCGTGCCGTGGCCAATGAACAAATCGGCGAAGTGACCGGTATAAATATGGTGCCGGAAGACACGATGCCGGGCATCAGCGAGGTGCAGGTGGCCGATACGCCGCTCACGAATTTCTTCAATGAAGTCCAGCTCTATTACAGCGGCGCCGATGTCGTGTCGGTCATCATCAGCCGCGACAACGCCCAGCAGGCAGTCGGGCCGATCCGCCGCAAGGATATTGCGTTCAACTATGAATACACGGGCGGCGAGACAACGGTATATGAGGTGACGGGACGCGATCTCAAGGACTACATGGAATGGGCGGCGGCCTATTTCAATCAGAAACAGCCCGGCGATATCGCGCCGAGCTACAATCCCGCGCGCCGTTCGTCCAAGTACAGCACGAATGACATCTTCGGCGGCGTCACTTACGAAATCGATCTGACGCAGCCGGCAGGCTCCCGCATCCGGAACCTGCGCCTCAAAAAATCGGGCAGGCTCATCGGCGATGCGGACAAGCTCAAACTGGGCATGAATGCCTATCGCATGAACCAGCTCATCGCCAAAGGCGGCGCGCTGGAGGGACGCCATTTCCCGGAGCTCTGGACCTCGCTCAAGGCATTCGGCGAGACGGACGGGACCATCCGCAACATGGCCATCCGCTACATCCGCGAGGTCAAAAAAGGCAGGATTGACGTCAAACCCGTTCATGACTGGAAAATCACCGGTTTCGACCGCGACTCCGCCGCTTATAAAAAAGCGGCAGCGCAGCGGAAGGCCGGCACCCTTTCCCTGCATAATTCAAAGGACGGCAAGTACACCAACATTCAGTCGATAAATGAAAGTGATCTGAAATAAGAAACAGGGGCTGGGACAAAATGAGTTCATTTTGTCCCAGCCCTTTTTCTGAGCACAAAAAGCGGCCCGCCTGTCAGACGGACCGCAATTTCATTCTTTTTCGTATGCGGATACTGGTTTACTTTTCCACATGGTAGGCTGCCGCATACATCGTCGGCAGAACCAGCAGGGTCAGAACCGTCGCCACGAAAAGCCCGCTTGCAATGGCTACGGCCATCGGCCCCCAGAAGGTGCTGGCCATAAGCGGAAGCATGCCCAGAATGGCTGCCGCCGCCGTCAGCATGATCGGCCGGAAGCGGAGGATGGCCGAATCAATCACGGCATCCCACGGGCTTTCTCCATCGGCCAGATGCTTTTGTATCTGGTCGATGAGGATGACCGAATTGCGGATAATCATACCGAACAAGGCAAGAATTCCCAGCTCCGCCACGAACCCCATGGCCGAACCGGTGATAAGCATGCCCCAGGATACGCCGATAAGGCCAAGCGGCGCGGTCAGCACGGTCAGAAGCATCTGTTTGGCGCTGCCAAGCTGGAACATCAGCAGGGTCATGATGATAAAGACCATAACCGGTACCGGCTTCAGCAGATAAGCAACGTTATCCTGACTGTCCTCCAGCGTGCCGGCCGGCTCGATCCGGCAGCCGAACGGCAGGCTGTCCCGCAGTTCTTTCGTCGCCTCATAGGCTTTCTGCGTGGCATCGTTCGCCGTCCCGCTGTGAATATCCGCCTGCACGGTGACGGTCGGCATAAGGTTGCGGCGCTTGATCAGGCCGTCTTCCGCATCATAGGAGATCTTGGCCAGCTGTTCCAGCGGCACATAACCAGCCTTTCCGAGGAAAATCGGCAGGTCCTTGATTTGGGACAGATCGCGCCGGTCTGTGCCGGCCAGCCGCAGATCGATATCGATGGTCCGGTCGCCCGCGTAAAATTGCGCAGCTGACGCCCCCGTAACCTCCGTATAGATCTGCTGGGAAACGGTCTGGCTGCTGACGCCAAGCGCGCGCAGCTTCGCCTGATCCAGTTCCAGATGCATGACCTTGCTTTTATCGCCCCAGTCTGTGTTGACGTTATAAAGATTCGGGTCCTTGCTGACGACGCCTTCGACCTGACGGGCCAGGTCCTTGGCCTGATCCGTCGTATACCCCGTCACGCGCAGCATAACGGGATAGTCGGACGGCGGGCCGGTCTGGATATACTGAATCTTGGCCCGGACGTCCGAAAACTCGTCGCTGAAGGCCTGCTCCAGTTCCTGCGCCAGTTTTTCCCGGGATTTTGTATCTTTCGCCACGAGAACGAACTGCGTCGCATTGTCCGCGTCGGCTTTCGGATCGACGGTCAGCACGAAGCGCGGCGCATACCGGCCGACGTAGTACGAATAATTGGCCAGCAGCTCCTGCCGCTCCTGCAGCCAGTCGGACATGCGGTCGGCCACCTGCTGCGAGGCTTCCATCGAAGCCCCTTCCGGCAGCTTCATTTCCACAAGCACCTCGGGACGGGTCGACGTCGGGAAAAATTCCTGCTTGATGAACTTCATCATCCCCAGTGAGATCAGAAATACCGCCAGCGTACTCACCAGAACCAGCCGGCGGTGCGTCAGGAACCAGCCCAGTACCTTGCGGAACCAGACGTAAAAGCGGCTTTGATACGGATCGATTCGCCCGTCCGCATCGCGCTTGACCTCGACACGGATCAGATGATAGCCGAACAATGGCGCAACCATGACGGAGACGATCCAGGAAAGCAGCAGGGAAATGCTGATGACGGGAAAAAGCGCCTGACAAAATTCACTGGCCATGCCCTGAGCAAAGGCGACGGGAATAAAGCCGGAGCAGGTGATGAGCGTACCTGTCAGCATCGGCTTCGCTGTCGCACGGAACGCGTAACAGGCCGCGTCAAATCGGTTGAGCCCCATTTCCAGCTTGACGCTCATCATCTCCACCGCGATAATCGCGTCATCGACCAGCAGGCCCAGCGCGATAATCAGCGAGCCGAGCGATACTTTATGCAGATCGATGCCCAGCATATACATCATACAGAACACGCCGCACAGCACGAGCGGAATGCAGCCGGCCACGACCATGCCCGTGCGCACGCCGAGGGACAGGAAGCTCACCGCCAACACGATAACGATCGCTTCCACCAGCGTCTTGACGAAGTCAAAAATGGAATGATCGACGACCGACGGCTGATCCGATACCTGATGAATCTCAATGCCCACCGGTACCTCCTGCTGAATATCGGCAATCTGTTTTTTCAGGCTGCGCCCGAGCGCCAGAATGTTGCCGCCGTCCTCCATCGACACGGCAATGCCGACAGCCGGTTCGCCGTTGAAGAACATCTTCGGTTCAGCCGGCTCCACCGGACGCCGCTCCACTTTGGCAATATCGCCGAGGCGGAACACCTTGCCATTGGCCGCTATGCTTGTTTCGCGAATCGCGCCGACATCGGCAAAGGTTCCGCTGACGCGCAGATAAACGTTGTCGCTTTCGGTTTCCACCATGCCGGAGGGCGTCATTTCGTTCTGCGTCTTCAGCGCGCTCGCGATGGACTGCGGATTAAGCCCGAGCTCGGAAAGCTTCGCCCGTTCGATTTCGACGTAGACTTTTTCCGGCTGCTCGCCGATCAGCTCGACCTTCTGCACGCTCGGCACGTTGAGCAGCATCCGGCGCGTCTTTTCCGCGTACTGGCGCATTTCCTCATAGCTGTAGCCGTCACCGGTCACAGCATAAACCGAGCCATAAACATCGTCAAACCGATCGTTGTAATACGGTCCGTATACTCCGTCCGGCAGGTCTTTCCGGATATCTTCACAAAAATTGCGCACATCGCGCCAAGTCGGGCGGATCTGCGCTTTCGGCACCTCATCCTTGAGATTGACGTAGATAACGGTCTGGCCTTCCCTCGTCTCGCTCTTGATGTAATCCAGCCCCGGCGTATCCTGCAGTTTCTTTTCCAGCTTGTCTGTGACCTGATTCTGCATCTGTTCCGCCGTAGCGCCCGGCCAGGCGGCCGATATGACCATCTGGCGTATCGTGAACTGCGGGTCCTCCATGCGTCCGAGCTGGAAATAAGAGAATACGCCGCCGATTACGGCGACGACGATAAAATACCAGACCAGCGTCCGGTGTTTCAGGGACAGTTCTGTAAGATTTCTCATGACGCCGATGCCTCCGTCCGGACTGCTTCGCCCTCATGCAGCTTGTGAACGCCGGCCGTAACGACAAGATCAGACGGTGCCAGTCCATAGACCACGACCTCGTTATCGCCAAAGGAACCAATCTCAACATCTTTGAGCCGTACGGTTCCATCCTCGCCGACAAGCCATACCTGCGGCGTGTCTCCATCCTGATAAATGGCGGAAAGAGGCAGAATCGCACCGCCCGCCGCGCCGCTGTCCGGTTCATCCGGCTGCACCATGCGGACATTGGCCGTCATGCCAAGCTGCATCCCGGCAGGGGGATTCGGCAGGGAGACGCGGACGCGGTAGGTGCGCGCGGCGCTGTCCGCCATCGGCGCGATCTCCCGGATCACACCGTCGGTCCGCCCCGTAAGCGCCCAGAAATCCACTGTGACCGGCATCCCGGTCTGAATGTCCGCCACGCGATTTTCCGGAACCTGAATCTCGACTTCCAGCTCATTCGTCTGAACCAGTGTAAGCACCGTCTGTCCGGCAGCTACGACCTGTCCTTCTTCCGCCGTAATGGAGGAAACGACGCCGTTGGCTCCGGCAGTCAGGTTCGTGTAGCCCATCGCATTATGCCCCTGCGCGGCCTGCGCCAGCGCGTTCTGATAAGCCGCAAACGCCGCGTCATAGCTGGCCTGATACTGGTCGAGTACCGCGGCCGGCACAGCATTTTCCTGATACAGCTCGCTGTAGCGGGAAAGATTGCGCTGGGCCAGATCCAGCTGGGCACGGGCCGACGCAACCTGCGCATCGCCCTGATTCGCTTTTTGCACCACATCGCGCGGATCGATCGTCATCAGCACATCACCCGCTCGCACCGGCGAACCGACCTGCACATTGCGGGCAATGATCTGCCCCCCAACCTGAAAGGACATATTCGTTTCATAACGCCCGCGAACCGTTCCCGCATACGAGCCGATATCCGCCTGCGAGGCGCTGCCCGCCTGCTGCGTCTTGACCAGCGGCGCCTTTTCCGCCTGCTGACTGCCGCCGCAGCCGGAAAAGGCCATCATCGCCGCCGCAGCCAGACAGGCTGCCAGACTCCCTTTATAATTTCTCATGCACATTGCCTCCACTCGGCAGTTTTCTCGCCAGCTTGACCAGATCGGCGTGGCAGGCCCGCTGCACCAGCTGATTAAAGCCATGGAACATCGTCTGCACTTCTTCTTCATTCATATCACGCACCAGATAGTCTACCCAGCCCTGAATGATATTGCGCAGGAACTGGTGCTGCTGGCGTCCGAAATCGGTCAGATAAATATGCTTAATGCGGCGGTCCGCTGCATCCACCTCCCGGTAGATAAACCCCTTCTCCTGAAGCAGATTTACCGTACGGGTCACGACGGCCTTATCCAGATAAAGCATGTTCGCCAGCTCATCCTGCTTGGCTCCTTCATGATCATAAATCCGGATGAGCATGATATATTCGGAAAAGGTAAGATGCAGTTTCTGACAGGCTTCCACGACAAACAGCTGCGAGCGCCGATGCAGAATAGAAAACCAGCGGCCTACATTTACATAATCATCCATACCAAATTCCCCCTAAAACCATCCGATGTCCATTTCTGTTCTTTTTCTGCGTCTTTCCTGTCGATAGAATTCACAACTATCTTGTTGATTCTATCAAATAATTTTACTCACATTTGGACGAAATGTCAATATTCCTCGCTCTTTTCTGACAGTTTGCAGCTGCTTCGCACATTGTATACTTTTCCCTCTTCATATCTTTTTGCGGAGAAGCCATGTATAATAAGGATGAGCTTTTTGAACGAAAGGAGCATCTTCTATGAGCTGTCCAAGAGTCGGACATATCCATTTTCTGAACGTCCTGCCCCTTACCTGGAGCTATGCACACGGCGCAGACCGCGGGCTGTCCATCACGCGCGGAGTGCCGGCCGTACTCAATAACGACATTTTGACCCATCGGCTGGATGTCAGCAATGTCTCATCCATCATATATGCCAGAGACAGCGAGGAGCTGGTCATCCTTCCGGATGTCTGCATCAGCACCGACGGCGATGTCCAGAGCATCCTTCTCGTCTCGCGCAAGCCCATTCATTCCCTGCAGAACGACAAGATCATCCTGACGGCAAAATCCGCTACTTCGCACTGCCTGCTCAAGATCATTCTCCGCGCCGCCTACGGCGCCATTCCCCAATATTATATACGCCATATCACGCCGGAGGACCCGGTCCCTGATGACGCCTCCGCCTCCCTGCTCATCGGCGACGATGCGCTGTGGCTCTATCACCACCGCCAGCCGGGATTCTTTTACTACGATCTGGGGCGCGAATGGAAACAGCTGACGGGAAAAAAGATGGTCTATGCGCTCTGGGTGGCCAACCAAAATTTCGCCCGGCAGCAGCCGGAACTGCTGCAGCTCGTCTACGACCGCATTCACCGCGCATTCCGGCTCGGTCTTGAGCATAAAAGAGAAGTCATCGATTCGGCCATTGCCGCAGGCAGCCCATTCACTTACGACCAGCTCGACCATTACCTCGGGAATGTCATTCGCTGGGATCTCACCGAAGAATATCTCGACGGACTGCATACCTTTTATGAACTCGCTCACCAGATGAACCTCATCGAGCATGTGCCGATGCTCCGGATGGCCAACGTAAGGCGCTGACCGCCGAAGAAAAAAAGGGAACAAAAAAACGCGGAGGAAAGAATCCTCTGCGCTTTTTAACGCCCCGTTCAGGCTTCCGTCTCTCATCACAGGGCGAAGTATTCATGGTGCGATTGGTGAGAGTCGAACTCACGACCTGCCGCTTAGGAGGCGGACGCTCTATCCATCTGAGCTACAACCGCAACAATATTATTTTAGCAGAAGCCGAAGTGTTATGCAATACAAGAAAAACATTTACATCTCCGCCCAGCGTGATAAAATAGATGGCATCCCTCATATGTATGGAAAAAGGACGTGTTATCTTGAACTGGAAAGTCGTATTGGGCATTTTGACCTGCAATATTCTATTCATGTCGGCCAGTTATACGATGCTGATTCCCTTTTTGCCGATGTATCTGACCCGTGAGCTCGGCGTGGATGCAGCATCCGTCAGCCTCTGGTCGGGCATTGTGTTTTCCGCCTCGTTTCTCGTATCGGCAATCATGGCGCCGATCTGGGGAAGGATGGCGGATACGAAGGGAAAACGACTCATGGCCATGCGCGCCAGTTTTCTCCTGTCGATCAGCTATTTTCTCGGCGGAATCGTGCAGAGTCCCGAGCAGCTCACGCTGATGCGGCTGTTTCAGGGATTCGCTTCCGGACTATGGCCGATGGATCTCGCGATTATGACCCTTTACGCTCCCGCGAGCCGCCTCGGGCTGTGCCTCGGCATCATGCAGGGCGTGCTGACGGCGGGCGGCGTCGTCGGGCCTCTACTCGGCGGCGTGCTGGCCGAGCTTGTCGGCATGCGGTATTCCTTCTTCCTCGCCTCCGGCGCCCTGTTCCTGAACTTCCTCATTTTTACCTTTGTCATCAAGGAACCGCCGGCCGCGCAGCCTCAGGAAAAAGCCACGCAGCCCGGGACGGTCAGCCTCTTTCATATCCCGCTCATCCGCAATATGCTTTTGTGCGGAACGCTGGTTCAGATGGTTATCCTGATCCTCCAGCCGATCCTCACAACGTATATCGCTCATCTGGCCGGCAATCTGCCGAATCTTGTTTTCGTGGCCGGCCTTGTTTTCTCGCTCGGCGGCATTGCCGGCGCGATAGGCGCGCCGTTTTGGGGCTCGTTCGGCCAGCGCCGCGGATTTTTCCGCGCCATGTGCTGCGGCATGGCGGGCGCGGGCATCACGATGATCCTTCAGGGAAGCTGGCCGAATCTTTACTGGTTTGCTTTTATGCAGTTTGTCGGCGGACTATTCTTCTGCGCCATTCATCCGGCGATCAATGCCGTGCTTGCGGCCCATACGCCGCCCAGCCATAAGGGGCGCATTTTCGGCCTCCTCTTTGCCGCCCAGCAGGTCGGCTCCATGGCCGGCCCTATTCTCGGCGGGGTCATCGCGACATGGCTCGGCATGCCATTCGTATTCGGCTTTGCCGGCATCCTGCTGCTGATCCTCAGCACGGCCGTTCATCACGCTTATATCCGCCGGTCCTCCTGACTTCCTGTTTCTTTTCATAAACGCCTGCTATACTGTACAGACTATCGGAAAGCAACGCTTGCTATCACACCGATCTTATTTATCGACCAGGAGGTAACAAACATGATTTCATCCATTCCATCGTATACCTGGATTATTCTGGCAGTCCTGACTACAGCCTTTACTTATTGGCTGGAATACCGCGATACCGACGAGGACTGACCGTTAAAAACCGCCTGACGGCGTTTTTTCACAAGCAAAACGCACCGGACATTTACCTTGTCCGGTGCGTTTTTATGACTCAGGATATAAGCAACAGGTTATTCTTCCGGCTGCGGCATTTCCGCTTTGCCGCTGATCAGTTCTTTTCCGCAGTGCTTGACGACAAGAACAGCCAGCGTCATCAGGGCCAATGCCAAAATGAGCTGCAGCCCGTCGATCATCGGGACGAAGCTGCCGGCCTGCAGCTTCGCGATTCCCCCGGCAACGCTCATGACCAGCGCCGTCATAGTCACGATGAACATGAACGTCATGGGGACATAGAGCATCCAGCCCTTACGGCCCGTCGTGCGGAGGAACACGGCCAGCGAAATGAGAACCAGCGCGGAAAGAAGCTGATTCGCCGCGCCAAACAGCGGCCAGATATTCATGTAGCCGGCCATGCAGAGGAAGAATGCCAGGAAAAGCGTAATCACGGTCGAGAAATAAGTATTCATGCAGAGAGAAGCGACCGCCCCTGGCTTTTCTCCCTCACTCGGTGTGAAAAGCTCCTGAAAGGACATGCGGCCGATGCGGGCGACCGAATCAATCGTCGTCATGGCCAGTGCGGAAACGCACATGGTAATGACGCAGGCGGAAACGCCGGCAGGCAGGCCAAACATCTGGAAGAAGCCGCTGATCGCTCCGGCAAAAATCTGGAACGGCGTACCCTTCGGCAGAACTCCGTTGGACGCTGCGGCGCAGGCAATGACCAGCGCCACGACGCCGAGCAGCGACTCTACCAGCATAGCGCCGTAGCCGACCGGCAGCATATCGTCCTCTTTGGCGATGGCCTTGGACGAGGTGCCGGAGGACACCAGACTATGGAACCCGGATACGGCGCCACAGGCGATCGTGATGAACAGAATCGGGAACAGCGACTTTCCGTTGACTTCAAATCCGACAAAGGCCGGCATGTTGATCGACGGATTGGCAACGATGACGCCGACCACGCCGCCGAAAACCATGCCAAGGAGCAGGAACGCGCTCAGATAGTCGCGCGGCTCCATCAGCAGCCACATGGGAAGGACCGAGGCGATAAAGCAGTAGCCGAACGTGACATAGCGCCAGGTCTGCGCGTCAAAATAGAGCGGGGACTGCATGCCGACGGCAAACATGGCCAAAACCAGAACCACAGCAACCAGAAACTTCACAACGCCCGACGGGTTGACCTTGCGGATGAAGAAACCAAAACCCATCGCGACAAAAATGTACAGCATGGAAATCGATGCGGCCTGAGCCCCCGGCACGTTCGGCGCCCCTGCCTTGGTCATGCCGTTGAACGTATTGGCGATGATGTCGGCAAAGGCAGCCAGCACCAGCAACGTGAACAGCCAGCAGAAAAGCAGGAACAGGCGGCGGCCCGTCTTGCCGACATACTGCTCGATGAGCATGCCCATGGATTTACCTTCATTTTTGACCGATGCGTACAGCGCCGTAAAGTCCTGCACCGCACCGAAAAACACACCGCCGACCAGCAGCCAGAGCAGCGCCGGCGCCCAGCCGAACATCGCCGCAATGATCGGGCCAGTCACAGGGCCGGCGCCGGTAATGGACGAAAATTGATGCGAAAACACCGTAAAGCGCGAAGCCGGAGCAAAATCCTGACCGTCCTCATACTTCACGGCCGGCGTTTTTGCCCGCGGATCGATCCCCCACGTTTTGACCAGCCATCGGCCATAACCGGCATAAGCGGCCACGAATACGACGATGGCTAAACCGACAATCGTCAAACCATTCATCATAACTCCCTCTTTCCATAGATAAAAAAATAAATCCCGTCCGCATCGCATGATGCAGGCGGGATATTTTTGTTCTTATGCAAGATACATCCGAACAATTCCACCCATATCGCGCCATTGCGACCGGACTTTCTTATGGATTGTATCTTAGCACTATGAAAAAAAAGTGTCAACTTGTAAACATAAAGAAGTAATTTTCAAAAAACTGGCAAGATTTACTGCGCGGCCTTGGCCCGCCGGGCTTTCCATTCCCATACGCAGCGAATGCCCGGATGCATTTGGGGCAGGACAAAACAGCGGTTGCAGGAAAGGCAGACAGAGGTTTTTCCCGCCAAAGCCTTTGGCAGGAAATCCGGCTCGGCGATCAGAGATCGTCCCAGCGATACCGCATCCAGTCCGGCATCCAGCACGGCTTCCATATCCGCCAGCGACCGGACTCCGCCGACCAGACTCAGCGGCATCTGCGGCACGGCCTGTCTCAGCAGCTTTGCTTCGTCCAGATAATAAAGCGTCGCCGTCTTGGGCTGATTGATGAAGTCCACGCCGGATAATTCCACCAGCGATACGCCAAGCTCCCGGCAGCGCGAAAGAATCCAGATCATATCCTCGCGGTAAGCCGCATGGTCTTCCTGCTTGGTATCGATGTTGATCTTTATTAGGACGGGGAACGACGGGCCGCAGGCCTCATGAATCCCGCGGATAATGCGTTCCGTCATGCGGAAGCGGCCGGCCACATCCCCGCCGTATTCATCCGTACGCTGGTTGAACGTCGGGTCGATAAAACGGGAAAGCAGATAGGAATGTGCGGCATGAAGCTGCACGCCGTCGACGCCGGCCTTCTGCAGACGAACTGCGGCCTGAATAAAGCGCCGCTCGATGGCATGGATTTCTTCCACGGTCAGCATCCGCGCGTTTCGCCCTTTTTTCAGCGGCCGCGCCACGACATCAGCCAGATCGTCATGCCCGATCGATCGCGGGCCGGCATGGGAGATCTGCGGGATGAGAACCGCCCCCTGCGCATGAACAATATCCGCGGCGCGGCGGAACTGGCCGGCATAGCAATCCTCATAAATATTTACCTGATCGGGATTGGCGCGCCCCAGCGGGTCTACACAGCAATGTCCCGTGATGATCGTCCCGATGCCGGATCCGGCCAGTGCCTCATACATGGCGTATTCCGCTTCGGTCATATATCCGTCCTGATCCGCCAAAAAGCTGTGCACGGCCGAACGGATCACGCGGTTTTTCAGTCGGATATCCGCCAGCTGGAGCGGAGATTCGATTTTGTTGCTCATACATTACCTCCAGGAAGTCTGTCTTATATCCGTTTTTCCATGAACAGCCCCCTGCTCCACACGCTCTGTCCCATGGAAACCGCACCGTCTCATTGGTCCACCCGGCAGATATCCGCACCGAGCCCGACCAGCTTGGCGACGAGATTGTCGTAGCCGCGGTCGATATGGTGAATATATCCTACCTGCGTTTCTCCCTCGGCGACCAGTCCGGCCAGAACCATCGCCGCTCCGGCGCGCAGATCCGTCGCCTTGACCTGACAGCCCATCAGCGTTTCGACGCCTTCGACCACGGAGGTGCGCCCGTCGATTCTGATGTTTGCCCCCATCCGTTTCAGCTCGTCGACATGCATGAACCGGTTCTCGAACACGGTCTCCGTTACCAGACCAGTTCCTTCGGAAACGGCGAGCATGGCCATGAACTGCGCCTGCATGTCCGTCGGAAAACCCGGATACGGCATCGTCTTGATGTCCACCGATTTGGTACGGCTGTCGCAGATTACGCGGATGCCGTTGACATCCTCCTCGATGGTGACGCCCGCTTCCTTGAGCTTGGCGATAACCGGCTTCAGATGCTCGCTGATCGCATTTTCGATATATACATCGCCCCGGGTCATCGCAGCCGCGACCATATAGGTCCCCGCTTCGATGCGGTCAGGAATGATCGTGTAATCGCGCCCCATGAGCTTGGACACGCCGTCGATCTTGATGACATTCGTTCCGGCTCCGCGAATCCTCGCGCCCATGACATTGAGATAATTCGCCAGATCGACGATTTCCGGCTCCTGCGCCGGGTTCTCCAAAATCGTCTGTCCCTCGGCCATGGAAGCGGCCATCAGGATGTTTTCCGTCGCGCCGACGCTGGGAAAATCCAGATAAATTTTCGCACCGTGCAGGCCCTCGGGCGCCGCCGCCTCGATGAAGCCATGGCCGATATGAATATCCGCGCCGAGCGCTTCAAAGCCTTTGAGATGCAGGTCGATCGGCCGCGTTCCAATCGCGCAGCCGCCGGGCAGAGAGATCCTCGCCTTGCCGCAGCGGGCCAGCAGCGGCCCCATGATGAGAAACGACGCCCGCATCTTGCGGACCAGATCATACGGCGCTTCACAGCTGCCAATCACCGTGCTGTCCACGTGAAGCTGATGCCCGGCGGCGTCAAACTCAGCCTTGACTCCCAGCTTCTTCAATACCTCGGTGATCGTATGCACATCTTCCAGCGCCGGCACCTCGTCCAGCAGGCTGGGGGCATCCTGCCCGAGAAGCGTCGCCGCGATGATCGGCAGCACCGCGTTCTTGGCTCCGCTGATCTTTACCCGGCCCTCCAGCCGGCGTCCCCCATGTATAATCAACTTTTCCATTAAGTTCGTTTTCCTCCTAATAGCTGCGCCTGAAAAGCATCAACCAATAGTTTATCATCATATACGATTCATGACAATAGGACTCTTTTTACTTTCTCTCGATCTGCAGAGTCGCATGAATAACATTGTCGATGATGTAGTTCGTCGCGAACTTGGACTCACCGGTTTTTTTCTTCTCGCCCGCTCCCAAAAGCGTCACCTTGCGCGAAGCGGCTTTGCGCCGGGCCTGTTCCTGTGCGAGCCTGCGCTGTTCATGCGCGGAAAGCTGCTTCTGCACCGGCCCCGGCGCGATGATGATTTCATTGTTGCGCCCGCTTTCCTGCAGCTTCTTCAGCCGGTCCGCCGCCGTCAGCTTCGCATCGTCTTCGCTCTTTACGTCCAGTCCCGACTGCTGCAGCACCATGATCGGCGTAGCCGGCACCAATCCGCCGCCGCGGATATCGAGCACCAGCGGCCCGTCCGGCTGATTTTCCGGCACCGTATAGGGGATGATCATCGTCTCCTTCGCCTTGCGCCACGGCTTGATCGTCGTCGTAAAGTTCACGACCTCGCCGGGTCTGGCGGTCTTGCGGTCCGGCACCGCAGAAATCAGCGACGCGGTGCGCCGGGTATCATCGACGTCGATCTGAACCTGCACATCAATGATATCGGATTCCATATCGCTATTCTGGCTGATGATCGTCATCGCCTGCATGAGCTCCGCCATAGCGATCTGACCGACATCCGCCGCATTATAAAACATATTGTTTCGCTCCACTTTGCCGCCCTTTACCGCATTCGTGCGGATCGTGAAGGAAACCTTGGCCGTACTTCCGCTCAGATTATCCGATGTTTTGCTCATCGCCGCATAAGCGATGCCGCCGCTGAGCTGAGCGAGGAAATCCTCGTCATAGGCAATGCGCGCGCCGTAATCGTCCACACGGGCCAGCGAAGCGTCCCGTACCTTGACCCGGATCGGCACTACCGCGGGGAACGTCCCGATCGTCCCCGCTATTCCCGTGGCACGGTCCTGACTGATCCGGCCGATAATGCTGCCGATATTGGCGATCTTCATGCCATTGCTCTGCCCGCTGATCGTTCCGACGACTTTTGCATCCGTCATGAAATAATTCACATTGCCGCGATGCATAAACGGATGTCCGAAAGCGAGCACCTTTTGGCCATCGACGGCCGTGACCGTACCGGTGGCCCCTACGGCAAAGTCGCCATAGGCCACGGCGACGCCGATCGCCGATCCCGGAGCCAGCGAGGCCTCATAGTCCGTACGGTTCATATCCGCCTGAACCGGCGCTCCCATCGGCAGGAACTTCATGGTTCCCTGCGGATCCAGCTGCTTCTGCAGGAAGTTCAACCCGGCCTGATTGAAGCCGGAGAAATACAATACCGACTTGGGCTCGGCGGTCTTTTCCGCCGGAGCGGCGCTTTCCTTCGCGTCCGCAGAATCCGCTTTCCCGGCGGATTCAGACGGTGCGGCAGGGGAAGCCGCTTCTTCCGCGGCCGCCTTCTTTTTCTGCTCCGCCAGAGCTTCCCGGGCCCGCTCGATCAGCGCATCGCCAGTCAGCTTGCCGCCGGCGCCCTTTCCGGCCCGCTCTTCCTGTTTCTTTTTCTGCTCTGCCTCTTTTTTGGCCTGTTCTTCCGCTAACTTATGGAGATCGATCGTATGAATATGCGTTTGATTTTTCCGATCCGGCATTTTCCAGAGGGGGAGCATCTCATCGATCGGCGTGATGAAGAACGTATACGGCGTCATTTCTTTGATACCGGCCGCTACCGCGCCGACCAGACGCCCGCCCACATAGACCGGACTGCCGCTCATGCCCTGGAGAATGCCGCCCGTCTGTTCAATGACCGGCCCGGAGGCTTTCGCCATAATCATGGGCTGTGAGCCCTTTCCGTTGTCCAGCGTGCCAACGATATCCACCTGAAAATCTTTCCGTACCCCGGAGCTGTCGACAACCGTCCAGGCTGTTCCCGTCATGCCCGGCCGAACCTGATCGTGGGGCAGGATCGGATCCATGGCCAGCACGGAGGCCGCCTGAGCTGACCAGAACACAGCGGCCATGCCCGCAGCAGCCAGCTTCTTGATATATCTGCGCAAAAAATTCACCTCATTCAAACGTCTGAACTCCCATTATCTGTTTATTATATCATACTCTGTCCAGAAAGGCAGGATTCCCATCATTTTTTCATCAGAATCAGCGCGCTGCCGACAGCCCGTTCCGATCCGTCCGACGGCTTATTCTGCACCTTCCCTCCGATGACGAGATCGCTGGAGCCGCCGCCGTCGAGATTGACAGCGTCCACCGCTCCCATTTTGATCAGCAGCTTCGCCCATTCCGTCAGCGTAAGGCCGTGACTGTCGGCCTGCCGCCCATCGACAACCCCAAATAAGTAATTGCCGTTCCGCAGCACGGCTACGGCGCTGCGCGGCGCCCGGCCATAACGGATATCTGATGGGAACTCCTCTTCTCCGGCCGTCACATGAACCTGACCGCCTTCAACAAGACGCGGCCCGGCTCCCATGATCTGCACCGCTTCATTCCACGGAGAGCCCAGATCCTCGGTGACCACGGCCCGGTCGCCGATCTGTACTCCCGCAAAGGCTTCAGCGGCTGTCCCATGCACGGAAATGACGCAGCCGTCCGCGGGAATCGGCGAATTTCCGGTCTGTATGCCGGTCACTTTTCCATTGCGCACCGTATATTCCATGCCGTATTCATTGGTGCGCGTCCGGCTGCCGTACCATTTGTTGTAAACGATCAGATTGTTCTCTCCGCGCTCCGCATCCACGCCCGATACCGGCTGTGTTTCATCGCCCAGCGTGACCGTCCCGCTGTACGACACGCGCCCGAACACGGGCCTGCCGTCCGGCATCAGGCCGAAAGCGGAGCGGGTATAATACGTCGTTCCCGCGATCACGCCGTCGATCTTCACCAGACCGATCATGTCGCCATTGCCCGCAAAATAGGTCGCGTTGACCGCGGCCACCGCATCGGCCGCATCGGACATACCGCTGGTCGTCTGCAGCCCCGGCACCCGTCCGCGCGCCAATACCGGCTTCACCGCATAAAGATTTTTGTCCGCCTCGACAAAATACGCCGAAACCTTGCCGTCCGCGTCCCAATACACATAGGTGCGGCTGGCAATCCCCGGCGCGGCCATCCGGGTGTACAGCCCGTCAAACGAAAGCGGCAGGATATTCCCTTCGCCGCCCGCGGCGGGAGACGCCGGGGCGCCCGCATCCTTCCGACTGTTCGTTTCGCTGCCGCCATAGGACTTCACCGCGGACTTCGGCACCACATCCACAAAGACGCGCGCCGGATGGCTCAGCTTCCTGACCTGAAAGTCCAATCCGCTTTTCAGCCGCAGCGTCACAAGAAAATGCCCCTGTCCGGCCTTGTATTTCACCGACTCGATACGGCTGCTTTCCAGCCGTGTCCGGCTGATCTTCGCCGCAGCCGACACATCGCGAAAATCAATCGTCACCTCGCGTCCATCCGCCGAAGTCCGCACCCGGTAATCCGGCATGGACGAAAGATCGAATACCACCCGGTCGTGTTCGCTGCCGCTGTGATAACGCACCGCCGTCAAATCTGCCGCCGACGCCGCCGGCATCGACAGCATCGCGGCCAGCAATACCGCCAGAACCCTTCGTCTCAACCTATTCATAGACCTATCTCTTCCTTCCTATGAAACAGAATAAAAAGCCTTCCCCCGCAAAAAGGTGCCGGACCGCATCGGGCAGGGCATGCCTTACCGGCGATTCCCCTGCCCCGTCCGGGGCCACCTTCCCGCAAGAGAAGGCTATTCAATTCCGTTGACTCCTGTTTATTTTTTCACCGCAGCAGCTGCCTGCCGTGCTTTTTGCGCCGCCTGCTGCTGCGCGGATTCCCTGGACAGAACCTGCGGGGACAGCTGGCGGTACATCATATCCGCCAGCCCGACGCCGCCGGACTCCGCCGCCTGCTTCATGAGCTCCGAATCCCTCATATCCTCGAAGATCTGCCGGGCGTTGGATTCCCCGAACAGCGAGTCCTCGGGCACCGTCGCCCGCATCTGCTTGTACATCATGGACAGGAACATGGCCTCAAAGCCGCGGCAGGCCTCCCGAAGCTCCTTGTCCTGCTTCGCCGCAGCTTCTTTGTCGATCAGCGGCGCCGGTTTTCCGGCTGCCGCGGCTTTGTTCTGCATCTCCTTCAGCACGGACTCGAACTGCTTCGACTCCGCCGCTGCGCGGGCAGATTCATAGCCTGCAGCATTCCCGCTTTGTTCGTTCCATCCCATCGGGTCCAAAGGCGCTATCTGCATCCCGCATCTTCCTTTCTCTCACCATTCTGATTCTGCATCAGATGATCTGCAGCTCTGCATGCAGGGCGCCGGACGCCTTGATGGCCTGCAGAATCGAAATCGTATCGCGCGGCGTCGCGCCCACGGCATTGAGTGCTCCGACGATGTCGCTGATATTGGCCGTAGCCGGCAGGACGATGGTGCTGGCCTTGTCCTCCTTCACCTTGACATCCGTATTTCTCGTCACAATCGTCGTGCCGTAGCTGAACGGATCCGGCTGGCTGGCGTTCCGGTTCTTCTGCACCTTGATGGACAGGCCGCCCTGCGTAATGGCCACCTCGTCCACCGAAACATCGCCGCCCATCACAATGGTTCCCGTACGTTCATTGACGACAATTTTGGCCGCGTGATCCGGCATAACCGGCAGCTCTTCGATCGACGAGACGAAGCCGACGACGTTATTGCGATAATAGGCGGGGACACTGATATCGATGCGCCCCGGATTGGCCGCTTTCGCGATCCCGCCATACTGCGAATTGATGGCCGACGCGATGCGCGAAGCCGTCGTAAAATCCGGATTGGACAGCGACAGAGAAAGGCTGCCGTCTGTTCCGAGATCGTCTTCCACCGTCCGCTCGACGATCGCGCCGTTCGGCGTCATGCCGACCGTGGGAAAGTTCTTGGTCGCCGTGCTGCCGCTGCCGCCGCCGCGGCCTGCCATGAAGCCGCCCGTCGATACGGCGCCCTGCGCCACCGCATAAACATTGCCGTTCCCGGCCCGCAGAGGCGTCTGAAGCAGCGTCCCGCCCTGAATGCTGTCCGCATCGCCGAGCGACGACACGGTCACATCGATGGTGTCGCCCTCCCGGACAAACGGCGGCAGCGTCGCCGTCACCATGACCGCCGCGACATTGTCCGCCTTCAACGTGGACTGATTCACCGAAACGCCATAACTCTTGAGCATATTCACAATAGACTGGATGGTTTCGGTCGATTTATTGGAATCGCCGGTGCCGTTGAGGCCGACCACCAGACCATATCCCATGAGCTGATTGGAGCGGACCCCCTGTACCCGGGCAATATCCTTGATCCGGGTAACGGCGCTGTCCGCCGAGGCCGTCCCCGGCAGCAGGCTGGCGGCAAAGGCCCCGGCCATCAGTAAAGCGATAAATTTCTTCATGGTTTCCCTCCGCACTCAGAACAGGAAGTTGAATACCTGCGTCAGGATGCCCTGACGCTGTTTGGCGTTAAGCGGCCCCTTGCCATCAAACTTGACCGTCGCATCGGCGATCTTCGTCGACGGGATCGTATTGTTGACCGTAACGTCATCCTGACGGCATACCCCGCGGAATGTAATCTTGTGTTCGTTGCGGTTCTGCCAGATCGACTGCGTCCCCTCAACCGTCATGTTGCCGTTCGGCTGAACGTCGACGACGGTAACCGTCACGTTGCCCGTCGTCGTATTTTTCGAGGTAGACGATCCGCTGGCCTTGAACGAGTCAGAGCCGCTGGCAGAAGCCGCTTTTAAGAAATCAAAAATACCGACACCGGCCGAAAGCGAGGTATTCCCGCTCTTGCTGTTCGAGCTGGACTTCGTCGCCGACAGCGTCGTGGACTCGCTGATGACAATGGTCAGGATATCGCCGACCTGCCGCGCCTTCCGGTCAGCGAACACGTTATAGGACGAACCGCCGTCCGACCACAGAGACTGAGCCGCGGCAGAAGGAAGCGGAAGGACGGTCAGAGAACATGCCGTCAGGACCGCCGCCAGCGCAGCGGATATTCTCTTATGAGTTTTCATCTTGCACCTCTTACTTTCCATTCAGGATCTCCACCGTCGCGGCGTCTACGACTCTGCCGCGCAGCATCTTGCCGGAACGCGCATTGCGCACCCGTATGACCGCCCCTTTCCGGCCCTTCTGCAGGGCGACGCCATCCGTCTTTACTTCTACGCCGTTAAAGGAAGCCAGGAGCGTAACCGGCGCTCCGGACTCGATGATGACCGGATTCTGCAGCATGTCTTTTCCCAGCGGACTTCCCGCCCGGATCATGCGAACCGGCACGCGCCCCATGAGCTCCTCCGGACTGGTCAGATACTGTCCGGCATTGCCCGTCACGCTGCGCTCCTCCACACGGACATCCGCAGCGGCAACCGGCTTTTCTATCATCAGGTCGTGAACGGCAACCAGAATATTCTCATAGACCGTGACGCGGTAATAACAAATCGCCCGCCGGTAAAAGGCCCCGTCCACAAAAACGCGGATATAGACCGGCGTCACGCCGCCATAGCGAACCGGCTGCGGCAGCTCCACCTCGCAGATGAGCGCTCCCGGCGGCAGGCGCATCTCCATCGGGGCCCGCACAAGATCCAGCGTATGCCGGCGCGTATCGCCGGTCCGGGCCAGCTCCGACTCCAGCTTTTCCCGGGCCAGCTGTGCAAAGTAATCGGACGCAACCGACTGCGGAAAGCGCTCTTCCATCAGCCCCCCGCCATAAGCCGCCTCCGCGGGCTGCACCGGCAGGAAAAGACAGAAGAAGCCACTCCATAAAACAAACAGAATGGCTGCTGCGATCTTCTTCAATTCAATCAGCGCTTGAGTCCGTTGGCAATCTCCAGCATGGAGTCAGACGTGGTGATTGCCTTGGAATTGGACTCATAGGCGCGCTGGGAAATAATCATGTTGACCATTTCCTCAACGATCTGTACGTTGCTCATTTCCAGCGTGCTCTGGGTCAGCGTCCCGGCGCCGTCCTGCCCCGGCGTGCTCTCAATGGCATCGCCGGACGCCTCGGAGACGACAAACAGATTCTTGCCGATCGCCGTAAGACCGGCCGGATTGACAAAGCGCGCCAATGTGATCTGCCCGACATTCTGCTGGGTGCCGCCGGCAGGCGTGCAGGAAACCTGCCCGTCGCCTGCAATCACGATGGAATCGCTCGGCGCCGTCTGATCGATCGTGATACCGTCAGCCAGCGGATAGCCGTCCGTCGTCACAAGGCGGCGGTTCGAATCCAGCTTAAACGATCCGTCGCGCGTATACGCCGTCGTCCCGTCCGGCATCGTAATGCGGAAAAAGCCTTCGCCCTGTATGCCGACATCAGTCGGATTATCCGTCGTCTGCAGATTGCCCTGCGTAAAGATGCGGCTCGTCGCCGCTACACGCGTGCCAAGACCGATCTGCATACCGGTCGGATACTGCGAATCCGTGCCGCTCTGTGCTCCTGCATCACGCAGATTCTGATAGACCAGATCCTGAAACTCCGCACGAACTTTCTTGCCGCCATACGTATTGACATTGGCGATGTTATTGGAAATGACGTCCATATTGGTCTGCTGGCCCTTCATCCCCGAAGCTGCGGACCAAAGCGCTCTCATCATGTTCGGATTCCTCCCTTTTCCTGTTTCAGACGCATGTTCATCCTCTGCGCCTTCCATTCATTATATTATCGTACAACGATCACATTTTCTTAAATGCCGGGTCAGCCGAGCCTCCCGACATCATTGACCGATTTATCCAGCATGGCATCCTGCGACGTGACCGCCTTGGAGCCAGCCTCATAAATCCGATAGTTATTGATGAGATTGACCATCTCCGAGACAACGTTCGTATTGGAATTTTCCAGCATCCCCTGCTGGATCTCGCCGGCGGCAGGCTGCGGCTGTGCGCCGGCCTGCGGGAAATACAGACTATTTCCCTGCTTGAGCAGCGCGCGGCGGTCCGGCCCGAACTGAACGAACTGGAGGCGGGCAATCCGCTGATTGTCGGCGAAAATTTCCCCTTTCGCCGCGATGGAGATCGTCGTCGTACCAGCGGGAATCGTAATGGGACGTCCCTGATCGTCCAACACAGCCTGACCGTTTACCGTCTGCAGCTGGCCGGTCGAGGAGCGGTAAAAATTGCCGTCGCGCGTATAGCGGACGCCCTGCGGCGTCTGCACCGCAAAATAGCCGTCTCCGGCGATGGCCAGATCCAGCGGATTGCCCGTCGTCTGCATGCTGCCCTGCGAATGGTCCGTCGCGATCTCGCTGATATAGGAACCCAGTCCCAGCGTACCGACCACCGGCGGATTCGTCCCCAGACTAAAGCCCTTGAACGACGTGACGTCGTTTTCGATTCCTCCGTCATTGATGCGCCGGATCAGCATCGGTGCAAATTCCTGATTCACCGCATCATCGCGCTTGTAGCCCGTAGTGCTGGAATTGGCCAGATTATTGGCGATGGTATCCGTCCGCTTCGTCTCTGTAATCATCCCTGCAGCCGCCGTATAAAGTCCGCGCCACATGACATCTCACTCCCTGCTTCTCTCATTCCTCACTCAGTCCGGCCATGCCGGACGATCCGGTTTCCACTCTCAACAGCTTTTATTCGCGAAAAAGCCGCAAAACCCTCCACCATCCGCTGAAATCAGCGAAATTATTTTCCTGTACGGAAATTCATGGCCTTGCCGTCAAACTTGGAAAACGTGTCCAGCGCCTTGCCGCAGCCAAGGGCCACACAGGACAGTGGATCCTCGGCCAAGGCCGTCGGAATGTCCGTCTCACGGCGGATCAGCTCATCTAGTCCATAGAGCATGGCGCCGCCGCCCGTCAGAACGATACCGCGGTCCATGATATCTGCGGAAAGCTCCGGCGGCGTGTCTTCCAGCACCTTCTTGACGCATTCCACGATGCGGGATACGGACTGGTTGATCGCCTCCGCCGCCTGCTCCGTCGTAATGCTGACGTTCTTCGGCAGGCCGGAAAGCAGATCGCGGCCACGGATATCCATCGTCTCATGACGCGCGGCAGCAAAGGCCGCGCCGACCCGTACCTTGATGTCCTCTGCCGTCCGCTCGCCGATCATCATATTGAATTCCCGCTTGACGTAGGCGATCACATCCTCATCAAACTTATCTCCGGCGATACGCAGTGAAGCGCTGTTGACGATCCCGCCGAGCGAAATGACCGCAATATCCGTCGTCCCGCCGCCGATATCAACGACCATCGAGCCGCACGGCTCAACGATATCCAGACCGGCGCCGAGCGCGGCCGCCAGCGGCTCCTCAATCAGCTGCGTATGACGGGCTCCGGCCTGCTCCGCCGCCTCCTGAACCGCCCGCTGCTCCACCATCGTCACGCCGGACGGAATGCAGATCATAATGCGGGGACGGAACACAAAGCTGCGGCCGACTACCTTCTCGATAAAATGGCGCAGCATACTCTCCGTGATATCATAATCGGCAATCACGCCTTCGCGCAGCGGACGAATCGCCACAATATTGCCCGGCGTGCGTCCGATCATCTGGCGCGCTTCCTCGCCGATCGCCAGCACGCGGTTGGAATCGCGGTCCACCGCCACCACGGACGGCTCGCGCAGCACGATTCCCTTGCCTTTTACATAAACGAGTACATTTGCCGTACCCAGATCAATTCCTATATCCATTGACATGCCAAACATGATCGTTCGCGTCCCCTTCCAAAAGAACCTCTGCCTCATACTCTATCTATTATACCAAAAGCAATGGAAACTTCATGAAACCGCTCCGGCTCCCCTGAAGTCACATCTTATAATATATAATAAAAAAATGGGAAATACAACAGCAAAAAGGCAAAAAAGCCCCTGTGAATACGGCCTCCTGAAGTTTACACAGCCACCCTCTCCATTCCGCGCATGGTATGCGCCGACGGCATCAAATAAGACCGGTCCGAACGGAAAAACAAATCCGGAACGAAAAACGGCTGCGGCAGGAGTTTATGCTCCTGCCGCAGCCGTTTTGTCTCATCCGATGACAACGGGCGCCCGGGATGTTCGACTGGTTCCCCGCAGCCGCCTATCCGGCGATAAGCCCCGCCTGTTTTAAATACCAGTAAAGCCCGTCTTCCCGATTGGACCGTGTGACGGCGGCAGCCGCGCGCTTGATTTCGTCCGGCGCGTTGCCCATGGCGACGCTCTGCCCGGTATAGCGCAGCATTTCCAGATCGTTGTAATGGTCGCCAAAGGAAAGCGCGTCCTCCGGCTTCATCCCGAAATGATCCAGCATGACCGCGATCCCACTGGCCTTGGAAACGGAACCGTCCATGATCTCCAAAAGAAACGGCGCGGAGCGCACGACATGAAAGGAAGGGAACGCATCCGCCAGCTCCTTTTCAGCCCGTTCGCAGTCCGCCGGATCGGCCATGATCAGAATCTTATTGGGGTAAATCCCGCCAGCAAGACACCGGCCCCATACCGCCCGTTCCGGTCTGGCCTGCGTAATGCGCACCTCCGTCTGCACCCGCTCGTCGTTCTCATCCCGCACGTACCAATGGTGTCCCGCGTAATAATTGACCGTGACCTGCGGAAAGTCCCGCGCAATAACGTCGAGCAGACGTGCCGTCATGTCGGCGTCCATCGTCCGGCTGAACAGCGTCTGCCCGTCCGCATCCACCACGAGAGCGCCGCTGTAACTGATGATCGGGATATGTATGCCCAGACGATCCGTAATCGGATAGATCGCCTCAGGCATGCGCGCCGATACAAGCACAAAGGGAATATCCCCGGCCAACAGCTGGCGGACGGCCCGTTCCGTACGGGCGCTCACGGTACTGTCCGGCAGCAGGAACGTACCGTCGATGTCCGAAAATACGATTTTTACCACGCTGCTTACCTCCCCGTTCAGACCGTTACCTCGCCGGCAAGAACCTTCTGATAATCTTCATAATTCTTTTTCAGCAACGCCGGCGTATCCAGCTCATAAGGGCATTTTTTCGTACACTGACGGCAGTTCAGGCAGTTCTCAATCTTTTTCATCTCCGCCTGCATCTCAAGCGTCAGCCATGCCTTGGACGGCGCCCGGCGCAGCATCAGCGACATGCGGGCGCACTGATTGATCTGTATGCCGGCCGGACAGGGCATGCAGTACCCGCAGCCGCGGCAGAAATCCCCGCTGAGCTCCTGCCGCTCCCGGCCGATATATTCGGATAATTCTTCGGTCATGCCCGGTGTCTCACGCATATAAGAGAGCCATTCCTTCAGTTCCGTTTCCCGCTGGATCCCCCAGATCGGCAGCACATTGCCGAACTGACCGATATAGGCCATCGCGGCCTCGGAGCGGTGAATCAGGCCGCCGGCCAGCCCCTTCATGGCAATGAAGCCGACCTGTTTCTCTTTGCAAAGCCGGACCAGCCGTACCTCTTCCTCCGAGGCCAGATAGCTGAACGGGAACTGCATCGTCTCATAGAGTCCCGATTCGACACACTCAAAGGCCACCCGTATCTTATGCGCCGTCACTCCGATATGACGGATCTTTCCCTGCTTTTTCGCCTCCAGCATGGCCTCATACATGCCGGAGCCATCCCCCGGTTTCCAGCATTGATTGACACAGTGAAACTGATAGACATCGATGTAATCCGTCTGCAAAAGCCGCAGCGAGGTATCCAGATGCTGCCAAAACTCCTCCGGCGTCTTCGCATGCGTTTTCGTCGCGAGAAAGACCTTGTCCCGCATCCCTTGGAACGCTTCGCCCAGCTTTTCTTCGCTGTCGCTGTAAGCCCGCGCTGTATCAAAAAAGCGGATGCCCCCTTCATACGCTGCGCGCACCAGCCGGACGGCCTCTTCCTTCGTCACACGCTGAATCGGCAGCGCACCAAATCCATTCTGCGGGACACGGATGCCCGTAGTGCCCAATACGACTTGTCTCATTGCTCTTTCCTTCTTTCCTGCTGAGATGCCAGCTTCCGATTTCTTCGTTTCTTAAATTTCTCCTGCCTTATTCCCTTATTCGCCGAAAAACGGAAAAAAACCTGCCGGCTTCCGCACGAAAACGCAGCGCAAGCCACCCCCATCATTCGGCCAGACAAGCGAGGATCTGCCGAACCGCGGGCTTCATCGTCTGATCGGATACGCCGGAGTAATTGAGCACAAAGACATGGCGGCAGTGCTCCGGCTCGCCTTCATAATAATCCGCCAGCGGCTTCAGCCATACCCGGCGTTCCGCCAGACGCTGCTGAAACGCGCGGTCACTGCCGGGGATATGAAGCCGCAGCAGGAAATGAAGGCCCGATCCATGCTCGATAATGTCCAGCTGCCCGGCTCGTTCGGCCTCCCTCAGAAGGGAAAGCAGCTGCTCCCGCTTGCGCCGGTAATACGTGCGCATGCGGTTGATATGCTTTTCAAAACAACCCTGCTGAATAAACCGCGCCAGCGTATACTGCTCAAAATTCGATACGGTACAGCTGTAAAATCCGAGCTTCTGCCGGAACGGCTTCACCAGACGGGCCGGCAGAACCATATAGCTGATGCGGATCGTCGGGGTCAGGCTCTTGGAAAAGGTGTTCATATAAATGACACGGCTGCTGACATCGATGCCCATCATCGTCGGAATCGGCCTTCCGGCAAGGCGGAATTCACTGTCATAGTCATCCTCGATGATATAGCGGTCCGGTGCGGCAGCCGCCCAGCCAAGCAGCTCATAACGGCGGCTGATCGGCATAATGATTCCGGTCGGGAAATGATGGGACGGGCTGATGTGCAGAATCTGCGCCCGAAGGGCCGTCAGGTCCTCCGGTTTCACGCCCTGCTCATCCATGCCGGCCAATACACAGTCTGCTCCGTTTATGCCGTAAATCTTCCGGATGCGGTCATAGCCCGGATTCTCCACGCAGAACCTTTTGTTCCGGCCGAAAAACTGAACAAGCAGACTGTACAGATACTCGGTACCCGCGCCGATAACAATCTGCTCCGGCTGAACGGACAGGCCGCGAAAACGCCAGAGATGATCGGCGACAGCCTGCCGGAGCGCAAGCGCGCCGAATCCCGGCGACCGCTCCATCAGCGCCTCAGCCTCCCCGTCCACCACCTTGCGCAGCAGCCTTGTCCACGAAGTGAACGGGAACTGCCGCGGCTGGACGCTGTTTGCCGCAAAATCCGCCAGCCACTCCCTATGCTCCCTGTGCAGTTCCTCCGGCTCCGGCTGCCGGGCCGTTTTTTGCTCCGCCGGCGGAATTTTTCCCTCCTGACCGATCACATCCGATACAAAAAAACCCTTGCGCGCCTTCGCCTGACAATAGCCTTCTGCCGTCAACTGACCATAGGCCCCTTCTACCGTGATCGTGCTGATGCCGAGATTTCTGGCCAGCATGCGTTTCGAGGGCAGCTTTTCTCCCGCGCGCAGCCGCCCCGTCAGGATGTCCCGACGGATACATTCATACAGATATTCATACATCGGTTTACCGCCGGCGTGCTCAAACGAATAGGTCAGCATGTTCTTTCCGCGCTCCTTATGACATGATAATATAACACGATTTGGCTATTTTATTAAGGTCAGAATAAGTATACAATAAAGTCAGATTCATTACAAGAAAGAAGTGCTGCCTGTGATCTCCTTTGATTCTTCTCCCGCACCGGAGCGTGAGGGCGGTTCCGCCCGCCGTCTTTGCCTGACCGCCGTGATGACGGCCGTCGTTTTTCTGGCCACCTTTATCCCGCGCATACCGATTCCACTCGGCTATGCCCATCTCGGCGATGCGGCGATTTTCCTGCTGGTTCTGCTGACGCCTCGCCGGCCGGCCCTGCTGGCCGCCTGTATCGGTTCCGCGCTCTCCGATCTGCTCGGCGGCTTTCCGCTTTGGATTCTGCCGACGCTGCTGATCAAATGGATCATGGCCGTGATCGTCCGCAGAGCCGGCATCTCTCAGGGACACATCGCAAAGACCTCCCGGCTGATCGCTGCATTCCTGGCTGCTTCTCTCTGGATGGCGGCAGGGTACACCCTGTTCGGCGCATTGCTTTACGACAGCCTGTCCGCAGGGCTGGCCTCAGCGCCGGGACTGATTATGGAAGGTCTGGTCAACAGCGCGGCCGCGCTGATCCTGCTTCCTTTCCTGAAGCGGGCCGGCCGGCGATAAACGGAAAACCGGGCAGGGGAACAAGGAAAAAAAGATGCTGCCGCACCAAACAACATGCCTGTTTGTGCAGCAGCATCTTTTATTGTTTTTTCTTCCGGGAATACCGGTCAGACGGCGGCTCTTCTTCTCCGCTGTCCTCTTCCTTTTTCTCGGGGCCGAACCACAGCCAGAATAAGACTGGGAAAATGAGAAATTCCAGCACCAGTACGACAAGAAACAATCCATTGATAAAGTCCCATTCGAGGAAAAACGGGGCCGGGGGATCTTCCGGCGGCCCCGGCCGGCGCGGCAATGAGGGAACCATCCCTCCGATGATCCTCGGGCTGTCGTTCTGTCCCGCCGCGGTTGCCGGGACGGACTCAGGCAGCGGGGCAGACGATCCGCCTGCCCACAGCACCGCCGCCAGCATAATACAGAACACCATGCCAATCCGGCGCAGTCCGCCCCACGGACACCGGACGCCTTTCTCCTTCTCTTGCATGATGACTCCCCCCGTTTCCCCTGCGATTCTCCTGTTTCTCTCTTTCGGGCCGCCGCGCGCATCAAACGGAGCGTCTGACTCCCGACCCGTCAAAATGCGGCACAAACTGTTCCGAAGCCGTCATGCCCTCCTGAATGTAAGCGTGCGTGAACCCAAGCTCTACAGCGTGATTCACCACGGATTCGTATTCAAAGGTGGTCAGGCGGCGGTTCATCCCCCGGTATTCTGCCGCCCGATACATCGGCGTATATTGATTCATCAGCGAAAGCTGCACCCTGTCGCCGAACGTCCGCCAGATCCAGTCCAGCACCCGCATGCTCTCATGGCGGTGTCCCGGCAGTACCAGATGGCGAATCAGGACCCCTTTTCGCAGCTGGCCGTCCGCGTCAAACTGCACGGGGCCGGCCAGTTCAAACATCTTGCGGATCGCCTTCGCCGCCGCCGCAAAATAATCCGGTGCTTCGGAGTAAAGGCGTCCGCTTTCCTCGTCGGCATATTTGAGATCCGGCAGAAAGATATCGACCTGACCGCGCAGCGCCTCGACCGTCGCCTCCGTTTCATACGCGCTGGAATTATAAACGACCGGAAGGCGAAAACCGCTCCGCCGTGCCACCTCAAGCGCATGCAGAATCCCGGGCACATAATGCGTCGGCGTGACCAGATCCAGCGTGGCAGCGCCCCGCTCCTGCTGTTCCAGAAAAATCTCGGCCAGCCGTTCATCCGTGACCTCAAAGCCGCGTCCCTCATGAGAAATTTCATGGTTCTGGCAAAAGCAGCAGCGCAGATTGCAATAGGAAAAAAACACCGTACCCGCGCCGCGCCCATCGGCTCCGGTCAGACAAGGTTCCTCCCAGCGATGCAGCGACACCAGCGCCACGCGCGCCCGCTCTCCGGCTCCGCAAAACCCTCTGGCTTTCGTGCGGTCCACACCGCAGCGCCTTGGGCAGAGCTCACAGTGATGTATATCCAGCATATCGATCCCCCTTTCCGCCGTATGGCATTCCCTGACGCCGTCTCTTAAGACCGGTTCTCCAATTTGGATGCATCGAGAAGCGGCCCGTATTTCGGACGCCACCAGGAAATACTGCGAACCGCGTTGATATAATCTTCCATCGCCTGCTGATCGATCCCGGGCGGCGGTCCGCCATCGACGGACTCCGGTACGAGAGGCACCGTGTCGGCCC
The DNA here is from genome assembly GCF_009697385.1 of Wylensekiella montiformis. Lineage (GTDB taxonomy): Bacteria > Bacillota > Negativicutes > Selenomonadales > Selenomonadaceae > Selenomonas_A > Selenomonas_A montiformis. The sequence continues at coordinate 68,954 of NZ_VUNL01000014.1, forward strand.
TGCCGACAGCCTGACGGGTAATCCAAAACCCATAATTGACGCCGCGTTTGTTTCCATTGGCCAGACTCGCCCCAACGGACATATAACGAAATCCCTTCGGCGCAATGAGCTCAAGGATCGTCGGCACGATGTCGATCTGACTGCCGGCCGAATCAGCCGGCAGCGTTCCCTTATGAATGCCGCACCCGGTGATGATGAACGGGATGCCGTACCGTTCATAAGTCGGCGGCGTCTTATCGATATTGTAGCGGTCGGCATGGTCGCCGACGATGACAAACAGGCTGTCGGGGTATTTCGCCTTGACGTCCCGGACGAATCCCGCCAGTTCGCGGTCGGCATACCAGTAATGCCCGAGCTCTTTCAAAAGCTCCTCGTCCGCCTGCGCCTCCGGCGGCAGGGCAGCCCGCACGGCCTCCCTGTCAAAGCCCTTGGCCTCGACATCGACATCATAAGGCGAATGATTCGACGCGTTGAGGATCACGTTAAAACTCGGCGCATCGGAAAGCCCCGCAAGCACCTGTGCATAGAGATATTCATCCTCGCAGCCCCAGACGCTGCCGGGCGCATCGCCGAAATCGCCGCGGCTGTAGAAATGATCAAAGCCCTGCGCCTCGGTGAACGCGCCGATGCGCTCCCAGGTCGCCGGCCCCGCATACCAGAAATTCGTCGCATAGCCGAGTTTTTCCATCTGCGGCGCGCTGGCCGTGACATACGGCTCCCGAAAGGATTCGGGCATCGTCGTCAGATAGAGATTGGCATCGGCAAACCCCGTGACGACGCCCGTCACAGCCGATACCGTGCTGGCGCCGTTGGGCAGGAACGTCGGACAGTAGTCCGTATCTTCCTCGGCAATCAGGGAGCGCAGTCCCCCCGCAATCGGAATATCCTTATATTTATCGAGCAGCGGCCAGTTAGCCAGACTCTCAGACAGGATGATAAAAACATGACGCGGCTTGTCGATGCGCGCCCCCTGCGCCTGTTTTTGCAAATAAACGTCGAGATCGTCGCTGTCCGGCCGGCGGCCCGCAAGCGCGGCTGCCAGAGCGCGAATATCTTCAACCGTAAAATCGAGTCCGTTGCAGGCCAGCATGCGCTGATTGAGTACCCATGCGCGGTAGATCGCCTGCGGATTGTCGAGGATGGCCTCGTTGAGGAACGCATCCTTTGTCACGCCGGCGTTTTCCCAGTTCACAGAGGTCTGCCAGCCGAGGCTCCCACCGAAAACACCGAGCAATACCGCCAGATAACATCCGCCCAGAAACGCCAGCCTTCCCAGCCAGCGCAGAAGGCGCGGCAGCCGGACGTCATGAAGCAGCTGTTCCACCGGCGTCCAACGCAGCCAGGCCATCAGAAGGCGCCACAGCACACCGGCCAGCAAAAGCGCGCCCGCCAGCCGGACCGGAAGCCAGTACTGCTGGATCATCGTGACCAGCAGCGCATACAGATCGTCATTGGCCCCCGTAAACAGCATCTGATTGAAATTCATGCGGAACTGGCGGTAAAACGGAAAGCTGGCTATGTAAAGAACCGACAGCGCTGTAAGCGCGATGCCGTGAATGATTCGCCAGCTCCATTTCTCGGCGGAAGGATACAGATAGTGGAGCAAAAAGGACGGAATCAGGCTGATCAGACTGATACAGCCCGCCGTCTGCATGCTCAGCCGTCCGCCCCGCCATAAGGCCAGCAGGATATCCTGCCGCCCGGTTCCCTCTCCCATGTAGCCGCTCATCCAAAACAGGAAAAAAAGCCGGAAAAGGGAAAGGACTGTCAGGTAAAACAGATATACCTTCAGTCCTTTCAGTATAACCGTATAAAAATGTTCCCAGTTCCAGTGCCGTGCAGCTGAAAACCTCATGGCAGGATGATCTCTACGCCATAGGAATCCGCCGCGTCCTGAATATCCTGAGCCGGTAGGGTGTCTGTGATCAGGCCAGACAGCGTATCCAGCGTCGTGTAATTGTAATTTCCGTCCGTGCTGAGCTTGCGCGCCTCCGCAACGACATAAGCCTTTTTGCTGTGACGGATGATGGACGCCTTATTGATGCCGTCGTCGATATCATAGGTCGAGACGCTGTTTTCCTTTACATCCACGCCGACCGCTCCGACAAAGGCGATATCCGGTTTCAGATGGGAAATGAAATCCAGCGTCATGCCGCCCCAGAATCCGTCGCGGCTCTTGTTGATCTTGCCGCCAGCGAACACCACGCGAATCTTCGGATTGCGCGCCAGTACGACAAGGATATCGATCATATTCGTCACAACCGTAATGTCCTGATCCATCTTGACCAGCAGCTCCGCAATGGCCAGATTGCTGGTGGAAATATCGAGGAATACCATATCCTTTTCATGAATGAGCTTGACCGCCGCCTGCGCGATGCGCTGCTTTGCCTCCACGTCGGTATTGCGGTGCTTGCTGACCTCGACCATATGACTGTTCTCGCGGATACGGACCGCGCCGCCGTAGGTGCGTTTGAGCTTGCCCTTCTTTTCCAGCGCGCCGAGATCTTTGCGGATGCAGTCCTCCGTGACCTTGAATTTTTCGCTGAGATCACGGACGCGCACCTTGCCGTCCCGTGCCAGCATGTTTAAAATAATTTCCTGCCGTTCTTCCAAAAACATCGTTCATCCACTCCTACTAAAAGAATCAACGGTATTGTTTTCTCTTGTTGTACAAACATTGTACTAAATTTGTCCAAAATTATCAAGTCAACTTTTCAGCAGTCAGGCGTTCCATTTCCTCCTGCCGCGACGCATCGATCAGCAGGTAAAGTTCATCGCCTTCGCGCAGGCGCAGTTCCCCTGTCGGGGTGATTTCCTCGCTGCCGCGGCGTACATTGACCAGCAGGCTTCCCGCCGGCCAGAGAATCTGCCGGACGCACCGTCCGGCCAGCAGGCTGCCGGCTCCGATGCCGGTTTCAAACACAATGCGCCGCTTGCGGATATGGTGGGACAGTTTATCCTGCAGCGCCAGACTGCGGTTCAAAAGCATGTCATAAACCGGCTCGCGGCCGGCAAGATCCGCCACCAGATAAGCCGTCATGGAAACAAGGATCAGCGCCAGCAGATGATCAAACGACCCCGTCATCTCCATGATCAGGACCGCGCCCGTTACCGGGGATTTGACCACCGCCGAAAAATACGCCGCCATCCCGAAAATGATACAGTTCACGGTCCATACGGGATCCATGATCCCGAGCAGCACCGCAGCCCGGGCGAATACGGCACCGCTCAGGGCGCCCAGCACCAGCATGGGCAGAAAGATTCCCCCCGGAACCCCGGAGCCAAAACACAGCATCGTAAACGCAAACTTTCCCGCCAGCAGGAGCAGCAGAAACAGCACCGGATAATCGGTGAGGACCAGCGAATCGACGAGCCGGCTGCCGCCGCCCAGAACCTGCGGCAGGACAAAGCCCAGTACGCCGGCCGCCAGCAGCGGAATCATCGGCTTCATCCAGCCCGGAACCGGCGCTTTCATATACCCGTCCAGCGATACCGTCAGCATGGAGTTAAACGCCAGCCCCAGCGTGCCGACGAATGCCCCCAGCGCAATCAGCAGGATATAGACGCTGCCTGCCGATACGACAGGAACATCGCCCAGATGAAAAACCGGCTCCATGCCAAAAAAATACTGCGTGACGGTCGTTGAAGTCACCGCCGCGGCAATCGTCCCCATCAGCACAAAAGGAGAAAAATTCTTCGTCAATTCTTCCAGACAGAAAATCACGCCGGCCAGCGGCGCATTGAACGCGGCGGCCAGCCCCGCCCCCGCACCGGCAGTCAGCAGATAGTGGTTTTCGGAATACGATCGGTGCGTGACCCGCCCCAGCCCCTGTCCGATACAGGCGCCAAGCTGCACGCTTGGCCCTTCGCGTCCCAAGGAAAGACCTGCGCCAATGCCGAGCACAGCCCCGGCGAACTTCAGGACCAGAACCCGCGCCCAGTTCATATCCATCCGCCCCAGCAGAATTCCCTTAATCTGCGGAATTCCCGAGCCGGAGGTCATACCGTCCCAGCGGACAATGCGGTAAAGGATCCAGCCGATAAGCATCAGCAGAGCCGCCCAACCGCCGATCCAGACCGGGTGAACAGCCAGCCAGGCATACAGAACCGGAGCCGCCTGTTCCGACAGTTCCAGCAGCCGCCGGAACAAGGCGATCAAAAGCCCCGTAAACACCCCGATGATGTTTCCCTCCACAAACAAGCGCAGCTTGAAGTGGCGCGGTTCCGTGAACATACGCATAGCCGCTTCGATACGATTCGCCATTCTCCCCTTCCTCCCTGATGCAAAAAAGGTGCTGTACCGAGGTACAGCACCTTAAAAGACTTATTCTGCAGTAAACGGCAGCAGCGCAATATTGCGCGCGCGCTTAATCGCAACAGTAACCTGCCGCTGATGCTTGGCGCAGTTGCCGGAAATGCGGCGCGGCAGGATCTTGCCGCGCTCCGTCACAAAGCGGCGAAGCTTTGCCACGTCTTTATAGTCGATATGCTCGACTTTATCCACGCAAAACGAGCAGACTTTTCTGCGAGGTCTTCTGCCTCTGTCACGTCTCATCAAAGTAATTCCCTCCTGTCTTAAAATGGAATTTCTTCGTCAGAGAGGTTCGGTCCAAGGGCGCCTGTATCACCAGCCGGCTGCTGCGGAGCAGCTGCCGGAGCCGGTGCGCCGAATCCTCCGGCCTGTGGAGCGGCGCTTCTGGAATCCAGGAACTCCACTTCATCCGCTACGATTTCCGTCACATAACGCTTCGAGCCATCCTGTGCGTCATAGCTTCTGACCTGAATACGGCCTTCGACCGAAATACGACGGCCCTTGACCAGATTGTTGCCACAAATCTCAGCAAGCTTGCGCCAGGTCACGATCGGAATAAAATCCGCCGTCGGCTGACCACTGTTGTCATCCTTTCTGGCGAAACGCCGGTCGACTGCCAGTGTAAACGTGCAGACAGCCACTCCCGACTGTGTATAACGAACTTCCGGATCGCGAGTCAGACGTCCAATCAATATTGCCTTATTCATGGTTCATCCTCCCTGACACCTTACGGTGTACTTCTGTTACGCCTTATTCTTCGTCGGATTTGACGATCATGTGCTTCAGGATCTCGTCCGTGATCTTCATGACGCGGTCGCACTCGGCAACGCAGGCCGGTTCGCACGTCACATAGAGCAGATCATAGAATCCCTCTGTGCAGTCTTTGATCTCATAGGCCAGACGCTTCTTGCCCCAACGATCCTCTTTATCGATAGTACCGCCGTTTTCGGTGATGAGTTTAGTGAACTTGTCAATGACAGCGTTCGTAGCGTCCTCTTCCATCGGCTTAACGATAAATATGACTTCGTACTTTCTCACGAAATCACCTCCCTCTTTGGTCTTTGGCTCCTGCTCGAACAGGAGCAGAGGTTGAAATACAATTTCAACACTACATCATTCTTTGTCTCGCGACTAGAAAATTATACCATGAAGGACCGCTTCACGCAAGGAAAATTTACCTCTGACGGGCCAGCTTCTCCTCGGCCGTCGTATTCCCGCCGCGCAGCGCAAGCGCCACACCGGCGGCAATGAGCAGAAAACCGATCCAGAAAAACATCGTAATCGGCTCGCCAAGCAGCAGCCAGCCGAGAAACGTCCCGACCACCGGCTGAAAAAACATAAACAGCCCGGCAATCGAGGCGTCCATATAAAGAAGCCCTTTGTTCCACAAGCAGAACCCGGCAATCGTAGAAAAAAAGCCAAGATACAAAACCGACCCCCAGACGGAAGGCTCGGCCATCGCACGATAATCCGCCGCGGTCAGCAGCCAATAAAGGCCATACGGCGTCAAGGTCAGAAAGGCAATGAGCAGACTGTAAAACGTCACGGTAAATACAGAATATCCGGAAAGAAATTTCAGCAGGACCGACATGAACGCCCAGGTGACCGCTGCCACCAGCAGCGAAACGCCGCCCCAGACCCCGGGCGCAAACTGATCCGGATCGAACACGATAAACAGCACACCGCTCATCGCCAAAAGCACCGAAACGACGCGCCCCGCCGTCAGCTTCTCGTGAAGCAGGAGCCAGGCGAAAACCACCATAAAGGCCGGCGTCGCCGCCGTGATCACCGAGCCGGTCTGCGCCGAAGTCATCATCGTCCCCGTTTCCTGCGTGACGATGGACAGCACCTGCCCCGACAGCGCGGAGAGCAGCAGCAGGCCGCGATCCTTCCGGTCGATATGCCAGGACGCGTGCGTCAGGACCATCAGGGCAGACAGTCCGATCAATGCCGTTCCATAACGCATCCAGACGAGCGGAACCGGAGGGATGACAAACACAGACAGCCGCACGGCGATAAACATGCCGCCCCAGATACTGCCGGCCAACGATAAAAACAATGCCCCGATCAGCAGATTGCGCAATCTTTCCCCTCCTCCATGATGCGCCTGTATACCGAATCCTGCAGGCGCCGCAAAGCAGGTATCATTATAGCACAGATTTACATCCGCCGCCAAACATGATAGGATTGAGCCAGCAATAGGATACCGTTTCGTCTCATAGAAAAATCAATAGAAAGGACTTTCCTTATGGATACTGTAAACCTGCGCCTGCTTTTCGTCCTGACAGATCTTATCGCACCGCTGGCCGTCGGCTACGTTCTGCATCAGCGCCACATCGTTTCCGATGAGTCCGTCAACCGCCTCATCCGTTTCAACGTCATCTTTGTCTATACCCTGCTCTCGCTGCTGAGTTTCTGGGTGCTCCCCATCTCATGGAGCCTGCTGGCCATCCCGCTTTTCGGCTTTCTCCTCGTGCTGATCCCCGGCGGCATCGGCACGTTCTTTTTCGCCCGGCGGCTCGACAGCTGGCTTGACCGCGGCGCCTACATTGCCAGCGCCATGCTGGCCAACCTCGGAACGCTCGGCGGAGTCTGCGCCTTCATCCTCTATGCCGAGCAAGGATTCGCCTATACGCAGATCATCGGCACCTGCCAGAATATCCTGCTCGTTTTGATCGTCTTTCCGCTCGCGCAGTACTGCTATATGAAGCATACCCACAGCCTGCGCAAGACCAATCGGTTCCACAGCTTCTGCGAACTGTTTTTTTCCTGGAACCAGCAGAGCCTTGTCGGCATGGCGGCAGGGCTCTGCCTGAATGCCTTCGGCGTCCCCCGTCCGGCTGCCCTCGCGCCGGTCTTTCAGGGGCTTGTCCATCTGGCGGCCTGGATCGCCATGCTGCCGGTCGGATTCCTGATCGACTTCCATCAGGTGCGCCAATACGAAAAAAAGGTGCGCTCCATCACTCTGATCCGCTTCCTGATCACGCCCGGTCTGTTCAGCCTCCTCATCTTCAATCTGGTCGGCGATCCCGTCGTCCGCGGCACCCTGCTGATCTGTGCGTTCTGTCCGACGGCAATCAACGCGGTGCTCACGGCACGGCTTTATCATCTCAGCACCGATCTCTCCGTCGCCTCATTCGTCATCACAACAGCGGCTTTTCTGCCGGTCATCTTCCCTGTACTGTTCTTCTTCCTTCACTAAACGAAAAAAACGTACGGTCCGCCTTTCGGTTCGGACCGTACGTTTTTTTTCTGCCCGTTATTCCCAATCGACATTTTCCGTCTGCTTTCTTTTCCGCCGATGACGAAGGTAAAAAAAGACGACAACGGCGGCCATAACACCAATAAAGACCAAGCTGGCCTCATGTCCGATATGCGTCAGGATCTTCCAGCTTTCGCCCAGCATCATGCCGGCGTAAAGAATCAGCGCGGTCCATGGAAGAGCCCCGGCAAAGGTCAGCGCCAGAAAGCGCTTCATATCGACATGAGCAAAACCGGCGGGAAGCGAAATAAAGGTGCGTACGACAGGGAGCATGCGGCTGAAAAACACGGCCTTAAGGCCATACTGGTCAAACCAGCGCTGTGCGACATCGACATGCTTCTTTTTGACCAAAAAATAATGCCCATAGCGGTCCACAAAAGTCCGCCCGCCATAATGCCCGACCAGATAGGCAAACACCGAGCCGGCCATGCCGCCGATCATGCCCGCGGTCAGCGCCCCGGCAAACGACATCTGCCCGGAAAAAATCAAATATCCGGCGAAGCCGAGAATCAGCTCGCTGGGGACGGGAATGCAGGCATTCTCCGCCGCCATCAAAACAGCAACAGCCAAATAACCCCATGCGGCAATAAACTCCAAAAACATGGCCGAAAATTGTTCCATCGTATATTATTCTTCCTTTCTCCAATACCCCTCTGACAGCGCTCCGCTGTTCTTTTGACCATCATACCACAGAAACATGAAAAATCAAGGAGGAAATCCCTCAGACCATCATCCGGACCAGCCCGGCAATCCCGAAAAGGAAAAAAATTCCGGCCGACAGATACCGCATCTTCCCGGCGGGAAGCCTCTGATGAAGAAACTTCCCGGCTAAAAGTCCCATACTGTCTGCGGCAATCATGCCGATAACCGCGCCGGCCAGCACCGTCTGCCAGCAATCATACCGCACCGCCGCGGACATCGCCGCAAACTGGGTCTTGTCTCCCATCTCGCCGGCCAGAAAAGTCAGCGCCACCGTAAAAAGCGGCCCGAAGCGTGAAGGAGAGGCTTCTTCCTCCTCGTCTGCCCCGCATAAGGTCCAGATCCCGAATCCGATAAACATCAGCGATACCAGAACCTCCATAACCTGCTCCGGAATCCAGCCGCCGATCAGATTCCCGGCAGCCACCGCCACCGAATGTACGATGACAATGCCCAGCGTCATGCCGACAAAAACCTGACGCCAATCGTATTTCGCCGCAAAAGCCATAACCAAAAACTGCGTCTTATCGCCGAATTCCGCCAGAAAAACGATAAGAAAGGACGCCCAGAAAGCTTCCATTCGACACGCCTCCTAAATAAAAATACACAGAAAAAAAGAGACCTCCGGCGCAGATGTCTACGTCGAAGGTCTCGCTTTGGCAATCATGCCAATGGACAGGCCAGGCGGCTGTACCGCCAGTATGTTGACTTGTCCCGAAGAGCTACTCCCCTTCATTGAAAAAAGAAAACCCGCATCGCGCGGGTCCGATTTACAAGTGGTGCCTCAGAGCGGAATCGAACCACTGACACGGGGATTTTCAGTCCCCTGCTCTACCGACTGAGCTACCGAGGCAAATGGCGACCCGAATGGGACTTGAACCCATGACCTCCGCCGTGACAGGGCGGCATTCTAACCAACTAAACTACCGGGCCATTTATCAAAAAATAGGAATTATCGCATTGGTGGCTCACCCGGGATTCGAACCCGGGACACCCTGATTAAAAGTCAGGTGCTCTGCCAACTGAGCTAGTGAACCAGGTGAGCAGGATATCAAATACTGCAAAAAAACTGGATCAACTGATGCGTCACTCACAAGACATAATTATACGGATAAAGCTCTGCCTTGTCAACACCTTGCCGAAAAAATATCAAAAGAAAGCAGGCATTGTTTCCATGCCTGCTTTCAAAGGTGCTTTAGTGGAGACTCTCCACATATTTTTTCAGATCCTCAGCCGCTTTCGTGACACGGGACAGATTTGCTGTAATCTCCTCCGTGGAAGCGGCCTGTTCTTCACTGATCGATCCGGTTGTCTCAATGGACTTGGAAATCCCTTCTACCGCTTTATTCATTTCATTCAGCGTAGACTGAATTTTTTCCGTCGCTTCGCGAGACTGCTCAGCCAGCTTCCGGACTTCCTCTGCCACGACAGCAAAACCGCGTCCCTGTTCACCGGCGCGGGCCGCCTCAATAGCAGCATTGAGGCCCAGCAAATTGGTCTGGCCGGCAATATTCGTGATAAAATCGATGACCTTGATCGTATCGGCGTTTTTCTCCTGCAGGAACTTCGCCTGTTCCACCGACTCCTGTCCGGCCTTTGCTAAAGCACTTGCACTTTTTGCCACCTGCTCCACCGCTTCATAAACGGTCTGTGTCGAAGAAGCAATCTCTTCAATCGACGAAGTCAGCTTTGCATTAATGTCTTCTCTGTTTGTCGTATCCTCTGGCATTACTATTCCTCCCCATCCTTGTCAGACACCCCCATCGATGCCTTACAATAATTCTCGTCTTATTCTTATTCCACATCCATCGGGAAAAACCTGCTGAAATGACGAAAAAAAAGCAAAAAATAAAAGAGGCATCTGTCAGACAGATGCCTTCAATGAAACCGGCAACTTCCTATCCTCCCAGCCCGTCTCCAGACAAGTACTTTCGGCCTCTGAATGCTTAACTACTGTGTTCGGTATGGGAACAGGTGGAACCATTCAGGCATCGTCACCGG
>NZ_VUNL01000015.1 GCF_009697385.1 Wylensekiella montiformis
GGTTATTGGCGCAGCCACGCAAGCCAAGCTCCTTATGATCTTCGTAATATTGAATTGCGTCAAGTTTAAACTGTTTGTCATGTTGTTTAGCCATTCTGAAATCCTCCTCAAGATAGGTACATATATTGTACCATGTCATAAACTTATTTAGGATTTCTCATTTTGACTTGTACTATTTATATTCTAACTCCAGTTCCAGCATTAGGAAAAGGTGTTGTCACCACCCCATAACAAGTATTAGAGAACGCTATTGGGAAACTATACTCTTTCCATTGAGCCGTTGTTATTGCATAAGTCCCCCACTGTACAGTGGGGAACAGGCTATACACAGAATTATGTAACTCTCCCAATAGCATCCAGCAGTGAAATATACTCTATTGCATATGCGCCAAAGTGGATGAATAACAATGTAACTGCGCTAACAGTAGATCCTAATAATCCGCTGACGCGATTGGCTTCCTCAGGTGGCCCTGGAGGGACGTCATTCACGTATATGGTAGTTGGTAAATAATTTTAGGATCAGTAACCATAGGCATAAAAATAAAATGTTCCCGAGCCTCCACGAAAACCACCGGCTGTTCCTGTTAATGTTGTCTTCGAATCATCAAATGAAACTGGGACTGACGAAAATGTTGCACTTTTGCATGAGCCGAAAATTCCAGCTACTCTTTCAGAAAATGCAATCGGGAATGAAAAAGGGGTCCCATTTTGTGATGCTGATGTAACAATTCCCCACTGTCAAATTCCAATGGCCCTCCAAAAAGCATAGTGATTAGCATCTGAACGATAGTGGATTTGCAATGTTGTTTTGTCTACGCTGTACAGTGGGGAAAATACTCATTAAACACAAATAATTGGAAATCATATAACTTCCCAATTGCTTTCCAAAGCGCATGCTACGGAGTGATAGCAAATATGGTCCCCGATGCTGGTACAGCGAGTATGGCATCTCAAACACCAATCACGATAGCTAGTTATTCAAAAACTGGGTTTTATGCAGGCACTTATGGTGGTAATGCTGGTTGGGGATTTACAGCATTTGCATTGGGCAAATAAAATGGCTATTAATGCCCAATAGCGACATAAAATGACTGCACACTATATATGCCAGTGCTCACAGCTGCAGGTCCGCCGTAGAATCCTGTCCTATCGCAGTATTTAACACCATTCATGTCAACATTAGCTCCACTGTACAGTGGGGAAAACTCGTCATTGGTGGCTCATCATGGGTTAATTCCCCTGTTAGTTTCCCGATAGCTTTCTCAGATACGCCCCTTAGCGTTCAGGTAACTGTAGGTGGAACATGGAGCGACCAAATTGAATGCTCCGTATACAGCGTGGAATGGCTGATACATTTAGTGGGCAATCGACAAAAGTATCGTTTCCTATTTCGTTTCCGAATGAATGCTTTAATATTACGATTTCGCCGACTAACAAAGCTGAAAATTTCTCACCTTCTTCAAATGCCGTAGATGGCGGTTCTGGTGTTAAGTATTTTGACAAAACGGGGTTATATGCTGGCGCATCAACAACAAATCTGAGATTTTTTTGGAAAGCGTATGGCAATTAATCAGTAACCTACAACGAAATACCCCTGTGCTATTCCGCAAGAGTATCCTGATTTCGTTAAATCTCTGATATTGTATTTAGCGAATGAGCCTGCCTCGTATTGTGTATTACATACTACTTGCCAGCATTCGTTTGGAAAAGAAATGGGCCAGGTTCCACTAGGTGTGGTTGCCATTCCCCACTGTAAAATGAAAGGAGAAAAAATGAAATATTTATCTAAATTTGATGCGGAAGGAAAGAGAATTTCATCTTATCCACTTGACGTCTTAATGACGGCTGAAACAATTGAATCTATGAAATCTGAGGGATTCATTGAAATCAGTGAAGAGGATTGGAATTATTATATTGGTAATTACGGTATGGGTAATTACGGTACCGGATATGTACGCGACGCTAAAACAGGCAAACCTGTCGATGCACCGGCATATGTACCAACAGTCGGAGAGAAAATGTCTGAGATTAAAGCCAGTTATGAATCTCAAATCGACGCACTGAAGGAATCGCTGGCGACAGCGACATTATCGGGCGACGATGAGTTGGTAGTCGATTTAAAAAAGGAATACGCAGATTTAATGATTGAATATCAGAATGCGTTGAAAGGAGCAGAATAACTATGATTAGAAGACCACGTTGCCCGTTTTGCGGATATCGACTCGATGAAAAGGGCCGTTGTCAGCATAAGAAATGTGCAGACTATGAGCGCACCAAAATTCTTGAAGCCATTGATAAAAAACAAGAGGAAGAAGCTGCAGCTAATGCTGTAGAAAATGCGCATGAGCCCAGTCAGGATGCAGGTTCAAGCAACGTATCTAATGGCATAATCTAAATGACAAGTAAATTACCAAAAGAAGCCGCTACATCGTTACGATGAGCGGCTTTTGTATTCCCTACGTTAAGAACATGTTAAGGACAAATGCGGTCAATAGCTCGAAGTAATTCCCGAGTTGTTTTATGCGTATAAACTCGTTCGGTAACGCCTTCGAGCGAATGGCCAAGAATTAATTTTATTACTGTTCGGTTGATATCGGCAGAGTCAAGCATTGATGCCAAGGTATGACGAGTCTCATGTGGAGTATGCTGCATGTGGAAATGCCGCATAACGGGGTCAAATATCATTCTCCGAAAAGAATCATAGGAAAAACGACCACCATCGGATTGAGAAAACAGATAAATGCCATCAGACTCCATGAGAGCCTCATACCAAGGAACTAGCTTCTTAGGTATAGGAATCTGTTTTCGCCTGCGACTGTCTTAGAATGGCGCACAACGAACAGCCTTCTTCTAAGCTTTACATCAGATTTACGAACGTGACGAAATTCGCCAATTCTGCATCCGGAATACATCAGCATGAGGACGATTCGTATCTCACGAGGCATTTCATCGATACCACGCCACAATTTATTTCGCTGGCGGATTGTGAACGGCTTTTTGACATAAACTTTCTTCGGTTTATCAATGTCGAGGTAACGGGCATAATCTCTCGTAATGAGGTCATATTTTGCACCATACTTATATAACTGCTCAAGAAGGCATCGAACCTTCTTCTGCGTCGAATATCCGCATCCAGCCGTTCGGACATCATCAATAACGGCATCGAGATGTGGTAGACGGATATCAACAAATTTCATGGAATGGAGGCGCTGGCAATGGCGATAGCTATTACGATACCCGATACGGGCGGACTCGGAACGGAGCTCCGGGAAGTGTTTTGCCTTCCACAGCGCATACACTTCGGCAAAGGTTGTTTTGCTGGGAGACAGCAGGGCGGGGTCGCGGTTGTATTCCACGAGGTAGGCCATAGCATCTTCGAATGTTTCAAAATACCCCAGGGCTTTCTGTTTCCCTTGGATTGTTTTCTTTGCAACATACGGCCTCCGCCGATTCCCTTGCAGTTTATAAACCGTGCCGAAACCATTCGGTAATTTCATAAATAATCATCTCCTCTTATTAGAGGATACCAAAGGAGGAAAAATTGCAGAATATGAATACAGTTTACGAGGTGCTTAAATCGATGATACCAGTTCGCATGGAAGCAGTATGGGGGGCAGCCGTAGGGATGGCGGGCGGGCTGTTTACCTTTATGTTTGGCGCATGGAACAGCGCACTTGAGACCTTGCTCATGCTGATCGTACTTGACTACATCAGCGGGATGCTGGCGGCCTATATCAATCCGAACCTTGCTCTGGACAGCAGGCGGGGATATAAGGGCATAGCCCGCAAGGTGTTTATTCTTGTGATTGTGGCAGTGGCGCATGGTATCGGCATGTTCCTAAATGCCAACGAGGTATATGCCATGGTCGTCTATTTCTACATTGCAAATGAGGGGCTCAGTATTACGGAGAACGCTGCCAAGGCAGGTGTGCCGATACCGACCAAGATTGTCGAGTCTCTTGAACAACTGACCCAGCAAAAGAAAGCGCGGGAGAAATCGGAGGAACGATGAATGCATTAGCTTGGCAAGAATTATATGAAGCATTTGCTGCCTTTGCATATATAGCACGGCGGCAAGGATTTTATGTTGGGGCACTGGATGAGATGGAGCACAGCCTTTTTGATATGCGCCCATTCCCCTGCAGTTTCCGACCGAACAAGAAAGGAGTACACAGGAAATGAGAGCAGTTGACATCGACGAATTGCGGCAGTTGGCCGCCGACGCCCGTGAAAGTATTTGGGAACAGGCGAAAGCCTACAACCGGGAGCCGAAAATTTACTTGCACTGGACGGCGGGCCACTATGGCCAGTATTACCTCAACGACTACCACGTAGCCATTGATAAGGACGGGATCATCTATGTGGACGCCCCGCTTGATGATGTGCTGGCCCACACCTACCGGCGCAATAGCGGGGCCGTGGGGATTACCCTTGCCTGCTGCGTCGGAGCAACCAGCGCTGACCTGGGGTCCGAGCCGCCCACGGCAAGACAGATTGAGGCCATGGCACAGGCCATTGTTGCCGTGGCAGACGGGCTCTGGCTGACCATCGACCGCGACCATGTTCTGACCCATGGGGAAGCCGCGGACAATATCGACGGTATTTACCCGCACGAAGAGTATGGACCGCTTACCACGGTTGAGCGGTGGGACCTGCAGTATTTGGGCACGGATGAAAGCCCGTACTACATCAAAGACTACGATGACCCGCGCACGGGCGGTAATGTACTTCGCGGTAAGGCGAACTGGTACCGTAACGAGTGGGCGAAGTAACTATTTTTCAATCGTTCGAACGATTCTCGAACGATTCTCGAACGATTGATTATGAGCAGGTTAAAGTAAGAGGTTGAGTATATGAAAGTAAAAGAGTTGAGAGAAGTATTACAATCACACCCAGATGATAGTGATATCGTGATTGACATGCCTAAAAATGTCACATTTGGGACATATGACACGATGGGTGTTTTGACTATGCGCGATGCGGACAAAAGTTTTACGTCTATCATCGTTGGGGAAAAAATTTGGCCAGTAACAGAAGGGAGAAATTAACATGAGTAAATGGGTACAGATTCGCGATTCTATCGAGGACGCATTAAAGGTGGATGCTGTTAGCAAGAACATGAAAGCCGATTTTGTGACGTGGCTTGGGGCTGAAGGCACGGATTTTGCCCAGAAGGCTGTTGACAGCATCAATGAGGAATGCAAAAAAGATGCTGCAACCGAAACCGGTTGGTGTAAGATTCGCGACGCGGCAGTTATTCCGGTAACGCTTAACATTGGAATGTATGTGCTAAAATTAGTGCTTGAAAAAGCGGCCGCCGAGAAGTTGTAACGGTAATTAGATAGGAATACATAAAGCCCCGATACTCTTACGAGCGTCGGGGCCTTATTTTACATTAATACATCGAAAAACATAGTATATCCCTAGCATTCCATTACGCGGACGCGCCGGCATCGGATGCCTATTTTTTTGCCCTTTTCCGGCCGGATATGATACAATAAAAGATAGTTTTGTATGTCAGGGCGGAGGATGAGGATCCTATGATACACATGCGTGATGTTTCGAAGGTTTATGAGAATGGGACGGTTGCGCTGGACCATGTTCAGGTGGATATCGGCAAGGGGGAGTTCGTATTCATTGTGGGCGCCAGCGGCGCGGGCAAGTCGACCTTTATCAAGCTGCTGCTGCGTGAGGAGCTGCCCTCAGGCGGAAGTCTTATCGTCAATGGCCGGGACGTGGTCCATATGGAGCGGGCGGAGATACCGTATCTTCGCCGCGGCCTCGGTGTGATTTTTCAGGATTACCGCCTGCTGCCGGACAAGACGGTATTTGAAAATGTGGCCTTTGCGATGCAGGTCATTGAAGCGCCGCGCCGCATCATGCAGCGCAGCGTCTTTTCGGTGCTGGATGTCGTGGGGCTGCGAGACAAATACGACAGCTTTCCTTCGCAGCTTTCGGGCGGGGAGCAGCAGCGTGTGGCCATTGCCCGCGCGATTGTCAACAATCCGGCCATCGTGATTGCGGATGAGCCGACAGGAAATCTGGATCCGGATACGAGCTGGGATATCATGGATATTTTCCAGCGCATCAATAAAGCCGGAACGACGATTGTCATGGCGACGCATGACCGGAACATCGTCGATACGATGAAGCGCCGGGTGATCGCCATCGAGGATGGGCGCATTGTCCGCGATCAGGCACGGGGAGGTTATGGCTATGAAGCTTAGGACAGGAGAATATTTCATTCAGGAAGTTTTCCGGTCGCTGCGCCGCAACAACTGGATGTCCTTCGCTTCAGTAGGAACGGTCACGGTTTCTCTGTTTGTGCTTGGCGTGTTTCTTCTGCTGGTCATGAATATGAATCGGCTGGCCTCGATGCTGGAGTCGGAGGTGCAGATCAGCGTTTATCTGGAAGGCGGCATCAAGGCGGAGGCTCGAAGGGATCTGCAGCAGGATATTGTGAATATGCAGGGGATCGAGACGGTGAAGTTTGTCAGCCGGGAGGAGGCAAAGCAGCGCCTGTCCGAGCGGCTTGGCGATCAAAAGTACTTGCTCGACGCCCTTGGCGATAAGAATCCGCTGCCGGATTCCTTTGAGGTCACGGTTGTTCATCCCGATATGGTAGGGACGGCGGCGGACGCCATAGCCCGCATGGACGGGGTGGAGTCGGCGAAATACGGGCAGGATGTCGTGCGCCATCTCTTTGACATCACGCGCTTGATCCGTATTTTCGGACTGGTGCTCATGCTCCTGCTGGCAGGCGCGACGCTGTTTATCATATCCAACACCATACGGCTTACTGTGTTTGCCCGTCGGAAGGAGATCGCCATCATGAAATACGTCGGCGCGACGGACTGGTTTATCCGCTGGCCGTTTCTGATGGAAGGGATGGTGCTCGGATTTATCGGCGGACTGCTGGCGGCTGTTGCGCTGCGCAGCTTTTATGCGGCTATGGCGGCCAAGATTTACAGTACATTGGCCTTTTTCCCGCTGCTTCCGCAGTATCCGTTCATGAATTATGTGACGGCGGTGATTCTCCTTTCCGGGATGGTGATCGGCGCGATCGGTTCGACGATTTCGCTGAAGCGGTTCCTGAAGGTATGAAGGGAAGTCTTTCCATGAAGAAGAAATGGGTACGGGCCGCTGCTCTGGTGATGGCATCCGGAGTGACGGCCGCATCGTTCCTGCCGACGGCACGGGCTTCGCTGGAAGAAGACCGCGCCGGATACGACGCGAGGGCGGAGGAAAAACTGAAACAGAGTACGGCCATACGGCAGAAAATCGAATCGCTGTCGGAGGAGAAACGAATCCTCGATGAGGAAGCGGAGACGGCTGTGGCGGACCATAATAAATGCAAGGCGGCGCTGGAGGAAACGGTGCAGCGCATGGAGGAGAATACGGCCCGGCTCAAGGAAGTCAGCGCGGATTATGACAAAAAGAGCGAACAGCTGGGACGGCGGGTTCGCGATATTTATATCAATGGGCAGATTTCTTATTTGGATGTCCTGTTTGGCGCGCATGATTTTTCGGATTTTATGACGCGCATGGATCTGCTCAAGAAGATCATCCGGCAGGATTATGTGCTGGTTCACGATGTGCTGAAT
This sequence comes from Wylensekiella montiformis, assembly GCF_009697385.1. Taxonomy (GTDB): domain Bacteria; phylum Bacillota; class Negativicutes; order Selenomonadales; family Selenomonadaceae; genus Selenomonas_A; species Selenomonas_A montiformis. The sequence continues at coordinate 7,605 of NZ_VUNL01000015.1, forward strand.
GAAAAGAAGGAAATCGAGAGCGCCCGGCAGAGTCTGGAGCGCGATATGGATGTCCGGCAGGAGCAGGAGCAGAAGGCGCGTCAGGCCCGGGCGACAATGGAAGACAAGGTGCGCCAGCGCAATCTGCTGCTGCAGAAAATGCGGCAGGACAAAGCGACGATCGACCGGGAATACGATGAACTGATGGCGGCGTCCCGACAGGTCGCGCTGATGCTGCAGCGCAGCAGCATGGCGAATATGCCGGCCGTGTCCGGCGATGGATCGATGATCTGGCCGGTCGGCGGCACGGTTACTTCGGATTTCGGCTGGCGCACGCATCCGATTTCCGGCACACAGAAATTTCACAGCGGCATTGATATCGGCGCCGATTACGGGGTGCCGATCGCGGCGGCGCAGAGCGGTACGGTGGAGTATGCGGGTTGGATCTCCGGCTATGGCAATGCGGTCATCATCAATCATGGCGGTGGAATCACGACGCTTTACGGACACAATCAGTCGCTGGCCGTGTCGGAGGGACAGCAGGTCAGTCAGGGGCAGACGATCGCTTACTGCGGTTCCACCGGCAATTCGACCGGCCCGCATTGTCATTTCGAGGTGCGGGCCAACGGGGAGCCGGTCAGCCCGTATGGGTATTTAGGATGAGGGGAAGAAGAGGATGAGCAAAAAGAAGATTGCTTTCGGCATCGTGGTCACCGCGCTGATTTCCAGCCTGCTGACACTGGCCGGACTGGCGGTGCTTTTGGGGCTGAACGGTCCGCGGGCCGTGGATCTGGCGCGGTTCCTTGGCGTCAAGCGCCTGATCGAGACACGATATGTCAATGAAGTGGATCCGTCGGATCTTATGGACGGGGCGATTGACGGCATGGTGAAGTCACTGGGGGATCCGCATTCGATCTATATGAAAGCGGATATGTACAAGGCGCTTAAGGAGCATACGGCCGGAGAGTTCGGCGGCATCGGCGTGACGATGGGCTTTAAGGATAATAAAGTGACCATTGTATCTGTGCTGGAAGGGACGCCGGGCGAAGCGGCCGGCCTTCGGACCAATGATGAGATCGTGGCGGTCGACGGGAGGCCGGTGACGGATTTTCAGCCGGAAGAAGTGGCTATGCATATCCGCGGCGAAGTCGGTACGGAGGTTCGTCTGATGATTCATCGCGAGGGAAGCGCGGATCAGGAGTATACGATCCGGCGCGATACGATTACGATCCGTTCCGTTAAAGGAAAGATGCTGGACGGAACGGATATGGGGTATATCCGAATCGCGTCCTTTGGCGAGCATACGGGGGCGGAGTTCCGGGAGGAATACGAGAAGCTGGAACAGGCAGGGATGCAGGGGCTGATCCTTGACCTGCGCGAAAATCCCGGCGGTCTGATCACGAGCTGCGTAGAAGTAGCGGATCAGATCGTACCGAAAGGGCCGATTGTTTCGGTGGTTCAGCGGGATGGTTCGCGCGAGGAGCATGATTCCACGCTGGAAGAGCCGAAGCTGCCGATCGTTGTGCTCATCGACGGCAACAGCGCGAGCGCTTCGGAGATCTTAGCCGGCGCGCTGCAGGACACCGGAGCGGCCACTCTGGTTGGAACCAAGTCGTACGGCAAGGGGTCGGTTCAGGTCGTCGTGCCGTTATTCCATGATGACGGACTGAAGCTGACGATTGCCAAATATTATACGCCGAACGGGCGCTGCATCGACGGTATCGGCATCGAGCCGGACGTGGAGATCGCTTTTCAGGATGGCGATACAAGCGATGTCCAGCTGCAAAAGGCGGAGGAGGTATTGCGGCAGAAGCTGCCCTGATCGGTTATCCATACTACAGAAAAAAGTCTCATCCGCGCCTTTCGGGCGTCCGGATGAGACTTTTTTCTGTTCAGCGGTATTTGCGTATGCACTGCAGAAAAGCGTCGCCGTATTTCTTTTGCTTGAGTTCGCCGATTCCCTTGACATCCAGCAGCTGATCCGCCGTTTCCGGCTGGACGCGGCACATATCGCGCAGGGTGGCGTCGGAAAAGACGAGGTAGGGCGGGATTTGTTCGCGGGCGGCGATTTCCTTGCGCAGGGCGCGCAGATGGTCGAACAGTTCCGGCGCTGCCGGCTCTTTTTCCGGTTCGGGTTTCGGGAGGGCCTGAAAGACTTTTTCCTGTCCCCGCAGCACGGCATAGGCGGCGGGTTTTAAGGTAAGAACGGGATATTTGCTTTCCGTCAGGGCAAGGTAATCGGTGGCGACAAAGCGCTGGATGAGCAGCTTGATCTCGGACAGGGTGCGGTCCCGAAAAAGCCCGTAGGTGGACAGCGCATCGAAGTGAAACTGACGGACGCGCTTGTCCGCGGAACCCTTGAGTACCTGTGCGACGAGCGACAGGCCGAAGCGTTCGTGCATGCGGTAGACGCAGGAAAACACCTTTTGTGCATCGATGGTGACGTCCGTTCGTTCCAGCCCTGCCCGGCAGTTGGAGCAGTTGCCGCAGGTATCCGGTGCGGAGGAATCGCCGAAGTAGCAAATCATGAAATGGCGCAGGCATTCCGGTGTATGACAGTAATCGACCATTTTCTGAAGCCTGCCGAGATTGTGGGCCTTGCGTGTTTCGTTTTCCGTCGAGACGTCGATCAGGTATTTTTGCGTCATCGTGTCCTGCGGGGAGTAGAGCAGGATACAGGCGCCCGGCTCGCCGTCGCGCCCTGCGCGGCCCGCTTCCTGATAATAGGATTCGATGTTCTGCGGCATGTTGTAGTGAATGACGTAGCGGACGTTGCTCTTATCGATGCCCATGCCGAAGGCATTGGTCGCGATCATGACCTGAATGTTGTCATAGAGAAAATCTTCCTGCGCTCTGGTGCGCTGCTGCTCGGTGAGGCCCGCGTGATAGCGGCCGGCAGAGAGTTTTTTCTTCTGCAGGAGCTCGAAGAGACGGTCGACTTCCTTGCGCGTTGCGGCGTAGATGATGCCGGATTCGTCCGGATGCGCACGCACATAGTCCGTGATAAATTTTTTCTTGTCTTCGCCGCGGCGCACCTCAAAATAGAGATTGGGCCGGTCAAAACCGGTCATGTGTACCTGCGGCTTTTGCAGAGCGAGCAGGCGGATGATGTCCGCCCGAACCTCGGGGGTAGCTGTGGCCGTGAATGCGCTGACGAGAGGGCGGCGCGGCAGTCCAGCGATGAAGGGGGCGATCTGGCGATAGCTCGGTCGGAAATCATGACCCCATTGGGAGAGACAATGCGCTTCGTCGACGGCGACCATCGAAATGGGCTGGTGTTCGATGATGTATTGAAAATAATCCGTATCGAGGCGTTCCGGTGCGACGTAGACCAGCTTGTACCGGCCGGCGGCGATATCCTTGAGCCGGGCTTCGGATTCAGCGGCTGAGAGCGTGCTATTGATATAGGAGGCCGGTATTCCCTGTCCGGTCAGTGCATCAACCTGATCTTTCATGAGAGAGATCAAAGGGGAGATGACGAGCGTAATGCCGGGAAAAATCATGGCCGGGATCTGAAAGCAGATGGATTTTCCGGCGCCGGTCGGCATAATGGCGATGGTATCCTCGCCGTTCAGCAGGCTGCGGATGACGGGCTCCTGAGACGGGCGGAAGGCCGGGTATCCGTAAAAGCGGCGCAGGAGATCCAGCGCCTGTTCGAAATAAGGATGATTCATGAAAAAGAACTCCTTTTTAACGATTCTTTCATCTTTTTTTTATTTCATTGCAATGACTCTATTTTATCATAAACCGAATAATAAACTCTACTGGAATCGGATAAATATGATAAGATAGAAAAATAAGAACAATATCCATCCGAGCATTTCTTCGTCACAGGAGGGCGATTCCATGACATTCCGTTTCATTTCCCGAAAGAGCCAGACCCGTCAGGCAGTGCTGCTTGCCGCTGCTCTGCTTTGGGCCATGCCGTCCGGCATGGCTGCGGACCTGTCGCTGCAGGAGGCTATCCGCATGGCCTTGTCGCAGAATACCGGACTGAAAATCACCCAAAAAGGAGAGGATTCTGCGCAGGCAGCGCTGAATCAGGCGCGGGGAAGCAACGCTCTTTCCGTTTCCGCCTCGGATTCGCTGACTTCGAGCAGGGAGAAAGGCAGTTCACGCCGGGATTCCAACAGCGTGGGGCTCAATGCGTCTTTTCCGCTTTATTCGGGCGGGAAAAATCAGGCGAATATCCATAAGGCGGAACTGGGGGTCAAGGCCGCGGACCTTGCTACAGAGCGCAGCCGGGAGGATCTCAAGCTCAATGTCATCAAGGCGTATTATGATGCGCTGGAGGCCCGCAAGACCGTCGAGGTACGTCAGGAAACCGTCGATAAATATCAGGAGCATTACACCAATGTCAGCCAGCTGTATTCGGCCGGCTCCAAGGCCCGCATCGATGTCATTCGCTCATCGGTCGAGCTCAGCAATGCGAAGCAGAATCTCATAAAATCGCAGAACAGCTATGAAGTGGATCTGGCCGCTTTGCGCAATTATCTCAATATGGACCGGGCAGAACCGCTGTCCCTTACAACGGATTTTTCCTACGATGCGTTTGCCATCGATATGAACGACTGTATTCATTATGCCTGGCTTCACCGCAAGGACCTGCTTCAGGACCAGTATAAGCTGGAACAGCAGGAGCAGGCCGTCAAGGCGGCGAAGGCGGGGAATCTTCCTTCGCTGAAGGTCAATCTGGGACTGGATCAGTCCAATACCTTTCATCCATCCTCTTCGTCCGGTCATGGCGCGTCAGCGGGAGTCTCTCTGAACTGGAATCTTTTTGACAGCGGCGTGACGAAGGCGGAGATCCAGGCGGCACAGATCGAATACGATATAGCCAGACTGAACCTGCTAAAGGACAAGGAGGATGTCGATCTTGCCGTCCGTCAGGCTTATTACAATATGCGTGAGGCGGAGAAGCGGTTTAACTCGACAAAGGATGCGGTCAATCAGGCGGAAGAGGATTACTATATTGCCCGGGAAAAGTACCGGGCCGGCGAAGGTCTGATGCTTGATATCATCGACGCGCAGGAAGCGTTGTCTACCGCCCGTCTGAATTATATCAGCGCGCAATACGATTATGCGCGGTATAAGGCATCGGTCGAAAATGCCATGGGCATCAGCCTGACGCCGGAAGAAAAGCAGGCGGCGGAGCAGGCGGATATGGACACTTCGTCCGTCCTTGCCTCTTCTGCTGTAAACCGCGAGGCCGGAGACACGAAAGCCGCGGCCCGGGAATCGATGACGCAGGCCGGAACGGCAGGGATGGTATCTGCCGGTTCGGCCCAGACCGCTTCCGCATCGACCACTGGAGAAGTAGCCGCTGAACTGGCGGGGAATGGAGAAACCAAATGAAATGGAATGGGAAAATCAAGGCCGGCATCGCTTTAGTGCTGATTGCCGTCTGTGCGTTCGGCGGCTGGCGATATGTCCAGAACCAGCAGCGGGCAAAAGAGGCCGCCGCTGTGGAAACGACAGAGGTGGTCCGGATGGATCTCAAATCGACCGTTTCGGCGACCGGAACGATCCGGCCGGTTCATTCGGTCGAGGTCAGCTCGAAGATCACGGCGCGCATCAAGAGCGTATTGGTCAAAGAAAACGATGAGGTGACGGCCGGACAGACTGTGGCATTGCTCGACGGCAAGGATTATGAGGCCAAGCGGGATCAGGCGCAGTACAAGGTCACCAATACGAGGGCAAAATACGATCGTGTGAGTTATCTGTACAGCATCGGCGCCGATACACAGGAACAGCTGGAGGACGCCCGGCTGAACTATGATACGGCGGTATCGGCGCTGTCTGAAGCGGAGTCGGACATGAATGAAATGACCATCACGGCCCCTATGTCCGGTGTCGTGGTCGGCGAGCCGAAAACAGCGGGAACGATGGCGGTTCAGGGCTCGGACAATCCGACGGTCATCATGCGCATCGCGGATCTTTCCAGCAAACAGATTCAGGCCAAGGTGGATGAGACGGATATCGGCAATGTAAAGGTGGGGCAGACAGCGACCTTTACGGTAGACAGTTATACCGGCAGGACGTTTACCGCCCGTGTCTCAAAAATTTCTCAGACGGATACCGGGAACAGCTGGGATACGAGCAACTCTTCATCGTCATCTTCGTCCAGTTCTTCGGCCAGCGTTATTTATTATTATGTGACGCTGGATGTCGATGATCCGGACAACGAGCTGCTGCCTGCGATGACTGCCCGGGTCGAGATCAATACAGCCGACCGGCCGGGCGCGCTGGTGGTTCCGATTTCCGCATTAAAGACCGATGCGAACGGTTCCTATGTTGTGATAAAGAACCCCGACGGCAGTCAGGAAAACCGCCATGTTGAGACGGGCATTTACAGTGATGAATATGTGGAGATTCTCGACGGACTGTCGGAAGGAGAACAGATCGTCAACACGTATACGGCGAAATCAACCTCCTCCTCGAAGTCCAAGAACAGCGGGGGGCCCGGCGGTCCGCCGATGTAAAGACAGAAAGACAGGGATCCGTCATGGAACAAAACGAAAAACGGTATGCTACCATACAGCTTTCCGGGATTCGGAAGCTTTATCATATCGGCGGCGAGACGCTGGCGGCGCTCAATGGCGTTACGACCAATATCTACCGGGGGGAGTTTGCCGCGCTGATGGGGCCGTCCGGCTCGGGCAAATCGACGCTGATGAATATCCTCGGCTGTCTGGATCGCCCGTCGGAAGGCTCGTATAAGCTGGACGGCGAGGAGGTATCCGGACTCAGTGATGATGAACTGGCCGCCACGCGCAATAAAAAGATAGGGTTTGTCTTTCAGAATTTCAATCTGCTTTCGCGTATTTCCGCACTGGAAAACGTCGCTTTGCCGCTGGTTTATGCCGGCGTGGGGCGCAGAGAGAGGCTGGAGCGGGCCCGTCATTATCTTGAGGCCGTCGGACTGGGCGACCGGGCCGATCATCAGCCCAATGAGCTGTCGGGCGGACAGCGGCAGCGTGTGGCCATAGCCAGAGCTTTGGTCAATGATCCGCATATCATCATGGCGGATGAGCCTACGGGAAATTTGGATACGAAATCGACGAAGGAAATCATGGAGATTTTTGAAAGCATGCACGAAAAAGGGCGCACGATTATTCTGGTCACACATGAACCGGAAATCGCGGCTTGTGCCAGCCGGCAGCTGCTGGTAAGAGACGGAAAGATCACCCGCGACGAGGGAAAGGGCGTGGTTATGGATGTTGTTTAGTGAAAGCTTCCAGATGGCCCTTACCTCTCTTTATGCGAATAAAATGCGCAGCCTGCTCACGATGCTCGGCATCATCATCGGCGTCGGAGCCGTCATAGCACTGGTTTCGGTAGGCATGGGTGTGCGCAGCAATGTGACGAGCTCGATCGCCAGCCTCGGCTCCAATATGCTGATCGTCTCGCCGGGTTCCTCCAACCGCGGCGGCGTGCGCGGCGCCGCAGGCTCGATGCAGACACTCAAATACGATGATGCAAAAGCCATTCAGGAAAAGATCAAGAATATCGATTATGTATCGCCGGCGGTGTCTTCCTCGTATCAGGTGGTTTACGGCAATAATAACTGGAATACCACGGTACAGGGAGTGACGCCGGAATTTCTTCAGATCCGTTCCCTGTCGGTCAGCAATGGCTCGTTCATTTCGTCAAACGATATGAATAAAAGGAGCCGCGTTGCGGTGATCGGCACGACGGTGGCATCCAGCCTGTTTGACAAGGAGAATCCGGTCGGTAAGAATATTCGGATCAACAATCAGCCGTACAAGGTCATCGGGCTGCTGACCTCCAAGGGCCAGTCCTCTATGGGACAGGATCAGGATGATATGATCTATGTGCCGCTGACGACGGCGCAGGAGCGCATGCTGGGCATCACCTACGTGCAGTCCATCAACATTCAGGTCAGTGACCAGAACCGGATGGATCAGGTGCAGGCGGAAGTCGAGACGCTGCTCCGCACGCGTCATCATATCGTCGGAGACAAGGAGGATGATTTTCATGTCCGCAATCTGACCAGTCTGATGGAGACGGTCAGTCAGTCGACCTCCATGCTGACGCTGCTTCTCGGCGCGATTGCCGGCATTTCCCTGCTGGTCGGCGGTATCGGCATTATGAATATCATGATGGTATCTGTAACAGAGCGGACAAGGGAGATCGGCATTCGCAAGGCGCTCGGCGCTACGTTCATGAACATCATGACTCAGTTTCTCATCGAGTCGATGGTCATCGGCATCATCGGCGGTCTGATCGGCATTCTGGCTGGCTGTCTGGCTTCTCAGATCATCGCCAAGGCCGGTCATTTTACGACAGTGATCACGATGACGCCGATTCTTGTCTCTTTCGTATTCTCGGTCGGCATTGGTCTGTTCTTTGGCATTTATCCCGCCCGCAAGGCGGCCCGGCTGGATCCGATCGAGGCCCTGCGCTATGAGTGAGCGGCCCGGCAACAAAAAAAGAGCCGTCAGGCTCTTTTTTTGTTGCTTTCGGACTACGGTTTATTTCGGATTGTACTCGATGATGGTCAGATCCGGATGTTCGTTGAGGTTCAGGATCTCATCCGGTGCGATGTTGATGATGGGATGTGCGGCAAAGTCATTCGGATAAGCCGCAATGATGCCCTTTTCGCCGTTGCTCAGGGTGACCCGGGAGCCGAGAAACGCATCCTTGATATGAGTGAGAACCGGTACGCATACGGTTGGATCCAGCGTCGTGAACATATTGTCCGTCAGCTGGGCAATGGCGGCAAACGGTGTCTGCTTGACATAGCCTTCCCGTTCCGTGGTGATGTTGTCATAGATATCGGCAATCATGACGATGCGGGCATATTCATGAATATCCGGTCCCTTGCAGTTGAAAGGAAATCCGCTGCCGTCCATGCGCTCATGATGCTGCATGGCTGTCAGGCAGACTCCCTCGGAGAGGCCGTCCTGCCCGTTCAGGATGTGATGTCCGTCGACCGTATGCTGGATATAAGCCTCGTAGTCTTCGCCCTGCAGATGGTTGATGTTTTTGTCCAGCAGGCGCTGCGAGAATTTGATCTTGCCGATATCATGCAGAAATCCGGCCAGCATGATGTCCCGCATTTTGTCCTGAGCGCAGTGCATCCATTTGGCGATGACGCCGGACAGGATGGAAACACGCAGGGAATGGTTGTAAATGTCGGTGGCCAAATGATTCAGCTCGTACAGGTAATCGATGACTCCGCTGTTGTGAGCCATTGGAGCGATCGAGCTGCGGACGATCGACTCGGTCTGGGAAATCGGAAGATGCCCGTCGCGGCTGGTTTTCGCAAAGATCGAACGCGCTTCCTGAACGACGCTCTCGTATTCCTTCGTAAACGCATTGCTCCGGTTGAATATGGCGGAAACCGTCTGATAGTTTGGGTTGAGCTCGTATTCGTCCTTGATATAGACAACCGGAATATTCAAAAAGGAAAGACGCGTGATATGTGCTTTTGTCAATAATGTATCTTCTGATAAAACCACGACCATGTCCTGATTGACAATGGTGCGGGCGAGAATCATTCCTGGTTTTAGATCGTCCACGGAAACAGCTCGCAAAATAATCCCCTCCTTGTGGTTTGGAACTTGTTCGCTGATTATATTATTCGTGTTTTCTTCGGAAAAACCTGCCATTGAGAAAAATAATCTGTAATCGTTGCGGCTGCAGGGCGATAAGGTTTGATGAAATAATGCTTGACAGCATTTACAGGATTACAGTATAATAACTTCATGTTATTCCTTTAACAAGATAAAGAGTTGAAAAGGGGAGCGGAACAATGAACGTGAAAAAATTTCTGGCCATGGGATTGGCTGCTGTGATGGCCGCGGCAGTTCTGAGCGGCTGCGGCGGCAATGCCGTGAAAGATGGGGGTTCATCGGACAAGGGGAAAATTGTCGTCGGTCTGGACGATAATTTCCCGCCGATGGGCTTCAAGGATGAAAACAATGAAATCGTCGGATTCGATATTGATCTGGCGAAAGAGGCGGCCAAGCGCATGGGACGGGAAGTGGAGTTCAAGGCCATCGACTGGTCGAGCAAGGAGGCCGAACTCAAGAGCGGACGTGTGGATGTGCTCTGGAACGGGCTGGATATCACGGAAAAGCGCAAGGAAAATATGCTGTTCTCCGATCCTTACATGGACAATCGTCAGATCCTTTTTGTGAAGAAGGGAACGACGGGCATCACGGACGAGAAGAGCCTGGCCGGAAAAGTCGTCGGCACGCAGAGTGCCGGTACGGCAGAGGAATATATGGACAAATCGGATTTCTTCAAGAAGCAGGTTAAGGAAGTCAAGAAGTATCCGGATTATGTGGCGGCTTTTATGGACCTTGAGAACGGACGGGTCGATGCCATTGTCGGCGATGAGATCACGGGACGCTATTATATGAGCAAGCATCCGGATACGATCGAGGCGGTGGATACCGCCATCGGGGAGATCAGCATGTTCGGCATCGCCTTCCGCAAAGACGATCAGAAGCTCCGCGACGAAGTCCAGAAGGTTCTCAACGATATGCGTGAGGACGGCACTATGGCGAAGATTTCGGAGAAATGGTTCGGCAAAAACATCACGAAATAAGCCGGTGAATGACAGGGTCGCGTCTGACGCGTGCCTTGTCTCCGCTTGGCAGTGTGTACCCCGGTTTCCTCCTGCGCTGGTTCAGGAGGCGGCCGGGGTATTTTTGCGGACAAATCTGATCGAAGCGGAACGATTCATCCGTGGTACGGCGCCGGAAGAAAGGTCGATGCAGAACGGCTGCTGTTTCTTGTTCTCCCTTGATTGCCTTTATTCCGTGCCTTTTTGGAGGAAATGTGCTAAAATAAAACCGATACCATAACAGGGGAAGTGATCTCTTTATGCTGCGAGGACTGCAAAGCCTGTACCGGCGTCTGGTCGCCGGCTTCATGCGGCATTTTCTGTACTCTTTCCGCTCGACGATGCTGAGCCTTTATATCCCTGTCATTATCGCTTTTATCCTCCTGACGGGAATGATTTCGTATGTCTTGGCGGCGCGTCAGGTGGAAGAAAGCGCGCGTCATGAGGTGGAAAATCTGGTCTATCAGACCAGACTTTATATTGATAACCGGTTTCAATCGATTTTGGAGCAAATGACGGCTTTGGCGGATGATCCGGTTCTGCTCCATCTCATGGGGGTGAAACAGGAGCAGATCACGCCGTCGGATTATCTGCAGGTGCAGTCGCATGTGGATACGGTAAGGCTGTACAACAGCTCGATTATTGATACGGTTTACATTAATCTGAACCATGGAGGTTTTACGTTCTTCCGCGGCGATGGCGATTATCAGGATGTGACGAGGATATATCGGAATTACCGGCGGCAGCAGGGAGATCTGGCGGAGATTCACTGGCAGGCATTTCTGGATGATGGGAGCAGCCCGTCTGTGTCGGCCGGCGTCGATGTGTACCGGTTAATCGGAAAAGGGAATGCCGAAACGGATGGCATTGTGTTGTTCCGCCTGCGTCAGGAGTTTTTCGACCGCATTTTTTCCCGCTCTATTCTGAACGGACGCGGCTATCTGACGCTGACCGGTCCGGATGGAGAGGTCCGGTTTCAGTCGGTTCCCAAGGATATGGAGCTTACGCCGGAGATCCTCCGTTATCTGCAGGATTCGACGGAGGAATCCGGTCATGTGGAATTTACGAGTGCAGGCGGCGTGCGGCTGATTGCCGTTTACGATACATTGGAAACCAATCATTGGAAGCTGGTGGCGGTATTTCGGCAGGATGCCCTGCTGGAAAAGATCGTCTATATCAAATATACGACGGTGGTCGTGATCATTATTCTGATGGTTCTGGCCGTATTCCTGACAAACTGGCTGGCGCATTATATTATGCGCCCGATTTCGCAGCTGGTCAGCCGCATGGAGGCAATGCGGGGCAGCAGCATTACGCCGGCTCGGCCCGATCAGGCTGATAAGCGGCCCGATGCGCTGGAGGCGCTCGGACATGGCGTGGATGATCTTATGGGTCATGTGCGCGCCCTGATGTCACAAGTCAAGAAGGATCAGGAACTGCAGCGCGAGCTGGAGCTGTCTGTGGTTCAGATGCAGGTGCATCCGCATTTCCTCTATAATACGCTGTTTGCCATCAAGGGCTTGTGTGATATGGGCCTGAATGAGGATGCCAGCCGGATGATCATGGCGCTGGCGAATTTCTTCCGCATCGGCTTGTCGCATGGGCAGGAAATCATTCCGGTCAGTCAGGAGATCGATCATGCGCGGAACTACCTGTATATTCAGGAGATGCGCTATGGGGATGTATTCCGCTATTCCATCGACGTTCCGCCGGAGCTGGGGCAATACAGCATCATTAAGCTGACTTTGCAGCCGTTGGTCGAAAATGCCATTTATCATGGAGTCAAGGAAAAACGCGGACAGGGAAAGATCGCCATTCGCGGCTGGATCGAGGATGGCATGCTGCATTTTACGGTCGAGGATGACGGCATGGGCATGACGGCAGAACGTCTGGCTGAACTGCGGCGCGGGCTGGCAGAGACGCGCCGGAGGACGTCGCATGTCGGCTTCGGCGTATTCAGTGTGTTCGAGCGGCTGCGCCTGCATTATGGGGAGGCGGCCGGACTGGAGATCACAAGTGAGCCGGGCATGGGGACCTGCATTCATGTCGTGCTGCCGGCGCATAAGTTGGAGGAATCGGAACATGCATAAAATCATGATTGTTGATGATGACCGGATCATCCGGATGGGATTGATGAAAACGATACCTTGGGCGGAGCATGGCTTTGAACTGGTTGGGGAAGCCGGTGATGGGGAGCAGGCTTTGGAGCTGATCCGGAAAACGCAGCCGCAGGTGGTGATTTCCGATATTCGCATGCCCTTTATGGATGGACTGGAGCTGGCCCGCCGGACGAGAGAGCTTTATCCGGCCATCAAGTTTATCTTTTTGACCGGGTTTGAGGATTTCGGCTATGCGAAAACTGCTGTCGGGCTGCAGGCCGTCGATTATCTGCTCAAGCCGGTAGAGCGGGGCGTTCTGCTCGACAAGGTGAAGAAGGCTGCGGCAGCCTGGGACAGGGAGCATGGCAGCAGGGAACAGCTTCAGGCGGCTCGTCCATATCTCAAGGGCGGCTTTTTTCAGAAGCTGCTGGCCGGGACGAGTCCGGAAAACGAGATGATCCGGGAGGCCGCTCATCTGGGACTGGATATCGATCATAGCTATGCGCTGGCTATGCTCGCCTGTATCGATGATTATGATCTGGAAGAGGTGCATCCGCGCAGCGGCCATCGTGAACTGCGGCGCCGTGTGGCGGATTGTCTGGATCAGGTGATCGAGGAAGAAGGATTGATCGGCGGGGCGTTTATTCTTGAGCATGAGGCGCAGGCTGTTCTTTTGATGGCGGATTCACCGGACGGCCTTTCGGCGACGGCCAGAAAAGCAGCAATGGTATTCTGCCAGCAGGTCAGAACATCGCTGCAGACCACGCTGACGATCGGTCTGGGGACTGTGCAGGCCGGGACTTCCGGTATCGCGGCTTCCTTCGATGATGCGCATTCGGTGCTGGCGTTCCGCCATGTGATCGGCAAGGATACGGTCATCACGACCGATGATCTCGACCGGCTGGTCAATCAGGTAGAGCATCCGGAGGAAGCGGAAGCCGACGGGGAAAAGCCGGAAGAGAATCTGGTGGAAAAGGTCCGCCTCGGGCTGGTGGATGATGCGCTGCAGCTGCTGACGGTGATGGAGGAAAGTCTTTGCAGCCGGCGACTCAGTCTCGGCGAGATCCGCCTGCGCGCTGTGGATATGCTGCTGGGACTCTTCAAGGGGGCGGCCCGCTGGGCGCCGGCGTGGCAGGCGAAGCATGCGGCGAACAAAGCGCATTATTACAGCGAGATCAATCACATGCAGACGGTCTCTGAGATCATGGGACTGCTGCGGTCGCTGGTCGACTCCCTCGCGCAGTTCATGATCGATGAAAATTCGAGCCAGCGCGGCGATGTGATCGATGAGGTGACAGATTATATCGAAGCGCATTATGCGGAGCACGGGCTTTCCCTGCAGGATATCGGCCGCTATGTGCATATGAATCCGATTTATCTTTCGGTGCTGTTCAAGAAAAAGAAGAAAATCACCTTTACGGGATTCCTTTTGCAGATACGGATGACCAAGGCGATGGAGATGCTTCGGGCGACGGACATGAAAACCTATGAAGTAGCAGAGCGGACCGGATACAGCAGCCCCGAATATTTCGGCGCCTGCTTTAAGAAGTATACCGGGAGTTCGCCGCTTGAATTCCGGAACAGGAGCTGATAGGATGAGACGAATGATAGCCCTTCTGCTGGCCGTCTGCCTGCTGGCAGCCGGCTGCGGTCAGGATGGTCCGAGGGCTTCGGTTCCTGCCGGACGAGGGCGCACAACCATCGTGTTCTGGAATGAGAATGCGGCGGCGGACCGGACGGAGTATTATCACGAACTGATTGAGCGTTTTGAACGGGAAAATCCGGATATTCAGGTGCAGTATGTGGGCCTTCCCAAGAAAGTGGCCCGCCTCAAGATCAATACAGCCATTGCTACGAATGAGCTGCCAGATGTCTGCGGAGTGCAGTCTGCCTGGATTGCGGAATTTTACAATAAAGGCGTACTGCTGAACATGGATCCGTATTTTGAGCAATGGGATTCCAAGGATGATCTGCTGCCATCCGTTATTGCGGACAACCGCCGTCTGGCGCCGGACGGCGGGCTTTATCAGCTGCCGAATACCATGGGCCTTGAGATTCTCTGGTACCGGTCAGACTGGTTTCAGCAGCAGGGGATCGATCCTCCTTCTGACTGGGAGAGTTTTTTCGCTGATGTGCATAAACTGACGGATAAGGAGCACGGAATTTACGGCTATACGCTGCGCGGCGGGGATGGCGCCGGTCTGCAGCTGATGCGGACGATGTTCGCTTATTCGGGCTATACGCAGTTTTTCAGCGCCGACGGGCGGTGCCTGATCAACGATCCGGTTCATGTGGCGTTTGCCGAACGGTATCTGTCCCTTTATCGGCAATTTACGCCGACAAGCGATATTACGAACGGCTATCAGGAAATGGTGGCCGCCTTTGATACGGGAACGGCGGCGATGATGCAGCACAATCTCGGCTCCTACGGCAGTCACAAACGCGCGCTGCAGCCGGAGCAGTTTGCGCCGCTCCTGCTGCCGCGTTCACGCAAAGGGACGATCGTGCAGGAAGCCAATAATGTGGACGGCTACAGTATCTTTCGGACGACAAAGCATCCGGAGGCTGCCTGGCGCTTTGTCCGCTTCCTCTGCTCGGCCGAGGTGCAGAGCTGGTGGAATGAACGCATCGGTCAGATCCCTGTGAGCCGGCAGGCGCTGGATGACGACTGGGTTTCCCGCACGCCGCATATGCGGCTGGCCCGGCAGGCGCTGGAAAGCGACGCGATGCGCTTCTATGTGCCGCCGATGTATCTGCCGGAGTATCGGCAGATCGTCGATGGATCGGATCGTTATCTGGAACAGGTGCTCATGGGCAAGCTCACCGTTCAGGAGTTTTTGGATCAATGGGCGGCCCGCTTTGAAAAGGCCGAGCGGGATTACCGGCGGCAGCAGCGGGAAACGGGGCAATGATTCCTTTACAGGCTGCGCGCTTTCGTGTATAATATCTCATATTAACGCTTTGCAATACTAAAGGAGATTGCCTGATGGAAAAGCTTTTGGATACCTTTCTGCTGATGCTGGATGGTTCAGAGATCACGCTGGAGATCTTTTTTCTTACGCTGCTGGCGGCATTGCCGCTGGGCATGCTGGCTGCGCTGGGGCGTCTGTCGTCTCTGCGGCTGCTGAGCCGGCTGGTGGAATTGTATATCTGGATCATGCGGGGCACGCCGCTGATGCTGCAGCTTCTGTTCGTTTATTTCGCTCTGCCGATGGTCGGCATCCGCCTGCCGGATATCGCCGCGGCGCTGCTGGCCTTTATTTTGAATTATGCCGCTTATTTTGCGGAGATTTTTCGGGCGGGGATCCAGTCGGTGCCAAAGGGACAGTATGAGGCGGCCCGCACGCTTGGCATGAGTTACCCGCAGACTATGCGGCGCATCATTTTGCCGCAGGTATTCCGGATGGTTCTGCCGCCGGTCAGCAATGAAACCATCAATCTGGTCAAGGACACCTCGCTGGTCTATATTCTCGCGATGAACGATCTTCTTCGCGTGGCGCGCACCATTGTTCAGCGCGAATTTGACATGACTCCGTTCGTCATCGCCGCGGCGTTTTATCTGTCCATGACCTTTGTATTGACCTGGGGATTCAAGAAACTGGAGGCCTATTATGGAAAATATGAACAATGAGGAAGAGCTCATGCTGTGCATGCATGACATCCATAAGTCCTTCGGAGATCTGGAAGTCCTCCGGGGTATTGATCTTGAGGTGCGCCGCGGTGAGGTGCTGGCGATCATCGGTCCGTCCGGTTCCGGAAAAAGTACGCTGCTGCGCTGCATCAATAAATTGGAAACGATTGACAGCGGCCGGATCGAGATCAAGGGAGAGACGCTGGCGGAAACGGACGACAGCGGAAAGGCCGTCTATGTGGAGGCGAAAAAGGGGCGCAGGCTGCTGTCATCCATGGGCATGGTCTTTCAGCAGTTCAATTTGTTCCCGCATATGACGGTTCTGGGCAATTTGCTGGAAGCGCCGATGATGGTCAAGGGGCTGCGGCGCGAAGAAATCGAACCGTACGCGCGGGAACTGCTGCAGAAGGTTGGTCTTTCGGACCGGGCGGATTATTATCCGTCGCAATTGTCGGGCGGGCAGCAGCAGCGCGTCGCCATCGCGCGGGCTTTGTGCATGAAGCCGGATATCATGCTGTTTGACGAGCCTACCTCGGCGCTCGATCCGGAACTGACCGGCGAAGTACTCCGCACGATGCGGGAACTGGCCGCGGAGCATATGACGATGGTCGTGGTGACGCATGAGATGGGCTTTGCCCGCGAAGCCGCCAGCCATGTGCTGTTCATGGCGGACGGCAGTATTGTGGAGCAGGGCAGGCCGGCTGCTCTTTTCGGCCACCCGCAGGAAGAGCGCACCCGGTCCTTTTTGCAAAATATGCTTTGAAGCGGAAGATGCTTTTGATTCGCCGCCAAAGCCGTGCTGCATGGTACAGCTTTGGCGGCGTTTTGTATGGCGCAGGGATTTCATGCCTTTTGTCCCATTTACCCGGCTGCATAATGATGATAAAATAGAGGACGTTTAGTTTTGTGGCGGAAAAAAGAAGGAGACGTTTACATGTCAATCGTTGTGGCGATACTATTCATTTTCTGTCTGCTGCTGATCTTTGCTGCGGGAGCCGTGATGCTGCGCCGCCATCGTTACAGACTGGCCATGGCTGCCGGTGCTGCAGGGCTTTTGCTCGTGATTCTTGGCTGTATCCATGGCTATCGGGTCATGGAAGAACAGGTCGTATCCGAGTACAACAGTCAGCTCAATGACGACCCTCGCGATGTTCTGGAAAACCGATACCGTCAGGCTGTGGATATCCTGCGGGACGTTCCGTTTTCCAAACCGGATCGCGAAACGGTAATGAAAGCGGCAGATCTGCTCAAGCCGTTCAGTCAGGAGCAGGTTGCGGAAAAAATGGCGGATACCTGTCCGGATACGGAGGTGCTGCGCGCTTATGCGGATATTCTGAAGCTGGTCAGCGCCTATGACGGGCATCTGACCAGCTGGAATGTGGCCGAAAATGAGGAATTGCAGGAAATGGTCCAAAAGATTCCCGAGGACTATCAGGGGACGCTGGCGGATCAGATTCAGCCGGTGCGCCGCGTCCTGCTGGCTATGAAGGCGGAGGCGGAGAAGCAGGAAAAGCTTGATGCGGAGAATCAGGCGTCTCATGACCGCGCCATGAGGGAAGGACGCGACGGGCGGCTTCGCCCCGGTGATCCGGAGGAACGGATCCCGGCCGTGATGGGCAGGCCAGATCATGTCCATGCGAGTCAGGCAGGGGGCGATGACATCAAGCAGTATATGTTCAACCGGAACGGGAAGCCCGTTTATGTGTATACAAAAAATGGAGTTGTGACGGAGATTCGCTGAAGGCGGATTCCGGGCGGAGAAATGTCCGGCAGATGGCGGAGATTTCTCCGCTTTTTTTTCTGCGGGCGGGATAACCGGCCCGGGGCTTTTCTTTTGTCCGGAAACGTGGTATCTTGATACGAGAGCATCAGGAGAGAGGTAGGACTATGAGATTAGATGAATTGAAGCCTGCGCAGGGCGCGTTTATCACGAAAGTGAGCGGCAGCGGCGCCCTGCGTCATCATTTACTCGATATGGGGCTGACGCCGCGCACGGAGGTCACCCTGCAGAAAACGGCTCCGATGGGCGATCCCGTCCAGATTAAGATTCGGGGTTATGAGCTGACGCTGCGTCTGGAAGAAGCCAGAAATGTGGAAATCGATGGCGTTCATACGCAGGAGGCGGAGCTGTACCGCGAAAACCGTCTGCCGGACATCGATCATCCGGGGGTCGGCGAACTGGATCATGCGCCCAAAGCGCATAAGCATAAGGGGGCGCAGATTCCCCGGGGTCATGCGCTTTCCTTTGCGCTGATCGGCAATCAGAACTGTGGCAAAACGACGTTGTTCAATCAGCTGACCGGCTCCAATCAGCATGTTGGCAACTTTCCCGGTGTGACCGTGGACCGCAAGGATGGACAGATTCGCAAGCATCCGGAGGCCAGGGTTACGGACCTTCCGGGGATTTATTCGCTGTCCCCTTATTCCAGCGAGGAGATCGTTACGCGCGATTTTCTGCTGCAGGAGCATCCGGACGGCATCATCAATATTGTTGATGCGATGAATCTGGAACGCAATCTTTATCTGACCATGCAGCTTATGGAGCTGGAACTTCCGATGGTACTGGCGCTGAATATGATGGACGAGGTCCGCGATAACGGCGGCTCTGTGCGCATCAATGAGCTTGAAGCGATACTGGGCATTCCCGTTGTACCGATCGCTGCGGCCAAAAATGAAGGCGTGGACGAGCTGATCGATCATGCCATGCATGTTGCCCGGCATCGCACGCTGCCGTCGCGCATCGATTTTTGTCGGGACAGCGGGCAGAAGGGAGATCCGATTGCGGCGGTTCATCGGGCGATCCATGCGACCGTCCATATGATCGAGCCGGAAGCCGGAGCGGCGGATATGCCGGCCCGTTTTGCCGCGACCAAGCTGATTGAAAAGGATCATCTCATGGCAGAGAAGCTGCATATCCCGCCGGAAAAGCACGAGGCGTTCGGCCACATTGTGGATATCATGGAGCAGGATGCCGGCATGGACGCGGAAGCGGCGATGGCTAATATGCGGTTCAGCTTTATCACGATGCTTTGCCGGAAGACCCTCGTGCGTCCGCATGAAAGCCGGGAACACCGCCGCAGTGTGGCGATTGACCGCCTGCTGACCGGCAAATATACGGCGATTCCCTCTTTTTTTGCCATCATGGGCCTGATTTTCGTCATGACGTTTTCGGGCATTGGCGCGGTCCTGTCTGACTGGATGGAGGCGGGAGTCGATGCGGTCAAGGAGGGAATGGACTTTTTGCTGACCGCATCGGATGTCAATCCGGTCGTCCATTCGCTGGTCATTCATGGCGTGGCCGACGGCGTGGGAAGCGTCATCAGCTTTCTGCCTACGATCGTGACGCTTTTTTTCTTTCTGTCGATTCTGGAAGATACCGGCTATATGGCGCGGGTGGCCTTTGTCATGGACCGGCTGCTGCGCCGCATTGGCTTGTCGGGGCGAAGCATTGTGCCGATGCTGATCGGATTCGGCTGCTCGGTTCCCGCCATCATGTCGACGCGGACTTTGTCCAGCGAACGCGACCGGAAAATGACGGTCCTGCTTACGCCGTTTATGAGCTGCAGCGCAAAGCTTCCCATATATACGCTGATGATCGGCGCATTTTTCCCGCGGGAGGATCAGGCGCTGATGATGATCTTTCTGTATGGGTTCGGGATTATCATGGGCCTCGGCTTTGCGCTGTTGCTGCGCCGGACGCGTTTCCGGGGAGAGCCGGTTCCCTTCGTCATGGAGCTGCCGAACTACCGCCTCCCCTCTGCGAAGAGCGTCGTCCGGCTGATCTGGGATAAGGCCAAGGGCTTTGTGGAACGGGCCTTTACGGTGATCTTTGCCGCCTCGATTTTGATCTGGTTCCTGCAAATGTTTGACGGCCATCTGAATGTGGCCGCTGCTCCGGAGGAAAGTCTGCTGGCTTCTATCGGACGTTTGGCTGCGCCGCTTTTTGCGCCGCTCGGTTTTGCGGACTGGCGGGCGGCCACGGCGCTGCTCACCGGATTTGCGGCCAAGGAGACCGTAGTCTCTACGCTGACGGTTTTGCTCGGCGGTGATACGGAAAGTCTGAAGGCGATGTTTACGCCGATGACGGCGACCGTGTTTCTGATCTTTACGCTGCTGTATACTCCATGTGTGGCAGCCATTGCGACCGTGCGGCGGGAGATCGGCAGTCTGAATGCCTGGGCGACCGTCGTCACCCAGTGCGTCATCGCCTGGCTGGCCGCGTATGTCATGCACGGCTTATTCATCCTCGCGGGCTGGCAGTGAATGATAAAGATATGTCTTTTTGACGGCGCCTTTGCAGGATGTTATAATAGCATCGGGCAAAGAGATGAAATCCATGGATATATTGAAGCGGAGGCATGAATTATGTTGTATCCTATGCTGTTGGAAGCGCCGTTAAAGGACTATCTCTGGGGCGGTACGCGGCTCAAGACGAAGTATGGCAAGAAGACAGAGCTGAATAAGGTGGCCGAGAGCTGGGAACTGTCCTGTCATAAGGACGGAAAAAGCATTATCGCCAATGGTGAGGCTGCCGGGCAGACGCTAGAGAGCTGGCTGGACAAGCAGGGAAAGAGCGTGCTCGGCACGAGAGCGGAAGCGTTTCCGTATTTTCCCCTGTTGATCAAGCTCATCGATGCCAAGGGGAATCTTTCCGTACAGGTTCATCCGGACAATGATTATGCGATGCGGGTTGAGGGCGAGTACGGCAAGACGGAGATGTGGTATATCGTCGAATGTGAGCCGGGCGCCAGTCTGTTGTATGGATTCAATCATAAGATTTCCCGGGAGGAGTTTAAAAAGCGCATCGAAGAGAATACGCTGCTGGAAGTCTGCAATCGCGTGCCGGTACACAAGGGCGATGTGTTCTTTATTGATGCGGGAACACTTCATGCGATCGGCGAAGGAATCGTCATTTGTGAGATTCAGCAGAATTCCAATACGACATACCGTATTTATGACTATGGACGTGTCGGGAAGGACGGCAAGCCGCGCGAACTGCATGTCGGCAAGGCCATGGATGTGACGAAGCTGGAGCCGCCGACGCGCGGGAACAAGGCATTGGCGCATATTGATATCATTCCGGGGCTTCGGGCGGAGCTTCTGGCAGAATGTGAATATTTCACGGTATATCACGGCAGTCTGGACGGCGTATGCCAGCTTCAGGCCGGAGCTGAGTCGTTCCAGAGCCTGACTGTTCTGGAGGGCGATATGAAGCTGAGCTGCGGGCAGGATCAGCTGGATCTTTCCATCGGGCGTACGGTATTTTTGCCGGCCGGCATCGGAACATATCAGCTTTCCGGCACAGCTGAGTTTATCCTGAGCAAGCTTTAAAAAACGGAATACGGGCTGCTGCGGGGAACGCGGTTATAAAATGAAATCAGGGCGTTACGGGTGCTTATCGCCCGCCATAGAGGCGGGGGCTTGGCACCCGTAATGCATCGGATGAATCGGGAAGGGGAAACAATAACGTATGAAAGCAATGGTATTAAGCAGCGGGGGCGTTGATTCGACGACAGCGGTAGGGCTGGCTGTCCAGCGTTACGGGAAGGAAAATGTCCTGTCCTTGTCGATATCCTATGGGCAGAAGCATGACCGGGAAATACGGGCAGCCCGTGATGTGGCGGCTCATTATGGCATAGAGCAGATTTTTCTGGATCTCAGCAAGATTTTTCAATACAGTGATTGTTCGCTGCTTCGCCAGTCTGCGGAGGAGATACCGGAGGAGAGTTATGCGGAGCAGATTCGGAAAACAAAGGGCGAAAAGCCGGTCAGCACGTACGTGCCTTTCCGCAACGGCTTGTTTCTGTCCTCTGCGGCCAGTATTGCGCTGAGCAAGGGCTGCGGCGTCATTTACTACGGCGCGCATGCTGATGACTCCGCCGGATTTGCTTACCCGGATTGTTCGCCGGTGTTCCATGAGGCAATGAGCCGGGCGGTCTGGGAAGGATCGGGGCATCAGCTGAAGCTGGAAGCGCCCTTTGTGCAGTGCAACAAGGCCGGGGTGGTAAAACTTGGGCTGGAACTTGGGGTTCCTTACGAACTCACATGGTCTTGTTATGAGGGCGGCGATGTACCATGCGGACGCTGCGGTACCTGTATTGACCGGGCTGCGGCCTTTGCGGCAAACGGGGTAGAGGATCCGGCGCTTGCCCGGCGCGGCGGGTCGGGGAAATGAGATGGTATCATGGATAAGACAGAGCTTTTAAACCGGATGATTGCATGGGATCAGGGCGATCCCCGCCGCATACAGCATGCGCTGAAGGTGTATCAGTTTGCGTCCCTCATCGGACGCATGGAAGGTCTGCCGGGGGACGTGCAGGATGTGCTGGAGATCGCAGCGATTCTTCACGACATCGGCATTCATGCGGCCGAGAAAAAATATGGAAGCACAGCGGGAAAGTATCAGGAGCAGGAAGGCGGCCCAGTGGCGGAACAGATCCTGCATGAACTCGGCATCGGCGCCGGGATTATCGAGCGGGTGCGGTTCCTTGTGGAGCATCACCATACTTATACCGGCGTGGATGGCATGGACTATCAGATTCTGCTGGAGGCGGATTTTCTGGTCAACGCCTATGAGGATGAGCTTTCGCCCGCGGCTCTGCGATCTTTTCGGGATAATGTGTTCCGGACGGAGAGCGGCCGGAAGCTGCTGCAGCAGATTTACGGGATTGCATGACAAAAAAAGAGGCTGTATATCCACATAAGTATGGATATACAGCCTCTTGCTGTTTCAAATGGAGCGGGCAATGGGAATCGAACCCACCTCTCTAGCTTGGGAAGCTGGCATTCTACCGATGAACTATGCCCGCATCAACATGATACAGTATAGCATAGTTTTTTCTACCGGTCAATGCTTTTCTTTGAGGAATGCCGGGGCAAGGAAGATGAGGCGGACCGATTCGCAGAGGAGGTTTATCCGACCCTAAAGACCTGAACAAGTCTCACTTTATCGTTTCAGGCGGAATGCCTCTTTGCCCGGATATACCGCATTGCTCCCCAGTTCTTCTTCGATGCGCAGCAGCTGGTTGTATTTTGCGGTGCGTTCGGCCCGGGACGGCGCGCCGGTTTTGATCTGATCGGTGTTGAGAGCCACGGCCAGGTCGGCGATGGTCGTATCTTCGGTTTCTCCGGAGCGATGCGAAACGATGGCGGTATACCCTGCTTTGTGTGCCATTTCGATGGCCTCGATCGTTTCGGAAAGGGAGCCGATCTGATTGAGCTTAATGAGAATGGAATTGCCGCAGCCGAGCTGGATTCCTTTTTGGAGACGCCGGGTGTTCGTGACGAAGAGATCGTCGCCGACGAGCTGTACTTTATGGCCGAGCTTTTCGGTCATACGCTGCCAGCCTTCCCAGTCCTCTTCATCGAGGCCGTCTTCGATGGAATAGATCGGGTACTTGCTGGTCAGTGATTCCCAATGCGCGATCAGTTCATCGGAGGTGTACTCCCGGCCAGACTTTGGCTGGCGGTAAAAGCCGCGCCCTTTTTCACTTTTCCATTCCGAGGCTGCTGCATCCATGGCCAGTACAAAATCCCGCCCCGGTTCATAGCCGGCATTCCGGATGGCCTGCAGGATATGTTCGATGGCATCCTCATCGGATTGGAGATTCGGCGCGAATCCTCCTTCATCGCCGACAGCAGTGGTTTCTCCCTCTTTTTTGAGCAGGGACTGCAGGGCATGGAATACCTCGGTGGACCAGCGCAGTGCCTCATGGAAGCTCGGTGCGCCGACCGGCATAATCATGAATTCCTGTGTGTCGACGGAATTGGACGCATGTGCGCCGCCGTTCAGGATATTCATCATCGGGACGGGGAGGTGCCTGCCGGAGATGCCTCCGAGAAAACGGTAAAGCGGGAGCTCGTCGGCAGCGGCCGCAGCTCTCGCGGCTGCCAGCGAGACGGCGAGGATGGCGTTGGCCCCGATCTGGGACTTATCGTCCGTACCATCGAGACGGCGCATGATCGCATCGATGGCAAAGGGATCGGACGCATCCTGCCCAATCAGTGCCGGCGCGATTTTTTCCCGGATGTTTGCCACAGCCTGGGATACGCCCTTGCCGCCAAACCGGGAAGCATCACCGTCGCGAAGCTCCAGCGCTTCAAACTCTCCGGTCGATGCACCGCTGGGAACGGCGGCGCGGCCCTTTGCCCCTCCGGCAAGCAATACCTCCGCTTCCACGGTCGGATTGCCGCGCGAATCGATGATCTCCCGGCCGATGATCTGCATAATCTTTACATATTCTTTCATGATAAACGCCTCCTGTCAGCGAATTTGTTGATAAACATTCTCACTTACTACATGATATCATATATGAGAAATATTTTCAACAAAAGACATAAAATGATTCGCTTTCAGGTTTATTGTAGCCGGACGGAAGCGATATTTCTGTTACAATTGCAACAATTTATTTTTTGCTGGCTAAAGGCTGGCTGAAACGGGTTCTTGTCCGGATGGGGGAATAGAACAGCGGATGAAAAACGGAAAGAATCGATGGATTCATCGCTAAAAGCGATGGTTCTGCTGACCGGCCATGTTATAATAGGCAAGAGAGAAATGCTTTTAGAAGGGGATGGCATGATGATTCAGCAGATGCGCTACCGTTTTATAAAGTGAGATTCATTCAGAGCCTTAGTGCCCATTAGCAACGGATAAAACGGAAGCACATGGACAACGATTTATGTTAAGATGATATATGGTTTCGATCTACGATGAGGGAAAGATGAATTGGAAAGGAGTCTGGCAAAATGCTTTATACGTTGGAAAATGAGGTTCTTTGTGTGCAGGTGCGCAGTCTGGGGGCGGAACTCCGCTCAATCCGCGAGCGGGCGGATGAGACCGAATATCTGTGGAACGGAGATCCGGTCTGGTGGAAATACAGTTCGCCGGTGCTGTTTCCGATCGTTGGCAAGCTTTGCGGGGGAAAATATCGCGTGAATGGCCGGGAATATCAGCTGCCGGGACATGGACTCGGGCGCATATCCGAATTTCGTCTGGTCCATCGCCAGCCGGATTCCGTGGAATTTGCGCTGGACTGGTCCGAGGAGAGCCTGAAGAGCTATCCGTGGAAGTTTCAGCTGCTCATCGGATATGTGCTGGAAAAGAACCGGATTACCGTGCGCTGGGTCGTCCGGAATCTCGACGATAAGGAAATGATTTACTCGATCGGAGCGCATGGGGCATATCGCTGCCCGATTGTGGCAGGCGAATCCTTTGAGGACTGTTACCTTCAGTTCAGTGAGCAGGAAGATGCGGGCAATATGCCGCTGAATGAGAACGGGCAATTCCTGCGCGGATACGGCACGGCGCGTTTGTCCGGGGCCGAACTGCCACTTCGCTATGAGATGTTCCGGCATGATGCCTTGGCTTATGATGCGCAGAAATCGGATACGGTGCGCCTCTGCTCGAGAAAGAGTGATAAGTGCCTGACCATTACGGCCAAAGGCTTTCCCTATTGGGGATATTGGACGCCGGGGCAGGGCGGCGCACCGTTTCTCTGCATTGAGCCATGGCATGGACATGCGGATTACGCGGACTTTGACGGGGAGTTTGCCGAACGAGCGGGAAGTGAGCGCCTCCAGCCCGGCGGGCAGGCAGAATATAGTTATACCATAACGATTGGCCGGTGAAGGAGGACTTTCATGGAACGGATGGCAAAAGTATTGACGATCGCCGGCAGCGATTCCAGCGGCGGCGCCGGAATACAGGCAGATCTCAAGACGATGATGGCGCATGGCGTCTATGGAATGAGTGCGGTGACTGCGCTCACTGCGCAGAATACGGCCGGCGTCGCGGCCGTGCAGGAAGTCACGCCGGAATTTCTGGCGGCAGAGATCGACGCCGTGTTTGAAGATATCCGTCCGGATGCGGTCAAGGTCGGTATGGTGGCGTCCGAAGACCTGATCCTGGTCATCGCTGAGAAGCTCAGGGAATATGACGCAAAGCATATCGTGGTGGATCCGGTCATGACAGCGACAAGCGGCGCTGAGCTGATGGAGAAGGGAGCGGAAGCGGTCCTGCGGGAGGAGCTGTTTCCTCTGGCTGAGCTTATCACGCCGAATGTACCCGAACTGGAGATCCTGTCCCGCCGGAAGATCCGCTGTGAAAAGGATCTGGTTGAGGCGGCCCGGAAGGTATGGCAGGAAGCCGGTGTGAATGTCCTTGGCAAAGGCGGGCATTTGGGCGGGACGGCCAACGATGTGCTCGTTTCAGCAGCAGGGATCAGGTGGTATATGGGACAGCGCATTGACAATCCGAATACGCATGGAACCGGCTGTACGCTGTCGAGCGCCATTGCATCGAATCTGGCGAAGGCATATGGGTTGGAGGCGTCCGTTGAACTGGCCAAGGACTACCTTACCGGCGCGTTGCTGGACGGGCTGGATCTCGGACAGGGGAGCGGGCCGCTGAACCATGGCTTTGCTCTGGACGGTGATTTTTTTCGGCAGTGAAGACCGCGCCTGGAGGGCCTCTCCCGGCAGACAACAGACGGAACCATGCTTTCGTACATAGGTTTCTTGATTTTTTCAGGGGGAAAGACGATAATAGAATATATGTGTCTGTTTGGAGGGATTCTATGAGGCGAATAGTCTTTCGGACCGCGCTTGTTTTGTGCTGTATGTTTCTGTTTGCGGTGCAGGCTTCGGCCGCCGGGGCGGATTTTCAGCAGCGCGCCGGCAGCATGGCTGAAATCACGGGGGTCCGTGTGAGTACGGAAGCGAATAAGACACGCGTCGTCATTGATGCGGACCGCCCGGTTTCCTTCCGGAAAACCCTGCTGGATCATCCGGACCGCGTGGTGATCGACATACCGAAAGCCTGGCTGTCTCCGAAGGTAAAAAAGGATATTGCTGTGAACAGCCGTTTTGTCGGCCGCGTCCGGGCCGCGCAGTTTAATCCGGATACGGTTCGCATCGTGATGGAATCCAAGGTGGGACGCGGCAATCATCGTGCGTTTTCCCTTCAGGGAGGGCCGGTTCCTGCGCGCGTCGTGCTGGATATCGGCGATCTCAGTCCGGATTCTTCGCAGGCGTCCATTCGTCTGCCGGGGCAGACGGGGGATGCGGCCGGGCAGGCGCCGGAAAAGCCGGCGAAGAATCCGGCTGCGGCGAAGCCCACCGGGGGCGGACAGAAACCGGATAAAAAAACGGATAAAAAAGACGATAAGAAGCCGGATCAGCCTGCGGTCCAGCCGTCTCATTCCGACAGCGAAGGGGAGGACGAGCTGGCCGGCATCACCGGGCTCAGAGGGCGGAAGATTACGATTGATGCCGGTCACGGCGGCAATGATTCCGGCGCAATCGGACCGACCGGCGTTATGGAAAAGAGCGTGACGCTTCGCGTGGCGAATGAGCTCAAACGCTTGTTGGCGGCGGAGGGAGCGACCGTGTATATGACCCGTGAAACCGATACGGAGGTTTCGCCGAAAGGCGCTGATGCCAGCGATATCGAAGAGCTTCAGGCCCGCTGCGATGTGGGAAACCGGAACGGATCCGATATTTTCATTTCGATTCACATGGATTCCTTTTCCAATGGCGCGGCCAGAGGGACGACCGGGTATTACTATTCACTCGGCTCGCAGAAATCGCGTGATCTGGCAGACAAGGTGCGGTCCGGTGTGATCGATCAGCTCGGCACGCAGAGCCGCGGCACGCAGAGCTGCAACTTCTATGTCTGCAAGCATACGGATATGCCGGCGACGCTGGTTGAGCTGGCCTTTATTTCCAATCCGTCGGAAGAGAAGCTGATGGACAGCGAGGATGGGATTCACAAGGCGGCTCAGGGGATCGCCGACGGTATTGCGGACTATTTCGGATGAGGCGTGCCGGAGAAAGAAAGTGAGGCATAAGGGCATAGAAATGGATAAAAAGCAAAAAGAGTTCCGGGAGGGCAAGGAGTCCGTGCGGAAAATGATGGAGGAAGAAGCGGAAGTGCGGCGCAAAGCGCTTTACCGCCGTGTCATGCCGAAAAAGAAGGGCATACTGGATATGCTTGAGGTGATGACAAAGGACGAACTGGATGACATTCGCTACAATCTCGGAGTGAAGGGGGCCAGCAAGCTCCGGAAAGCGGAGCTTGCAAAGCGTCTGGCAGTGGAGGCAGTCCGCTTTGCACAGCACTGGTTTCCTTCGATTAACGAGGAAGAGTACGAATGTTTCCGGCACCTTCTCGACCATGGCGGGCAGACGGCGGAGTTTCGCGATGACGATGAACGCCTCGACTATCTGCGGGCCCTTGGGCTTGTCTCCTGCGGGAATCAGGACGGGAAGCTGATCTGGTATATGCCGAAGGAAATCTGTGAGGAATTCCGCAAGCTGGATTCCGGTACGTTCCGCAGCCTGGCTGAGCTCAATACGGAGACGGCCCGTCTGGCGGCCGGCTGTCTCTTCTTCTATGGATATATGGATTATGATACCCTTTATGAAAAGGTCATGAGCTACCTCGATGACGCACAGCGCGAACAGATTTCGTTTATGGATTTTGTCGGGATCCTGCTCAACGCTTCCTGCTGGCAGACGACGCTGACGGCGACGCCGTATGGTGCGATGTATTATACGCTGATCGATCCCGATCAGCTGGAGAAGGAACGGGCCCGCCGCGACAATCTGGATTTTGCGCCGCTGACGTATGGCGAGGTGTACGATGCCGGCGAGGCCGACTATATTCGCGATACGCCGGCCTACAAGGAGCTGGCCCGGTTCTTTATGGAAGAATATTCCTGCGATGTGCTGGAGGCTGCGGACCTTGTCGGCGAGGTGCTTATTCTTCTGCAGAATGACAACGATATTCAGGAAGCCGCAGACTTTTTGGAAGAACTTGGCTTCATGAAGGGAAAGAGACGCTGCGAGGCAGCCGTATCTTTGCTGATTGCCTTTTATCATACGACCCGCCTGTGGTCCTTGAAAGGGCATACGCCGGAAGAACTTTTTGCGGCAGATTCGTCCGGCGGCGGCAGGGTGATCCCGTTTGATCAAGTCCGCCGGCAGAAGGTAGGAAGAAACGATCCCTGTCCGTGCGGCAGCGGCAAAAAGTATAAGAACTGCTGCCTGCGCCGGGAGGAACAATGAGGGGGGCGCTTCATTACCGGGAAAAGGCGCGGAGGTTTTTGACCATCCTTTGTCCGATCTTCATTACGCAGCTGGCGCTGACGGCAACGGGCTTTTGCGATACGGTGATGTCCGGCCATATCAGCGAGCAGGACCTGGCCGGCGTCGCCGTCGGGGCCAATCTTTTCATGCCGTTTTTCGGCTCGTTTCTTGGCATCATTTCGGTCTTGACGCCGATCCTTTCCCAGCTTTATGGAGCGGGGAGAACGGAGCGGATTGTTTTTGTCGTCCGGCAGGGATTTTACTGGTCGCTGCTGCTGGCGGCTTTTTTCCTTCTGGCCGGGGTCCTTTTTGTGCCGTTCATTTTAGACGGCCTGCAGCTGGAGCCGAAGGTAGAACGCGTTGCCGCAGGCTATCTGGCCGGGATTGCTCCGGGAATTGTGCCGATTTTTCTGGCCGGCGTGCTGCGCAATCTGATTGATGCGCACGGGCATACCCATCTGACCATGATGATTACGCTGGTGACCGTACCCATAAATGTCGCGGCGAATTATGTGTTT
The DNA here is from genome assembly GCF_009697385.1 of Wylensekiella montiformis. Classification (GTDB taxonomy): domain Bacteria; phylum Bacillota; class Negativicutes; order Selenomonadales; family Selenomonadaceae; genus Selenomonas_A; species Selenomonas_A montiformis. The sequence goes on from NZ_VUNL01000015.1 coordinate 37,515, forward strand.
ATGTACGGGGCCTTCGGCATACCGGCTTTTGGCGGCATGGGGGCAGGGATTGGCTCGTCGGTCGCCTTTTTCCTGAATTTTATGCTCAATATCCTTGTGGTCAGCCGCTTGGAGCCGTTTTGCAGCTACCGGGTATTTTCCCATGTTTCGCGTCCGTCGCCGGCGGAGTGGCGTCATGCCCTGGCTCTCGGCATTCCGATCGGCAGCACGATGTTTTGCGAGATGAGTATATTCAGTGCGGTTGGTCTGTTCATGACGGTGTATGGGACGGTCGTCGTGGCTGCGCATCAGGCGGCGATGAATTTTACGACGATGATCTATATGATCCCGCTTTCGGCCAGCATGACGCTGACGATTCTGGTCGGTTTCGAAATCGGCGCAAAGCGCAGCGGGGCGGCCAGGGAGTATATTCGCCTTGGACGCCTGCTGACCTTCTTGTTTGAGGGAAGCATTGCCTTGCTGCTTGTGCCGTTTCGCGCGGAGATCGCGCAGCTCTATACGACGAGCCCCGAAGTGCAGGAGATGCTCGAAGTATTTTTGCTGTATGCGGTTTTTCTGCAGCTAAGCGATGCGCTTGACGCGCCGTTGCAGGGGGCGCTGCGCGGATATAAGGACGTTCATGCAACCTTTTTACTGGCTGTTTTTTCCTATTGGATCATCGGTCTGCCGCTCGGATTTCTGTTTGCCAACTATGGTGGCCTTGGCCCGTACGGGTACTGGGTCAGCCTGATTTCCGGCGTGGCGATCGGTGCCATCGCCCTTATGGCGCGTCTGCGGCATGTGCAGCGGCGATATGCCTGATTCCGGATATGCAAAAAGCCCCGCTCGAAAGAGCGGGGCTTTTATTGAATCTGCAAAGATTATTTCGCCAGTGCGTTGACTTTGCGGGCAAGACGCGATTTTTTGCGGGCGGCGGCATTCTTGTGGTAGACCTTGTTTGCAGCAGCCTGATCGATTGTCTTGCATGCAACCGTAAGGAGGGATTTCGCTTCATCAGCGTTTCCAGCCTCAACAGCATCGAGGACACGGCGGGAAGCTGTGCGTACACGGGACTTCTCAGCGGCGTTCTTTGCATGGCGCTTCGCGTCAGATTTCACACTCAGAATAGATGCTTTGATATTCGGCAAGTAGTTCACCCCCTTGATAAATTCGTTACCTTGTTATTCTAGCATGGGCGTCGGCAAAAAGCAACTGTTTTCTTCCGGCAGGGCGAGGCTTTCTTGCAGGAGGACGGTGTTCAATGATATAATAACAGGGATGTGGAGTCAAAAGGAAAGGAAAATGACCATGCAGAACAAGAATATCCGTAATTTCTCGATCATTGCCCATATCGATCACGGCAAATCGACGATTGCGGATCGTCTGATTGAATACACGGGAACCTTGTCCGAGCGGCAGATGGAGGCACAGGTTCTCGATAATATGGATTTGGAACGTGAGCGCGGCATTACCATCAAGGCTCAGACGGTGCGGCTGGATTATCAGGGAAAAGACGGGGAGACGTATCAGCTGAACCTTATCGATACGCCGGGTCATGTCGATTTTACTTATGAGGTATCGCGCAGTCTGGCCGCCTGCGAAGGCGCGCTGCTGGTAGTGGATGCGGCGCAGGGCGTGGAGGCGCAGACGCTGGCCAATGTCTACATGGCGCTGGAAAACGATCTGGAAATCGTTCCGGTCATCAATAAGATCGATCTGCCGAGTGCCGATCCGGATCGGGTCAGGGAGGAGATCGAAAATACGATCGGGCTGGATACGTCGAATGCGGTGCTTGCCTCGGCCAAGACCGGTATCGGCATAGAGGAGATCCTCGATGCGATCGTGGAATATATCCCCGCGCCGGAAGGGGATGAGAATGCGCCGCTGCAGGCGCTGATCTTCGATTCCTACTTTGATTCCTATAAGGGCGTCATTGCGCATGTCCGCGTCAAACAGGGACATATCCGGAAGGGCATGAAGCTACGGATGATGGCGACCGGCAAGGAATTTGAGGTCACGGATGTCGGCTGTTTTAAACCGCAGCCGGTGGACGTGGGGCGCCTCGATGTCGGCGAGGTTGGATTCGTGGCGGGATCCTTGAAGGATGTACGCGATGTGCGCGTCGGCGATACGATTACGTTTGCGGATCATCCGGCGGCTAATCCGCTGCCGGGGTATCGCGGCGTTACGCCGATGGTGTATTGCGGCCTTTATCCGGTTGAAAGCTCGGATTATGACAATCTCAAGGATGCGCTGGAAAAAATGCAGATCAACGATGCGGCTTTGGTTTTCGAACCGGAAACCTCGGCAGCGCTGGGCTTTGGCTTTCGCTGCGGATTTCTGGGTCTGCTGCATATGGATGTCATACAGGAACGGCTGGAACGGGAGTATCATCTTCGCCTGATTACGACGGCGCCGTCGGTCATTTATCGCGTTTATAAGACGGACGGAACGATGGTGGAGGTGAGCAACCCGTCGGAACTTCCGCCGCAGACCGAAATCGAGCATATCGAAGAACCGTATGTCAAGGCGACCGTCATCGTACCCAATGATTTTGTCGGCGCGGTAATGGAGATTTCGCAGGACAAGCGCGGGGAGTTCAAGGGCATGGATTATCTCGATACGAATCGCGTCATGATCACCTATCATATCCCGCTCAATGAGATCATTTTTGATTATTTTGACCGCCTGAAGTCTGCAACGCGCGGCTATGCTTCGCTGGATTATGAACTGGCCGATTATCAGCAATCGAAGCTGGTAAAGGTGGATATTCTGCTGAACGGGGATCCGGTTGATGCGCTTTCCACCATCGTGCATAAGGACCGCGCTGCGAACCGCGGCCGCCAGCTCGCGGCAAAGCTGAAGGAAATCATTCCGCAGCAGATGTTTGAGATTCCGATTCAGGCGGCGATCGGTTCCAAGGTCATTGCCCGGGAGAACGTGCGGGCGCGCCGGAAAGATGTGCTGGCCAAGTGCTATGGCGGCGATATTTCGCGGAAACGAAAGCTGCTGGAAAAGCAGAAAGAAGGAAAGAAGCGCATGAAAGCCGTCGGCAGCGTGGAGGTGCCGCAGGAAGCCTTTATGGCTATTCTGAAGATCGACTGAGAAAACGGGGCGAAGCAATGGTGAAGAAGCGATGGGGCGTTTATGTTCACATTCCGTTCTGCCGGAAAAAATGTTTTTACTGTGATTTCCCGTCCTATGCCGGACGGGAAGGAGACAGGGAGGAGTATACGAGAGCCTTGTGCCGGGAGATCCGGTCGCAGGGCTCTTCTTATCGTCTGCGCTGGGGCGATCCCGCGACGATATATATTGGCGGAGGGACGCCGACTTCTCTGCCGCCGCAGTGCATGAAAGATATATTGGATGCTCTTTCTGAGACTTTCCCCCCCGCAAAAGGGCGGGAATTTACGGTTGAGTGCAATCCGGGGACGGTGGACGAGGCGTATTTTCAAATCTTGCGGGAAGGGGCGGTCAACCGGCTCAGCTTCGGCGTGCAGAGCTTTGATGACCGCCTGCTGCAGGCGATCGGACGCATTCATACGGCCGGTGAAGCGGCTGCGGCGGTCCGGATGGCCCGGAAAGCAGGCTTTGACAATCTCAGCCTTGATCTCATGTACGGGCTGCCCGGACAGACTATGGCGGACCTGGAGCGGAGCGTGCAGCAGGCGCTGGAGCTTGCTCCTCAGCACCTTTCGATTTACGGTCTGCAGGTTGAAGAGCATACGGTGTTTTGGGACCGGCGGGAACGGGGTGAATTGAATCTGCCGGACGATGAAGAAGCAGAGCGGATGTATGATTATATGACGTCGGTCCTTCCGGCTCACGGATACGCCCGCTATGAGATATCCAATTTCGCCCGTCCCGGTTTTGCCAGCCGTCACAATCTTGCCTATTGGCAGGATGTTCCGTATCTGGGCCTTGGCGCGGCCGCCCACTCTTATCTGGACGGCCGGAGATGGGAGTCAGAGGCGGATCTTTCCCGCTATATGGATCAGGCAAAGCGAGGCATCCGTCCGATTCATCCGGAAGAGGAGATGACGGATGCGGTCGCTATGGAGGAATTCTGCTTTCTGGCATTGCGGACGGCGGCGGGGATCAGCCGCCGCCGCTTTGCGGAGAAGTTCGGACAGGAGCTTGATCGTGTGTATGAGGGGGCGATCCGGGAAATGGTGCGGAAGGGCCTGCTGGCTGATAAAGGGGATTCGGTTTATCTGACGGAGCTGGGCATGAAATTCGGGAACCTCGTTTTTGAAGCATTCCTGCTGACCTGAAACGATGCGGCGGTTATGGTATTTTTTCGGCGATTTGATATAATGAAAGCAATCGGATGTTAAAAAATGATGAGAATCGGGGAGAGTAGGTATGGACAAGAAGGTATGGCGGATTGCCGTTTTGATTCTGTTGATTATCGTTTTTGCCGGCGTGGCCGGATATACGTCATGGCAGCGGGCGGGAATCCGGTCTGCTGCATCCGGGGGAAACGAGGGGGGCGCCGCCCTGCAGCAGGATGAGCCGGGGCCGGAGTCGGATGCGTATATTCTTTCCCGGGGCGATTATTCCAATCTGGCCGTGGAACTCACGGATGTCAGCCGGCCGGTCTATGACCGATATACGCTGAGTCAGCGGCGGGAAAAGGGGCTTCCGACCGTGCTTCCGCCGCTGGCAGTTTATGATAAGGAGAAGGTGGCCTATCTGACCTTTGACGATGGCCCGGACCATAAAAATACGCCGGCCATTCTCGATATTCTGAAAAACAATGGCATTCATGCTACGTTTTATGTGACGGGGCAAATGTGCGAAAAGAATCCGGATATATTGCGGCGTATCTTTCAGGAAGGGCATGCTATCGGCAATCACAGCTACGATCATGATTACAAAAAATTATATCAGTCCAAGGATCATTTTATGGCCGAACTGGAACAGACGGATGAGGTCATTTTCCGCTTGATCGGCGTTCGTCCTTTTATTGTTCGGGCGCCAGGCGGAACGGCAGGCATGTTTTCCGCCGATTTTTATCCGGCGTTGACCGAGGCAGGGTATGTGGAGCATGACTGGAATGTCAGCTCGGAGGATGCGACGCCGAAACGGCCGGATGCGGCTCAGCAGATTCGGTTTGTCGATCAAATGACCAATGGGAAAAACACGGCATTGGTTCTTATGCACTGTTGCGGCGGCAAGGAACAGACGGTTAAGGCACTGCAGGGAATCATCGACCTGCTCCGGGCGAAGGGATACCGTTTCGGCGTGGTGACACCGATTACCCCGCATCCCTGAAAGCAGAATGGAAAATAATATTGACTTTTTGTCCTTTTACTGTTGACTTTTTGCCTTATTCGCGTTATTATCTTAATAGATTCGAAGTTAGCACTCACCATAAAAGAGTGCTAACAGAGAAACGGATCCGGAAGGAGGGAGGCCGATGTCCGATGAACTGGACGCGCGTAAGAAGCGTGTGCTGCGGGCTGTCATTGATGATTATATCGAGTCCGCGGAGCCGGTTGGATCGCGGACTTTGGCCAGGAAGTACGATCTTGGCGTCAGCCCGGCTACGATCCGCAATGAGATGGCGGACCTTGAGATGCTCGGGTATCTGGAGCAGCTGCATACTTCTTCCGGGCGGATCCCTTCGTCGAAGGGTTATCGGTTTTATGTCGACGGCCTGATTTCGCCGAAGCCGGTCAGTGATGAGGAGAAAGAGCGGATCGACAAATGGTACCGGGCCCGGGTAAGGCGCATTGAAGAGGTCTTTCAGGAGACGGCGCGGATCATTTCTCAGGTCACCAAAAATGTTTCGCTGGTTCTGGCTCCCCAGATGACGCAGGCGCAGTTCCGCTGCCTGCAGTTCCTGCCGCTTGATGATCGCCGCGTCATCACGGTGCTCATGACGGACGCCGGATTCATTGAGAACAAGATTCTGGAGATGCCGTCCGGCGCTACGTTTGAGGATTTCCAGCGCATGGCGAAGGTGATCAATATGCGGCTGGAAGGGCATACACTCCGCACGATCGAGCAGCATTCGCTGACAGAGATTCGGGATGAGATTCGGGATGAATCGCTTTATGAAGCGGCTTTGGAAATCATTCACCGGGCGCTCGATTCGGGCCGGCGGGAGCGGCTTTATCTCGGCGGAACGACGCAGATGCTGGAGCAGCCGGAATTCCATGATGTTGAGAAGGTCAAGGATACGCTTCTCATGCTGGAAGAAGAGGAACTCATGAAGGATATCCTGCATGCCCATATGGGAGATGGTCTGGAGGTTACAATCGGGCAGGAAAATGAGGATAAGCACTTCAAAGACAGCAGCATCATTACGGCGACGTATCATCTGGACGGAGAGCTTTTGGGCACGATTGCCGTGCTGGGGCCGACCCGTATGGAGTATGCCAAGGCGATGAGCCTGTTGGAGTATATGAATCAAAATCTGACCGATGTGATCAAACGCTTTCACTGGTAGTGCCTGCTGGTAAGCGATCATAGGACCCCCGTTGAAAGAGGTGAAGGAATTGCCATCATTCATGAAAGATGAATTAAAAAAGAAAGATGAGCAAAAACTGGACGAGATGCAACACGAAATTGATGAAGCTGAGGCGGAAGAAGCCGCAGCGGAAGGCGGTGATGATGTCTCCGCCGGCAACGCTGATGAACAGCCTGCCGGCCAGTCGGAGGAGGCCGGTGCAGAGGAAGCTGCGCAGCAGATTGAGAAGCTGGCGGCAGATCTGAAAGCAAAGGAAGAACGCGTTCTTCGTCTGCAGGCTGATTTCGAGAATTTTCGGCGCCGTACCGGCAAGGAAAAGGAGGAGCTTTCTGCTGTGGTTACGCAGGGCATCCTGAAGGACATGCTGCCGCTGCTGGATAATTTCGAGCGGGCTATGGCGGCTGAGAAAAAAGATGCCGAAGCGTTTCAGAAGGGTGTAGAGATGATCTATACGCAGCTGCAGGAGGTCTTGAAAAAGAATGGACTGGAGCGGATTGAGACGCAAGGGAAAAAATTCGATCCCAATTATCATCAGGCTGTTATGCGCGTGCAGGATGAGGAGCATGAGGACGATGATATCGCTCAGGAACTTCAGAAGGGCTATATGGTCAAAGGGCGGGTTATCCGTCCGAGCATGGTCCAGGTAGTGGCCAACTGACATAGGTTGTTACAACGTTTTTTCTCATAATCTCATAGATTGAACAGATGTTTTAGGAGGATTTTAACATGTCTAAGGTAATTGGTATTGACTTGGGTACGACAAACTCGGTTGTATCTGTTATGGAAGGCGGCGAGCCAACGGTTATCACAAATCCGGAGGGCAGCCGTATTACTCCGTCTGTGGTAGGATTCACAAAGGACGGGCAGCGTCTGGTCGGCCAGCTGGCAAAACGTCAGGCTGTCTCCAACCCGGATCGGACGATTTCGTCGATCAAACGCCATATGGGCGAGACAGACTACAAGGTCACGGTAGACGGCAAGGATTATACGCCGCAGGAAATTTCGGCGATGATCCTTCAGAAGCTGAAGGCTGATGCGGAAGCGTATCTCGGCGAGACGGTAAGCCAGGCGGTTATTACGGTTCCGGCTTACTTTAACGACAGCCAGCGTCAGGCCACCAAGGATGCCGGCAAGATCGCAGGACTTGAGGTACTGCGCATCATCAACGAGCCGACAGCGGCAGCTTTGGCATATGGGCTGGATAAGGACGAGGATGAGACGGTTCTTGTCTTCGACCTCGGCGGCGGTACGTTCGATGTATCTATCCTTGAACTTTCGAGCGGTACGTTTGAAGTTCTCGCGACGAATGGCGATACGCATCTCGGCGGCGATGATTTCGACCAGAAGATCATGGATTGGATGGTTGATGAGTTTAAGAAAGAAAACAATATCGATCTTTCTCAGGACAAGATGGCGGCACAGCGTCTCAAGGAAGCAGCCGAGAAGGCCAAGATTGAGCTTTCGAGCATGACGCAGACGAACATCAACCTGCCGTTCATCACGGCAGATGCCACGGGGCCGAAGCATCTGGATCTCACGCTTTCCCGTGCAAAGTTTGACGAGCTGACCGCGGATCTTGTCGAGCGTACGATGGAACCGACCCGCAAGGCGATGGCCGATGCGGACCTGTCCGGCAGCGATATCAATAAGATCATTCTCGTCGGCGGTTCCTCCCGTATCCCGGCCGTTCAGGAAGCCATCCGCAAGTTCCTGGCGAAAGAGCCGTCCAAGGGCGTCAATCCGGATGAATGCGTATCCGTCGGCGCGGCGATTCAGGGCGGTGTTCTCGTCGGCGAAGTCAAGGATGTATTGCTTCTCGATGTTACGCCGCTGTCTCTTGGCATTGAGACGCTGGGCGGCGTCTGCACTAAGATCATCGAGCGCAATACGACGATCCCGACGCATAAGAGCCAGGTATTCTCCACGGCTGCAGATAATCAGCCGTCCGTAGATATTCATGTCCTGCAGGGCGAGCGCGAGATGGCTGCCGGCAACAAGACGCTGGGCCGCTTTGAGTTGTCCGATATTCCGCCGGCTCCGCGCGGAGTTCCTAAGATCGAGGTTTCTTTCGATATCGATGCCAACGGTATCGTACATGTATCCGCTAAGGATCTTGGCACGGGCAAGGAGCAGAAGATCACGATCCAGTCGGACAGCGGCATGAGGAAGGAGGATATCGACCGTATGGTCAAGGAAGCCGAGGCGCATGCGGCAGAGGATAAGAAGCAGAAGGAAGCCATTGATACCAAAAATCAGGCGGACAGCTTTGTTTATCAGGCGGAAAAGACCATCAAAGATCTTGGAGACAAAGCGGATAAGGATCAGGTCGCCAAGGTTCAGGCAGGAATCGATAAGGTGAAGGAAGCGTTGAAGAGCAACGATACCGAGGCCATTAAGAAAGCCATGGAAGAAGCTCAGAAGCCGCTTTATGAGATGAGCGCAGCAGCATACCAGCAGGCTCAGGCCGCTGGTCAGGGAGCTGCCGGCGGTGCACAGGCAGGCGCACAGGAAAGCGCCAAGAAGGACGACGACGATGTCGTTGATGCGGAATACACGGAAGTCAAAGACGACAAGAAGTGATTTCCCCTTTTGTGGGCGGATTGTTGGGAGCCGGCAGGCTCCCAACAATTCTATTTTCATCGATAAACGGGAGAAAAATGTCTATATCATGCAGGCGGAGGCGGAGTAACAGAAGCGCTCTGATCTGCAGAAAGCCAATCTGCGCGATGCAATGTTGTCGTACTCCGGAAAATGCCGGCGCGGATTGAAACAAGGATGGTGCAACGTGAGCGAGAAACGTGATTACTATGAGGTGCTGGGGGTTGACAAAAATGCCTCGGCAGCTGAAATCAAAAAGGCCTATAAAAAGATGGCCCGCAAATATCATCCGGACCTGAACCGCGATAATCCCAAAGCGGCTGAAGAAAAGTTTAAGGAAGTCAACGAAGCCTATGATGTCCTGAAGGATCCGCAGAAAAAGGCGCAGTACGATCAGTTCGGCCATGCGGCTTTTGAAGGCGGCATGGGCGGAGGCGGCGGTTTTGGCGGCTTCAGCCAAGGTGGGTTCAGCGGTTTCGGCAGCGCCGACGGGTTTGGCGATATCTTCGATATGTTTTTTGGCGGAGGCGGCGGACGCAGCCGGCAGAGCCGTCCAGGGCCGGAACGCGGCAGTGACCTGCGCTATGATTTGGAGATTACTTTTGAGGAAGCGGCGTTCGGCAAGACGGCGGAACTTAGCATACCCCGTACCGAATCCTGCAAGACCTGCGGCGGTACCGGGGCGGCACCGGGAACGCAGCCGGAGAACTGCCCGGACTGTGGCGGTACCGGTATGCGTCAGGCGGTCCAGAATACCCCGTTCGGGCGCATGGTCAATCAGACGACCTGCAGCCGCTGCCACGGGACGGGAAAGATCGTCAAGAATCCGTGCAGCGACTGTCATGGAACGGGCCGGAAGAAGGTTACGCGCAAGATCAAGGTGAATATTCCGAAGGGTGTGGATCAAGGTTCGCGCGTCCGGGTAACGGGCGGCGGCGAGGCCGGTGTGCGCGGCGGAGGAAATGGAGATCTTTATGTGTATATCTTCATCAAGCCGCATAAGATCTTCCAGCGTCACGGCAATGACGTCGTTGTGGAGGTTCCGATTTCCTTCGTTCAGGCAGCGCTGGGAGATACGGTGCAGGTTCCGACGCTCGATGGGGCTGTAGAGATGAAAGTACCGGCCGGTACACAGTCCGGCAAGATTCTGCGTCTGCGCGGCAAAGGGATCCCGCACCTGCGCGGCGGCGGACGCGGGGACGAGCATGTGGTTCTCAAGGTGCTGACGCCGCAGAACTTGTCTGCGCGTCAGAAAGAACTCCTGCGGGAGTTCGGCGACATCAGCGGGGATAAGGTCAATCCGGAACAGAAGAGTTTCCTCGATGATCTCAAGCGTTTTTTTAAAAAATGAACAGGGGAAAGGGGGACCGGGAAAATCCCGGCCCCCTTTTTGCGCCCTTGTTTTTTTCTTCGGCAGCACGTATAATGAGAGAATCGTCAGACGGCAGACAATGGAAGGGGATATGTGTTTTGGAATGGGCAGAAGTCAGCATTATGACCTCGCATGAGGCAACCGATGTAGTAGCGGAGCTTTACCATGATCTGGGCGCTTCGGGCGTGGTCATTGAGGATCCCGAGCTGCTCAACAGCTATATTGATTCGGGGATGTGGGATTTCACCGACATTCCGCGGGCCGAGAAGACAGAGGTGGTCACGGTTCGGGCCTATCTGCCGATGGATGAGGAACTGGACGGCAAGCTGCGTGCGTTCGAGGAACGCATTCGCGTCTTTAAGGAAACAGAGGAGGGGATCCGGGATAAAGGACCCTGTTCAATTTCCTGGAAAGCGGTTCGGGATGAGGACTGGGCGGATAACTGGAAAAAATATTTTCACACGGAAAAGGTCGGCGGCATGATCGTCATCAAGCCGAGCTGGGAAGAGTATACGGCAAGCCCTGATGATATTGTCATTGAGCTGGATCCCGGCGCCGCCTTCGGCACCGGGACGCATCCGACGACAGCCATGTGCATCCGCGCTTTGGAAAAGCTGGTGCGCGGCGGTATGCGTGTTTTTGATGTCGGAACCGGATCGGGCGTCTTGTCGATCGCGGCGGCCCGGCTGGGGGCTTCTTCTGTTACGGCCATGGATTATGACCGCATGGCTGTACATGTCGCGGAGGAAAATATTCGCCAGAACGGCGTAGACCATATTGTAAAGACCGGCGTCAGCGATCTGCTTCAGTCGTTTGACGGAAAAGCGGATCTCATTGTGGCCAATATCATTGCCGATATCATTATCCGCCTCTTTGACGAACTGGATGCGCATCTTGCTCCGGGCGGACACCTTCTTGCTTCCGGCATTATTTCAGAGCGTCTGGCCGATGTGACCGAGGCCTGCATCGCGCATGGCTTTGCGGTAGAATCGGTCACAGAGGAAAAGGGATGGGCTGCCATGGTGATCCGTCGGGGGGAGCGGCAATGAGACGTCTCTTTTACAAAGGAAAACTGGCGGATACAATTGAAATCACGGGGGCGGATGCTCATCATCTGATGCATGTGATGCGGGCCAGACCCGGCCAGCAGATTCTTGTCGTCGATGATGAGAATCAGGTGGGCCGCATGGAAATGACGGCATTTCGCGAGGATGCGGTTACGCTGGCCTTAAAAGAGCATCTGGACGCCGATACGGAGTCGCCGATTGAGCTTGTGCTCGCACAGTGTCTGCTGAAGTCTGACAAGATGGACTGGGTCGTTCAGAAAGCAGTGGAGCTCGGTGCGGTCGGCGTGATCCCGGTGCGCAGCAGGAATTGCGTGGTACGCTATGATGCGAAGAAGGCGGCGGCCCGGTGCGTCCGCTGGCAGAAGATTGCGGATGAGGCGGCGAAGCAGTGCGGCCGCACCGCCCTGCTGCAGGTTTCACCGGTTGTCGGTTTATCGGATTTTCTTGCGGCAGAGCATAAAGCGGGAGACGCGCTGATATTCTTCTACGAGAATGAAAACGAGCAGACACTGAAAAGGTGTCTGGGATCCGTTACGGCGAAACGCATCGTACTGCTCGTCGGTCCGGAGGGTGGATTCTCTCTTGATGAAGCGCAGGAGGTTGAGCAGGCCGGCGGACGGAGCGTAACGCTTGGACCGCGAATCCTGCGTGCGGAGACCGCGGCATTGGCTGCCGTAACGGCCGTACAATATGACTTAGGGGATTTGAGCTGAAGGGAGGCGGCAGACATTGCCGAAAGTGGCATTGACGACGCTGGGATGCAAGGTCAACCAGTTTGAAACAGAATCGATGGAGGGATTATTCAAGCAACGGGGGTATGAAATTGTTCCGTTTGAAGAAAAGGCGGATTTTTATGTAATCAATACCTGTTCCGTTACCAGTCTCGGCGACCGTAAATCGCGGCAGGTTATCCGCCGCGCACAGCGCCAGAATGATCAGGCGGTCATTGCCGTATGCGGCTGTTACGCCCAGGTGCATCCGGAAGAGATCAAAGCGATTGAGGGCGTTCGGGTGGTGCTGGGCACGAAAGAACGCAGTCATATCGTGGATTATGTCGAACAGGCCGCCCGGGAGGATGGAATCCTTGATGAGGTGGGCAATATCATGGAAGCCCGCGATTTTGAGGATATTCCGCTTTATGACATGCCGCAGCGTACGCGCGCATTCCTCAAGATCGAGGATGGGTGTCAGAATTTCTGTTCCTACTGCATTATTCCCTATGCCAGGGGGCCGGTTAAATCCCGGCATCTGGATAAGATTCGTGATGAGGCAGGGAAACTGGTCCGCGCTGGATTTAAGGAAATCGTGCTGACGGGGATCCATCTCGGCGCTTACGGACGGGATCTTTCGGAAGAGGTCACGCTGGCCGACGCCTGCCGGGAGGTATTGAAAGCGGACGGACTCAGACGGCTCCGGCTGGGTTCGCTGGAATCCATTGAATTGTCGCCGGATCTTTTCGCTCTGATCCGCGGCGATGACCGGTTCTGCGCACATCTTCATCTGCCGCTGCAGGCCGGGGCTGATTCTGTCCTGCACGATATGAACCGGCAGTATAATACCGCGGAATTTGCCCGGCTCATCCGCCGGGTCGAGGAGGAGATCCCCGGCGTGGCGATTTCGACGGATATCATCGTCGGCTTTCCGGGCGAAACGGAGGAGGATTTCCAACAGGGGCTGGCGTTTGTGGAAAAAATGAATTTTTCGCGCATGCATGTATTTCCTTATTCGCGCCGTACCGGGACACCGGCCGCTGAACGGAAGGATCAGGTGGAAGAGTCGGTCAAGAAGGAGCGCGTGCATCGTATGCAGGCGCTGGCGGCCCGCAAAACGGAAGCCTTTCACCGTATGTTTCTGGGCAGGACGATGCGTGTCTTGTTTGAAACCTGTCAGGACGGCGTGACCGACGGCCTGACCGATAATTATATCCGCGTCTATACGGATGATCCCGCAGAATGTGGTGAAATGTATGAGGTGGAGCTGCAGCGCCTGTTCCGGGACGGTGTTTTCGGCCGGATTAAACGCTGCATGAAATAATTTATTCATTGGGAAGGTTTTCCTGCAGGAGGGCGCGAATTATTATATTTGTGTCCGGTTTCATCAGAAAATCGGCTAATCCCATCCGATGAGGGAGGTGTTTATGATGGCAGATTGTATTTTTTGCAAGATCGCACAGAAGGAGATTCCTTCCCAGCTGGTTTATGAAGATGAGCAGGTTGTGGCGTTTCGGGATCTGGAACCGCAGGCGCCGGTACATGTTCTGGTCATTCCGAAAAAACATGTGGCCAGTGTTCTTGCTCTGACGGCAGAAGACAGCGGACTGGTTTCGCATATCTTTGTGGATGTGATTCCGCAGCTGGCCAGAGAGCTTGGCATAGCGGAAAAGGGCTTCCGGGTTGTCGCCAATACGGGAGAGGAAGGCGGACAAAGCGTCGGGCATCTGCACTTCCACCTCCTTGGCGGACGTTCTATGCAATGGCCGCCGGGCTGATGGCCTGAATGTGTTGACATGACTTCCCTTGCTGATGTATAATAGTATGGTGTAGTTATGAAACACAAACTCCCAAGTTAAGTGGAGGGGGGGAAAAATAGATGGCAAACGAAATCAAAGTTGGTAAAAACGAATCAATCGATAGTGCTCTCCGCCGCTTCAAGCGTATGTCCCAGAAGGCTGGCACGCTGGCTGAAGTGAGAAAACGTGAACATTACGAGAAACCGAGCGTTCGCCGCAAGAAGAAATCTGAGGCAGCTCGTAAACGCAAGTTCAGAGGATAATCCCGGAAGATTTGCGCGAGGCGCCTGCAATCCGTACGATGCAGGCGCCTTTTTGTCTTAGCTGGAAACAGAGGAGAAAGGGAGGATATGTCATGTCTCTGAAAGAGCAGCTGACCAATGATATGAAAGAAGCCATGAAGGCGCATGATAAGGATCGTCTGGCTGTAATCCGCATGGTTCGCGGTGCGGTCCGCCAGCAGGAAATTGACGGCAAGAAAGAGCTGGGCGATGAGGATGTTCTGGCGGTGATCAGCAAGGAGGTCAAGATGCGCCGGGACTCCATCGAAGAGTTCCGCAAAGGCGGGCGCGAGGATCTGGTGGAAAAAACGGAAGCCGAGATCGCTGTGCTCATGCCGTATCTGCCGGCGCAGCTTTCTGAGGAGGAGATTCGCGGTCTGGTTCAGGCGGCGGTTGCGCAGACCGGCGCGGCATCGCCGAAGGATATGGGAAAGGTCATGGGAGTCCTTATGCCGAAGGTGAAAGGACGCGCTGACGGAAAGACGGTCAATGCTATCGTTCGCAGCATGCTGACGGACTGAGCCGACAGCGCCGGAATATAATAAGAATCCAAACCGGATTTCAGGAACGTTTAATCAGAGGGTGATACACTACTTTCTGTTAAACGTTCTATTTCTTTGCGTCGGATGAGCGTCAGGGGCGGCGGTTCCTCCCTTATCCGGGATCATTGGAATGTCAGGATCATTAGTCTGGAGGTTTTCCAAATGAAAAAACATGTTATGC
This sequence comes from Wylensekiella montiformis, assembly GCF_009697385.1. Taxonomy (GTDB): domain Bacteria; phylum Bacillota; class Negativicutes; order Selenomonadales; family Selenomonadaceae; genus Selenomonas_A; species Selenomonas_A montiformis. The sequence continues at coordinate 52,522 of NZ_VUNL01000015.1, forward strand.
TGACTGCCCTGATGGGCATGACACTGTGTGCCGGAACGAGCTTTGCTTCGCCGGCGACGAACTATGCGCCGGGAGCGGTTACGGTTGAGGCGGGAATCAATGCCGCCCCATCCATGAAGGTGGGAGATGCCGATGGCGACGACAAGTCCCGTCCGTATGCCGGTGTTACGGTAGGGCTCGGCAGCAATTTTGCCTTGCAGTATAAGTATTCGGATAACAAGGTCAACGACATCGATGGCAGCGGATTCCATGCCGGTATGAAGACGCAGGAGTACAATGTCGCTTATCAGGCCGGACCGAATACCTATGTGTATGCCGGCGATATGAGCTGCAAGGGCACGGGGGTTCTTTCCTCTTCTTCCGATGACCGGTTCCAGGTCGGTGTGCGGTACGTCGCTCCGGCCGGCGACAAGACGAACTGGTGGGTCGGCGGCGCTGTAGGAGACAGCCTGTGGCATGCAGAGATCGGTGCATCGTATGCCGTAGCGCCGAATGTGGATTGGGATCTTTCCTATCAGTACACCCAGGTCAATGACTATCATGATGTCGTGGATGTCAAGACGCAGGGGCTTTATACAGGACTTACCTTTAAGCTTTGATCGATTTTTCGGCGGAAAGGACAGCAGTTTGCGGGCTGCTGCCTTTTTTTCTATAATATTTTTGGCTTTTTCTGCAATATTTTTTGAATTGGATAAAACCGGCAGGGGAAAGAAAACGTGCCGCGAATATGGTCACATGGTATCTCATAGCATTGCTGTTGCTGGAACAGGATTCGATCCTGCTTCGGCAGGAGACAGATGGAGGAGTGGTGACCGTGAATTGGTTGAGTAACATTCGGATGGCCTATAAGATTCTGTGTCTGGTTTTTGTTGCGGCGATCGGGCTGGCGGCGGTGTCTTTCACCGGGTTCAGTTCGCTGCGTGCGACGGAACAGACCGTGGACGAGCTGAGCAGCGTCTATTTGCCGGCCAAGCAGTATCTGGCCGATAATCAGCTGAACATGCGCAAGATTCAATCGGGAATGCTTGAGGCGATTGCTACGCCTCAGCCGGATCGGCGCGTCAAGATGAAGAAGGACTTGGAAGATAAGTATACGCCGGATTTTCTGGCTGCCTGGAACAGCTATAAGGAACTGGCGGGCCAGATGAATGGAGGCGCCGGAATCGATGCGGTGGAACAGGCATGGAACGAATATCGGAGTACGGCGCAGCAGGTTATTGCTCTGACTATCGCGGGGCAGCATGAGGCGGCCAGCACTCTTTATGCCGGCGAGGGAATACGCAAACTCAACGCATTGAAAAACAGTCTGAATGATCTGCAGGAGGCCTGCGACGCGGAAGTCAGTCGGGCGCAGGCTGCCAATGCGGCAGAGTCGGCGGCGACGAACCGGCGTATGGTCATGATTTCGCTGATTGCCTTTGTATTGCTCGTTTTGTCTGCCGTCTACATCATCCGGGAGATCACGGATGCCCTTTCGAAAATGATCGGCGTGTGCCGTGAGCTGAAGGAGGGCGATTTCAGCGATCATTCCGATTCAATGGAACGGGGCGATGAATTCGGAGAAATGTGGGCGGCGCTGTTGGCCGTACGCACCAATCTCCGCCGGCTCATGGGGAAATTCAGCGAGACGTCCGAACAGCTGGCCGCTGCATCCGAACAGCTGACGGCGAGTTCGCAGCAGTCCGCCGATGCTTCGGGACAGGTGGCGCAGTCGGTTACGGATGCGGCAGGCGCAGCAACGCAACAGCAGGACTCGGTAGACCGGAGCAATCAGGCTGTGGCTGAGGTCTCTGCCAGCGTTCATGAAATCGAGTCTACTTCCGTCCGGGTGGCAGCCAATGCGCAGCAGGCATCCAAACGGGCTCAGGCAGGCACCGATGCCGTGGAGACGGCCGTCTGCCAGATGCGGGATGTCGAGAGTACGGTGCAGTCTTCGGCTGCGATTGTGGACAAGCTTGGCCAGCGTTCCAAGGAAATCGGCCAGATTGTCGATACGATATCAGAAATATCGGATCAGACCAATTTGCTGGCGCTGAATGCAGCCATTGAAGCGGCGCGCGCCGGCGAGGCCGGCCGTGGCTTTGCCGTCGTGGCTGATGAAGTGCGCAAGCTGGCTGAGCAGTCGCAGGAGGCCGCTCAGCGCATCGCGGCACTCATTCAGGGAATCCGTCAGGATACGGATGAAGCGGTATCCTCTATGCAGGCCGGCCGCGATAAAGTAGTGGCGGGAGCCGGCTCCGTATCCGCTTTGAAGGAAAATTTTAGTGAGATTGTCGGTCTGATCGAGGGGATTGCCGGAGAGATTCAGGGCATATCGGAATCGATGCGCGGTGTGACGGGCGATACGGAACAGATCACTTCGGCTGTGGCCAGACTCAGTCAGAGCAGCCAGCGCATTTCCGATGAGATGCAGACGGTATCTGCCGCGACGGAGGAGCAGACGGCCTCCGCGCAGGATATCGCCCGGGCGAGCGAATCGCTGTCCAATCTGGCTCAGGAGCTGCAGAATGCGATCCGTGTCTTTAAATTATCCTGACCGGGATAGCAGGAAAAGCTGCCGCATGTTTCCGTGCGGCAGCTTTTTGTGTATCCGGCTTTTGGATTTTCTCTCAGACGGCAGGGTTTCCGATCTGTGGCAGGGAATATATACAGAGTAAGAAGGAAGGAGGCGACAGCATGGAGATGCTTGTCAGTATGCCGCTTTTACAGATGATGCTGCTGGTCATTATGTTTTTGGCTGTTTTCGTAGAAATCAAAACGGGCGGAATGGGAGCAGGGATTCTGCTCGGCGTGGTGGCGGCTTGTGTTTTCTGGGGGAGCCGTTATTTTCATGGAACGGCGGAACTGTATCAGATTGCCGTATTCTTAGCGGGGATTTTGTGTCTGACCGTCGAGATGCTGCTGCCGACGGTCGGCCTTTTGGCCGGTATTGGTGTGGCGGCGATGCTTTACAGCGTAGTGCTGGCGCTGGGCGGTGATATCCATGCGGTGTATATGATGACCGCGGCCTTTTTGGCGGCGGTCGGTATTTCTGCGCTTATCGTCCGCAAGCTGCCGGCGAGCAGGCTGTGGAATAAACTGGTGCTGCATGATCGCTCACGTTCTGTTCGCGGCTATGTCAGTGCCGAACCGCGCGATGGCTTGCTCGGGCTCGATGGAATCGCTGTGACGGATCTTCGTCCAGCCGGGACCGTAAAGATTCGGGAAAGACCGGTGGATGTCGTGACAGAGGGCGCATTTCTTTCCCGGGGTACACCGGTTACGGTGGTTGAAGTGCAGGGCGGCCGGGTGGTGGTTCGCCGGAAAGATACCGAATAAATAACGTTGTCATAACAGGAGGTCATATCATGGGTGGATTGATTGGTTCGGGGTTTCTGCTGGTTCTGCTTGTCGTATTGGTTATGGTCTTTCTCCATTTTGTCCCGCTCGGACTGTGGATCTCAGCGATGGCCGCGGATGTAAAAATCAGCATCATCACACTGGTCGGGATGCGGATGCGCCGGGTCCCTCCGTCGGGGATCATTCTGCCGCTTATCAAGGCCAACAAGGCCGGACTGGATGTTTCCGTCAACCAGCTGGAAGCGCATTATCTGGCCGGCGGCAATGTGGACAAGGTAGTCGATGCTTTGATTGCGGCGCATCGCGCCCAAATACCGCTTCCGTTCGAACGGTCGGCAGCGATTGATCTGGCCGGACGGGATGTTTTGGAAGCCGTGCAGATGAGTGTCAATCCGAAAGTCATTGAAACGCCAATTGTTTCCGCGGTGGCGGGAAACGGCATCGAACTCAAAATCAAAGCCCGTGTTACGGTGCGGGCCAATATCGACCGGCTGGTCGGCGGCGCGGGAGAGCCGACGATCATCGCCCGCGTTGGCGAAGGGATCGTGACGACGGTGGGTTCGTCGGAAAGTCATAATGACGTGCTGGCCAATCCGGACGATATTTCCAAAACCGTGCTGGGCAAGGGGCTGGATGCCGGTACGGCATTTGAGATTTTATCCATCGATATTGCCGATGTCGATGTGGGACGCAATATCGGAGCGGAGCTGCAGACGGATCAGGCAGAGGCGGACAAGCGCATTGCGCAAGCCAAGGCCGAAGAGCGGCGGGCTATGGCTGTGGCCAAAGAGCAGGAAATGAAAGCCTATACGCAGGAGATGGAAGCCCGGGTGGTCGAGGCGCAGGCGGAGGTGCCGCACGCCATGGCGCAGGCGTTGCGTGAGGGACGGCTCGGCGTTATGGATTATTACAATCTGAACAACGTTCAGGCGGATACGGATATGCGCCGTGCCATAGGCAGCACCGGTTCCGGAACAGTGCCACCGGCGCCGTCTGCGCCGGAGAAGTGAGGAGGCAGTGCGATGGATGCTGTTCTGATCATTGTGCTCTTCATACTGGCCGCTGCGCTCAATGACCGCCTCGGCGGAAAAAAGAAAGCGCCGCCGCGCCGAAAGCGGCCGGATTCGGTTCTTCCTCCGCCTGTGCCGCAGCCATGGCGTGCCGGCCAGAGCGCGGGAGACCGGCCGGCAAACCGGCTGGGGTTTCCGATCCCTGTTTTGAAACATGAACCGCCGGAAGAAACCGGCCGGGTTTACCGGGAACCGGGGACATTGCTTCAGCAGCAGGAAGAAGTCTGCCGGGAGGAGATGCAGGAACGGGAGCACCGCCTTGCCTATGCGCGGCAGCGGGCTGATGCCGAGCGACGTATCCGCGCAGCAGAACAGGCAGCGGAGCAGGCCGTATCGGCTGCTGCCGTACCGCGAAGCCAGCGCCCCGATAACGGATTTTCTTCGCTGCTCCGGGATCCGGCAGCCGCCAGACAGGCCATTGTGCTGTCGGAGGTGCTGGGAAAGCCTAAAGCTTATCGTTGGAGGACGCATCGATAAATTTTGCAGGCGGATTGTATAATTAAGTTGAACACTTAAAAATCCATAGCGAACCTTTGTGGTAAAATGTAGTTGCACAAAAACACAACCACAAAGGAGAATCGCTATGGATCAAAATCATTTTACCACGGATAC
>NZ_VUNL01000016.1 GCF_009697385.1 Wylensekiella montiformis
TATCCGTGGTAAAATGATTTTGATCCATAGCGATTCTCCTTTGTGGTTGTGTTTTTGTGCAACTACATTTTACCACAAAGGTTCGCTATGGATTTTTAAGTGTTCAACTTAATTATACAATCCGCCTACTTTTTTAAAATTTTCGGATAAAGAATTGTAAATCCGGACAAAATCCCGTATGATGTAAGAGAAAAAGACAAGATGAAAAGGAGACTGATGGGAATGTATGAATACGAATACCGGACGAAGGGAACTTGTTCCCGCCGGATCACAGTCCGGCTGAACGGCAAAACGATTGAGCAGGTGGCGTTTGAAGGCGGATGCAATGGGAATTTGTCCGGCATTGCAAAACTGGTTCGGGGGATGGATATCGATTTCGTTATCAGCCGGTTCCGGGGGAACCGCTGCGGCAACAGGCCGACTTCCTGCCCGGATCAGCTGGCCGTCGCTCTGCAGGAGGCCTATGAGGCGGAACAGCGGGAAGGGGAAAGCCATGATCTTTGACAGCCACAGCCATACGGAATTCTCAGGGGATTCGGAGATGAAGGCGGCAGACGCGCTGGCGGCAGCCGAATCGCTGGGGCTTGGACTCGTCTTTACGGAGCATTTGGATCTGGCTTATCCGGGGCCGATTTCGTTTACGTTTGATCCCGGGGAATACTGGGAGGCGTATGCGCCGCTGCGCGGCGACAGGCTGCGGCTCGGCGTGGAGATCGGCATGTGGGACAGAACCTGCGAAGGAAGCCGGGCGTTTATCGATATGGCGCCGTTTGATCTCGTGATCGGCTCGGTTCATCTGATCGACGGAAAAGATATCTATTATAAAGAAGCGTATGGCGATGAAGAAAAGGCGTCGTTTTACCGCCGGTATTATCGGCAGATGGCAGAAAATGTGCGGCTCCACTCATTCATCGATGTGATGGGGCATATCGATTACATTGCCCGCTACGCGCCGTATGACAATCCGGAGGTGGATTACGGCACGTTTCAGGAGGAGATCGACGATGTGCTTCAGGCCCTTATCGATACCGATACCGTACTGGAACTCAATACGCGCCGTCTGGGGGAAACGCTGGCGCTGAAAGAGCTGGTGCCGGTATATCGCCGTTATCGGGAGATGGGCGGCCGCTTCCTTACACTGGGGTCTGATGCGCATACGGCGGATGCCGTCGGCATGAATTTTGCCGCCGCGCAGGATTTTGCCGCGGCGCTCGGACTGCAGATCGTGACGTTCCGTCAGCGCAGGATGGAAATTTGCGGGGAATAATTCCTTGTACTGCGCTGCAAAAGCAGATATAATAGAAAGAGATTCTACTTGGATAGGAGGGCGAATGATGAAGCACATCAAGACGGTCAACAAGCCATCCATGCAGGCTACGCTCAAGACGGGCGGCTGCGGCGAGTGTCAGGCTTCCTGCCAGTCCGCTTGCAAGACTTCCTGCACGGTTGGCAATCAGGTCTGCGAAAAATAACCGCCATATCGCGGGGGGCCTTCCCTTTCGGGAGGGCCTTTTTCTATGGAATGCCCATCGAAGTGCATCTCAGCGGCTCGTGCGCGGTCTGCTGGAAGCGGAGAGAACAGGAGTATAAATAGATGAAAGCAAAGATTCATAAATTTGAGCAGAACGGGACTTATATTCTGCTGGATATCAACAGCGGAGCAGTTCATGTCGTCGACCGGATGATCTATGATCTCATGGACACCTTTGACGGCGGCAATGAGGAAGAGGTCGTCAGGATCTGGAGCGGGACTTATGCGGCGGAGGATATCCGGGAAGCGCTGTCCGAGCTTCACGAACTGATGGAGGCCGGAGAGCTTTTTGCGCCGGATATCGATGTGCCGCCGACGTTCCGCCAGACGGGGCTTGTCAAATCGCTGTGCCTCATGGTGGCGCAGGACTGCAATCTGCGCTGCAAATACTGCTTTGGCGACGGCGGAAGTTATGGCCAGAAGCGCGCCGTCATGACGCCGGAGATCGGGCGGAAGGCGGTGGACTATCTCATCAAGGCCAGCGGCCCGCGCAAACATCTGGAGCTGGATTTCTTCGGCGGCGAGCCGCTGATGAACATGAAGACGGTGAAGGCCGTGACGGAATATGTCCGCCGGCGCGAGAAGGAGACGGGCAAGAAGTTCAAGCTCACGATGACGACGAACGGCATGCTGCTGAATGACGAGAACATCCAGTGGCTCAATGACAACGACTTTGCGCTGGTGCTGTCTCTGGACGGACGCCGGGAAGTCCATGACGCCATGCGGCCGGATGCCGGCGGCCATGGCTCCTATGACCGGGTAATCCAAAACTTCCATCGCTGTGTGGACAGCCGCAGGGGCGGAGATTACGATTACCGTGGTGTTTATACGTATCTGCGCGGCACATACACGAAAAAGAACATGGATTTTACCAAAGATGTCCTGTCCATGAACGATGAAGGCTTTGATATCCTGTCGATGGAGCCGGTGGTCATGAAGGACAGTCCGCTGGGCTTTACGGAGGAGGATCTGCCGCGCATCCGCGAGGAGTACGACCGGCTGACGGAGGCTTATATGAAGCGTCACCGCGAGGGAAAGGGATTCTTTTTCTTCCATTTTAACATGGACCTTTCCAACGGGCCGTGCGTGGCAAAGCGCCTGTCCGGCTGCGGCGCCGGACATGAGTATGTGGCGGTGGCCGAAAACGGCGACCTCTATCCGTGCCATCAGTTCGTCGGCCGCGAGGGATACCGGATCGGCCATGTGGATGAAGGCATCACGGATCATGCGCTGTCGCAGTATTTCCGCGAGAGTCATGTGCTGAACAAGCCGAAATGCCGCGACTGCTGGTCCAGATTTTTCTGCTCCGGCGGCTGCCATGCGAATGCGGATCTTTTCCACGGCGACATCCGCCAGCCCTATGAGGTGGGCTGCGAGATCCAGAAGAAGCGGCTGGAATGCGCGATCTATGTTCAGGCTTTGCTGGCGCTGGAAAAAGAGGATGCATAGGCATAAATATTATTTATTGCAGAAGTGGGATGCGACAAGGAAATTGCCTTGTCGCATCCCACTGTTTTTTACCGCAAATTCTATTGCTTTTTTTTGTTTCTGCCTGTATAGATGGCGAAAGAATATTGTTATTTATTTGTAGTGAATATTCAAAAAACAACGAAACCGATTCATGGAATAATTGCTTAAATTTATGATAAAAACATTGACATTTCGCCTTTGCTTATTGTATGATTAGACCTGTAAGAACTGAACTTCTAAAGAATTTAGGGGGTAATTTTCAATGGCAGTAAAAGTTGCTATCAATGGTTTTGGTCGTATCGGCCGTCTTGCATTCCGTCAGATGTTTGATGCGGAAGGTTATGAAGTAGTTGCTATCAACGACCTCACGAAGCCGTCGATGCTCGCTTACCTGCTGAAGTATGATTCTTCTCAGGGCAAGTATGAGTATGCGGACACGGTTTCGGCTGATGATGAGGCTGGCACCATCACGGTCAAAGGCAAGACGATCAAGATCTATGCCGAGAAAGATGCAAAGAACATTCCTTGGGCAAAGCACGATGTAGACGTTGTTCTCGAGTGCACGGGCTTCTATACGTCCAAAGAAAAGGCTTCTGCACATCTGGAAGCTGGCGCTAAGAAAGTCGTCATCTCCGCTCCGGCTGGCAACGACCTCCCGACGATCGTATTCAACACGAACCACAAGACGATCCCGGCTGGCACGAAAGTTATCTCCGCTGCTTCCTGCACGACGAACTGCCTCGCTCCGATGGCGGACGCACTCAACAAGTTCGCTCCGATCCAGAGCGGCATCATGCAGACGATTCATGCGTTCACGGGCGACCAGATGGTTCTCGATGGCCCGCAGCGCAAAGGCAACCTGCGCCGCAGCCGCGCTGCTTCCGAGAACATCGTTCCGGCTTCCTCCGGTGCAGCTAAGGCAATCGGCCTTGTTCTGCCGGATCTGAACGGCAAGCTCATCGGCGCAGCACAGCGCGTTCCGACCCCGACCGGCTCCACGACGCTGCTCTATGCTGTTGTCAAGGGCGAAGTTACGGTTGAGGGCATCAATGCCGCTATGAAGGCTGCTCAGACGGAGTCTTTCGGCTACAACGAAGACGAGATCGTTTCCAAGGATATCGTCGGCATGCGTTACGGCTCCCTGTTCGATGCTACGCAGACGATGGTTTCCCATACGGGCGACGGCAACTCCCTCGTACAGGTTGTTTCCTGGTATGACAACGAGAACAGCTACACGAGCCAGATGGTTCGTACGATCAAATACTTCGCTGAGGAAGTAAAATAATTCGCGCTTAGCTGAATAACACGAAGATCTTTTGAGGTCCGGCCTAAAGTTTGGGCCGGACCTTTCTTCATGCCGTAATTTTTGGAGGTTGAGAAAATGGATAAGAAAACCATCAAAGACGTTGACGTAAAGGGCAAGAAGGTTTTTGTCCGCGTCGACTACAATGTCCCGTTTGACGAGCATCAGAACATTACGAACGATACGCGCATGGTGCGCACGCTGCCGACGATCAACTACCTGCTGGATCATGGCGCGGCGGTCATCCTCGCCTGCCATATCGGCCGTCCGACGGAGGCCCGCGAGCCGCAGTTCTCTACGAAGCATCTCGTGAAGCATCTTTCCGAGCTGCTGAACAAAGACGTAAAATGGGCTTCGGACTGCGTAGGCCCGGAGGCGGAAAAGCTGGCCGCGGATCTCAAGCCGGGTGAAGTCCTCCTGCTGGAGAACCTCCGCTACCACAAGGCAGAGAAGAAGAACGATCCGGAATTTGCCAAGCAGCTTGCTTCGCTGGCTGACCTTGCCGTGGACGATGCGTTCGGTGTTTCCCATCGCGCTCATGCTTCCAATGCCGGCGTTCCGAAATATATTGAATGCGTTGCCGGATTCCTGATGGAAAAGGAAATCAACTACATCGGCAAGACGCTGGAAGCCCCGCAGCATCCGTTCGTCGCCATCATCGGCGGCGCCAAGGTTTCGGATAAGATCGGCGTGATCACGAACCTGCTGGACAAATGCGATACGATCATCATCGGCGGCGGCATGGCGCACACCTTTGATGCGGCCAAGGGCCTGCCGATCGGCGATTCTCTCTGCGAGCCGGACAAATACGATCTGGCGCGCGACATTCTCAAAAAGGCCGAGGAGAAGGGCGTCAAGGTCGTTCTGCCGCTGGACCTCGCTGTGGCCAACATGTTCCCGCTCGCTGATGCAGAGAAGTGGAAGAAGGAAGGCAAGATGAAGGTCGTCGATGTCGATAAGGTCGAGGACGGCTGGGAAGCTCTGGATTCCGGTGAAAAGACGAGCAAGGCTTATGTCGAGGCGCTCAAGGGTGCCAAGACGGTCATTTGGAACGGGCCGATGGGCGTATTTGAGTGCGATGAGTTCGCCAAAGGTACGCTGGCTGTGGCGAAAGCGGTAGCCGACGCTACGGATGCAGGCGCCATTTCCATCGTCGGCGGCGGTGATTCCGTTGCGGCGCTCAAGAAAACGGGCCTGACGGATAAGATCTCCCATGTTTCCACCGGCGGCGGCGCTACGCTGGAATTCCTTGAAGGCAAGGAAATGCCGGGCATTGCGGCGATTGCAGACAAATAAAAGCGATGGTAGCCTTCCGGCCCCCGAAAGGCTGCAGGATGAAGGTGTATACCTCAACAGGTGTTTTACGATAGGGAGGATTTTACAGAATGGCTAGAACTCCGATTATTGCCGGCAACTGGAAGATGAACAATACGATCAAAGAGGGCGTTGAGCTGGTCAAGGCTCTGGCTCCGCTGGTCAAGGATGCGAAGGCAGACGTTGTGGTATGCCCGACGGCTACGGCGCTGTCCTCCGTTGCAGAGGCGGTCAAGGGAACGAATATCCATGTCGGCGCACAGAATGTGCATTGGGAAGACCACGGCGCATTCACGGGCGAGATTTCGACGGGTATGCTGAACGAGATCGGCGTCGACTACTGTGTCCTTGGGCACAGCGAGCGCCGCGGTTATTTCGGCGAGACGGATGAAGGCGTCAACAAGCGCGCCCATGCAGCGTTTGCCGCCGGCATCACGCCGATCATCTGCTGCGGCGAGCCGCTGGAGATTCGCGAGCGCGGCTCGTATCTTGAGATGGTCGCTTTTCAGGTGCTCGAAGCTCTGGCCGGCTTCAAGCCGGAAGAGGTCGGCAAGCTCGTCATCGCCTATGAGCCGATCTGGGCGATCGGCACGGGCAAGACGGCTTCCTTTGAACAGGCGGAAGAGGTCTGCGCGCATATCCGTCAGACCGTGGAAGGCAAATTCGGCAAGGACGCTGCCGATGCCATCCGCATCCAGTACGGCGGCAGCGTGAAGCCGGCTACGATCAAAGATCTCATGAAGCAGCCGAATGTCGATGGTGCTCTCGTCGGCGGCGCTTCGCTGAAAGCCAAGGACTTCAGCGAGATCGTCAATTACTGATTCGCAGAAGGAGCAATATCTTATTATGGCAACACTCAAAAATGCGCCGGTCGCGCTCATCATCATGGATGGCTGCGGACTGGGCGATCAAAGCGATAAGAACAATGCCGTGCAGGTCGCCAAAACTCCGGTGCTCGATGGCCTTTTGGCAAAGTACAAGAACAGTCAGCTGCAGGCTTCGGGCGAATACGTCGGTCTGCCGGACGGGCAGATGGGCAACTCCGAGGTCGGCCATACCAACATCGGCGCCGGCCGCGTCATCTATCAGCAGCTGACGCGCATCACGCGCGATATCAAAAACGGCGATTTCTTCAAGAATGAGGCGCTGCTCGATATCGTCCGCGGCGTGAAGGAAAAAGGCGGCGCGCTTCACCTGCTCGGACTGGTTTCTCCGGGCGGCGTTCACAGCCATCAGGGTCATCTGTATGCGCTTCTTGAGCTGGCTAAGCGGAACGATATTCAGGAAGTGTATGTTCACGCCTTCCTGGACGGCCGCGATGTACCTCCTCAGAGCGCCGGTCCGTTTCTCAAGGAGCTTGAGGAGAAATGTCAGGAGATCGGCGTCGGCACGATTGCGACGATCAGCGGCCGCTATTATGCGATGGACCGCGACCACAACTGGGACCGTGAGCAGAAGGCCTATGAGGCGATTGCTCATGCCGAAGGCGTCAGTGCGGATTCGCCGGAAGAGGGGCTTAATGCCAGCTATGAGAACGGGGCAAACGATGAATTCGTTGTGCCGTGCGTGATCAAGGGCTATAACGGCATGAAAAACGGCGACGGAGCGATTTTCTTCAACTTCCGTCCGGACCGTGCCCGCCAGCTCACCCATGCTTTTGTGGATACGGCCTTCGACGGATTCGAGCGCGACGAAGCGCTCAAGGTTCCGTTCGCTACGTTCTCCCAGTACGAGGACGGCATGAATGCCAAAGTCGCGTTCCCGCCGGAATTCATCAGTCATACGCTGGGCGAGATCATTCAGGACAAGGGCCTGACGCAGCTGCGCATCGCCGAGACGGAGAAATATGCGCATGTCACGTTCTTCTTCAACGGCGGCGTTGAGGAGCCGTACAAGGGCGAGGATCGCATCCTTGTCCCGTCGCCGAAAGTCGCGACTTATGACCTGCAGCCGGAAATGAGTGCGATCGAAGTGACGGACAAGGTCGTAGACGCCATCAAATCCCGGAAATACGACTTCATCATTCTCAACTATGCGAACTGCGATATGGTCGGACATACGGGTGTGTTCCCTGCGGTCGTCAAGGCTGTGGAAACTGTCGATACCTGCGTGGGCCGGTTTGTCGATGCCATCCGCGAGGTCGGCGGCGAGGTCTGCATTACTGCGGATCATGGCAACGCCGATAAGATGATGGACTATGAGAACAACCAGCCGTTCACGAAGCACACGACGAATCCGGTTCCGTTCATCGTCGTCTCCGACCGGGTTAAATCGGTCGCGGACGGAGCGCTCTGCGATATTGCGCCGACGCTTTTGACGCTGGCAGGCATTGAGATTCCGTCGGAAATGACGGGAAAAAATCTCGTCGAACTGTAATGTGATTGGTAAACCAGAGGCGGTTTATGCGTCTCAGTATTATATTTTAGAAAAGAGAGGAATACGAACAATGATTGCTTATTCACAGAAAGTGGAAGACATGGCATGTGTAGCGCAGGAAGTACACCATGGCGCTGCTCCGATTCCTGAAGAAGGCAAATGGGTCAAATCCAAGAATGTTCAGGACATCAGCGGTCTGACGCATGGTGTCGGCTGGTGCGCTCCGCAGCAGGGCGCCTGCAAGCTGACGCTCAACGTCAAGGACGGCATCATTCAGGAAGCGCTCGTCGAGACGATCGGCTGCTCCGGCATGACGCATTCCGCTGCTATGGCGGCTGAGATTCTGCCGGGCCTGACGGTTCTTGAAGCGCTGAACACGGACCTCGTCTGCGATGCGATCAACACGGCGATGCGCGAGCTCTTCCTTCAGATCGCTTATGGCCGCAGCCAGACGGCGTTCTCCGATGACGGTCTGCCGGTCGGCGCCGGTCTTGACGACCTCGGCAAGGGCCTGCGCAGTCAGGTCGGCACGCTCTATGGTACGCTCAAGAAAGGCCCGCGTTACCTCGAACTCGCAGAAGGCTATGTTACGAAACTCGCGCTCGACAAAGAAGGCCGCATCATCGGCTATGAAGTCGTTCAGGTCGGCAAAGTCCTTGAGGCAGTCCGTCAGGGCAAAGACGCCAACGAAGCGATTAAGGCGAATACGAGCACGAAAGGCCGCTTCGCTGACGGCGTGAAGTTCATCGATCCGCGCGAAGAGTAAGATGTCTCTTACGAGTTATTGGGAACCAAATCGAAAGGAATGAATAGAATGTCATTATTCGAAGGCTATGAGCGCCGCATTGACAAAATCAACGAAGTCTGCAAACAGTATGGAATTGCCTCCATCGAGGATGCCAAGAAGATCTGCGCTGACAAGGGCATTAACCCGTATCAGATCGTAGAAGATCTCCAGCCGATCGCTTTTGAAAACGCAAAATGGGCTTATACGCTCGGCGCCGCCATCGCCATCAAGAAGAACGTCACGACGGCTGTGGAAGCGGCCAAGGCTATCGGCGAAGGCCTGCAGGCCTTCTGCGTACCGGGCTCTGTCGCAGACCACCGCAAAGTCGGCCTCGGCCACGGCAATCTCGGCGCGATGCTTCTGTCGGAAGAAGCAGGCTGCTTCTGCTTCCTCGCCGGCCACGAGTCCTTCGCGGCTGCTGAGGGCGCCATCGGTATCGCCAAGACGGCGAACAAGGTTCGCAAGAACAAGCTGCGCGTCATCCTCAACGGCCTCGGCAAAGATGCAGCGCAGATCATCAGCCGCATCAACGGCTTCACCTATGTCGTGACGGACTACGACTACAAGACCAATAAGGTCAACGTCGTTGACACGATCGTTTACGGCAGCGATCCGGAGCGTTCTCAGGTCAAGTGCTACGGTGCTGACTCCGTACAGGAAGGCGTTGCCATCATGCATATGGAAGATGTCGATATCTCCATCACGGGCAACTCCACGAACCCGACGCGCTTCCAGCATCCGGTTGCCGGCTGCTACAAGAAGGAGTGCATCGAGAAGGGCAAGAAGTATTTCTCGGTTGCTTCCGGCGGCGGCACGGGCCGTACGCTCCATCCGGACAACATGGCCGCAGGCCCTGCTTCCTACGGCATGACGGATACGATGGGCCGCATGCACAGCGATGCCCAGTTCGCAGGCTCCTCCTCCGTACCGGCACACGTCGACATGATGGGCCTCATCGGCGCCGGCAACAACCCGATGGTCGGCATGACGGTCGCTGTCGCGGTTGCCGTGCAGGAAGCCATGAACAAATAAATGATTGCTGACAGACGATGACCGGCCAAGCGCTGTCATCGGGCAGAAAAACCGCAGTCCTATCGGGCTGCGGTTTTTTGTATATAGAAAACCCTGGTTAGACCAGGGGTTCGATAAAGCTTTAGCGATGAGTCTTTAAAGGATTTAATAAACCTCCCTTGAAGTATGAAGTTGCGGTCCGTCAACTGCAACCAATACGACAAAGGAGGTATATCGTAATGAAAGATCACGATGTACATAGTTTATCACATACAAAATGGGAGTGTAAATATCATATTAACCAACAGTAAACATTTCATTCATATTATTAACTATATATAAGCTCTTCTGGATAAAAGAAGCATCTAAAAACTTATAAAGGAAAATCTTTGATAATATTATCGCTTGGTTATTAACAACCCTCAAAAAATATTTTGGTTATTAATAACCGCTTGACAAACAGAGGAATATCGTTTATTATAAAACCATCGAAAACGAAGTACACAAGATCTCGAAGGGAGAAGATACATATGTTACATGATGAACTCAATACTTTGTATACCACCAATTGGCATAAGACAGCCTCTATTGGGATTGATATGCTACGTGAAATCGGATATAGCTCCTATCATTATACAAAACTGTTAACGGCATTAGCTGCTTTAGCATACAAGACCAGGAGTACAGATTTATCTACTCAAATTGAATTACAAAAACATATAGACAAATCAATTACAGATTTCGCTACCAAAGGATTTCTTCTTGGTTTTGTACAAGAACACTGGGATATGATCCTGAAATATTCTAACAGTGCCAATATGAAAGAACTGAAAGCAGTGGCGTTATTCTTTAGTAACGGTAAGGGGGGCATTTTCCCTACCCCGGATTGTTTAAGCCTTTTAGCTGGTCATCTTCTTGATATAACCTTATCAGATAACGTACTAGACTTATGCTCCGGAGATGCCAATGCTTCCATCAATCTGCTAAGGACTACAGAGAGTAGTGCTATCACCGATGTAGAAATATCAACAGATTGTATAATCGTCAGCAATATTCGCTCCTGGCTCTTAGATAACCCTATTAATATCAAGCAGGAAAATGTCTTGACGATGGAGCATGATTATTTCAAGGCTGACAAGGTCTTTATTCATGCCCCCTTCGGGTATAGATCTGAATTTGATTTTTCCAATAGTCAATATTCAATGCTGCTAAACTCAATACCACGCGTTGATAGAGGGGATTGGGGATTCATTTTCTCTGCTATCCTGTGTCAGAATGATCCTGGTCGGACTGTTGCCGTTACATCAGCTGCTCCTTTATTCCGTGATAATCGTGGTGTACAAGCAGTTCGCGAAATGCTTGTGAAGAGTGGGAAACTAGAAGCTGTTATCACCTTACCGTCCGGCCTGTATATGCCGTATACCAACGTACAAACACATCTTCTAGTCTTCAGCAACGACAATACTGCAGTTCGCATGATAGACGCTTCTGCGTTAGGCACCCAAAGCATGCGAGTAACCACACTATCCGAGAACGACGTTGATTCTATCTGTCAAGCAATGGAAGAAGATTCCGATAACAGCAAGCTGATTTCACATAAGCAACTTGAGGCTAACCAGTTCAATCTGATTCCAGCAAGTTATTTGCATGATATTTCCGCTACAATCAAAAATGGTGTTCCATTGGGCAAACTTGCACTATCTATCCAGCGTGGAAGTACGCTGCCTTCAAAAGAATTACAAGCCCTGGTCAGTGATGCGCCTACACCATACCAGTATTTAATGCTTCAGAATATCCAAGATAACCGTGTTCAGAAGGATCTTCCCTTCTTGAAAGAGATTGATGCCAAAAACGAAAAATTCACGGTATCTACCGGAGATTTATTGATTTCACGTATGCCTCCGTTCAAGATTGCTGTTATGCCCGATATGGGTAAACAGAAGGTCTTGGCTAATGGCAATCTATTCTATCTGCGTCTTGATTCCGAAAAGATTCACCCGGTTTATGCCATGTTATTCCTGAATAGCAATAAGGGAATTGAAATGTTGAATGCTTTCGCGCAAGGGGCAGCATTGGTTAGCATTTCGAGAAAGTCGTTGGAGCAAGTCATGATTCCGATGATTCCGATGAAAGAACAGTTAGAGCTTGTCGAGAAATACGAATCTCTTATTTCCGAATTGACCACAATCGAGAAGCAAGCCGCGTTAGTTCGTAACCGCATTGCTAGTCTGATGGGAGGTGAAGACTGATGGCTATTTCAGAGGAGAGCTTTCAGGATCTTGTGGCTGCAGTAAATACTGAGATATTCCAACATTTACAGCGCGCATGGAAAGACCAAAAGTTAGCTTCTTATCTAAATAGCATTGGTCTTGGCCATTTAACACCACAAGAAGCAGCTACCTATTGGGAAGATAGCTGCAAGGATGGTAAAATATTAATTATTGGTGCTCCGAGCATCAAGGAACGTGAAATTCTGGCAACGTTGAAAAGTGAGCATATAGCCAAGGATCGTATTGAAATCCATCTTGGCTACGATGAGCTGAAAAATTTTCCATACCAGAAGTTGAGATACAATAATAAATATCGGCTGGTGCTCGTGGGAGCGATGCCTCATTCGACTAATGGAAAGGGAGACTTCTCCAGCGCCATCGCCAATATGGAACAGTCAGATGGATTCCCCAAGATTATCCGCCTTTGCAGTAATGAGCAGTTAAAAATCACAAAGACAAATCTTCGGCAGGCAATTCATAAAGAAATTGAAAGTGGCTATCTGGCAGCCTGAAGGCTGTCAGCAGGAAGGATGAATATATATGGCAGAAAATAGCAATGAGATGATTTCACAGGTCGGGAAGAATATACAGGAAAAAGCAGCACTGGTATGGTCGGTAGCTGATGACCTCGTTGGTGCTTTCAAACCGCACGAATATGGCTTAGTAATCCTGCCGATGGCGGTCATCAAGCGATTCCATGACTGCCTGCTGCCGACACAGGAGAAGGTGCTGGAAACTTATGCCAAAGTCAAGGAACTGGCTGTTAAGGATGGCTTTTTGAAGAAGGCTTCCGGTTATCAGTTCTATAATACTAGCAAATTCACGTTCAAGACACTGGTTGCTGACCCAGAAAATATCGAAGACAATTTCAAAGCCTATCTGAACGGCTTTTCGGACAATGTGCAGGATATCCTTGCCCGCATGGATTTTCCGGCACAGATCAATCGTATGGTGGAAGGTGGCTTGCTTTATCAGGTCATCTCGGACTTCAATTCCGATAAAGCCGATTTCTCCCCCGAAAATGTGGCTGCCGTCGATATGGGCTACATTTTCGAGAATCTCGTTCAGCGCTTTTCCGAGTCCTACAATGAAGAAGCCGGAGCGCATTTCACCAGCCGCGACATCATCTATCTGATGTGTGACCTGCTGGTGGCTGGCGATAAGAATGCCTTTGAAGAGGATGGTATCTCCAAGACCGTCTACGATATGACCATGGGCACCAGTCAGATGCTTACCTGTATGGAAGAACGTTTGAAAGCGTTGGATGCAGATGCCGACATCAACGTGTTTGGACAGGAGTTCAATCCCTTCACCTTCGGTATTGCCAAAGCCGATATGCTGATTCGTGGCGGCGATCCCGATAATATGCAGTTCGGTGATACCCTCTCTGATGATAAATTCACGGGCTATGAGTTTGACTATATCATCTCGAATCCCCCTTTCGGCATTCCTTGGAAGCGCGAGGAGAAGGAAGTTACTGCGGAGCATAAGAAGGGCGCTAATGGACGATTCGCCCCAGGGCTGCCATCAAAATCGGATGGTCAGATGCTCTTTATGCTAAACGGTGTAGCCAAACTGAAAGACACCGGGCGCATGGCTATCATTCAGAATGGTTCGTCGCTGTTCACGGGTGACGCTGGCTCTGGTCAGTCCGAAATCCGCCGTTATCTCATTGAAAATGACTGGCTGGATGCCATTGTACAGCTGCCGAATGATTCGTTCTATAACACGGGTATTGCCACTTATGTATGGATTGTTACCAAGGACAAGCCCGAGGAACGCGCTGGCAAAGTACAGCTCATCGATGCCAGCCAGTGCTACACCAGCCGCCGCAAGAACATCGGCAACAAGCGGGTGGATATAACAGGTGCCTGCCGTGACCTTATCGTCAAGCTTTATGGGGATTACACGGACGGCAACTTCAAGGACACGGACGAGAACGGCAACGAGATTACTGTCAAAAGCAAAGTGCTGGACGCCGTAACCCTTGGCTACAACAAGATTACGGTGGAATCCCCGGAACTGGATGAAAACGGCGACAAGGTTCTCAAGAAGAACAAGCCCGTGGCTGACACCAAGAAACGCGATACGGAAAACGTCCCCTTGGATGAAGATATCGATGCTTACTTTGAACGCGAGGTTCTGCCCTATAATCCAGATGCGTGGATTGATAAGAAAAAGACCAAGGTGGGCTATGAGATTCCCTTTACCCGGACTTTCTATGAATACAAGCAAATTGAGCCTGCTGATGTTATTGCTAAGCGCATTGAAGAGCACGAAAAGAGTTTGATGGCTAAACTCCATGAACTGTTTGGGGAGGAAGCATAATGAAGGCTATAATGCGTGATGAACAGGAAATGAAGTATAGTGGGGTAGAATATCTTGGCTTTATCCCAAATGATTGGAAGGTAGCAAGTGCAAAATATTTTGTAAAAATATCTAATGGTTCTGACCCTAAATCTGAAGGTGATATTCCGGTTTATGGAAGCGGAAAAAAAAGCTTTCGAACCTGTGGCGAATATAAAGAGGGTCCTGCTGTTTTACTTGGTCGTAAGGGAACAATAGATATTCCACAATATATAGATGGTCGCTATTGGAATGTTGATACAGCATTTGATGTTAAGAATAAATCTGGCTATTCATTAAGATACTATTATTATCTTTCAACATGTTTTGACTATAAACGATATTCAACACAAACAGCCTTACCTAGTATGACACAATCTAACTATACTGATATGCGAATTACATTACCTATTTATTTTGAACAACAACATATCTCCAACTATCTTGATGACCGTTGTTCCAAGATAGATGCTATCATTGCTGAAGCTAAAGCCAGTATTGAGGAATACAAGGAACTGAAACAGGCGGTTATCTATGAAGCTGTTACTAAGGGCTTGGATAAGACTGTTGAGATGAAGCATTATAATGACTGGTTCGATAAGTGTCCCTCAAACTGGGAATATAAGCAAATTAGATATCTCTATGAATTGCGTGATGAACGAAACTTTAAACCTTTAAGCGAAGTAAATCTTATTTCCCTCTACACAGACCAAGGTGTAATACAACACGCAGATATTGAAAAAACATCTGGCAATAAGGCTATTACTGCCGACGGCTATAAGAAAGTATATCCCGAAGATATAGTTGTAAATATTATCCTTTGTTGGATGGGGGCTATGGGGCGTTCTGAATATCAAGGGGTTACCAGCCCCGCATATGATGTTTATAAGCCCATTGGGGGTTCAAAAGTTTGTTCAAGATACTACCATTATCTGTTTAGAACAGACCGATTTTCAAAGAAATGCTATACTGTTGGGCGAGGGATAATGATGATGCGTTGGAGAACATACAGTTCTCAGTTTCGAGCTATAAAAGTTCCTGTTCCACCATACAATGAACAGATAGAAATTGCCAATTATTTAGATAAAAGAATATCTCATATGGAAGAACTTATTAACGCAAAGCAATCTCTTATCGAAGACCTAGAAGCCTACAAAAAGTCCCTTATCTACGAAGTAGTTACCGGCAAGCGGAAGGTGGTGGCGTGATGGGCAGGGCTAATATCCGCAACAGCACGGTGGATTTTCTGGTATTTACCAAGGACAGCGGCGTAGGTTCCATCGAGGTGCGCGTACAGGATGGTGATGTATGGCTGACACAGAAGGCCATGGGAGAGTTGTTTGACATTGACCGCAGTGTTGTTGCCAAGCACTTGAAGAAAATCTATATGGATGGGGAACAGGATGAGAGTTCAACTTGTGCAAAATTTGCACAAGTTGCCGATAATGGCAAAACCTATCAGTATAAGTTCTACTCTTTGTCAGCCATTATCGCCGTTGGCTACAAGGTAAACTCCCAGCGGGCTATCCAATTCCGCCAGTGGGCTACCAAGGTGCTGGACACCTTTGCCAAGCGGGGATATGTGTTGGACAAGAACCGTCTTATCAATGGCCAGATTTTTGACGAAGACTATTTTGACCACCTGATTTCCGAGATTCAGGAGATTCGCGCCAGTGAGCGGCGATTCTATCAAAAAATCACGGACATCTACGCCACGGCGGTGGACTATACGCTGGACAGCAAGACAACCAAGGATTTTTTTGCTACCGTGCAGAATAAGATGCACTATGCCGTTCACGGCAGTACAGCGGCAGAGCTTATCATGGACAGAGCCAACCACAAGAAGGAACACATGGGGCTGACCTCGTGGAAAAATGCCCCAGATGGAAAAATCGTCAAGGCCGACGTGTCAGTCGCCAAGAATTACCTGGCTAAAGAAGAAATGCAAGAGCTTAACGAGATTGTCACCATGTATCTGGACTACGCCACCCGTCAGGCCCGCCGCCATATCCCCATGACCATGGCTGACTGGGCCAGTAAATTGGACGCTTTCCTGCAATTCAATGATGCAGAAATTCTCCATGACAAAGGTAAAGTGTCTGCAGCTATCGCCAAGGCCTTTGCGGAAAGCGAGTTTGAGCAATACCGGATTTTGCAGGATAAACACTACGTCAGCGATTTTGACAGACTGATGCAGGAAGCGGACAATTAAAATGGGCACAAGCTTTGCCTGAATTTAATTGTCCCACAACTTGTGGGACAATTGGACAAAACAGCGATAATTTATTTGTGAAAAGGACAACATGAAAAAACAGGTTAAGTAGGTGATTTCATTGGCAGAGAATGAGAAACAGTTTGAAGCAAATATAGAAGAATACCTGATAAGCCCAGCAGGCGGCTATGAGCCAGCAGATGATTCTGGCTATCGGAATTCTATTGATATGGCTTTGGACATTGAGACACTGGTAAAATTTGTCAAAAAAACGCAGCCGATTATGTGGCAGCGTTTCGAACGTCAGTGCAATTCTGACCCATTGCGCAAGTTCTACAAATGCTTTGAAGATGCTGTATCTGAGGATGGACTTGTCTCCGTTCTCCGCCATGGCTTCCGCCACCGTGGCATGGATTTCAAGGTATGCTATTTCAAGCCGGAATCCACCCTCAATGAGCAGGCAGTCAAGCATTATCAGCAGAACATTTGCCAATGCATCCGTCAGTGGCATTATACGGACAAAAACAAGAACAGCGTGGATATGATGCTGGCAGTCAATGGCATCCCCGTAATTGCCATCGAACTGAAAAACCAGTTGACGGGACAGAGCATCGACAATGGTATGGCGCAATGGATGTATGACCGGGACTCCCGAGAACCGGCATTCCGTTTGAATCACCGCATTCTGGCGTTCTTTGCGGTTGATCTTTATGAAGCCGCGATGACTACAACCTTGAATGGTGATAAGACATTCTTCCTGCCATTCAATCAAGGCAGTAATGGACCCGGTGCAGATGGAGGAAAGGGGAATCCTCAGACTTCGGACAATGATTATGTCACAGCCTACCTTTGGAAGAGAGTCCTGCAGAAAGATAGTATGCTCGATATCCTGCAGAAATTCGTAAGCTATCAGGTTACGCTGGAGAAGACCAAGAAGAATGGAAAAATGACGAGCGTCACGAAGAAGAAGCTCATCTTCCCGCGATTCCATCAGCTGGACGTTGTTCGCAAGCTGATTTTCGATGTCCGTGAGTATGGTTCTGGACGCAATTATCTGGTTCAGCATTCCGCAGGCTCAGGAAAATCGAATTCCATTGCTTGGACAGCCTATCGCCTGGCATCGCTCCATAATGCAGATAATGAACCAATCTTTACTTCCGTTGTCATCGTAACTGACCGCCGTAACCTTGACGCGCAACTGCAGGATACCGTCACTGGCTTTGATCATACCCTTGGCAGCGTGGAAACCATCGGTGAGAAAAAGACTTCCCAAGATTTAAAACGCGCCATCAATGCCGGCAAGCGCATCATCGTCACGACACTGCAGAAATTCCCAGTCATCTATGAAGAAGTCAACGACATGACAGGCAAACGCTTTGCCATCATCGTCGATGAAGCACATTCTTCGCAGACAGGCAACTCTGCCATGAAAATGAAAGCGGCCCTGGCCGATACTTCGGACGCATTGAAAGAATATGCGGAAATAGAAGGCAAGGCAGAAGATGAGATCCTTGACTCTGAAGACCGTATGGTTCGTGAGATGATTGCACATGGTCATCATCAAAACCTCTCTTTCTTTGCCTTTACAGCTACTCCAAAGCAGAAAACGCTGGAAATGTTCGGAACAGAATACATGGACGGCTCATTTCATCCCTTTCATATATATTCCATGCGTCAGGCCATCGAAGAGGGGTTCATCCTCGATGTCCTGCAGAACTATACGACCTACAAGACCTGCTATCAACTGGCTAAAAACGTAGACGATAATCCCGATGTACCTCAATCAAAAGCCCTGAAGATGATCAAGCGGTTCAGCGAGCTGCATCCGTATAATATCCAGCAGAAGTCTGCCATCATCGTCGAAACCTTCCGTGATGTCACGAAGAAAAAACTTAAGGGCAAGGGTAAGATGATGGTCGTTACCGCCTCACGTCTTGCGGCTGTTCGCTACTTCCATGAAATCAAGCGGTATCTTACAACGAATCATTATGATGATGTGGAAATCCTGATAGCCTTCTCCGGCAGCATCAAAGATCCGGATGATCCCAGTGGCAAGGAATATAAGGAAAGCAACATGAACGTGGATGCGGAAGGGAATAACGTATCCGAAGCCCAGACCAAGCAGGTCTTCCACGACGAAGGTAATATACTCATCGTGGCGGAAAAATATCAGACAGGGTTTGATGAGCCACTGCTGCATACGATGATTGTCGATAAGAAGCTGCGCGGCGTAAAAGCAGTTCAGACCTTATCTCGACTGAACCGTTGCCACCCAGATAAGGAAGACACCTTCATTTTGGATTTCGTCAACACGAAGGAAGAAATTCTGGAAGCCTTCCAACCTTTCTATCAGGAGACATATCTGGAACAGGAAATCAATACGGATACCATCTATAAAGTCCAGAAGATGCTCCATGAATATAAGCTCTATGACGAAACAGACATCGAAAATGTCAACAAAATCTATTTTGATGAAAATGCCCGCAAGAACAACAAAACGCAGGCGGCCATTACGAACACGCTGCTACCTGTACAACGCAAGTATAATGACCTGAATCAGGAACAACGCTATCAGTTCCGCAAGATGTGCCGCACATTCGTGAAATGGTACTCCTACATCACTCAGATTACGCGAATGTTCGACAAGTCCTTGCACCAGGAGTATATCTTCTGTTCATATCTGGCCAAGGTTCTACCAAGCGATCCAGAAACCCCTTTTGACCTGAACAACCGCGTGCGCTTGGAATTCTACAACCTTCAAAAAACCTTTGAAGGCTCTATTGAACTGGTAAAGGAAGAAAAAGGCGAGTTTGGCCCTGCTAAGCCCAAGAAACCCGTCAAACATGAAGAAACCCTAAGCCCCCTCGAAGAAGTCATCGCCAAAATCAATGAACAGTTCGCAGGACAGTTTGAAGAAGGCGACCGTGTAGTAGCCACTGTCCTATATGAAAAGCTCAAAAATAACAAGAAGCTGCAGAAAGCAGCCAGGAACAACGGGCAGCAGATGTTCATGAACAACGTATTCCCGGGGATTTTTGATGAGACTGCACAAAATGCCTACATCGAAAGCACAGAAACTTTCACCCGAATGTTCCGGGAATCGGAACGCTACCATGCCATCATGAATGCTTTGGCATCCGTCATGTTCAATGAATTTCAGAAATAATGGACACCAAAAAAGGCCGGGTACTCCCTGGCCTTTCGTCAATGCTCATCATTTTTGCGGTTGTCATCGTGCTTGATGCTTCTTATCTCATATAGTAAGCGTATGACGGACCGACAAGCGCTTTTAAGCGCAGCTGGTAAGCAGAGGCCTTATAAGGCCGTAAATATAAAACCCCCGGCTATGCCGGGGGATATTTATTTGGTGCGTCTGTTTTTGCTGAAGATTTTTCTCATGCTGCCTTTTTTGTTTGGCAGCAATCTTTCTTGTTTTTGTGGCAATTTTTTTTGTTTCGGCGTATAATGAGCTATAGAAGTTAGAAATTTCACACTTAATAAAATTCGGGAGGTTTTAGCATGGTTAATCGTATTGTCTTGAACACGATTTCGTATCATGGCAAGGGCGCCATTGAAGAAATCCCAGGAATTGCACAGCGTGAAGGCTTTCATAAGGTCTTCGTCTGTTCCGATCCGGATCTGGTGAAGTTCGGCGTCACCGCGAAGGTTACCGCCCTTTTGGAACAGGCAGGGATCGATTACGCGCTTTACTCGGAAATCAAACCGAATCCGACCATTCAGAACGTACAGGATGGCGTCAAGGCATATCAGGAGGCCGGGGCGGATTCCATCATCGCCATCGGCGGCGGTTCTTCGATGGATACGGCAAAAGCGATTGGCATTATCATCACCAACCCCGAATTTGCTGATGTGCGGTCTTTGGAAGGCGTAGCGCCGACGAAACATCATGCCGTGAAAACCATCGCTGTGCCGACGACAGCCGGTACAGCTGCTGAAGTCACGATCAATTATGTGATTACCGACCCGGAGAAAGTGCGCAAGTTCGTCTGCGTCGACGAGCATGACATTCCGGCTTATGCCGTGATCGATCCCGACATGATGTCCTCGATGCCAAAGGGGCTGACCGCTTCTACCGGCATGGACGCTCTGACGCACGCCATTGAGGGCTATACGACGAAGGGCGCATGGGAAATGACCGACATGATGCACCTTGAAGCCATCCGCCTGATTGCCGAAAACCTGCGTCAGGCCACGGCAAATGATCCGAAGGGGCGCGCCGGTATGGCGCTGGGGCAGTATATCGCCGGCATGGGCTTTTCCAACGTAGGTCTTGGAATCGATCATGCGATGGCGCATACCCTGTCCGCACACTATGATACGCCGCACGGCGTCGCCTGTGCCATGCTGCTGCCGATCTCCATGGAGTTCAATCAGGAATACACTGGAGATCGGCTGCGCGAGGTCGCAAGGGCCATGGGCGTCAAAGGCGTCGATGCGATGAGTCAGGAAGAATATCGTACGGCAGCAATCCGTGCGGTTCGGACCCTTTCCGCCGATGTCGGCATCCCGGCTGTCCTGGATAAAATCAAAGAAGAAGACCTCGATCAGCTGGCCGATGATGCCCTGAAAGACGCCTGCTATCCGGGCAACCCGCGTGAGGCGACGCACGAACAGGTGAAAGATCTGTTCCGCAAGATCATGGCGTGAAATCCGGCGGAGCGTTTTTTCCTCCGGTTCATATCGTAAGTCCTTGTTTGCTTGCAGCATATGCCTGTTTCGGGTACAATAACAATAGGATTTGTTACATTTGTCAATTCAGGGGGTACGATGATGAAAACGATTCATACCAATGATGCGCCGGCTGCGGTCGGACCGTACAGTCAGGCGATTCAGGCGGGAAATACGCTCTATCTGTCGGGGCAGATTGCCATCAATCCGGCGGAGGGAAAGATTGTCGCTGCGACGATTGAGGAACAGGCGGAGCAGTGCTGCCGGAATATCGAGGCGGTATTGGCGGCGGCAGGTACGGATATGAACGCCGTGGTCAAGACGACGTGTTTCCTTGCGGATATTGCCGATTTCAAGGCGTTCAACGAAGTTTACGCCCGGCATTTTGTCAGCAAACCGGCCCGCAGCTGTGTGGCGGTAAAGGATCTGCCGGCGGGGGCGCTCTGTGAGGTGGAGGCGCTGGCTGTTTTGGAATAAGTGAAAAGCGGCATGCGCCTGCAGACCGGAAGACGAATCGATGTTTTCCGGTCTGTTTTTCGTTTCGGCGGAAGGTTTTTCTGCCCCAGGGCGCGAATAAAGCGGATAGAATCGATTGGATCCTGCGGTCCGATGAGAAGAAGAAACGATACTCAGGAAGAAGGGAAAGGGAGTTTTGTGATGCGTACGAAATTGACGAAGCTTTTGGGAATATCTTATCCGGTTTTGCAGGGCGGGATGGCATGGATTTCTGATGCGTCTCTCGCTTCTGCCGTGTCGAATGCGGGCGGTGCGGGGATTATTTCGACGGGAGGACGTACGACGGAGTATACGCGCGCGGAGATTCGGCGCTGCCGTACCCTGACGAATAAGCCCTTTGGCGTAAACGTCATGCTGATGGCGCCGAATAAGGAAGAGATCGTCGAGGTGATCTGCGAGGAGAAGCCGGCGTTTGTCACGCTTGGCGCGGGAAATCCCGTGCCGTATTTCGGGAAATTTCATGCGGCAGGCATTAAGGTGATTCCTGTTGTGCCGAATGTGCGGCTCGCCAAACGTGTTGAAGCCAATGGAGCGGATGCGATCGTCGCTGAGGGGATGGAGGCGGGCGGTCACATCGGTTCGATTGCCACCATGCCGCTGATGACGCAGGTCATCCCCGAGGTCGCGATTCCGGTCGTTATGGCAGGCGGCTTTGCCGATGGACGGGGGCTTGCCGCTGCGCTGATCATGGGGGCGGCCGGCGTGCAGATGGGGACGCGCTTTCTCGTGGCGGAGGAATGTCCGGTTCATGAGAAGGTGAAGCAGTGTCTTCTCGCGGCAACGGATACGGACAGCATCGTCACAGGCGCGACAATCGGCGGCGCGGTACGCGGCCTGCGCAATAAGTTTTCGGAGGAGTTTGTCGCGCTGGAGCTGTCGGGCAAGGCGACGAAGGAGGAACTGCTGCGGAAGGCGACGGGGACGAATAAGCTGGCCGCCGTGGACGGCGATACGGAACATGGCATGATGCAGGCGGGGCAGAGCCTGACGCCGCTGAAGGAAATCGAGCCGGCTGCCGCTATCCTCGGGCGGATTGTCCGCGAGGCCGCAGACCTCCTGACGAACGCGCCGGCCCGTATGCGCTGAGGGTGATGATCGGAAAGACAAATCGTTTTGGCTGGGCTGTGATTCGCGCATCGGGCTCCCGGGGTGATGCGCGAATTTTTGTCCGGCCTTTTCTTTGCGTCGTCCGGGAAGTCTGATATAATAAGAGAATAATTGTAAAGAAAGTGGGTATCATCATGGAAATGCTTGATATGTATACACTTGGTTTTCTGGTGTTTTTCGGATTTATGGCGGCGTTTGTCGATGCGGTAGTCGGCGGAGGCGGTTTGATTTCCATTCCGGCGTTGATGTGGACCGGGCTTCCCCCTGTCACGGTGCTGGGGACGAATAAAGCGGCGGCCGTGATGGGGGCCTTGACGAGTTTTGTGACGTTTGTGAAATCCGGGAAGGTGAACGGCTGGCTGATCCGGCGGCTGTTTCCGCTTTCGCTTATCGGCTCCGGCATCGGTGTGCTGACGGTCCGGCTGGTTCCGTCGGAGATTCTGCGTCCGCTGGTGGTGGTCATGCTGATTGCCGTTCTGATTTACAGCATTGTAAAAAAGGACTGGGGGCGTGAAAACCGCTATGCGGGAATGTCGGGACGGCTGCTGGTGCTGTCTGGACTGACGGCGTTTGCGTTTGGGTTTTATGACGGTTTTTTCGGACCGGGGACGGGGTCGTTTCTCTTGTTTGCTTTTTTGCTGGCCGGGTTTGATTTCCTCGGGGCGGCGGCCAACGCCCGCGCCCTGAATTTCGCCAGCAATATCGCGGCGGCGGTGCTGTTCACGTATTTCGGACTCGTGAACTTTTCTTATGCTGTTCCGATGGGACTGGCCATGATTGCCGGCGCCTGGTGCGGGGCCCGTGTGGCGCTGTCGAAGGGGACGGGCTATGTGCGGCCGCTGTTTATTATCATGACGACGATTCTGATCGGAAAACAGCTGCTGGATCTGTTGAAATGACGGAATGCCGGGAGGAATGACGTTTGGCAGATATACCGGAATATATGACCTATAGTTATTTGCGAAATTTGCGTCAGAACAACGCAGCCTGGCGGCTTTTGACCGCGGATCAGGCTGCGTTTATTGCCGCGTTTTTTTATCGGGAATTCATCGCGGGGAAACGGCGCGGCATTGAGGCGCAGGAGCTTTTGGAGCGGCTGGATCTCTTTCTGTACGACGCGCAGCGTCAGTCTGAGGGGGAGGCTTTCGGGCGTTCTCCTCAGGATTATTTGGAAATCTGGTCGGACGGCAGCCATGGCTGGCTGCGGAAATATGAGTACCGTGAGGAATGGTATTATGATCTGACCGCGCCGGCGCAAAAAGCCGTGGAGTGGCTCGTCAGCCTGCATAAGCAGGATTTTGTCGGCACGGAGTCCCGTTTGCGCACGGTATTCAATCTGCTCCATGAGATCGCGCGGGAGACGGATACGGACGTTGCTCATCGCAGGGCATGGCTTCTGGAGCAGCAGGAAAAGATCGCGGCGGAGCTGGATGAGCTTGAGCGCAGCGGTGTGGTGAAGCCGCGTCTGGACGAGGTTCAGATCAAGGAGCGGTTCCTGCAGGCGGAAAGCACGGCGCGGGCGATTTTGGCGGATTTTCGTGAGGTCGAGGAGAATTTTCGCGAACTCACGCGTCAGGTCCGGGATGATGTGGTCAAATGGACGCGCGGCAAAGGGGAACTGCTGGAAAAAATTTTTCATGAGAGCGACATCATCCGTCATTCGGAGCAGGGACGCAGCTTTATGGCGTTCTGGCGCTATCTCATGATGTCCCGCCAGCAGGAGGATTTTCGGGCGACGCTGGAGCAGGTGTCTCAGGCGGAGCCGGTGCATGAACTTTTGGCTGAGCATCCGATCGCGTCCATCAACCGGGAATGGGTGCGTGCGGCAGGTTCTGTCCAGCAGACGCTGGGACAGCTTTCCGCGCAGCTGCGCCGCTATGTGGACGAGGATTATCTGCGGGAGGAGCGTACCATTTATCAGCTGATCCGGCGCATTGAAACGGCGGCCGTAGATCTGCGCGCAGATACGCCGGAGAAACCGGTCATGACGATTCAGGATATGGCGCCGGAGATTCAGCTGCCGATGGACCGGCGTCTTTATGCGGCGCCTCATGCGACGAAGCTGGAAAGCCCTGCCCTGCAGGCGGGAAGCGGAGCCGACGGATCACTTCGCGCGATTTTCGATCAGGTCGTCGTCGATCCGGAGCGACTGCAGGCGAATCTCCATGCGCTTCTGGCCGAACGCCCGGCGGTGACGCTGTCCGAGGTGTTGGCCGTTTATCCGCTGGAACAGGGGCTGCCTGAGTTGCTGACGTATCTGGTTCTGGCCAGTCATGAGGCCGGAGAGGCGTTTGATGCGGAGGCCGTGGATCGTATTTTGTTTGAACGGGACGGCCGGAAGTGGCTGGCGGTCTGCGACCGCGTTGTCTTTCGAAGGGAGGATCGGTAATGGAGCCGGTAGAGGAGAAGCTGTCCGTGACGGAGACAGGCGAAAGCCCGCAGGAGCAGGCTTTTTCACGCGCGGCGATTATGCTGCTGAAAGGCGTGGTCAGCCGCGGGCAGGATGAAGCGCTCTGGCAGGAAATTCTTAATCAAAAGACCAGTCTGCAGGATTATTTCCATCGGATCGGTCTGGCGATGGTCGTCGATGAGCTGGACGAATTTGCCTGGCTGAAACAGGCGGAGGATTCCGGACTGCCGCGCCTCGTGCCGCGCTATCCGCTGAGCTACAATCTGTCCATGCTGCTGGTGCAGCTGAGAAAGATGCTTGGCGAGCATAATCCCGTCGGGGTGAGCGGTCGGGTGATCGTGCGCTTTGACGACATGCTGCGCTGCATGGAGCCGTTTCTGCCGGTTCAGGCGAATGAGATGAAAGTGCGCCAGACGGTCGAACATCTGATCCGGGCGGCGGCGCGCATGGGATTTTTGCTCAGGATCAAGGAAGGCGGAGAGGACTATGAAGTGCGTCCGATACTGCGCCACTTTGTCGATGCGCAATGGCTGGATGAATTTGCCCGGAAATTGGAGGAGTATGAGGCCCTGGGACGGGAGCGCCGCCGCGATGGGGAAAGCCGGACCGATGCGGAGGAAGGAGGTTTGATGGATGAATTTGTTCGAAATGAAAAAGGAAGCCGGTGAGATTCCGCTGGGCTTTCGCCTGCAGCGGCTGGAGGTTTACAACTGGGGGACGTTCCATCAGAAGGTCTGGACGCTGGAGCTGAACGGCGATACCTCCCTGCTCACCGGGGATGTCGGCTCGGGCAAATCGACGCTGGTTGATGCGATCCTCACGCTGCTGGTTCCGCCGCGCAGGGTGACGTACAATAAAGCGGCTGATTCGAGCGCCAGAGAGCGGAGCCTGACCTCCTATGTGCGCGGTTACTATGGACAGAAGCGGACCGAGGACGGCGGCGGACGCCCGGAGGCCCTGCGCGGCAAGGATCAGTACAGTGTGGTACTCGGCGTATTCAGCGACCGCAACTTCGGCAGCACGGTGACGCTGGCACAGGTATTCTGGTTCCCAGATGAGGCGGCGTCTTACCCTCAGCGTTTTTATGTGTTCGCGAAGAAGCCGCTGGCCATCACAGAGCGCTTCTCTTCCATCGGCGGAGATATGCGCGCGTTCCGGCGGCAGTTGGAAAAGGATGCCTTTATCCATACGTTTGAGGATTATCCGCCGTACAGCCATGAATTCCGGAAGGTTTTCGGCATCCGTCAGGTACAGGCGATGGATCTGTTTCAGCAGACGGTATCGATGAAAAAAGTGGACAGCCTTACCGGGTTTGTGCGTCAGAACATGCTGGAAGCGCCGGACACGCAGCAGGAAGTCGATCTCATGCTGCGCCAGTATCATGACCTCGAGGCCGCGCATCAGGCCGTGGAGCGGGCCAGAAATCAGCAGAAATGCCTGCTGCCGATCGAGTCGCTGGGCCGGGAATACGAGGAAGCCGGCCGCCGCAGGAAGGAATATGCGTCGATGCAGGAGCTTCTGCCCGGCTGGTTTGCGGGCAAGTCGTGGAAGGCGCATGAAGGGATGCTGCAGCAGATTGAGGAGCAGCTGCATCTGCTGGGACAGCGCATCGAGGATGGGAGCGGCCGGCTTGACGCGCTCCGACGGCAGCTCGCGGATGTCCGGCAGGAAATGGCCCGCAATGGCGGGCAGCAGCTCGATGAAGTCCGCCATCAGCTCGAACTTCAGCAGCAGAAGAAAGGGCAGTGCGAAGCAGCCCGGCGGTCTTATCGGGAGCAGATGGATAAGCTGGGGCTTTCTATGCCGGAGTCTGCGGAGCAGTTCCGGGATAATCAGAACGCTATGGCGGAACGCGCGAAGGACATAGAGCGTGAGCTGGAGGAATATGCCGTCGACGCGGCGGATATTGAGGCGAACCGGCGGGAAGCCGCGGCGGAGGAAAAGCAGCTCGACGAAGAGATCCGCTCGCTGTCCGGCCGCAAATCGAATATCCCGAATGTATTTGTGACGCTGCGCGGTCAGCTCTGCCGCGATCTCGGCCTGGCCGAGACGGAAATGCCGTTTGCCGGAGAGCTCATGGCCGTGCGGGAAGAGGAGTCCGAGTGGGAAGGCGCTTTGGAGCGGCTGCTGCATGGCTTCGGCATTTCCCTGCTCGTTCCGGACGCACATTACGGCGAGGTCGCCGGATGGATGGAGAAGCATGACCTCCGCCTGAAACTCGTTTATTTCCGCGTACCGGACTATGTCGAACCCGTGGACTGGAATCGGCTTCCGGATGAGGCGGCCTGCCGCAAGCTGCGGCTGCGGGAGGACTCGCCCTGCCTGAACTGGATGCAGAGCGAGCTGGCCGCCCGGTTCCGTCATATCTGCTGCGAGTCGATGCAGGAATTCCGTCAGGCGAAATTTGCGCTTACTTTGCATGGACAGGTCAAGACCGGCGGCCGCCGGCATGAAAAGGACGATCGGCGCGCCTTAAATAACCGCCGCGATTTTGTGCTGGGATTTTCCAATCTCCGAAAGATTCGTTCGCTGCAGGAAGAGCGGGAAACGAAGCGGGAAGAGCAGAAGTTCTTCGGAGAAAAGCTAAGAGCGAACAAGGCGGAGCAGAAGAAGCGGCAGTCCGCAAAGGATGCGATCATGCTTGCCGGCCAGATTCAGACCTTTTCCGTGCTCGATATCGCGCCGATTGACCGTCAGATCGCACAGCTGGCTGCGCGGGAGGCCGAGCTGCGGCAGAAAAGCGATATTTATCGCCGGCTGCAGGAAGACGAACAGAAGCTGCTGCGCGAAATCGGCCTGCTGGAGCCGAAGCTGGCGCAGCAGCGCGACGAGCGGGGACGACTGCAGGAGCGCTGCGACACTACGCGCAGCAAAATGGCGGAGGAAGCCATGCTCATGGAAGAGTCGCCGGCTGAGGAACAGAAGATCGTGTATCCTCTGCTTGAGCAGCATGCCGCTGACGCCTTGAGCGATCCGGCTTTCGATTTGCGCCTTCAGTCCAGACAGATGGCCGATTATGGGCGCTGGCTGCAGCGGGAGGGCGCGAAGCAGGACGAGATCCTGCACCGTCATGGTCAGGAGCTCACGCAGCGCATGGCTGAATACCGGCAGAAGTGGCCCGAATCCAGCGCGGATCTCCTTTGCTCGCCTGAGGCCGCGCCGGACTATATCGCGGTGCTCGACCGGCTGCGGACGGATGATCTGCCCAAGTTCGAGGGGCGTTTCCGCGAGCTGCTGCGGGAAAATACCATCAATCAGATTGCCTTATTCCATACGCATCTTTTGGATGCCTGTCAGGAAATCGAAGACCGCATCGGGCGGATCAACCGGTCGCTTGCGGAGATCGATTACAATGAGGGGCGCTATATCCAGATCGAATGCAGCCGGGCCGTCAGTGATATGATTCGCCAGTTTCAGGATGATCTTCGCGCCTGCACCGATGATGCGCTGACCGGGCTTTCCGACGATACCTACAGCGAACAGAAATTCCGGCAGGTTTCCAGACTGCTTGAGCGGCTGCAGGGACGCCCCGGCTCTGCCGACCTCGATGCGCGGTGGCGCCGGGAGGTCATCGATGTGCGGAACTGGTATACGTTCGCAGCTTCGGAGCGCTGGCGCAATCCCGCGCCGGATCAGGACGACGAGTACGAGCATTATACGGACTCGGGCGGCAAATCCGGCGGGCAGAAGGAGAAACTGGCCTATACGATTTTGGCGGCCAGCATTGTCTACAATTTCGGCCTTGAGGGGAAAAGGGCCGGAGAGCAGTCGTTCCGCTTTGTCGTCATCGATGAAGCATTCCTCAAGAGCTCCGACGAGTCGGCCCGCTTCGGGCTGGAACTGTTCCGGAAGCTTGACCTCCAGCTGCTCGTTGTCACGCCGCTTCTTAAAATCGCTACGATCGAGCCGTTTGTATCGCATGTCGGCTTCGTCTATCAGAAGGACGAAGAACATCAATCGTATCTTCGCAATCTGACGATTGAGGAGCTGCGCGATGAGCGTCAGAACTATGAGAAGAGCCATTAAAAAGATATTGCACCGCGCTTAAGCGTGCATTATAATAAAGGCACAGGAGTATGTCTGCCTGAACGGGTTACAGGATGTAAAGGAAGGAAAGAAGGAATATCTATGGGTATATCGGCAGTCAGCATCACGACGCTAACGAATTTCCCACAGATGAATCGGGAAATCACCGTTAAGGGACAGCAGGCGGCCAGCGCGCGGAGCGAACAGGCTGCGTCCTACACCAAAGTCTCCAACTTTGGCAATGAGACAAAGCTCGGAACGAGCAAATTCCAGCAGGCCAATAAGCAGGCCGACCAGATCGGCATGGAAAAGACCTCGCAGCTCATGGACAAGGCGAAATCGTATTTTCGCGTGTCGAACTTTGGCAACGAGACCAATCTGGGCAAGAGCAAGTTCCAGCAGATTAACGCACAGATCATGAAAGTCCGCGAACAGGCGTATACACAGTTTCGCGATTTTCAGCAGAAAGCCACGGGAACGACCGTGGATATCGGAGCGTAAGTCGTCCGGTCGTCGGATACAGCAGACAATAAGGCGGATAATCGGTCTAACCGGCCGATTATCCGCCTTATTATGATGGGAACGCTGTTATACGAAGCGGCAGACATGATCTACGGCGATATCCGAGAATCCGTAGGCTTCGGCCTTGGTCAGATGACCGTTGGCGACGGCGTGGATTTTCTCCAGTAAACGGGCGCCGCTTTCCTCCAGACTCCATTCGCCGCGAATGATGGCGGAGAGATCGACATCCATGTTGTCTTCCATCCAGCTGAAGGTATGTTCGTTGGCGGTCACTTTGAGCACCGGTACAATGGCATTGCCGGTTGGCGTACCGCGGCCGGTTGTGAAGATAATCGCTTGACATCCCGCGGCGGCCATGGAAGTGACGGAGGAAATATCATAACCAGCCGTGTCCATGACTATGGCGCCGCGCTTTGTCGGACGCGCTGCCTGTTCAAGCACCTCGACGATGGGACGCGTGCCGCCCTTGCGGATGCAGCCCAGACTCTTTTCATCCAATGTGGAAAGGCCGCCGGCCTTATTTCCCGGAGTCGGTTGGCCGGCGCGGCAGTCCTGTCCGGCAGCCAGCAAATGACGTTCATAGTCTTCGCAAATTTTGATGATCTGGTCGTGAATTTCCGGGGAAGCCGCCCGACGGGCCAGCACATGTTCGCCGCCGATCCACTCGATGGACTCGCTCATGATGGTCGAAGCGCCCAGATCGATCAGGCGGTCGCTCAGATTGCCGACGGCCGGATTGGAGGCTATGCCCGAGGTTGCGTCGCTTCCGCCGCATTCGATTCCCATGAGAAATTCACTCATGGGGAAGGCCTCTTTCTGCTGCTGCCCCGCTTCGGCAGCCATTTCCCGGGCGGCCCGGACGGCTTTTTCGATGGTTTTTAACGTGCCGCCTTCTTCCTGAATCCCAAAGGATACGACCGGCTTGCTGGTTTGCGCCTGAATTTTTTTCCGAAGCTCATCGTGAGGTACGGTTTCACATCCCAGTCCGATGATAACGACGCCATAGACATTGGGATTCCATGCGAACCCGGTCAGCACTTTCTGGCTCATAGCGGTATTGGCCGCTACATCGCTGCAGCCGGTATTAAATACAATATTGACCGCGCCGCGGACCTGACTGGCTACGATGCGGCAGGTCTCGCTGCCGCAGGCGCACGTGGGCAGGATCAGCACATGATTGCGAATGCCCGGACGTCCTTCCGCTCTCCGATACCCGTAGAATTCCATGTTAAACCTCCCCTTTCGTCAGAAGATATTCCCTGCTGTAATCGCGCGGTATGCTCCGGATATTTTTCTCTGATACCCAGGCGCCGGGCTGAATCTCTGCCAGAGCTTCGCCGATCACCTCGCCATATTTGTATACCCGGTCCCCTTTTTTGATGGCAGTCCGTGCGATTTTGTGCCAGCAGGGAATTTCTTCCGCCGCGGCGATTTCCGCACTGCCGCCGCCGGAGCATTTTACCAGATCACCGGGACGGACTTCGCTGGTACAGGTGGCTACATTGTCCTTTTCGTCCAGAAGAATGGCTCGTTTTTCCATGAGAATCTCCTTCCTTTCTTTTCCTTTGCTGAGTTTATCATATCGCTTCGTCGGGAAAAAGAAAAATACACATCGGCAATATACCTATTGAAAAAAGCAATGTATTTTATTATAAATAGGATCGCTTTCTGCTATACTGGAAGGGAGGAGGGGCTTCTATGAACATTCAGCAAATGCAATATTATCGCGAGGTATGCCGGTGGCAGAATATCACGCGCGCCGCACAGGAACTGCATATCGCACAGCCGACGCTGAGTCTTGCGATGCAGGCCATCGAGCAGGAAACCGGACTGAATCTTTTTCGCCATGCAGGGCGCAATATCCGGATGACTGCGGAGGGAGAGATACTGTATCGTCAGGTAGAGCGCATGCTGCGCCAGTTTGCCCGTTTCGAGTCCGGCATCAAGACGCTGGCGCGCCGGCACAGCTGTCTGCAGCTGGCACTGCCGGCTCAGCTCGGCACATTGATTCTGCCGCTGCTGCTCGGTGAATTTCGCCGTCAGCATCCGGATATCCAGCTGGAAATCACTGAGCCGTCTGCGCTTGAAGCACTGGATATGGTCGAGAAAGAAGAAGCGGACCTTGCCATCGTTCATGACGGGGATATCCGGTCCGGCCTGACTTCACGGAGCCTGGCTTCCTGGCCGGTATGCCTGTGCCTCCGCCGTGATCATCCATGGGCCGGACGCGCGTCCGTCACGCTGGCGGAAGCGGCGTCGCTTCCCCTTGTCATGCTGGGCCATAACTCCATGGTGACCCGGAAGCTTTTGGAGCGGTTTCAGCTGGATCATCTTCAACCGGAAATCCTTCATTTCTCCATGCATCTGTCTACCATTTGGAATCTGGTCGAAAAACAGGTCGCAGCCGGCATTGTCACCGGCCATGCGATTCTCGCGCACAGCGGGCTTTGCACGGTTCCGATCGAAGGTCTGCAGCAGTGCAGTTATCTTTTTACCAAAACAGGACGGCAGATTCATCCGGATCAAAAATGCCTCATGCAGTTTATCCGGAACGCGTTTTCTTCCCAGCAGATTGCCGGCTGATCGCCCTATCGCCCTGTAAATGGCGGCCGTGAAAGGCGGCGGTCTCTTTTCTGCGCGTCGCGTGGTCTATCCTTTCGTAAAGCCGGCGCAGCTGTAACAACTGTTACAGTATTTTTGCCCCGGGCTTGCTATAATGATTCCAGTAGAACAAACGAAACCCATTCTGTGTAGGATGATATTCAGCAGGAAACGATTGGAAAGGGAGAGTGTGAGTATGGAGAACAAAATGTTTTGCTTTCAGTGTCAGGAAACGGCCGGCTGCAAGGGCTGCACGCAGGTTGGCGTCTGCGGCAAGAAGCCGGAGGTCGCTGCCATGCAGGATCTGCTCATTTATGTGACGAAGGGGCTGTCTGCCGTTACGACACGCTTGCGTGCGGAAGGCAAGAAGGTTTCGGCACAGGTCAATCATCTCGTCACCCTGAATCTTTTTGTGACGATCACGAACGCGAACTTTGACCGGGAAGCGATCGTTGCCCGGATCCGGGAGACGCTGTCGGTGAAACAGGAACTGCTCTCCCGGTTGGACAGCAAGGAGGGCCTGCCTGAGGCGGCCGGCTGGAACGGCGATCCGTCCGACTTTGACGCCAAGGCGAAGGGCGTCGGCGTCCTCGCTACGGAAAACGAGGATGTGCGCAGCCTGCGCGAGCTCATTACCTATGGACTCAAAGGACTGGCTGCCTATGAAAAGCATGCCAATGTGCTGGGCGGCGAGGATGAATCCATCGACGCGTTTGTCCAGTCGGCACTGTCCAGACTTCTGGATGACAGCCTGACTGCGGAAGATCTGACGGCGCTGACGCTGGAAACCGGAAAGTACGGTGTGGCTGGCATGGCGCTGCTCGGCAAGGCAAACACGGGCCGTTACGGCAATCCGGAGCTTACCAAGGTCAGCCTTGGCGTCTGCAAGAATCCGGCGATTCTCATTTCCGGTCACGACCTCAAGGATCTTGAGATGCTGCTGGAGCAGACGCAGGGAACCGGCGTAGATGTTTATACGCATGGCGAAATGCTGCCGGCGCATTACTATCCGAAGTTCAAGAAGTATGCGAACTTTGTCGGCAACTACGGCAATGCCTGGTGGAAACAGAAGGAAGAGTTCGAGCAGTTTAACGGGCCGGTTCTGCTGACGACGAACTGCCTGGTTCCGCCGAAAGACAGCTATAAGAGCCGTGTGTTCACGACGGGTGCGGTCGGCTTCCCGGGCTGCCCGCATATCGATGCCGCGGCGGACGGTACGAAGGATTTCACGCCGCTCATCGAGATGGCAAAGAAATGCCCCGCTCCGACAGAGCTGGAGCAGGGACAGATCGTCGGCGGCTTTGCGCATGAGCAGGTATTCGCTCTGGCGGACAAGGTCGTTGAGGCGGTGAAGTCCGGCGCGATCCGCAAGTTCGTGGTCATGGCCGGCTGCGACGGCCGCATGAAGAGCCGCGAGTATTATACGGAATTTGCCAAAGCGCTGCCGAAGGATACGGTGATCCTCACGGCCGGCTGCGCGAAGTACAAGTACATCAAACTGCAGGAGGAGCTCGGCGATATCGGCGGTATTCCGCGCGTGCTCGACGCCGGACAGTGCAACGATTCGTACAGCCTTGCCCTTATCGCGCTGAAGCTCAAGGAGGTATTCGGTCTGGCGGATGTCAATGAGCTGCCGATCGTTTACAACATCGCATGGTATGA
Organism: Wylensekiella montiformis; assembly: GCF_009697385.1. Taxonomy (GTDB): domain Bacteria; phylum Bacillota; class Negativicutes; order Selenomonadales; family Selenomonadaceae; genus Selenomonas_A; species Selenomonas_A montiformis. The sequence goes on from NZ_VUNL01000016.1 coordinate 34,154, forward strand.
GCAGAAAGCCGTTATCGTCCTTTTGGCTCTGCTGCACCTCGGTGTCAAGAATATCCATCTCGGACCGACGCTTCCGGCGTTCCTTTCCCCGAATGTGGCCAAGGTTCTTGTCGAGAACTTCGGCATCGGCGGCATCACGAACGTGGAGGATGATATTCGGACGATGATCGGCTGATCTGTCCGTAAGACAAAGAGATCGGTTCGCTTCCGGCCGGACGGGCGGAACGGCAATACAAAGAGGGCCGCATGTTACAAGCATGCGGCCCTCTTTTGTATTTGGGGTAAGGGGATTCGTTATTTGGCTTTCTGATGTGCGCCGGGATAATGCAGCTTCAGCAAAGAGCCGTTTTCATCAGAAGATACCGGATTGCTGGCGGATGATGATGCCGCGGCCGGGGCTGCATCGTTTACAGTAATGGCTCCGTTGCTCACATCGGCTGCCTGAATGGTGACGGCGCCGGTTGTGCCGAGGCTGAGTCTGGTCGTTGCGCCGTTCGTGGCGATCTGAACCGTTTGCTCCGTTTTTTCTGCGGTATTGTCCGGATGGACGGCAGCCTGTACCGTGGTGTAGGTCGGGGTTTCACTGCGGGACAGCCCTGTTTTTTCTGTGATGGTCAGGGCAGACGCATTGCTGCTGTCCTGTACGATATAGTAGTTTTTCCCTGCGTTTACGGTACTTCCATCGACGCTTCCGGTCAGACTGTAGGTGCCGACGGCGGTCGGAGCCGATCCGCCGGTTGTTGTATAGGCGATCGTATGGCCGTCCAGCACCGAGGCGTCATCGCCGTTGACAAAGCCGCTTACCGTTCCGCTGTAAGGCGTTTCGCTCGTCCAGTCACTCTGTACAAGCGAACCGTCCTTTGAGGTATAGCCCGTATGCGAAGCCCAGCCGCTCTGCACCGTTACGTTGTCGGCTGTCATGGTCAGCGGCGCGCGCTCGACCGTGGCAGTGGAAGTCAGCGTGTTGTTTGCTCCGGTAACGTTGTAGTTCTTGAGATCGGTGACGGTGGTTGAGAGCGTATAGGTGCCGACATCCTGTGTGACGCGCCCGTTTGTGCCGTCACCCGTATTCGTATAAGTCAGGCCGAGGGACGAGACGGTATCGCCGTTGACCAGTCCGGTTCCGCCTTCGCCGGTCCCGACGATGGTATATTTCGAGGTGTCGAAAGCGGTGCCGTATGTCGTGCTGACATCGTTGAGTTTTACGTTGTCGAGGTCGAGCGTAGCCTTCGTGACCGTGGCTTTGGCGGTATTGGTATCGTACTCAATGGTATAGTTTTTTGAGGAGCCGAAGTCTGCCGTCAGGGTATAAGTGCCGACATCCTGCGTGACTCGTCCGTTTGTTCCGTCTGCTTCGCCTTCGTTGGTGATCGTCATGGAGCTGGCGATGTCGCTGTTCGAGTCGCCGTTGACAGCGCCTTCTACCGTCAGGGCTTTGGCATTGTCAAAGGCGGTTCCGTAGGTCGTTGTGATATCGTTGACTGTGGCTTTAAGCTTGGCCTTGTTCACCGTAACCGTACCTTTTTTTCCGGTTACCACATCATAGTTTTTCAGGGTTGAGCCATTGTCCGTGATCGTGAGATCGTAGGTTCCGGCATCGTTAGTCGTGCGGCCTTCTTCGGTCGAGAGCGCGCCGTTGTTTACCGTTACATTGATCTGATGCGTGCTGTCCTGAATCGAGTCGAGCGTATCTTCTCCCTTGAGGCTGGATGCGTCCGCGGAGTAGGCCGACTGAGTGGTGTTTCCGCTGGAATCGGTATAATAGATGGTGCTGTTGCCATAGGTCATGGCAGCATTATTGACATTGATGAGCAGCTTTGCCTTATTGATTTTGAGTGTCGGCGTTCCGACCAGATTGTAGCCGGTGGCGCTGGTCGAGTAGACGGTGCCTCCTTCGTAGGTTCCGGCGTCTTTTCCGCTGGCAATATCGGAGGAAACACTGAGCTTTGTGCCGTCCAGTGAGGAGTCGGCGGCGGTGTAGTCTGAGACGGAAACGGACTGATTGTACCCGTTATACGTCTTTTCGATGACCGGTGTGTCTACCGTTGTAAGGCCGACTTTCAGCAGGGGCAGGGAGGTGCCGTCGTACTGCCGCCAGACGCCGCTTCCTGTGCCGGTCGTATCCACATCCCAGCCGGCATAGGCGGACGTATGGAGCAGCTCGTCGTAGGTTTTTTCGCTGCCGCCGCCGGTATACGCATAAGAAAGCGTTTCTCCGTTGCTGTTTGTCGAGGCGTAGTACGCATCGCTGACGGTATCGCTTTTCCCGCTGCCGATGATCGCGGATACTTTCCCTTCCCCGACGGCCGACGGCGCATTGACTGCATGTGAGATGGTTCCCGCGTTGTTGCCGACGATACCGGCTGTATTGGACTGACCTGTGATTGTGCCGGTATTGACGGCATAGGAAAGCGAGGTGCCGGTTTCCATGACGCCGACGATGCCGCCGGCATTTTTCTGGCCGGTGGTTACCGCCCCCGCGTTAGAGGCGTTGGTGATCGAAGAGGCATTGGCAAGCCGCCCGGCGATACCGCCGATATACTGGCTGTTGCTGGCATTGCCGGTTACCTCCCCGGTATTGAGCACATTGGTCATGACCGATCCGGAGCTTTCGCCGACAATGCCGCCGGTTTGTTTTGCACCGGTTACACTGGCGGCATTCCGGCTCGCTGAGATCGTATCGCCGTTTTGCTGATAGCCGACGATGCCGCCGACGTAGCTGTTTCCGCTCACGGACCCGGAAACGCTGGCATTTTCGGTGGTCGAGGCTTTGCTGTAACCTGCGATACCTCCGACTTTGCTGCTGGATCCGCTGATGGTTCCGCTGATGCTGACGTTTTTGATGGTATTGCTGTCACTGTATCCGACCAGCCCGCCGACCGATTGTCCGCCCGTGACGGTTTCATTGGCGAGATTGACGTTGCGGATGCCCGCTTTCTTTGCGTAGCCGAACAGGCCGACATTATTGGTGCTGGTTCCGCCGTTGCTGCTGGAAATCGTCAGGTTGCTGATGGTGAAGCCGCCGCCGTCGAAAATCCCGCTGAAAGCATTGCCGCCGCCTATGCCGGAGAACGAAAAGCCTTTGGCATCGATGTCGCCGCCGACCATATAATTCCCGCTGAGGTTGTTTTGCATGTTTTGCAGCTCATAGACGTTGCGCACGAGCATGCAGTCGTTGATGGTTTTATCCGTTCCGGAAAGATCGGAAGCCTTGTAGCCCAGTGCGGATGCGGACAGGCTGCTGTCGGCATTGCCGGAGGTGTACTGAGTCGTATTGACGCTTGTGGCTTCACTGCCGGTTGAATAACCGGCGTCGATATCCCCGGCGGCTTTGATGGTGACATCGGTCAGCGGCGAAGAGCCGTCGCTGGTGATGTTTGTCGTGTTGGTGAGTACGATGTCATTCCCTTCCAGTGTGACGCTGTTTGCCTGCAGGCGGCCCTGATTTACGATGTCGCCGGATGCGGACGAGGCGGTGCTCAGCGGATTGCCGCCGCTGGAAAAGGCGCTTTGGTCAACGCTGCCAAGCGGGCGCGTCGAAGCGACAAGGCTGCCGACATTTACTTGCGCGTTTGAACCAAACAGGATGCCGTTCGGGTTGATGAGGTAGATGGTTCCGCCGCCGGAAAGTAGTCCGTCAATGGTTGATTTTGTCGCGCCGTGAACCAGATTCAGATAGTTGCTGCTGTCAAAGGCGACGGTTTCGCCTTTTGCAATCGAGAACGTCTGCCAGTTCAGCACATTGTTGGCGCTCTTGCCGGTGATGTTCATCGTCTTGTCTGCCGTGCTGATGGAGGCAGCGGCAGAATTATCGTAAGTCCCCTGGCTCGGCAGGGCGAGAGCCGCCGGCGTAATGGCAAAAAGGCCGAGCGAGAGCGTGGAAAGCGTCAGCAGGATGTTGCGTGCCAGCCGGCGCTGATAGCTTTTTGTATGCATAAGTTCCTCCTGTCGTAAGATGATAAAGCGAATGCCGGATCGAAACGTCTATGTTACCAGATTTTGCCGGCCATGAACCACAAGCGGTGATTGGACGCTGCGTCGTCTGTGGCGTTTTTGTCCAGACCGATGCGCCGGGCATAATCGAGTCGGAGGAAATAGTCATCGGGGCGGGTATAGGACATACCGAGTCCCCAGCCGGACAGGTGCATGGAAGGATAAGTCCCGTCCTTGCTGCCACGGCTGTAGCCGTTATCGTAGAATGAACAAAGCGTCAGGCCGGGAACGCTGGTGTGATAGCGCAGCTCTGCCGAAGCCAGTCCGCCAACATCGCCCGCTCCTTCACCCTGCGGATAGGCACGCACGCCATTTGCACCGCCGAGATAGAACTGCTCGGAACTGTCAAGATTGCGGCTGGCAAGCTGTCCCTGCGCCCTTACGAGCAGATCCCAGCGGCGGTTGAATCCCTGCACGGAAGTCATGTCGATCACACCCTTGGTGAAACGGCCTTTGGCGTGGCTGTACATGGCGTTTTGCTTGGCATAGTCGGAGACCATGGTCATTTGTCCGTGGGAGACCGTCACCGCGGTGTCCAGAACGTTCTTGCCAGTGCGGATGGTTTCTGCATAGCCGATATGACCTGTCTGGGAGCGGCGCTTGACATCATAATTGTAGGCGCGAAGTTCGTCTTTCAGACGGCGGTAATCGAAGCCGTACCTCAGATAGCGGCTTCGGCCGGTGGTGCGTAAAAGCGGCGTTTCCGCATACAGGCTGATGTTATCGGACTGACCGACCGCATTGATGTTTTTGAACTGACTGCCGAGCATGTAGTCGGAGCGTCCGACGGAAATGCCGGCTTTTGTCGCTGTGGTTCCATAAGGCAGATCGAAGGACGCACTGTAATTGTGCATGTGGTCATTAGATATCAGTCCGCTGATATTCAGGTGTTCGCCGTGATGATCGACGTTGTAAACGTCATCGATGAGTCCGTAACGGTAGTGGCCGGCGGCTTTTGTGCCATGATTCTCGGCATAGAGGGTGGCGCGGACATTTTTGGCATCTTCGATATGCAGCGTGAGATCGCTGGTCCCTGTCTGGCCGCCCGGGCTGAGAAGTCCTGTCGCTTTGACGGCGCCGAGATCGTTCAGGCGATACAGGACGCTTTCCAATCCGTTTGTCGTGATCGCTTTGCCGGATTTCAGGCCGCGGGTGATGCGTTCCACGACGCTGTCCTGCAGCTTGCTCTTGTTATCGATTTTGACCGAACCGTAGAGGCCCGGAAGGATCTTTATGGATAGTACGCCGTTTTGTATCCGCTGGGCGGGTGCATACGCGGCGGCAGCCGGATAACCGTGACTGCGCAGATAGACTGTGATTTCTTTTGTCATCGCATTGAGATCGTTCAATGTGACGAGGCGTCCCGTGTAGCGGGAGGCAATGCGTTTCATGGCCGTCTGGCTGACGCTCAGATTGTCTCCGGATACCGAAATGTCCTTCAGTTCAAACCGGGCCTGTCCTGCTGCATTGGCTGGAGCCGGCTGGTCGACCTCGACCCGGACGGCAGAGGAAGTGCCGGTCTGGGCCTTTACCTGTGCGGCATCGTCAGACAGGGACTGAGCGGCAAACACCGTGCTGCTTAATCCGAGCGACGACATCATGATGGCGCTGATCAGCGCCTTTTTTTTGCTGACAATCATCAGAAAATCCCTCTTTTCCTAAGGTTACAATATGTTTCATTATAAAGACCGGATTTTATAATGACCTTGGCAGAGATTTCGACGGATTTCGGATTGTTTTTTATCCTCCCTTCGATTGTATTGTATCATTTTTTCGGATTTGCCAATTATATAGAAAATTTAGCAATTCATATAAAATCTTTAGAAAAGCAGGAAAAAACAATAATTTTATAATAAAACGATAAGAAATATATAAGAAACAGATAGTTAACAATAGCAAATATCGTCCGATTGTTTATCGGTTTCGTTAAAATCCGTTAAAATTTTATAGGGTAATCTAAAATTTTTCTCTGTTCATCCGCATGGGAAGAAGGTATGATTTGTTTCGTAAACAGGTGTAAGTAATTACATCGATGATGCAGATTGGGGATGCAGACCGGAAACGCACCTTGTCTGTTTGGTTTTCGACGGAGATTCAGGACAGCCGATGTGAATGTCAACGAAAGACTGCGGTGCAATGCCGCGGTTTGCTTGAAGGGGAGAGTATGATGAATAAAAGGAAGCTGATGCTGGGGCTGGCCTGTCTGGCTGCGGTCAATGTCAGTGCCGTGGCAGAGGCCGGGGCGAATCCGTTCGCCTGTGTGCCGTTTGAAAGCGGTCTTTACGAGGACGTAGCAGCCCTGGTGCATGATGGTCTGATCTATGGATATACCGACAGCACCTTTGACGCGAAGCATCCGCTGAGCCGTTATGAGATGGCCATCTTCACGGGCAAGGCATTGACGGGCTATCAGAGTGCGGGGCCGGAGGATCGGGCCCGCATCACGAAGCTGGCGACGCAGTTCCGCGATGAGCTGGCCGGGATGGGCGCTTCTCTGCCGGGGACTCAGAAAAGCAGAAGCAGCCGGAAAAAGACGGGCGGCGAGAGCGGCGGAAGCAAGGGCCGGATCGGCAATGTGGAGATTACCGGACATATCGAGCATCTTTGGAATGCCGAGCGCAAGACGTATACGAATGAAACAAAAGCCAGCAGCCGATACAAGAACTCGACGGAAGACAAGTATTTCGATCTTGAAGTTCAGCTCAATGCCAAGGCAAATCTCGGCGGCGGCTGGACAGGAAACGTCGGTTTTTACGGGGCGAAGGACCGCGGCGGCATCGTGCGGGCCAATGAAAACATCGACGGTCATTTTGACATCACGCGCGCCTACTTTATGGGGCCGGTCAATAAGAGGGCCACGCTGGAGGTTGGTCGCGATAAGAGCGCGACATTCAAGAGCATCGTTATGGGCGAGTATTGGAACGGCGCGCGCTGGTCGCAGCGGATCAATAAAAATCTTACGCTGAACTTCACCTATGCCAAACCGGACTATAACAAAAAGACGCAGATTTCCGGAGCGACATATACCTCATCGACGTATAAATACAAAGACGGACAGTGGGTGAAGAACAGTCCGAATTATCAGAAGACCGGGCAGTCGCTTCCTTCGGAGGCGACGACGGGCGGAAACCTGCCGTCTTCGTATGAGTATACTTATACGAAAAATGGAGATACGTATAAGACTGTTTACAGCGATCCGGTGTTCACGTATACGGATCCGCGCAGTGTAGCTCAGACTTATGTCAATCCGGGAGGCAGCTCGATTACGTTTGAGTCCATTGAAGCGAATTACCGCTTCAGTCCGAAGTGGCGCATGGATCTTGGCTGGTGGCAGACGCACGCGCATTTTTTGGCGACGAATCCATACAGTTCCAAGAAAACGGTGTTGGATGCGCAGAACCTTTATAATAATCAGGAATATGCCAACACGCATCTCGGCGAAATGCGTCTGTTCTATCAGCCGACGCGCAAGTGGGCCTTTTCGGCAAACCTTACGAAATCAGATCGTTCGGAGCAGAATACCGCTTGGATGGCCGGCGTATCGTACGGACGCTACAGCTCGCAGCAGCCGCACAGCTGGCAGACCACCCTGCATTATGGGCGCTGCGGACGTGAAGCCTATATTAAGAGCGGGTCGGATATGAAGAATGATATGTGCGGCGGCAAGGGACTGGAGTATTATTTCTACTATGTGCCGACGAAGAACATTGTCACGACGTTCCGCTACCTGCGCGTCAAACCGATCGATATTCCGCTCGGCGGAAGCGGACAGCTTGCCCCGTTTGTACAGAGCGAGTATCGTGCGGAAATCGACTGGTACTTCTGATACCGGGATGGCTGTGCAAGGGAAGGGGAACATGCCGATTCCATTCCCTTGCGGGCCGTCCCTTTGCGAAGCGGATAGCGTTTCAGAAAGGAACGATCATGAATCCTAAGAAATTTTGGCGGCGTTCGCAGCTGGCGGCTTTGCTGTTGACGCTGACCGTGCCGTTACCGGCGGCTCTGCCGCCCGTCGTGTCTGCCGCGGTACAGACGAATGCCGCAGCGCAGCAGCCTGCCGCGATGCAGAAGGTGATCATTCAGGGGGAGCAGGAGCTTCCCGTGCAGGCTATTGTCGACCAGAGCGCAGGCTCTGTCAGACAAAATGCCGCCGGGCAGTGGGTCTGCCCGACCATCAAACAGGCATTGGCTCAGATCAAGAAAATGAAGCTGGACTCTGCGGCTGTTTTGCTGAAGCCGGGCATTTACCGCGAAAAGCTTACGATTAAGCAGCCGAATCTTACCTTGGCGGGAATGACCTCGCCGGAATATACGATGATTGTCTTTGACGATGCCGAAGGAACGCCGGTGCGGCCAGAAGATGCGGCCAGCGGGCGCAAGCTTTATGGCCTGTCGGGATCGCCGACTTTTAAAATCCATGAGGATGCGGTCAATTTTCAGGCCGTCAATCTGACCTTTTCCAATGACTTTGTTCCGGAAGATTATCCGGAAATGAAGAACCGTCAGGCGCTGGCTATCAAGAACAGCTCCGATGGAAGCAGCTTTTGGAACTGCCGCTTTTTGGGGCGGCAGGATACGCTTTATGCCGATGCCGGCCGTCAATATTATAAGAACTGCTATATTGAGGGGGATGTAGACTTCATCTTCGGAGCGGGAACCGCCGTATTCGAGGATTGTGAGATCCATTCCGTAAATCGTGAAGGTGATGTCAAGGGATTTGTCACGGCGCCGAGCACTCCGGCCGGGAAACCCGGCTTCCTGTTCAACCGCTGTCATCTGACCTGCGGATTTGACGATGGCGTGGCTTATCTTGGACGTCCCTGGCATCCGTCTTCCGCGCAGTCTCCGGTGAGCTCGGCGGTTACCTTCCGCAACTGCCTGATCGAAGATTTCATTGCGGAGGACGGGTGGTCGCCGATGGCGAATAAAGGCGGCATTTCGGAGCCGAAGGATAACCGCATGTTTGAATACCAGAATACCGGCGACGGGGCCAGAATCACCAAGCCCCGCCGACAGCTCAGTGAAGCGCAGGCCAAGGATTATACAACCAAGGCGTTTTTCAGCGGCTGGGTGCCGGAGACGGTGTTTGTCCGCTGAAGAGGATATAAGGAAAGGGGCTGAGTTTTATCATTATGAAGAGTAAGGTTTGGAAATGCGCAGTAACCGCTGCCGCCTGTCTTGGACTGATGCTTCCTATGAGCGGAGGAGGGGCAGCGCCTGCCGCGCCGACGGGACTGAAGGTTCCGGCACTATCGGCGGATGACAGCAGCGTACTGCTTCTGTGGGACCGCCCGGTGAAGGGCGATACGGCTGCCTATTATAACATCTATGCAAACGGGCAGCGCATCGGCTCGACCAAGACGCTGCAGGACACGGCAGCCGGCCGTGAGATTAAGAACTTTGCGGCGGAGAATCCGGAACTCTGCGGTGATCTGCTTCGTCAGCATAACTACGAAGTCCGGAATCTCAAACCGGAAACAACGTATGCCTTCACAGTTCGCGCCGTCGATAAAAACGGTGCAGAATCCTCTGATTCCGCAACGGTCAATCAAATGACAAAGGCTGTGCCGACCGTAGTCCGGATCACGGATTATGGTGCCGTCGGCGATGGAAAAACGGTCAATACGGCAGCTCTGCAGCGCGCGATCAATGCCGTGCCTGCAGGCGGCGTGCTGGAGATTCCGCAGGGGACCTTTGTTTCCGGCGCGGTCCAGCTGAAAAGCGACATGACGCTGAGACTCGATGAAGGGGCTGTGCTTTTGGAATCAGCGGATCCTGCCGACCTCGTCATGCAGAAAAACGGCCGGTATAACGGGCTGCTCAACGCCGATTCGGTCGAAAATCTGCGCATTGTCGGCGCGGGCGCGATCGATGGCAACGGCTGGACGATGGATGCGTCCGGAACGAAATATCTGAAAGCGAAGAATAAAGAAAACAAAGGGCTGCGCGATGATCGTCATGTCCTGAACATCGGCATTGCGGCAAAGAACCAGACGCAGGCCCAGATCGATGCCGGGCTGGCGTTTAAAAAAGCCTATAATGCGCGCTCGACGACGGTCATCCTGAAACACGTCAAAGGGCTTTATCTGGAAGGCGTCACGTTCCGCAATCCGGCCATGCACATGCTGACCGTGGAAGGCGACGATGTTCTTCTGAACAACGTCAACGTCCGCACGTACGATGCGAACAATGGAGATGGCATTGACTATGACGGAAAGGGACTGACGATCGTCAACTCCTTCTTCGATACGGGAGATGATGCCATCAACTTCAGCGCTGGTATCGGCAAAAAGGCCACGGCGCTCCCGCCGGTCAGCGATATCTGGCTTTTCAATAATTACGTCGCCCATGGACACGGCGGTATTGTACTTGGCAGTCATACGGCATCCTGGATTGAAAACATGCTCGCAGAGGATAATGTTTTCAACAAGACCGAAATCAGCCTGCGCTGCAAAACCGGTCAGGGAGTCGGCGGCGGCGGACGAAATGTCACCTTCCGGCACAACGTAGCCAAGGACATGAAACGGCAGGGAATCATCTTTACGACCGCCTATACCGATGTCAATGCGGTCGGCTCCTTTGAACCCGCCGATCCGGGACAGTTCCACGACATTCTGGTCGAGGACTGCGCCATCGATGGTACGGGCAAAGCGGCCATCGAGATCGACGGGCTGCCGGAAATGCCGCATCGCAGCATCACGTTCCGCAACATTCGCTTTACGCGCACACATGAAAACATCGTAAACAATGCTCAGGACATCGTCTGCGAAAACGTAACCTACGACTATGCAAAATAACCCATTCCGTTCTGTGCAAACCTTCTACTTACAATAAACCCAGAAAAATACAACGCACAGACTTCAAACAAGCTGCAGCCATTTTCCCCGGCTGCAGCTTGTTGTATTACGGGGCAAGGCGAAAGAAGCAGGCGGCTGACCGGTCATGTTGACCCGTCAGCCGCCTGCTTCTTTCGCTATTCATGTTTTTCTTTTGCGTTCTTTAGGCTGTCCCGCCTTTTTGCGGCGGATTTACAATCTAAGTGCAATAGCTCCCAGGCAATTCAATGATGGCAAAACTCATGTGCTGCCGTAAAACGTTGTCGGGGAATGGCCACGATCGTCGTACGCGACATCCCTCCGCGGTGTCACTGCTGTTCTGCGTACTCGGGGAAGGCAATGGAATTTTCTTTGAAGATGTGGATGAAGATGTCGTCGAAGAGGGCCTCCATCGTTGCGTAGGTGTGGCGGAAGGTCGGGCAGGCATCCTCCGGCGGCGTGAAGTTGTCGGTGAGCTCCTGAATCTCCTTGATGACGTCGCCTGCGCCCGTGTGTTCCTCTTCGAGCTGGTGGACGAGGTCGAGCGTCGCTTTGTCCGGGTGCGGATGCTGGCGCATCAGCGGGAAGACGAGCTGTTCTTCCTTGGCAAAGTGCTCCTCAAGCTCGGCCTTGAGGCCCGCGTAGAGGTGGTGGAGGCGCGTGAGCATCTCGCCGTGATGCGGATAGTGGACGATGAGGATCTTGTTGAGGAGATCCTCCGTCTCGGCCATGAGTTTGCGATCCGTGACGTGGTGCGTCGCTTCGAGATCATCGAGCATCTCTGTGACCTTGAGGTCCTTGAACGACTCGATGTCGGCGTGCACATCCTTCGCCGCCGTCGGACGGGCCGCGACCTCGTTGAGTTCCGCGAGGAACTTCTCGATGTCCATGCCCTTCTCGCGGAGGGCAATCGAGATTGCCTCATGCCCGCCGCAGCAGTAGTCGAGATGCAGGCCGTTGAGGAACCCGATCGTGTTCGGGTGCGCCTTGACAACATCGGCAAGAGTCATATCTTTCGTGATCATACTATCGCTTCCTTTTCTATTTGTATGGTTCGTGTCGTTACCGTGGTTTGTCCATCCCGTTGCCTTGTTTCCGGGACTTTTTCAGTATATAGGATGATGGCAGCTGGTTCTGTAACATCCGGTACAGAAAGATTGCTTTGTTTATAACTAAAAAACAGGCATGTGCTGCAGTTTTCCTGCGACACATGCCTGTTTCATTTCATTCATGGATCTGTCAGTTCAAATAGCCCATTTCGATCTCGTCGACCTTGTTGTTCTCGATTTCGAAGACGAAGCCGAGACTCTTGTCATCATCGCAGTAGTAGATGTACTTGTCGCCGCGGATCTTGTCGGGCTCGCCGTAGGCTGCCTTGACGGCGTCAAGGGTGGAGCCGGCTTCGATGCCGGCGGCTGTCTTGATGCCATTGTGGCGGGAGATCTCGATGTGGCGTGCGTAGCCATCTACGAACTTCAATTCGAAGGAATCGCCGTACTCGTATTCTGTGACCTCGCCGTTCCACAGAGGATGGTGTTTCGTCTCCACCTCTGTCGGCGTGCCGTACACCTGCCGGACGTAGTCCGCAGAAGCCCCGTACTCAATGCCGCCTGCGACGAGCGCCGATGATGGGACAGCTGCCGAGCAGACTGCTGCGCCCATCGTCAGAACAGCACCAGCAGCCAGTGAAGGAATCCATTTTTTTATCATGATCATCTCCCTTTCCATGCATCTAAATAGAATAAAGTTTTATTTTATTATACAGAACCTGCATGAAAACCGCATGAAATAGAAGCTGCACTCAGGGAGGGAAGGCTGCCTCAAAGGAGATCGGGGATGCCGCAGTGGGCTTCGGCGAGGCTGCCGCCTCCGAGCCCTTGATGCCCTCCGGATGGTTGTGCGCCGCCGCAGCGCATCCCGCGAGCGAAAGTTTTAGTCTGCCATGAAAATGTTATCAAATTCCCTGTGCTGATGGGAGATACGAGGAACCGCGTGGTTATTGGGATGGCGGGATGGTGGATTTGTTAGTTGGTCGATTAGTGGCATTTAGTGGATTTTCGTTTCCAACAGTATATGGTTTGTGAACCCACTTTTTACCCGCTGAAAAGGATTTTACAAAACTATTCTATTGGTAGGAAAAAGTGATTTTTAAGTTATGAATTGTCATGGTTTGTGTCCATGATATAAGTACATTTTTTAGGAAAGATGTGGAAGATATAGCTCCCCGGCAGAATTGACTTTTGCCGGGGATTTTTTTTGTCAGGGGAGATTCGAACGATTTGACAAAATTTCGAACGATTATTTATTATGCTAAAGGGGTTAAGAATGCTTATGATGAAAGGCTTGACGGGCGATAGGTGGAAAAACGTGTGTGATTCGTTCGAACGATTCGGCATATTTTTGTACGATTCTATTGGTTAAGGAATGGCTGGCGAGCCTAAAATGGGGAATGTGTCAGCCGACTGCTAAGGCGTCTCCCGCCCGGCGCTGTCTCTGCTTTGGTGGACGCTGGCGCCGACCTTGCGACCGGCACCAACTGTCCCTGTCCACGTCGCAGAAGAACACCGCCCCGCCCTAATAAAAGCCCATGCGTGGCAGGAAAGGTGGGGCGGCGGACTGTCTGCCTCCATTTCTGCGGCCTTCCAGTCGTCAAGCTCCTGCCTATGCGGGGACTCAGATCTTCGTCCTATTTCCGCATAGGTAGGAGTTTTCCTCCTTTTAGCGCCTAGTCATTCCGCCAGACAGACCGCCGCCGGTGCAACCAGTCACAGGCAATGCGTGTCCGTTGCTTTTTGTGGACAGCTGCGCTGTCCACGTTAGCACCGACACGGAAGTGGGGGGAGCGAAATTTGAATATAGGAAGGGAATACAAGAGTATAGGTCGAATATGGTAATAAAATGTTTGGCTAGGAGGGAATTTGAAAATGGGATTATTTGAAAAGCGGATAAATAGGAAAACATATATAGGCCTATCTTTATTTTTGGCGTTTTGCCTGACTATTATCAGAGAAATGCTTAAAAACCCTAATGGTAATAATGAATTGTTCGGATTGCTTTGGGGGCATTTTACTGGTAATGTATCTAGTGACAGTCATCTGCGTTGTAATGATATCGAAGGTGGTCATAGTATAAAATTATCATTGATAACAATATTGTTATCATTTATACCATTAGTTAGCCTTTTTGTATTTTTTTACCTTGCTACTACAAAGGCTAGTGACAAAGGAAATGAAATGCAAATACCGACAAAAAATAGATATACAGTGAATTTAGTAAAAGATTTACAAAATAAGTATAAAATATATTTATCATCAGACGATACTTCTATGGATGCTCAGATTGCCAATGATTTATATGAAGCATGTAACGGTATAAACTCCCTAAAAGGAAAAATACTTGAAAACAATCTATCTCCTAATAATTTTATTAAATTTTATAATATAATGAAGTGTGATGATGTGCTTTGGGATGAAAAGGAAGGAATATATCTGCCCTTTCTATCAATACTTACTCCTGACACACTTGGCTTATTATGTCAAAATGCACATTTGCCTGAAAAAGAACAAAAGCAAATTGTTCTGCATGAATTAAATAAAAACACAGTTAGTAAACTTAAAGAAAACAACGATACGTATAAAGAAAATATGGATAAGGTTAATGGTTTATTGGGGGATATAAAACGTGTATGGGTGTTGGTGTTTTTACTGATATCAATAGGAATGATGGTTTATCCACCTTATCATACGGTTATCCATGGAAAAGGCGAAATGTTTGAAGGATATAATATAATTGGCGAAGCACCTAAAAATATACCGTCAGGAAGGGAAAAATTTACTTCTATTGATTATTCGACATTGGCATTTCATGAGGTGATTTTGGCTGTGGTATGTTGTGCTGGATATACGTTGACAACAATGGTGAGAAAGAAGTGATGTATTATGATTTGCCCTAACTGCAAAAGAATAATACCTGATGATGTGAATTTTTGTAGATACTGTGGAGAGAATATTACATCCACCCAAAATGTTAATGATGATATGCTAATGAGTGAGGAAGGCACGTCAAAGGGGAATACAGATATAAGTGATACTAAGGATGATGTTATAACCGAAAAGAAGAGCTCGGTCAAGGCTTTTTTGTTATTATGCGTTATTGCATTGGCGATAGCAGGCGCCTTAATGTATTTTCGTAGTGGCAATGAGACAAAATTCACGGCCAATAGTCTCCAACACTACACATATATAGGGAAAACGTCACAGTTGTCAATGAATGTACCATTTGAATTGAAAGATACTGATCCGGGAGTGGCAGACAGCACGATAAGTAATATAGTATACAAGTCGGGGGTGTCTGGAAATTTCAAGGTGGAAGTAATTGGGATACAATATAATTTTGATGTTAGTATGTTAAGTATATCGGATTTCATCAATGGTTTTATAGACTCGCTGGGGGATGAAAAACGTATTGACAATATCGAAAAGGTCAGCGCTGTTAATACATCTATAAACGGCATTCCATGTACTAAACAAGTATTTAATTATTATGATAAACAAAGTAAGTATAATCTACAAAGTTTGAGCGTCGTATTAAAAAAGGATAACGAGATATGGGTGGTTATTACTGGTTATAAGAAAGGTGATATGAAGGCAAGTAAATTTGCTGAGGAACTCGTTGGTAGTATAAAATTAGAGTGAGGGATAATGATGCTGTTGATTATGAACTTTTTGGTAGCGATGGTCTTCTTTATGGGATTAGCATTGGCAAAGTCGGCATGGTCGGATAAGAAGTATATTAAAGCGATTGGTTTTGCTATAATAACAATTATTGTATGTTTTACATTGTTGTTTATGAAAGAAAGTATGAAAGTCGCTAATCGTAGTTCCGCATTAAGTTTTTTATTCTGAAATTGTATGATGATAGTATTGTTCGGAAAGTAATATACCGAAAAATGAAGGTTATCTTATAGGAGGATAATTATGTCGAATCTTATAAAGATAATGGTTTTGGTTATATTTGTCTTTGGGGGATTTAATGTAACTCAGGTTTATCGAAATACTGAATATCAGTTTAGAATTGAAATACCGGATTATCTTAAATATAAGACATCAAAAGGGCCTAATGTAAAAATGAGTGCTGCTGCTTATAATGGAACACCCAATATGAATGTTATTGTTAAGTCGTTTCCGTTGTTGCCATTTTCGAATGATGAAGTTCTAAATGATTTGTTGGTAGGAAACTAATCTCATCAATCGAATACTAGACAGCTGCTTAAATATGGAATTATTGAAATTCCCAATCACAAGGTTTTATGCACGGTCTGGCGGATAAAATACACATATCCAGAGATGACATTCTTTTTAACTGCGTATGTTTTTGAATTTGTTAGCAATTACCGATATTATTGTATCTCCTATTTCCTTGAACCTGGAACGGAGGCAAAATACGAAAAGATGATTACTTATTCCATAGGTAGCTTTGTAGATGAAAAAGGATGTTATTAAGTGATAATTGCGTCTTTGGATGGTTGTTACTAGGATGGATGTAATTTATTTAGCTGTTTTTGTGTCAGATTCGGCTGGTGCTGGATAAAAATAAAAAATCCTTGCATTTGACGGTCAACTCCATAATATAGGTATTGAAAGAGATTTCTCGTATAAATCCTAACTGAATACATATCGGAAATGACAAATTTTACGCTATCTGGCGCGAGACTGCGCTTAGATATATTTGGGTTGTCATTCTGCATAGGAGCCGCAGGGGTGATGACCTTGCGGCTTTTATGCGTTTATGAAGGAGGGAAAAAATCATACTTACCATTCGCTCGAAACAGACCACTACGCTGAAAATCACCCGTGTAAAGGGCACGTCCAGCATGGGCAAGGACACCCATGATTACGTCAATCTTTCCGTCAATCCGGAACTTACAGACGGGGACGTGCTTTCCATCGGGACGAAGCTCAGCAATTTGCAGCAGTACCCCGTTGACGGTATCAGCCGCATTGACGCAAGTTCGCTGGCAGAAGAACACTAAGGGAGGGCTAGACCATGAAAGAAACGCTTTTGATTGAGTTCGCGGTGGAAAACGGCAAGAACACCACCATTTCCATCCCCGACCCGCGTTCTGACGTGAGTAAGGCGGATGTGGTCACGGCGGCAGAGGAAATCGTGGCCAAGAAGGCTGTCCTTTCTGCCGAAAATCCGGTAAGCGCCTTCAAGCGGGCTTACGTCCGTACCATTCAGGAGACGGAGCTGGAATAACTGACCGTAAAATCGCTGTGCAGGGAGGCCGCTGGGGAAACCTTGCGGCCTCCTTGCGCTATGAGGAGGGACGAGAATGCGCGTAAATTCGACCACTAACCTGCGGATTGCCTGCGAGTACAGTTATGATTATGACAAGGTGTACTGCAAATACATCAATCTAAAGGTCAATCCGGACGCCACCGACGAAGATTTGCTTTTTACCGCCAAGACCATTGCGGCGTTGCAGCCCCTTCCCTTGCATAGCATTGACCGCGCAGATAGCTGCGATTTGACCGCATAAGGAGGGCTGACCCGTGGAAAAGACGCTAATCATTATATTTTGGCTGGATAACGGCAAAACCATGAATCTTTCCATTCCCCACCCGCGCAGCGACCTGACGCAAAGAGAGGTATATGCGGCGATGGTGGAAATCCTGAAACGCAAGGTCATTTTGTCGGAGAACGGGGGCAGGGCAACCGCAGGCAGTCAAGCACATGTACCTGCGGATTGTGGATGAACAGCTCCTGCCATAAGGGGGGCGAAAAGATGGAGCAGACCATACTCACCGCCGTTTCCGCTGTGGGCTTTCCCATTGTCGTGACGTTCTACCTATTGACCAGTTTTCAGAAGTCCATGGATAAGTTCACCGATAAGCTTGGGGAGCTGATACAGGAACTTAGGCGGTTTTTAAAATGAGATTAGACGAAAAGCAGGCGGCTGATTGGTCAATTGACCGGTCAGCCGCTTGCTTATTTCATATATTCAAATTGTGGGCAAATACTAGTATAAATTTAATCGATAAAATAATGTAATTTTACTGTTATCCATAAATGGTAAATTAGAAATCCCCAAAGCCAAATAAGGAGAAGTAGTGAACTGCCTACTTTTTTATCTGTTTCTTTTATCTCAACATCTGTATTAGGTTGTTCGTGTAACTGTTTTATAAATGTACTTAAGGAAAAGCAACTAAAGCCAATCCATAATGCAGAACCTAATACAAGCGCTAGAAAGAAAAAAGGGGGAATTCGTTCTCCTTCAGCATATCTATGTAAAAATGATAAGACTCAAAGAACCAGATAATGAAAAAGAGTAAAACGAATTTGTTCATAACTTTTAATATGTACATATAAACAACCTTCTTTTATCTGACAATATTAAAAATGAATGGTAAAACGGCAATTTGTTTGTTTTAACAAGTACAGATTGCCTATAAATAAAGCATTATATGGAATTGAGCGTTTGGAGAAAATGCTCAATGTTATTTTTACAAACTAAAGATTCTTGGATAAATGGATATTGCTTTTCTGTGTGTTGATGATTAGTGACGCAAAAAATCTGTGAAGATTTTATAAACCTCAGTGCTTGGGGTGAAACCAACAGTGTGAGGCTTTTTCTGATTGGTAAGACAGTATTGTTCTAATTTTTTTGCATTATGGATGGCGTCATCTTCATTGCCATTGTTCTTTAATTTATCAAAAACTGTAAGGGAGTTCTTTTCGTAATCAGGAATGATGGTTTTTAAGTATTTGAGTACATCATCGGTATTCGTATAGTTGCGTGTCGTATAAATAAAATGACAAATGAACCATATTTCGAAGCAAGGATTTGATACAATCAATTTTATGTTTTTCTCTTTGGGGATAAGTTTTTCGGCTGCTTTTAATTGCGCATCTTTTGATGAATCAAAATCGGCATCAACTAAGCATACAGCTAAGTCGTTATCACCTAAGTCGTCGTTATTATATTGCTTGACTAATTGCTGCATCATATTTTCGGGGTCAGTTTCATTACCTTTGGCAAGAACAACATTAATCGTATCGCTTTTGAATTTGTTAAAATAATTAATTTCTGTTTTGTTTTTGCCTTCGGCCTTGATTAGAAGAATTCTTTTTGGGGTCCTGGTATTTGAATTTCTTTGTTTAATCTTATAGGCTTTTCGATTACGCATCATAATATCTACCTACCTAATATTAGGAATAGCACCGTATCTGCCAATAAGGTATGCCTTGCGGATGTCTTTATTCCCATGTTTAGAAAATTCATCAAGAGAGTAGAGTTCTGATTCACCAGTTTGATTATTTTTTTCCATAAAATATATTTGGTCGCGCCTTTGGATGGTGTCGGTCATTAACTCAGTGGCGTGAGTGGAAATGATAAGCTGAGCATTTGCTTTGTTGATTTCCGGGTCATTGAATAGTGTGATTAAATGAATAACTAACAAAGGGTGAAGGCTCTTATCAAATTCATCAATACATATAATTGACCCATCGTTGAAAGCTTTTAATAACAAGGGGCTGAAAAGAAATAAATTTTGAGTTCCAGCAGATTCGTCTCTAAAATCTATTTCCAGTGATTCTTCCAAACCTTTGTCGTTAATAATATTGTGAACCATTTTAATATCAATTTTTTTTGTTTTTTGCGGTAAAAGGTTTGATAGCATGGATAAAGGTGGATTTTGTTTGACGAATTCATCCACATCAACTTCTTTGGAGGTGTAATGATAGTCTGCAATGTTTATATCTGCTTTTTGTAAAAGGTCTTGTATAAATGGACGTAATTCGCTATTGTTTTCGTCGGATAATAAACTTTCAACTCGCGGCATTAAATTGTCGGCAGTGATTGGATCGTAAGTATCAATTTTTAAAAACCACTTGAAGGGAACAAGTATTGTTTTGCTATTCCAAGCAGCAGCAGTGGCTAGGAATAGTTTGTTTTCCCCGTTTCGTTCAATAATAGGAGAAAGCTCTCTGCGAATTGCAGGGGAGGTAAATTTGTATTCTTCATTTTCTCTTATAAATAAAGTGGTTGGCCTGCTGGATTTATACATATAAAGGTATTCTGTAATGATTTTCTTTGAAGTGGCGGAAAAACCATATACGTATTTTGTGTTATCCGCGATAAAGACGAATTCAAATTCAGATGGTAACACAGAGCTTTTAGTATCGAACTTGAAGGGTTCAATAAGTGGCAAAATATCCCCAGGCTGACTGATGTTGGACCTTCGTACAATGATTATAGCGGCAGTTAGAGCCTTAAATAAGTTGGACTTTCCTGCGGCATTGGCACCAAAGAGACAAACATTCTTGAGGATTCGGTCGACATTGCGGCCATTACTTATTTCGGCAACATTTTCGGTATGCTCCAAATCAGTAGAGGCTTCCATTGATAGAACGGCTTCGTTTTTAAAAGAGCGAAAGTTTTTTACGCTAAACTGTACCAGCATTGTAAACCTCCTAACCTTGAAAAATAAAAAAATTAAACAACAAAAAGGCGATTTTCAACACCTTGATGTAAAAAATCGAGCTTTGAATACATATATTCTATAATGAATGCTACATAAAATCAAGTATGTTAGAAAATTTTGTGTTTTATCCTTGTAGGTTTACAATAGATGTGAGACTGGAGGGATATACAAAAGCGACCGAATCCCGTAGAATATTGGTTGCAACAAACTTCTACAAAAGGAGACCCGATCGCCATGTCTATCATACCACATCAGA
>NZ_VUNL01000017.1 GCF_009697385.1 Wylensekiella montiformis
GCCAACACCCTGCCAAGAAAAATACTCGGCTATAAGACACCCGAGGAGTGCTTTAGGGAAGAAATGCTTGCAGCACTTACTGCATAAAGGTTCGCCGGGTGTTCAACTTATTATTGCAATTCGGGGACGGCAAAGAATCATTGATTTTCCTTGCATGACGGCAGACAGCGTGATATAATAGACCGGTAATGGACGTACTGACGTCTGTTTCCAAGTCAAACATGACTGGCTTTACCCCGACGGGGAGCTAGGTCTAAACCAAGCCTGCGCATAGCGGGCTTGTATCAATTCCCAGTTTCTTGGGGGGAAAGCGAGGTGTATAGAATGAAGCAGGGAATCCATCCGGATTACTATGAGGCTACTGTGACCTGCGGCTGCGGCAATACGTTCAAGACGGGGTCCACGCAGAAAGAGCTTCGCGTCGATGTCTGCTCCAAATGCCATCCGTTCTTCACGGGACGTCAGCGCGACGTTCAGGCAGGCGGCCGGATTGAGAAGTTCAACAAGCGTTATGGCAAAAAATAATGCGGCGAGCGGTAAAGCAGAGCAGAGCGATTTGCTCTGCTTTATTTCATATAGAAGGCATTTAGAAGGCAATTCATAATATTGCAGCAGGTGGAAATCCCACATGAGGGGGAAGAACGGTGAGCGAGCGATTAATGGTTGGCGGCCAGGCCGTCATAGAAGGCGTCATGATGCGCGGCCCCGGGCTGACGGCTACGGCGGTGCGCGATCCGCAGGGCGCAATACAGTTGGAAAAAAAGCCGGTGCATTCGATCAGCGACCGGTTTCCTGTTTTGAAAAAACCGATGCTGCGCGGCAGCGTTTCGCTGGTCGAGTCGCTGGTGATCGGGATGCGCTCGCTTTCTTATTCGGCGAAGATGGCCGGAGAGGAAGAGGAGCAGCTTTCGGACCGGGAACTGGCGGGGACGATTGTCTTTGCGCTGGTACTGGCCAGCGTTTTGTTTATCGCGATTCCGACAGGAGCGGCAAAGCTGTTTCATGTCGTGACCGAGGATCCCTTTTTTCTGAATTTGATGGAAGGGTTCCTTCGTCTGGCGATTTTTCTTGCCTATATCTGGGGCATCTCCCGCATGAAGGACATCCGGCGCGTGTTTCAGTATCATGGGGCGGAGCACAAGACGATTCACTGCTACGAGGCCGGGCTGCCGCTGACCGTGGAGAACGTGCAGCGGTTTTCGCGCCTGCATCCGCGCTGCGGGACGAATTTTTTGCTCATCGTCATGCTGGTGTCCATTTTCGTCTTTGCCTTTTTGGGCTGGCCGTCCCTGGCGGAGCGCATTGCGAGCCGTATTTTGCTGCTGCCGGTGGTAGCGGGGATTTCCTATGAGATCATTCGCTTCGCCGGACGCAGTGACAATCGTCTGGTGCAGGCTGCGGTCCGTCCGGGGCTGTGGCTGCAGTATCTGACGACGCGCCCGCCGGAGGATGAGATGGTCGAGGTGGCGATTGAATCATTAAAAGCCGTCCTGCCGGAGGAGGAAATCGTTGCGGGCAGCGGCGAATACCGCAGGACGGCGGAGCAGGCGGACGAAATCGCTGTGCCGTAAAAGGAAACCGCAGAGAGGTGAATGTTTTGCTGGAGAAACTCCAAGCAGTAGAGGATAAATATCTGGAGCTGGAATCGCTCATCAGCGATCCCGCGACGATACAGGACATCGACCGCTGGCAGCACTACAACAAGGAACATGCGGGCCTGTCGCCGATCGTGGAGAAGTTCCGCTTTTACAAAAAGGTTGTGGCGGAGATTCGCGAGGATAAGGCGATGTTCGACGAACCGCTCGACGATGAGATGCGCGGGCTGGTCGAGGCGGAGCTGGCGGAGCTCATGCAGCAGAAGGAAGCGCTCGACCGGGAGCTTCCGATCCTGCTTCTGCCGAAAGATCCGAATGATGATAAGAATGTCATCGTGGAGATACGCGGCGGCGTCGGCGGCGAGGAGGCCGCGCTCTTTGCCGCCGACCTCTTCCGCATGTATTCGCGATATGCCGAAAAGCAGGGCTGGAAGACCGAGCTGATCAGCGCGAATATGACGGAAATCGGCGGCTACAAGGAGATTTCCTTTATGGTGTCGGGCTTTGGCGCATACAGTCGGCTGAAATATGAAAGCGGCACGCACCGGGTTCAGCGCGTGCCGGTGACGGAGTCGGGCGGCCGCATCCATACTTCGGCGGTCACGGTGGCCGTGCTGCCGGAGGCGGAGGAAGTCGAGGTCGATATTGCCCCGAATGATCTGCGCATCGATACATACTGCGCGTCGGGCGCCGGCGGGCAGTATGTAAACCGGACGGAGACCGCAATCCGCATCACGCATCTGCCGACGGGCATCGTCGTGCAGTGCCAGGACGAGAAATCCCAGCTCAAAAACAAGGAAAAGGCGATGAAGGTGCTTCGCGCGCGCATTCTGGACCGGGCGCGTCAGGAGCAGGAGCAGGCGGTAGCCGCTGACCGGCGCAGTCAGGTCGGTTCGGGGGACCGCAGCGAGCGCATCCGCACCTACAACTTCCCGCAGGGACGGGTTACGGATCACCGGATCGGGCTTACCCTGCACCGGATCGACGACATTCTCAACGGGGAGCTGGATGAGCTTTTGAATGCCCTGATCACCGCCGATCAGGCGGAGCGCTTGAAGCAGGTGGAGTAGTGTATGGCAGAAAACAATCCGATATGGACGGTCGGCCGCATATTGAAATGGACCGAAACGTATTTCCGGCAGAAGGGCATCGAATCCCCGCGGCTGGATGCGGAGGTTCTGCTGGCCCATGTGCTGGACCGGCCGCGCATCTATCTTTACGTTCACTTTGACGAGCCGCTGCAGCCGGATGAACTGGCCGCCTATCGCGGGATGATCCGCCGGCGTGCGGACCATGTGCCGGTCGCCTATATTCTGGGCGAAAAGGATTTTATGGGCCTGTCCTTTCATGTCACGTCCGACACATTGGTTCCGCGTCCAGATACGGAGATTCTCGTGCAGGCCGCGCTGGACCGCCTCGGCATGATCCGCGCGAAGAGCCGGACACCGGACGAAGTCCTCCGCTTCGCCGACATCGGCACGGGCTCGGGCGCGGTCTGCCTTTCGGTGCTGAACCATATGGAGCGCACGGAAGCGGACACGGTCGACATCAGCCCTGCGGCGCGCGCAGTGGCCGAGGAGAACGCGGCTTCGTTTGAGCTGGCAGACCGCGTCACCTTTTATACCGGCGATCTGCTGACCCCGCTGCGGGGCAGGCGTTATGCGGCGATTCTGTCCAATCCCCCGTATATCCCCGACGCGGAGATCGCGTCACTGGCGCCCGAGGTCCGTTGCCGGGAGCCGCGGATGGCGCTGGCCGGAGGAGAGGACGGACTGGACTTTTACCGGCGGCTTTGCCGCGAGGCGCCGTCCATGCTTTTGGACGGCGGGTTCCTCGCGGTTGAGGTCGGCGTTCATCAGGCGGAGCATGTCGCGGCGCTGGCCGGGGCTGACCCGCTCATCGTCCGGACCGAGGTGCTCAGGGATTATGCGGGGATTGAGCGCGTCGTCGTCGCCTGGCGGCAGTGACGCGCGGACGCGGGGACCGGGAGCCGGGAGGCAGGGCCGGCCGTACTCTGGGAGGATATTATGCAGACGAAGATAGTGAAAATCGATGATGTGAAGAAGCAGGACGCAGAGCTGCAGCAGGCCGGTGAGATTCTGCGCCGGGGCGGGCTGGTCGCCTTCCCGACGGAAACCGTCTATGGGCTGGGCGCCAACGGGCTGGACGGAGAAGCCTGCGCTGGCATCTATGCGGCGAAAGGGCGCCCCTCGGACAATCCGCTGATTCTTCATGCAGCCGGACGCGATATGGTCGATTCGATTGCCGCGGAGGTTCCGGAGCTTGCCGAGCAGCTCATGGCGGCGTTCTGCCCCGGCCCGATCACATTGATCCTGCGCCGCAGCCGGCTGGTTCCCGACCGCATCACGGGCGGGCTGGATACGGTCGGCGTCCGCATCCCCGAAAACGACATTGCCCGGGCGATGATCCGGGCGGCCGGCGTGCCGGTCGCAGCGCCCTCGGCGAATCTTTCGGGCCGTCCGAGCCCGACGACGGCGCAGGCGACGGCCCGCGATATGGACGGGCGCATCCCCTTGATTCTCGACGGGGGCCCCTGCCGGTTCGGCGTGGAGTCTACCATCGTGGACTGCACGGGCGAGCGGGCGGTCATTCTGCGTCCCGGCGCGGTCACGCGCGAAATGCTGGAAGAGCTGCTGGGCAAAGGACAGGTCGGGCTGGACCCTGCGCTGGTCGGCGCCAAAACCGTGCCAAAAGCGCCGGGCATGAAGTACACGCATTATGCGCCGAAAGCGCCGATGACCTTGATCGAAGGCGAGCCGTCCCGCATGGGACAGGCCTTTGCCTGTGAGATTCAGCGGCTCCGCGCCGAAGGACGCCGCGTCGGCATCGTGGCCAGCCGGGAGGTGCTGCAGGAGCTTGGCGGACTGATCCCCGCAGAGCTTGCGGCAGACTATGGCCATCAGGGCGATCTTCCGGCCATTGCGGCGAATCTTTACGAGGCGCTGCGCAGCTTCGACGACAAGCCCGCGGACGTCCTTCTGGGCGAAGGCACCGTCGGGACGGGACTGGGGCTGGCCATCATGAACCGCCTGCACAAGGCAAGCGGATTCCGCACGATACATGCCTGAGAAATCCTCCGGTGCAGGCAGGATTTCGCGGCCGGACTGTCGTATAATGGTCGTATACACACGTTGAAGCCGGGAAACAGGACATCTCTGCTCCCTGTTTTCCGGCGGATATGCGGATATATGGAAAGGATGAATGGTCATGGCATTATTCTCCCCACTGGCATCGGGCGTACTGCTGGTGCTGGCCGTCGTACTGGGCGTGCTGTCGCTGGTCGCCGCCTCCTACAGCTGGTCGGCGCTCCTCAGCAGCAGGAGCCGGCTCGATAAGATCGACACATTGGAACAGGAGCTGCGCAGGCTTCGTCAGGACGTCAAGGTGCTGCAGTCCAATCTGGCCGGCCTGCAGCTGCAGGCGGCGCCGGCAGCCGGAGAGTCGGAGAAAGAGCGGCCTGTCTGGCAGGATTTTATCGACGATTACAACAGTCTGGCGATCAGCATGAACGTGCCGAAGGCCGAAGAGGCCTGCGAAGCCTTCCTCCGCGCGTATGGACTGAGCCTGCTGGTCTGCGTAAATCCCGCGGCGCAGGAAGACGCAGGGGGGCGAAACGGCCCGAAATTCAGCGAAGTCGATCAGCTGCCGACGAGTACGCTCTGGGCATGGCCCATTCCGGAGCAGGCCGGAGCCTATGCCATAGTGCCCAATCCGCTGATTCCGTACGGCGCAAATCTGCACAACAAAGGCGGCATGAAGGAAACCTTCGCCTCAAATTATGAACAGGGCGAATACCGCAGCATTCAGGTTCGCCTACCGGCTCTGTTCCATCAGCAGGATCATCATTGGAAAATCGAACAGCCCGGCGTCATCCGGCTGAAATGAACAGTTCCTCTGCACCGTAAAAAACGGCGGGGAAAGCTCGCCGCTGAAAAAGCCCCTGAAAACCGACCGAAGTTTTCAGGGGCTCACCTTTATCCGATGCTAAGGGACACTGGGGAAGTTCGCTGCAGTGTTGATCTTGACTTATCCTCAGGGGATGCTATAATAAAGCATAAGAAGAGGACGAACCACAATGATGGTCGCCCAACGCCTTCCAATTCGGGAATTTGGATGGTTCATACCAAGCAAATGGCCTATCAGACGGCAATCTGATGGTCAGCAGAGTTCATGATCTGGCCGCCTCGGCAAGGGCGGCCTTTTTTCATGCTTGCTGCGAACTCTGGTCTGGTATAAACCGAAGAAATTATCCAAGAAACTTAGCTTTTAGCCAAGTATACAAGTCTTTGCCGAATTCCGACCAGAAGCCGGAAAGGATAGGCACTAGAACAAAAGTTCCAATAGCGTACAGCAAAAGCTGATATTTCACGGTATAATAAAGGGTAATGACACATCACCCTTTGGAGCTTTGATAAAGAGTTGGGAAGCTCGACCAGACTTACTTCGACCATCATTGTAAATCATCAATGTGAATACGGGAAATCCGTGTTCATCCTCTGCATGAGTATACCATAAGCATAGTTCAGCGTCAAAGGCAGGTGTGTGAACATAGGCATGGTTACTACGAAAAATGGCGCTGCTTGACAAATTGTTTCAAGCAGCGCCATTTTTTCGTTTTTTATTGCAGTTCCAGCTGGATGAGCAGCGGGTCGTGGTCGCTGACGCGGCCGTGTTCTTCCATGAACGAGGAGTTGACGTGGACGATGTCGAACTGATAGTGTCCCTTGAGCGCATCGCTGACCAGGATGTTATCGAGAATCTGATCATTGCCCTGATAGAAGTACGCGTAGCAGTCGCCCGGATCGTAGCCGTGGATGACGCTGGTCATATTGTTTCCTTCCAGCGTGCGGATGACCGGGGAAAACTCGAAGTCGTTGAAGTCGCCGGTCAGCAGAAGGTTCATCCGGGGGTTCTGCGCCAGCCCCTCGTCGACGAACTTCCGGATATCGGCGGCCAGCTGCAGCCGCTTCTTTTCCGAGCGCAGGACGACCGGCTGATGCTTCCCGTAGAGACTGTCGTCGCCGATTTTAGAGTTCAGATGATTGGCGATCATCATGATGTCTTTTCCCCTGAACGTGAACGCAGCCGCCAGAGATTTGCGCGTGTGGTCAAAGAGAGGATTCTTCGGATCGACGCGCCCCGGATTCAGCGTGAGCTGTCCGTTTTTCCATCCGTTGGCCGCATTGGCGGTTCCAGCCGTGCCGGGCTTGAGCTGGACGCGGTCCGGGCGATAGAAATACGCGACCCGGATATTCGCGCCGGGCTGGCCGCCGTCCTCGTTATCGTTCGGATTGATATTGACGCACTCGTAGCGGGTACCCGAAACCTCCCGGATGGCGTCGATGAGCCGCGCCGCGCTTTTTGACGCGTCCGTGTTCCCGCTGTCAACCGGCCCGTCGTTGTCCTGCAGCTCCAGCACCGTGATGATGTCCGGCAGCTTCAGATCGTTTGCGATGGACTGCGCCAGACGGCGAACCTTGCTGTCGGAGGTGCGGGAAGGATTCGCCGAGAAGTTTTCAATATTGTAGGAAGCCACGAGCAGCTTCTCCGGATCCGGGACGATGGTCGTGGCCTCGGGCTTCAATCCGCCGTCGACGAGCGCGGGAAGCTGATTCATGCGGGTCAGCACCTTATAAATGCCGAAGCCGTAAGAAACGACGCCCGTCACCTCGCCGTCCAGCCGGTCGCCGGCCTTGGTCACGAAGCTCTTGGCATTGGCGTCCTGCAGCGCGAGGCAGATATGTTCCGGGTGCATATCGTCGGCTGTGATCGAAAGGCCGCCGGAGTGATTGAACGGGCCTTCATGCGAAGCGGGGACGACGAAAATCTCCCCGTAGCGCTGGGGGCCGAGAATCTTCGGCTGACGGACCGTGACGCGCATCCCTTCGAGCGATTCCCAGAAATCCAGCGCATCATGATCCGGATTGAACACCGTCATGCCGTCGCTGTCGATGACCTTGCGCGGGATTTTCCGGTCCTGATCGAGAACGACGGGCGCGGGCAGCTCACCCTTGCCGAGCTGGCGCACCTTGCTGGCGCGAATCTCCGTGACCGTCAGATCGGTTTCTTCCTTATTCCGATAGCCCGGCCCGTAATACTCGGTCACTTCGCCGTCCACGGATACCAGATCGCCGACGCCCGCGCTGGTATTCGGCGCATAAACCATGATGCCGTCCGATGTCTCGTCCCGGCCATCGCCGCTGTCCTGAATGAAAAACACACTCTCGCTCTGCCGGAATGTGACGACGCCGCGCACATCCCGGACTTTTTTGCCGGCGTAAGGAGACTGATGCGAGGCGCCCTGAATATCGCCGATATGCAGAACGGTCTGCTGCTGTGCGGCCAGCGCATGCCCCGGACTCCATGGAAGCGGCGCCGTACTCCAAAGCCCCGCGCCGGTCAGCATCATGGCAGCCAGACCTGCCCGCAGCCAGACATGTTTCTTTCGCATAAAAAAACCACCTTTCTGACGAATGCTTATTGTTTTATATCATTTTAGTAGAAAACGCGCAAAACGGACAAGGACACATGACTCTTTTTTTCGCGGCGGAATTCCTTGTTTTGTCGTACTGTCAAAAAAAGGGCAGGAAAGCCCGACAGGACGGGGGCAAAAGCGAAACGATGCGCGCTGCTTTGCCGGGTAAAGTTTTGGTGAAAAAGAGGTAAAACCTGAAAAAAATATGAAATAATGGTAAAGGAACCTGAACTAATCAGGACACATGACCTTTTTTGCCCTGATGAATTATGATAATCTAAGACCTGTAAGCGATAAATCGTCTGAAACTTCGAAACAGATTCAACAATCACGACGAAACACGAAGGCGAACAAGAGCATACCGGGACAGGCTCCTGTCATACGGACAGGGAACAAGGAAACTGCCGCAGCGGCAGGACCTGTCATGGGAACGATTGTTTAAACAAGCAACTATTCACACATCGTTGGATGATGTCGAGGGTTCAGGGAGTTGTTTAGGGGGAATGTGTTTATGATGTTTTTGAGCAAGAAGAAGAGTCTGCTGATCGCTGCGGCCATGAGCGTCTCCTTCCTCGCTGCCCCGCTGACGCCGGGCTATGCGGCGGAACCGGCGGCCCAGACCTACACGCAGAAGGACCTCAACGACGAGATGATTATGGCGGCAGCCTGGATGCAGAACTCGGCCGAGTACCGCGAGCTTTGCTATCAGGCGTACAATGTCGCTCTCGATCAGGTCGTGAAGGCTGTCGCGCATCACAAGAAAGGCGACAAGCCGCTGGCTATCGTCCTCGATGCCGATGAGACGGTCCTCGACAACAGCGCCTTTGAAGCCGGACTGATCGGCACGGGCAACAGCTACAGCAGCAAGACCTGGAAAGAATGGTGCGATGCCGGCGTAGCGCGTGCGATGCCGGGCGCGGCGGAGTATCTGCAGGCTGTCGACAAGCTCGGCGTCGAAATCTTCTACGCGTCGAACCGCAACGTCAAAGATCATCTCGAAGGCTCCATGCGGAACTTCAAGGCCATCGGCTTCCCGCAGGCAGACCGCAAGCACATGATCTTCAAGACGGATACGAGCAACAAGCAGGTCCGCTTCGATCAGGTCATGAAAGACTATGACGTCGTTGTATTCATGGGCGACAACGCCGGCGACCTCCCTATCGGCACGTATCACAAGGGGCAGGAAGAGCGCAACGCGCTCGTCGATCAGCACAAAGCCGAGTTCGGCAAGCGCTTCATCGTATTCCCGAACCCGACCTACGGCGACTGGGAACCGGCTCTGAAGAAAGACGGCAAATTCGGTTCGTACTGGGGCCTCACGAATGAGCAGAAGAGCGAAGTTCGTCAGAAATCCCTGCGCACCTGGCGTCCGGTAAAAACCGCTCAGGACCCGAACACGAAACCGGGCAACGAGCAGAAGTAAGCTCTCCAACAACGCCTTCCCCTTGGGGGGAAGGTGGCCCGGAGGGCCGGAAGAGGGGGACGGCAGAAGCGAAAAGGCTTCACCCCGGAGCATATGATGTGTGAAGAATAGAGAGATAGGAGAAATAATCATGAAGAAATCTGCAAAACTTTCCCTTGCCCTTGCTCTGATGATGGGTACTACGGCCGGCGTAAACATGGTAGCACCGAGTTCCGCTAGCGCAGAGATTTCTGATAAGTTCAAACTGGAAGTCAACGGTGTAACGTCTTATTATCATGATACGGCTCATAACTACTATGGTATGACTCGCACGGATAACACCCGTCAGGGAAAAGGCTGGAATAACTATACGCGTGTTGTCTTCAACTACTATGTAGACAAAGACCTCAGCATGCATGCTCGTTTGCACAGCAACTATGATGCTGCCGGTGATTTTGCGGGCAACACGAATAAGACGGGTGCGTATTTCGACCAGTCCTATCTGCAGTATCATGACAGAAAAAATGATCTGCACTACATCCTTGGTAAAAAGGGTATGACTCTTGGTCAGAGCATGGTCTACAACTCCACGGGTAATCTGACGGGTGCTCAGGTATCCTGGGGTAACTGGTACGATCCGCGTTGCGTACAGCTGACTTATGGTGATACGAATCCTGTAAACACTAATTACAATAAACCAAATAATGGTGGCGGCGGTAACCGCGTTTGGTCTGCACAGTGGACGCAGGCAACTTCTAAAGCTACGCAACTGAATGCAACGTATCTGCGTGGTGAGAAACTCACTGAGAAGGGTATCAAAAATCATAGCAGCTTTATTGATTTTGGTGGCAAAGTTAAAATGCATGGTTGGACGATTGTTGGCGAGTGGGCACGCAATCAGGCTGGCCGCAACATCAACGGAACGAATCTGGTAAAACGTAACCAGGAACGTCAGGCCTGGTATGCAGAAATTTATACGGGTCCTACCAATGACTTTGGTTCTGGCCTGCCAAACCAGAAAGTTGGTACTCATGCCTTTGCTGTTCGCTGGCAGGATCTTGGTGCTGATGGTACTTACGTACATAACAACACGTTCTATGATGATAAAAAAGGTCTGCGTTTAGACTACGGTATGGTTGTCAAAAAGGGCCTTTCCATTGACTTCGTTTATGGTCGTATGAAGGATAAAGGTACGTCCACTTACAACGATAAAAAATATGGCAACTACAAAGGTCAGTACAGCAACATCTTCGTTGTATCTGCCAACTACAAATTCAAATAATCCACAATTATACAATACATCAGCATCAAGATTCGGGGAGCTGTGAGGTTCCCTGAGTTGGTGCTGGGTGAATTGGAGGAACGATTAGAATGAAATTCGGTAAGAAATCGAAACTTTTGATTATCCCGGCTATGCTGGCTTCGTTTGGGACGATTACCGTCGCTCCGATTACGGCGCAGGCATGGACGGATCAGACGCATATGGCGATTGAGCGTGCGGCAGGTCTTTCGAGCTATCAGAATGCCTGCGCACCGGACGTTTCCAAGACAGTATCGGCTATCAATAAGCTCAAGAAAAACGACGGTCAGGGCCACTTCTTCGATGCCAGCAAGCCGCCGACGCGCAAGGATGTCGAGGAGCAGCTGGAACTGATTGGCATGAGCCGCGACGATGCGCCGGACGGCTGGATTCTCGGCGGTATCATCAATGCCGTCCGCAAGTCCAAGGCATGGACGGAGATGGGCCGCTTTGATGATTACAATTACGCCATCCTCGGCCATTACTGCGGCGACCTTTCGATGCCGCTGCATATGTCGGTCTATGACGACTTCAACCGCAAGCATCATCTGAACGTCGACCAGACACTGAACCGTAGCGATGTGAAATGGGATGTCGACGCAGTGCCGCTCATCACGAAAGAGATGACGGTCGACGACAGTGTGAAGTTCGAGAATGAGGATCAGATCATCGACTACATGCTCAAGATCGCGAATGAGTCTTATGATCTGGCGCAGGTCATGCGCAAGGAAAACCGCGAGCTGACGCACGAGGAGGCCATCCAGCGCGTCA
Organism: Wylensekiella montiformis; assembly: GCF_009697385.1. GTDB lineage: Bacteria > Bacillota > Negativicutes > Selenomonadales > Selenomonadaceae > Selenomonas_A > Selenomonas_A montiformis. Next base: position 11,565 of record NZ_VUNL01000017.1, read on the forward strand.
ACCGCTCGGCGACGTTCTTCCGCGCGCTCATGAAGTACTGCGGCAAGAAGATTAATAATGATGAAGCGGTTCACTATGTGACCGCAGCGAAATAACCGGCGTTTGCCGTTTATTTACCCCCCTTAAAAAAAACCTACATCCCCAGACAAGCCCCGGGACGGCGCTTTGCGCGCCATGCCCGGGGCTTGTTCTTTGCGTGATGATGGGGAGAGGATGTCTTGCCGTCAGGGCAGCAGGCCGCTGAGACGGGGGAGGATGGCTACATGAGGGTAGGACTGAAAGGTTTCGGTTCCGGTCGTTCCGGTGGTGACGGCGGCAAAGTCGACGCCGGCGTTTTGCGCGGCTCCGGCGTCGACGTAGCTGTCGCCGGTGTACAGCGTTTCGCTGGCCGGGACGGCGAACCAGTCGAGCGCCTTTTTGATTCCTTCGGGGTCTGGTTTGTGCGCGGCGACGTCTTCGCTGCCGATGATGCGGTCGACGAGTCCGGCGCTGTCTCCCTGAAAGGTTTCCTCGATGCGGCTGCGCGTTTTGCTGGATATGATGCCGATTTTTGCGCCGTGGGCGCGCAGGGTCTGCAGGGTGCCGACGGTGTCGGGGTAGAAATATGTGCCGGCCGTCATGTAGCGGTCGGCTTCTTTTTTGTAGACCGCAAGAAAGCGGCGGGCCAGCGCGTCGTCGGAGGAATGGATGATGCGCTTGATGGCGTCGAGCATGGGCAGTCCGATCGTCCGGCGAATCTCGTCGTCGCTGCGAGGCGGCAGGCCGGTCTTTTCGAGTGTGATATGGAAGCATTTTAGTATCGCCGCTTCGGAGTTGACGAGGGTATAGTCGAAGTCGAAGAGATAAAGACGGTAGGATTTCATGTGCGGTTCCTTTCTTTCTGGTCGTTTTTTGTCGCTGATTGTTATGATAGCATAGAATCGGCGGGATTTCTATTGAAGAAAGGGCGCGAATCACGTAGAATAAATAAGATAAGAAAGAAAACATTCGGAAAGAAAGCGCGGGGATTTTGGCATGAATTATGTAGTAGTAGATTTGGAGATGAATCCGGTGGACCGGATGTTCCGCGAGGTGCGGCGCAGGATGAATGAGGAAGTGATCGAGTTCGGCGCGGTCCGGCTGGATGCGTCGTTCCGGCAGGAGGCGACGTTTCAGTGCTATGTGGAGCCGGAGTACGGGCCGATCCGGAAGCATATCACGAGTCTGACGGGCATCACGCAGGCCATGGTGGCGGGCAGGGATCATTATGCGGACTGCTTCCGGCGCTTTGTGGACTGGGTAGGCGGTGCGGAGACGCGCATTTATTCTTGGAGCATGTCGGATATCAAGCAGCTCAAGAAGGAATGCCGCTATAAGATGCCGTCGTTTGATGTGGGCTGGCTGGAAGAGCGCTGGGTGGATCTGCAGCAGGAGTTTGACGATCGGCTGGGCCTGCACAACAGTCTGGCGCTCAAGCATGCGCTCGGGGCGATGGATCATCAGTTTGAGGGGACGCAGCATACGGCGCTGGATGATGCGATCAATACGAGTGCGATTCTCGTGCTGATGCAGGATGATGCCAAATTCCGCGCGACGATGCAGCCGGTGCTGGACATCCTGCAGCCGCAGGAGGATTTGTCCAGCTCAATCGGCGATCTCTGTCCCGATCTGTTGAAATGGAAGCAGGAAGAGTGAACAACAATCCTCTTGGAAGAAACAAATTTGTAACATGGGAAAATAATGCTTGCATTGCATCCGATACCGTGTTATGATAGTAGCAATTTCAAAACACATGACGATGAACAGGAAAAGTAGTCATGCCGAGGTCCTTTTCAGAGAGCCGGGGGGCTGTGAGCCGGTGAGGACGGGGATGGTGAAGTTCACCTGGGAGTTGCCCGCTGAGCGGACGGTGGTCCGGTAGGTGGCGCCGGAGCCTTGACCGTTATCCGAAGGAGCCTGTCACGACAGGCATAGAGCGTCCTCCGCCGGGGGACAGTAAGGTGGTACCGCGAGCATAGCCCCGTCCTTTCAGAGGACGGGGCTTTTTGAGTGAGGAGGAAAATATATGCCGAAGACGATGGGGGTCCTGGGGCCGCGGGGGACGCACAGTGAGGCGGCGGCGTCGTATCTGAACGGACGATTGCCGGAGTCCTGCGAGCTGGTCACGGTGCCGGATCTGTTCGACTGCCTGCAGGAGGTGGAGGACGGGGTACTCGATACGGCGCTGGTCCCCGTGGAAAATTCGCTGGAAGGGGCGATCCATATCACGCTGGATATGCTTGCGCGAAGCAAGTCGCTCTGCGTGCTCCGCGAGCTGATTTGGCCGGTGCATAATCAGCTGATGGCGAAGTGCGGCGCGGCGGAGATTCGCCGCATCTATTCGCATCCACAGCCGATTTCCCAGTGCCGGGCGTATATTCAGTCGCATTATCCCCGGGCGGAGATCATCAAGACGAGCAGCACGGCGCGGGCCGCCGAGCTGGTGGCGGCGGAGCCGGCCTCCTCGGGCTGGGCGGCGATCTGCACCGAGCGGGCCGGAGCGCTGACGGGGCTTCGGACCGTCGCGGCGGAGATACAGGACAATATGGCGAACTGCACGCGGTTCTTTCAGGTCAGCCGCCGGGGGTCGGCGGAGCAGGCCCTGCCGAAGGAAAAGGTGCTGATTATCTGTCAGATCAACGGGCGGAAAGCTGGTGCGCTGTACGAGGTACTCAAGGAATTTGCGCAGCGCGGCATCAATCTTACCCGCATCGAGTCCCGTCCGGCCCGCACGGAGCTCGGCGACTATATTTTCTTTTTTGATCTGGAATATACGCCGGACGAGCGGCTCCTGCAGGAGTCCATACAGGCGGTGGCAGAAAAGAGCATCTGGCTGAAAAATCTGGGCGTTTTTCCTGTCTTGACGGTATCTTAACCCCGGTTATCGACGTGAAGCATGGTATTTTTGGTAGTTATAAGGAAGTCGTTATAAGGAAAAGAAAGAGGGAGAAAACATGGTTATTATTATGAATCCGGACGCAACGGCAGAGCATATCAAGGGTGTGATCGAGGCAATCACGAACGCGGGGCTGGAGGCCAAGGTCATGGAGGGAAGCCAGCAGAAGATCGTCGGCGTGATCGGCGACAAGACGAAGCTGGCGTCTGTGCCGGTCGACGCGCTGCCCGGCGTGGAAAAGTCGGTGGCGATTTCCAAGAGCTATAAGCTGGCGAGCCGCGAATTTCATCCGCAGTCCAGCGTCATCGACGTGGCCGGCGTGAAGATCGGCGGCGATGCGCCGGTGATCATGGCCGGGCCATGCGCCGTGGAGTCGAAGGAACAGCTCTTTGAGGCGGCGGACATCGTCAAGGCGGCCGGCGCACAGTTCCTGCGCGGCGGCGCTTACAAGCCGCGCACCTCGCCGTATTCCTTTCAGGGGCTGGAAGAAGAGGGGCTGAAATATCTGGCCGAAGCCAGAGAGCGCACTGGGCTGCGCATCGTCACCGAAGTGACGACGGTCGAAGCGATCGGCCGCGTGGCGGCTTATGCGGATATGCTGCAGGTCGGCGCCCGCAACATGCAGAACTTCGGCCTGCTCAAGGAAGTCGGCAAGTGCGGCAAGCCGGTCCTTCTGAAACGCGGTCTGGCGGCGACCATCGATGAATGGCTCAACGCGGCGGAATATATCATGAACGCGGGCAATCCGGATGTCGTGCTGTGCGAGCGCGGAATCCGCACCTATGAAACGTATACGCGCAATACGCTGGATCTCAGCGCGGTAGCGGCGGTCAAGCATCTTTCGCACTTGCCGATCATCGTCGATCCGAGCCACGGCACAGGCAAATGGCGGATGGTCAAGCCGATGGCCTTTGCGGCCATTGCCGCCGGAGCGGACGGCCTCATGATGGAAGTTCATCCGAATCCGGCCAAGGCCCTGTCCGATGGCCCGCAGTCCCTGACGCCGGAGCACTATCAGGAAATCATGGACGGCATCCGGAAGTTGTCCCGATTCATGAAGCAGGAACGCATCCAGCCCATGGAAGTCTGAGGAAGGGGAAGGTCTTCATCTGCCCCCTCATCCGCCTCACTTCGTTCGGCACCTTCCCCCCAAGGGGAAGGCTTAATGGCCGGTATAGCGAGCCTTCCCCCTCGGGGGAAGGTGGGTGAGCACAGCGAACCCGGAAGAGGGGACGGTGTTTGCCGTTTTATTGCGGAAGAGGGGACATCTTGGCATGAAAAAAAGGCATGGCCGTAAGCGCTGGCTTGCGGTCATGCCTTTTCGGGTTCTGCGTTTGCCCTGAACTTGTTCAACCGGAGTCGGAAGGAGTCGAAACCTTCCCGGATTAAGTTTTCTTATGCGCTGGTTTTGACGATTTCCGGCTTGGCGCCGTCTTCGATACATTCCTTGGTGATGACGACTTTGCGCGGTTCGTCCGATTTGGGGATGTCGAACATGACGTCGAGCATGACGTCTTCGATGATGCCCTTGAGCGAGCGGGCGCCGGTCTTTCGCTGGATGGCTTTGCGGGCGACGGCGCGCAGGGCGTCTTCCTGAAATTCGAGCTGGACGTTGTCCATGGCCAGCAGTTTTTCGTACTGCTTGACCGGCGCGTTTTTCGGCTCGGTCAGGATGCGCAGCAGGGCATCTTCGTCCAGAGTTTCGAGGGTGCAGATCACGGGCAGCCGGCCGATGATTTCCGGGATGATGCCGTACTGCATGAGGTCTTCCGGGCGTACCTGATGAATGAGTTCATCGAATTTTGGCTTTTCGTCTTTTCCCTGCACCTCGGCGCCAAAGCCGATCGAGGAGGATTTGGACAGGCGCTTGGCAATGACGTCCTCGATGCCGACGAAGGCGCCGCCGACGATGAACAGGATGTTTTTCGTGTCGACTTTGATCGTCGGGGCTTCGGGATGCTTGCGCTGTCCGCGGGAGGTGAATTCGACGACGCTGCCTTCAAGCATTTTCAGCAGCGCCTGCTGGACGCCTTCGTGTCCCGGATCGGCGGTGATGGAGTTGTTGGCGCCGGATTTGCGGGCGATTTTGTCGAATTCATCGAGGTAGATGATGCCGTGTTCGGCTTTCTCGACGTCTTTGTCGGCCGCGTAGTAGAGGTTGCGGACGGCGACTTCGACATCGGCGCCGACGAAGCCGGCTTCGGTCAGGCTGGATGCGTCGGTGACGGCGAAGGGGATGTCGAGAAGCCGGGACAGGTGGGAGAGCAGAGCGGTTTTGCCGCAGCCGGATGGGCCGAGCATGATGACGTTGGATTTTTCGATTTCGGTTCCGTCGTTGTTTGTATAGCCGTATTTCATGCGCTTATAGTGGTTGTATACGGCGACCGAGAGGATTTTTTTGGCGCGGTCCTGATTGATGATGTATTCGTCGAGATATTTTTTGATGATATGCGGTTTGTTTTTTGCCAGAATATCATCGAGCTGTTCCGCGAATTCGTGTTTTTCTTCCTGATGGACGGCGCTTTCGTGTTCGTCGAGGAAGTGGTTGATTTCGCGGACGCAGTTTTTGCAGATCGCAAAGCCGGTGTTCGGGTCGTAAATCGGCAGATCGTATTGGTCGCGGACCGTGATGACACGCTTGCAGAAGCTGCATTGGTGCTGGATTGTCTGGTTAGCCATAAAAAACGTCCTTTCTGACATAAAGGGTTTCCCGTTGATTCTGTTGCCTTCTATTATCTTATATCGGGCGGCTTTTTTCAAGCAATGCTTGCAATTTCCCGGCGATGTGAGAAAATAGAACCGTCGGAAAGATGTTGCGGATTGGAGGGGCATTATGAGCGTAAAACTTTTTGTGACGGATCTGGACGGCACGCTTCTGCCGGGAGGGAAAACCGTATCGCCGGAGAATATCCGGGCTGTCCGCGAGGCTGTCCGGGCCGGCGTCACGGTGACGATCGCTACGGGCAGGATGTATCGGGCGGCGCTGCCGGTGGCCGAGGCGCTCGGCGTGGAGGTTCCGATCATCACGTATAACGGCGCGCTGATCCGCTCGACGTCCGGCCGGGTTTATTATCGCAGCGATATTCAGCCCGGGACGGTCCGCCGCGTGGTGGAGTTCTGCCGGATGCGGGGCTGGCATGTTCAGACGTACAGCCGGGATGAGCTTTACTTTGCCGAATACGACGATTATGCCCGGGCCTATGAGCGCGATCAGCAGATTCGGGGGCATGTCGTCGGTTGGGACGGCCTCATGGAGCATACGGAGGAGGTCAGCAAGCTGCTGTCCATCACGGACGGCGCGGAGCAGACGGAGGCCCGCCTGCATGAGCTGCGGGAGGCGTTCGGCCGGGAGGTGTCGCCGGTCCGGTCCAAGGCGAATTATGCGGAGATCATCAATCCGGGTGTCAGCAAGGCGGACGGGATCCGCCGTCTGGCGGAAACGCTGGGCATTGCGGCCGCCGATACCATGGCGATCGGCGATGCGGAGAATGATCTGCCGATGCTGAAGGCGGCCGGCCGCTCCGTGGCGATGGGCAATGCGGTGCCAGAGGTGCGGGAAGCCTGCGATTATGTGACGTCAGAGTGTGAGCAGAACGGCTTTGCCGTCGCTGTTTACCGCTATGTTCTGGGGCGGGAGTGAGTCCCGCCGCCGGGCGACGTATGGACTATCGATATAGAAGGTGAGAATATGCTGGAAAAGATACAGGACGGTCAGAAAACAGGGCAGAAGGAAGATAAGTTCCGTCTGGTTATTGTAACGGGAATGTCGGGCGGCGGCAAAACACAGGCCTGCCGGTATATGGAGGATCTGGGGTATTTTGTCGTGGACAATCTGCCGCCGGTCTTTATCCCGAAGTTTGTGGAGCTTTGCAAGCACGCGGGCGGCCATGTCGGCAAGGTCGTGCTGGTGGTCGATACGCGGAGCCGGGAGTTTTTCGATACGTTTGTTCATATTCTCGAGGATATGAACCGCGATGATGTACCGTATGAGATGCTGTTCATGGATGCGTCCGATCCGGTGATTATCCGCCGCTACAAGGAAACGCGGCGGCGCCATCCGATGGCGCCGTCCTCGCGCATTTCTGAGGGCATCGCCCGGGAGCGTGAGCGCCTCGCGCCCGTGCGGGCAAAGGCTACTTATATTATCGATACGTCAGAGCTGCGCAAGGCGGATCTGCGGGATAAGATTCACCGCATTTTCGGCACCGGCGAGGGCGAGCAGATGAATATCAACGTATTGTCGTTCGGCTTTAAGTTCGGCATGCCGCTCGACGCGGATATGGTGCTGGATGTGCGGTTCCTGCCGAATCCTTTTTATATCGAATCGATGCGGCATAAGAGCGGCGCGGTGCCGGAGGTGGCGGATTATATCGCGCAGTGGCCGGTCACGCAGGAGTTTCTGCGCCATCTTGACGGGATGATTGATTTTCTGGTCCCGCAGTATATCAAGGAGGGGAAGAGCCAGCTGGTCATCGCCGTCGGTTGTACGGGAGGCATGCACCGCAGTGTGTTTATCGCGAAGCATATTTTTGACCGGCTCGGCGCCAAGGGGTATCCGGCCAAATTGGAGCATCGCGACCTCATGAAGAATGATGTCCGCGAACATGTGCGTGAGGAGTGCTGATTATCCATGCATTTATTGAAGTGGCTTTATCCCGGCATGAAGTTCAAGCGATGGCTGTTGCTGTTTTCGGCAGGCGTCATGCTGGTAAGTCTGGGACTGGCCTTGGTCTTTAACTATAAATATCTGGATTATATCGAGGAAGCCATTTTCCGGGCTGTTTATCTCTGGAAAGGCAGTTATAATTATACGTTTTCTACGCTGATCGGCATTGCCGTCGTGGCGTTGGGCGTCGTGCTGATGCTGGTCGCGACGCGGTTCGTCATCCGTTCGGTGATCACGGTCCTGCTGCCGGACAATTCGGAGCGGCTGGTCGATATTATTTATGAAAAGCGCCGGCTGGGAAAGGGGCCGACTGTGGCGGTGGTCGGCGGCGGCCATGGGCTTTCCGTTCTGCTGCGCGGTATCAAGTCGGCGACCAGCAATGTTTCCGCGGTGGTGACGGTGGCGGATGATGGCGGCTCGTCGGGACGTCTGCGCGAGGAGCTGGGCATCATCCCGCCGGGTGATCTCCGCAACTGTCTGGTCGCGCTGGCGGATACGGAACCGCTGATGGAGAAGCTGTTTCAGTACCGCTTCAAGGGGACGAGCGAGCTGGCCGGACACAGCTTCGGCAATTTGTTCATCGCGGCCATGACGGAAGTCACCGGCGATGTGGAAACGGCGCTCAAGGAGTCGTCCAAGGTACTGGCTGTCAAGGGGCAGGTACTGCCCGCCTCCAAGGATCATGTGCGTCTGGACGCGGTCATGGAGGACGGCACGGTGGTCGAGGGCGAGTCGCATATCCCGGAGGTGCACAAGCGGATTCGCCGGGTGCGCCTTTTCCCCGAGCATGCGCAGCCGGTTCAGTCGGCGCTGGACGCCCTGACTACGGCGGACGCCATCATTCTCGGCCCGGGAAGCCTGTATACCAGCATCATGCCGAATCTTTTGGTGGACGGCGTGGCGGAGGCGCTGCGCAAGAGCAGAGCGGTCAAGATTTATATCTGCAATGTCATGACGCAGCCCGGCGAGACGGACGGCTATACGGCATCCATGCACGCCAAAGCGATCATCGACCACGGCGGCAAGGGCGTGATCGACTATATGCTGGTCAATGCGGCGCCGATCTCCCGGGAGATGCAGGCGTATTATGCCGAGCGCGGAGCTTATCCGGTGGAAGTCGACGAGGAGGCAATCAATGCGCTGGGAATCGGCTTTGTGAAGGCGGATATCATCAGCGAGACGGATTTGATCCGTCATGACCCGGACAAGCTGTGCCGGAGCGTGATGCAGATGGTTTACCGCTTTCAGCCCGGTGGCATGGACGGCAAAGACCGGCTGTGACGGTGGAAGGAGGTTGCGTCCATGCCGTCTTTTGCGACAGAAGTAAAAAATGAACTGGCAAGGCTGAATGAGGAGTCTGCCTGCTGTCGTCTGGCGGAGCTGGCGGCCCTTCTGCGTATGAGCGCGGCCATCACGATTGGCCTACATCATACCTTTGGTCTGAATCTCACGACGAAGAACGCGGCCGTGGCCCGCAAGGCGCTGCTGCTGCTGAAAAAGGAGGGCGGCGGCATCCGCACGGAGATCACGGTGCGCCGCTCCCGTCAGCTGAACAAGAATAACGACTATACGGTCCGCGTCATGCCTTCGCCGGCGGTGAATGATCTGATGAAGAAGCTGGGGTTCCTGCAGGGGGACCGTCTGAATATGGAAAACGATATGGGCCTGTTGAAGAAGAACTGCTGCCGCGTGGCGTATTTGCGCGGCGCGTTTCAGGGCGGCGGCAGTGTGAACCGGCCGGAGGCGAGCTATCATCTGGAACTGGTGACGGGGAGCTACGAGCTGGGCAAGCTTTTGCATACCCTGCTGAAGCGCATGAATTTTCCCGCCGGGTTTACGGACCGCAAGGACGTTTATCTCGTTTATCTGAAAGAATGTGACGCGATCATTGACTTTCTGTCCATGATCCGGGCCGCGAAGGCGGCAGAAGCCTTTGAAGTCGCCCGCAATCTTAAGGAGGTGCGCGGGCAGGTCAACCGTCTGGTCAACTGCGAGACGGCCAATCTGCAGAAAACCGTCGATGCGGCCGGCCGTCAGCTGGCGGCGATCCGGGTGCTGGCCCGGACGGGCTGCCTGTCCCGCCTGCCGCAGAAGCTGCAGGCAGCGGCCCGGGTCCGGCAGGAAAATCCGGATGCGAATCTGACGGAGCTGGCCGGGATGCTGGGGATCAGCAAGCCCGGCATGAGCTACCGCATGCGCAGGCTGCAGGAAGAAGCGGCCGCGCTGCCGCAGATGGAACAACGATAATATGAGGAAGAAGGATTCATTTTTGAAGAAAATCAGACGAATTGCGCTGGCAGCAGGATTTCTGCTGCTGGCTTTTCTTTGCGGGCTGGCGTTCCTTCCGGCGCCGGAGGGGATTCCTGTTCTGGAGTATCACATGGTTGCCGATACTTCGCCGGAGGATGGCTGGGCCTATAATGTGCCGCCCGAAGACTTCCGCGATCAGCTGGATTATCTGAGGGAGGAAGGGTATACGGCCATCAGCATGCTCGACTATATGAAGGCGAAAAAGGGCAAGGCCGAGCTGCCGCCGCGGCCGGTGATTCTGACGTTTGATGACGGCTATGAGAGCAACTACACGACGCTCCTGCCGATTCTGGAATCGTACGGCATGAAGGCGACGGTCTATATGGTTACCAACGATATCGGCCTGCCGGGGTATCTGACCTGGGATGAGCTGCGCGATATGCAGGAGCGCGGCATCGAGATCGGCAGCCATACGGCGAACCATCAGCCGCTGACGGAGATGGACCGCAGCAGGCAGGAGGAAGAGATGCGGCTGTCCAAGCTCCTGCTGGAATGGAACGGGATTCATACGGTGTTCAGCTTTTCTTATCCCAATGGCGCATACGACAGCGGCATGCCGGAGCTTTTGGCGCAGAACGGCTATCTGACCGCCGTGACCGGGGATGCCGGACTCAATACGTTTCAGACGGATCCGTATCTGCTGCAGCGCATCAATATCCCGCATCCGCGGTTTGGGCGGATGGAGTTCCGGCTGCGTCTTTTCAAGGCAGCCGTCATGACCCGGTTGGGGATTCGTCAGCATTAAGCAGGAAGCGGAGTGGAGTCAAATGAACAAAGCGAAATATAAACCATGGTTTTTCGGGCTGGCAGCCGGCGTGCTGTCGGCCTGTCTGATGAACACGGCGGCGGCGTCCCGCCATGAGGCCGCGGAGCAGGGAAAGACCGTGGTTCATACGGCGCCTGTGCCGCAGGATAAAGCCCGGACGACGACCTTTAAGGAGCGCATTCAGGCGATTCTCATGGAGGGGCGCAGGAAAACGCGCCCGAGCGGCGAGGTGTGGCGGGAAACGTCGCGGGTTATGCACCAGCTGCCCATGACCTCGCGCGATGAGGGCGGTACGCTGCTGTTTTCGGACAGTCCGGAGTATGTCACGGAGGACGGTGTGCTGTACCGGGACACGGTGCAGGGCGATGCGCGCGTGTTTTACTATCATCTGAATCAGACCGATGTGCCGAAAAAGGTCGCTGTGGTGCTGGATAATGCCTATGACGGGCTGACGACGGTGCGCATCACCAAGGGCGGCTGCGGAGCGCCGGACGAAGATTATTTGAAAGTAGGCAGGACGGTTCAGATGCAGTATTTCGCGCGGGATATGTCGGAGGTTATCGTCCTGCCGCGGGGGATGGGGCGGCTGCTGCGGCCGCAGATGAATGAGATCCTTCTGCAGCCGGGGCAGCTGGTGGCCGGCATGTACGATTTTCATGCCGATCATCCGGTGACCGTTTCGGTTTTGATGCTGCCGGCTGACGGGGATCCGGTCACGGCCTCGCGGAGTCTGCCGGTTTTGCCGAAGGATGCGATGCGCCTGCGGGGGACGTTTGCCGGAATGAACCGGGTGGTGACGGCGGCGAAGACGTACTGCACCGATGAGGACGGTATCATGTATTTCCCGCTGGCGGACAATCTCACGGACAAATACCGCGAGGGGATCGACGCGACAGACGGCAGCCGGGTCGTCAACGAGGGAAATTACGGGATTGTGTATACGATCCGGGTGCCGATGTCCGGTTCACTGGCCGCGCAGTATTATCTGAGTCCTTTGGGCGGAGTCTATGCGGGCGCGATGCAGGTACGGGACGGCGCTGTCGGGCCGAATCTTTTGCCTACGCCGCAGAGCCGCCCGTATTTCGGCGACCGCACGCCGCCGGAGCCGGCCAATGTGGAGTGGGCCAGAGAGCACGGCACGGCCATCCTGGCGAGAAACACCGAGCTGACCGATCTGGGGCTGTATCATACGAGCCAGAAGCCATGCTTTCTGTTTTCTCCGCCCGGAGCGTCCAATCTGCCGGTGAACTTCATCCTCATGCCGGCAAGGGATTCGAAATAAAGGGAAAAAATCCGAAATCGCAGGAAGAAAAAGAAGAAACCGTTGCTTAAGCAAACTTTAATTTGATTTTGATAATTATTTTCAAGAAATTGCTTGCAAAGGATGTTTTTTTATGATAATATTAGCTGTGCCTTGAGAAACGGTTAGAAGCGAGACTGAGGAAACATGGACACTCATGAGGAGCTTCGGCCGGAAGATTAAGGAACCGATTTACTTCTATTTTTTAAAGGAGGAGTTCTTCATGAAAAAGACTCTCGTATCCGCACTGACGACGGCGCTCGTTGTCGGCGCAGCCAGCACGACGTTTGCTGCCGCCAATCCGTTCTCTGATGTACCGGCTGACCACTGGGCTTATGATGCAGTAAGCCAGCTGGCCGCTGACGGCGTCATCGAAGGCTATGGCGACACGACCTTCAAGGGCGACAAGAACATCACGCGTTATGAGATGGCTCAGATGATCGCCAAGGCGATGGCCAAGAACACGGCGACGGGCAACGACAAGGCTCTGCTCGACAAGCTGGCCGCTGAGTTCTCCGATGAACTTAACAACCTCGGCGTTCGCGTGGCGAACCTCGAGCGCAATGCCGACATGGTAAAATGGAACGGCAAAGCGGAGTATACGGCTACGCGTTTCCGTGTGACGGAAGGTGAGAAGAGCGATGTCCGCGACTACAACCTCAAGCTGCGCCTTGAGCCGAGCGCGGAAGTCAACGGCAACTGGCATGTCAATGCCCGTCTCGATGCTGACACGAAGCTCAACACGGATGCTGGCGATGACGACGGCAGCGATAAGGTTACGCTGAAGCGCGTCTGGGCGCAGGGCGACTACACGAACTTCCAGACGAAGCTCGGCAAGTTCGCTCCGATCGACGACGACAGCATCTTCGATACCGAGTTCTCCGGTGCGGAGGTTTCCTTCGGCAAGGCAGCCAAGCTGACGCTGGGCGCAGGCCGCATCCATGCCGCACAGGAGGTCAATACGCCGGTTGATACGGCAAACTACCAGTATGCAGGCCTCGGCTATGCGGCTGGCAAGCTGTCCGTCGGTGCTGACTATCATCACCTGAACAGCGAGGATATCAAGACGGCTTATGGCAACGCCGACACGAACTATAAGAAGGCCGCTACGGATGAGGCCAATATCTGGCTGCTCAAAGGCGCTTATACGTTTGACAAGAACTTCGGCGTGAACGGCTTCTATGCGGAAAACCATGATGCGGATTCCTATGAGAAGGCCGGCAGCGCTGAGCTGACCTACAAGGGCGGCGAGACGGAGAACAAGGGCACCTGGGGTACCTGGGTCGCTTACCGTCACCTCGGCCAGAACGTCGACTTCTACAACACGTTTGATGCGGTAGATGCCGGCCAGAAGGCATGGGAGGTCGGCGCGAACTACGTTCCGTTCAAGAACGTTCTCGCTACGGTTCGCTATGCACAGGGCAAGGAACTGCAGTCCAACAATCAGGTTAAGAACATCTTCGGCCGCGTCGAGCTGTTCTTCTGATTCGAATCCGATTACACAAAAAAGAGAGGTCTGTACCGGGTACAGACCTCTTTTTTGCGTTCGGAAAAAAGAAACGCGGTCAGTGCTGCTCCCGCAGGAAGGCAGGCAGGCGCAGCAGGGTTCGGGAGGCGGCGAAGCCGATCAAAAAGCCGGTGACGAGGCCGCAGGGGCCGAGGACAGGCAGATAGAGGAACAGGCCGGGACTTCCTGTGATGAGGACGGCGAGGGCGAGCTGCCCGATGTTGTGGGCGAAGCCGCCGGCGCAGCTGACGCCAATGAGCGAGAAGCGCGGGCTGCGCCGCAGCAGCGCCATGACCGCGAAGCTCAGCAGGCCGCCGGCTATGCTGTAGATCATGATGCCCGGCCCTCCGCCGAACAGCGAGGCCAGCAGGATGCGGAGCAGCAGGACGGTCAGCGCGTCCTGCCAGCGCGGCAGGATGTACAGGGCCAGCACAGTGATGAGATTGGCCAGCCCGAGCTTGGCGCCCGGCGCGAGAAAGGGGACGGGGATCATTCCTTCGAACAGGAACAGGGCGAGAGACTGCGCGGTCAGCAGGGCAATCCAGATTCGTTTGCGGGTCGGTTTCATCAATATCCTCCGAATCATCAGGGCAGAATGGGTACGGCGCCGTGGTTAGCGCATGCGGATGAGGTCCGGTTCTTCATTGCCGGCATCTCCCTTCACTTCGATGATGAGCCGGTGGGGCAGGCAGGCGATGATGTCGCCGGGACGCGAAGCGCGGCCGGTTTCGACGCAGATTTCGTCCGGGCAGTCCGCTTCGGTCACCGCGATGGTTTCTCCTTCGACGCATATGGTATTGCTGCCGTCCGGGGTCCGGACCGTGAATTCCTCGCGGCCGTGGCGGCCGGAGAGCGGGACGCGGCGGTAAAGATGCCCGTCTACCGTGATGTCGGCGTAGACCGCGCCGCTCCGGCCGCTGAGAAAGAGCAGCGGCGCAAAGGAGAGGCACAGCAGGGTGAGAATGAGCAGGAGATCCGCTCGTTTCAGCAGTTTCGTCATGGTGATGGTTATAGACTTTCCGAAGGGCTTTTGCTATACTTGACAAGAAGACCTTCTAACAGGATCAATGATTGGTAAAGGGAGCGACTATCATGCCAAATCGTGCCGTCTGGGCCGAGATCGACCTGGGTGCTTTGGAAAAGAATTATGAGCAAATCAAATCGCGGCTGAAACCGGAGGTGAAGCTGTGCGCCGTCGTCAAGGCGGATGCCTATGGCCACGGCGCGCTGGCTGTGGCCCGGGCGGCCGTGGCCGCCGGCGCGTCGTATCTGGCCGTGGCGACTTTGTCCGAGGGGATTGCGCTGCGGCAGGCCGGTTTTACGACGCCGATTCTGCTGCTGGGGCTGGTCATGCCGGAGGAGGCGGCAGATGTCGTTTCCTTTGGGATCACGCAGACGGTCTGCAGCGCGGAGCTGGCGGCGGCGCTTTCCCGTGAGGCGGTGCGCCAGAAGAGAACGGCCTGCGTTCATTTGAAGGTGGATACGGGCATGGGCCGGATTGGTGTGCGCCCCGGGGAGATCGGCGCGCTGGCTGCGCAGATTGCGGCGATGCCCGGAATCCGCATCGAGGGGATTTTCTCGCATTTCGCGATGGCGGACTGCCGGGACAAGAGCTATACGGAAAAGCAGCTGGAGGCGTTCCGTCAGGCTGTCGCCGCCGTGGAGGCACAGGGGGTCCATCCGTCCATCCGCCATATCGCGGAATCCGCGGCGATCCTTGAGATACCGGAGGCGCAGTTCGATATGGTACGGGCCGGCGTGATTCAGTATGGCCTGTGGCCGTCCGATGAGGTCACGCATCCGATTGCGCTTCATCCCGTCATGAAGCTTCAGGCGCGGGTGGTCTGGCTCAAGACGCTGCATAAGGGCGAAAGCATCGGCTACGGGCGGGCTTTTGTGGCAGAGCGGGAAAGCCGCATCGCGACGCTTCCCGTCGGTTATGCTGATGGCTACATCCGCGCTTACGGCCCGAAGGGCTGCGTGGAGATACGGGGCCGCCGCGCGCCGATCGCGGGGCGAATCTGCATGGATCAGGTTATGATCGATGTCACGGATATTCCCGATGTGAAGATCGGCGATACGGCGGTGCTGTTCGGCAGCCCGTCGCTGACGATTGACGAGGCTGCGGGATGGCTGGGAACGATCAATTATGAGGTTCCGTGCCTGCTGTCCCCGCGCGTTCCGCGGGTCTATGTGCATCATGCGGAATGATCGTATGGCCGAAGGCGCGGCAGGAGCCTTGGCGTATTCGGCCCGTCAGTTGAGCTGACGCTTCCAGTATTCCAGATCGGGGGCGTTGAGCGGCAGATCGATGGTTTGCCCATTGTCATAATAAAAGCGGAAGCGGACACTGTCCGCTTTTTTTATTGCGGGAAGGCTGGCGCGCGGCAGCTCGACAAACAGCTTGTTTTCTTTCTGCCACGGATGGTCTTTGTCCGTTCCGGCCGGCGATTGCTTTACGGCGGCTTTCATCTCCCAGGCATCGCCGTCGGTGTATAAAATGGCGTCAGGCTTCATGCGGGCGCTGTCGTAGCGCCAGTCCCACAAGGTGAGTATCGCGCCTTCCAGATAGCCCTGTTCGTTATGGGAGGATTGGAAGTCGATGCGGCAATAGGAGGAGAGGCTGTCTGCGCTGCGGTGGTCGATGCTCCAGATGAAGGAGAGGCCGAAAATGCCGGCCATCATGCAGAAAAGGCCGATGGACAAAAGAATATTGCGAAAGGTGAATGGTATGGTTTTCATGCGTCCTCTTCCTGTCTGAATGTATCGCGGAGCGCCTGCTGCTGCTCTTCGTTGATGGTAATCTTGCCGCGGTTCAGGCTGATCAGGCCGGCTTCCCGGAGCTTGGACACGCCGCGGTTGACGGTCTTGACGCTGGTGCCGATGTCGTCGGCGATCTGCTGGCGGCTGGTGTGCAGGATGAACAGATCGGTCTGAATCGTGCCGAGGCGCTTGATGAGATAGGCGTGCAGCCGATCAAGACTCGGCAGGAACTTGACGCGTCCCGCTTCGTTGGAGGTCGGGTACATTTTCGCCGCCAGCAGCTGGGCGACGGCCAGAGCAAATTCATTGTCGGAGCGCATCCACTGCAGGAAGGTTTCCGCGCTCATGGCGATGACCTCACAGGCGGAGACGGCTTCATTGGAGGCCGCATAGCTTTTCTGTCCGGCCAGCACCTCAAGGTCGCCGATGAGGTCGGGGACTTCGAGTGAGCCGAAGGTGAATCGCTGTCCGCTCGCGAATTCATTGCTGACGCGCAGACTGCCTTTGGTCAGCAGAAAGACGTGGTCGGCTAGTTCTCCCTTGCGGACGACGGATTCCCCGGGCAGGAAAACGCGCCGGGTGGTCTGCCGCCGGATGGAGTCGGGCATGTGATCGAGCATATAGTCGAGCTTCATGGTAACAGGATGTCCTTTCTTTATGATTGTTCACTGCGTTGCATTGCTTCTGTATCTTTATATATTTGACTTCGGGGGCGGATTTCCCTGCCGATTTTGTCTGAAGCG
The DNA here is from genome assembly GCF_009697385.1 of Wylensekiella montiformis. Lineage (GTDB taxonomy): Bacteria > Bacillota > Negativicutes > Selenomonadales > Selenomonadaceae > Selenomonas_A > Selenomonas_A montiformis. Next base: position 28,534 of record NZ_VUNL01000017.1, read on the forward strand.
TGTTCAGAATAATGGAAAAAGAAAAAAACAGGGACAGGTAAGACAGATGTCCTTTTCTTTTTTTGCCGGAATGTGTAGACTAAGTGATGTAAACAAGAAGAAATGGGAAGGAGACCGGAGGAATGAAGCGATGGTTCGATGGCGCACTGGCGGACCGCAGGGCCTGTCAGCGTGAGGTAATTGCGGGAATCACTGCATTTTTTGCCATTTCCTACATCATCATTGTCAATCCGCTGATTCTGGCCGACGCGGGAATACCGGCGGAGCTTTCGGTCTTTGCGACGATTTTTTCTTCGGTGATCGGCTGCCTGCTTATGGCTTTCGTGGCCGATGCGCCGATTGTCCTGACACCGGGAATGGGGATCAATGCGTTCTTTACGTATACGATCTGCGTCAGCATGGGCCTGCACTGGCAGGAAGCCATTGCGATTTCGCTGGTGTCCGGCCTGATCTTCGTGTTTGTGGCCTGTACGAAATGGTGCATCCGTCTGAGTCAGGCGGTGCCTTCCTCGCTGAAATGTGCCATTACCGCCGGTATCGGATTGTATCTCGTGGAGATCGGTCTGGAGAAGGCGCAGCTCATTCAGCGCGGGACGAATTCCATCATCGAACTGGGCAGCCTCACGAATCCGGTGGCTCTGCTGGCCTTGTTCGGTCTGATTCTGAGCCTTGCGCTTTATCTGCGCAATGTGATGGGGAGTTTTTTTCTGGCAATCATTGCGACCAGTATCGTCGGCTATTTTGCCGGCATCCATGATGCCGCGCCGATGGAGCTGAATCTCGGCAATCTTGCCTTGTACCCGCAGCTTTTGCTGCAGGCGGATTTCACGCATCTTTTGAGCATCCCCTTCCTGCTGGCGGTATTCTCCATGTCCATGATTATGATTTTTGAGACCATGGGCCTGTTGGAGGGCATCTTGCCGGATCAGAGCAAATTCAAGAAAACCTTCGAGGGCTCGGCGTTTACGACGATGTTCTCGGGTCTTCTGGGCACCAGCCCGACAGTGGCTGCCGCCGAGAGCGCGGCAGGCATTGCGAGCGGCGGCCGTACCGGGCTTATGGCCCTGACGGCGGCTGTGCTGTTTGCCCTTTCTCTTTTCTTTATCCCTCTTCTTTCCTATGTACCCCAGGCTGCCATCGCGCCGGTCATTATTATCACGGGCGCCATGATGATGCAGCAGCTGCAGTATGTGGAGTTTAATGACTTCTCGGAGTGGTTCCCCGCCTTTCTGGTTGTCGTGCTGATCCCCTGGTCGGGCAGCATTTCCACGGGTCTTGCCTTTGGTTTTACAGCATATCCCCTGTTGAAGATCATGAACGGGCGGATTCGCGAGGTCCACGTACTGGGGTACGGGTTAGGCTTTCTTTTCCTTTTGAACCTTGTTTTCCAGTCAGGGTTCTGAAAGCAATTAACATAAAGCTTCTTGACAAAAGGCTTCGGCTGATTCCTCCAAAATCGCCCGAAGCCTTTTGTCGTATATTGTTTTGTAGTATAATAGCAGGGAGCCGGCGCAGAGAGCATGAACAGGAGGAATTTTGTGAAGCACGATATAGGCGCATTTCTTTTCGATATGGATGGCGTGATCATCGACAGTGAGCCGATTCATTCCCGCGTGAAGATGGATACTTTCCGTCATTTCGGGCTGTCGTTTGATGAACGGGATCTGGTCCGGTATATGGGGCGAACCAGCGAAGCGATTTTCAGCGAAGTGCTCGCCGCATCGGGGCGCAGGGATCTTTCGGTCAGCGATTTGACGGAGTATAAGCATCAGCATTATCTGGAAGTGCTGAAGAGCGGGGAGATCGAACCCGTCCGCGGGGCGGTCGAACTGATCCGCGCTCTCCATGCGGCGGGGATCCCGCTGGCGCTGGCGACTTCTTCCTGGTCCGTCGTGATGGAGACGGTGCTGGACCGTTTCGGTATACGGTCTTGCTTTCAGTCGGTGCTCTCAGGCGGGGATCTGCCCAAGAGCAAGCCGGATCCGGCGATTTACCGCATTTCGGCCCGGCGGCTTGGCGTGGAGCCTGAGCGGTGCGTTGTGCTGGAGGATACAAAAAACGGCATTCTTGCTGCCAAGAATGCCGGAATGTACTGTATTGCCTATCGCAATCCGCACTCCGGTCAGCAGGATCTTTCTCTGGCCGACCGGATCGTGGAGGATCTTGCGGAACTGCGGTTGGACACATTGTGACGGGGCGGTTTTGCCGGGTCAGATGATGGGGAAACGCTCGACGGCCCCATAGCAGATATACGCGCTGGCTTCTGTGGGATCGCCTTCCAGAACAGCCTGACGCACGGCCGGAAGATCGCTTTCCTGTATCCGGATCCGGCCTTCGGCCTGCTCCTGTTCGATTTTTGCGAGCAGCGCACGGCGCGCTCCCTTCAGATCGCGGTAGATTTCCTGATTGTAAAACAGATTCATGGATTGCTGGCTTTTTTCTTCGTCGCAGTTGAAGAAAATGTAAGCATACTTCTCTTTCATGATAAATCCCCCTCGCTGATGATGTATACCTGAGGACTGCTTTTACGGCGGTTCCATCGGTACGATAAGACCCTGTTTTACGGGCCGGTTTCCAGCGGGCGGGGGAAGGATGTTTCCCTTCGCCCCGCCTGCTTATGCGGAAACCTTTTTTTATTATACCACAGTTGTTCTGTCTTGATAAATCGCGCCGGCATTGTCGGATAAGCCGGATACAATGATAGATAATAATAAAAACGAAATCGGTTGACAAATAAAATCGGATAGAGTAAAGTGAAAACCGTATAGAGTTGTTTGAAATTCATAGCAATTCACAACGAAATGCGGGAGGGACAGGTCATGGCGATTATCAGAAAGGAACCGTTCGGCAGGCTCAGCGACGGTCGGGCGGTTGATCGGTATACGCTTCGGAATACGAAGGGGACAGAGGTCGGAGTGATCACTTATGGCGCTCGGTTGGTCAGCTGGCGTATTCTGGGGCCGGGCGCAAAGTTTCTGGATGTCGTACTCGGTTATGCCAATGCCGCATCCTATGAAAAGGACGATACGGCGATGGGCGGGGTGGTCGGCCGTCATGCCAACCGCATCGCCGGAGGGCGGATTGTCTTGAACGGCAGGACGTATCAGCTCGAACGCAATACGGGCTCACATGGGCAGAATCATATTCACGGCGGGTTCCACGGGTTCCATGATCAGCTTTGGACGGCGGAAGAAGCGTATGAGGGCGTACTGCTGACGTATCACAGCCGGGACGGCGAGGGCGGCTATCCCGGGAATATGACGGTGAAGGTACTGTATTCGCTCTCCAATGACAATGAGCTTTCCATTCAGTATGAGGCCGTGAGCGATCAGGATACGATTTGCAACCTTACGAATCATACCTATTTCAATCTGGATGGGTATCAGGCCGGGCCGGTGCTGGACCAGAAGATACAGATTTTCGCTGACCGCTATACCTGGGCGGATGCGGAGTCCCTGCCTGACGGGCGCATCCTTCCCGTCGACGGGACGCCGATGGATCTGCGTCGGCTGACGCGCATCGGCGATCATATTGACGATGATTTTGACGAGTTGCAGATGGGCTGCGGCTACGACCATAACTGGTGCATCAAGGATGAGCCGGCCGTGTCCGGCCTGAAAAAAGCGGCCTATGCGGCGTCCGGGCGCAGCGGACTGACTCTGACCTGTTATACGACGCTGCCGGGTGTGCAGTTTTATACGGGCAATTTTCTAAAAGGCGGGATACCGGGAAAGCATGGCGTGGAGTTTCAGCGCCGCACCGGTTTTTGTCTGGAAACCCAGTATTATCCGAATGCACCGGCCAATCCGGGGTTTCCGCAGCCGATCCTGAAAAAAGGCGATACCTGGAAGGCGCAGACGGTCTATGTCCTGCGGCCGGAAGATTGAGGAGGAATAGAGATGGAAGGCAGATATACGATGACATTTCCCGACTATACGATCGGGGTGGAGGCCTATGAGAAGGTCCGGGAGGTTTGCCCGCGCTATGGGAAAAGCGTGGTCGTCATCGGCGGGCGGCGCGGCATCGAAGCCGCGCAGGAGAAGCTGACCAAGGCGGTGGAAGGCGTCGGCCTTGAGTTTACGGGATTCCTGCTGGCCGGCGGGGAGACTTCCTATGAGAATATTGATAAGCTCCGGGAGGACCGTGCGGTGCAGGAGGCGGATATGATCTTTGCCGTGGGCGGCGGCAAGGCGATAGATACCGCCAAGCAGGTGGCGCACATCCAGCATAAGCCGTTCTTTACGTTCCCGACGGTGGCGGGCAGCTGCGCAGCTGCGGACAGCATCGCGACGATTTACTATGAGGACGGCAGGTTCCGGGAATATGCGTATTCCAATAAGCCGCCGGTTCATGTATTCCTCTGCACGCGCATGCTGGCTCAGGCGCCGGTGGAGTATCTGCTGCGCGGCATCAGTGATACCATGGCCAAATATTATGAGGCGCAGATCGCCGCGCGCGGCAGGAAGGTGTGCCACCGCGACGGAATGGGACTGGCGCTCTCCCGCATGTGTCTGGAACCGCTTTATGCCTATGGCGAACAGGCTGTGGCGGACAACCGGGCGCATGCCGCGACGCCGGCTTTCGAGGAGGCTGTGCTGTCCATCGTCATGACCAGCGGACTGGTGTCGAATTTTGCCGCTCCGCAGTATAACGGGCATATCGCGCATACCTTATTTACGGAACTGACCAATTTGTCGGCCGGGGAGCAGTGCCATCAGCACAGCGGGCTGGCCGCTTACGGCATTTTGCTGCTGCTGCTCTGCGACGGACAGCAGGAGGAGTTCCGGCGTTTCTTCGATTTCTGTCAGAAAATCGGTCTGCCAACCTGCCGCAAGGACATCGGAGCCAGCGAAGAGGACATTCACCGCGTGTTTCAGGCAACGGAGAAGCATCAGGATGTCAAAGTCATGCCCTATAAGATCACGCAGGATATGCTGCATGAAGCAGCGGAAAAGCTGGAAGCCTGTCAGGAGAAATAAAACGCGGGGAAACAGGTAAAACGGTTTCCATTGGATCGCTCCTCAATCAATAATCCGCATCTATTGAAACAATAGGTGCGGATTATTGATTTTTGCGGAAAAAGGGACAAAAGGACAGAGTTAGCACAATTTGGGATAATTTATGACAATAATAAAATCAACCGAAAATAGTAGACAAAAAAACGAAAAAAGTATACAATGTACTTGTCGAACGGGAAGAAGCAATAGCGAATAATAGCGTTTTCCGTTATCCTAAACCAGTCAGGGAGGCAAGACAATGAACATTCATGAGTATCAAAGTAAGGCGATCCTGAAATCCTATGGGGTAAACGTACCGAACGGGATGCCGGCCTTCAGCGTCGAGGAAGCCGTAAATCATGCAAAGGAAATCGGTTCCCCTGTCGTGGTCGTCAAGGCACAGATTCATGCCGGCGGCCGTGGAAAGGCCGGCGGTGTCAAGCTTGCCAAGAGCCTGGATGAAGTCAGGCAGTACGCGGAAGAATTGCTGGGAAAAACGCTGGTCACGAAACAGACGGGCCCGGCAGGGAAGAAAGTCAACCGTTTGCTGATCGAGGAAGGCTCGAAGATCAAGAAAGAATATTATTTGTCCTTTGTCATCGACCGTCAGACGGCCCGCGTCGTCATGATGGGCTCCGAAGCGGGCGGCATGGAGATCGAGAAGGTCGCGGCGGAAATGCCGGATAAGATCATCAAGGAATATATCGATCCGGCCATCGGACTGGCTCCGTTCCAGGCAAGCCGCATGGCGTATGCGATGCATTTCCCGCAGCCGGCGATCCGCAAGGTGACGAAGCTCATGGGCTGCCTGTATCAGGCGTTTGTCGGCAAAGACTGCTCGCTGGCGGAGATCAATCCGCTCGTCGTTACGGAAGATGACGATGTCGTTGCGTTGGATGCCAAACTGAACTTTGATGACAGCGCGCTGTTCCGCCATCCGGATGTGGAAGCGCTGCGCGATGAGAGTGAGGAGGATCCGAAGGAGCGCCGCGCGGCGGAGGCGGGCCTCAATTATGTCAATCTCGGCGGCGATGTGGCCTGCATGGTCAACGGCGCGGGACTGGCGATGGCGACAGTCGACATCATCAAGTATTATGGCGGTGAGCCGGCGAACTTCCTCGATGTCGGCGGCGATTCCACGCCGGATAAGATCGCGGAAGCGTTCAACATCATGCTGGACGGCGGACAGGCCAAGGGCATTTTTGTCAACATCTTCGGCGGCATCAACAAATGCGATCTGGTGGCGGAAGGCATCGTCGAGGCGGCGAAGATGATTTCTTCGGACGGCAAGAGCCTGCCGGTTCCGGTTGTCGTTCGTCTGGAAGGCACCAATGTCGAGCGCGGCCGTGAGATTCTCAAGAATACGCCGATCGAGAACGTCATCATGGCGCCGACGATGGAAGGCGGCGCAGAGCAGATCGTCAAGCTGGTTAAAGAAGCGGAACATGCGTAATTTTGCCTGAGGAGGCCTGAATCATGGGAATTTTAGTCAATAAAGATACGAAAGTCATTGTCCAGGGCATCACGGGCAAAGCTGCGACTTTCCATACCAAGCAGATGCTGGCATACGGCACGAAGATCGTGGCCGGCGTCACGCCGGGCAAGGCCGGGCAGAAGGTTGAGGGTGTGCCGGTATTTAATACGGTCCGGGACGCAGTGGACGCAACAGGCGCGACGGCATCCGTCGTCTATGTGCCGGCAAGGTTCGCCGCTGACTCCATCATGGAAGCCGTTGACGCCGGCCTCGATCTGGTCGTCTGCATCACGGAGCATATTCCGGTGCAGGATATGGTCAAGGTCCGCCGCTATATGGAAGGGAAAAAGACCCGCCTCATCGGGCCGAACTGCCCGGGAATCCTTACGACGGATGAATGCAAGCTGGGCATTATCCCCGGTTATATCCACAAGAAGGGGCATGTCGGGGTAATTTCCCGCTCCGGAACGCTGACGTATGAAGCGACCTTCCAGCTGTCGGCGGCCGGAATTGGCCAGACGACGGCGATCGGCATCGGCGGCGACCCGGTCAAGGGAACAGATTTCATCGATGCGCTGAAGCTGTTCAAGGACGATCCGGATACGAAGGCTGTGCTCATGATCGGTGAGATCGGCGGCAATGCCGAGGAGGATGCAGCCCGCTGGATCAAGGAGAACATGCCGGATAAGCCGGTCGCGGCCTTCATCTCCGGCCGTCAGGCGCCTCCGGGCAAGCGCATGGGCCATGCCGGCGCCATCATCAGCGGCGGCAAAGGCACTGCGGCCGATAAGATCAAGGCGCTCAATGCCGTTGGCATTGAAGTGGCGGACACTGTGGCGCATATCGGAGAGACCGTAGTCAATACGCTGAAAAAAGCGGGCATCTACGACGAATGCCATACCTGCTGACTGCAGGCCCTGCACATCCTGCGGCAAAACGCGGGAAGCCGGATGTTCCGGCAGATCATATGAAACCACACCAAAAGAAGGCGCTGCCCGGATGGACAGCGCCTTCTTTCTTTTTATGTGAGGGGGGAGCTTCAAATTATGCAATCGAATGAATCGGAATCTGCTTTGGCGCTTCTTCTTTCGGCGCCGCAGCCTTCGGCATGGTGACGGTCAGAATACCGTCCTTGAAGGTTGCGTCGCATTTCGATTCATCGATGTTGTCGATGTAGAAGGAACGGCTCATGCTGCCGTTGTAGCATTCACGGCGGATGTAGCTTCCTTTTTCATCTTTTTCTTCCTTGACATCTTCTTTCTTTGTGGCAATGGTCAGATAATTATCCTTGTAGGAGAGACTGACGTCGTCTTTTGTCAGGCCCGGCAGTTCTGCTTTGAGTTCATAACTTGCGCCGTTGTCTTTGACATCGACGTGGAAGGACCTGCCAGTGAATCCGGCGTCGCTGAACAGACTGGAAAGCGGCCGGTTCATGAAATCGAAGAGGCGATCGAAGTCGTCTTCTGCTGCCAACTCATTTCTCATACCAAACGGAACTAACCCAAACATAAAATCGATCCCCTTTCATAAGATTTGTATCGGATGGGCGAAGCTTCGGAGCCCGCGCCCCGGTGTTCTTTCCGGGGGGCTTTCCCTTGCTTCAATTCTTATTATACTCCTAAAGGTCAAAAAGTCAATAGGTTAAAATATCAAAAATAATTTTTTTTTGCCGGAAGCGCAATGCTTATCTGCCCCGGGATTGCTTGACTTCCTCTGATTCAGTCAGTACAATTTAAGAGGAATACTTTCGGCTTTTGCCGGGGAGGTGAGGAAAATTTCTTTCTGGAAACAATATGGGAAGAAGATTTCCAATGCAGGGATCGTGCTGCTGGTTGCTTTGGCCGTATGGGAAAAGGCGCGAAGCGGCGGAGCGGATTCGTTGTTCCGGGAACAGGATTTGTATATTCTGATCGGGGCAGTGCTGGCGATGGTTCTGCTGCGCTGGTTTGCCCGGCGCCATACTCATAAGAAATAGCGCATTCTTTTGCAGAAGGGATGCAGTTTGTCCGAGGCTGACGGGAAGGCTCGGATTCATTTAACCAGAGTCAGGAGGAGTCTGAAACTTTTCCTGATCCGGTTTTATTTTATGCGCAGTCGGGGAAGTCAGGGAGCAGTAATCCGTGTGCCGCGCAGAATGGAGGACTTGCATGTCAGAGCTGGACGGTCAATCCGTGGTGGATGAAAATGGCAATCTGAAAGAGGGTTCGCTAAAACAAATCCTGACGAATACGATTCATACCATTGAAGACAATAAAACGCAGATTTTTGAGATTTACGAAAGCGCCCGCCGCGAGGTGGAAAACAGCAAGAAGGTGCTGGCTGACCTGAAACTCAAGGCGCATCAGACCATCGACCGCGTGGACGAGCTGACCCGGAAGGAGCAGCAAGAAAAGCAGCATCTCGTGGTGGTCAGCAGTAATTTTCAGGATTATTCGGAGGAAAAGATTCGGGAAAGCTATGAGGCGGTCCGGGATGTACAGGTGGCGCTGGGCGTTGAGCGCGAAAAGGAGCAGAATCTGCGCCATCAGCGCGATAAGCTGGAGCTTCGCCTGCGTCATCTGCAGGTCATGCTGATGCAGGCGGAGCATCTGGTTCTGGCTATCGGCTCCGTGCTGTCTTATTTGAGTTCGGAGGTCAGCGGCGTCGTCTGGAAGATCGAGGCGGTGCAGAAGGATAAATTTGTCGGAGCCCGTATCATCAAGGCGCAGGAAGAAGAGCGCTATCGGGTTTCCCGCGAGATTCATGACGGCCCCGCGCAGGATCTGGCCAATCTGATCTTCCAGACTTCGATTGCAGAAAAGCTGATCGATTACGATCCGGAGGAGGCCAAGCATACCCTGCAGGAGCTCCGGCAGCAGATTCGCGAGTGTCTGGCGAGCGTGCGGCAGGTCATTTTCGATATGCGTCCGATGGCGCTCGATGATCTGGGGCTGGCGCCGGCGCTTAATCAGCTGGTCGGAAGACTGTCCTCGCGGGGCATCCTTTCCACGGAACTCAGCGTGGACGGCCGCTCCTATGAGCTGCCGAAGCATGTGGAGATTGCGGTGTTCCGCGTTGTTCAGGAGGCGCTGAATAATGTGGCCCATCATGCGGGAACGGATAAAGCGCGCGTCCGGCTGCTGTATACGCGGGCGGCGCTTTCCGTTCTGATTGAAGATGAAGGCGTCGGCTTTGATCCGGATGCGGAGCCGGAATTGCCGGGACTCTCCGAGGATGGGAGTGAAATGGTCGAAGAAGGGGCGGATCATGTCGGGCAGTTCGGCATTGTCGGCATGAAGGAACGGGCCAAGATCATCGGCGCTGAACTGAACGTCCTTTCCGCACCGGGAAAGGGGACCCGCGTTCACCTTCGAATCAATAACCGGTGGAACCAGCGGGAGAAAAAGAAAGAGACGCCCGCTGCGAAAAAGGAAAAGAAATGAGCAGGAAACCGGAAACGAAACAACGGAAACAAAACATGCACAGAGCGCCGGTTGCGGAGGCTATGAGGGCTTACGCGCGAGACGGCGCTCTCGCTTTTCATACGCCCGGCCATAAGCAGGGGCTCGGCGCTCATCCGCTGCTGCGCGCGCTGATCACGCCGGAGGGGCTGCGCGAGGAAGTGTCGCTGATGGAAGAGCTGGATGATCTGCACGAGCCGTCCTCCTGCATCCGGGAGGCGCAGGAGCTGGCGGCGGAGCTGTATGGAGCGGATGCCGCCTATTTTATGATCAATGGGACGACCGGCGCGGTGCATACCATGCTGATGGGGGCGCTTTGCCCCGGCGATACCGTACTGATGCCGCGCAATGCCCACCGCTCGATGATCGGGGGCGTGATCCTCGCCGGAGCGCGGCCGGTATTTATTCAGCCGGAGGTTGATGCGCGTCTCGGCATTGCCATGGGGCTGCGGCTTTCGGATATCCGGCGGGCTGTCGAGGCTCATCCGGAGGCGCGGGCTCTGGCGCTGGTTTATCCGACTTACTATGGCGTGACCGTAGATCTGGCCGCGATTGCCCGGGAGGTTCATGCGCATGGCATGCTGCTGCTGGTCGATGAGGCGCACGGGTCTCATCTGAAATTCAGCGGCAGACTTCCGCGTCAGGCCATCGATGCCGGGGCGGATATGGCGGCGCAGAGTACGCATAAGATTCTCGGCTCGCTGACCCAGACGTCGATGCTGCTGGTCCGGGGGCCGCGGGCCGACCGGGAGCGGGTGCGTCAGGCCGCGAGCCTGCTGCAGTCCACGAGTCCGAATCAGCTGCTGCTGGCGTCGCTGGATATCGCCCGTCTGCAGATGGCGGAGTCCGGCCATGCGCTGGTGGATCGGGCGGTCTGCCTGGCGGAGCGGCTTCGCATGGAGATCAACCGGATCGACGGACTGTGGTCGTTTGGCCCGTCTTATCTGAAGACGGAGGGGGCTTCGGGGCTGGATCTGACCAAGGTTACGGTAAATGTCCGCGGCATTGGCCTGAGCGGCCCGCAGGCCGAGCATATCCTGCGCCATGTCTATAAGATACAATGCGAGCTGTCAGACGCCAACAATCTGCTGTTCATCCTTTCGTATGCCGATACGGAACGGGAGGCGAAGGCGCTCCTTGACGCGCTGGCGGGACTGGCCCGGGATCATCGGGGCAGCAGCGGGGACATACCGGTTCCGTCGCTGCCGGAGGTCCCTCGTCAGGGCATGGATCCGCGGACGGCGTTTTTTGCCGCGGCGGTATCGGTGCCGTTTTGGGAGGCGGAAGGACGCATCGCGGCCGAACAGGTCATGTTTTATCCGCCGGGCGTGCCGATTTTGGCTCCGGGCGATGTGATCAGCCGGGCCGGGCTGGAGTATATCGCTGCGATGCAGCGGCTGGGATTGAAGGTAGTCGGGCCTCAGGATGCGGGGCTGAATACATTGAAAGTAGTGAGCGAGTTATGAAGCGGGGAAAACTGATTATTATCGAAGCCGGTGACGGATCCGGCAAGGCTACGCAGACCAGAGCGCTGTTTGACCATCTGTCCCGCGACGGATATCCGGTGCGCCGGATCGAGTTTCCGGACTATGCGTCCGATTCTTCCATGCTGGTCCGGATGTATCTGCGCGGCGATTTCGGCGGCCATGCGGAGGATGTCAATGCCTTTGCCGCATCGACGTTTTTCGCTGCGGACCGGTATGCCTCGTTCCGGATGAAGTGGAAGGAGTTTTACGATGGCGGCGGCATCGTTCTGGCTGACCGCTATACGACCAGCAATATGGTGCATCAGGCCGTCAAGCTGACCGATCCGCAGGAACGGGAAGCGTTCCTTTCCTGGCTGTGGGACTTTGAGTTCTGCAAGCTGGGGCTTCCAGTACCGGACCGGGTGGTGTTTCTGGATATGGATCCCGATACGGCTGACCGGCTCATCGCTGCCCGGGCCCGGGCAGCGGGAACCGGGCCGGATATTCATGAGGCGGACAAAGCCTATCTGCACCGCTGTCATGCCGCCTATCTGGAGCTGGCGGAAAAATACGGCTGGATCCGGGTGATCTGCAGCCGGGACGGCCGGCCTCGCGGCATACAGGAAATTCATGAAGAGGTATATCAGGCGGTCCGGCCGGTGCTGGACCGCAGGCAGGAAGGAACAGGCGAATGATAAAGGAAGTATTGGTTGTCGAGGGCAAGATGGATGTAGTGGCCGTGAACAAGGCGGTCGAGGCGGACTGCATCATTACCGAGGGATTTAATCTCAAGCCGCAGGCGCTTCAGAGCATCGAGCAGGCGTATAAGAAACGGGGAATCATCATTCTGACTGATCCGGACTCGGCCGGCGAGCGGATAAGGTCCTATCTTTCGCGCCGCTTTCCGAAGGCAAAGCACGCCTTTGTGCCGGCGGAGGAAGCTTCGGCCAATGAGGATATCGGCATCGAGCAGGCGAAGCCTGATGCGATCCGCCGGGCATTGGAAAAGGTGCGCACGATGGACTGGACGCCGGCGGAGCGTTTCAGTGGAGCCGATCTCATTTTGCATGATCTTTCTGGCGCCGCCGATGCCGGAAAGCGGCGCGCGAAGCTCGGTGCCATGCTCGGAATCGGCTTTGCCAATGCCCGGACCTTCCTCAAGCGACTCAATCATTACGGTGTCACACGCGAAGAGTTTGCCGCGGCAGTCAAGCGGCTCGGTCAGGAGGAAAACGCATGAACCAGCAGGACGAAAAGATACTGCAGCCGAAGATCGCCAGCCGTCAGGTTACGACGCATATATTGAAAGCCTTCGGGCTGCACATGAGCAAGAAGCTCGGTCAGAACTTTCTCATCGATGCCGGTATTGTACAGGGAATCGTTGACGCGGCGCAGATTCATCCGGGCGATCACGTTCTGGAGATCGGGCCGGGCATCGGTACTCTGACGCAGGGGCTGGCCGAGGCGGGCGCCGATGTCACCGCGGTCGAGCTGGACAAGAAGCTGCCGGCGGTTCTGGCAGAGACGCTCAAGGCGTACGATCGCGTCCGGATTGTGCCGGGGGATATTCTCAAGGTCGATATTCCCGCGCTGATGGGGCAGGAGCCGTTTAAAGTGGTGGCAAATCTCCCGTATTACATCACGACGCCGATTCTCATGACGCTGCTGGAACGCCGTCTGCCCATCACCATGATGGTCACGATGGTTCAGAAAGAGGTCGCTGAGCGCATGACGGCCCGGCCAGGGTCGCGGTCGTATGGAGCGCTTTCTGTCGCGGTGCAGTATTATACGGAGCCGGAGATCGTTTTGAATGTGCCGCCGCGTTCGTTTATCCCTGCGCCGGAGGTGGACAGTGTCGTCATTGCCTGCCGGGTCCGTTCCGTGCCGGCCGTCAAGGTGTCTGAGGAAAAAATGTTTTTCCGGGTCGTCCGCGCGGCTTTCGGCCAGCGGCGCAAGACGCTGGCCAATGCACTGCGCGGCGGCGGCTTTCCCAAGGAGCAGGTGCGCGCTGCGATGGAACGGGCGCAGATGGATCCGCAGCGGCGCGGCGAGACGCTGTCGCTGGAGGAATTCGGCCGCCTCGCCGATGCCTTCGCGGAACTTGCAAAAAATGCTGAAATTCATATTGATACTATGTAAAAAATGTTATACAATAAGGAACAGATATTTTGCTGGCGGACAATTTTTTGCCGATGTACAACCTTGAAGTATAACAGAAAGTAGGTATGATAATGGCGCAGACTGCCTGGTCGGTCCTGCCGCCGGTCATTACGATCGTGCTGGCTCTTTGGACAAAAGAAGTGTATATGTCTCTGATTATTGGAATCTTTTCCGGTGCGATGCTTTTTACCGGCGGCAGCATCCTCGGTTCGATTCTCACGATGTTTGCTGTCATGGAAGAAAAGGTCGGCGGCAACGTCAATATTCTCGTGTTTCTGGTGATTCTCGGTATTCTCGTGGCGGCGATCACGCGCAGCGGAGCGACGCGGGCCTATGGCGAATGGGCGGCGCGGACCATCCGCGGCAAGCGCAGCGCCCTTTTGGTTACCGCCCTGCTGGGCATCGTCATCTTCATCGACGATTATTTTAACTGCCTGACGGTGGGAACCGTCATGCGGCCCGTTACCGATAAATTCCGGATTGCCCGCACCAAGCTGGCCTATATTATCGACGCTACGGCGGCGCCGGTCTGCATCATCGCGCCGGTATCGAGCTGGGCGGCGGCGGTCGGGTCTTCGCTGCCGGAAGGATCGGAAATTGACGGGCTTTCGCTCTTTCTGCAGACGATACCGTTCAATCTCTACGCCTGGCTGACGATGCTGTTCATGGTGTTTCTTATCTGGACCGGACGCGATTATGCGGCGATGAGAAAGAGCATCCGGGAGAGCAACGAGCATTTTGTCATTCCGAAGGAGTATCAGGACACGACGGACATTCGGAAGGAAGAAGATGGAAAGGGAAAGATCATCGATCTGCTTCTGCCGCTGTTGGTGCTCATTGCAGCCTGCGTCTACGGCATGCTCTATACGGGCGGCATTCACGAAGGCAAGGGAATCGCTGAGGCGTTTGCCAACTGCAATTCGGCCAAATCGCTTGTCATGGGCTCCTTTATCGCGTTTGTTTTCACCGGCTTTTTGTATCTGCCGCGCAGGGTGATTTCCTTTAATGCGTTCTGCGACAGCTTCGGCTGGGGGTTCAAGGCGATGACGCCGGCCATCTTTATCCTGTGTCTGGCCTGGACGCTTTCCGGTATTTGCAGCGATAAATATCTGAATCTGGGCGGATTCGTCGGCGGCCTTGTCAGCGCACATGCCTCTCTGATCCTGTTCCTGCCGCCGATCTTCTTCCTCGTGGCCATCGGACTGGCTTTTGCTACGGGAACGTCGTGGGGAACCTTCGGCATCCTGATCCCGATCGCGGTTGCGGTTGTCGGTGCGGACCCGAATATGCTCGTACTCTGTGTGGCCGCTGTCCTGTCGGGAGCGGTCGGCGGCGACCATGCTTCGCCGATTTCGGATACGACGATTCTGGCCTCGGCCGGGGCGCAGTGCCATCATATTGACCATGTCAATACGCAGCTTCCTTATGTCCTGACCGTTTCTTCCTGCTGTATTATTGGCTATGTGGTCGACGGCATCACGGCCAGCGGCTGGGCCGGGCTGGCGGTGTCCCTGCTCTGTCTCGGCGCCGTCATGGGCGTGATCCGCATGAGGGTTTCTTCTCTGGACTGAGCGTATCTTTGACCGGATGCTGGCCAAAGATCGAATATAGAAGGCGTCAGCCTGTCGAAATGACGGGCTGACGCCTTTTTTGTCCTATGGTTAAAGTTCAAAGCGATTCCAGACGTATCACCGTTGTGGTGCGGCTGTTCAGATGGGGAACATGCTGGTAGTTTTTCTGCGTGAGGAAGGGACCGGCTTCTACATCGTAGTCCTGATTGTCGATTTTTACGCGCTGGCCGACGATATTTCCGTAGATCCGGTCATAGGCATCGAGCCAGATCTCGCCCTCCGGCGCGAAGATGATGCCGCGGAACTTGGAGTAGTTGTGCATGCGGATGTTGCCGTGCAGGGAGATGATTACGGCGTAATTTTCATGATCTCGTCCGTCGCCGTCCTTGTCGCAGTACATCTCGTTCATATCCCAGCCGTGCAGTTTGTCGCCGTTCGTGGTCTTTTCCATATTGATGGTCACATCGCCGTTGACGATAATGACGCGGAACCGTTCCTGATCCGGCGTGAGATTGGCGGAGTGCTTATAAATGTTGTTGCTGTTGCACTGCACGCCGAGCGGGTTGAGATCCTGTCCCCAGCGCAGGTTTCCCTGATACCAGGTCAGCCCGCCGGCATCAAACTGATACGATTCGCTGGCGGGCGTTGTGTCGTCACAGTACCAGCCCTTCTGCTCAGCGGCGGCCAGATCGGACTGGCAAAGCGCCCGGACTTCCTGATAAAAGGCGTAGAGGTCTTTGGTGACGGGATTTTGCGCGTTAAAGGAGATGTCGAGCGGCGGGTTATTGATGCGCGTGTTGTAGGAGGAATTTGTCGGCCCGCATGAAGCGCCCTGCGGCGTGGAGAACAGGAAGCTCTTATCCTTGTCGGTGTTGTATCCGTCGGCGTTGGCCGTCCCATAGAGACTGCTGGTATCGATGCGGGATATGCCGTCCTCATTGATGCCGTTTGCGCCGGTTAGCTGAAAATTGTATTCGGTGCTATTGGCATTGTTGAGGCCGATGCGTCCGTTGCCGCCAATGTTTCCGCTCAGCCTGTAAGGATGATGCGGATTCCCTTTGAAGATGACGGAAGCCCGCTCCGGATTGTTCGCCGGCTGGTCGGCGCTGCCGGACGGATCGTACTGCCTGCGGCCGGCATTGCCTCTTTCGTCGTTTTTGGTCCAGCGGGAGGTTGCGGCGCCGAATACGGTATAATCGAAGGGGCCTGTTCCCCCCGCAGTGACCAGATGGGCGCGCGAGGCGGCCTGAATATCCATGAAGCGGAGCGAGTCGATATTCAGCAGACCGCCGAGCATGCCGAAGAACGGCAGCTGCACCTTCTGGCGCAGGCGGACATCTACATAGTCGTCATGCGCGTCTGTATCGATATGGATGGATGCGGCGCCGTCCGGAAAAGATTCGGAGCTGCGGACCTCTTTGAGCCTGGTCGTATGTCCGTACTCCGTGCGGCTGTAGTTCATCTGCGCAGATCTTTTGGCGCTGTCCTTTGTGCTGCGGACGTTGCGCCCCGAATCCAGATATTCGTGTCCTCCGGCCAGCGCCGCGGCATCCGCCGCGTTCTGCAGCGTGGATTTTGCCAGATAGGCGCCGCCGAAATCCACGGTGATTCCGCCGAGAAAAAAGAGGACCGGCAGAAGAAATGCCGTACATATCAGAACATTGCCCTGCTGGCCCGGATGGCGAAGCCAAGTCTCTTTGCTGAACCTGCGCATGTGATTCCCTCTCCCTTTCCAATAAGCCTCACTTTATCTGTGATGAAGATATGTTCCCTGCTATCGTATCATGCAAATTTTCTCAAAACAATGAGTTTTGAAAAATCAGGTATAAGGTACGGAAAAAGAACTTTGTAAATAAAAGAAGAGACTGTTGCAAAGTCCTGTGGCATGACTTTGCAGCAGTCTCTTGGAAAGAAAAAACGGTGTTAGAACGGCTCCTGAATCACGAGGGCCAGCGGCCGCCCGTTGGTATCGTCCCAGAAGAGATTGCAGGCGCGGCTGCAGATTTTTGCGCCGCTGTTCCAGTTATCGATCTCACACTGGATGTATTCGCTGCCTTCTCCCGAGAGTTTCTGCACGGGACAGTTCGGGCATGGCGTCTGGCGCTTGTGGAAAAGCTGATAGCAGGGCTGTTTGGCCATGCCGTCCGGCAGCGCCTGACGAATGGTGCGGTTGAAATAAACGGGATGCATGGTGATTTTGTCGATGACGTAGACGATTTCCTGCATGTGGTCGAGCAGATCGCGCAGGTGCGCGTTTTGCTGACGCAGCTTATTGTCGTCATGCGGCGTCAGGAGGATGTTGCCGAGAATGACGGCAAAGATGCTGAGCTTGCGAATCGCTTCCTCCTTGAAGACATGCGGAGCCGTGCTTTCGAAGCCGATGCAGCCGAGCGTGTCGGAGCCATGGGAGATCAGGCAGTGCGCAAAGGCGCCGATCTGGAAGAACTGGATGCATTCCTGATATTTTTCTTCTTTTTCTGCCGTATCTTCGCAGATGGACATGACGCCGTAGGAGGTGGCTTTGTAGCCGGAGAGCACCATGTTGTTGCGCAGGCAGAGAAGGCGGGAAATGTCTTCTCGGTGTTCCTGCGGCTTCAGGGAGACGCCGTTCGGGCTGAGCCATTCAAACGCGGTGCTGTACTGATTGGTCGCCGGATTGAAGCGGTCTACGGCCACGCGGTCCAGATTGAACTGCTTGCCGAACATGCCGAGGGACAGGGAGATGGTGGCCTCCGGACTGTTTGTCTCGTAGAGCAGCCGGAAAATGAACTCGATCATGTTGTCTTTGAAGGCTTTCTGCTGCAGTCCCTCAAAGTCGACGGGTGCGCGGTGGTTTGTGATAGAGGCCTGACCGATGAGGCTGGGATGGTAGATCATGTACTGGTTTTTGCCCTGACTTTTGGCTTCGTACAGCGCACGGTCTGCATGCTTGAAGAGCTCCGTGTAGCTTGTCCCGTGCTCCGGATAGAACGACGCGCCGATGCTGATGGAAAAGGGAAGCTCCTCGTTTCCGTTTTTGTATTTGCGGTTCAGGTTGTGAATCAGGCGATCGCAGCGCTCCTTGAGAACCGGGACGTTTGTCATGTTGCGAAACAGTACGATGAACTCGTCGCCGCCGATGCGTCCCTTGATGTCGGAATGACGGAAATTATGGAGGATCGCATTGCCCATGTCCGTGAGGACAGCATCGCCGAAGAGGTGGCCGAAGGTATCGTTGATTCCCTTAAACCCGTCGGCGTCGATCAGCAGCATGGCCGCCTGATCGATGTCCCGGGAAAGGCCGGCCAGATAGTCGATGATGCGCTTTTTGCAGGCGTCCTTGTTCAGCAGTCCGGTCAGCTTGTCATGCGCTGCCTCGCGTTCCACGCGCTGCTGCCAGAGCTTCTGGGCCTGGATGTTGCGGATGTTGCCGTAGGCGACGACCGGCTTCAGTCCGTCGTAATAGGTGATGATATGGATTTCAGACCAGAGATAATCCATCCGGCTGCGGTCGCGGAGCCGCAGCTTGCAGGAGGCGTTGCGGGTCCGGTTGCGATACCGTTCAAGATGGCGGAAAATGGTATGAAGATAAACGCGCAGCAGATGCGTCTCATCGGGATGAATGAGCGCAGAGTGCCAGAGCATGCTGGAGGCGCAGGCTATCTTCGATGGGATATCGTAATTGTTTTGTGGAACCGGTTTGTTCAAATCGATGGTATCTGTGGTCAGGTCCCAGCGGAAGTAGAGACGCCGGTCAAAGTCCTCCAGCGCAACATACACATCGTTGCCGAATTCGGTCGGTATCCGGTGGCTGACTGCCCTCATAGTGAATCCCTTCTCCATGAAACATGATAAAAATATGACAACATGGCAGCTGTCAACATATGTCGTCAGACTCCAATTACTTTCTAGTATAACGGATATAGGACATTTTTACCAATAAAATTTCATACTTTTTTAAAGCCCGAATTGCAATAATAAGTTGAACACCCGGCGAACCTTTATGCAGTAAGTGCTGCAAGCATTTCTTCCCTAAAGCACTCCTCGGGTGTCTTATAGCCGAGTATTTTTCTTGGCAGGGTGTTGGCCC
>NZ_VUNL01000018.1 GCF_009697385.1 Wylensekiella montiformis
GGCCAACACCCTGCCAAGAAAAATACTCGGCTATAAGACACCCGAGGAGTGCTTTAGGGAAGAAATGCTTGCAGCACTTACTGCATAAAGGTTCGCCGGGTGTTCAACTTATTATTGCAATTCGGGCGCTGAACTTTTTGGTTAAAATATTTGTATTGATGGCTGCATTTATGTATAATGTAAAAAGGTAGTGTTTATTTCTTTGCGAGAGTATGCTGCCAAATGAAACGGAGGTTCTTGACGATTATGATAGGGGATACGTTGCGCGCGGAACGCGAGAAACAGAATCTGACGATCAAAGACATTGAAAAAGGGACAAGCATTCGTTCTTTATATATAGACTGCATTGAAAAAGGGGAGTATCAGCAGCTCCCCGGAGAAGTATATACCAAAGGGTTTATCCGCAATTATGCCAATTTCCTGAAGCTGGATGCAGATGCGGCAGTGAAGCAGTATATGGATGAGAATCATCCGGCGGCAGCTGTTGCGGCTGAGCCTGAAGAAAACAGTACGATGCGGGAGGAGCCGCCGAAAAAGAAGGCTGCGGCTTTCTCGACAGGGAATGATTTCCGTCAGCGCGTGGAGACTTCGCATAAGCGGCAGAATAAACTGTTGCTTGTTTTGATTGCGCTGATCGTGGCAGGCGGAGCGGTTTATCTTTTTGCATCGGAAGGCGGAAGCGGCGTTTCCGATAAGAAGCCGGCGCAGACTGCGGCGCAGTCATCAGGGGCCTCTTCGTCGGCGTCGGCAAAACCTGTGCCGGAAAAGAAAAATGATGGTGTCGAAGTGACGGCAGTGTTTACGGACCGCTGTTGGACGGAAGTCAAGGCGGACGGCAAAACCGTTTTTGAGGGAACCGTGGAAAAGGGGAAAACGGAATCCTGGAAAGGTCGGGAAAAAGTGGTGATTACGGCAGGCAATGCCGGCGCCGTGGAACTTAAATTGAATGGTAAAGAACTGGGCAAGGCTGGCAAAACCGGACAGGTCGTGGAGAAAACGTATACGCCGGATGGCGAAGTATCCGCAGATCAGGGCCGGAAGGACAGTAAAAAATCATGAGTGGATTTTTGCCGATCAGCAGACAGGATATGGCGGAGCGCGGTTATGAGCAGCTGGATTTTATCTTTATATCCGGTGACGCTTATGTCGATCATCCCAGTTTTGGCCCGGCAATCCTTTGTCGCCTTTTGGAAAAACATGGTTATAAAGTCGGGATCATACCCCAGCCGGACTGGCATTCTACCAGGGATTTTGATCGCCTGGGAAAACCAAGGCTGGGGTTTCTTGTTTCAGCAGGGAATATGGATTCCCTGCTGAACAAATTTACGGCAGCCAGAAAAATGCGGCATCAGGATGCTTATTCTCCGGGTGGGCGGCCGGGCTGCCGCCCCGATCGAGCCACCATCGTTTATTGCAACCGGCTTCGTGAACGCTTTCCCGATGTTCCGATCCTTATCGGCGGCATTGAGGCCAGTCTGCGGCGCTTTGCTCATTACGATTATTGGAGCAATGCGGTGCGGCGCTCGATTTTGGTGGACAGCGGGGCAGATTTGCTGATCTTCGGCATGGGCGAGAGGGCTTTGCTGGAAGTGGCTGCCGATCTGCAGCAGGGAGTGGCGATACAAAATATTCAGGATGTGCCGGGAACCTGTTATCGGGTACCGAACCGGGAGTATGTCTGGGATTATTTGGAGCTGCCGTCGTATGCAGCGGTGTCTGCCGATAAGAAAAAATTTGCGGAGGCGTTCCGCTTGTTTTATCTGGAGCAGGATCCGATTCGCGGGCGAAGATTGATTCAGCAGAATGAGGAGTGGTGCGTGGTTCAGAACCCGCCGTCTCCCCCCCTGTCTGAAGCGCAGATGGATGAAATTTATGATCTTCCCTACCAGCGTACCTGGCATCCAGTTTACGACAAGGCCGGCGGAGTGCCGGCTATTCAGGAGGTTCAGTTTAGTCTGGTCAGCCATCGCGGCTGCTTTGGCGGATGTCATTTTTGCGCGATCCTTTCCCATGAAGGGCGAATCATCCAGCGGCGCAGTCATGCTTCTCTGATCCGGGAGGCAAAGATTCTCACACGGATGAAGGGTTTCAAGGGATATATTCATGATGTGGGCGGGCCGACGGCGAATTTTCGCCGGATGAGCTGTGACGGGCAGCGGGAGCGCGGAACCTGCCGCGGCAAACCCTGTTTATCTCCTGTTCCCTGCCAGAATCTCATAGCGGATCACAGCGATTACCTCCGTCTGCTGAGGGAGCTTAGGGCTGTCCCCGGCGTCAAAAAAGTATTTGTGCGATCGGGAATCCGGTTTGATTATTTGCTGTTGGCCAAGGATGATTTTCTGGAAGAACTGTGCCGGTATCATATCAGCGGCCAGCTGAAGATCGCGCCGGAGCATATTTCTGATCGCGTAACCTATATGATGGGAAAATCAGGGCGTCGTGTGTATCAGCGCTTTGCAGAGAAATTCCGGCAGATGAATCAGAAGCTTGGGCTGAAACAGTATTTGGTTCCGTACTTTATGTCGAGCCATCCCGGCGCTCATTTGGAAGATGCCATTGAACTGGCGGAATTTATCCGGGACATGGGCTATCACCCTCAGCAGGTGCAGGATTTCATTCCGACTCCGGGGACGCTTTCCACCTGCATGTGGTATACCGGCCTGAATCCCTTGACGGGAGAACCGGTCTATACGGCAAAAACCTATGAAGAAAAGCAGATGCAGCGCGCGTTGATGCAGTATTGGCTGCCGAAAAATCAGGCGATTGTGCGCAAAGCACTGCATCTTGCGCATCGTGAAGATTTGATCGGTTTTGGCAAGCAATGTTTGGTGCGTCCCGGCAATGCGGAGCCGCGTGAGAAACGGCGCCACAGGGCAGACCGGGCGAAGGAATCCTGTACTGCTCCTCGCGGGAAACGGGAGTCTGATGGAAAGCGATCCCGCCGGGGAACAGAATATCAACGAGAGAAGAAGGTGCGGCGATGAAATGTCCTTTTTGTAAACAAGCAGACAGCCGGGTGATCGACAGCCGGGCGGCAGAAGATGGAGCGACAATCCGGCGGCGGCGTGAGTGTAATGGCTGCGGCCGCCGTTTCACAACGTATGAGGTCGTGGAAAAGCTGCCGCTGATGGTTGTCAAGCAGGACGGACGCCGGGAGGTGTTCAAGCGCGATAAGATTTTGAATGGAGTAATCCGTTCCTGCGATAAGCGGGATATTTCCATGGAACATATCGTGGCGCTGGTCAATGATATCGAACGGGATATCCGCAATACCATGGATCAGGAAATTTCTTCAGCGAAAATTGGTGAGATGGTCATGGCGCGTCTCAAGGACTTTGATGAAGTCGCCTATATTCGTTTTGCCTCCGTTTATCGTAAATTTGCGGATATCAGCAGCTTTTTGGAAGAGTTGAAGGAGTTGCAGGCGCACAAAAGCGAAGAAAGCCAGAAAGAAAAGACGGGAAAATCCTGACAGAGGGAGGAAGAAAGCATTTGGATTGGGAACTGAAACAGGCACTGCGCGACCAGCTTGGCCGCGAACAGGGATATTTTTCCTACCCGTCAGGGACGCGTTCCCGTATGGCATTGGTTTATCCAAATTCTTATTTTGTTGGCATGTCAAATCTCGGTCTGCATATTATTTATGCGCTGATGAATCAACGCGATGATACCGCCTGCGAGAGAGTATTCCTCCCTGAGCGCAGGGAGAGGATTCGGTATGAGAAAACCCGCACGCCAATTATGAGCATGGAACATCAGCTTCCCTTGTATGAATTCCCTCTGATTGCTTTTGTGCTGTCCTTTGAAATGGACTATTTTCATGTTCTCCGTATGCTGGAGCTCGGCCGGGTCTGCCTGCGCTCCCGTGAACGCGGGGAACGGGACCCGCTGGTCATTGCCGGCGGTCCGTGCGCTACGTTCAATCCGGAACCGCTGGCAGAGGTCGTCGATGCGTTCATCATCGGTGAAGGAGAGGTCATCATGCCGGCCTTTATGGATGTATACTATGAGGCCAGACGGAAAGGGCTGGCGCGGCGTGAGCTTCTGCAGCGCCTGGCGCAGGTCCCGGGGGTATATGTTCCCTCTTTTTATGCGCACCGGTATGATGAACAAGGCCGTCTGATCGCCATTGAACCGGAGCCGGGAATACCGTCCCGCGTTTCGCGTCAATGGGTCAGGGATCTGGACGCGTATCCGGCCCATACCGTCGTATTGACCGATCATACCGAATTTAATTTTTACTTGATTGAGACAGCGCGGGGATGCGGCCGTCACTGCCGGTTCTGCATGGCAGGTTACTGTTTCCGCAAACCACGCAACCGATCTCTGGGACGCATTACGCAGCAGGTTCGGGAGGCCCTTCCCTATGGGAAGCGGATTGGCCTGATGGGAGCAGCGATTTCCGACTATCCGGAAATCAATGCGTTGTGTCGGGATATTCTGGGGGAGGGACTGTCCATGTCCGTTGCCTCGTTCCGCGCGGATTCTGTGACGGCGGATCTGGTGCAGTCTTTGGCAGACAGCGGTCTTAAGACGCTGACCATGGCTCCGGAAGCCGGCAGTCCTAAGATGAGAGCGGTGATCAATAAAGGGATTGAGGAGAAACACCTCTTTCATGCCATGGAAATGGGGCTGGCGGCAGGCATCCGCCATTTCCGGCTTTATCTCATGGTGGGACTGCCGTTTGAGCAGGAGGAAGACATTGATGCGATCATTGATCTGGCTGGCCGTCTGAAAGATTATATGGAGGAAAAAGGCAGCAAGGGAACGCTGACTCTCAGCGTCAATCCATTTATTCCCAAGCCGTTTACGCCGTTTCAGTGGAAGCCTATGGCCGACCGGCGCTATGTGGAAAAAGCCTTTCGGAAGCTGTCGCAGGCCTTCCATAAGCGGAAGCATATTCTGGTCAACACCGAGTCGGTCAAAGAAGCCTATATCCAAGGGGTTATTGCCCGCGGTGACCGGCGGGTCGGTGAAGCGATTTTGAAGGCGCATGAGCTTGGCGGTGCCAAGGCTTTCAAACGCGCACTGAGAGAATGCGGCCTGCAGGCGGAAGATTATCTGTACCGCGACCGGGAAAAGGATGAGGTCTTTCCCTGGGCTTGTCTGGACATGGGAGTCCGGAGCGATTACCTTTATGACGAACTTCTCCGCGCGCAGCAGCAGCAAGCGACGATTCCGTGCTTTGATGGCTGTCACCGCTGCGGGGTGTGCTGATATGGCGGGAGAGTGAGTAGCATGAGCTTTATTCTGGAACAAATCGGCAGGAATATCTGGCAGGGGCGGTTTTCCCTGTTTCCATCGGATTTGTGTATGCACGGATTTACCGCCCGTTTGGGCGGCGTCAGTGTATCGCCGTATGATTCGCTGAATATGGCGTTTCATGTTGGCGATGATCCGGAGTCTGTGCGGACGAACCGACAGCGCTATATGCGGGCTGCCGGTCTGAGGGCTGACGATTTGGTTACGCCGGTGCAGGTTCATGGCACGCATATCGAGCGGGTAGGCCGTGCCGAGGCGGGACGTGGTGCATTCGATTATCAGGATGCAATTCCCGCTACGGATGCGCTGATTACCAATGAACCCGGACTGCCGCTGATGCTTTGTTTTGCGGATTGCACGCCGGTACTGCTGGCCGATCCGGTGCACCGGGCTGTGGGGATTGCCCATGCAGGCTGGCGCGGGACGGTAAAGAAAATTGCTGCCCGGACTGCCGCGCGCATGCGGGAGGAATTCGGCACCAAAATGGAAGATTTGCTGGCTGGTATTGGCCCGTCGATTGGTCCTTGCTGTTATGAGGTCGGCGAAGAGGTGGCTCATCAGTTCGAGACATCGTTTCCAGCCGGAAAAGACGCGATCGTTCAGAGAAAAGAAGGCAGGTCCTATGTCAATTTATGGGAGGCAAATCGGCTTCAGCTGATCGAGGCGGGGCTGGTTCCAAGTCATATTGAGGTGGCCGGAACCTGCACGTCCTGTAAACATTCCTGGTTTTTCTCCTATCGTGCGGATGGGGGGACGACAGGGCGTCTGGCGGCTGTCATTGCCTTGAAATCTTGTTAAGTTTTGGAGGGATGTCGTATGATCGAAGAGAAGTTTCACGAGGTTGAAGCGGAAATTGCGCGGAGTATGGAGCGCCGTACACGAGTCCCGAAAGACGAACCGGTACGTCTGATCGCGGTAACCAAGAATCATGATGTAGCTGCAATGCGGGAAGCGATCGATGCCGGGGCGGTCGATATCGGTGAAAATCGCATTCAGGAAGCCCGGGACAAGTATGAGCGTTTGGAGCGCAAGGCGACCTGGCATCTTATCGGTCATCTTCAGACCAATAAGGCCAGACAGGCGGTGAAATATTTTGATCTCATTCATTCCGTGGATTCGGAGCATCTTGCCCGGGCGATTGACCGGGAAGCCGGCAAACTGGGAAAAGTACAGGATATTCTTGTACAGGTGAATCTGGCTCGTGAAGAAAGCAAATCCGGTGTCTTTCGGGAAGATTTGCGCGCTCTGCTGGATCTTACGGATGTCCTGCCGAATCTTCGGCTGTGTGGATTGATGTGCATTGCCCCCAATTACGATGATGTGGAAAAATGCCGGCCGCTGTTCCATGAAATGTATGAAATTTATCAAAAAGTAAAGGAATTTCCTTTTCAAACCGCGAATATAAAATATTTATCCATGGGCATGTCCCATGACTATCCGATTGCGGTGGAAGAAGGGGCAAATATGGTTCGGGTTGGCACCGCGATTTTCGGGCCGCGGCAGTACTGAAGAGGTGGATGTCATGAGTATTATTGATAAAGTATGCGGAAAGATGGGACTGATGGATCCTATTGATGAAAAAATGGATTTTGAGGAAGAAGAACTCCGCAGTAAAACAAGCGGGCAGGAGGAGCCGGAGATGGACTCGTTGTCAGGTTCAGAGCGCGGAGAAAGCAGCCGCAATGTAGTAGATTTTCATTCTGCACAGACGGCACATGAGAGTGTCGTTACATCGTATAAGATGAAGGTGATTGTCATCGAGCCCAAAACGTTTGATGATGCGCAGCAGGTGGCTAATAATCTGCGTGAAAAAAAGCCGGTGGTCATCAATTTTGAAAAGACGGAGGCAGAAGATGCCAAGCGCATTATTGATTTTATCAGTGGAACGACCTATGCGCTGAACGGCGAGATCAAAAAAGTCGGCCATAATGTATTTCTTTGTGCGCCGAGTAATGTGAACGTTACCTATACGGAGGAAGAACGCAGGGTTTCCTCCGAAATGCCGTGGCTCAAGAAATAAGGAGCGCTGAAATACAGAATGGCAAATGAACAGAAAGAGAAGCTGATTCGTTTTTACAAGGGGACGGAAGGCGAGGAAACCGTGGTGAAGCTGGTGGATCTGGCCGAAACCGTTCAGCGCAGTCAGAAATTCCGCCTCAGCGAATTTTTGGATCCCTTTGGGCAGGAAATTGCGGAGACGGTTGCAGCCAATTACGGAAGTCTGCACGTAGATTTTGACGGCGGCTACCAAGGCGCAGAACGCGTACGCGCTATGTATGTCCATGAGGACTTTGCCGGCAGGCCGCAGGGCTTTGATATCGGCTGCATCAAGGCATCATGGAATGGCCAATTTGCGCGCCTCTCGCACCGCGATGTTTTGGGGGCGCTGATGGGGCTGGGGCTGGAGCGGGACCGTATCGGCGATCTGCTGGTGACAAACGATACGGTACGGATTCTTTGCAGCGAAGCGATTGCAGAATATCTGTTGCACAATCTCGAAAAGATCGGAGCGGTTGGCGTGACTTGCGAGCGCGTCCCCTTGTCGGATATTACGCCGCGTGAGGAGCGCTGCAAGGAAATTCGGGCGACTGTGGCTTCGCTGCGGGTAGATTCGATTGCGGCGTCTGGCTTTGGCTGCTCGCGCAGCAGAGCGGCTGCCGATATTGCTGCGGACAAGCTGAAGCTGAACTGGCAGCCGGTCCGCAGCGCATCTCAGCAGGTGAAGGAAGGGGACATTCTTTCCATGCGCGGCCGGGGCCGTCTTGAGGTAGCCGAGGTTCGTGGTCAGACGAAGAAGGGGCGCACAGTCGTTGTGCTGAACCGGTATTTGTAATGACGGATAAAAGGATAGGAGATAATAGTCTTGCTTACTCCAATGGATATTCACAACAAAGATTTTAAGCGCAGTTTTCGCGGCTATGATGAAGATGAAATCGACGATTTTCTCGATCAGGTCGTAAATGATTATGAGCATCTTTTTCGTGAAAGGGATCAGCTGAAAGAAGAACTCAATCGTGCCCGCAAGGACAATGAGCAGTATCATCAGCTGGAAAAAAATCTCAAGGATACGCTGCTGGTGGCGCAGAAAACGGCGGAAGAAGTGACGTCCAATGCCAGACAGCATGCGGAGGAGCTGCGCGAAAATACAGAGAAGGAATGTCAGAATATGCGCTGCGAGGCTCAGCTGGAAATCGATCGGAAGAAAGCGGAAGCGGCGGAGAAAATTCGTGCGATTGTCGTGGAATACGACCGTCTGGTGCGTGAGAAAAACCAGTTCCTGCGGAAAATAAAGGTGAGCATGGAATCGGAACTGGCTGTGATCGATAAAACGCTGGAAGAGCTTCCAGATCCTGACCGTGAGGAGCGGATGGCCTCTTCGCAGCAGGAAGGTTTCGGTAAGGAGCAGGTGGCGGCAGAAGAAGTGCAGGAGGGCTGATTTCCTGAAATCATGGCATGTTTTTTGTTTTTTATTCTGCTGGTACTGGATCAGTTGTCAAAATGCTTCATTCGTATGTATATGATTCCCGGTGAAAGCATACCGATCGTTTCGGGAATCTTTCATATCACTTATGTACTGAATCCCGGTGCTGCTTTTGGGATGCTGGCTCATCAGCGCTGGTTCTTTATTCTGGCCGGATTGTTTCTTATCGGCGTTTTTTTCCGTTTCTATCCCTATTGGAAGCGCCAGTGTGTCTGGTTCCGCTACGGCTGCATTTCACTTCTGTCCGGCGCTGTCGGTAATCTGGCCGACCGGGTTCAGAATGGTCTGGTGGTCGATTTTATGGATTTCCGTATCTGGCCCGTGTTCAATCTGGCGGATATGGCGATTGTATTCGGTGTGGCCAGTATGATTTATGCCATTTTGTTCCGGATGAAAGAGGGAGAGAACTGATATGATGGAGCGGGAGACTTATACGGCAGATCTTGGCGGTGAACGACTGGATTTGTTTCTGGTACGTCAGCAGCCGGATCTTTCTCGTTCTCATGTGCAGAAACGGATTACCCGCGGCGATGTGCTGGTGGACGGAAAAGTTCGCAAGGCCAACTATAAGCTGAACCCTGGAGAACAGGTTGATTTACTGCTTGCCCCGCCGGCTCCGGCAGAGATTCTGCCGGAGCCGATACCTTTGGATGTCCTTTATGAGGATGAGGATATCATCGTAGTGAATAAAGCGCGCGGTATGGTCGTTCACCCTGCTGCCGGCGTACACAGCGGTACGCTGGTCAATGCGCTTTTGGCTCATTGCCGGGATCTGTCGGGGATCAATGGTATGATACGCCCTGGCATTGTTCATCGTCTGGACAAGGACACTTCTGGTGTGATGGTATGCGCCAAGAACGACAAGGCGCATCTGGACCTGGCGGAGCAGATTCGGACGAAGACGGCCCACCGCGTTTATCAGGCCATCGTATATGGCAATATTTCCGAGCCGTCCGGTTTGATCCGCGGGGATATTGGCCGTCATCCGACCGATCGAAAAAAAATGGCCATTGTGCGCGAGCATGGCAAGCCGGCTGTTACGCATTTTAAGGTATTGGAACGTTTCGGTGCGTATACGCTCGTAGAATGTTCCCTTGAGACAGGCCGCACGCATCAGATTCGTGTGCATATGACAGCAATCGGTCATCCGCTGCTGAACGATCCAAAGTATGGCCCGAAGAAGTCAAGCGGATTCTCGATTCGGGGGCAGGCCCTTCACTCATGGACGCTGACGCTGTTTCATCCGCGTACGCATGAGAAGATGAAGTTTGAAGCTCCTTTGCCGGAGGATATGATGCGTATCCTCAAAGCATTGCGCGATAAAAAGAGAAAGATGGGAGTGAACGATGATGCCGGTATTGACCGATAAAACGGTACTCATGGATTCTGAAGGGATACGCCGTGCGCTTACGCGTATTTCGCATGAGATTGTGGAAAAGAATAAAGGCGTAGAGAATCTTATCATTGTAGGGATTCGCACGCGCGGCGTGCCGATCGCCGAGCGTATTGCGGATTGCATTGCCCGCATCGAGGGGACGCGTCCGCCGGTCGGCGTGCTGGATATTACGCTTTACCGGGATGATCTTTCGACGCTGTCCTATCAGCCCATTGTGCATCCGACGGAGCTGCCGGTGGATATTACGGGCAAGACCGTGGTTCTTGTCGATGACGTGCTCTACACCGGACGCACGATCCGCGCTGCACTGGATGCCTTGATCGATATGGGCCGTCCGCGGACGATTCAGCTGGCTGTTCTGATTGACCGCGGCCATCGGGAATTGCCGATTCGTGCTGATTTTGTAGGGAAGAATGTGCCGACCTCCTCGCATGAAGTAGTCAGTGTCCAGCTCAATGCGACAGATGGTGCGGAAAAAGTAGTGATCCGGGAGTTTTGCGGCAGCTGATCTCAGCGGAGAAACTTTGTGTTTAAGGCGCTTCGAAACGAATAAGAAAGCTCCCGTCAAGGAAGGACGCAGGCAAAACTGTGTCGCCTCTGACGGGAGCTTTTTGCTGTGAGAAATGGCTGGCTTTAGGGGTGGAAGAACGAGATGATTTCGTGAATCGCGAGAGCCATGTGATTAGGATTCTGAAACGGATGATTTGCTCCCTCGATCGGAATCAGGCGGATGACATTATTTTCTGCAAATGCTTCTGCCTGTTCCAGCGGAATCATCTGATCCTGTGTTCCGTGAATCATCAGGATATCTTCCGCATAGTCGAAATACTCATAATTCATGAGGTCGAAGTTTTGGAGTGAATCCAGAAAACCCTGATCGATTTTCATCTTCCGCTCGAATCCGATCTGGATTTCACGGCCCTTTTTTAACTTGACCTGATCTGGTTCAGGGATGCGGTCAAGCATGGTGCGGGCAATGGCGACTGCTGTACTGCGCAGGGCGATACGGGTAAAAGGATTGCCCTGCTCGATCAGAAAGCGGAGTGTGAGATAGGCGCCTAGACTGGTCGAATAATTGTAGATCTGTTCGGCCTGCAGTTCTTCCCGCGCATATTCTGTAACGATCTGCAGATACGTCAGACATTCTTCCACGGTCAGTTTTTTTCGCGCATCTGCTCCATGGCAGGGCCAGTCAAAGGCAATGACAGCATAATCCTTGTATTTCGCGGTCAGGTGTTCTCCAAAATGTTCGGTTCCTGCCGTATCCTTGCTGCTGCCGAAGCCGTGAGTGACCAGGACGACATGGCGAAACGAATGGGCTGTCCGCTCGCGGTCATGGCAGAAGAGAAGGCAGCGGATGCTGTAACCCTGACGATTGATATCGAATTTTTTCTTCATGATGCGCTCCTCTCGGATAACGAAGGAAAAGTTTATTGTGCATGCAGTGTTCCGTCCTGCTGAAGGAGAATATTGGCCAGATCTTTTTCGACGGGTGTCACATAGAGGGTTTTCTGGTTGGTGAACAGGACAAATCCCGGTTTGCTGCCGGAAGGTTTTTTGACATAACGAACCTGCGTATAATCAACAGGGACTTTGGACGAGCCGCGCGCCTGACTGAAATAAGCGGCCAGATTGGCAGCCAGCAGGAGCGTATCTTCCGAAACCGGCGCGCCGCTGTTGCGCAGGATCACATGAGAGCCGGGGATATCCTTGGTATGGAACCAGGTATCGTTGAATGATGCTGTCTTGCAGGTCAGCCGGTCATTTTGATAATTGTTTTTGCCTACAAGAATTTCCATTCCGTCCTCAGACTGGAAGCGGAACGGACGGCTTGGCTTGTCGTTATTTTTGCGCTTTAATTTTTCGCGCAGATAACCGGATTCCACCAGTTCGTTATGGATCTCAGCAATTTCTGCAAGACTGGACGAAGCGAGAAGCGACGCCTCGATGCTTTCCAAATAGGAAATCGCAGACTCACATTCCTGAATCTGCACGCGGAGCAGAGACTGGGCGCGCTTGAGCTTGTCGTATTTTCGGTAGCAGTCCTGCATATTCTGTACGATGGTGTAGCGCTGGTCCAGCGGGATCGTGATGCGCTCTCCAGATTCGCTGTAGATGTCAGGCAGTGTTACGGAAGAATCCGCATGATCGGTCAGCTGGTACTGATACGTCATTAAATTATCGCCGCGTATCTTATACGTTTCTGCCTGTTCCGCGTCTGCGGCTTCTTCCTCGAGTTTTACGCGCTTGTTCCGGGCGCGGTTGAGCTCATTCCGGATCAGCTTTCTGAATCGTTCCTTGTCCGGCAGGACATAGCTTCCGGCAAGCTGGTCCGCCTTTTCGAGCATGGCGCTGATCGAGGGGAAGGACAGCGTTGCGGCGTCCGGTAGATAATGAAGTGGAAAGGAAGCCATCGCCAGAATTTTTTTGTTTTCATCGATCAGGATGACAGGCTTCGACGGTCTGGCCTCTGCGGCTTGGCGAAGCTCCATCAGCGCCGAGCGGATCGAAGAGAAATCGATATCTTCCAGCTGGCCGATCCGCGTGGACGGCGCCAGCCCGGCGGAGAAGCAGGCCTCTTTGGCCGAGACCGGGCCGAAGCCCATGCAGGCGGATAAAAGTGCTTTGTCAAGCCGCTGCTCCGGATCACGCCGGATCAGTCCGAGTACGTCCTCCGGTGCGGCGGAAAACAAATCCAGCTTGTCCTGTCCGGGCGGAAGCTCATAGCGGTCGCCCGGCAGGACGGTGCGGATGCGGCTGCTGTTGGCCCCGATTTTCCGCAGAGCGTCCATGATGATCCCGTCCTGAACAAGAATGAGGTTGCTGTACTTTCCCATGAATTCCATGACCAGCGTTTTTGTGGCGATGCGTCCACCAGCAGCCAGCGTATCGATATCCATGAGGAGCAAACGGTCCAGTTCATGCTGGCGGATAGCGGCAATACGCCCTGTTTCCAGCTGCTTGCGCAGAACCATGCAGAAGACGGGCGGTTCCGGAGGATTTTCCAGATTCTTGCTGAGCAGGTGGGCGGAAGGATTCTGCGGATGAATGGAAAGGTGCAGCAGAATATTCTGTCCCGGCTGACGTACGGAAAGAATAATGGAATGTTTATTCGGCTGAGTGATTTTATCGATGCGGCCGCCGGTCAGGGCTTCGTTGAGCTCATGGACAAGCGGGCGCATGGAAAAGCCATCAAGACTCATGATAAAACTCCTTTTGGCTGAAATCGTTTGTGTTCTTCGCGGCATACTGTGCGCCGCTTTGGCAGCACATCCGGTCCGTTTCGCTGTGCGGATGGACTGGCGCTGGAAAATTTACTGGATAAAACGGTTTTCATTATATCATCTATAGCACGGTCCTTCAATATCAAAGGGAAGGGCGGGGAGCAGCGGAGTTCGTTTGGAAACTTGCATAAGCGCGGGAAAAACCATATAATATTAAAATGAATAAGTGAAATCGAATGAATTCACGAAACAGGAGGGCCTCCCATGGAATTTACAAAATGGCAAGGGTGTGGCAACGATTTTGTGCTGATTGACGGACGGAAACAGGAACCCGATGATTATGCATCGTTTGCGGTCAAGGTGTGCGACCGACATTATGGAGTAGGCGCGGACGGAATCCTCGTCGTGCTTCCTTCGGAGCGGGCGGATTTCCGCATGCGTATTTTCAATGCCGATGGAAGTGAGGCGGAGATGTGCGGGAATGGAATTCGCTGCTTCGCCCGGTATTTATATGAGTATGGCTTGACAAACAAGACGGAATTTCCCGTCGAAACCGGCGCGGGGATACTGGTTCCACGGATTATCCTCACGCATGGTCAGATCACAGGGGTTTGTGTGGATATGGGTGAGCCGCATCTCATGGGGGAGGAGATTCCTGTATGCGGTCACGACGGCGAGATGGTCATCGACCAGCCGATTGATGTGGGGGGGAAGACGTACCGCATGACCGGCGTGTCCATGGGAAATCCTCATTGTGTGGTTTTCGTTGAAGATGCTGAAACGTTTCCGATCGGAGAACTTGGCACACAGTTTGAACACCATGAGATGTTTCCGCGCAAAACCAATACGGAATTTGTAGAAGTCCGCGACCGCGGACACGTACGCATGCGTGTCTGGGAGCGTGGTGCCGCTATCACACTGGCCTGCGGAACCGGAGCCTGTGCCACGGCGGTGGCCAGTGCGCTCAACCGGAAAACCGACCGCAAGATCGAAGTGGAATTGGATGGCGGCAGGCTGTTGGTGGAATGGGCAGAAAACAACCATGTATTTATGACCGGTCCGGCAGAGATGGTGTTTGCCGGCAGACTGGCTGATTGACGAAGGAAGGACCTTTATGCTGAAAAGTATGACGGGATTCGGTTCAGCCGCCGCGGAGAATGAAGAATACAAGGCAGAAGTAGAACTGAAGGCCGTGAACCAGCGTTTTTTGGAAATCGGGTTTCATATGGATCATGCGCTGGATTTTTGGGAAACGGAAATGCGAAAAACTATACAGAGCGTTGCTGCCCGGGGAAAAATCGATGTCTTTGTCCGCCTTGCGGACAAGCGGGGAGGCCGGGGAACGATCGAAGTGGATCGCGATCGCGCACTGGCCGTCCGGCAGGCCTTGAATGAACTGTGTGATCTTTTGCATGTTGCCAGGCCGGATGATGTTGCCGCGTTCCTGTCTTTTCCGGATCTTTTGAAGCAGGAAGAGTGCAGCGACCGCTCCGGCGCTGCCCCTATCGTGCTTGAGGCGCTGCGCGGAGCGCTGGCGCAGCTGGACGACATGCGTCAGCGCGAGGGCGCGGCGATCGGTGAAGATTTTTTGCGCCGTCTGAACCTTTTGGAGCAGCTGACGGAGCGGATTCGATCCATGGCGCCGACTATTGTGGAGTCCTATCGGGAGCATCTTCATCATGTGATGGAAGAGATTCTTCAGGCCCATCCGCTGGACGAAGATCGGCTGCTGCAGGAAACCGCGCTCTATGCGGACAAGGTCAACTATACGGAAGAAGTCGTGCGGCTGGGCAGTCATTTTCGGCAGTATCGTCAGATCCTGCAGCATGCGGCTGGCCCTGTCGGACGAAAACTGGATTTTCTGCTTCAGGAGATCAACCGGGAAACGAATACCATCGGCTCGAAAGCGAACTGTGCAGAAGTATCGCAGCTTGTGGTCGATATGAAAAGCGAAACAGAAAAATTGCGGGAGCAGGTACAGAATATCGAATAAGAGGGAGAGACGGTATGGATATCAAACTCATCAATATCGGTTTTGGCAATATTGTGTCGGCAGGCCGTATCGTGGCAATTGTCAGTCCTGAATCGGCGCCGATCAAGCGGATTATTCAGGAAGCGCGCGATGGAGAACGCCTGATTGATGCAACCTATGGGCGGAGAACCAGAGCGGTTATCATCATGGACAGCGATCATGTCATTCTGTCGGCTGTTCAGCCGGAAACCGTGGCACATCGGGTGGATGATGAGGATACAGAGGGCCGGGCAGAATTAAAAGAGAAAGAAGACGACATACAAGAATGAATAAAGGCTTATTGATTGTAGTATCCGGTCCGTCCGGAACCGGAAAAGGAACCGTTTGCGCGGAGCTTTTGGCACAGATGCCGGAGCTGGCCTATTCCATTTCTGCTACGACGCGGAAACCGCGGGAAGGCGAGGTTGATGGGAAAAACTATTATTTTCTGGATCGGGATCGGTTTGAAGAAATGATTCAGGAGGGCGGATTTCTGGAATATGCGGAAGTCTATGGCAATTACTATGGGACGCCGCTGGGCAAAATTCAGGAACGCCGTGAAGAGGGAAAAGATGTCCTGCTGGAAATTGATACGCAGGGAGCCCTGAAGGTCATGGATAAATGTCCGGATGGATTGTTTATCTTTTTGGTTCCGCCTTCGCTCAGTGAACTGGAGCGGAGAATACGCGGCCGGGGGTCAGAGACGGAGGCATCGCTGGCCCGGCGTCTGGGCGCCGCCCGTCAGGAAATCGCTGTTGGCAGGAGGTACCACTATGTAGTGGTCAACGATACCGTGAAACAGGCGGTCCGGCGCATCCAAAGCATTATGGCCGCTGAACATTGCCGGGTCAGCAACAATATCGACAAATTTGAGGAGTTGGAACATGATGAAAGCAAATAACAATCCGGAAATGAGTATGGTAAATCCGTCTACCGATACCTTGATGACGAAGGTAGACAGTCGTTACGGACTGGTGGTTTGCGCATCGAAGCGCGCACGTCAGTTGCTGGATGGCGAAGAGCTCAAGGAAATCAAATCGAAGTCAACGAAAAACGTAACCAATGCGCTGGAAGAAATCGCAGAAGGGAAGATCTCCTACAAGATCTCCAAGGCAGATCTTTAATATGCTGGGCGAGTTAAGCGGTAAAAAGATTGTCGTAGGCGTTACGGGCGGCATTGCAGCCTATAAAGCGGTGGAAGTGGTGAGCCGTCTGCGCAAAGCCGGGGCGGAGGTTCATGTGATCATGACCCGGGAGGCAGCGCAGTTTGTTACCGAGCTGACCTTCCGTGAAATCAGCGGTCAGCCTGTCGCGCTGGACATGTGGAGCAAGGTCACGCATTTTCAGGTGGAACATGTGGCTTTGGCAACACTGGCAGATCTGATTCTCGTCGTACCGGCGACGGCCAATCTTTTGGCCAAGGCGGCTTCGGGGATTGCGGATGATATGCTGACAACGACGCTGCTGGCCACAAAAGCGCCGATATATATGGCTCCGTCCATGAATACGGTCATGTATGAAAATCCGGCGACGCAAAAGAATATCGCAACACTTCGGTCGCGCGGGGTTCATATTTTGGAACCGGATGAAGGCCATTTGGCCTGCGGCACGAGCGGAAAAGGGCGTTTGCCTGAGCCGGCATCCATTGTATCCTTTGTTCAGGATGGATTTCATAAGCGAAAGGAAATGGCCGGCAGGAAACTGCTGGTTACGGCAGGCGGAACCATTGAACCGCTGGATCCTGTCCGCTTTATCGGCAACCGGTCAACGGGACGCATGGGGTATGCGATTGCGGAGGAAGCGGCCTGCCGGGGCGCGGAAGTCGTACTCATATCGGGGCCGACCTCTCTGCCTGATCCGTGTGGTGTGCGCGTTGTGCGTCTGGAGACAGCGCGTGAGATGCGGGATGCCGTCCTGCAGTCATTTTCTTCCGTCGATGCCGTGATCAAGGCAGCTGCTGTGGCCGACTATCGTCCTGTTGAGGTTTCGCCGCATAAAATCAAGAAAAGCGACGACGATCTTGTTCTGCATCTGGTGCGAAACCCAGACATTCTTTACGAACTGGGGCAGAAAAAAAAGCATCAGATTCTGGTCGGCTTCGCTGCGGAAACCTGCCGGGTCGAGGAATATGCACGCTCCAAGCTGGAACGGAAGAATCTGGACTTTATTGTGGCCAATGATGTATCTGAGCCGGATGCGGGGTTTGCCGTGGAGACAAACCGGATCAGGATTTTTGACCG
Source organism: Wylensekiella montiformis (assembly GCF_009697385.1). Taxonomy (GTDB): domain Bacteria; phylum Bacillota; class Negativicutes; order Selenomonadales; family Selenomonadaceae; genus Selenomonas_A; species Selenomonas_A montiformis. Next base: position 17,615 of record NZ_VUNL01000018.1, read on the forward strand.
GAACGGTCATGCGACGGCCTATCCGCTGAAAAGCAAGCGGGAACTGGCCGGCATTATACTGGATCATGTTGCTTCGATTTGGGGAAACTGATTTCGGATTATGATGCCTTATCAAACCAAGAATCCTCAGATTTATCCATGGGGATTGTCAAGAGATTAGCGTTTTTTCACGACTCCTGTCTGTTGATGCAGTCAGGAGTTTCCGTATATTCGGGAAGGAGATGGGATTCGAATGAGACAACATATAAAACGGATAGCCGAGCCGTTTCTTTCTTTTTTTCAGCAGGAAGCAGGAAGCGGCATTCTTTTGCTGCTGTGTGCCGTTCTGGCCATTTTTCTGGCGAACTCGCCCTGGGCGGACGATTATGAACATCTGCTGCATACTCCGCTGGCAGTGGGCTTTGGCAGCTGGTCTTTGGAACTGGGGCTCCTGCACTGGATCAATGACGGACTCATGGCCGTATTTTTCTTTGTGATCGGCTTGGAAATCAAGCGGGAATTTCTTTATGGAGAGCTTCGGACCAGATCCTCTATGCTTCTTCCCGTCGGTGCGGCTATGGGCGGAATGATTCTGCCGGCGCTTTTTTATTTGGCGCTGAACTATGGGCAGGAAACTATGGCCGGATGGGGTATACCTATGGCTACAGATATTGCCTTTGCACTGGGTATCATGACATTGGCGGCGCGTCAGGCTCCGCTCGGACTGGTCATTTTCCTGACTGCACTGGCTATTGTCGACGATCTCGGAGCGATTGTGGTGATTGCGCTGTGCTACAGCGGCGAAGTGTCGGCGCCGGCCCTTCTGATTGGTATTTTGTTCCTGCTGCTGGCACTGGGAATGAACCGTCTGCGCAGCTCTTTCCTGCCGGGCTACCTGCTTTGCGGCGCGCTGGCCTGGCTGTCCTTTTTCCATGCAGGCATTCATCCGACGATTGCGGGGGTTCTGCTGGGCTTTGCCATTCCGGCGGAGGCCGAGCCGGAACACTCTTTGCTGCATCGATTGGAACATGCGTTGGAGCCGTGGTCGGCCTATGGCATCATGCCGGTATTTGCGCTGGCCAATGCGGGAGTTCCCGTCTCCTTTTCGCAGTTTGATTTTTCGTCGCCAATTTTTCTTGGTATACTCGCGGGGCTTTGTCTGGGGAAACCACTGGGCATTGCGGGAGTGGTCTGGCTGCTGCACCGATCAGCCGGCGTGTCGGTTCCGGGCAATGCTGCGTCCGGCCAGTTAGCCGCGACAGGGATGCTGGGCGGGATCGGATTTACAATGTCGATTTTTATTGCCTCGTTGGCGTTTCCTGATCCGGAATGGCTGGCCATCGCCAAATGGAGTATTCTGGCAGCTTCGGTTTTGTCCGGACTGGCGGGAGCAATGGTTTTTCAATGGATATCATATCGTACGACGCAATCAGAATAAGCATGGTGCATGAGAGGTTGACAAAGGTATATAATAAAGATGATATACTTGAACCTTTTTTATGATTTTTGTGGAGGGAGAGGTTGATATGATTTTTAAAGAACTCAAAGACAGCTTCCTGATTCACTATCTGCACCGGTTTGACAAGTATTGCTTCAACGTCCGGATTCATGGCGATACGTATAAGATCGGCGATGGGGAACCACAGTTTACCATTGTGATTCGCAAGGACATTCCGAAAACAGAGTTGCTTCGGGCTACCGGTCTTGCGTTGGGCGAGGCGTATATGCGCCGTGATATCGAGATTGAGGGAAATCTTTTTACTGCGCTGTCAGATCTGCTGGACCAGAGCGAAAGCTTCTCGTTAGAGCGCCATTCTCTGAAAAATATCTTCTTTGTATCGGAGAAGAAAAAAGCTCAGGCTCAGCAGGTATCTTCCCATTACGACCTTGGCAACGACTTTTATAAATTGTGGCTGGATCCGACCATGACATATTCCTGCGCATATTTTCAGCACGAGGATGATTCTTTAGAGCAGGCGCAGAAGAATAAAGTGCACCATATCCTGAAAAAACTTTACCTGAAACCGGGAATGACCCTGCTGGATATCGGCTGCGGATGGGGATATCTTCTCATCGAAGCGGCGCGGGAGTATGGTGTGCGCGGCTATGGATGTACCCTGAGCAAGGAGCAGTGGAAAAAAGGACAGGAACGGATTCATGAACTGCATCTGGAGGATCAGATTCAGATTGACTTGATCGATTATCGTGACCTGGTAGACCGCGGTGCGCATTTCGACCGCGTGGTGAGCGTCGGTATGATGGAGCATGTAGGCCGCTCGAATTACCCGACTTATTTTGAAGATGTCAATAGTTTGCTGGAACCGGGCGGCCTTTTCCTGCTGCATACGATCACCGGCCACGATGAGGAGATGTCCGACGCGTTCCTGCGCAAGTATATTTTTCCGGGCGGCACATTGCCGTCCTTGCGTGAAATCGCTTCACATGCTTATGACAACGACTTTCGCGTACAGGATGTAGAAAGCCTGCGCCGCCATTATTATAAGACGCTTATGTGCTGGTATAAAAATTTCCAGCAGGTTCATGATACCGTGCGCCAGTGGAAAGACGATGCGTTTGTCCGCATGTGGGATTTGTATCTGTGCGGATGCGCTGCTGCGTTCTACATCGGTTTTATTGACGTGCATCAGTTCCTTATGACAAAGGGAAATACGAACGATCTTCCGTTGACGCGATGGTACTAAATCGCAAAATATAAAAATGAATAACATTCATTTTTTGCTTGACAGCTTCTGGCAGATACGTTATGATAAGAGCAGAAAAGCTGAATAGGGACTCATCCAGAGCGGAGGAGGGAATGGCCCGATGAATCCGCGGCAACCATTGACTCAGGTCAAAACGGTGCCAATTCCTTTAGGTAATGCCTATAAGATGAGAGTAAGATAGAAACGCTCTCTTTTTATGGAGAGCGTTTTTCTATGGCGCGATCGGAAGGAAATGGGCGTTGTTCAGCAATATAGATAGAATCAGGGAGGCAGGGATTATGAGTAAGAAGCGTATGTATTTCACTTCAGAATCGGTTACAGAAGGACATCCGGACAAAATGGCTGACCAAATTTCGGACAGCATTCTCGACGCCATTCTGGAGAAGGATCCGCAGGGGCGTGTTGCCTGTGAAACTTTGGTGACGACGGGACAGGTTCATGTCGTAGGAGAAATCTCCACCAAATGCTATGTGGATATTCCGAAAATCATTCGTCAGACGGTGCGTGATATCGGCTATACGCGTGCGAAATACGGATTTGATGCAGAAACATGCGGCATTCTTGTTTCGTTGGACGAACAGTCGCCGGATATTGCTCAGGGCGTCAATCGGGCTTTGGAAGCGCGCGAGGGCAAGATGGACGAAGCGGAAGCCGTCGGTGCGGGAGATCAGGGCATGATGTTCGGCTATGCGACGAACGAGACGCCGGAATTTATGCCGCTGCCGATCGCGCTGGCTCATCGTCTGGCACGCCGCTTGGCAGAAGTGCGCAAAAATGGGACGCTGCCGTATCTGCGTCCGGATGGCAAAACGCAGGTTACGGTAGTCTATGAAGATGGCAAGCCGGTCGGTGTGGACACCATCGTCATTTCGACGCAGCATGATGAAGATATTGCACTCGATACGATTCGTAAGGATCTGATCGAGCAGGTAATTCGGGCCGTGGTGCCGGCTGAACTTTTGAGCGAACGGACGAAGATCTTCGTCAATCCGACGGGGAAATTTGTCATTGGCGGACCGCAGGGCGATTCCGGCCTCACGGGCCGTAAGATTATTGTGGACACTTATGGCGGCTGGGCGCGCCATGGCGGCGGCGCATTCTCCGGAAAGGATCCGACGAAAGTCGACCGCAGTGCGGCTTATGCGGCTCGTTACGTTGCGAAAAATATCGTAGCGGCCGGACTGGCGGATAAATGTGAAATCCAGCTGGCGTATGCCATCGGCGTGGCGCATCCGGTGTCGATCATGGTAGATACCTTCGGCACGAACAAGGTGCCGGAAGAGAAGATCGAGGAACTGGTCGATCTTCTCTTCGACCTGCGTCCGGCAGGCATCATCCGGATGCTGGATCTTCGCCGTCCGATTTACCGGCAGACCGCGGCGTACGGACACTTTGGCCGCACGGATGTCGATCTGCCCTGGGAGCACACAGACCGGGCTGAGGTACTGCGCAAGGAAGCCGGCCTCTGAGCGATGATGCGTATTGCCCTCTTGCAGGTTTTCTGCAGGAGGGTTTTTCCATTCTGTCCGGTATGTGAGTTGGGTCTATCTGCCTGTATCAGTAAAAAAAGATTGACAAGACTTATTTCCTATACTAAACTGGTTATTGTTAATTTGGATGTAGTATACCCGGAATTGATGGATACCAAAGCGTATCCCTTTTTATTTTATAGGAGGCAGATTACACAGAATGAGTATGATGACCAATGATAAGCTGAGAAATATTGCGATTATTGCCCATGTCGACCATGGCAAGACTACGCTGGTTGATGCGATGCTCAAGCAGAGCCATGTGTTTCGCTCCAATGAGCAGGTAGCTGAGCGCGTTATGGACTCCGGCGATATCGAGCGTGAGCGCGGGATTACCATCCTGTCCAAGAATACAGCGATCATGTACAATGGCATCAAGATCAACATCGTAGACACGCCGGGCCATGCGGATTTCGGCGGCGAGGTGGAACGCGTCCTGAATATGGTTGACGGCGTTGTTCTGTTGGTTGATGCGTTTGAAGGGCCGATGCCGCAGACGAAGTATGTTCTGCGCAAGGCGCTGGAGCAGAAACTCAAGCCGATTGTGGTAATCAATAAGATTGATAAGCCGAATCAGCGTGTGGATGATGTATACGATGAAGTACTGGAGCTCTTTATGGAGCTTGACGCAGACGACGATCAGCTGGATTTCCCGGTTATCTATGCCACAGCGCGCGACGGCATTGCCAAATACAATATGGAAGATGAGAGCGACAATCTTGAACCGCTGATGGAGACGATTGTGAAAGAGATCCCCGCGCCGAAAGGCGATCCGGATGCTCCGCTTCAGATGATGGTTACGACGCTGGAATCTGACTCGTTCGTCGGCCGTGTGGCCATCGGCCGTATCATCCGCGGCACGGCAAAGCCGAATCAGAGTGTGGTCATCATCAACGGGGATCAGGAAACGCGTGCGCGCATCGGCAAGGTTTATGTCTATCAGGGATTGAAGCGCGTAGAAACCGAGTCCGCCAGCATGGGCGAGATTGTAGCGCTGACCGGTCTTGGTGATGTTTCGATTGGCTATACGGTCGCTGATGCAGAAAATCCGGAGGCATTGCCGACGATCAATATCGATGAGCCGACGCTGTCCATGACGTTCGGCGTCAACACAAGCCCGTTCGCCGGCCGGGAAGGTCAGTTTGTGACCTCCCGTCATCTGCGTGACCGCCTGTTCAAGGAGATCGAGACGAACGTGGCGATGAAGGTCGAGGAAACGGATTCGGCCGATGTATTCAAGGTTTCCGGACGCGGCGAGCTGCATTTGTCCATTTTGATTGAAGAGATGCGCCGCGAAGGCTATGAACTGCAGGTCGGCAAGCCGGAAGTTGTTTATAAGACGATCAATGGCCAGCTCTGCGAACCAATTGAAAATCTGACAGTCGAAGTGCCGCAGGAATACATGGGCGCTGTCATGGAAGGTCTGGGAACGCGTAAGGCGGAGCTGACGAATATGTCAGAGACAGCCGGATATATGCGTCTGGAATTTACAATCCCGGCTCGCGGCCTGATCGGCTTCCGTTCGGAGCTTCTGACGAGCACGAAAGGCAATGGCATCATGAACCATGTGTTCCATGGCTATGCGCCGTATAAAGGAGATATTCCGGGCCGTACGCGCGGCTCTCTGGTCGCTTTCGAACAGGGCGAGACGACAGGTTATGGAATTTATACCCTGCAGGACCGTGGTACGATGTTCATCGGCCCGAACGAACAGGTCTATGAAGGCATGATCGTCGGGGAAAATTCCCGGGAAAACGATATCGATATCAATCCGTGCAAGAAGAAAAATGTTTCCAACATGCGTACGTCCTCTTCGGATGAAGCGATACGCTTGACACCGCCGCGTATCCTGTCTCTGGAGCAGGCCATCGAATACATCAACAATGATGAACTGGTCGAAGTGACGCCGGAACATATCCGCCTGCGCAAGGCGATTCTGGATCGCACGGTGCGCGGGCGCAATGCGAAAAATTCCCGTAAAGGCTGATATTTCTTACGTAATGTCCATTTGAATAAGAAAATCCTGCGAGATACCATATTTTTTCGCAGGATTTTTGCATTTTACGAGGAAATATGTTATTATGTTAACAGTTGAGCCGCAATGGACGGATAAGAAAATAAATTTCTGCGTTAGGCGATTGTTTTGTGGAAATTTTGCGAAAAATATTGACTATTGGAAGGACGAGATGACATGGGTGGAATTTCACTGATCAAGGACAAGGTAATGAACGTTGTTGATTTCATTATGCCGCCGTTGGACGAAGAGGAAGAACTTGGCAGTGAGATTTCTGCAGCCGGAGAAAAGGCTGCGGGGGTTCATTCTGCCCGGACTGCCAGTGCATCGGTGAATTGCTTTTCCGAGGATCTGAAAGTATCGAATGGCGGCACTATCCATGTCGAGCGTCCGTCTGCTGCTCCTTCCTATTCGCGTCAGAGCAAGTCTCGTCCGCAGTTCACGGTTCATACCATGAAGCAGCCGGCGCTGAAGGTGCAGATTTATGCGCCGCGCAATTTTGATCAGGTGACCGCTATTGCGGATGATCTCAAGGCGGGAAAAGCCTGCGTTGTCAATTATGAAAAAGTGGAGACAGAGGAGCAGCGCCGTATCTGTGACTTTGTGAATGGCGTCTGCTACGTGCTGGACGGCTGTGCGAAGCGTATTTCTGCTCAGATCGTACTCTATGTTCCGGAGGGTGTCGATGTAGCGGAAGCTATGACGGTTGCTCTTACGGATTGATTGCTGCCCGCCGCTTATGATGTTTGTCTTGGACCAGGCAGTCTGTTGAGACTGTCTGGTTTTTTATTGCAGTTATGCTGCATCCATATCATGTACAGGAGATGGGTTTTCGTGAAAAAAAAGAAAATATTGGATGCCGTTTTAGAAGAATTTGCCAAACTGGCTGCGATTCCTCGCAAATCCGGACATGAACAGGCCGTCAGCGACTTTTTAAAACAAGATCTGACTGCGGCCGGATTTACGGTGATTCAGGATGAACGCGGCTGCATTATTGCAGATAAACCGGCCAGCAAAGGATATGAAAAAGTCCCCCGGGTTATCCTGCAGGGACACATGGATATGGTTTGCGTTGCCGAAGAGGGGTACGCCTATGATCCGCTCAAAGATCCGATCAAACTGATTCGCGGGGAAAAATATCTGGAGGCAGAGGGGACGAGTCTTGGCGCAGATGATGGAATCGGCGTGGCCGAAGCCATGTATATCCTGAAGCATGCGCAAAATCACGGACCGCTCCGTATGATTGTCACAGTTGACGAAGAGCAAGGCATGACCGGTGCGATACATTTAGACTCCCGTTATCTGACGGATGCTGCCTATTTGATCAACTGCGATTCGGAGAACTACGATGAATTGACCGTCGGAAGCGCAGGAAGCGTCAATCTGGATTTTTCCCGCAAATTGACGCGGCAGGCAGCAACTCAGCCGAACGGCTGGCAGATTGAGGTTAAAGGGCTTCTCGGCGGTCACTCGGGCGAACGTATCGGCGACGGGCGCGGCAATGCGATTCGTACGCTGGCTTTTGCCCTCGCTGCCCTGCAGGAAAAGGGCAGCGTAGAGCTGGCGTCCTTTACCGGCGGCAAGGCGCGCAATGCAATTCCGGATGATGCGAAGATGGTGATCGCTGCGGATCTCGATCAGGCTGCCATGGATGCTGTGCTGAAAACGCAGCGGGAAAACTACCTCAAGATGTACGGCGGCGTGGATCCGGCGGTTCAATTTGTGTTGACCCGTGTCGATGTGCCGCAGCAGGTGCTTACCGCTGACGTTACAACCGATTTCATCCGTCTGCTGACGATCCTTCATACGGGCGTATTTGCTATGTCAACGGTCATTCCGGGCCTTGTGGAGACTTCGGCGAACCTCGGCGTCGTTTCGATGAATAAGGAGGAAGTAACGGTTGCATACTTCCCGCGCTCGGCTGTGGACCAGAAACTCAACGAGTTCTGTTTCATGGCAAAGGAATGGGCGGCGCTTACGGGCTTTACCGCTCATATTGGCACTCAATCGCCGGGATGGAAGGAAAACAAGGACAGCCGGCTGGCGAAACTCATGACAGGGATCTTTAAAGAACAAAACGGACTGGATATGAAAGTGGAGACGATTCATGCCGGACTGGAATGCGGATGGCATTTCCTCAAAAATCCCAAACTGGATATGGTTTCCATCGGCGTGACGACCAAGGACATTCACAGCCCGAATGAAAAGCTGCTGCTGGATACCGTTGAACCACAGGTTCATCTGATTTTGGAAACCCTGCATCAGATTGCCGAACGGGGGTAACGGATAAAAACTCCATGCCGCAGAATGTGGAGGGAAAAGGGGCGATGGACTATGTTAAGTCGGCGTTCGTTTATTCGCAGCATACTGGTTGGCCTGGGCGCAATTTGTGCAGGAGACTGGGAAAAGCTGGTTAAGGCAGCGGAAGGAAGAGCATATTATCGCGTGGTGGTGCTGGGAGATCCCCATCTTCCCGTGCGAATCCTTCATCACCCGCACAAAGCGGATCAGGAAAAGATACTGGCTGCCAAAAATGCTGTGATCGATGACATCAACAGCTGGCCCGATGTCGATGCCGTAGCCGTAGTCGGCGATCTGGTTGAGCAAAGGGCCGTGCCGAAAGAATATGCCTATATCCGCAAATTCTTCGGCCGCTTGAAGCACAAACTGTGGGTGATCAATGGCAACCATGAATTCCTCTATCGGGATCAGCCCAGGCCGGATGGCAAGCCGGTCGTTGCAGATCCTGCTGTCTGGAAACGCAAGCTGGAATATTTCCGTACCTTTTGGCAGCTGCCGAAGCGTTGGTATACGAAGGAGGCCGGGCCATATCATCTCATTTTTCTGTCTGCCGAAGGAGCTTTACCGACAGAGATGGGCGATGAGCAGCTGGATTGGCTGACAAAAGATCTGGCCGCACATCGCCAGCAGCCGACGCTGATTTTCTTCCATGGTCCCTTGTACAATACTTTGTTGAATTATAATGATAAGGTCAATAAAGAACGGACCATTGCCATGCCGGAAAAGCGGCTGCATCCTCTGCTGGATGCCAATCCGCAGGTGAAGCTGTGGATCTCCGGACATACACACACGCCCTGCCGCAACGCAAGCTTTGCGGCAAAGGGGATCAATCGGTACAACGAGAATACCTATGATATTCACAACGATTGTATGGATCGGAAAAAGATCGTGACCAATTCCTTGTTCCTGTATCCAGATCGTATTGTAGTACGCACTTATGATCATCATAACGCCTGCTGGCTGACCGGATTGGACCGGGAATTTCCTCTGTACGGAACAGAATCTTAACCGAGTAGAAGCGACAGAAAAGACAGCCCTTTTTGACCAAAAAGATACAGCGAAAGCGGCCTGTCCATTGCGCATCATGCGCGATGGGCAGGCCGCTTTTTGTGTTTCATGATACGGTTCATCGACGTGCAGAATGTTTGCTTCATCGATACGCCGACTCCAATATCCGGATAAATCTTCACGTAGTGGTTCAGGTTTGCCAATGCCTTTATAACTGTTACGATCAATATCTTTGATTAAAGCCAAGATTCGTTTTAAGGTTTTCTTATCCTGCTTTTGCCAGTAGCAAAAGTCGTCCCAAGCGTCATCTGATCATGATTTTATCATACATTGACCTCATGGACGGTTCCCTGCCCTGCTTCGAGCTGCGCAATGGATCTTTTGAGTCTGGCGATGTTTTCCTCTGTGTAAAACGGATCGTCAGGGGCAGATATCTCAAAGGGAATACGCCTTTCGTGGGTTACTTTTTTGGCAAAGATGGTAAAAGCGGTAGTAAGATTCATACCCATTGCCTTGCAAACATTTTCCATGTCATGTTTTAACTCAGCATCCATGCGCAGGTTGATGGTAGATTGTGTTATGGATATCACCTCCGTAACATAATTATATAACGATTATACGTACGCTGTAGAGATAAAAGGGGATGTTTTGTTGCATATTGTATGATTGTCTGGCGGCTCTGGCAAGCGTTTGTGGCCATTATCGAATGATATTCGCTCGAAGCAGTTTATTCCGCTGTTTCCACAGGTGGATGGGGAATAGTGTTGGAAAAGGCTCATGAACTGTTGGATTTTAGAGGCTATGAGGATTTATATGAGAATTATGGCAATCTGGCGAAAATCAGTTTTGATTATGCGGTGGTGGAGAAGGAAAAGAGCATTGGCGTGCTGGAGCTTCCGGCAGGCTGCAAGCATAAGGTTACGGCTAAGAGCCGCATGATTATTATGGATGTGCAGATCGGTGAAGCGATCTCCAAGGAAAATAAAATCAAGTGAAATCGAGTGTAACTTATTGAGGATGAGAAGTATGTTTTTGAAGAAAATGAAATCTTTTGATTTCGGCGTTGGAAAAGACTAATGGGGCCTATGCTTTGGCTAAAATTTCGGGGCTTAAATATTGTGAGTTTTTGAATAAACAGTATGGTACAGACTATATTTCCGTCATGCCGACCAATCTATATGGGCCCAATGATAATTATCATCCTACGCACAGTCATGTCATGCCGGCGCTGATCCGTCGTTTCCATGAGGCGAAGGAGCAGGGCTTGGAGTCTGTTACTTGCTGGGGGGGGATGGTTCGCCGCGTAAGCTCTTGGATGTATCAAAAGCTACGAAGCTTGGTTGGACGTATAAGACGGAGTTAAAAGACGGCATCAAGCTGGCCTACGAGGACTTTTTACATAATCCGATGAGGGCTGAGCGGTAAGGAAATTTAATGGGATAAGGAAGGATTTCATGCGTTATTGTACAGAGGCCTTTGGTGCCTATGATATTCGTGGAATTTATCCGCAGACGATAAATGAAGAGCTGGCTTATCGGATTGGCCGGTTTTTTCCGGATTTGTTTGGAGCGGGCAGGGTGGTAGTCGGCAACGATATTCGTTTGTCAGGTCCTGTTTTGAAAAGAGCGTTGGTGCGAGACCTGAGGGAGTCAGGCTGTGATGTACTGGATGTGGGCCAGTGCGGTACGGAGATGATCTATTTTGCTACGGCGCATTGAGGAAGAATACGGGCCAAAGGGGAACGTTACGAAAATCGATGGCTTGTCCGTGTCGTTTGACGACTGGCGTTTCAATCTGCGTAAGTCCAATACGGAACCGGTGATCCGTTTGAATGTGGAATCTCGGCATAATGATGCGTTGATGCGGCAAAAGACCGAAGAATTGCTGGCTAAAATCGTGAGGTGATCCGATGTTTGTGGTAAAGAAAAATTCAGAAATGGTGAATAAGACGTTCCGTCTGCCGGTGGATTTGGTACAGCGGTTGACGGAGGTGGCGAGGGCGCAGGATGTGTCGGTGAATAATCTGGTGCAGCAGTGCTGCGAGTATGCGCTGGGCGATATGGGCGGTGTGGAGAATATGCGGCAGGGGAAGTAAGCGGAAAAAGTCATGTGGACAGCAGAAAAGGCACCGTTTCCGACGAGGGAAAACGGTGCCTTTTTACTGTGCCTATTTTTTCGGATAAACACCGATGGTGAGGATATTGATCCAATGGAATCGCTGGCCGAGGTTCCGGAAGATGACCGCTCCAAGCATAGCCAGAAAAAGCGTAGCTGCGTAGAAGAGAATCGCGGTGGGGGCCGTCATCAGGATGCCATGATGCTGCAGAAACAGGGATAAATAGGTGATCGCGACAGGGTGTGCCAGATACGCGAAATAAGAATGGCGGCCCAGCTGGTGAAGGATGGGGTTCAGGAGCGACGGATAGGGCTGTTCGGTAAATATGGTGAAGAAGAAGATCGAAGCGGCGATCGTATAGAAGATACCTGCCGGACACAACTGATGTGCGGTGTTGATGGCTTCCATGGGCGTATATCCGGTGCAGCCGATCAGATAGTAGTAATAGGTCAGAAGCAGGGAAAGGCTTGCGAGGAAGCATAGGGTAATGCTGCGCGAATGGTTCTGCATGAATTTCCGAAAGGATGAGATATGGACGGCAAGCCATCCGCCCAGGATAAAGATAAACAGATAGTGCATGACCCAATAGTTCAGGCGATAGAGAAGAAACGGCTTGAGCACGGATCCGTCCGGCAGGCCGTAAATAAACAGATTGAAGGATGTGCTGAAGCTGGACCAGTAGTCAAAGGCAATCTGCGCGATCAGGAGAATGGTCAGACTCACTGCGCCGGCCCGACGTACGATCCAGATCCATAGGGGCATCAGCAGATAGAACCAGAGCAGAATGACAAGGAAATACAGCTGGTATTTTGCGTTGCCGAAAAAGAGCAGAACCAGAAGGTGGAGCGGGTCGGGGAATCCTGTCCCATAAAGGATCCCGTCATGGATCAGGTAAAACAGCGACCAGACCAGATAGGGGATCAAGACGGTCTTAAACCGTCGCTTTAAAAAGGAGCGATAGTTGAATGGTGCATTCATGTCCAGATTATAGAACAGACCAAACGCGGAGATAAAAAAGAAAATGGGAACGCTGAAACGCGTCGCGACTTCGAACAGGGCCGTCAGATTGATATTTGCCGAGGGGTTGCCGAGATATTGAGAGCCGACATGGATGCCGATGACTCCCATCATAGAAATTCCCCGAATGTATTCGATTGCTGCCAGCCGAGGCTTGCGCGGACGGGGAAGAGATGCTTGCGTGGACATGGATTCGAAAGCTCCTTTTTGAATTAGTCGCTGATCAGGAAATCAATATGAACACGGGCTGTGAGGGATAGGTTGCCCGGTTCAATCAGCGTATCTGCAGCGGCGTCTTTGGCTGCCATAATCATCGCATTGCCAAAGCGGCGGCTTTCCAGATAGCCGGAACTTTCAGAGACGCTCTGAATACCGATGATGCGTTTTCCCAGACATTTTGCGATAATCGATGCTTTGCCGCGAGCATCCTGTACTGCATTGGACAGCGCTGTGCTGCGGGCTGAGTGTGCATCGCTGGCGGTGAATTCCAGGGAATGAATCTCGTTGGCACCTGCCTGCAAAGCCGCATCAATCACTTTTCCGGTACGGTGAATATCACGGACGACAACGTTCATGGAATGGCTGACCGTATAGCCGTCAATTTCATTGCGGCGCGATTCTTCCTTGCGGTATGTCGGCTGGAAGGAGTAATTGCCGGTCTGAATATCCTTCGCGTCGATACCCAGTGCCTTAATGGCCTGAGCAATCTGATTGGAAGTCCAGGCATTATCATTTTGCGCCTGACCGGCATTCGCCGCATGCGAAGTGATGCCTATGGTGATCGTAGCCTGATCCGGGGCGACGGTACCGGTCCCCTGTCCGTCGACGGAGAGGATTGGCGGTGCAGGCTTCTCTGCGGCCAGCGCCGTACCCGGCGCAGCAGATACCATGGCTGTCAGGGTGAATAGGGCAGCGAAAACAGTAGATTTGAAAGAAAACATAATAAACCTCCTCTGGGTCGAAAAATTACAGATTCTATTCTATCATACTTTGAAAGAAAATCCCATGAATGAAGGGCCGGGCAAAGAAAATTCGCCAGAAGGCAGGAATTTTCCGGAATGGGTAGAAATAAATTACATAAAGATACGAACCATCGGATCTTTTCGCTTGTTAGGATTGACTATAGAGACGAGATAGGAGATGCTTTATTATGATGGCATTGAACTTTCAGGCAGCAAAGCATAAAAAAATGCTCATGGAACGCACCAAAAACTGTACGGTTCGCCTTGGTGATGTGACGCAGCTTTATCCGGAAGGCTCCGTTGTGTGGATTACGACAGGGAAAAAAGGAGAGCCGAAGCATAAGCTTTATTCGGCCTATCTGGACAAGGTGCGCGTAAAAACTATGGGGACATTGACCTCGAATGATCTGGGGCATCAGAATCCGGAAATCAATTCGAAGGAAGAATTGGTCGCGGATTTTGAGAAAATATACAAGCGGCGCATTCTCATGGAAGATACCGTTACGGTGATCTATTTTACCGAGGTACATGATGATTTGGACAAAAGCCCGGTAGAATAAGGATTTGTAGCGATGATGATAGCGGAAGCGTACTAAAAACGTACTACTCTCGCATGTCATCAAGCATATCGGCGATTTTTTGTCGCTGGGCGGCATACATGTGACTGTAGATCTTGAGTGTGATGGATGGGTCCTTGTGGCCAAGCCGGTCGGCAACCTCGACTGGTGTGCAATGAGCTTTGATGAGAAGGCTGGCGTGAGAGTGACGCAAATCATGGATGCGTATCTCTTTCACGCCAGCCTTTTTTGCGCCGTCATGGAGCTTCTTGAGTAGGGCGGCGCGGGTGATGGGGATGATGTGCTCTTCGCTCGTATAGGCGGACATGCGCCGATAGTCCTGCAGCATCTCGGCGATGAAGCGCGGCATGATGATGGTGCGGTCGCCGGAGCTGGTCTTTGTGGTGCTGACGTATGAAGTCTTCTGCAGGCGGTACAAGGTTTTGGTAATCGAGATGGAATTTGTTTCGAAGTCGATATCATCCCAGGTGAGCGCCAGCATCTCGCCGACGCGCATGCCTGTCCAGAAAAGCAAGTAGAAGGCCATGATGTGATGGGGAAGCTGCAGGGCGGACATGGCGAAGCGCTGGAATTCTTCGAGCGTCCAGAAGTCCATCTTCGCGCTGGTATGCATTGAGAAGCCGCCGACAGCCTCGGACGGGTTGCTGGGTAGGCTATAGTACTCCATCGCGTAGTTGAGGATGCTCGAGAGCTGCGCGTGGATCGTGCGCAGGTAGGTCGTCTTGTAACCTGCGCGCAGCAGCTCCTCGCGCCAGCGATTGATGGTGCGGCTGTCTATGTTACCAATAATCATATCGCCGAAGAAGGGAATCAGATGGTTGCGGGTGATATTGCGCTTTGTGTAGTACGTCTGCGGCTTAAGGCGCAGCTTGGCGCTCTCGAGGTAGGCCTTGGCAAGCGCGGTGAAGGTTATCTCTGGCGTGCCAGCGTATTTATCCAAAAATTCCCGCTCCCACCCAAGTGCCTCGCGCTTTGTGTCGAAGCCTTCTTTTTTCTTCTTCCGGCGCTTGCCGGTCCAGTCTTTGTAGTAAAAGGCGCAGTACCAGCGGCCTGCGTCATTCTTATATGCGGGCATGGGATCACAACCTTTCTACCTTTTTCGTGGACCCACGAATATGGTATAATAAAAGTATACAGTTATCCAAAATGGTGTACCTGCTCACGCTATGCGTGCATCCATCGCGCAGATGAAGAGCAGGAGCGGCTACGGCTGATGTAGTACGGTTAGAGAGCAGGAGTCATGAGAAGGCGCCCTGCTCTTTTTGTTTACGAGGTCAGGCCATTACCTTCATCGCTTGGCGTTTCTTTGCTTTTCGGATTGAAATGCTTGTCGCAGGTCCAAAGGCCATCGATATGCTCGAAAAGGTCTGGCTTGATGGGATTGTAAAGAGGGTCCAGGATAAAATCAATGCCCTCGCGACGGGCGAGTTTGGCGGCGGGCACAAAATCGCTGTCTCCGGATATGAGGATAATCTGGTCGACCTGGTGCTTGAAGGCCAGTGACGCGATGTCGAGGCCAATTTTCATATCAACGCCTTTTTGGTCCACCTCAAGTTGAAAATCTTGTTCTTGTAAATCGTCAAACTGCATGTGCCCATTGCATAGCTTCTTGATGATCTTTGGACGGATGGAGTAATGTGCCTGTTCGTCAGCCAGTTTGCCGAGCCGGATTGCAAATTTCCTCTTTTTCTTCAACGCATCCATGAAGGCTAGCATCCAAGTATATAGCTCCGACCGAGAGAAATCGACTTGTCTCTGTAAGAATGGATGAAAAACCTTTTTCTCCATGGGCAGGCAGTCATAGTAAAAGATTCGGTAAAGTAGTCGTTCAACGTCGTGCTTTCCTTGCTGGTGTCGGATGTGCTTCCAACAGTAGGCACTCAGCTCATCGGCTCGTTCGGCTGCGGTCTTCTCTCCCAGCATGGATTGTGCTCTGCGACGGTAGAAGCCACCGTCTACAAGAATGGCGGTTCGGATGATGGGGCCTTGCATGCAATTCATTGTTCATTCTCCTCAGTCAATAAAAAAAGTCTCTGGATTCGGCAACACCCTTATAGGCGGGCTGCTTACTACCAGAGACGTTATTAGCGTACAACTGCTTTGTTGTATTAATATTATATCGTTCTGGTAGTGCTTTGTCAATCAATTTCAATCATTTTGCGGTTCTAACTGTACCTAACTGTATCTATCTGTGCTTAAGTGAAGCGGTAGCAACCTTCCATCAGAACTTGCTGATGCTCTGGATTACTCTGCCGATGATGCGGACAGGGAGCTTCTCGACTTCTTCGCGGCTGTAGAAGTGTGGGGCGTAAACGGCGACGTTGTGGCCGATGAGCGTCAGGCCGGTATCCGTCTCTTTGACTTCCTTGACGGTGGCGTCCTCACCATCGACGAGGACGACGGCAATCTGCCCGCTCTCGACGCTTTCCTGGACGCGCACGATGATGGTGTCGCCGTCGTGGATGGTCGGCTCCATAGATGCGCCTTTGACCACGAGGCCGAAATACTGGTCGCCGCTCTTGTGTAGGCGCTCGTCGATGTACTCGTAGTCGATGATTTCTTCTTGGGCGAGGATGGGCTGGCCAGCAGCGACGCGGCCGACGACCGTGATGCGGTAGGTATAGCGGGTGACTTTCGGCGCGGGCGGGGTGGAGGCGTCTCCGCCCAAAAGGTTTTCTACTGGAACATTCGTTGCCTTTGCAATTGCTTGGAGTGTCGATACACTCGGATTATATCGGTCTTTCTCGATATCCCCTATATAAGACCGTGACAGGTTGGTAGCTTTTGCCAGTTCCACTTGCGTCATGCTGGCATTTTTCCTAGCGTCACGAATCTTCTCTCCAATACTAGCCATGGGACAGTCCTCCTTTGTTTTTTGTATGGTAATTATGGGCGGCTTTTTTATTCTTTAAATACCTTTATGTTGAGCAACATCCGATGTATTACACTCCGCAAGAATCTGAGCAGCCGATACTGGACCGTGTATGAGCCCGATTTGTTGGCTGGTGCATAGCCAGCTGATAAGGTTATATTCGTAACGATAAGCATCAACAAAACTATTGAAATCGGATTGCGTAGGCAGCTGTTTGAAGATGATGTCGTCGATTATTGGTTGATATTTTTTTTGTAAAGGATTCCAGTGAGAGGCTAGATTTTTGATTCCATAGTGATAGAAAGTGTTATGGCTACTGACAGCTATGTAATATGATGCCTCTTGACTCAGACGGAACAAGAACCGACAAAGTGCGTAGAAGGTCATAGCATCGGTATAGCCATAGGCGCCAGTGACACCAGCTAACAGCCAGGGCGGAGCGAGAAGATATCGGGCAAAGCGGTTAGCTTCCGCTTCTATACGTTGGTTGGTATATTCATCCATGACCTGCCCCGAATGCAACTGATTAAGATGCCCGCAGAAATAATGGCCAAGTTCGTGAGCTAAGGTCCATTTCTTCCGCTCGATTCTCTGTGCTTGGTTGTAGAGGAGAACATATAGATTTTCCTCGGGAAGATAGATAATCTTACCCTCTAAACTGTGAAAATGCCTCTTAATTTGAAAAGGAGAGGGGAACCAGTCTTCTATTTCTGCATACTTTTGATAAGTCATTGCCTGAAAATTTGGTTCAAGGTCGATCAGCATATTTAGCAGCCGTTTGACCTTCACAGGGAATTGTGCCGGCAACCACTCTAAATGAATATGAGCGACAATAGATAATATTTCTTTATTTGTCATAATCAAAAATCATCCGGATCATCTACGTGTTCGTGAACTTGTTCGGCTTTCTTTTTCTTGAATATAGCTGTGTTCAGTAATTCTTCCACATCGCTGTGAGGAAGCTCGTCGATAAGACGATGTAATTCAACATATGCTTTAGGCTTTACTGTTGTGACAGCCGTCTCTCCCGCCGCCTTGCCCTCGCCGCATCCGTCTCCGTTCTGGAAGCCGCCCGGCTCGTCGGTGCGGCCGAGGAGGTAGTCTGTGGAGACACGGAAGAAGGCGGCGAGCTTTTCAACGTTTCGACGTATACTTCCGCCATTTTCATATTTTGCATACGTTGTTCTATCTATGTTCATAGCTTTTGCACAGTCAGCCTGGGACATGCCCTTAGCTTCACGCAGGGCTTTTAGTTTTTCGGATGCGTTCATATATATCACTCCTTGATAATATTATATGTGAAAATCTTTCACGTATAAAGTGTGAAGTTTTTTCAGCAAAAAGGGTTGACAGTGAAGTTGCTTCACATTATAATAAAGGCATATTAAGTGAAGAAACTTCACATAGGGAGGTGTTTTGATGAATAATCTAAAGAAGATTCGCTTGGCGCTAAATATCAGTCAGGAAGAACTGGCCGAAAGGCTCCATGTAGAACGCTCAACCATTGCAAAATGGGAAAATGGTACATATCCTCGAGCAAGCAAACTGGAAAGTATTGCAAAAGTCTTGAATTGTACCGTTGATGATTTATTGTGCGCGAAAAAGTGAAGAAACTACACACAGAAAAGGTAAGGAGGACAAAACATGAAAGTACAGACGATTGCAAACACCAAAGAAGAAGCAGAAAAAGACTTGGCCGAGTATGCGGCTAAGCACGGGATAAAGGAGGCAGAAGCATGAGCGATTTAATTCCGGTTGACTACAGCGGTGAGCACGTGCTCACGACGGAACAACTTGCACAGGCTTATGAGTGCGAGCCAAAACAGATTAAGCAGAACTTCAACAACAATAAAGCACATTTTGAAGAAGGCCGTCACTACTACAAAGTAGAGGGCGAAGCACTCAACAATTTGCGGGTCGAAAATATCGACCTGCAAATCTCCCCGATGACACGAACGCTTTACCTTTGGACACGCCGCGGTGCAAGCCGTCACAGTAAGATGCTTGGCACGGATAAAGCATGGGAGATGTTCGACGCGCTGGAGGAGAACTACTTCAATCCGCGTCCGAAAGCACTCACACCGGCCGAGCAGATGGCACATGGCCTTCTGGCGGCGCAGAAACTGCTGGATGAGAAGGACAAGCGCATCGAGGAGATGCGGCCCAAGGAAATCTTTGCCGATGCAGTGAGCGTCAGCAAAACGGATATCCTCATCGGCGACCTCGCGAAGCTTATCAAGCAGAACGGGCACGATATCGGGCAGAAGCGCCTCTTCGCATGGCTGCGCGAGAAAGGCTATCTCATTAAGCGCAAGGGGCTTGATTGGAATATGCCGACGCAGAAAGCAATGGAGATGAAGCTGTTCCGCGTCAAAGAAACGGTGGTCACGCACTCGGATGGTCATACGACCATCAGCAAGACCACGAAGGTTACGGGTAAGGGTCAGGTTTATTTTGTCAACAAGTTCCTGAACGGGAGCAAGGCGGTACTGGAGTGAGGTGAGCGGCATGAACGTATGGAGGAAGCATAAAGGTAAATTTGAGAAAGTGAACGGCCCGTTCCTCGACAGACTATTCGATTGGTGGGAATGCACCACGCCGGGCGAGTTTACCACTGAGCGTCTGCGCATGATTGCAAGAGCGCGGAAGGTTATGCGTAAGAAGGGCATGAAGTGCATGGAGGGATGAGGGAATGAGCGAACAGACAAAAGAAAAAACCCCTACCGCAATGGCGGCAGGGGGAAAAAGAGCTTTCCGGCCTCAAGATGTTCAGCGCATAAGAGAGGTGCGCATATCGTCGGAGCTTGATTTTGGCGAAGTTAATCATCTTTTGGCAAGTGGATGGACATTGCTGGAAGTTTATAAGCCGGATAAAGGTAGAGTCTCTTTTATCCTGGCAACGACAAAGCCACTGAGGTTCGACATGAGGCAGGGACTTCCTGCTGAGAAAGGTATGGAGCGATGAGACATGACAGAGCGCTACCAATTCCATTTCCGCCACATCCTCAAGGACGGAACCGTCCTCAAGGAGGGCGAGAAGCTGCCGGTCACACCGGCGAGCCAGGCGGCCTTTGCAAAGGTTGCACGCATCCTCATCGAAGCCCGCAAATGGAAAAGCCCTAGCTCACGCAAGGGGGAAGAAGTAAGGCGGCCGAGGCCGACCTTGAGAGGTGGGCAACAGAGAAGGGCATGAAGTGTGTGAAGGCTTAAAAGAGGAGGTGGTAGCAATGGCACGAGATAAGCCCACTGGTCCTATGTCAAGATTTAGTACAACATAAAATGAGAAATTTTAATTATTTTCAGCTTACCAATCGTGATTCTCTAGCAACGCTCGCATTGTAAAGTTTTTCAAAGTCATCTGGCGAAAGATATCCACAATGGCTGTGAATCCGCTTTGTGTTATAAAATGCTTCAATATACTCAAAAATTAGGCCGTGAGCATGATTAAAATCCCGGATTCTAAAGCGGTTCAGCCATTCACGCTTTATCAATGCGTGAAATGACTCGATACAGGCATTATCCCATGGATAAGCTTTCTTGGAATAGCTCCGCTGCATTCGTGCGGTGGCTTTCTTATATTCTTTAGCTACGTATTGGCTGCCTCGATCTGAGTGGATAATCCGTGGTAAATCGAGGTTGCGACGTAATTTCGCTTTTTGAATTGTTTCCGTCACGCAGCTTACTTCTA
>NZ_VUNL01000019.1 GCF_009697385.1 Wylensekiella montiformis
GTATCCGTGGTAAAATGATTTTGATCCATAGCGATTCTCCTTTGTGGTTGTGTTTTTGTGCAACTACATTTTACCACAAAGGTTCGCTATGGATTTTTAAGTGTTCAACTTAATTATACAATCCGCCGCTTCAAAAAAAATAAAATTGATATTGATTTTCAATACCATTTATGATATATTATAGACAAGCTTCATTGAGGCATCCATCTTCCAGTCAGCGCTGGATGGATCCCAAAGCTCTCCTAAAATATAATACACAGCACAAAAAGGCCGTACTGCTCATACGGCCTTTTTGTGTAGAAAAAATCGCCTGCCGGATGTCATGCTCGCTGATCCCCCATGCAACGCGCTGCGGCATATTTAAGCACGACGGTCTTCCGCCGCTCCCGTCCTGCTTTTTCTCTTATTTTACCGCAAACACGGCGCAGCAAGAAACGCGACACAAAAAAAATGCCCGCGCAGCGGGCTGTTCGCCGATGCGCGGGCATTTGGAAAGCGAGTATACTTTGCCGGTTAATCCAATTCCTTGAAGGCCTGATCGAGGTCGTAAAGAATGTCGTCGATATGCTCTGTGCCGATGGACAGGCGGATCGTGGACGGCGTGATGCCGGAGGCAGCGAGCTCCTGCTCATTCATCTGGGAATGTGTCGTGGAAGCCGGATGGATGACGAGGGACTTGACATCCGCTACGTTGGCCAGCAGGCTGAATACCTGCAGATGGTCGATGAACTTCTGCGCAGCTGCCGCTCCGCCCTTGATTTCAAAGGTAAAGATGGAAATGCCGCCGTTCGGGAAGTATTTCTGATAAAGCGCATGATCCGGATGATCCGGCAGCGACGGGTGGTTTACCTTTGCAACATGCGGATTTTTCGCCAGATAATCGACGACCTTGAGCGCATTTTCCACATGGCGCTCCACGCGCAGCGAAAGCGTCTCCGTGCCCTGCAGCAGCAGGAATGCATTGAACGGCGAAAGCGTCGCGCCCTCATCGCGCAGAATCAGCGTGCGGACATACGTTGCAAACGCCGCCGCGCCGACGTCCTTCGCGAAGCTGATGCCGTGGTAGCTCTCGTTCGGCTCGACGAACTGCGGGAACTTCCCGGATTTCTCCCAGTCGAACTTGCCGCCGTCGACGAGAACGCCGCCGAGCGTCGTGCCGTGTCCGCCGATGAACTTCGTCGCCGAATGAACGACGATGTCCGCCCCGTATTCAAACGGACGGAGCTGATACGGCGTTGCAAACGTGCTATCCACTACCAGAGGAATGTTATGCTTATGTGCGATATCCGCTACCGCCTGAATGTCGATGAGGTTGGCGTTCGGATTGCCGACGGATTCGATGTATACAACGCGCGTATTGTCCTTGATTGCGTCTTCAAAAACCTGCGTACCCTTGGTCGGATCGACAAACGTCGTCTCAATCCCGTAATTCGGGAAGGTATGTTCAAAGAGGTTATACGTGCCGCCGTAAATCGTCGTAGCCGCCACGATATGCTGTCCGCTGTGAACCAGCGCCTCCAGCGTATAGGTCACAGCCGCCGCGCCGGAAGCCACGGCCACAGCCGCCACGCCGCCTTCCAGAGCCGCGATGCGCCGGGAAAAGACATCCTCGGTCGGATTCGTCAGACGGCCATAGACATTGCCCGCATCCTTCAGGGCAAAGCGATCCGCCGCGTGCTGGGAATTATGGAACACAAACGACGTAGTCTGATAAATCGGAACGGCGCGGGCGTCGGTCGCCGGATCCGCCTGTTCCTGGCCGACATGAAGCTGCAGGGTCTCAAAATGATACGTTCTCTTTTCACTCATTGCAATAACCTCTTTCCTGTTCTTTTCCTCGCTCTTTAAACATATCTCATTTATATGTTTTATAAGTATGGTTACATTATATCTGTAACCTTGTTAACTGTCAATACCTTTTTTGAAAAGATATTCGCCGACGAAGGACAGATGGACAGAAAACCATCCGGCCCGGCAGGGGAACCGTCCGCATGCACACAAAAAAACGGCGGATGGAGGACTTGCTGCGCCCCTCATCCGTCGGAATATATGCAGGAAAAACAATCGCCGGAACAAGCCGACGCCCCTGATCCAAAGGATCCGTCCTTCTCTGCGGGGCCGCTTGTCCGTTGCTTTTTCAATGTTTCGCTGCTTTCCAGCTCTGGATTCTGTCGCGCAGTTTTGCTTCGCGCAAAGCCTCATCCATAGCCTGTCCGGCGAGGACGGAGACTTCGCCGGCGGCGGAGTATTCGTCCTCATAGATACGGCTGGCTGATTTCTGGAAAGATTCCTGTTTGTTCCGGTCATAGCCGGTGATTTGTACGCTGGCGAAGCTGTGAAGGATCTCGCCGCGGTCCCAGCGCCAGCTGAATGTCGTATATTGTTCGTAGCCGTCGAGCACCGGCAGGACGACAAGATCCGCCTGAAGCCGGCCGGCCAAAATTCCGGCGGCTTCCTTTCGGCGCGGCGGACGAGCGCCGTTTTCCCGGATCACTTGGTCCAGCGCTTCCAGACACTCCTGCTCCGGGATATACTCCACCGCCTTCAATACCCCGTTCAGCGGGACGTGCAGGCTGCGGTCGATCTGGCGTTCCAGCCGGTCCAATACCTGCCGGGACGGCATGCTGCCGCTTTCCACGGCCAATGGAAGTCTGGCCACCCGCAAAGGCGTGCGCTCCTGCGCGCCGGCAGTTGCGGAAAGAACGAGCAGAAACAGACAGAGCGTCCCTATCATCAGACGCAAACAGCGCATCTTAATCTCCTCCTTTTCTCCGATGGTATAACGGGAGTCTTATCATTCGTAAAGCCTTGAATTTAGTCTCACTTTATTACAGCCGGCGCTCTTTGGTCAATGAATGGCTTTCTTTTTGAACCGTCCGCCGACAATATCGTGTACGGCGTTGATGGTCACAAACGCATTTTCATCCTTTTCCAGCACGATTTCCTTGAGTTTATCGACTTCCAGACGCGTGACCACGCAGTAGAGCACTTCCTTGCTTTCGCCCGTATAGCCGCCGGCGCCGTGCAGCAAGGTCACGCCGCGGCCCAGACGATCGTTGAGCGCCGATGTGATTTCGTCGTGTTCATTGGTCACGATCATGACGGCATACGATTCATCCAGTCCCTTGATGACGACATCGATCATCTTGGAAATGACGAAATAAGCAACCAGCGAATACATCGCCTTGTCCCATCCATAGAGCAGCCCGGCGCTCGAGAGGATGAACAGATTGATGAACATGACGACCTCGCCCACGGAAAAGACCGATTTCTTGTCCATGATGATGGCCACGATTTCTGTGCCGTCCAGACTGCCGCCCGCGCGGATGATGAGACCTACGCCCAGTCCGTCGATGATTCCGCCGAAAATGGCCGCCAGAAACGGATCATCCGTCACCCTCGGCACCGGCGCGAAAACCGCGGACCATACGGAAAGAAGGCAGATGGCGATCGTCGTGGCAATGGCAAAGTTCTTGCCGATCTGCGCATAGCCCAGATATAAAAACGGGAGATTGAGCAGCACAAGAAAAATGCCCAGCGACAGTCCCGTGATCGAGCTCATCATGATCGATATGCCGACGACGCCGCCGTCGATGACGTTGTTCGGGATCAGAAAGAGCTCCAGACCGATGGCCGCAATGATGGCGCCGACAAAGATCATCATATATTTTTTTACATAAAACGACATCGTGCGATGCTGCACGATTTTCTTTTTTTCTTCCATACGGTCACACTCCCAGTATTGCATTCCTTTTCCTGTTCTTTCCATTATACCCGTCCCGCCCCTGATCCGGCCAGAAAATTTTTCTTTTTTTTCGCAGCAGCCGCTCTTCGTATCATTTAATCCGATAAGCCCTGCATTCCGACGCGGATTTCCGATTTTTTTGCCATGATGTATCTTGATTTTGATTGACTTTGACCGACTTTAGCGATATGATGAAGGAGTAAGGATGTGATACTCATGTTAACGGAAGAACGTTATGCGACGATTCTCCGCATACTGGAAGAAAAAAAGGCCGTCACGGTGCTGGAGCTGACCAAGGCGCTCCATGCCTCGGAATCCACGGTCCGCCGCGACCTGACGGCGCTGCATAAAAACGGCCGCCTTTACAAGGTCTATGGCGGCGCCACTTCCATCAGCAACAATTACAGTTCCGTCGAAAATGACATGAAAACGAAAAACGACCTCTACCCGGAGGAAAAGATCGCCATTGCGCGCAGAGCCGCGGGCCTGATCAAGCGGAAGGACTTCGTCTATATCGACGCGGGTTCCACGACACTTCATATGATCGATTTTCTGCAGGAACCCGGCGCCGTCTATGTGACCAACGGCATATCCCATGCGGCCCGTCTGGCGGAAAAAGGCTTCCGGACCTTTATTCTCGGCGGCGAAATCAAGGCGGTGACCGAAGCCGTGGTAGGAACCGAAGCGCTGAACCATCTCCGCGCTTATAATTTCACCAAGGGTTTTTTCGGAACGAACGGGATCAGCATGAAGTCCGGCTTTTCCACGCCGGATTCCAGCGAAGGCATCATCAAGGGAGCCGCGCTATCGCGCTGTACGCATGCCTTTGTACTGGCCGATCATTCCAAGTTCAACAAGATCGCGCCCATCACATTTGCGAGCATATCCAGCGCCACGATCATCACGGGACAGCTGGAGGACCGGAAATACCGGGATTATACGACGATTCTGGAGGGGGAATAATTCCATATGATTTACACCGTAACCTTTAATCCGTCGCTGGATTACATCGTCCGGCTGAATGCGTTTCACGCCGGCGAGATCAACCGCGTGAATTACGAGCAGGTTCTGGCCGGCGGAAAGGGCATCAATGTGTCCATCGTCCTGAAAAACCTCGGTCTTGAAAGCACGGCGCTCGGCTTTCTCGCGGGCTTCACCGGCGAGGAAATCAAGAACCAGCTGCGTCAGTTCGGCGTGAAAAACGAGTTTGTCCAGCTGGAACATGGCTTTTCCCGGATCAACGTCAAGGCCAAGGCCGAGAACGAAACGGAGATCAACGGCCAAGGCCCGGACATCAGCGAGCAAAAGCGTGGGGAGTTGTTTGACCGGCTAGACCGGCTGCAGCAGGGCGATACATTGGTGCTGGCCGGGTCGATCCCCAAAACGCTGCCAGACGATATTTATGAAAAGATCATGGCCCGTCTGGACAACCGGGGCATCCGCATCGTCGTCGACGCGGAAAAGAATCTGCTGCTCAATGTCCTGAAGTATCATCCATTCCTCATCAAGCCGAACAACCACGAACTCGGCGACATGTTCGGCCTGACGCTCACGACGGACGCGGAAATCATCACCTGCGCCCGGAAGCTGCAGGAAAAAGGCGCCCGCAACGTACTCATTTCCATGGCCGGCGACGGCGCTATCCTGCTGACGGCTGACGGCCATTCCTTCCGGTGCGCGGCACCGAAGGGAAAGCTGGTCAACTCGGTTGGAGCCGGCGATTCCATGGTCGCGGGATTCCTCGCGGGCTATACGGAATCCGGCGGCGACTTTGAACATGCTTTCCATATGGGTGTCGCAACCGGCTCCGCTTCGGCGTTCAGCGAAAATCTGGCCACCCGGGCAGAAGCCGAAGCCCTGCTCCGCACGATAGAATAAGCCCAGTTCAGAGAGAGCCATCTCTCATCCATATACTTTATCCAATAAGAAGGGGAGAACAATATGCGTATTACCGATCTGCTCAAAGGCGACAGCATCATCCTTGGCGCCGCGCCGGCTGACAAAGCCGCTGCGATCCGTCAGCTCGCCGATCTCATGGAAGCCGGCGGCAATCTGTCCGACAAGGAACAGTACCTCAAGGACGTTATGGCCCGTGAGGACTCCGGTACGACCGGACTCGGCGACGGCATCGCCACGCCGCATGCAAAAAGCGCCGGAGTCCGCGCTGCCGGACTCGCGGCTATGACCGTTCCTGCCGGCATGGACTTTGAGTCCATGGACGGCAAGCCGAGCCGCCTGTTCTTTATGATCGCCGCGCCGGATTCGGCCAACGACGAGCATCTGGCCATCCTTTCCAAACTTGCCACCATGATCATGGATCCGGATTTCAAGGAAGCCCTGATCGCCGCCGGCAGCAAGGAAACGTTCCTGAAGCTCATCGACGACAAGGAGGACGGCCGCTTCACGGCTCCGTCCGCTGAAAGCGAAAAAACGGCATCTGTCTCCGGCCCGGCCCGGATCCTTGCGGTCACAGCCTGCCCGACGGGCATCGCTCATACCTTCATGGCCGCAGAAAGTCTTGAACAGCACGCGAAAAAGCGCGGCATTTCCATCAAGGTCGAAACGAACGGTTCGGGCGGCGCCAAGAATGTCCTGACGGCGGAGGAAATCGCCGCCGCGGACGCAATCATCGTCGCCGCAGACAAGAATGTGGCCATGGCCCGCTTCGACGGCAAGCCCGTCGTCATCACGAAAGTGGCAGACGGCATCAACAAGGCCGACAAACTGCTCGATGAAGCGCTTTCGGGCCATGCGCCGATTTATCATGCCAGCGGCGCCGATGAAGCCGAAGGCGCAGCGGATGTCGCCGGCGAAAGCCTCGGCCGCCAGATCTACAAGCACCTCATGAACGGCGTCAGCCACATGC
This sequence comes from Wylensekiella montiformis, assembly GCF_009697385.1. GTDB lineage: Bacteria > Bacillota > Negativicutes > Selenomonadales > Selenomonadaceae > Selenomonas_A > Selenomonas_A montiformis. Next base: position 6,612 of record NZ_VUNL01000019.1, read on the forward strand.
TGCCCTTTGTCGTCGGCGGCGGTATCCTGATCGCGCTGGCGTTCCTGCTCGATGATTATTCCATCGATCCGAAAAACTTCGGCTCCAATACGCCGGTCGCGAAATTCTTCAAGGACATCGGCGGCGCGGCCTTTGGCTTCATGCTGCCTGTTCTGGCCGGATTCATCTCCATGTCCATCGCCGATCGTCCGGGTCTCGCCGTCGGCTTTGTCGGCGGTGCGCTCGCCGGCACGACCGGCTCAGGCTTCCTCGGCGCGCTCGTCGCGGGCTTTGTCGGCGGCTATGCGGTCAACTTCCTCAAGAAAGCGTTCCGCTGCCTGCCGGAATCCCTTGACGGCATCAAGCCGGTTCTGCTCTATCCGTTCTTCGGCATCCTGATCATCGGCTTTGTGAGCATGTTCATCATTGCTCCGCCGGTCGGCGCGCTGAACACCTGGATGGTCGATACGCTCAAGAACATGGATCCGAACGCACGCATCCTGCTCGGCATCGTCATGGGCGGCATGATGGCGGTTGACATGGGCGGCCCGATCAATAAAGCGGCCTACGTCACGGGAACCGGCCTGCTGGCTTCGGGCGAATTTCATGTCATGGCCGCCGTCATGGCAGGCGGCATGGTTCCGCCTCTCGCCATCGCGCTCTGCACGACGTTCTTCAAAAATCGCTTCACCGAAAGCGAGCGCAAAGCCGGCGTCACCAACTACGTCATGGGGCTTTCGTTCATCACCGAAGGCGCCATCCCGTTTGCGGCCGGCGATCCGCTGCGCGTCATTCCGGCCTGCGTGATCGGTTCGGCCACGGCCGGCGCTCTTTCCATGGCCTTTGACTGCACCCTGCGCGCCCCGCACGGCGGCATCTTTGTCGTGCCGACCATCGGCAATCCGGTCATGTACCTCGTCGCCATCCTCGTCGGCGCCGTCGTCGGCTGCGCCGTACTCTCCGTACTCAAAAAGCCGCTAAAAGGATAACACCTCTCAGCATCGGATAAAACAAACAGGCCGCTTGCGAATCCTATCGATCCGCAAGCGGCCTGTTTTCTATTTCTTTCCCGATGAAAACCGGATCATTCTTCCTCCGGAATCGTCCGGTTCTCCACCGGCTCACGGGCAAACGGCATGAGCTCCTGCAGCGTTCTGGAACACAGGTTGCCCTTCATATCCGCCATGATGATTTCCGGCACATCAAACTCAGCCAGAAGCTGCAGCACGGCGCCGTTCGGCACAAAGGGACGCTCCGTGTCCGCGATGACCACCACCGCGTCGAATTCGCGTTTTCCATCGGCAACCGCCCGGTACATCGCCACCTCTTCCGCCATGACCGAAAGGCGCGGCACGGCATTCTCGATATTCGTGCCTGTGTACAAGGTGCCGTCATCCGCCAGCACACAGGCGCCGACCGGAACCTTTCCATAAGGAACATACGCGTTGTCCATCGCCTGCATCGCAGCCCTGACCATCGTATCCGTTGTATTGGCATTAAGCATATAGATCCTCCCCTTATCTGCAGCTCTTCCGGAGCCTTTTTCTACTGTATATATTCCCTCTGCCCGACAAAAGTCCTGTCTCTTTCACCAAAAAAAACAGCACATTCAGACCACATCCACGCTGACGACTCCGTCGATCTGCCGCACGGCATCCACGATGACCACGCTTTTGACGCCATGCTTGTTGTACACCTCCAGATCGATATAAAGCAGCCGGCGTCCGCTGCCGTCCGCCTCGTCCTCATCGGCTTTGACCTTCACCCCCCGAACCCGCAGCTGAAGATCTTCCAGACAGGAACTGATCTGCATGAGCTGCCCCGGTTTATCGACCGTATGAATGCCCAAGCCAAGGTTCTTTTCATGATCCACCCACTCATCGAGGCGGGACAAGCTGCCCAATGTCACAAAAACCAGCGCCGTCGTGACCAGCGCACCGGAATAAAAGCCGCTGCCGACAGCCAGACCAACGCCGGCCACAACCCAGAGGCAGGCCGCTGTCGTCAGGCCGGTGACCGTGAGGCCCTCCTTCATGATGGCTCCTGCTCCCAAAAAGCCGATGCCGCTGACGACCTGTGCAGCCAGACGCGCCGGGTCAGCGTTCGTCTTTCCCTCGACGTTCTGATACAAAGCCTGCGAAAGAACCATAATCAGACAGGCTCCCAGACAGACCAGCACATTCGTCCGGAGTCCGGCCGACTTGCGCCGCGACTGCCGCTCATAGCCGATAATCCCGCCCAGCACACAGGCCAGTACCAGCCGCAGGAATAATTCGCCTTCTGAAATCATCTCAATCCCTCCTGTTGCACAAAACAGATCTCTTTTTCTTTCGCGCTGATCCGCCCAATTTCCTTCCATTCTGCAAAAGCAAACAATCTTTCGTTATCCACAAAACAATCCACACCTGTGGATAACCAAATCCCGCCCGGAATAAAAACTCTCTTTTCCTACTATAATATATATAGGGCATGTGTATATTGTGGCTAACAAAATACACAAAATCTGTGGACAATGTGGATAAATCCGTGGATAACCCCATATATTCCGCCGTTTTTCCCCTTGAATCCCATATTTTGTGCTTTTTTCCGGTTAAGCGATGCCCTGAATCTGTGGATAACCATGCCGCCACAACATGGTTTACACTTTATACTTTTTTCCATTCTGAATAGGGATGTTTTATTAATTGCGAGTTGTAATACCGCACTTCGCCGGAAACCTCCCGTCCCAGCCATGACGGGCGCGGAAATTCTGCCTGATCGTCGGGCAGCTCGATTTCCGCGACGCAAAGGCCGTCATTTGCCCCAGAAAACACGTCGATCTCCCAACAAAACGCGCCCCATTTTTCCCGATAGCGGACCTTTTCCACCAGCGGGCCGTCACAAAGCTGCAGCATGGCCTCCGCGTCTCGCAGCGGAATCTCGTACTCAAACTCCTCGCGCTGAATCCCTTCGCTGCGCCCCTTCACAGTAAGATACCCGCGGCCACCCTTCACGCGCACGCGTACCGTATGCGCCGGCTCTGTGCACAGATAACCCTGTGCAATGCGCTGTCCATCTTCCTTCGGCTGCCAACTGTCGTTTACCAGAAACTTCCGCTCGATTTCCTTTGCCATCACGATCATCCTTTCCCGCCGGACCTCCGGCGTCCCTTTCCTATTCTATCATGTCTCCCCTTGTTTTTCAGAAAAGAAGACTACACTGAACAGGAATCCGCTCCCGATACCCGCGGCATACCCGGCCAGTATCAGGAGCATCGCGAAAATGTAATTGCACATTGGCGTGCTTATCCTTATAATAGATTATGTATGTTTATTGACCACGACGAATTTTTTGTTGATTTTACAGAAAAGAAGGTATGATCTTGCCGAACGCAAAAATCCCTCCACGGAGGGCGCAGAGGAAAAAACGCCGTATCTGGCCATGGATTCTTCTGCTTTTTTGTTTTGCCGCAGCCGCTATTGCTGGCGCGCTTTTCGCTTCCAGCAGTCTGCTGGACAAACCGCTGGAGACAGCGGTCGACGACGGCCTGCTGACCGCCAAGGATAAATCCACCATCATGATTATGGGAGTAGACGAGCGCGACGACGATGTCGGCCGCAGCGATACCCTGATGATCGCGTCCATCGACCCGAAAAAAAATCAGGCTGCGCTGCTTTCCGTTCCGCGTGACACACGCGTCAAGATCAAGGGACACGGCTTCGATAAGATCAACGCTGCTTACGCCTACGGGCACGAGCGTCTCTCGCAGGACACCGTCGAGAACCTGCTCGGCATCAACATCGATCATTATATCATCATCAATACCAAATCGTTCAAAAATATCATCGACGCCATCGGCGGCATTGATATCGATGTGCCGAAACGCATGCACTACGAAGACCCCTGGGACGACGACGGCGGACTGGTCATCGACTTCCAACCCGGCATGCAGCACATGGACGGCGCCAAGGCCATCACCTACGTCCGCTACCGCGATGAGGAAGGCGACCTCGGCCGCATCCGCCGGCAGCAGGACTTCGTCAAGGCCTGCCTGGACAAGATCATCTCTCCGGCTATCCTGCCGAAGCTCCCGAGCGTCATCCGCGAAGTCATGAGCTCCATCAAGACCGATCTCTCGCTGCGCCAGCTCCTCGAATTTGCCGGCACGCTCAAAGAAGCCAAGGGCAACGGTCTCAAAACCGACATGGTCCCCGGACGCCCATTGTACATCGACGGCGTCAGCTACTGGATACCGGATCTCAATCAGCTGCGCACAACCATAGCCGATACGCTGGGACTTTCCCTGAACGCGAAATACCGCAGCCGCATGGAAAACGATATTCAGGAATACGAACGCTCCATCCCGTCCACAGCGCGGGAAGTACCGGCCAGCGATACCTCGATCGGACACATGAAAAAGAGCAGCAAAACGCAGGATTCCTCACACCGCCGCAGCGAGCTTCGCGAGGATACTTCCGAGCACAGCGGCCGCACGTCAGCGGGCAGCGGTTCCTCCAAGCAAAGCTCCGATTCCGGAAACAGCAGCAGCAACAATACCAACAGCACGGATACTGCACCGGCTGTTCCGAGCCGCAGCGCCCCCGCCGGAAAGACACAATAAGCAGAATCCACCCTTATCATAAAGAAAACCTATCTTTTTGGGAAAGGCTAAAACCAGAAAACGGCCCTTTCGCTGAAGCAGATGTGCTTCCGGCGAAAGGGCCGTCGTTTTATCCGATGCTAAGGGGCGCTGAATAAGTCTCACTTTACCATAGTTCGGGGTTATTTATCCAATCAAAAATTGATATTTGTATTTCTGCATAATCCGATTATAATGGAAGCAAAGAGTCGTTACAAGTTTATCGGTTTCTCTATTATTTTTCAAAATAAAAGTGTAACTTTAACAATTTATTTCCCCGTCCGTACCTTTCCTTTGATCATCCGGCGGGTACGGACCAGCAGAAAGGAAGTCATCATCATGAGCAGTGCAGATGCAAAGGCTTTGGCCTTACATAAAGAAAAAAAAGGAAAGATCGAGATCCGCAGCAAGGTTCCGCTCCATACCCCCGAGGATCTGACGCTTGCCTATACGCCGGGCGTCGCCGCCCCTTGTCTGGAAATTCAAAAGGACAGCAGCAAATCTTATGACTACACCTCCCGGGGCAACATGGTCGCCGTCGTGACCAACGGAACCGCCGTACTCGGACTGGGCAATATCGGCGCCGGTGCCGGACTGCCGGTCATGGAGGGCAAGGCCATCCTTTTCAAGGGATTTGCCGGTGTCGACGCCGTACCGATCTGCCTGAACACGCAGGACCCGCTGGAAGTCATCAAGGCCGTACAGCTCATGGCCCCGACGTTCGGCGGCATCAACCTTGAGGACATCAAGGCTCCGCAATGCTTCGACATCGAGCGCGAGCTTCGCAAGACCCTCGATATTCCCGTCTTTCACGACGACCAGCACGGTACGGCCATCGTCGTGCTGTCCGCATTGATCAACGCCTTCAAACTGACCGGCAGGACGTTTGCCGACTCAAAATTCGTCGTCAACGGCGCCGGAGCGGCCGGACAGGCCATCACCCGCCTCATATACAGCGCAGGCGGCCGCAACATCATCCTCTGCGATTCCCATGGCGCCATCTATGAGGGCCGCCCGGACGATATGAACCCCTATAAGGACGACATCGCCAAAATCACCAATCCGAACCGGGAAGCCGGCCCGCTCAATGCCGTGATCCAAAAAGCCGACGTATTCATCGGCGTATCCGTCGCCGGCTGCGTCACAAAAGACATGGTCCGCACCATGAATCGCGATGCCATCGTCATGGGCATGGCCAATCCCGAGCCGGAGATCCTGCCGAATCTCGCCAAAGAAGCCGGCGCCCGCGTCGTCTGCACCGGGCGCAGCGATTTCCCGAATCAGGTCAACAACCTGCTGGCCTTCCCCGGCATTTTCCGCGGCGCGCTCGACGTGCGGGCCAGTGAGATCAATGAAGACATGAAAGTCGCCGCGGCAAACGCCATCGCCGGACTGATTCGCGAAGAAGAGCTGGACGAAGACCATGTCATCACCAGCCCCTTCAATCCCGAAGTGGCCCCGGCAGTTGCCGCCGCCGTCGCCCATGCCGCCCTCAAGACCGGCGTGGCCCGCGACCGCACCATGAACTCCGCCGCTGTCGCCGAACACACACGCCGGCTTCTCGCCGCAGAACGGGCATAAACCATTTCCCCCTCCGCTGTCACTGCGTACAAAACGAACCTTCCCCTGAAAGGAAGGTTCGTTTTGTACGCAGTATTTTCTATTCGCCTGCCTTGAAGCGGCTGGCGGCTTTCATGAGCTCGTCAGCCGCTGTTTTATTTCTCTGCGCGGCCTCGGCGATCTGGGCGTTCTTGTCGGTGATGCCCGTCATATTGTCCGCGATCTGCGTCGTAGTCTGGGCGACCTGATTGACGGATTCCGCGATACTCCCAATGTTTTCTGTGACGTTCTGCATAGAGGCGGCCATGCCGTCGGTAAGCCTGCCGAAGTTCTCCGAGATGTCCCGGACGTCGCTGCCCGCGGCCTGATAGGAGCCGGCCACATCGAGCATGCCCTGATAGTCCATGAGAATGTCGCTTTCCATGACGGCGAGAAGGGATTTCGCGGCGCTTGAAAGGTCGTCGACGGCGGCGAGGGTTTCCTTGATCTCCGCCTGAATCTGCGTGACAGTATTCGCGGAAGCCTCCGCGAGCTTCCTGACCTCGTCGGCGACGACGGAGAAGCCTCGTCCCTGCTCACCGGCACGCGCGGCCTCGATCGCAGCGTTGAGGGCCAGCAGGTTCGTCTGCTCGGAGATGTCGAGGATGCTGCCGGCCATCGTAGAGATCTCCTCGACGACCTTGACACGTTCGAGGGCACCGCGAACGCGCGTACTGCACTCGGCGGAAACGCTTCTGACGTGCTGGAAGGAATCATTGGCCTTCTGCTGCATGGCGGCGGCATCGTCATGGATCTTTGCCGCGAGGCCGCGCGCTTTCTGCGTGTGCGCGGCCGCCTGCCGGGTGTCGGCATCGACATGTTTCACCATGCAGGAGATGTTGTCAAGCGTCGTGGAGCATTGGCTCATCGTCGCGGAAATCTCCTCCGTGGCGGCGGCGGTCTGCTGGACGTCGTCTGAGGCTTGCTGGAATTTCTCCTCCATCTCATCGCAGGAGACAGTGATGGTCTGGCTCTGCGCCTGCACGCTCTGAATCGCCCCCTTCATGGCCTGCGCGCTTTCGTTGAGAGCGAGGATGGTCTCGCCGAATTCGTCCAGCTTGCGCGGCGTGCTCTGATAGTTGAGGTCATAGCTGGAAAGCGCGGCGGCGAAACGGCCGACATCAGAAAGTTCCTTGGTGATGGTACCGCTGATCAGGTGAGCGACGAAGATGCTCAGGATCACGGCTATGTTGAACAGGAAGGACTGCAGACGCGCGCTGCGCCATACACCCGCAAGAGTCTCATCCTTGTCAGCGACGAGGACGAGACTCCAGTCCGTGCCGTCGATAGGCGCGTAGGCCGCGTAGACGTCCTGACCAGCGAGCTTCAGATCCGCGCTGCCCTGTACGCGCCGGGCGATCCCTTCTGTGAGGGCGCCGTATCCTCTATCGCCATCGCCGGACAAGGTTTCCTGATGCAGGACCTTCTGCATGTCCCTGTGGGCAACGTACGCTCCGTCGCCGTTAGCGATGAGAGCATAGCCCTTCTGGCCGATCCCAATGCTCTGGATGGTATCGTTGATGCTGTCGAGGCTGATGGTGCCGCCGAGGTAGCCGATGATGCCTCCGGCGGGCGATTTCACGGGAACGATGATCGTCGTGATGGAGTCGCCCTTGCTTTCACGGATGAAGGGCTCCGTGACGAATTCCTGCTTTTCCCTGACTTGAGCGAAAAACGGCTCCCGCGACTGGTCCTTGATCTCGTTCGTGTCCGGATAACAGCCGCGGCCGTCCACCGTGAGAAAAAAGAGGTTCTCGAAGCCCCAGTCCCCCGCCTGTTGAAGCAGGACTGGACGCTGCTGCGCCCAGTCGAGGTTCTGGACGGCAGGGAGCGCGGCGATGTTCTTTAAGATGCGCTGCCTGCTCCCAATGGAGGCAGCGATGGCTCTGGCATTCTCGCCCGCGCGCGCCGTGAGCATGTCCTGCGTATTCGTGAGCATGGCGCTGCGGTTCTGCAAAAAGGACACGACGGATAGAAGCGCCGAGACGATGGCGACGAGCAAGAGAATCTGCAGCAGGATCCTCTTGCCGACGCGCATAGCTTTATGGTTTGATTCGAGTTTCATACAAAAATAAATTCCTTTCCATCTAGGTAACAAACGATATATTTTAAGCAACAAATCCTCAGCGCGGCAAAGCCGCGCTGAGGATTGTCGGGGATTTAAGAAAAACAGCAACGCCAAAAGCGTGCCGGAGGGATCAGTGGTTTTCGGCAGCGCCCCCGGAAAGCGCGCTGCACTGAAGATTCGTCAGGCTGACCTCGCCGCCCGAGGAGAAGAGTCCCCAAGGATGATCGGGCAGGCCATACATCCGCGTGCTCAGCGCCATCTGGTCATTGATATAGAGTACGGCGACCGTCCCGTCGACGAGCAGCGTGAAGTCATAGCTCCCATCCGGCCGGAGGCTGACCGGAACGGCAAGCTCCGGCTTGGCCGCATGGACGCGGGAGGTATCGGTATTGTAGAAAGCGACCTGCTGTTTCGCCGGGTCAAAGACGAGATTCAGCGAACCAGTCTGGTTCGGCCCCACGTTGAACATGAGGCCGAACTGTCCCTGCTGCCCCTTCATTTGGAAATGACCTGTGATCTTGCGGATGCCTTCCAGTTTCGGCATTACGACGTCCGCATAGCCCTGACCGGCAAAATGATACGAGGACGAATCCGACTGCACGCCCCCGCTTTCTAGGATCGGGGTCAGAGCGACCGGCTTCTGCATACGCCCGGTCACCTTCTCCACGGGCACCGGATAGAGCGTACCGTCCGCGCGCTGCTTGAGCTGATGCGCGACGAGATTGCCCGCCCAATCGGTCGGACGCGTGTCCTTGCCGTCGGCCTTCGTCGGCGTCCAGCCGACCAGATAGAGGCTTTCCTTATCCTGCGCCAGCTTGCCCGCGTAGAAGCCGCTGGCGTCAAAATAATCGCGCTCTGGCTTTACAAACGGCCCCATGGAGTCCGTCGCCACGCGGTAATGCACGACACGCGACGGCCACTGATCCGAGAACGTCAGATACCAGTACTTGCCGTATTTCAGCAGCGTCGGACACTCCATGTTCGCGTCGCTGCCCATGTCGTTTTCAAAAAAGATGCCCTTGTCCTCCCAATGCTTGAGATCTTTCGACGTATAGCGGGCGATGACGCCGCGCGCCTTCTTGCTGCGCGTCGTGATCAGCATCCAGTACTCGCCGCATTCCTCATTGTAGAACACATTCGGATCGCGGAACGTATCATCGTAGATGTACGGCTTGCTGCCATGGAACGAATCCTCGGGGACCTTCTGCCAGCTCACGAGGTCGCGACTGACAGCGTGCATGATCGTTTCCTTCGGCATGCTGCGCCAGTTGAAGCCCGTGTAGAACGCATGGTAGAGCCCATCCTTGCCCTTGACCACCGAGCCCGTGCCGAGCGCGGAGTCCTTGGCGAATTCATTGCTGGTATCATAGGGGATGACCTTGCTGTCATGCTGATAGTCGGTGAAATCCTTCGTTGTCAGCAGACTCCATGGATGAAATCCTATATCCCCATCCCGCAGATCCTCAAGATAAAAGATGCGGAACTCCTCTCCATCGAAAAAGGGCATCGTATCGCCCACCCAGCTGTAGCCGGTATTGGGGAAAATCGCCGGAAACGCCTGCGCCGGGGACAATGTAAAGCAGAAGCTGGAAGCGGCCAGCAAGCCTGCCAGAATTTGTTTCTTCATCGTATGCCTTCCTTTCATCCTATCCAGTAAGCCGCGCGCCTTAGAAATAAACTTCCCACTGCGTACGGAAGAAACTGCAATTCTTCCGTACGCCCGTAAGCGCCCCCGTCGGCGGATCAAAGAGGCCCAGCTTGCCGTACGTGTAATAGAGCAGGAGCTTCGTATTACGCACCGGCACGAAGTCCACACCGATGCGGAGGCCGTTGAACTCACCGGAGCGATACACATCCCAGAGGTTCACTCCTGCATGATTCTGCAGATCATCAAAGTAATCGCTCGTTGTCGGGTCCTGGATGTCGTCATTGAACCAATTCGTCATGCCCGTATGGCCGCGCTGCAGATACTTCTTGACGTAGACGTCGAACGAGCCCGGCACATCCGGCTTTGCCTCCTTGTACTGCAGCTGGAGGAAATGCGACTTGTTGAGCGTGTCCGAGTCGGATTTTGCGAACGCCGCGCTGAGCTTCAGGTCGCGGTTGAGCTTTGTATCGAAGCCCACGGAGAGCGTCTCCCGCGTCATATGATCGTCCCGGCGCGTCATCTTGCCGTAGTGGGACGTGAGATTCGTATTCTTGGCCACCGGTATCTCGCTGATCAGGGACAGCACGCGGAAGTTTGTGCTGCCGCCCTCGGCCCAGACGTCGAGCTTATTGTCGCGATCGCCGTAGAGGATCTTGCTGTACGTATTGCCCGAGTTCAGCGTGAACATCGCCTTGCGGCCCCAATGCGTCGGCACGCCGTAGCTTGCCTGCCAGCCGTCCACCTTCTCGTCGAACGTAAACTTGTACGGCGACTGCAGGTAGAAGCGGCCGAGCTTGACATCGACCTCGCCGACGCGGCCCTCGGCGTAGAGCTGCAGCACCGGGCGGGAATACTTTTTGCCGCCATCCTTATCGTAACCGCCATCGCCCTCATAGGCACCGTGGTTGTTCGAGAGATTGTTCTCGAACTCATGCTCGCTGTGCAGCGACCACCGGTCGTTGATGCGATGGTTGATGAAAAGATTCAGCCAGACCGACTTCATATCGATTCCCTTGAAATCCTCGAAGTGCTGCTTGTCCCAGCGGAAACGCCCATAGCCATGAATATCAACACGAGGCTGATCCGTCTTTTTCTCGACCTTGCTCACGCGCTTATTGAGGCTGTCGAGCTGCGCGTTGAGGCGTTTCTGGAGTTCCTGCGCCTCGTAGAGCTGCTCCTCCAGCTGACTGCGCAGCGCCTGCAGCGACTCCTGCGTCACCGGCTCCGCGCTGTCATCTTCCGTCCCCGCCGGCGCAGCGGCAGTTGCCGGCGCTGCTGGCTGCGCCCCCGCTGCCGCGCCGGTGCCGAGCACCAGCGCAGGAACCAGACCCAGTGTCAGTAATTTTTTCTTCATCAAAGTTCCTCCTCCCCAAAAAAAAGGCAAAACAAAAGCGTCCCCAAAGAAATAACAGGATCAGGGACGCCAGCTGACTATTTCCCCGTCAATTCTCAAGCGGCTGGCCGGCGACCTCCTCATCGTCCTCCCTCAGGACGACAAAGGCATAGACCGTCGCACAGAGGACGATCCCGGCGATGACCATGAACGTATTTTGATAGCCGATGCTGTCGCGCAGGCTGCCCAGCGGCACGGAAAAGATGATGCCGCCCACGGAGGCCGCGATCTGGAAGCCTACCATGTATAGCGTAGCGGATACGCGTGTATCGAAATGAAGGGTAAAGTAACGGAAAATCGCCAGAACAAAAAGGGCGGTTTCCGGTGCATGCAGGAGCTTGATGAGAGCGATGGCGAGCGGCGACGAGGCGATGCTGCAGCCGCTGATGCGGCAGACCATGATAAAGCAGCCGAGGAGCAGCGCGCGGCGCACGCCGATCTTCCGCATGAGGATCGGCACGAGTCCCATCATGATGAACTCCAAGAATACCTGCACCGAGTTCAAGATGCCGTAGGCCTTCTGGCCCTCCTCCGGCGTCGCGAAAAACTGCGTGAAAAACTGCGGGAACATCTGCTGATCGAAAACAGTGTAAAACGTCCAGCTTAAAATGACGAGCAGGATGATCTTCCAAAGGTCGAATATGCCGAATACGCTGATGATCTCCTTGAGCGACGGCGACTTCGCGTCCTTATCTTTCTCCTCACGGTTCTCATACTGCCGCACATTGGCCTCACGGTTTTCCGGCTTCAGGAAAACGAGAACGGCAAACAGCACCGCGGACACCGCGGAGCCCGTCCAGAAGACGAGATACGGATCGATGGTAAAGAGGAATCCTGCCGTCAAGGCCGAAATCGCATAGCCAAGCGACCCCCAAGCCCGCGCCTGACCATACTCGAAGCGATAGCGGCGGCTCAGACGCTCCGTCACCGCCTCAAACACCGGGCAAGCGGCGAGATAGGCCACTGCGAGATACACGGCGCCGACCATCGCGCCCACATAGAAACTGCTCTCAAGCATCGGTACATATACCCAGGTGAAGAACGGCGCCAACAGAACTTGACAGCCCACCATGAACAACAGCAGATTTTTCTTCACGCCGAGCTTATCCTGCAGGGAGCCGTAGACGAACATCAGCACCAGCGCCACCGCAGAGCCGAACGTATAAATCGTGCCGACCTGCGCGCCGGAAAACCCCTGCTTCGACGTCAGCCAGATCTGGAAGAACGACCACCAGATGCCCCAGCCGGCGAAGAACAGCAGAATCTCCAGCGAACTCGACCGGTAAAACGGATTTGAAAATGCCCTCAAAAGATTTCCCATGATGTTTTCTCCTTTCCTCCATAGCCAACAGAACCTGCATCCCCATCACAAGCACGCCATTCAGGCAAAGATATCATCGAGCTCATAAAATACGCCGTTCGTCATGCGCACCGCTCCCTCCTGCGGCTCGATCACAATGACGCGCTCCGTCGTCTTGGGATAAAAGCGCGTACTCATGACGATGTCGCCGTCATTGAGGAAGAACTCCAGCGAAGAGCGATCCTCATAGACGCGCAGCGAAAGATGATCCTCGCCCGCTGGCAGCTGCGCGTAACGTTCCTCCTTGCGTCCCGTCGCGGCGGACTTGCGCACGAGCGTCACGAGGCCGCTTTCCTTCTCAACCATCAGCGAGACCGTATCGTCAAAGCCAGCCGTGAAATGAACGGCTACGCCTGCGGCCTCCGTGAGATCGAAATCCGCGCAGAGCTCTCCCGTCTCCTGCGACCAATCGGAAAGCGGCGTTTCCTCCTTCATGACAAGATCCGGCGTCCTGTGCGCTTCCTTTCGCAGCGCCGTGAGCTCCCGCGCCGGCGGCGTCACGAGCCGGTCCCTGCGGTAGTGAAGTTCGCGCGGCACGGTCATCTGGCAGGCCCAGCCATCCGCCTGCTCCGGCATCGCGCTCTCCCACATCGCGAGCCAGCCGATCATCAGACAACGCCCATCCGGCGCCTGCGTGACCTGCGGCGCGTAAAAATCAAAACCATGATCGATGATATGGAACGCATCATGATAGAAGATCCCCGACTCATAATCCATCTTTCCGAGCATCGAAACCGACTGCTGCAGGTTGAGATAGCGCCGCCCCTCCGGCCTTACGCCCTGCGGCGAGAGAATCAGCGCCTCATGACCGTCAAATTCCGCGAAATTCGGACACTCCCACATAAAGCCCTGATTGCCGTGCGCCTTTGCCATCACATGTTTAAACTGCCAGTTTTCAAGATCGTCCGAGACAAAGACGAGCACCTGTCCCATCTCGTCGGCCGTCTGCGCGCCGACGACCGCATAGTAGCGGCCGTTGTGCTGCCAGACCTTCGGATCGCGGAAGTGATGATCCTCGCCGGTCGAGACACCCTCCGGCAGTTTGATGACCGGATTCTTCGCGGATTTTTCGAAATGGATGCCGTCAACGCTGACCGCGAGATTCTGCGTCTCGACGCGATCCGGCTGCCCCGGCTTCTTCAACAGGTCGACATGGCCCGTATACAGGAGATAGAGCTTGCCGTCCTTCTCGATGCCGCTGCCCGTAAAGCAGCCGTCTGCATCGTACGGCTGATCAGGGAAAAGGGCGATGGGCTGGCGCTCCCAATGCACGAGATCGCGGCTCGTCACATGCGCCCAGTGCATCGGACCCCACTTCGGCTCATAGGGATAATGCTGATAGAAGAAATGATACCGATCGCCGAAATAGGCAAAGCCGTTCGGATCGTTGCACCAGCCGACGCGCGGCGCGATGTGGAACCGCGGGTACCAGCGCTTGTTGATTCTAGACTCACCCTCCGCAATGAAATCATCCGGCGCAAGCTGTTTCTGTTCATCGGACATACTGTTCACCTCATATATCGAACCGTTTCGATAACTACGTCTGGAAAATCGAAGCGGCTTTTTTTCCTTTTGCTGTGTATCGAACCGCTTCGATATCTTTATTATATTCGCCTTCTATTTGTTTGTCAATCATTTTATCGTATTTATTTTTCTTGTCATTGTCCTCATATTTATCTGAAAATACTGGAGGATATGCAAGAACGGTGAAATTGTGATAGACTAAACGCAGGACAAAAAGAAAGGACTACTCCCTATGGCAAAGATAAAAGATGTCGCCAAACTCGCTGGCGTCAGCACCAGCACGGTTTCCCTCGTACTCAACCACAAAGGATACGTTTCAGCTGCCACGCGGGCAAAGGTCGAGGCCGCTGTCCGTGAGCTTCACTACGTCCCGAGTGAAGTGGGGCGCAACCTCTCGCTCAACCGCACAAATCTCATCGGCGTGATCATTCCCGACGTCGCACACCCCTTCTTCGCTGCGCTGCTGCATGAGATTGAAATCGCCCTGTATCAGTACGGCTACAAGACGATGATCTGCTCCACAGGCGAGAAAAAGAACGCCGAGCTCGCCTTCCTCGAAATGCTGCGCCGCCACACGATGGACGGCCTGATCATCGGTGCTCACGCCCTCCACCTTGAAAGCTATGAGCATATCCATCTGCCCGTCATCGCCTTTGACCGTTACCTCTGCGACGAAATCCCGATCGTCCGCGCTGACCACCGCCAAGGCGGACAGATGGCTGCCGAGGCCCTCTTAAAGCGCGGTCCGCGCCATGTCGTGCAGATCACCAGCGCGCCGACCACCCACACGACGGCTCATGAGCACGAAGACATCTTCGCGCAGCATATCCGGCAAGCCGGCGTCCGGCTTGATACCGTCGTCATACCGGCCAATGTCCTGCGCCCTAAAGATTTCGCCAATGCCGCCCGCGAAATCTTTGAACGGTATCCCGATGCCGATGCCATATCGGGCGCTGATCTCGGTGCGATCAGTGCGCTGCGCGAAGCCGTCCGCCGCGGACGCCGCTGCCCCGAGGACATCTCGATCGTTGCGTACGATGGCACTTACCTGACGCGTCTCGGCCCGCAGACCATGACCGCCGTCGTCCAGCCCATCGCGGATCTCGGCCGGCGCGCCGCTGAGGCCATCGTCCGCCGCATCCGGCACGAAGAACTCCCCTCTCTCGCTCCGCTTCCCATGACCTTCCAGCGCGGTGAAACCTGCTGATCCGCGTCCCACAGAAAAAGCGCGCAGCCCAAAGATGCTCTCATGCTCTGCTTCGCGGCAAAAGACGGAAAACATTTTTCTCACCAAGACGGAAAAAAGGATCTGTGATTGCGATTTCTCGCTTTCACAGATCCTTTTTTATAGGAATCGTCTTATTAATCGTTCTTCTGGTCCATCGTGGCCATGGAAGCGACCTTATCGTTTTCCGCCGTGCTCATGAGCTTGACGCCCTGCGTGTTGCGGCTGATCACGGAGATGTCCTCGACATTGGTGCGGATCACGATGCCGTCCGTCGTGATGAGCATAAGCTCCTGATCCGGATGAACGACCTTGATGCCGATGACATAGCCGGTCTTATCCGTGACCTTCATATTGATCAGTCCCTTGCCGCCGCGGGTCTGGGAGCGGTATTCCTCAGTCGGCGTGCGCTTGCCGTAGCCGCCCTCGGTGACCGTGAGTACCTCCGCGTTGTGCGTGAGAATGTCCATGCCGACAACCTCGTCGCCCATGCCCAGACTGATCCCCTTGACGCCGCGCGCCGTGCGTCCCATGGCGCGGACATCATCCTCGGAGAAGGCGATAGCCTTGCCGCCTTTTGTGCCGAGCATCAGATAGCTTTCGCCGTCCGTGAACTTGACGCCGATGAGATCATCATCATCGTCCAGATTGATGGCGTTCAGGCCGGTTTTGCGCATGTTGCTGAACTCCGACAGGCTGGTTTTCTTGACAATGCCCTTGCGCGTAGCCATGAAGAGATAGCGGTCCGGGTCAAAGCCCTTGACCTGAATGACGGCCGTGATCTTCTCGCCCTTATCCAGCTGGAGCAGATTGATGATCGCCGTTCCCTTGGCCTGACGGCTGGCTTCGGCAATCTCATAGGCCTTGAGATGGTAGACTCTTCCGCGCGTCGTAAAGAACAGAATGGTATGATGGGTCGTCGTGATGAGCATATTCTCGACGAAATCCGTCTCCTTTGTTCCCATTCCCTTGACGCCCTTGCCGCCGCGGTTCTGGCGGCGATAGGTATCGAGCGGCATGCGCTTGATGTAGTTATTGTGCGTGAGCGTGATGACGACATCTTCTTCGGCGATGAGGTCTTCGACGTCGATCTCCGATGTATCGATCGTGAGCTTCGTGCGGCGTTCGTCGCCGTATTTTTCCTTGACCTGCGTAAGCTCATCCTTGATGATGCCGAGGATGCGCATTTCATCGGCCAGAATCGCCTTGTATTCCTCGATGGCTTTCAAGACTTCCTGATATTCCTCCTGAATCTTGTCGCGCTCCAGTCCGGTCAGGCGCTGCAGGCGCAGATCGAGGATCGCCTGAGCCTGCTTTTCGCTGAGCTTAAAGCCCGACATGAGGGCTTCGCGGGCAATATCGGCCGTGCGGCTTTCGCGGATGGTCGTAATGACGGCATCGAGATGATCGAGCGCGATGGTCAGTCCTTCGAGGATATGAGCGCGCGCCTCAGCCTTGGCCAGCTCGTATTTCGTCCGGCGGGTGATGACGTCTTCCTGATGCTTGATGTAATAATGAAGAACCTGCTTGAGATTCAGTACCTGCGGCTTGCCGTCGACGAGCGCCAGCATAATGACGCCGAAGCTCTCCTGCAGCTGCGTATGCTTGTACAGCTGGTTCAAAATGACATTCGGATTGGAATCCTTGCGCAGATCGACGACGACGCGCATGCCGTTGCGGTCCGATTCATCGCGCAGATCCGTAATGCCCTCGATCTGCTTGTCGCGGACGAGCTGGGCGATCTTCTCGACGAGGCGCGCTTTATTGACCTGATACGGCAGCTCCGTCACAATGATGCGCGGCTTGCCGTTGGACATCGTCTCGATATGCGCGTTGGCGCGCATCTTGATGATGCCGCGTCCCGTCGTATAAGCCTGTCGTATCCCTTCCTTGCCGAGAATCAGGCCGGCCGTCGGGAAATCCGGTCCCTTGATGACCGTCATGAGTTCCTCGATCGTCGCATCCGGGTTGTCGATGAGCATCAATGTGCCGTCGATCACCTCGCTCATATTGTGCGGCGGGATATTCGTCGCCATGCCGACCGCGATGCCACTCGTTCCGTTGACGAGCAGCTGCGGGAACTTCGCCGGAAGCACCGACGGCTCTTTCAGCGACTCATCGTAGTTCGGAACGAACTCGACCGTATCCTTATCAATATCCTGCAGCATAAGCTCGGCAATCTTCGACATGCGCACCTCGGTATAACGCATGGCCGCAGCGGGGTCGCCGTCGACCGAGCCGAAATTGCCATGACCGTCGGCAAGCATATAGCGCATGGAGAAATCCTGCGCCATGCGCACGATGGCATCATAAACCGAAGAGTCTCCATGCGGATGATATTTACCGAGAACTTCACCGACAATACGGGCCGATTTCTTGTACGGCTTATTGGAGCCCATGCCGGCTTCCTGCATCGCATAAAGGATGCGGCGATGCACCGGCTTCAGGCCGTCGCGGACATCCGGAAGCGCACGCGCTACAATAACGCTCATCGCATAATCGATGTAGCAGTTTTTCATCTCATGTTCCAGATTGACCGGGACAATTTTTCCCTGACCAAAATCCACAATCTCACCTCAAAACGCAAATCCTGCTTCTTTACCAATCACACGCACAGTTATCCGCCTTGCGGATATAAGACGTGCCTGCTTACAAGGAACAAATCCCCGCGGTTTTTCCGCCCGGAATTTCTTGTAAAAACAAAGCCCAGCCGTACGAGCAGCCGGGCCCCTGGTTTTCAATCCATACAAAGTTATTTTATCATAAAATAGGGAAAAAAGCTACTTTGCCTGCGCTTTCCCTCTATTTTCCAAGAATCTGATCGTAAATATATCCTTCCCGCACGCCGGAATTACTGTAGGTAATCACCTTGCCATGGAGACGGCGCGCCAGCTCGTCGGCAAGGATCAGTCCGGGAACAATGGTGCGGATCCGGTCCGGCACCGTGCGCATCAAAAGAATCGCCAGCTCCTGCGTCATGCCCTGATCGCGCTGCAGGGCGCCGATCATGGTCAGAAAACGCCGCGTTTCCATCCGGACATTGGAGGCCGGCTGGTTGAACATGGCATTATAAAGTGCAGCCGCCCCCTTGAAGGTCCCGCCTATCCCGACGATCGCCGCTTCCGGCGCATTCTCCGGCACGTCCAGATTCCCGATCAGCCGGCCGACCTCCGACCGCATGGCCAGACACTCCGAAGCGGAAGGCAGAAGCTCCGTCACATACCGGGTGCGAAGCCCCAGCGAGCCAAGGGGCAGGCTCGTCTTGTAGCATATCCTGCGGCCGCGGTACGATACGATCTCCGTGCTGCCTCCGCCAATGTCGATCAAAAGACCCGAATCATTCTGCAGGTTGTGCGTCGCCCCGATGAAGTCGAACTCCGCCTCCTCGTCGCCGGTAATGACCCGGATGGAAAAACCGGTCCGCCGCTCGATCTCCGCCACGGCCTCCCTGCTGTTTGCCGCATTGCGCAGCGCCGCCGTCGTAAAAGCCGTGACCTGCGTGATCTGAAAGGTCGTCAAAAATCCGCGGAATTCATTCAGGATCTCCACCGCCTTATCGATTCCCTGCGGCTGCATCACATTGTCTTTCAGATAAGAAGCCAGCCCGACCATATGCTTCTTTTTCAGCAGCATCTCGATATGGCTTCCCTCGATCAGATAAATGGCCATACGTATCGTATTGGACCCGATGTCAATCATTCCAAGCAGCATATCCTGAACTCACTCCTGACCGGGAGTTCGCATACAGGCGAATCCCTCAACGCTTTAATCCATTTCCCGTCATCGGCAGAACGACCTTGTAATTATCCGGCTTTCCCGCCTGAAAATATTTCTCGGCACCGGCCAGCGCCGCGGCCGAGGTCATTTCGACGTAAATTCCATGCGCACCGAGAAACTTTCTGGCCTGCAGAATGTCCGCGTCCTCCACCGCGACCACGTCGCCG
This sequence comes from Wylensekiella montiformis, assembly GCF_009697385.1. Lineage (GTDB taxonomy): Bacteria > Bacillota > Negativicutes > Selenomonadales > Selenomonadaceae > Selenomonas_A > Selenomonas_A montiformis. Next base: position 25,970 of record NZ_VUNL01000019.1, read on the forward strand.
CTGCTGGCCCGTATGATTTCCACCATATCCTTCAGGCGCTTCGGCTTCTCGATGCGGATCGCCGAGGCGATCGTCGTGCGCTTCGGCTCCGGCGGAAGCCCATGATAAGCCTCATAAAGCGGCGCGCATTTCTTCGACTGCACCGCGACAAAGTGCGGCAGACGCCCGATGTCCATAAATCCCTGAAACAGCCCGATCAGCATCGTTCCGTTGCCGACCGGCATAAACACATAGTCCGGCACCGCGCCGCCAAGCTGCTCCACCATCTCCCTGGCCATGCTCTTCATGCCCTCAAAGAACAGCGGATTATAGACATGCGACGCATAATAGGCATCCCCGAGATTCTCCTTCACGACAGCGCAGGCATTCATCCGGCCGTTCGGCACCTTGACAATCTTCGCGCCATAATCCTCGATCTGCGCTACCTTGGCATCGGAAATATCATCCGGCACATATACCGTGCAGTCCATGCCGGCCGCTCCCGCATAAGCCGCGATCGAAGCGCCGGCGTTGCCCGCCGAGTCCAGCGCGATCTTTTTGATGCCCAGATGATGAAGCTCGTTAATCAATGTACAGGCGCCGCGGTCTTTAAAAGAACCCGTCGGCAGCAGATTTTCCAGCTTCAGCAGAAAATCCAGCTTGCCTGTCCGGATCGGCAGCAGCGGCGTCTGAAATTCGCCCAGACTGATCTCCCGCGTCAGTTCATCGCTCTGATCCTTGTGCAGGCGAAACATCCCGCCGCAAGTGCAGCGATAGGAGTGACTGTTCAGCGGATACTTTTTCTTGCAGGTTTCACAGTAAAAATACATACGGACTCTCCCCCTTGATCGAACCGGATCTTTCCCTTATCCGGAATTCTTTTCACCGCCCTCCATGACGGTCCTGGCCTCTTTGCCTCCATCTTTTTTGATGCAGGCTCTGTTTTCCCTTTTCTGTTATTGGATAAAATTCGTCATGTTCCCTCTTATTCCCTTTTATCTCCCGGAAAAAGTCTGCTCTGTTCCACCTTTTGTAGGTTTGTCAATGATGTGAGACCGATAAAGGTTATCAATTATGAGGCATTCCCATAGATGTAATCCATAATATCGCCTTGGATTTTTGGGGCTTTTTTCGGTTGAAATACAAGGGATAATGCTTTTTGCCTCTCTTTCGGGGAATCCCATCCAAGAA
>NZ_VUNL01000002.1 GCF_009697385.1 Wylensekiella montiformis
GGCGCAGAAGATCTTCCAGGCGAATTTCCCGCAGTTCGCCCATCCCGGCTTCCCCGCTGATCATTTCGTAAATGCCCGGCATGATGCGGACGTTTGCCCCCGTTTTGCGGCACTGCCGGTCAATCCGTCGGACAGCATCGCCATCCGCCGAGGGGATGGCGATCACGATGGTGTCGATCTTGTGTTTCCGGACGACGGCGGGAAGGTCCCGGGTCGTCCCCAGTATGGGAAAGCCGGCGAGGCGTCCTTTTTGTTTCTTTTCATCATCATCGACAAAGCCGACAATGGAGATCGTTGCCGCATCGTTTTGTTCCAGTTCCCGTGCGAGCATGGCTCCGGCGTCTCCCGCGCCGACGATCAGGAGGTTTTCCCTGCCGCCTTTGGATTCCGTTACCAGATCGAGGTTGATTTTGAACATCAGGCGGCTGGCTCCGATGGCTCCGAGATCCAGCAGCCATGTGATAATCATGACGCTGCGCGGTATCGCGATGGAAAGCAGCACCGTAAGAATGAATATGGCCGCCTGCGATAGGGTAACGGCGCCGACGATCGCGATGAGATCACGCATGCGGGCATAGTGCCAGATCCGGTGATACATGCCATAGAAATAAAAGATAGCCAGCGAAATCAGCACCATCCATGGCAAACATGCCCGAAAAATGTCAAATTCGGCGGCAGGAACAACGCCTTCGAAACGAAGCAATAAAGCAGCTAAGGGCATGACCGCCAGAATTATGGCATCGATGAATAATAGTTTTAGTTTGTCACGTATTAATTTCAGATATGTCACAGATTTTAGCCTCTCTTGTTATAACCTCATCCAACCACCCTCATCCGAGCGCTTCGCGCCCACCTTCCCCCAACGGGGGAAGGCTTAGCGTTCTTCCCGTTTATAACAGATCAGGCCATAGCCAAAGCTCAGCAGGCAGCCGATGACGAAGCCGATCGCTGTGATGAGTTTTTTCCGCGGGGCGGCTGGTTTGTCCGCATCAGGCAGGTTCGCGGCGTCGATGATCTGGATGTCCATGGATTCCATGGCTTCCTGAATCTTGTCGTTTTCGCACTGCTGAACGAGGTTGGTGTAGATTTGTTTTTTGATGGCTGCGTCGCTCTGCAGCTGCAGGTAGACCATCATGTCTTCCGGGAGTTTGCCGAGTTCCTGTTCTTTTTCGGCTTTTTTCCCGCGGATGGCGGCTTCACTTGCTGCCGCCGCGCTGGCTTGCGCCTGCGCTATGGCCTGATTTTTCAGAAGTTCCATCTGTGCGCTGTTGAGGCTGGCGGCATTGGAGCCGACGACGGCGCCGACTTCTTCGGAGAGCGACTGACTCAGCTTGTTCCTCTGACGCTCTGCCGCGATGACAGAGGGATGATTGTCGGTGTATTTCTGACGCAGGCCGACAAGTTCGACTTCTTTGGCGACGATCTGTGACCGGATGTTTTGTACTGTGGGATTATCGTTGATGTTGTAGCTGGCCGAGCCGGCTTTCTGCTCTCCCAGTTTCTGCGTTGCGACGTCATACTGAGCCTGTGCGGATTTTTGCTGAACCTGCATGTCGCTGATGGCTTTGTCGTAGGCGTCGAGCTGCTGGATGGCGAATTTGGCCTGATCGTCCGGGCTGTACATTTTGTGCTCGCGGGAAAACGCCGCGAGTTTCTGCGCGGCTTCGTCGCTTTCCTGCCGGGCGGTTTCGATGCGTTCATTGAGGAACTGCACGAGGAGGCTCTGCGTCTGCCGGCTGTTTTCGGTCTGCATGGTGAGGAAGTTGTCCACTACGCCCTGCGAGATGCTCTGTGCCTCCTCCGGCGTGCGCCCGGTCGCGGTTACCGTGATGAGGTTGGTCTGTTTGGTGTTCTCGATTTTGAGGTTCTTTTTCGCAAACTCTTTGGCGTCCGGCTTTTTCTTCTCGTCCGGCCAGTCGATCTGGTCGATGATGGGGTCGAGAACGCGGCGCGATTTCATGAGTTCGATGTAGTTGAGCGGCGAGGCGTTCGAGCTGTTGCCGCCGAGATTGACGCCCATGGCCGCGGCCATAGCGGCGGCGCCGCTGATGTCTTTGCCGGCGCTGCGGGTCTGGACGAGCGCCGTGGATTCGTACTGCTTCGGGAGGATGAAGGATACGCCCAGGGCAAGAACGGTGCATCCGGCGACCAGCCCGCCAGTGATCTTTTTTCGCTCCATCATAATGTGCATCAATCGTCCCAGGTCAATGCTTTCCTCGTGTTCCATGTATGTTTGCTCCCCTTTTCTTATCCTCTGGATTCTCTAAGATTTTCATAAAAGTATAGTTTTCTAAAAAAGCCACATTACTGGAACATGATGAAAAAATATTCATATTTTGTGCAATAACCCCATATTATCGTGCAAAAAAGCGAAAAAAAATAGACGCCATCGCACCCGTTTGTTATAATGTAAGTTACGATAGTGTTGTCCATAAAAGTATACTTTATGAATCAGCTATATTCTGCACGTCGATGAACCGTATCATGAAACACAAAAAGCGGCCTGCCCATCGCGCATGATGCGCAATGGGCAGGCCGCTTTCGCTGTATCTTTCAGTCAGCAGGAAGAGTTCGGCTCCGCTGCATCCGATTCAGGTTGAAGGATGTCCATAAATTCTTTTCCCGTAATGGTTTCCTTCTCATAGAGGAACGCCGCGAGTTCATCGAGTTTATCCCGATGCTCTTCCAACATTTGTTTCGCTTTTTCATGTTGTCTTTTGACCAGTTCGACAACCTGTTTGTCGATCCGGTCCTGCGTCGCCGCGGAACAAGCCAGCGAGGTATCTCCGCCAAGATATTTATTGGTGACGGTTTCCATGGCGACCATGTCGAAGTCTGTGCTCATTCCATAGCGTGTGATCATTGCCCGGGCCAGTTTTGTCGCCTGTTCGATGTCATTGGCCGCTCCTGTACTGACCTGCCCGAATTTCACTTCTTCTGCCGCGCGTCCGGCGGTAAGCGTCGCAATCTTATTTTCCAGCTCTTCGCGGGTCAGGATGTACTTATCTTTTTGCTCCACCTGCATGGTATATCCCAGCGCACCGGATGTACGGGGAATAATGGTTATTTTTTGAACGGGCGCCGAGTTGGTCTGCAGGGCAGCGACCAGCGCATGACCGATTTCATGATAGGCCACGGTGTGTTTTTCTTTATCCGACAAAATCGCATTTTTCTTTTGATAGCCGGCAATGACAACCTCCACGCTTTCCTCCAGATCGGACTGGGTGACGGCATGGCGTCCTGCACGCACGGCCCGCAGAGCGCCTTCGTTGATGATGTTGGCCAGCTCTGCGCCGGATGCACCGGCTGCCATACGGGCAATCGTATGGAAATCTACGGAGTCGGCCAGCCGGACTTTTTTCGCATGGACTTCCAAAATTGCTTCCCGCCCGGCCAGATCCGGCAGTTCAACGGGGACGCGGCGGTCAAAACGACCGGGTCGCAGAAGCGCGGGGTCCAATGATTCGGGGCGGTTGGTCGCGGCCAAAATAATGACGCCGTTGTTTCCCTCGAAGCCATCCATTTCCGTCAGCAGTTGGTTCAGGGTCTGCTCCCGCTCGTCGTTCCCCATCACATTGCCGCTTCGTTTCTGCCCGATGGCATCGATCTCGTCGATAAAGACAATGCACGGTGCCTTTTCCTTGGCCTGCCGAAACAGATCGCGGACCTTGGATGCGCCCATGCCGACGAACATTTCGACAAATTCCGAGCCGGCGATGGAGAAAAACGGCACGTCGGCTTCGCCGGCCACGGCTTTCGCCAGCATCGTTTTGCCAGTTCCCGGAGGTCCGACGAGCAGTACGCCTTTCGGCATGGCCGCACCAATCGAAGAGTATTTCTGCGGATTATGCAGATAATCCACGATTTCCGACAAGTTTTCCTTTGCCTCATCCTCTCCTGCTACATCCTTAAAATGAATGCCCTCGGAAGAGGGGACGTAGACTTTGGCCTGATTGCCGCCCATGCCGAACATCATGGAGTTGCCTCCGGCCCGCTCCATGAGTTTCCGACTGAAATATTGGCCAATGGCAAAAAAGATCAGCAATGGCAGAATCCAAGTCATGAAGAAGCTGACGATGGGCGACATTTCTTCCTTGATGTCCTGTGAGAATACCGCGCCGGATTCATGGAGCCGGTCAACCAGATTCGGATCTTCCATAATGCCGGTTTTATAGGTCTTGTGATCGTTCTTGTCGGTAAACAGGATCTGGTTGTCCTTGAGCTCGACTTTATCGATGTTTTTATCGTCGATCATCGTCATGAAGGTGCCGTAATCGACCTGCTCGATCTGCTGCTGGGCAAAATACGGTCTGGCCATTTCATTGAACAAGAGCATGATCGCCAGAACCAGAATATAATAAAACGTCAGCGATTTTTTCGGCGGTTTTACTTCTTTCATTCCTACTCTCCCCTTTTATCCGACCCCAAAGCCATGGATAAGTTCGACTAGATTCAGAGGGAGTAAACACTCCCTCTGAATGAGTTTCCTTTTATGGTAAAAGCCCCTGCCGGATCGATACTCCGCAGGGACTCATGGTTCACGACTGCACATACAGTGCCTTGACGCGAATATTGACTTCATGAACGACCATACCGGTCATAGATTCGACCGCCTCACAGATTTCCTTCTGTGCCTGTGCGATTAGTGTAGGGATATGATTCCCATAGGTCAAAACGACTTCACACGAAATCCGCAGCCCCATATCTTCCTCGCCCTGCATCAGGTGATGTACATGCGTGTGCCCGATCCGGGTGAACGCCGCATTATGCCGGACTACCTGACGAACGATCGCCTTGATGGCGGAGTCATCGATGACCAGTTTGCCATAATAGCTGAATACCGGGCGCACAATGGATTTTTCACCCAGCCGGCGGCGCCGCGTCGACGAGCGCTTGAAAAAGGTCTGCAGCGGATCGACCAGATAGCCGGAAAAATGCGGTTTGAGCTCGATCGTCGGTACAGGAATGATATGTTTTCCCTGTTTGAGACGGTAAAATTGGGCTTTTTCCATCTCCTGACGGGAAGCAACGTCTGCAATGTTGATAATTTTTGCAATCGACGGAAGGCGAAGCGCCTTCGCGATCTTCTGTACCATGTTCTCCGACGTGCCGAGAATCAGGATACGATGCGGTTTGGATTCTGCGATGGCCTTGCGCACTTCCTCCGCATGACCCGGAAGGATGAAAATAGCCCGCCGGACCGCCATGATCTTGCTTTTTTCTTTTTTGGCAGAGTGACCTGCCAGGATTCTGCCATCCTTGATCAGGATGCCATCATCGATTATGGCGTCTGCCTTATTGTCATGTGCGACCATCAGTGCGTGATGGCTTTTGCCCGTGCCACTCGGACCGACCAAGGCGATAACATTCATAGTTCACGCTCCCTATCCCAGCTGCTGCTCCGGGCGATAAAACTTCTCAGCCCATCGGTCTTCAATGGTGAACACGCCGACTTCCTGCGGGTATCGGGTCGGAAATCCATGAAAGTCCGATCCTCCTGCGGGCAGCAGATGGTATTCCTCCGCCATGGAAAGATAGCGGCGGACATCCTCCGGATCATGCTGCGGATAAAAGACCTCGATTCCCTCCATACCACATTGGCAAAGCCGGCGTACCAGTTCATCATCGCCAATCAGACGAGGATGCGCCAGCACCGGCGTACCTCCCGCTGCTTTGATCAGACCGATGATCTCTTCCACTTCCAGCCGGTAATGCGGCACGTAAGCAGGCTTTCCCTTGGCCAGTACAGCATCAAAAGCCTCGCGTACCGAAGAGAAATATCCCTTTTTGACCAGCACCCGACCGACATGGGAGCGGCTGATGGAGCTGCTGCTTCCGGCTATGCCCAGCACTTCTGCTTCACTGATCTGATAGCCCAGTGTCTGAAGCTTGTCCAGCATTTCCGCAAAACGCGTCCAGCGCGCTTCGGTAACGTCATTGAGCTTATCAGCCAGCTCCCGGTAATAAATATCGATATTGTATCCGAGTATGTGGATCTCATGAACAGGATGGTGCGCACTGAACTCAATCCCCGGAATCAGGCGGATTCCTTTTGCCGGATACCGCCCGTTCTCATACAAATGGCTGATTCCGTCAATCGTATCATGATCGGTAATCGCCATATAGGTCAGCCCGGATTCTTTTGCGGCTGCTACGAGTTCTTCCGGTGTCAGTTTGCCGTCGGAAAACGTCGTATGCATATGCAAATCACTTGGCATTCGGATTCACTCCTATATATTTTTTCAGCGTGGTTCCACGATCAGTTTGATCGCCGTACGCTCCTCACCGTCAATCTGAATATCCGTAAATGCCGGAATGCAGATCAAATCAATGCCGTGCGGCGCGACAAAGCCGCGCGCAATCGCCACTGCCTTGACTGCCTGATTAAGCGCACCGGCGCCAATGGCCTGCATTTCCGCGCTGCCGCTTTCCCGCAGTACGCCGGCCAGCGCGCCGGCTACTGAGTTTGGATTTGATTTGGCGGATACTTTCAGGATTTCCATGGTCAGCACTTCCTCTCTTGCCAATCGATACGCATTCTGTCCGCATTGCGGGCAGGATGCGCCGCCTTCATGTGAGAACATCGATAAATCGTACTATCAGAGTAATATTCTGCTTTCTTATCGCAGAATCCTTCCTTTGCGAAGAAAAACCTGCCGTCACCCGGTGATAAGGATTCGTTCTATCCCTGTGGTTTTCTTTGTCTTCTTGTCTATGTCCACGATTACCGCGGAGTAAACGCATGGGCCGTCTTCTTCGAGATCAAACCGGCAGGGCATGGCCGTTGTAAATTTCCGGATGATGATCTCCGGTTTGACACCAAGTACCGAGTTCCACGGCCCGACCATGCCGAGGTCTGTAATGTATGCGGTTCCGCCCGGAAGGATGCGGGCATCCGCGGTCTGAATATGCGTGTGCGTTCCGACGACGCCGTTGACGCGCCCATCCAGATACCAGCCCATGGCCATCTTTTCTGAGGTGGTCTCCGCGTGAAAATCCAGAAACAGTACATCACATTCCGAGCGAATCTCCCGCAGAATCTCCTCGGCCTTTTGAAACGGGCAGTCCATATCCGGCATGAACGCTCTGCCGGACAGATTGAACACACCGATATTCCATGCCTTAAACGGGTAAATGCACCATCCCTTGCCCGGCGCCCCTTCCGGATAATTGGCCGGACGAATGAGGAACGGCTCCTGATCGATAAATTCCAGAACGTCCTTTTTGTCCCAGACATGATTGCCGGAGGTGATGACGTCCGCGCCGGCATGATAGAGCTCATCCAGCGATTTGCGCGTAAAGCCTTTCCCTCCCGCGGAATTTTCTCCATTGACTATGACGATATCGATTTTTTTTTCTTCGCGCAGCTTCGGCGTATATTTTTGGAATGCCCTGCGGCCGGGCCGGCCGACGACATCTCCTGTCAGCATGACTCGCACAATGATTTCTCCTTCCTGATTTCCCTCACCCGGTCAGCGGTTATAGACGACAACCCGATCGTTTTCACGAATGCCGACCAGACGGTCGCGGATGGGGCGAATTTGTACCGTTCCCAGTATGTGGTCCAGCACATCACTCTGGACATCGGAAAAATCCTGCTCCATGTTGTCCAGTGTATGACTGTCCTGACGGAGGCGATCCGCATAATGCTCGCGAAATAGGGAGGTAAGCAGAGTGAGTTCGCCTCTTGTCATGTTGATCAGCTGCCGGTGTACATGAACAATCATCACGTCTGCATGCTGTTCCGCTTCCACAGACATCCAGACCGGCCCTCCTGTCTCCATCTCATGATAGGCTTGCAGACTGTCGTCCAAAAAATGAAGGAACTGTTCCAGTTCCGGCCGTTCTTCCTTTCCCTGAATGACAAAATCCAGAATCAGTTCCGCATCGCGCGGCAGATAGGATACGGATTCGAGTTCCGGATAACAGACCAGCATGGATGCCAGAAGCTGGATCCCTTCTTTATCCTCTTGTTGTCTCCGGACTGAAAAAAGGGTCCGGAATCGATTGAATCCAAACATACTGCTCCTTCTTATAGGTAGAATTGGGGATGCAGGGTTCTTCCCCGCATCCCCAAACTTCCTTGTTATTTCGCATAATCGACAACGCGCGTTTCACGGATCACCGTAGCCTTGATCTGACCCGGATATTCCAGCTCGTCTTCGATTTTCTTGACAATATCATGCGCAAGCGCCACGGCTTCCGCATCGTCCACTTTGTCCGGCTTGACCATAACCCGGATTTCGCGTCCTGCCTGAATCGCAAAGCAGCGCTCCACGCCATCATAGGATTCTGCGATCTCTTCGAGACGCTTGAGTCGCTTGAGATACGATTCCAGACTCTCACGGCGAGCCCCCGGGCGGGCCGCGGAAACAGCGTCCGCTGCTGCCACGAGGACAGCTTCCACACTCGTCGCCTCCACATCGCCATGATGGGACGCAATGCAGTTTACGACGTCCTTGGATTCACGGTATTTATGCGCCAAATCCGCGCCAATCGTCGTGTGCGATCCTTCCACTTCACGGTCAATGGCCTTGCCGATATCGTGCAGCAAGCCGCCCCGTTTGGCCAGCGTGACATCACAGCCCAATTCGGAAGCCATGACGCCAGCCAGATGTGCTACTTCGATGGAATGATTCAGGACATTCTGCCCATAGCTGGTACGATAACGCAGACGGCCGAGCATCTTCACCAGTTCCGGATGGATGCCGTGAACGCCGGTATCAAAGGTAGCCTGTTCGCCGGCTTCCTTGATGCGCTGATCCACTTCCCGTTTGGCTTTTTCCACCATTTCCTCGATACGGGCCGGATGAATCCTTCCGTCCTGAATCAGCTTTTCCAGAGCAATCCGGGCCACCTCACGGCGCACCGGATCAAAGCCGGAAAGGATTACCGCTTCGGGCGTATCGTCGATGATGAGATCAATGCCGGTCAAGGTTTCCAATGTGCGGATATTGCGCCCTTCCCGGCCGATAATGCGTCCTTTCATTTCATCGTTCGGCAGCGCCACAACAGAAACCGTCGTCTCTGCGACATGGTCCGCCGCACACCGCTGAATCGCCTGACTCAGAATATCCTGTGCTTTCTTATCGCATTCGTCCTTGGTCTGCTGCTCATATTCTTTGATCTTCATGGCTTTTTCGTGACGAAGCTCTTCTTCCGCTTCGGCCATGAGCATGGTGCGCGCTTCTTCCGAAGACAGACCAGAGATGCGCTCCAGCTCCGCTTTCTGCTTTTCGTGCATCTCATCCACAGCCTGCTGGCTCTTGTCCAGCCGGGACTCTTTGCGTGAAAGCACTTCTTCCTTTTTCTCAATGGAATCCAGCTTGCGATCCAGATTTTCTTCTTTCTGCACGATACGGCGCTCCTGCCGCTGAATTTCGCTGCGGCGCTCTTTCGTATCGCGGTCCAGTTCCTGACGCAGACGGTGAATATCCTCTTTGGCTTCCAGCAGGGCTTCTTTTTTCCGCGTTTCGCCCTTCTCCTCCGCCTCAGCTACGATGCGTTTCGCTTCTTCTTCCGCCGAGCCGATCTGTGCTTCCGCTGTACGCTTGCGGGCCACATAGCCGGCGCCGGCGCCAATGATAACTGCAACTATTACCGCTACTATGATTTCGATAACGATAATACTCACCCCCCTCTTTTCTTTTTTGCTTTTATGCTGATTTGTTTTTTTGAATAGTTCTTGGCGCAACTATACCTTTCTATTTTAATGTCTTTCCGGAACAGTGTCAAGAAAAGTCTGGCCAAATCGAGGGGAATGCGGTAAAATTGAAAGCAGATTGTAACAAAACCGAACGGGAGGAACTCTGCTATGCTCATCTGCTCAGAATGCGGGCGCCAGTTGGAGGAAAAGGAAGCGCTTGTCCATAAAGCCGCCGACGGCAGCAAGAAAATCATCTGCCCGGCATGCTTTGAGAAACTGACCGGCGTGGACTACCGAACCTTTGCCTATCGCAAGGAGAATGCCCGCCAAACGTTCTTCGCTGTGCTGTTCTGTCTGGCGGCGACCGGCTATGCCTTTTATACGCGCGGCTGGGAGTGGGGCGTCGGCGGTATTGTCCTTACTCTGCTGGTTTATTTCTTTTCCAGCAAAGCGCGCTGATTTTTTCTAATCCGCAAAGGAGACTGCGGCAGAAGGGATGCACCTTTTGCCGCAGTCTCCTCTTTTTTATTTATTTCCAATCCAGAATATTTTTCAGCTCTTCTTCGCTCAGATGAAAGGTTTCCATGATCGCCTTGCTGGTCATGGCACCGTTTTGATACAGTTTCCGCAGGATGGTGCGGCGGGCGGCAGACAAGCCCTCTGCATAACCGTTCCGGTACAGCGCACTGCCATCCTGCCCTGCATTCATGCGGCGGTTCAAGCCGCTGAGCAGGCTGTTGTCGATGCGGACATCCGGCTTCTGCCACAGTGCTTCCCGGTTCACCAGACGTGTGGGGACGATCCTGCTTTTCCGCTGATAATCACCGTCCGGCATCAGCCGCCAGGTCTCATCCGCCGGCCAGGAGCGCCGCAGTACCCGTTCTACGTTAGGAAGATCACTGGACGCATAAAAGGCTTCAGCCTCTTCCCGGCTTTTTCCCCCGGCCATTTTCCGCGCAATCAGCCGCTCTTTCAGATACGACGGCTCCGCCTGAATAAAAAGAGAATAATCCGCCTGACTTCGCACGGCCTGCCATCGGCCTTCTCCCAGCAGCAGCCAGTTTCCCTCCAGCAGAATAATCGAACGCCGTACCGGAATCACATTTTCAATCACGTCATGGATAGTCCGATCATAAAACGGCCAGCGAATCTCTTCCTCATGGATCCGCGACAGCCTTTCCAGCAAGGCATCGACCCGGAAGGTTTCGGGGGCTCCCTTGATGCTGTGCAGCGATACGCTGCGTCCGTTCCGCATGATGTGATGGCTGCGAAGATAGGACTCCGGATAATGAAACCCATCCAGCCCGAGGGCCTGTACCGGTGTCAGTGCGGAGTCCGTCAGGGAAAGCTTTTCCAGCAGCAGCGCCAGCGTGGATTTGCCTGTTCCCGGCGGCGCCGCCAGATAAACCAGCATACGTTTTCCCCGTTCTTTCTGTCCTTTCGTCAAACGCCGCAGGAACGGAATGAACAGTCCATCGATTGTGGCCTGATTATACCGCACCTTATGGCCTAATCCATTGATGGTCAGGCGCAGTGTACGCCATACTTTTGCTTCCATGCTTTCACCTTCTTTGTCTCTATCATAGCAAAGCCGGTCTCTTTACGCAATCCGCTCCTTTTCCGGTTAAAATTTCGATTAAATTTCCTTTGCCGCTTCACACATTTCTCCCGGAGTCGGCTATAATAGAATTATCCGGGAAATTGATTCATCCAAAGGAAGGGATGCGATATGATGAAATTTTATTCACCACTAAAAAACACAATCTGCGGCGTGCTGACAGCGGGTCTGCTTGCTGTCCCACTGTCTTTTTCCGCCGTTCCGTCACCGGCAGCCGAAGCCGATGCGTCCAGTCTCATCGGCGCAGCTATCGGCGGAATCGCCGCCCATGCTCAGCTGAATGCCGTTCTTCGTAAATATAATGATACCGACGAGGGCCGGCAGGAATATTTTCAGGAAATGAAGAAACAGCTCGGCGTCAATGAAGATTATGCTCTGAATCATCAGCTCGACCGCATCATGACGAATCTCACCGCCGGCATTGGCGCCGTCGACCCATCGATCTACAAAAAGCCATACCATTATTTCATTAATAATGATAAATCATTCAACGCGTTCTGCACGCTTGGCCACAACCTCAGCGTCAATACCGGGCTGTATCAAACGCTGACCAACGAAGACGAGATCGCCGTAGTCCTTGCGCATGAGCTTGGCCATGGGCAGAAAGATCATCCGGCCAAGGGGGCGCGCCGTTCGCTGAATATGCAGATTCTCGGTGCCGCTACCGGTACGCAGGCCGGCGCCGTGATGGCCGCCGTCATCAACAACCGCAATATCACCAAGCCAATGGAGCGCGAAGCTGACGCACTGGCCTTCGACTATATCACGCACACGGATTACAATCCGGGCGCAACGGCCGCGGTCTGGCAGCGCGTACTCGACCTTTCGAAGAGTCAGCCTTCTTCCTTTCAGCAATTTCTCTCGGACCATCCGGCTGACAGCGACCGACGCGATACGTATGTCCGCCGCCTGACGCAGTACAGCGGCGGGCATGTGACCAACAGCGACGGAATCGTCAAGGTCAATACCAAGGTCTTTACTACGCCAGCCGCTGTCGGCGGCATGAGCTCCAAGGAACGTTCGTATTTCGTCATGGGCAATCTGGCCGCTGCTTATCACAACGGCCAGAATAAACAGGAGGTCACTGTCGACGGCAATACCGTCCGCATGGGCAACCAGCCGATCATGACCTGCGTGTCTGGCGATGAACCGGCCGATACCCTTGCCCAGCGTCTTCGTCAGATCAAGTAACCTGCCTACTTAGCATTGGAGATAAAGTGAGACGGATTCAGCGTCCCTTAGCATCGTATAAAATGAAGGCTGGCCCTTGCGGCCGGCCTTCATTCTGCTATAATGAGAGAAGTACGGCTTTTGATTCCGTTTTTATGAGGAGATATTATGCATCTGAAAGACTACCGCACTTCTATTCTGCTTGGCATAACCTTTACGCTGCTGCTTTCTACCTTCTGGTTTATGCCGCAGCTTGCCTTTATCATCTTTATTTCCATGCTGCTGCAGCTGCTGCTTACGCCGCTTGTGGAAAAGCTCCACTCCCGCCTCCCCCGCGCTTTGTCGGCCGGGCTGGTCCTCATCGCCTTTGTTCTGCTGGCCATCGGACTTTTAGCGGTTGTATCCAGCACGTTTATTCCTACTTTCACCCGCTTTATCACAGATTTCCCACAGATTACGGAAAAGCTGCAAACCCTGCCGCTCTTGCAGGATTCTCAATTTCTCAATGACGAACTGGATAATCTCTGGCAGGAACTCAAATCCGTCAGCGTCGATGCGCTGAAATCGTCCTTGACGCTGCTCCTGTCGGTGTTCAGCAAATTCATCGATATTGTCATTATCCTCTTTGTGACGTTTTATCTGCTGAAAGACGGCGAACTCATCAAATCCTATCTGGCCAGTCGCTTTCCCACGCATGATTACCAGCGCGTCATGAAATTGTTCAATCGGATTCTGGCCGCCCTGCGAACGTATATCTGCAGCCAGCTTATCATCTGCTGCATCACGGCCGTCGTTGTCTTCCTGTATTTTACCCTGCGCGGTCTTCCTTATGGATCCGTATTTGCCATGGTATCGGGGACCTGCGAATTCATTCCTGTTCTCGGACCGACCGTCGCCTCTGCCTTCGGCACGCTGCTGACGGCTACAGAAGATCCTTTTGTCGCCCTGCAGACCGCTGGCTTTTATCTCGTGCTGACTCAGGTCAACCATAATCTGGTTTATCCCACATTGATCGGCAAGTCGCTGAATCTGCATCCAATCGCGATCATTCTCGGCATCATCCTCGGCGGAGAGCTGCTCGGCGCTCCCGGAATGTTTCTGGCCGTGCCGTTCATCGTAATCTGCAAGCTGGTTATCGAAGACATCTACCAAAACCGTCTGGAAATGCGTCAGCGATATAATTGTTCGCGCTGGATGGCAAAGCGCCCGGAAGATCATTGATCTTAGGAAAAAAACAAAACGCAAAAAAAAAGAGAAGGGCAGCTTCTTTCCCCCCTTCTCTTTTTTTATTGCGCTCAGAGCAGCATTTTTACAATGTCAAAACGGCTGACGATCCCGGACAGCTTTCCATCCGATCCAAGGACTGGAAGCCGCTTGATCCGTTTGTCCAGCATCAGTTTGGCGACGCGGCTGACCTCGTCCTCTTCATTGACCGTGATCACTTTCTCCGTCATGATCTGTTCCGCAGTGCATGCGGCGAACTTACGAAAGGCTTCCCGATATTCCGACAATCCGTTGTAATAGATCACCGCTCCCAAAATGCAAAGTTCATCCGGCAGATCCGGCGCAATCTCCTTGCGCATCAAATCTCCTTCGCTGACAATACCTCGGAGCGTCCCACCGTCATCGACGACCGGAACGCCGGAAATCCGTTTCTCCACCAAAAGCTCTGCCAGCTCACGAATGGCCGTTTCCGGGCGCACGGTAATCACGTCCCGCGTCATGATTTCTCTGACCAGCATCGTACCTTCACTCCTTCCGCCTTGTCCATCCGATATGAAACAGCTGCCGACAGGAAGAATCTGCCGACAGCTGTCCGGACCGGATTTATCCGATGCTGACGGGTGCCAGAATGCCGCCCCTAAGGCAGAAGATCAGCCCCCGTCAGCCCGGGTTTCCTTTTATTTGATGACCATAACCGGAATAGGAGACTCCTCAATGACTTTCTGACTGACGCTTCCGATAAGCGCTCCCTTGAAGAGTCCAAGACCGCGGCTTCCCATGATAATCATATCACTGTGTTCCTGTCCAGCCACCCGGATAATCGCCTTGGGGATGTTGCCCGTCTCTACATGTTTCGAGGCTTTGATCTCTTCCGGAATTTTTTCCCAGATCCGGTCAAACACGATATGACTCGGAATATCCTTATTTATATTGCTGGCAACATAAACAAAGTCCAAATCCGCCTGACACTTCTGTGCAAAGAAGATCGCCTCATCCACCGCTTTGCAGCCGTTTACCGAACCGTCCACCGGAACCAGGATTTTTTGAATCTTGCCCATAATAAAACCTCCTAACGAGTTTGTTTTATTTCTTTATATTGTTCTTATTCGTGATTTCTCGCGGAGATTCCTTCTTTTAGACTGAATTTTTTTAATTGTTCCTGCCGTCAGGTTTCAGTCATCGCAGGGGCAGACCGGTTTATCGAAATATTTGCTGATGATTTTCACCGCGCAGTAATCACCGCACATGGAGCAGGCTTCTTCTCCTTTTTTATTCCGCGCGCCGCGCTTCGTTTCCGCCAGCTCCGGATCGATGGCCAGTGACAGCTGCGCCTCCCAGTCCAGCTGCTTGCGCGCTTCCGCCATCCGGCGGTCCCATTCTCTCGCTCCCGGTATGCCGCGAACCAGATCCGCAGCATGCGCGGCAATGCGCGACGTGATCACACCGGTATGCACATCTTCGATCGTCGGCAAGGCCAGATGCTCGGCCGGCGTCACATAGCAGAGGAAATCCGCCCCGCTCACGGCAGCCAGCGTACCGCCGATAGCCGCCGTAATATGGTCATAGCCCGGTGCCACATCGGTTACCAACGGGCCAAGGACATAGAACGGCGCATTGCGGCAGATACGCTTTTCCAGCTTCATATTCGCTTCAATCTGATCGTACGGAACATGGCCCGGCCCTTCCACCATGACCTGAACCCCGCGCCGCCAAGCCCGGTCGACAAGCTCGCCCAGAGTAATCAGCTCAGTAAGCTGTCCGCGATCCGTGGCATCCGCAGTGCAGCCGGGACGCATCCCATCGCCGAGACTGATCGTCACATCATACTTTTCACAAATATCGAGAATATCGTCGTAATGCTCATACAGCGGATTTTCCCGCTCGTTGTGGAGCATCCAGCCGGCAATAAAGGAACCGCCGCGGCTCACAATATCCATGATCCGCCCCTGACGGCGCATGCGTTCAATCGCTTCCCGCGTCACGCCGCAGTGAAGCGTCATAAAATCCGCTCCATCCTTTGCCTGCTTTTCAATGGTCTGCAGGATGTCCTCTTCCGTCATCTCCACGACGGCGCCATGCTCCCTGATTGCCCGGACCGTCGCCTGATAAAGCGGCACCGTTCCGACCATGATCGGCGAATGCTCGATGATTTTCTGGCGGGATACATCGATATTGCTTCCCGTAGACAGATCCATGACGGCATCGGCTCCGCAGCGAACGGCTTCATCCAGTTTCTCCAGCTCCGGCTCGATATCCGGATACGTGCTCGACGTGCCGATATTAGCATTTACCTTGATCCGCAGTCCCTCGCCTACTCCGCGTGCCTTGAGATTGGTGTGATGAATGTTTGCCGGAATCGCGACCGTCCCCCGGGCCACCCGGTCGCGAAGAACCTCCGCTTCGATTTGTTCCTCTGCCGCTACCTGCCGCATCACATCGGTGATTTTTCCTTCACGGGCCAGTTGCATTTGTGTTGACATCTACGCTACCTCCTGATGCTGTCATGATATTCGGAATAAAACCAAAGAAAATAAGCCGCCCAGCATAGCTGAACGGCAATCTTGCTTGTCACTTCCCTACGCAGGTCTTAACCTAACAGGTTCCAAGGGTCGGCTCACGCCTCTCAGCAGATCAGATTCTGCGCCCCCAGTGATTTCCTTTTCTATTTTCTTTTATAGTTTAACAAATGTCTATCCGATATGCAAGAGCTGCCAGAGAAAAAGAAAATGCTTGACAAGCAAGTATATCTCCCGTATAATATTTCTTGTGACTGCGGGATGTGGCACAGTTTGGTAGCGCGCTTCGTTCGGGACGAAGAGGCCGCAGGTTCGAATCCTGTCATCCCGACCAGAAATCATCAAGCCGACGGCATTGCTGTCGGCTTTTTCTTTTTGTATTTGCGAAAAAAGGACGGCGGCTTTCACTCCGCCGTCCTTTTTCGCAAGGATTGGATTCAGAAGTTCTCTATACTGCCCACTTCCGTCTGGCAATCGATGTCCTCGCCATGCTTTTCCTTCTCCACAACGGTCTTCTGGAAGTCAAAACACTCCTCGGCAATGTCGCCGCTGAGCCAAAGCAGGCAAATCAGATTCGGGATAGCCATAAGCCCGTTCATGGTATCCGAAAAGTTCCAAACCACTTCGAGTGTCGTCGTCGCGCCGACAAAAGTGATCAGGCTGAATAAAACCCGGTATCCCATAATGACCGGACGGCGGCGGACCAGATATTCCAGCGCCTTCTCGCCATAGTATTCCCAGCCTAAAATGGTCGAGAAAGCAAACAAGCTCAGAGCGATCGAAACGATCAGCTTTGCATAGTCGCCAAATACGGTGCTGAAGGCCAGAATCGTGAGCTGCGCGCCGGAAACCATTTTTCCCGTCACAGGATCTGTCGTTCCCAGCATACCGGATGAAGCAATGACAAGCCCCGTCAACATGCAGATAATCATCGTATCAAAAAACGTCCCCGTCATGTTGACATATCCCTGACGGGACGCATGGTCCGTGCGGGCTGCAGCAGCTGCAATCGGCGCGGATCCCAGACCGGCTTCATTCGAGAAAACACCGCGGGCCACGCCCCAGCGCATCGAAGTCAGCATGGAAGCCACGATCCCGCCGCCGATTCCGCCGGCTACGGAATCAAAAGAGAAGGCCATTCGGAACATTTCTGCAATCCCAGCCGGGACAGCATCAAAATTGACGACAATCACAACCATAGCGGAAAGAAAATAAAATAATGCCATAGCCGGAACAACCACGCTGGACACCTTTCCAATACTGCGAATCCCGCGAAGCAGAACCGATAAAGCCAGCAGGGCGATGATCCCTCCGGTCAGCCAGGTCGGGACAGAAAATCCGGTAAACAGCGCAGCCGAGATGGAATTGGCCTGCGTCATATTGCCGATGCCAAATGATGACACAACCACAAAAAAGGCAAACAGAGCGGCCAGCCCCCGGCCCATATATTTATTATGGATGCCGTTTTTCATCGCATACATCGGGCCGCCGGCCATCTCCCCTACGCTGTTCGTCTCGCGATATTTGACCGCTAAGACTGATTCACCGTATTTGGTCGAAAGGCCGAACGCCGCACTGATCCACATCCAGACCAAGGCTCCCGGTCCACCGAGAACCATGGCGGTAGCGACACCGACGATATTGCCTGTACCGACCGTGGCTGACAGCGCGGTCATCAGGGACTGAAACGGCGAAATGTCTCCCGCGTGTTTATCCTTTCGCCGAAAAATCATCCGCACGGCATACGACAGATTACGCCAAGGCAGAAATTTCAGCCGGATGGTCAGAAAAATGCCCGTCCCGACCAGCAATGCCAGCATAACCGGTCCCCAGACAAAATTATTCACATCGGCCAGAAGCTTCGCAAAATCCATAACAATCCCCCACATTCCACAGCGCTATGCAAACCACCTGCATGATTCCATCATCTTTACGACAAAACGCTCTGCGCGGCAAATCCGCTGCAGAGCGTCCATCGTTGACGTCTATATGGTTAATTATAATAGACATCCCGCCTATTGTAAATAGATAAATCGTAAAGTATACAAAAATACAATAGTACCTATGTTATTTTTTCGCCCGTTCCAATGCCCGGTGTGCAATATCCTGCCGATAGAACGCACCCTGAAAGGAGATGCAGCGAACGCCGTCATATGCCTTTTTCACTGCGTCCCGGACTTGTCCTGCGCATGCTGTTACGCCGAGGACGCGTCCGCCGGCCGTAACGATACGGCCATCATGCTCGGCTGTACCGGCATGGAATACCAACGTGTCCGCAGCCTTGGCTTTTTCCAGCCCGTCAATCGCAAAGCCTTTCTGATAAGACTTCGGATAACCGCCCGATGCCATAACCACACAGACCGCCGCGCCTTCGCTCCATTGGATATCCATATCAGCCAGACTTCCATCGGTGCAGGCCAGCATGATATCCACCAGATCGCTCTCGAGAAGCGGCAGGACGACCTGCGTCTCGGGATCACCGAAGCGCGCATTGAATTCAACGACCTTCGGCCCTTCTTTCGTAATCATGAGACCGGCATAGAGACAGCCCTTGTACGGACGCCCTTCTTTGTCCATGGCGGCAATAACGGGTTTCAGAATTTTTTCCGTCGCCTCCGCAACAAGCGCTTTTGTCATGACAGGTGCCGGCGCATAGGTTCCCATGCCGCCTGTATTCGGCCCCTTGTCTCCGTCGTAAGCGCGTTTGTGATCCTGTGAGCTGACCATCGGGCAGATGGTCCTGCCGTCGGTAAAGGCCAGAAGAGATGCTTCCTCACCGTCCATGAACTCTTCAATGACGACGCGGCTGCCGGCTTTACCGAAGGCAGCATCGTCCATGATCTCGTGGACGGCATCGAGTGCTTCGTCGAGTGTCATAGCGACGATGACGCCCTTGCCTGCGGCAAGGCCGTCGGCCTTGATGACAATCGGGGCGCCCTCTTTCCTGACGTAGTCGCGGGCAGCCTCCGCATCAGTAAATACTTCGTACCTGGCCGTCGGGATGCCGTATTTCTTCATGAGGTTCTTGGAGAAGGATTTGGAGCCCTCGATCTCAGCGGCCAGTTTCGTCGGGCCAAACGCCCGGATACCGGCTGCATTCATCGCATCGACGACGCCGTTTGTCAGAGGAACCTCCGGGCCGACGACAACGAGGTCTACCGCCTTGTCTTTGGCCAGTTTCACGAGAGCATCATTATCACAGATATCGACGCCAGGGATACACTCGGCGACGTCGGTCATGCCCGGATTTCCCGGCACAGCGTACAGCTTCGTGGCTTTCGGGGATTGCGCAAGTTTCCATGCCAGCGTGTGCTCACGTCCGCCCGAGCCGATGACTAAGATATTCATATTGATTCCTCCATAAAAATAGCCCTCTCCCACAGGTGTGAAAGAATTCTTCCCTTCTCCTGCGGGGGAAGGCTTTTGTTTTTTACTTTTTGAGCTGTTCGGCGAGATAATCCTTGATCATTGCATCATAGGCTGCCGTATGGGCAAAGGCCTCCTGCGCAAGCTCCATGCGCGTGCGGTCGTCGACGCAGCCTTTTTCTGCAACCTGCCCGGCGATCTCGTCGTAGCGGGCCGGATTCGTAACGATGGTGACGAATTTAAAATTTTTAGCCGCGGCGCGAACCATGGCCGGGCCGCCGATGTCGATGTTCTCGATGGCCTCAGCGAGCGTGACATCAGGCTTTGCGATCGTCTCTTTAAACGGATAGAGGTTGACAGCGACGAGGTCGATGCCGGTGATGTGATGCTCCTCCATCTCGCGGACATGTTCGGGATTGTCGCGGACGGCCAGAATGCCGCCGTGAATGTACGGGTTCAGGGTTTTGACGCGGCCGTCCATGATCTCCGGGAAACCCGTGACGTCGCTTACGTAGGTGACGGGGATGCCGGCTTCTTTGATGGCCTTCATCGTGCCGCCTGTGGAGACGATCTCGACGCCTGCTTCGTGGAGCTTGCGGGCGAATTCGACGATGCCCTGTTTATTCGATACGCTGATGAGAGCGCGCTTGATCTTCATGGTGTGTACCTCTTTCTCAGTTTGTTTACATCGTGCATGGGCAGGAGCGAGTTTTTTCGGCTTCGGCGCTTCGCTGAATGGCCTTCTCGCCTCTTTACTTATGGCAAAGATGGTTCGCCGCCTGACGCGGCGTTCTTACATTGCGGAACATAGCTGGGGATTATCTGTCGGCCAGTCCTGCGGACAGTCGCTTCGCTTCTGCAGGCGGACACCATCCCCTCCCCTAGCTACTTCTTACACAGCCCCATCCCCAGCCTGTCTACTGCTTGGCGGACAGGATACGCACATGGCGGCCTTCTACTTTCAGGCGGCCTTCGCAGTAGAGCTGGATGGCTTTCGGGTAGATGATGTGCTCCTGCTCGAGCACGCGGGCGCCGAGGGTTTCCTCGGTGTCGTCGTCGAGCACAGGAACGGCGGCCTGCAGGATAATGGGGCCGCTGTCGGTGCCTTCGTCAACAAAGTGGACGGTGCAGCCGCTGACCTTGACGCCATAGGCAAGCACATCGCGGTGCGCATGCGCGCCGGGGAAGCTCGGCAGCAGAGCCGGGTGAATATTCATGATGCGGCCTGCGTAGTGGCGCACGAAGTACGGCGTCAGGATGCGCATGAAGCCAGCGAGCACGACGAGCGTGACGCCCGCCTCATCGAGGGCCGCGATCAGGGCTTCCTCGAACGGCTGGCGGCCGTCGAACTGCTTGCGGTCGATGCAAACGGCCTTGACGCCGGCCTCTTTAGCGCGCGTTAACGCATAAGCACCGGGCTTATCGGTCAGCACGACAGCGATCGTCGCATCGACTTCGCCGCGGCCGATGGCGTCGATGATGGACTGGAGGTCGGTGCCGCGGCCGGAGCACAGCACGCCTAATACTTGCTTACTCATCGAACACGCCGCCTTTGATCGTCACATCGTGATTGCCGCGGACGACGCGGCCGATCTCGTAGACCGTCTCATGCTCGGCTTCGAGGTGCGCCTTGATCTTGTCGGCCTCCTCGCGGCTGGCCATGATGACCATGCCGATGCCCATGTTGAACGTGCGGTACATCTCATGCCAGTCGACATTGCCCCACTGCTGAAGCAGGCGGAAGATCGTCGGCATCTGCCAGACGGAGCTGTCGATCTCGACGGCCATGTCCTCAGGCAGTGCGCGCGGGATGTTGTCGTAGAAACCGCCGCCCGTGATGTGGACCATGCCGTGGATGTCGAACTTTTCAATGAGCGGCAGGCATGTCTTCGGATAGAGGCGCGTCGGCGTCAGGAGCTCCTCGCCGATCGTCTTGCCGAGCTCGTCGATGTACTCGTCGCCCTTGAAGCCTTTGTGTTCGAAGCAGATCTTGCGCACGAGGGAATACCCGTTCGAATGAACACCGGAGGACGGCAGGCCCAGGAGCACGTCGCCTTCCTTGGCGCGCTCGCTCGTGATGACCTTCGACTTCTCGACGACGCCGACAGCAAAGCCGGCGATGTCGTACTCACCGACCGGGTAGAAGCCGCTCATCTCGGCCGTCTCGCCGCCAATCAGCGCGCAGCCGGACTCCTTGCAGGCATTCGCGACGCCCTTGACGACAGCGGCGACCTGCTCCGGGTCGAGCTTGCCGACAGCGAGGTAGTCGAGGAAGAAGAGCGGCTCAGCGCCCTGTACGAGGATGTCGTTGACGCACATGGCGACGGCATCCTGACCGATCGTATCGTGCCTGTCAAGCATAAAAGCCAAACGAAGCTTCGTACCGACGCCGTCCGTACCGGAGACGAGAACCGGCTCCTTATACTTGCCGGAATTCAGCGCAAAAAGACCGCCAAATCCGCCGAGATCGCCGAGGACTTCCGGACGGTATGTCGCCCGGACACTTTCCTTAATGAGCTTGACGGAGCGGTTCCCCGCATCAATATCCACGCCGGAATCTTTATAGGTAAGTTGTTCTGCCATTTGTTTCCTTTCCTCTCAGCATTTCTTGCGCTGCTCAAATACGTATTTGCTGTCGCCGGCCGGTTTTGCGCCGTCCTTAATCGGATAGGCACTGTTGAAGCAGGCATAACACATCGCCTCGGCATTGGCATTCGGTACGCATTTCTTAAGCCCTTCAATACTCAGGAAATGCAGCGAATCAGCGCCGATGAACTCACGAATCTCCTCGACGCTTTTGGTCGCGGCAATGAGTTCCTTACGCACAGAAGTATCGATGCCATAAAAACACGGATAGCCGATCGGCGGGCTGCTCACGCACATATGAACGGACTTGGCACCCGCATTGCGCAGCATCCGGACGATTTTTCCGCTTGTCGTTCCGCGCACAATGGAATCGTCGACCATGATGACCGACTTGCCCTCGACAACGGAGCGGATGGCATTGAGCTTGAGCTTGACTGCCGTGTCGCGTTTCTTCTGGGTCGGTTGGATGAACGTGCGGCCAATATACCGGTTCTTGATGAGACCTTCCACAAAGGGGATGCCAGACTCGTAAGCATACCCGGTAGCCGCCGTCGTGCCCGAATCCGGAACAGAAATGACAATGTCTCCCTGAAACCCGGATTCCCGCGCCAGTTCACGCCCCATGAGGAAACGCGCTTCATGGACACTTTGCCCGTCGATCACGGAATCCGGACGCGCAAAGTAAATGTATTCAAAGATACATCCTGCTTTTTTCTCATCCGCCGCAAAGAGATACGATCTAAGTCCATCCTGATCGATGACCACCATCTCCCCCGGCAGGACATCGCGCACAAATTCCGCACCGACAACATCCAGACCACAGGTCTCGGAAGAAAGGATCCAGCTTCCCTCCTCGGTCTTGCCGATGCAAAGCGGGCGAAAGCCCTGCGGGTCACGCGCACCGATCAGTTTATCTTCCGTCATAATGGCCAAACAGTAGCAGCCCTTGACCATCTTGAGGCTTTCGATGATACGTTCTTCAATCGTTTCCTTATGCGAACGCGCTACAAGATTTACAATCACCTCGGAATCAATGGAGGTCTGAAAAATCGTACCGTTCTGTTCAAGATCATGACGGATTTCCGCGGCATTCGTCAGATTGCCATTATGCGCCAGCGCAATTTTTCCGCCGGAGTAATTGACGAGCAGCGGCTGCGTGTTAGCCAACAGACTGGATCCTGTCGTCGAATACCGCACATGACCGACGGCAATGCACTGATGCTCCATACGCGGAACCTGATGACGGAACACTTCATTGACCAGGCCCATACCGCGGGTTACATCCATCCACGCCCCATCAGTCAGAGCAATACCGGCGCTTTCCTGTCCGCGGTGCTGCAGCGCATAAAGCCCGAGATAGGTCATCTCGGAGACATCCTCCGTATGGGAGTAAACGCCGTAAACACCACATTCTTCTTTCCACTTGGGTTCTGGGTTATAACCGTTTTCATACATGAGTATCTTATTCTCTCTTTTCTTCTTGAAAATAGGATCTGTCACCAATGAAATCGCAGTCTCTCACTGCACAAGCTCAGAGCTGTGCGGCGACACGCGCTGCTTTCTTTTCCACATCCTGCATCATCTTGCTGCGATAATCTGCTAATTTGTCCGCCAGATCTTTGTCGCTTACCGCAAAAATCTGTACGGCAAAAATCGCCGCGTTTTTTGCCCCATTGATAGCCATCGTTGCCACGGGAATCCCGGAAGGCATCTGGACCGTACTCAAAAGTGCATCCATACCATTAAGCGGCGTTGCATTGATCGGCACGCCGATTACCGGCAGAGTCGTATAGCTGGCCACGACACCGGCCAGATGCGCAGCGGCACCAGCTGCTACCAGAAACACGCCGATTCCCTTATCCGGTGCGCTCAGGACGAACTCGCGCACCTTAGCCGGCGTGCGATGCGCCGAAGCTACCACGACCTCGGATTCAATGCCAAACTGCTTGAGAATCTCAACAGCCGGCTTGAGAATCGGCCAGTCGGAATCGCTCCCCATGAGAACTGCTACCTTCATCGATATCCGCTCCTTTCCAGTGGAATCATTCAAAATCTTTCCCCGTCAGCATCTTGAATGCCTCTTTATACTTATCAATGGTCTTATCAATGATTTCCTGCGGCAGCTCATAATCGCTGTCCGGATTGGCTTTCAGCCAGTCACGCACAAACTGCTTATCATAGGAAGGCTGGCTTTGCCCTTGCTGATAGCCCTCCAGCGGCCAAAAGCGGGAGCTGTCCGGCGTCAGAACCTCGTCGCCCAAAACGATCTGCCCGGACTCATCCAGTCCGAATTCAAACTTGGTATCTGCAATGATGATACCATGCTTCAAGGCATAATCCGCGCATTTTTTGTAAATGGCAATCGTGTAATCGCGAACCTTTTCCGCATACTCACGGCCATGTCCCGGGAAGCTCTTTTCCAGAACTTCCGCTCCTTTTTCCAGTGAGACGTTCTCATCATGATCGCCAAGCTCAGCCTTTGTACTCGGAGTAAAGATCGGCTCCGGAAGCTTCTGAGACTCGACCAATCCGGACGGAAGGGTTATTCCGCATACGGTCCCATTCTTCTGATAGCTTTCCCAGCCGCTTCCCGTAATATACCCACGCACGATACATTCCATGGGAATCATGCGGAGCTTCTTGCATTTCATGCTGTTGCCGATAAACTGCGGCTGACGGAAAAATTCGGGCATATCCGCATTATCCACCGAAATCATATGGTTCGGCAGAATGTCTTTGGTAAAATCGAACCAGAACCGGGACATCTGCGTCAGAATGGCGCCTTTTTTCGTGATCTTATTCTTCAAAATATGATCGAACGCAGAAATGCGGTCCGTCGCCACCATGATGATGCTGTCGCCAGCATCATATACTTCACGGACCTTACCGGACTTGAATGGTTTGTATTCTTTCATGGATTCTATCGTCTCCCACTGAAATAAAAGATGAACACTCCTACCTTTCCATCATAGCGGGATTTTTTCGGCCTGTCAATAAAATTCAGGACATATGTCCTTGATTTTTCTTTACAAAAAAGCCCTCCTTTTCTAAAAGGAGGGCCTCGTTCAGGATCGGCTTGCCGCCTCATCCTGCGCTGTTGATTTAGAATTTTGTTTTGGGCCGCGCTCTTTTGCGACAGCCAACATGAGTTTCAATCGGTTCAGCTGATTGACTTCACTGGATCCGGCATCGCAGTCGATGGCCGTGATATTGGCGCCTTTATAGCTCGTACGCAGTTCATGCATGACTCCCTTGCCCGTAATATGATTGGGCAGACAGCCGAACGGCTGCAGGCACACCACGTTCGGCACGCCTTCATCGATCAGCTTGACCATTTCACCGGTCAGGAACCAGCCTTCACCGGCCATATTGCCAAGGCTGACATGGCGTGCGGCCAGTTCCGCCGTCTGATCGATTGTATGCGGCGGCAGGAAATGTCTGCTCTCGCGCAGAGCCTTGCGCATCGGCCGACGGAAGAACTCAATGACTTTGATGAACATTCTGCCGAACAGGGCATCTTTTGCCTTTCCGGCCAGCAGTTTGCGTTTCGCAATGGAATCATAGGCAGAATACAGGAAGAAATCGACAAAGTCCGGCATGACCACTTCCGCGCCTTCCTCCATCAAGACCTTCTCAATGTGATTGTTCGCAACGGGATGGTATTTGACCAGAATTTCTCCGACAATGCCCACTTTAGGTTTCCAAAGCGTCTCATCAATGGGCAGATGATCGAAATCGCGCACAATCGCCCGGATATTCCGGCTGAATTTGAAATAGCTGCCGCTACGAATCTCTGCCTTGGCACGGTCCATCCATTTCCGGAAAAGGGCCTGCGTCGATCCCTGCGAAAGTTCATACGGCATCATGCGGTTGCGCACGTTCATCAGAGTATCCCCGTAAATGGCCGCCTTGACGGCATCCGTGAGCATACGGCGATCCAGACGGAACGCATCCATTTCCTCTTTCATGCCATGAACGGCAAAAACCGGAACCTGTGGAAAGCCTGCATAACGCAAAGCCTGACGAAGCACGCTGAGATAATTGGTAGCCCGGCAGGCTCCGCAGGTCTGGAACAGCATGATGCTCGTATGATCCGGATCGCACAGTCCTTCCTGCAGGGCGGATATCAGCTGGCCGATTACGACAATAGACGGATAGCACATATCATTATTGACGTAGCGCAGTCCGGTATCAATCGCTTTCTTGCCAGGCATCGGCGGAATCACCGCACGGTATCCATACTTTTGCAAAGCGGTCTGAAACAGTTCAAAATGAATCGGCGCCATCTGCGGTGCAAGAATCGTATGCGTGGCCTTACATTCCTCCGTAAAGCGGGGACGCTCAATGGGCTGCACCTCCTGATAGGGCAGCGGCTTGCGGCGGGCAAGCGCGGCCATCAGGGAGCGGAGGCGAATGCGCGCTGCACCAAGGTTGGATACCTCGTCCAGCTTGATCATCGTATAGATGCGATGATGCTGTTCCAGAATCTCTTTGACCTGTCCCGTCGTCAAAGCATCCAGACCGCACCCGAAAGAGCTGAACTGAATCAGCGTAAGATTTGGATGCTCCACGGCAAACTGCGCAGCATGATACAAGCGCGCATGATAGCTCCACTGATTGACTACCGACAGTCTGCCACCGTGAACCGGAAGATGATAGACCGCGTCTTCTGAGAGAATGGGCAGATGGTACGATTGAATCATCTCGGGAATGCCATGATTGATTTCCGGATCAATATGATACGGCCTTCCTGCCAGCAGAATGGCCTGTTCCCCTGTTTTCTCCAAGCGGTCCAGTATTTTTTTGCCGTAGGCGCGCACATCCGCATGATAATGCTCGAGCTCCCGATACGCCGCATCCACTGCCGCCTCGATCTCCTGCCGGGAAAGGTTCTCGCTTTTCCCCAGTTCCTCGAATAACCGATCGATCAAACGCGAACGATCGTAAATCGGCAAAAACGGCTGAATCAAGTCAATGTTCTTCTCACGCAGAATATCCATATTTCCGCGGATGTTTTCTGCATAAGAAGCAACAATCGGACAGTTGAAATGGTTATCGGACGGATTGACCTCATCCTCCATATTATAAGGCTCACACGGATAGAAAATTTTCGTAACGCCCTTCTCGACCAGATCCATGATATGACCATGCGCCAGCTTAGCCGGGTAGCAGAGCGAATCAGACGGAACCGTCGCCATTCCTTTATAATACAGTTTCGCACTGGATTTGCCGGAAAGCACGACCTGATACCCCAGGAAGGTCAGGAACGTAAACCAGAACGGATAGTCCTCATACATGTTCAGCACGCGCGGAATGCCGATACGCCCGCGCGACGGATGCTCCAGCGGACGATAATAGCGGAATACGCGTTCATATTTGTACCGATAAATATTCGGCGTCTCTTCCCCGCCTGCCTTCTGGCCGCCAATGCCGCGCTCGCAGCGGTTGCCGGTAAAATATTTGCTGCCATCGGAAAATTTCTGCATCGTAATCAGGCATTGATTTCCGCAGCCCTTGCAGCGATACGAACTCGTCGCAACGGAAAAGGCTTCGAGATCTCCGGCTGACAGGAGCGTGGAATGCTCCGTTCCGGCCTCCATGGCCAGAATAGCCGCACCATAAGCGCCCATAAGCCCCGCGATATCAGGACGGATGACCGGACGGTCCAGAAGTTTTTCCATGCAGCGCAGCACGGCATCGTTGTAAAACGTACCGCCCTGCACCACAATATGATCGCCCAGATCGCGTACATCCTTCAGCTGCATGACCTTGAACAGTGCATTTTTGATCACCGAGAACGCGATGCCCGCCGAAATATCCGCGACGTCCGCACCCTCCTTCTGCGCCTGCTTTACCTTGGAATTCATAAATACCGTACAGCGCGTGCCAAGATCCACCGGTGCTTTGGATTCCAGCGCCTTCTGTGCGAACTCGCCCGCCGTCATATGAAGGCCTTCGGCAAAATTCTGGATGAACGAGCCGCATCCTGCCGAGCAGGCTTCGTTCAATGTGATATTGCCAATACTGCCATCCCGGACAAAGAAACACTTCATATCCTGTCCGCCGATATCGAGCACAAAGGTAACTTCCGGACAAAACTCCTGCGCCGCGCGAAGATGCGCAAACGTTTCCACCTCGCCGCCATCCGCATGAAGCGCCGCCTTGACAATTGCTTCGCCGTATCCAGTGGTCACAGCGCCGGCAATCCAGGTCTTTTCCGGCATAGCCGCATAAAGCTCCCGAATCTCTTTTACCACCGTTTTCAGCGGCGACCCCTGATTGCTGCCGTAGGAGGTATACAGAACCTCTTTATCCCGGCCGATCGCCGCGATCTTTGTCGTCGTCGACCCGGCATCGATACCGATATACACGGGCCCTTCATATTGGGAAAGATCACCACGTTTAACCTGATCGCGGTCATGACGTGCTTTAAACGACTGATATTCCGCATCATCCTCGAACAACGTAAAATCCGCCTTGCGCGTCTCATTGGCCGCTGCCTGCTGTGCACGCTCAATACACGCATCGAGCTGCCGTACATCGATTTCCTGTGCTTCGTCAGAAAGCGCCGCACCCATGGCGACAAAATAATTGCCGTAATCTACTTTTACAACCTGATCGTCCTGAAGCCCCAGCGTCTCAATAAAACGCTTCCGCAGTTCCGGCAGAAAATGCAGCGGGCCGCCCAGAAAAGCGACATGCCCCGAAATCGGCCGCCCCTGCGCCAGATTGCCAATGGTCTGATTGACCACAGCCTGAAAGATAGACAGCGCAATATCCGCTTTTTCCGCCCCATCATTCATCAGGGCCTGAATGTCCGTTTTGGCAAAAACCCCGCAGCGCGAAGCGATCGTATAGATCTGCTTTCCCTTAGCCGCCAGCTCATTGAGTCCCGGCGCATCCGTCGAAAGAAGCGAAGCCATATGATCGATGAACGACCCCGTACCGCCGGCGCAGACCCCGTTCATACGCTGTTCCGGCGCATCGCCAAAATAGGTGATCTTCGCATCCTCGCCGCCGAGCTCCACCACGGTATCGGTCCGGGGAATCAGCTGCCGGACCGCTGCGGCACAGGCAATCACTTCCTGCACAAACGGCAGGCCGATGCGCTGAGCAATCCCCATGCCAGCTGAACCAGTCAGCGCAAAGGAAAACTTCTGGTCGCCCACCACCGACTTAAGATGGGTCAGATTTTCCTGCAGGGCATTACCGATTTCAGAAAAATGACGCGCATAATTCTTATACAGAATATGCTTTTCATGATCCAGAACCACCAGCTTGATGGTCGTAGATCCCACGTCGATACCAACCTTTAATATGGAATTCATAGTTTCACCACCTGGAAATATGCATACATATAAAGACCCTCCTTTTACAGGGTCTTTTCATATTTTACCCCATCCGCAAAGGGCATGCAAGTACATTCGTTACAGAACAATCGCTCGTTCCTGATATTCTGCAAGAAAAAAGCCGCGCCGCCCGCCAGTGTACTGAGCAAAAAACGTCATGTCCCGGCCATGCGCGCCCGACAGCGCGCGTAGAAAGTGGATGGCGGCATACCGCAGATTCGTGCCGCCGTCCGGATGGTCGTTTCCCCGCGTCTCCACTTCTCGTATTGGACGTCAAACTCCGGTGGCAGCGGTTTGGATGGACGCCCAAACTGAACGCCGCGCTTTCTTGCCGCCGCAATACCCTCGGCCTGTCTTTGGCGAATCGCACTACGCTCATTTTCCGCAACGAAGGACAGCACCTGCAGTACAATATCGCTCAGGAAGGTTCCCATGAGATCCTTGCCGCGTCTCGTATCTAAAAGCGGCATATCCAGGACAACAATATCCGCCCGTTTTTTCTTCGTGATATACCGCCACTGCTCAATGATTTCCGTATAATTGCGTCCCAGACGGTCAATCGACTGGATGTAAAGCACCGTATTTTCATGCAGCTTGCGCAGCATCTGCCGATAATGCGGCCGGTTGAAATTCTTTCCCGACAGTTTATCCAGATAGATATTTTCTTCCGGGATCTGCATTTCACGCATGGCAGCCAACTGACGATCTGTATGTTGCTCGCGCGTGCTCACGCGCACATATCCATAAATTTGCATGACAAAAAATCCCTCCTACCTATATACATGGAGAAGGGACAAAAAAAAGCAACAAAAATTTCACCGATTTCGTATAAATTTCAGGGAAACGAAAATAAATCCCGGCCCGCATAATGGACTTCATAAAGATAAAGCCCGCGGGCAGGAGCTGTAGCACTGGCATTCTGGCGGTCACGACTCGCAAGAATCTGCTGAAACTCTTCCAGACTAAGCCGCCCAAGCCCGACATCTGCAATCGTACCGATGAGATTGCGAACCATATGATAAAGAAAACCATTGCCATGAAGCCGAAATTCCAGCAGATGGTCTGGCCGCTCTTGAAGAACCGCTTCATACATCGTACGTACGGGGCTCATAGGCGCACCGCCGGATGCACGAAACGCACTGAAATCATGCGTCCCCCGGATACAATCCAGTGCCTGTCGCATACGGAAAAGATCGAGCGGTCTTCGCTCATGCCATACATAGCGCGCACGAAGGGGATCCGGCGTTTCCCCCTGCTGCATGCGGTAAAGATAGACCTTGGAGGTAGCACTGTGCCGCGCAGAAAAGTCCGCATCTGTTTCAGCGGCCGCTTTGACGACAATATCGGACGGCAACAGACTGTTGACAGCCCGGACAATACGGCTGACCGGAATGGTTCCATTTGTGAAGAAATTAACGACCTGCCCATAGGCATGTACACCGGCATCCGTCCGGCCAGCGGCAGCCAGCTCAATGGAATCCCCGAACACCAGCTGTAATTTTTCTTCCAGGATATTCTGCACCGCTGTGACCGGCGGAGTCTGCCGCTGAAATCCATGATAGGCGGTGCCATCATAAGCAACCGACAAAACAATATTGCGTGCGCGGGCTTTCATTTCTGCGATATGTTCCGGTTTCATATCCTTCTCCTTTCATCCCGCCCATGAAATCATACACAGAGCGGCGGTCATCAGCAAAAACAGGAATACGGCCAGATAATCCACACTGCCGATCTGCAATACCTTCATCCTCGTGCGTCCGATACCGCCGCGATATCCTCTTGCCTCCATCGCCATAGCAAGCTCATCGGCCCGGCGGAACGCCGACAGAAAAAGCGGCACCAAAACGGGAACCATATTGCGTAAACGCGACAACACGCTGCCCGTAGAAAAATCTGCGCCGCGTGATTCCTGCGCTTTCATGATTTTATCGGTTTCTTCAATCAGAGTCGGAATAAACCGCAGCGCTATCGTCATCATCATCGCCAGCTCATGAGCAGGCAAACCGAACCGCTTCAAGGGATTCAATAAACTTTCCAAAGCATCGGTCAGGCGGAGCGGGCTGGTCGTAAAAGTGAGCAGAGAACTCATCAATATCAGAAGGATCAATCGCAGACTGATAAAGACACCCTGATTGACGCCCTCCCACGTCATCGTAAACATCCCAATCGTCCACAGCGGCGTTCCGGGATGACTGAACAGATGGATGATAAAGGTAAACAGGATGATCCACCAAAGCGGTTTCAGCGACCGCAGAACCATCCGAAACGGCA
This sequence comes from Wylensekiella montiformis, assembly GCF_009697385.1. Classification (GTDB taxonomy): domain Bacteria; phylum Bacillota; class Negativicutes; order Selenomonadales; family Selenomonadaceae; genus Selenomonas_A; species Selenomonas_A montiformis. The sequence continues at coordinate 31,747 of NZ_VUNL01000002.1, forward strand.
CACCGGATATCCAAATCAACAAACCGGCTGTCGCGCCAAGGATCATGTAGGAACGGGCATTGCTAAACACAAACACCTCGGCCAGATAAACGAGCAGCAGAACCAGCTTGACGCGCGGATCGAGCCGGTGCAAAATACTGTTGCCCGGAAAATACTGCCCAATCGCGATATTATTGAGCATGTTTCAACCCCTCCCGAATTCTCGCCAAACATTCTTCTATGTTCTTGGCCCTTGTCTGAACGGGTACCCCTGCCGCCTGCAGTTTCCGAAGCAGGCGCTGGATGTGCGGCGGCCGCAGCCCTGCTGCCTGCAGGAGATCATCCCGGCTGAACACGGTATCCGGATCATCCTGTATCACACATTCTCCATGATTCATCAGAATAACCGAATCAGCCAGCCGCGCAACATCTTCCATACTATGTGAAATAAACACGATCGTCAGCTTCCAGTCCCGATGCAGTTTCTGAATCATGCGGATCAGATCTTCCCGCCCACAGGGATCCAGTCCCGCAGTCGGCTCATCCAACACCAGATAGCGGGGATGCAGAGCAAGGACGCCGGCAATCGCTGCGCGGCGTTTCTGTCCGCCGCTGAGCTGAAAAGGGGAACGATTTCGAAACGACGCATAGTCCAACCCCACAAGATTCATCGCTTCTTCCACGCGCCCCTGAACCAGCCCGGGATCCAGCCCCTGATTCTTCGGCCCAAACGCCACATCCTTTTCAACTGTCTCTTCGAAAAGCTGCTGTTCCGGATACTGAAAAACCATTCCGACACGCCGCCGGGCCGCCTTCGCCGCGGCGCGGGCCTCTTTATCCGATCCCTTCAAATCGATACCATCGACAAGCACCTGCCCCGAGGAAGGCTGCAGCAAGCCGTTCAAATGCTGCACCAATGTCGATTTACCAGAACCAGTATGACCGGCAATCGCCGTAAAACTCCCATCCTGAATGGACACAGAAACCTGCCGCAGCGCATATCGCTCATAAGGCGTCCCCGGCATATAGCAATAAGTTACCTCTTTCAACTCAATGGACATCCGTATGCCTCCAATGCCTGAACAAGTTCTTCATCCGTCATGATCTGCCCGGGCAGTTTCATGCCTTCCCGGCGGAGCCGCCAGGCAAGTTCCGCAGCCAAAGGAACATCCAACCCTCCGGCCTTCATCGCTTCCACCTCGCAAAAAATCTCCCGCGGCGTTCCTTCTGCCTGAATCCGCCCCTGATCCATGACAACAATCCGATCCGCTGCCACTGCCTCTTCCATAAAATGCGTGATATAAACAATCGTAATTCCCTGCTCATCATGGAGGCGTCGGACCGTATTCAAAACTTCCTCACGCCCCTGAGGGTCCAGCATAGCCGTCGGCTCATCCAAGACCAGGCATCGGGTACGCATAGCCAAAGCGCCGGCAATCGCAATACGCTGCTTCTGCCCGCCAGACAAAAGATGCGGAGCAAAGCTTTTATACTTTTCCATACCGACCGCTTTCAAAGCCTCATCCACTCTGCTGCGAATCTCCTGCGGGGCAATCCCCAAGTTCTCCGGCCCAAAGGCCACATCATCTTCTACCACTGCGGCGATAAGCTGGTTATCCGGATTTTGAAAAACCATTCCTACCTGCCGCCGTATCGCCCAAAGATCATCCATATCCTGCGTATCCCGGCCATCGACCAGACAAACACCAGATGTCGGCAGCAGCAATCCATTGATATGTTTCGCCAGAGTAGACTTGCCCGAACCATTTCTGCCTAAAATTACCGTAAAGGAACCCTGTTCAATCGAAAGGTTTACTCCACAGATTGCCATATACTCATTTTCCTGTCCCTGATTATAACAATGGGTTAAATCATGGAATTCTATGAATGACATGCTCTTCTCCTCTTTTCTATCCGTCACGCCATTCATTATACCGTGATTTCATTGTTAATTCAAATCTTTGTTTTAGTTAACAATAAAAATGGATACGGTATAATATTTTTCGCAAAAGTGAACGTGAGGCTGTTGCACGTAATTTGACGTTGCAGCAGTCCCTTTTCGTAAAATAAAATAATCCCGAGGCTTGAATACCTCGGGATTAGATGTAAAATTTAGATATACACCAGCGAAATGCACAAAAAGATTATCCCTGAAAAAATATCGTACGCTTTACCAAAAAAAGTCGCCAACCCTTACAAATAAAGGGCTGACGGCCTTTTTGCAATTATACGAGCTCGATGATCACCATCGGAGCTGCATCGCCGCGGCGAACGCCGAGCTTCAGGATGCGCGTATAGCCACCCTGACGGTCAGCATACTTTCCTGCGATTTCATCAAACAGCTTTCTCACTACATCTTCATCAGCAAGGGCAGCAATAGCCTGACGACGAGCGCTCAGATCCCCACGCTTTGCCAGCGTGATTAACTGATCCGCAAATTTGCGGAGCTCTTTCGCCTTTGCTTCCGTCGTTTCAATGCGCCCATATTTGAAGAAGGAAGTAAGAATACTGGTGAACAGCGCCTTACGGGCTGCGGAGTTACGTCCCAATTTTCTGTAGCTCATTTATTTCCCTCTTTTCAATCGTTATTTTCTCTCAGAGCCAAACCGAGTTCCTCGAGCTTCTTTTTGACCTCTTCCAAAGACTTGCGGCCAAGGTTGCGTACCTTCATCATGTCTTCTTCCGTCTTGTCAGCAAGGTCAGCGACCGTGTTGATATTAGCGCGTTTCAGACAGTTGAAAGAACGTACCGAAAGATCCAGATCCTCAATGGTCATATCCAGAACCTTTGAAGAATCGTCTTCTTCCTCTTCGGGGAAGGATGCTTCTTCTTCCTCGATTTCCTCCGGCAGACCGTCCATATTCTGGAACAGCTTGAGATGCATGACCAGAATACCGGCAGCCTTGCTGACTGCTTCTTCCGGACGAAGAGACCCATCGGTCCAGACTTCGAGAATCAGCCGGTCATAGTCGGTAACGTTTCCTACACGCGTATCCTGTACCGTGTAATTGACGCGCTGTACCGGCGAGAAGATCGAATCAATCGGAATGACACCGATCGTATCGTCCGGCTTCTTGTTCTTATCTGCCGGAACATAGCCGCGGCCGCGTTCTACGGTCATCTCAATCTTTAATTTCCCCGTTTCATCCACCGTGGCAATATGGAGGTCAGGATTGAGGATCTCTATCTCGGCATCACAAATGATGTCAGCAGCCGTGACCTCTTTTTCTCCCTCCACATCGATGCGGATGATCTTCGGTTCGCTGCCCGCCATCTTGAGGCAAAGCTGCTTCAGGTTCAGAACGATATTGGTCACATCGTCCCGGACCCCCGGAATGGTGGAGAACTCATGCAGGACGCCATCAATCCGGATGGAGGTAATTGCAGCACCTTCCAGCGAAGACAGCAGCATCCGGCGCAAGCTATTGCCGAATGTCGTGCCATAGCCACGCTCAAGCGGCTCGCAGATGAATTTACCATAACGGTTATCTTCGCTGATTTCCGCAATTTCAATTTTCGGTTTCTCGATGTCTATCATCTGAAATGAACCTCCTCAATAATTCATCGAACACTATGCGCACAAGCACAAAGATTCATTATTTGGAGTACAACTCGACGATAGCCTGTTCATTGACAGGAACATCGATCTCATCGCGATTCGGGAAACGGGTCACCGTACCCGTAAGGTTGCTCTGATCAGCCTGCAGCCATGCGGGAGCCGAAAGAGCATTGTTGCTCTCTTTAAGTTCCTTGAAGAAGGCATTGCTCTGGCTCTTCTCGGCAACAGCAATCACATCGTTCGCGGAAACAAGGGCAGACGGAATGTCTACACGCTTGCCATTGACCGTAAAATGGCCATGACGAACGAGCTGGCGAGCCTGACGGCGCGTATTGGCAAGGCCAAGACGGAACACGACGTTGTCAAGGCGGCGCTCAAGGAGGCCCAGCAGGTTTTCACCAGTTACTCCCTGCATTTTCTTTGCTTTATCATAGTATCCACGGAACTGCTTCTCCAGCACACCATAGATAAACTTTGCTTTCTGTTTTTCTTTCAGCTGCGTACCATACTCAGAAACCTTGCGGTTCGTACGGCGCGGCTGGCGCTTCGATTCTTTGGAACGGCCGATAACAGCCGGCTCGATGCCAAGAGCGCGGCATCTTTTAATGGCTGGTACTCTATCAATTGCCATCTGGTTACTGCACCTCCTATTAAACTCTTCTACGCTTCGGCGGACGGCATCCGTTGTGCGGGATCGGAGTAACATCCTTGATCATGTTCACTTCGAGGCCGGTTGCCTGCAGGGAACGGATTGCTGCTTCACGGCCGGCACCCGGTCCTTTTACATAGACCTCAACCTGCTTGAGCCCATGCTCCATTGCTGCTTTTGCCGCCGTTTCAGCAGCCATCTGCGCGGCAAACGGCGTGCTCTTACGGGAGCCGCGGAAACCAAGACCGCCTGCGCTTGCCCAGGAAAGTGCATTACCGCTCTTATCAGTGAGCGTAACAATCGTATTATTGAACGTGGAGCTGATATGCGCCACGCCATATTCAATGTTCTTACGAACTTTTTTCTTCGTGCGAACTGCTTTCTTAACTGCCACCAGTTAACCCTCCTTTATCAGTCTTTCTTCTTGCCTGCTACGGCCTTTTTCGGGCCTTTACGGGTACGGGCGTTATTCTTAGTATTCTGTCCACGGACAGGAAGGCCAAGACGGTGGCGACGACCACGGTAGCAGCCGATATCAACGAGTCTCTTGATGTTCATCTGACGCTCACGGCGAAGGTCACCTTCGACGATAACGTTCTTATCGATGGCATCACGAAGTTTTACAACTTCATCCTCCGTGAGGTCACGCGTACGGGTATCCGGATTGATGCCAGTCTCTTTCAGGAGATCCTGAGACGTCTTCAGACCGATACCAAAAATGTACGTCAATGCAATTTCAATTCTCTTGTCACGGGGTAAATCTACACCGGCAATACGTGCCATTAATAAAGCACCTCCTTATTCATTCATTAACCTTGTCTCTGTTTATGTTTCGGATTTTCGCAGATGACCATAACACGGCCTTTGCGTTTAATGATCTTGCATTTCTCACAAATCCGTTTTACTGACGGTTTTACCTTCATATTCGTTCTGCCTCCTTTTCTTTATTGTCAGTCTCATTTTGCTAGTATATCATGTTTATCGCATCCTGCCTAGAGGAAAACGGAAAAAACATGAAAAAAACAGGAAACCCGCAAAAGCGGAGATGACTTATTTGAATCGGTAGGTTATACGGCCACGCGTTAAGTCATACGGCGTGAGTTCGATTGTGACTTTGTCACCGGGAAGGATACGAATGAAATTCATACGAATCTTACCGGATACATGCGCCAGTACAACATGACCATTCTCAAGTTCAACCTGGAACATTGCATTGGGCAGTGCTTCCAGTACTTTTCCTTCTACTTCGATAACATCTTGCTTTGACATGTTTTTTCTCCTTCAACTGAAATTGGTTGGGCCAAAGTCATCTAAGGAGCTTCTGCATTTTCTTATCAATGCCATGCCCAACAACAGGTTGTCAATCTTTATTCAGATACAATCATTGTAATGGGCGGCATCATAGCCGCCCCCTACAATCATTTCTATCGTTCAGTGAGTCTCACCAACGCCCTCAACTCAGTGCTTCAAAGCCTCAACAAGATCCTTTGTCACTTTGTCAATAGCCTGTCTGCCGTCCACTTCCGTATAAACGCCCGCTTTCTGATAATAATCGATCAGCGGTTTCGTGGAATCTTCATATACGGAGAGGCGATTCTTCATCGTCTCTTCCGTATCGTCCGCACGCTGGAAAAGCTCGCCGCCGCACTCATCGCAGATTCCCTCTTTTTTCGGAGGATTGAATCTGACATGATAGGTAGCTCCGCATTTCTTGCAAATGCGGCGTCCTACGGCACGTTCGATGAGATCGGCCGACGGAACATTGATGTTCAGCACGCGGGTCAGGGTCAGCCCCAAGTCTTTCAGAATACCATCGAGTGCATGCGCCTGATCGACGGTACGCGGGAAACCATCGAGGATAAACCCTTTCCGGCAGTCATCCTGAGCCAAACGGTCACGGACAATGCCGACCGTCACCGAGTCGGGAACCAGATTGCCTGCATCAATGTAGGACTTGGCTTTCTTCCCCATCTCCGTTCCTTCTTTCATGGCGGCACGGAACATGTCGCCGGTGGAGATATGCGGAATGTCAAAAGCTTTGACCAGTTCAGCCGCCTGCGTGCCTTTTCCGGCACCCGGGGGGCCCATTAACAAGATATGCATCTTTGCCTCCTCTTATTTCATGAACCCTTCATAATGACGCATTACAATCATGGATTCGATCTGCTTCATCGTCTGGAGCGCGACACCGACAACAATCAGCAATGCCGTGCCGCCAAAGTAAACGCCCTCAATGTGCGTTGCCGCAGCAATCATATTGGGCAGAACGGCAATAAAAGCAAGGAAAATGGAACCCGCAAGAGTGATACGAGTCATGACGTGATCCAGGTAATCCGCCGTTGGCTGTCCCGGGCGGATTCCCGGGATGAAACCACCGTATTTTTTCAGATTCTCTGCCATATCCGATATCTTTACAGTAACCGCAGTATAAAAATAAGTGAAGAAAATAATCATCCCGACGTATAAGGTGGTCTGAAGCGGTTTTCCCCACTCAAGATAACTGGCAACCGTCTTTACCCAGGGAATATCAACAAACTGGGCAATGGTTACTGGAAACATCAGCACGGATGACGCAAAGATTATAGGAATAACTCCCGCCTGATTCACTTTCAGCGGAATGTGACTGGAATGACCGCCGTAGGCTTTCTGACCGACCACGCGTTTCGCATAGGAAATCGGGATCCGCCGGAAGCCGTTCTCAACATGAACGACAAAGACAACCATTGCCAGAGCAATGACGCCGAACATGAACACACTGAAATAGCTGATCGTACCAGCCTGAACATAATGATAAATTGTACCGATATTTTTAGGCAGCGCCGCGACGATGCCGGCGAAGATAATAAGCGAAATGCCATTGCCAACGCCCTGCGCCGTGATCTGCTCGCCAAGCCACATCAGGAACACCGTACCAGCCGTCAATGTGATTGCAATAATCAAAATGTTGACCGGATTCGGGTTCAAAATTGCGGCTTTCAGGCCGATGGCCATGCCAATCGCCTGAAAAAAAGCCAATACAACAGTGAGATAACGTGTCACCTGGGTGGTTTTTTTATGTCCTTCTTCGCCTTCTTTTGACCATTGCTCCAATGTGGGAATAACAACATTCAAGAGCTGAATGATGATCGCCGCATTAATATACGGAGTAATGGACATCGCAAAAATGGAGAACTTACTGAATGCACCACCAGAAAAGAGATCCAACAAACCGAAGAGATTGCCGTTCGCAAACAATTGCTCGATTGCGGTCGGGTCAACCCCAGGGACGGGAATATGCGTCCCCATCCGGAATACGGCAAACATGATCAACGTAAATGTGATCTTTTGCCGGAGCTCCGGAATCTTCCAAACGTTGCCAAGGGCTGAGAGCACCTCAGATCACCTCAACTTTGCCGCCTGCTGCCGTAATCTTTTCTTCTGCGGATTTTGTGAAGCCGTTGGCACGAACCGTCAGCTTTTTGGTGAGCTCGCCATTGCCGAGGATGCGGATTCCATCCTGAACATTCTTGAGAATGCCGGATTCCACGAGGACCACCGGATCCACCGTAGTTCCATCCTCAAACCGGTTCAAAGATTCTACATTTACCTCAGCAAAGGTCTTGGCCCAAATATTCTTGAAGCCACGCTTCGGAAGTCTGCGGTAAATCGGCATCTGGCCGCCTTCAAAACCAGTGCGGACGCCACCGCCGCTGCGGGAATTCTGGCCTTTCATGCCACGACCTGCCGTTTTGCCATTACCGGATCCAATGCCGCGTCCGACACGATTGCGGACTTTGCGGGAACCAGCGGCGGGCTGCAATTCATGTAATTTCATCTGATACACCTCCTGTTCTGCTATTAATCTGCGATTTCTTCTACCGAGATCAGATGCTCCACTTTATGAAGCTGGCCACGGATTGCGGGATTGTCCGGGAGTTCAACGACCGAATTGATCTTGCGAAGACCCAGAGCACGTACCGTCTTGCGCTGCGTTTCCGGACGGCCGATCAGGCTTCTTTTCAGTGTAACTTTGACTTTTGCCATTTCACAGCCTCCTATTAACCCAAGATTTCCTGAACCGTCTTGCCGCGAAGTTCAGCAACTGCTTCTGCACGCTTCAAGGCTTTTAAGCCTTCCATCGTTGCACGAACCATGTTGTTCGGATTGGACGAGCCAAGAGACTTCGTCAGAATATCCTTAATGCCAGCCAGTTCAAGCACAGCACGAGCCGGGCCGCCAGCAATCACACCGGTACCTTTTGCAGCCGGTTTCAGCATAACGCGTCCTGCGCCGAAAATGCCGATCATCTCATGGGGGATCGTACGATCATCCAGCAGAGCAACCGTCACGAGGTTTTTCTTCGCATCCTCAACCCCCTTGCGGATTGCTTCGGGAACCTCAGCGGCTTTGCCGAGGCCAACGCCAACCTTGCCTTTTTTATTTCCTACAACGACAAGCGCGCTGAACGAGAAGCGGCGGCCGCCTTTAACGACTTTTGCAACTCGATTGATATATACAACTTTCTCCTCGAACTCAGGAGTTTCGTTGTCCATATTTCTAGCCATTCATTTACCTCCTTCAGATCATTGATTTAGAATTTGAGACCAGCTTCACGGGCCGCTTCTGCCAGAGCAGCGACACGGCCATGATAGACATAACCGCCGCGGTCAAAAACTACTTCGCTGATGCCTTTTTCCAAAGCGCGTTTAGCAACTTCAGCACCAACGGCTTTTGCTGCTTCAATGTTTCCGCCGTAATTCTCAAATCCTTTGTCCTGAGAGCTGGCGGAGACGAGAGTCACGCCGTTCTCATCATCGATAACCTGAGCGTAAATGTTCGCGAGGCTGCGATATACATTGAGGCGCGGACGTGCTGCCGTACCTGCGATATGGTTGCGGACACGCAGATGACGTTTCTGGCGTGCCTTGTTCTTATCTGCTTTAAGAAACACAGAGATTCACTCCTTTCTCGAATCCGTTCCTTATTTCTTCCCTTTAGCGCCGGCTTTACCTTCTTTGCGGCGAATATGCTCACCAGCATATTTGATGCCCTTGCCTTTGTACGGCTCCGGCTCACGGAAGCTGCGGATCTCTGCTGCGATCTGACCGACGACTTCCTTATCGATGCCCTTGACCGTGATGGCATTAGCAGACGGTACATCGAACTCGATGCCCTGCGGCGGCTCGACGATAACCGGATGGGAGAAACCAAGGGACAGGTTGAGGTTTTTGCCCTTCTTCTGGGCACGATAACCGACACCGTTGATTTCGAGCTCTTTGGAATAACCCTCCGTTACTCCAACAACCATGTTGTGGATGAGAGAACGGGACAGACCATGAAGCGATCTGTGAGTCTTATCATCGGAAGGACGCTCCACTTTAAGGATGTTTCCTTCGATGGTTACTTTCATTTCCGGATGAATATGGCGGGAAAGCTCACCTTTCGGGCCCTTTACTTTGACCAGATTGTCCTCACCGAGCGTAACCGTTACGCCAGCCGGGATTTCAATCGGTGCATTACCAATTCTTGACATCTGTACACCTCCTGACTACTTCAATTACCAAACGTATGCCACGACTTCGCCGCCGAGACCAGCTTTACGGGCCTGCTTATCGCTCATGATTCCCTTAGACGTGGAAATGATAGCGATGCCGAGGCCGCCGAGAACACGCGGAAGCTCATCATGTTTTGCATACTGACGAAGGCCAGGCTTCGAGATGCGCTTGATACCGGAAATAACTTTTTCACGATTCGGACCATACTTGAGGGAAACATTGATGATTCCCTGTTTTCCATCCTCAGTGAACGTATAATCGCTGATAAAGCCTTCTTCCTTCAAGACCGCTGCAATTGCGCTCTTGACTTTGGAACCGGGAATTTCAACGCTCTCATGGTATACATTGTTTGCATTGCGCAAACGAGTCAGCATATCTGCAATAGGATCAGTCATTGCCATTGAATCGATATCCTCCTTTTATCAAAAAATACATCACCAGCTGGCTTTGGTTACGCCAGGGATAGCACCTTTATAGCTCTGCTCACGGAAGCAGATACGGCACATGTCAAACTTACGCATATAACCATGCGGACGGCCGCAGATCTTGCAGCGGTTATAAGCGCGCGTGGAGAACTTTGGTTCTTTGCTCCACTTCTCTACCATTGACTTCTTAGCCAAGATTCCTTACCTCCTTATGCACTGAACGGCATGCCCATGAGTTTCAGGAGCTCTCTGGCTTCTTCATCTGTTTTTGCCGTCGTAACGATAACAATATTCATGCCACGAATCTTATCAATCTTGTCATATTCAATCTCAGGGAAGATCAACTGCTCCTTGAGACCGATGGCATAGTTGCCACGACCATCAAAGGCCTTGCCGCTGACACCACGAAAATCGCGGACACGCGGAAGAGCAACGTTCATGAATTTGTCAAGGAACTGATACATGCGTGTGCCGCGCAGCGTAACTTTGCATCCGATCGGCATGCCTTCGCGAAGTTTCCATGCCGCCAGAGACTTTTTCGCGCGAGTCAGCAGCGGCTTTTGGCCGGAGATAATCGTCAGATCGCTGACTGCAGAATCCAGTGCTTTCGGATTGCCGACCGCTTCACCAACGCCCATGTTGATAATGATCTTATCGATTTTCGGAAGCTGCATCACGTTCTTATAGCCAAACTTCTCTGTCATGGCCTTGCAGACCTCATTCTGGTATTTTTCCTGTAATCTATCCACTTATGTTCCTCCTTTCCTGCTTATTTCGTCTGATCGATGACTTCGCCGCACTTCTTGCAAGCACGGACCATTTTGCCATTGACTTCCTTGTGAGCTACGCGGGTCGGCTTCGAGCAAGCCGGGCAAACCAGCATGACCTTGCAGGCGTGCATCGGCGCCTCTTTGACGAGGATTCCGCCCTGCGGTGCCTTCTGATTCGGCTTCGTGTGGCGTTTCACCTTGTTGACACCTTCCACGATAACCTTGCCTTTCTTCGGCATAGCCGTAACGACTTTGCCCTGTTTGCCTTTATCTTTACCGGATAACACAACGACCGTGTCACCTTTTTTTACGTTCATCTTAACGAATGCCAAAATCGCACCTCCTCACAATTAAAGTACTTCTGGAGCCAGCGATACGATCTTCATGAAATTCTTATCGCGAAGCTCTCTGGCAACCGGTCCGAAAATACGAGTCCCTCTCGGGGTCTTATCGTCTTTGATAATAACTGCCGCGTTCTCATCAAAGCGAATATACGAGCCATCTGCACGGCGCAGGCCCTTAACGCTGCGAACGACAACGGCTTTGACGACATCGCCTTTTTTAACTGTGCCGCCCGGAGCAGCCGACTTGACTGCTGCCACGATGATATCACCAATGTTGGCGTACTTGCGGTAAGAACCGCCCATGACGCGGATGCACATAATTTCCTTTGCGCCAGTGTTATCCCCAACATTCAGGATGGTTTGCTGTTGGATCATTGTTTGACCTCCTTCTTTGATTTTTTGGGATTATTTCGCTCTCTCGACGACTTCGACAACTCTCCAGCGCTTCGTCTTGGACAGCGGGCGCGTCTCCATCAGGGAAACTTTATCACCGACATGTGCATCATTTTTTTCATCATGCGCATGGAACTTAACGGTTCTTTTTACCGGTTTCTTGTACAGTTTGTGCTGCTCCAGTTCTTCAACGGCAACGACAACTGTTTTATCCATTTTATCGGAAATGACTTTACCGATTTTTACTTTACGTACGTTTCTTTCGCTCATCAGGGAGCCTCCTTCCTTTTGCATATCAGTTGCGATCAGGCTTTAAGCTCTGCCTCGCGCTGGATCGTCTTAATGCGAGCGATCGTCTTCTTCACTTCTTTGATACGCATCGGGTTCTCAAGCTGGCCGGTAGCAAGCTGGAAACGGAGGTTGAACAGTTCCTCTTTGAGCGAAGCAAGTTTCTGGTTAAGCTCGTCAGCGCTCATCTCACGAATTTCATTAACCTTCATTTACTTCACCGCCCTCTGCTTTAGTCTCTTTTTCTACAAACTTCGTCTTAATCGGCAGCTTATGGCCTGCAAGACGCATAGCTTCCATGGCAATCTCTTTGCTCACGCCGTCCATCTCAAAGAGGACACGGCCCGGTTTTACCACGGCTACCCAGTACTCCGGCGAACCTTTACCGGAACCCATGCGGGTTTCAGCCGGCTTTGCCGTAACCGGCTTATCCGGGAAAATCTTGATCCATACCTGACCGCCACGTTTAATGTAACGCGTCATAGCGATACGCGCTGCCTCGATCTGACGGTTCGTAATCCATGCCGGCTCAAGGGCAACTAGACCATACTGACCATGGCTGACCGTATTGCCGCGATGAGCTTTGCCCTTCATGCGGCCGCGGAACTGTTTCCGATATTTTACTCTCTTTGGTAATAACATTAAGCTTCGCTCCCTTCAGCTACAGCCTCACGCTGCTTTCTTTCCGGAAGAACTTCACCCTTGAAGATCCATACCTTTACGCCGATGTCGCCGTAAGTCGTATGAGCCGTTGCCGTGCCATAGTCGATGTCAGCACGCAGCGTATGAAGGGGAATGCTGCCTTCGCGATAAGACTCCTTGCGGGCAATTTCGGCACCGCCGAGACGGCCGCCCAGAGCAACCTTGATACCCTTTGCGCCAAGACGCATCGTACGGCCAACTGCCTGCTTCATAGCACGGCGGAAAGCGATGCGGCGTTCGAGCTGCTGAGCGATGTTCTCAGCAACGAGCGTAGCGTCCATATCCGGCTGTTTAATCTCCGCAATATTGATGTCGACACGCTTTTCCGTATATTTTTTCAGACCCTCTTTGATCTGCTCAATGCCCGAACCGCCACGGCCGATAACCATACCCGGTTTTGCCGTATGGATGGTGAGTTTCAGACGGTTCTTGCTGCGCTCCGTCTCGATTCTGGACACACCGGCTGCCTGAAGGCTCTGCTTCAGATAGTCGCGGATTTTGATATCTTCATGCAGGTTTGCTGCAAATTCTTTATCTGCATACCACTTAGCATCCCAAGTCTTGACAATGCCAAGACGAATACCATGCGGATTAACTTTCTGACCCAATCCGTTTCCCTCCTTCTCAGTTCTTCTCGTCTACGACGACAGTGACATGGGACGTGCGTTTCAAGATTTTGAACGCCTGTCCACGGGAACGCGGATGGATGCGCTTGAGCGTCGGGCCCTGATCGGCAAACGCCGTCTTGACAAACAGCTTATCCACATCCATATCAAAATTGTTCTCAGCGTTTGCAACAGCAGAACGCAGAACCTTTTCAACAACTTCAGAGCCGGCTTTCGGCGTGAATTTCAGGATCGCAAATGCTTCTGCAACGTTCTTGCCACGGATAAGATCCAGGACTACACGAACTTTGCGCGGAGTAATGCGAACGAACTTAGCTACTGCTTTAGATTCCACAGGAATTCTCCTTTCGCAAAATTATTTCAGTGCAGTCTTTCTCTCTTCGCCGCCATGACCCTTGAACGTACGAGTCGGAGCGAATTCGCCGAGCTTATGGCCAACCATATCTTCCGTGATGTATACCGGAACATGCTTGCGACCATCATGTACGGCAATCGTATGACCGACGAAATCAGGGAAAATCGTGGAGCTTCTCGACCAGGTCTTTACAACTTTTTTATCGTTAGCTTCGTTGAGCGCCGTGATCTTCTTCATCAGGCTTTCTGCAACGTAAGGTCCTTTTTTAATAGATCTTGACAAAGTGTCTCCTCCTTTCGTCAGGCAGCATCAAGCAGCCTGTCGATTTCTATTGTTATTTCGTGCGTCCTTTGACGATGAGACGATCCGAAGCCTTTTTGCGGCGGGTCTTGGCGCCCATCGCGCATTTGCCCCATTTCGTGACAGGGTTCTTGCGGCCAACAGGGGAACGGCCCTCGCCGCCGCCGTGCGGATGGTCGTTCGGGTTCATCGCGGTACCGCGGTTCTCCGGACGAATGCCGAGCCAGCGGTTGCGGCCTGCTTTACCGATCGTGATGTTTTCATGTTCCAGATTGCCGACTTCACCGATCGTCGCGCGGCAATTCACATGAACCTTGCGAAGCTCGCCGGACGGCATGCGGAGCAGGGCGTAATCGCCTTCCTTTGCCATGAGCTGTGCCGAAACGCCGGCGCTGCGGACAAGCTGGGCTCCTTTGCCGATCTTGAGTTCAACGTTATGAATGGTCGTACCAACAGGAATGTTCTTCAGCGGAAGCGCATTGCCAACCTTGATGTCCGCTTCCGGACCAGAAACGACCTGATCGCCGACGTTCAGTCCGTTCGGTGCAAGAATATAACGCTTCTCACCATCAACATAGTTGAGGAGCGCAATGCGGGCGCTGCGGTTCGGATCGTATTCAATCGTAGCGACACGAGCCGGAATCCCGTCCTTGTTGCGTTTGAAATCGATAATGCGATAAAGGCGCTTATGTCCGCCGCCCTGATGGCGAACGGTCAGACGGCCCTGCTGATTGCGGCCGCCTTTTTTGGTCAGGCGTTCCGTCAGGGATTTCTCAGGCTTGCTTGCCGTAATTTCATCGAACGAAGCGACGGTCATGAAACGGCGGCCTGCAGAATATGGTTTAAAACTCTTTACTGCCACTTAAATTTACCTCCTTTTCTTTATTATGCCTCGAAGAACTCAATGCTTTCGCCAGCAGCGAGCTTTACAATGGCTTTTTTATAATCAGGGCGCTTTCCAGACGTGCGGCCCATGCGTTTTGTTTTGCCAAGTACGTTAACCGTATTGACCTTTTCAACCTTCACCTTGAACACTTCGGCAACAGCTTTAGCAATCTCGATCTTGTTTGCCGCTTTCGCTACAACGAAGACGTACTTGCCCTCAGCCATAAGCTGAGTCGTTCTCTCAGTGATCAGCGGGCGGATCAGGATATCACGTGCTTCCATTATGCGAATACCTCCTCGATGCGGGTGATGGCATCCTTCGTGATGAAGAGCTTGTCATGATTCAGAATATCGAACACATTCAGCCCCATCGTGTTGATGGCTTTCACACCCGGAATGTTGCGTGCGGACTTCTCTACATTTTCAGCCTCGTCAGCGGTAATGAAGAGAGCCTTGGAGTCTACGCTGAAATCGCCCAGCATTTTAACGACCTGTTTCGTCTTCGGCGCGTCAAAATTAAGAGTGTCAAGCACAACGAAATCGCCGCTCTTGACCTTATCCGACAGCGCGCACTTAATCGCAAGACGGCGCTGCTTGCGCGGCATGCTGAAGGCATACTTGCGCGGATGCGGTCCAAAGACCGTGCCGCCGCCGACCCACAGCGGGCTGCGCGTCGAACCGGAGCGGGCACGGCCCGTTCCCTTCTGCTTCCAAGGCTTGCGGCCGCCGCCACGAACGAAGCTTCTCGTCTTCGTTGCATGCGTACCCAGACGCTGTGCTGCAAGCTGCATAACAACGGCCTGATGAAGAAGACCTGCGTTCATCTCTACGCCGAAGATGCTGTCATTCAATTCGATATCGCCAACCTGCTTGTTGGTGATGTCATAAACTGCTACTTTAGCCATAATTTAGGTATTCCTCCTTCCAATCAGTTTTTGCCCGGTTTCACGGTGTTTTTGATCACAACGAAGCTCTTTTTCGGGCCCGGGATAGCGCCCTTGATGAGAATGAGATTGCGGTCAGCATCGACACGGACAACCGTGAGGCGCTGGACTGTAACACGCTCTCCACCCATACGGCCCGGCAGTTTTTTGCCTTTGAGCACACGTCCGCCAGGTCCGCTGATCATTGCACCAGTGGAGCCGGGCTCGCGATGGGATTTGGAACCATGTCCCATAGGACCACAAGCAAAGTTGTGACGCTTGATACCGCCGGCAAAACCTTTACCTTTAGAGGTACCTGTAACATCGACTAACTCTCCAGCACTAAATATGTCAACGCCGATGGTATCACCGACTTTATATTCAGAAGGATCCTGAAGACGCATTTCGCGAATGAACTTCACCGGTTTAACACCAGCTTTTTCGAAATGGCCCTTCATTGGTTTGTTTACTTTAAATTCTTTTACTTCACCGAAGCCAAGCTGAACGGCGTTGTAGCCATCGCTTTCCACCGTCTTGTTCTGAATTACCACATTGTTGCCGGATTCGACAACCGTAACAGGAACAACTTTGCCTTCTTCCGTGAAGATCTGAGTCATGCCCAGTTTTCTACCCAAAATTGCTTTAGACATTCATTCCACCTCCTCGGATCATAATTTGATTTCGATGTCTACACCAGCCGGAAGGTCAAGGCGCATCAGCGCATCTACCGTCTTATTCGTCGGCTGCAGGATGTCGATAAGACGCTTGTGAGTTCTCATCTCGAACTGCTCGCGGGAATCCTTATTGACATGCGGGGAACGCAAAATCGTGTAGATATTCTTCTCCGTCGGGAGTGGAATCGGACCCGATACCATTGCACCGGTCTTTTTTGCAGTATCCACAATCTTTACTGCGCTCTGATCGAGGGCTTTATGATCATAAGCCTTCAACCGGATTCTGATTTTTTGATTCTTAGACAATTGCTTTTCCTCCTTATCGTCCGGACTCTTGGTCCAAACATTTCTCCGTAACAGTTCCCTCGGACAATACCGAGCCATCTGCCACGTCATCGCATTGGGGGGTACACCTCATATAAAACCTTTAAATAAGAGCGACGCGAGCGCCGCTCTTACCTATGGTTTCATTGACTTGAAAATCAGCCTTCGATTTCCGTTACGCGGCCGGCACCAACCGTATGACCGCCTTCACGGATAGCGAAACGCAGACCCTTCTCGATAGCGATCGGGGTAATGAGCTCAACATCCATCTCGACGTTATCGCCAGGCATAACCATTTCCGTGCCTTCCGGCAGCTTGACTACACCAGTAACGTCCGTCGTGCGGAAGTAGAACTGCGGGCGATAGTTCGTGAAGAACGGAGTATGACGGCCGCCTTCTTCCTTCGTCAGGACATAAACCTGAGCCTTAAACGTCGTGTGCGGATGAATCGTGCCCGGCTTAGCCAGAACCTGACCACGCTCGATTTCCTTACGGTCGATGCCGCGCAGCAGCGCACCGATGTTATCACCGGCAACGGCGGAATCCAGCATCTTGCGGAACATCTCGATGCCCGTAACAACCGTCTGTTTCGGCTCATCCTGAAGGCCAACGAT
Source organism: Wylensekiella montiformis (assembly GCF_009697385.1). Classification (GTDB taxonomy): domain Bacteria; phylum Bacillota; class Negativicutes; order Selenomonadales; family Selenomonadaceae; genus Selenomonas_A; species Selenomonas_A montiformis. The sequence goes on from NZ_VUNL01000002.1 coordinate 49,091, forward strand.
CTCAACCGTATCGTTCATCTTCAGCTCGCCACGCTCAACACGGCCCGTAGCAACCGTACCACGGCCAGTGATCGTGAAGACATCCTCGACCGGCATCAGGAACGGCTTATCCGTATCACGGGTCGGCGTCGGGATGTACTCGTCAACAGCGTCCATGAGCTCCAGAATCTTCTTCTTCATCTCTTCGTCACCCTCAAGGGCTTTCAGAGCGGAGCCTGCAATAACCGGAATATCATCGCCCGGGAAATCGTAGCTGGAGAGCAGCTCGCGAACTTCCATCTCGACGAGCTCGAGGAGCTCTTCATCGTCAACCTGGTCAACTTTGTTCAGGAAGACAACGATTGCCGGAACACCGACCTGGCGAGCGAGCAGGATGTGCTCACGCGTCTGCGGCATCGGGCCGTCAGCAGCGGAAACAACCAGAATCGCACCATCCATCTGAGCAGCACCAGTGATCATGTTCTTGACGTAGTCAGCATGGCCCGGGCAGTCAACGTGTGCGTAATGGCGCTTCGTCGTCTCATACTCGACGTGTGCCGTGTTGATCGTGATACCGCGCTCACGCTCTTCCGGAGCCTTATCGATATCCGCATAATCCTCGAACGCAGCTTTGCAGCCTTCCGTCTCGGACAGAACTTTCGTGATAGCAGCCGTCAGCGTCGTCTTGCCATGGTCAACGTGACCGATGGTACCGATGTTAACATGCGGTTTAGTTCTTTCAAACTTTTCTTTAGCCATTTGTGTTTTTTCCTCCCTTATTCGCCTTTGTTTTTAGCAATAACTTTTTCGGCTATATTCTTAGGAACTTCATCATAGTAAGCAACTTCCATGCTGTAGTTCCCTCGGCCCTGAGTCTTGGAACGGAGATCCGTGGAGTAACCGAACATTTCGGAAAGCGGAACAAATCCGTTGATAACCTGTGCACCATTGCGCGCTTCCATGCCGTCAATACGACCGCGGCGGGAATTCAAATCGCCAATGACATCACCCATATACTCTTCCGGCACAGTAACTTCCACTTTGACATACGGCTCCAAAAGAACCGGATCCGCCTTCTCCGCACCACTCTTGAATGCCATCGAACCGGCAACCTTGAATGCCGCCTCGGAGGAGTCGACTTCGTGGAAGGAACCGTCATAGACAATCGCCTTGATATCCACCATCGGATAACCAGCGACGACGCCTGCTTCCATAGCCTGCTTGACGCCGGCTTCGATCGGGTTGATGAATTCCTTCGGAATCGCACCGCCAACGACCTTATTTTCAAAGCTGAAGCCTTCGCCCGGCTCCTGCGGAATGAGTTCCAGCCAGCAATGACCGTACTGGCCATGACCGCCGGACTGACGAACGAACTTGCCTTCGGATTTGACCGACTTGCGAATCGTCTCACGATAAGCAACCTGCGGCTCGCCGACCTTGCAGTCCACATGGAACTCACGAAGCATACGGTCAACGATAATCTGCAGATGAAGCTCACCCATACCGGAAATAATCGTCTGTCCGGTTTCCTGATCCGTGCGGACACGGAAGGTCGGGTCCTCTTCTGCGAGTTTCTGGAGCGCTACGCCCATCTTCTCCTGATCGTTCTTCGTAGCCGGTTCAACGGCAACGGAGATAACCGGATCCGGGAACTCCATGGACTCAAGAATAATCGGGTGCTCTTCGTCGCAAAGCGTATCGCCTGTCGTCGTATCCTTAAGTCCGACAGCAGCTGCGATGTCTCCGCTGTATACCTTTTCAATCTCCTTACGATTATTGGCATGCATCTGGAGAATACGGCCGATACGCTCTTTTTTGCCCTTCGTCGAGTTATAGACATAAGAGCCGGCATCAAGCACGCCGGAATAAACGCGGAAGAATGCGAGTTTACCGACATACGGATCCGTCATGATCTTAAACGCCAAAGCAGAGAACGGCTCATCGTCGCTTGCCGGACGATGATCTTCCTCACCGGTTTCCGGGTTGACTCCCGCGATCGGCGGAATATCCGTCGGGGCAGGCATGTAGTCAACAATCGCGTCGAGCAGGGGCTGAACGCCCTTGTTGCGATAAGACGTACCGCAGGTTACCGGAACGAGCTTGCACTCAACGGTTCCTTTGCGGATAACCTTCTTGATATCCGCCTCGCTGATTTCCTCGCCGCCAAGGTATTTCTCCATGAAATCATCATCGAGCTCGGACAGCGCTTCAAGAAGCTTCTCACGGTATTCTTCGGCCTGATCCTTCAAATCATCGGGGATCGCGACTTCATCCTCAACTTTGCCAAGATCATCTTCGTAAACGATGGCTTCCATCTTGACCAGATCGATGATGCCTTTGAACTCATCCTCAGCACCGATCGGCAGCTGAATAGGAACCGCATTGGCCTGAAGGCGTTCATGCATCATTTTGACAACATTGAAGAAGTTTGCGCCGGTAATATCCATCTTGTTGACATAAGCCATGCGCGGAACATTATATTTCTCAGCCTGACGCCAAACCGTCTCCGTCTGAGGCTCAACGCCGCCGCGGGCAGTAAGGACTGTCACAGCGCCATCAAGAACACGGAGGGAACGCTCAACTTCTACCGTAAAATCCACGTGGCCCGGCGTATCAATAATATTGATACGATGATCCAGCCAATGGCAGGTCGTTGCAGCGGACGTGATCGTGATACCACGCTCCTGCTCCTGAACCATCCAGTCCATGGTAGCTGCGCCGTCATGGACCTCGCCAATCTTGTGATTGACGCCCGTATAGAAGAGGATACGCTCAGTAGTAGTCGTCTTACCGGCATCAATGTGAGCCATGATACCGATATTGCGAGTTTTTTCAAGGGAATACTCTCTTGCCACTTTTAATATCGCTCCTTAATAGATATGAAAAAGGATTACCAACGATAGTGAGCGAAAGCCTTGTTGGCCTCTGCCATCTTGTGCGTATCTTCCTTCTTCTTGATTGCTGCGCCCGTATTGTTGGCAGCGTCCATGAGTTCACCGGAAAGGCGCTCATCCATGGTCTTTTCGCCGCGAAGGCGCGCATAATTGACAATCCAGCGAATGCCGAGCGTCATGCGACGGTCCGGACGAACCTCAACCGGGACCTGATAGTTAGCACCACCGACGCGGCGGGCACGTACCTCGAGAACCGGCATAACATTCTTAAGAGCCGTCTCAAAAACCTCCAGCGGATCCTTGCCCGTTTTGGCACGGATCGTCTCAAACGCATCATAAACGACGCGCTCGGCAACACTCTTTTTGCCCGAGAGCATTACCTTATTGATGAATTTCGTAACCGTTTTGGAGTGGTACACCGGATCCGGCAGTACGTCACGCTTCGGTACGGAACCTTTTCTTGGCATTGTTTTACCTCCTTATCATAGTCTTCGCTTACGAAGCTGTGTTATTTTTTCTTTGCTTTCTTCGCACCGTACTTCGAACGGCCCTGACCGCGATCCTGCACACCGGCAGTATCGAGCGAACCGCGAATGATGTGGTAACGAACACCCGGCAGATCCTTGACACGACCGCCGCGGATAAGAACAACACTGTGCTCCTGAAGATTATGACCAATGCCTGGGATGTATGCGGTAACTTCGATGCTGTTCGTCAGACGAACACGAGCCACCTTGCGCAGAGCCGAGTTCGGCTTTTTCGGCGTAGACGTGTAAACACGAGTGCATACACCGCGTTTCTGCGGGCAATTTTTGAGTGCTGGTGCTTTGGACTTCTCCTGCATGCTCTTTCTGCTCTTACGAACTAACTGATTGATAGTAGGCATACATGCACCTCCTTCCTTCATATTGAGAATTTATTATTTATTAAAACCCCAGAGAAAACCCTGAAGTTTTTAACAAATATACCTGCTTAGATCAGGACTGCCGCTGCTGCCGCGCTTACTTCGATGCCGCATGCTTTTCCCAGCTGCTCCATCGTTTCTGCCCGGCCCGTCGGAACATTTTGTTCCCTGCAAAGCTCCCGGAGCGGTTCTACGATCCGTTCCTCTGCGTCATCCGCAATGAATACCTCGCGGACAGCTCCACGCCTGACAGCCTTGGCGACCTGTTTGATACCAATCACCCGATTGGCATTTTTCAGTGTATCCAGCGTCATTGTTCTCACTCCCCTGTATCACCAAATCATGCGCTAAAATCAGGCACTTCTATATATTATCATTCGCTAAAATGCTTGTCAACACTTTATTTATCCAGTTTTACGTGTACACGCTGTCTAGCGTATCGTTTTGACAAAAAATATGAATAAAGACTAAAAAAAGCGGACAGAAACGATTCCTCATTTCTGTCCGCTCCGTCCGACGTAAGCCACCGTCACGCCGCTTTATCTTACCGGTTCGCAGCAATCACTTTTTTTGCCGTCTCCGTCACATGCTCCACCGTAAAGCCGAATTTCTTGAAGAGCAGCGGTCCCGGGGCAGAAGCGCCGAAGCCTTCCATGCAAACAACGGCTCCATCGAATCCAATATATTTTCCCCAGCCGAAACCGGAAAGAGCCTCTACCGCTACACGAGCGCGCACGCTGCGCGGAAGTACCTGCTCCTGATACGAAGCGTCCTGCTGAGCAAATAATTCCATGCACGGCATGGACACAACGCGTACATCCAGTCCCTCTTTCGCCAGAGCGGCCTGCGCCTCAATGGCCAAGGATACTTCCGAACCTGTCCCGATCAGAATCCCGTCCATGTTTGCAGCATCTTTGGCTTCCGATACCACATAGGCACCTTTCAGCGCCTCTTTGCTGGAGCCAGCCAGCTGCGGCAGGTTCTGACGCGTGAGGACCAGAGCCGTAGGTGTCTGATCTGCCGTTGCGGCCAAATACCATCCTGCCGCCGTTTCCGTGGCATCAGCCGGACGGAATACATTGAGATTCGGCATAGCTCTCAGCATAGCCAGCTGCTCAATCGGCTCATGCGTAGGACCATCTTCTCCCACGCCAATGCTGTCATGCGTCAGTACATAGGTGACCGGAAGCTTCATCAGCGCGGCCAGACGCATCATCGGTTTCATGTAATCACTGAACACAAAGAAGGTAGCGATATACGTGCGCAGCCCGCCATGAAGCGTGATTCCATTTGCCATTGCTGCCATGGCCAGCTCCCGGATGCCGAAATGCAGATTGCGGCCGACATAGTTTTCTTTGCTGAAATCGCTCTCGCCGTTCATATGCGTTTTATTCGACGGAGCCAGATCTGCGCTGCCGCCGATCAGCTGCGGCAGCTTGTCCTTCAGACGGTTGATCATCACGCCGGACAGGGAACGCGTAGCCTGTGCTTTATCCTCATAAGACCAGAATTCCTCATCGTTCAGCAGAGCATCCGCGTCAACCGGGGCATGGAATTTATCCCAGCGCGCTCTTTCCTCCGGGAACTTCTCGCTGTATTGCGCGAACAGCTCGTTCCACTCCTTCTCGGCCTCTGCGCCCCGCTTGGCCAGCTCATGATAATGGGCATAAACCTCTTCCGGAATGGAAAAAGCCTTATCCGGATCCGGCCAGCCAAGGTTTTCCTTCAATGCCTTGACATTTTCCTCACCCAGCGGTTCGCCATGAGCGCTGGCTTTGCCCTGTTTTGCGGGGCAGCCGTAACCAATCTGCGTTTTGACGGTGATAAAGGACGGCCTTTCCTTATCCGCCTTAGCCGCTTCAATCGCCTTGCCGATAGCGTCGAGATCATTGCCGTCTTCGACCGTGATGGTCTGGAAGCCAAACGCCGCCATACGGGCCTGTACGTTTTCCGTAAAGGCAATGTCCGTATTTCCTTCGATGGAAATCTTATTGGAATCATACAGAATGATCAGCTTGGAAAGCCCCAGCGTTCCGGCCAGAGAAAACGCCTCGGAAGAGATGCCTTCCATCATGCAGCCGTCGCCGCCTAACGCAAAGGTATAGTGATCGACGATATCGTATCCCGGACGATTGAATTCAGCAGCCAGATGCGCTTCGGCCATAGCCATGCCAACGGCCATCCCCATGCCGGCGCCGAGCGGTCCGGTCGTCGCCTCTACGCCAACCGTATGGCCGTATTCCGGATGTCCGGGGGTCAACGAGCCGTCCTGACGGAACTGCTTCATATCGTCCAGCGTCAGTCCATAGCCAAAGAAATGCAACAGAGAATAAAGGAGGGTCGAGCCGTGTCCGCCGGAAAGAATGAAGCGGTCGCGATTTGCCCATTTCGGATTTCCGGCATTGTGCTTCATATGCCGTGCCCAAAGCTCATAGGCCATTGCTGCACTGCCCAGCGGCAGACCGGGATGGCCCGACTTTGCCTTTTGGATGGCATCGGCAGCCAGTACGCGGATGGCATTCACACAGGTCGTATCAATGTTACTCAAATTACCTCTCTCCTTATCTTTCACGAATGAAACTCTACTCTATTATTCTACTAAATCATAATGGAAAAGTACAGTACAACTGTCCTTTTCCATTAATCTCTTTTATGTTTGTTTAGGAATGGGTTATTATCGCGTTTCTGTTTTCCCTCTGCCATGAAAAGGCTTTGTCAGAAGCTCCGAAGATCCGGGCGCAGCGCCTGAGCGCGTCCCATATACACATGCTGAATCTCCGACTGTTTCCGCGTCGTATCCACGAGCAGAAGGACACGGATGCAGTGATCCATGGAACCGTCAATCGCACACTGTCTGGCATCAAAAAGCGGCACGGCATCGAATCCCGGCAGACAGCGTGCGCCTGTAGAAGGAAAGGCCGCTGTCAGATCTTCTGTCGCGCTGAAAATCGCCGCCCCTATATCTTCCGTTTTCACACGATTGCGGCGAAGAATTTGAGCCACCAAAATTCTAGCGGCCTGCCAAATTTCTTCTTTATTGTTTTCTCCTACAGTAATCGCCCCGCGTATCCCTCTCATTGATAACTTCCTTTCTGTTCAGGTTCCTTTATGAATTTCCCAGATAATGCGTATACTCAAGATAAAGGCAATCAAATAGCCGAGAAATCCCAGCAAGGGAATTTCCATGATTTTGGGCGTCATCTGCGTAGTGCATATCGTGCTCGATCCCAAAAGCAATGCGGCCACCAGCAAGGCCAAAATCAGCTTATTGATCATCTGGTCCAGTTTCCGCAATGGTTCTTCCGATCCCGTCAGATCAAGATTCACCTTCGTCTGACCGCTCATCGTCATCTTCAGGATATCCGAGATCTGCTCGGGAAGCTGTGCCGATTTCCGCAGAAGCAGGAATCCTTCTCTCCGGGCCTTGGCCATCTCGTCCCGCCAATGAAAATTTTTCTTATAATTGACAGCCAGACTGCGGGCGAAGATCTCCACAAAGCTCACCTTCGGACAGCACAGGCGCATGACGCCCTCAACGGTCAGAACACCACGGGCAAACATCGACAGCCCCTGAGGGCAGCCGATATGATGAACCCGCATCAAGTTCATAATCTGACGCGTCAGTGTCCCCATTTGGAGCTCGCTGAAATCCATGCTGCTGTACTGGGACATCAGCGCATCGATATCCTGATATAATACCGTATGATTTATCTTTCCCTTGACTACACCGAGAGACAGCACCGCTGCCTTCATTTCAAAGGTATCATGATTGGCCAGTGCGTAGATCGCTTTGCGTATCGCCATCCGGTCACGCCCTGACAGCTTGCCGACCATCCCAAGATCCAGCCAGACAATCCGTCCGTTGCGAATCCAAATATTGCCGGGATGCGGATCCGCATGAAAAAAACCATCTTCAATAATCTGCTTGACATAATTCTCGCCCAGATGCCTGCCCAGCAGATTGATATCATAGCCGCGGCTGCTCAGCTTGTCAAAATCATCAATGCGTATTCCGTCGATAAACTCCATGACCAGAATATGCGGTGTGGAAAGCTGGCGATAAACCTGCGGGCAGGTAACGTAATCGACGTCGCGGTTCAAATGATTGAATTCATCAATATGATCGGCTTCCAGCAGGAAATCCATCTCCTGCTTGGCAATCGTCCACATTTCATCCAAAACCATATTAAAATCCACGACATCCTGAGAACGGCTCACAACTTTTAAAAGAGCCGCCGCCCGTTTCAGCAGAGCAATATCCTTGCTCATGATCTCATAAATGCCGGGCCGCTGCACTTTCACAACGACTTTTTCCCCGCTTGCCAAAACGGCCCGGTGTACCTGCGCGATACTTGCCGACCCCAGCGCTTCCTCATCGATATATTGAAAGACCTTATTCCAGCGGCGGTTGTACTCCTGCTCGATCACGGACAAAATAACCGGAAACGGCAGCGCCTTAGCAGAAGACTGCAGTTTCATCAGCTCATCGCAGTATTCCGGCGGCAAAAAATCCGGACGCATACTCATGACCTGCCCCAGCTTTACAAAAGTAGGTCCGAGATCTTCCAACACCATGCGCAGCTTCTCCGGCGTCATGCCGCGAACCACCTCGCGCCTGCGCAAAACAGCTACCATTTCCCGCAGCCTGGCCGTAGCTCCTGCTTCTTCTATTTTATTCTGAAAGAATTGTCCCAGCATAAACGCACGGCTCCTTCTGCAACAGGTTCACGTTTATTTTTTATACTTTTCCATCAGCTGCTGGCGCACCGTCTCATTGGCCAGAAAATCGTCGTATGTCGTCACGCGATCCACTACGCCATCCGGAGTGATATCAATAATGCGATTTGCTATCGTCTGAACAAATTCATGGTCATGCGAAACAAAAAGAGCCGTTCCCTTAAAGGCAATCAGGCCGTTGTTCAACGCCGTAATCGATTCCAGATCCAAATGATTCGTTGGCTCATCGAGCAACAGAACATTTGCACCGGAAAGCATCATGCGTGAAAGCATGCAGCGGACCCGCTCGCCGCCGGAAAGGACAGACGCCTTTTTCAGGCTCTCCTCTCCGGAAAACAGCATCCGGCCCAAGAATCCGCGAACAAAAGTTTCATCAGGGTCCTTGGAATATTGGCGCAGCCAATCAACCAGAGTCAAATCCACATCATCAAAATACGAAGAGTTATCGGAAGGAAGATATGCCTGCGTCGTCGTAACACCCCATTTAAAGGTTCCCTCATCCGGCTCCTCTTCTCCCATGAGAATCCGGAACAACATCGTTTTGCCGATACTGTTCGGGCCGACGAAAGCAACCTTGTCTCCCTTTTTCAACGTAAAGCTGACATTTTTAAGCACCTGCTCGCCATCCACGGTCTTGGAAATTCCATCCACCTGCAGCAGCTGATCGCCGGCTTCGCGGTCCGGCGTAAAAGCAATATAAGGATAGCGGCGGGAAGACGGCTTGATGTCCTCCACACGAATTTTATCCAGCAGCTTTTTGCGGCTCGTCGCCTGTTTTGATTTGGCTGCGTTGGCGGCAAAACGGGCGATAAAGTTCTGCAGCTCCTTGATCTTTTCTTCTGCTTTTTTATTCTGCTCCTTTTGAAGCTGGAGCGCCAGCTGGCTGGACTGATACCAGAAATCATAATTACCGGCATAGAGCCTGATTTCGCCAAAGTCCACATCACAGATATACGTGCAAACCTGATTTAGGAAATGCCGGTCATGGGATACAACAATGACGGTATTCGGAAAATCCGCCAGAAAGTCTTCCAGCCAGTTGATGGACTCGACATCCAAATGATTCGTCGGCTCGTCGAGCAGAAGAATATCCGGGTTTCCGAATAAAGCCTGCGCCAGCAAAACACGAACTTTTTCCTTCGCCGTAAGATCTGCCATTTTCATCGTATGTTCCGCTTCTGGTATGCCAAGACCATTGAGCAGCCGCGCTGCCTCTGACTCCGCGTCCCATCCGTTCAGTTCCGCGAATTCCGCTTCAAGCTCCGATGCTTTCATGCCATCTTCTTCACTGAAATCCGGCTTGGCATAGAGCGCATCCTTTTCATCCATGATCTCCACCAGGCGCTTATGCCCCATGATGACGGTACGAAGCACTTCATAGTCGTCATAGGCGTAATGATCCTGACGAAGGACGGCCAGACGTTCTCCCGGCGTAATTTCTATCGTTCCGCCGGTCGGTTCGATCTCACCGGACAGCAGCTTGAGAAACGTGGATTTTCCGGCACCATTGGCGCCAATAATCCCATAGCAGTTTCCCGGAGTAAATTTGAGGTTTACATCCTTATAAAGGACGCGCTTGCCAAATTGCAGCGACACATTATTCGTCGTAATCATAACATCCATATTCCCTTCTGTTTATGCAAATTATGCAGAAAAACGCGGCAACGGTTCTTTACTTTGTCAGCATCGCCCGAAAAATGCTTAAAATACTCTGCCCGTAAGTATATCCGGGAACGGCCCAACGCCCGTTGAGATCCCCCCAACGCCCCAGCGTACGCGTTCCGTAAGACGACCGGACCAGTCTGTAGCGCGGATCGACAACCGGCATATTCGGCTGACGCGTCGAAGCGTAGGCCAGAAGATGCTGAATCTGAGCGCGAACACCGAGACGCGCCGAGCCAAAGTAAGCTCCTTTTACCTGACTGCTCGTCGTTCCCAGCCCGCAATAATTATTCTGGTCCGGCGTCACCGTCCCTCCGTAGCGAAAAAAGCCCGTTTCCTTCAAGGCCTGTGCAAAAGCAACATCCGGACGGATCCCTTCCCGGGCTCCTTCTTCGTAATAGTACGATACCAGTTCCTGCGGAGATACCGTGATGTTCGGCGCCGGATTGACACTGAGCAGAAAATCCACGCATTGCTGCTGGCTGGCCAAAGGCGTACCGATAATCGAATCGTCTTCGGCTGAAACCGTCTTCGGCACAGCTGCTGCGGATGATGCCGCCGCAGCAGCATCCGCAGCCGGATGCAAAACATCCTGCACGCGGGAACGCAGCTCCTTCGACTCAGTCTGCCGCTCCAGCGAACGGCTTCCGCCCTCCCTGACCGGCCTTCCCGTTGAAACGCGAGTCTCCGACTGCACGCTGTCCAGATGTCTGGCCGCTTCACTGACAGACATCATGGAAAGTAAAACGATCCCGGTCATCATACCGGAAAAAATCAACCGCCAATCATCATGATGGAATCTCACGAAATGAACACCCCTTGAAAACAAGCATCGAAATACATCCATTTAAACAGACACATAAAGAAAATAAACAGCAAACAAGAAAGAGAGAGCCATGGTCCCCCGCGGAACATCCCGCAGCCGGCCGGCACAAATCTTCATAACGCACCACAAGATCATTCCGATCCCCAGACCGGCAGATATACTCCATGACAACGGCATCAGGACCAGCACGGCAACGGAAGCGCTGACATCCGGCCATTCCGCGAATGCAGAAAGGGCCGCCCGATTCATCGTACGAATCATCATCAGTCCTCCGCCTACGAGTACAGGAACAACCATAGCCGGGAACTCTGCCATCGCAGCCAGCAGCGGCTCGCAAAACAAAGCCAGCATTAAAAAAAATGCTGTGGAAAATGCCGCAGTCCGGCACTGCTCCCGCTCTGTCAGCAGCAACGCCGTCGGCGGAGCCACAGCAACAGGCAGACTTCCGAGCAATGCCCCGGGGATTCCCAGCCCGAAAATCCAGGGAAGAACGCGCCGGCCTTCTCTCTCTTCCGGCTGTATTGCCTGCAGCCAGCTCCAGTTTACGCAGCTGAGAACCATAAGCAAGGTCACCCCGGCCGACAGCATCTCCACGGCCTCGCGGGGCGTTTCTGCCGTCAGACAGAGCTGAAATGCGGTATGATCCAAGCCTTCCGGCAACAGAAACGGCGCCGCTGGAACGGCCCAAAAGCCTTCTGCCAGAGAAACAGCCGCCGTAAGCACCATTCCGTACATTATGGCACTGCTCCGTCCCACCGCCATCAGCGCCAGCGTAACGAAAATACCCGCCGCGCTGAACCAGGCCAGCGGATCCTGAAAATTTCCCAGCATGGTCAGTGACCACGGGGACCGGACCAAAATGCGTCCCATATACAGGCCGAGCAGAATCAGCATCAGGCCCAGGGCCCCCGGCATGACCTGACGGATCGGCTGCGGGATCCATGAGGTCATACACCGTCCTGCCGCTCCCTGAAACAGAATCACCCCTGCTAAAGAAGCCGCCGCCCCAATACCCAGAAGCTGCTGCCAGCTGAGTCCCTGCGAAATGGCAGACAAAAAAACCAGCGAGGAAGAACAAGATACCGGAATCGACAGCAGAAACGGCAGGCGAAGCCACCCCATGAGAAAGGTCCCTGCCAACGCGATAAATCCCGCTGAAAAGAACGCTCCCGGAAAGCTCATCCCCGTCTGCGCGAGCAGTTTGGGAACCACCACCAGCCCCACGGCCGTTACTGCAGCAGCCATCATCCCCGTCCGAACGCCATGCCACATTCTTTCCGTCGGCTTCGTTACTGACTTTTTCATAAATCGGCTCACCTTCCCCACAGTATAACAGTTTTATTTTACCACAAGGGCTATGAAAATGACAGATCTCCCACTTATTTTCATCTTTCCCGGGAAAATTAATGATATAATGAAAAAGGTACACGATACCCGTATTATGAATCGATCAGGAGGTTTTCTTTTTGAAACTGCATCCATCCATGGGAATGGTCAAAGTCCTTGCCGCACTGGCCATTGTCCTTCTCTTTGTGGTAATACATTGGATAAACCCCATGCTCCTGCCGCACATTGCCGGACTGCTTTCCCGGGGAGATATACGGGAAACAGCGGATTACATTGCCTCGTTCGGGCCATGGGCCGTCTTGTTCAGCTTTCTTCTCACGCTTTTTGTCAACGCGCTGGGCTTCCCGCCGGCCATCATTTTCTCCACGGCCAATACCTTGATCTTCGGCATCGCGGCAGGAATTTTTCTCGCAGTCACTGCTGAAACCGTCGGCGTGGCAATCAGCTTTCTGCTGCTTCGCTTTTTCTTCCGCGATGCCGCCGAAGCCATCATCAGAAAAAGCAAGACGCTGTCCAGTATCGATAAGTACAGCGGCCGGCGCGGTTTTGTCGTCATGCTGATCGCCCGCATGGTCCCCTATTTCCCTTCTATCCTGCTCAATGCGCTCGGCGCGCTGTCCGCTATGAAATTCAGAGATTATCTTATCGCTTCCTTTGTCGGCAAGTTTCCCTCCACCGGCATTGAGGCCATCATCGGGCACGATACCATTACCCATCAGGAAGATCCGACGCGCCTTATCACCGTCTGCGTGATCGCCGTTTTCCTGATGCTCGGCGCCTGGATTTACGAACGGCGCGCGGCCAATCATGCGCCGGATAAATCCGCTCCGCACTGAACAGTCCCCTGAACAGACGCCGCAATCCGAAACAAGGAGCGATAGATTACTATGACAAGAAGAACCTTTATCCAGCTCTGTACCAGCGTCCTGCTGGCTCTCGGCCTTGGACGCTATATCCCCGCATCCGCCGCGGGCCGCACCATCCGGTTTCCGCGCCAGATCATCACGCAGGATTCTGCGACAAGCCGGACCGTCATGTGGCAGGCAGACGGCCCGGTAAAGGATGCGGTATTCCGGCTTACATCGCCCAACGGAATGAAACAGATCCATCCCGAAAGCAACACGCTGGTTCAGGACAATGACACCACGACATGTTATACCGTACGGCTTACCGGACTGAAATCAGGCACGCATTATGAAGGAACAATCCAAATGGGCGGAGAAGAAATCCCGCTGCCCATAAATACCGCTTCCAGCCGCACGCAAACCTTTCAGGCCCTGTTGGTTTGCGATTCTCAATGCGGTGAAACATACGAAACATTCCGGCAGCTGCTGACCCGGGCCTTTGCCCGCCACCCTGAAGCGGCTTTTCTGGCTGATATCGGCGACCTTACGGACAACGGCCAGTCATCCTGGCACTGGAACAGCTTCCTATCTGTTCTCACAGACAGTCCGGCAAGAGCGATCCCCTTTGTTCCCGTCATGGGCAATCATGAATGCTACGGTCTGGACTGGCAGTTTGCTCTGCCGCGCCGCTATCTCGCAACATTTTCCCTGCCGGATAACGGCAGCCGGGCATTTTCCGGCTATTATTATTCCTTTGATTATGGGCCCGCGCATTTCATCGTTCTCAACACACAGATCGCCGAGCTGGACAAGCTGAAGCCCGGTCTTTTGCAGGAAGAACTGCTTTGGCTCCGTCAGGACGCCGCCGTCAGCAAAAAGTCATGGAAAATCGTCCTGATGCACAAGGATATTCTTGCTTATGATGAATATCAGCCCGGGACCGGCCACACCGGCGGAATCAGTGATGTCGGTCATGCCTTTATGCAGACATTCGAACAGCTCGGCATCGATCTTGTATTGACCGGCCATATGCACACCTATCGGAACCGGGGGCATATTCGAGCGGGGAAACCGGCCGAAGACGGCCCGCTCTACATTATGAGCGGGCCGTCCGGCAACGAACAATATACCGTACCCGCTGACCCTCTCTATGACCGAAAGGCAATCGCTCAGCCTACCCGAGAAAATTACCTCCTTCTGGAAGTCACGCCGCATACGCTGCAGATTTCCGACTATACAGTGGACGGCACAGAAATCGATCGTTCCACGCTGACCAAAGAATGAAACCTCTCCCCGCCTCACCAAAACGCCCCGCACAGACGGACAAACTATGAATCTCATGCTTATCCGCCCGTGCGGGGCATCCTCGCCATATTCACATTCTATTGCAGAAAAAATCCTTCCGGACCGTCCGCATTCCTCATCCGGCCAAATTGCGCCAGACACCAAAAAGAAGAAAAACCGCCAGCAATATCTGCGGCAGATAAAAATCAGAATCCGTTATTTCCCCCGTACGAATCCAATGAGCATCCTCCCGAATCTGAAGAACAAGCAGCAGCGGTGCCGTCAGAAGAATTGCCGGATTCGCAGCCATGGCTCCGGACAGGTCGCCATGAGCCAGTGCCAACGCCATATGTGTGACGCCGCATCCGGGGCAAAGATATCCTGTCAGCAGACGGAACGGGCATGGCAGGCTCATTCCCGTCGACAAACAGAATCCAAGATAGACCAAACCTGCCAAAAGCAAAACGGCCCATCTCCTCATCACGTTATTCCTGCGTGTTCTCTGTCTGGTCATCCGATCCGGATTCTTCATGCCTGTTCTGTTCCAAACGCTTTTCGCCGCTCCTTTGCTGACCGTCATCATAAGCACAGATATCATTCAGTGCATCCTGTATCAGCGCCTCGCTGACGATAGCCAAACCGAATAATGCGAAAATCACATAAATAATAGGCAGATTCCCATCTACCGTCATATTTCTGCTTCCCTTTGCCTCGATGATCGTCTGTCCCATCTTATACGCCCAGTAAAAAAAATAAATGCCGCAGGTAATCAGGCAATACAGAAACGCCAGCCCACCGGAAGCCGTACTCTTCCGGCCAGCCGCTGTATGGACTTCGTTCGTCATTTTAATAAACCAGTAAATACCATAAATGCCGCAGGTGATAAACGAAAAAATAATAGATTTGGGAATACTTCGCACTTGAATACCGTTCACTGTACTTCTCCTCCTGCTTTCTGCTCACAATGAGTCCGACCGGGGTCCAGCGCCATATGCCGAATCATATCGTTGAGGGATATCTGCAAAAACGCCGTCGTGAAAATCGATGTTCTGAGTACCCCCATGAGCACATACAGCACCTGTGGACTGCCATCCCTGCGATGATAATTGAACCAAAGAATCACAATCGTCAGCAGAAACTGAAACACCGCAGTAAAAACGACAGCCAGAAACACCCCCGTGAGCATGTCGAGCACATCCCCATTGGAATAAGTGATATCACCGACAATCGACGGGGACGAACCAGCTTCATGCCCGATCTGAGCCAGAACACGCAAAAACTCGCTGAGAATCGGTGCCAGCGTCATAATCACTGCAGTTACCGTGTAGGTCATCCTCGACACAGCATCTGCAGTCAACCCCTGATCTCGGCGATAATCGGCCAATTCTCCTCCGATCTGGTAAAGCCAGTAATAAAAATACACGGTACAAGTCAGCAAGGTATAAAGTGCCGCTCTTCCGCCGGATGTGGTTCGCGGTTTTCCGGTAAGGCGATGAACATCGTTCGTAACCACAGCCATCCAATAAAGCCCATAAAGCCCGCATGTCACCAAAGTCAGCACGATACGCAGCACAACGTTCCGTTCTTTCACATCTCCACCTCCCTTCTTTTCTTTTATGTATACTATATCATTGAAAGAAAAAAAAGAAAAGACAGACCAAAAAGAAGTACCATGCGCATATCTCCCCGCAGAAGATATGCACACAGTACTTCTTCGTTATACATCACAGGCTCCGGCGGATGAAAGCACAGCCTGTTCAATAGGCCAGGAAACGCAAAGATACAAATAAAAGCAAGCCAATTCCTGCGCCGACAATCGATCCGTTCATCCGGATCCACAGCAGATCCGGCTCTACCTTATCATAAACCAGATGATTCAACTGTTCGTCGGTCAGTCGGGATAAAACCTGCGTAACAATCACACCAATCAGGGTCTGGGCATGCAATGCCGACCGGGCAATGAGATCATAAAGAAACCGTTCCAGCTGTTGATGAAGTTGCGGCTTCGTCTCCATAATCCACAGCATATGACAATATTCTCTGCGCAGGAGTTCTTCCAAGTGCAGAGAAAATCCTGCTTCTCCCCATGATTTTTTCGTATCGCCGCAAAGTGTGTCACGAAACTGTCCCCAGACCCGGCCGACAATCTGCTCCCATGGCAGTTCATCCAGCAGCCCGTCCCTGATGCCGCAAAGCATCTGCCGCCAGTGCGGCTCCTGACGGAGCTGATCGGCCTGATCGTAAAGCAAGGTGAGTACCCTGCGCTGCAAATCGGAATCCGGGACAGACAATTTTTCCAGTGCGGATAAGATCTGCCGCTGTGTCAGAACAGCCGCTTCTTCATAATTGACCAGATCCACGGCCTGAGCCAGCCCCACAAAAAAAGCAGCCATGGGATGATCTTTCATGTTTTGCTTCCCGTATGCTTCAAACTGATGAATCAGGAATTGACGTGTCTGATCCGATGACGCGCGTCCTTTCAAATACTCTGCCAGACGCATCAGGAACACTTTATCCCGTCCATCATGGCGAAACCATCGTTCTAGCAGAATGGCCAGCTGATCCGGAGGTACACGGCTCAGTGCAGCACGTAAATGGCGGGCCAGTTCGGAGGCCTGTACCTGCATGTCCTGAGAAAACAAGACACTGCGCACCTCATGCATCATCTGCCGTACCAGACGATCTTCCGTGTCTTTTTTAGCCAGCCATCCCATAAGCAGCGGAAACAGTCGAAGGTGTTCCAAATGACGAAAGATTTTCCGTTTCGAAAAGAACTCCCGCTGAACCATTTGTACGGAGGCCTGAATGAAGGCTGTCCTCCGCCGTGGGAGGATGGCCGTATGGTAAGGAAAGCCCAGCGGCTTGCGAAACAATGCCGTCACAGCAAACCAGTCTGCAATACCTCCTACCAGCGCGGCTTCCGCACAGAACAGGAATCCATCCGCCACGACCCTGCCCGGATACTGAAGATGAATACAAAGGGCAAAGAAAAACAGAACCAAGGCCAGAAGCAGGGTCCTGTCAGCCTTATTCCAGTCCGACCAGATCAAAGTCCCCACATCCTTTCCATCAGGCAAACCACCAGATACAGACCGATACCGACCAACGCGCCCACAATGGAGCCATTGATCCGGATCATCTGCAGATCATCCTGCACCTTATTTTCTACAAAATTCACCAGTGCATCGTCCGAAAATTCCGCAAGCCGCTCACGAATCAAAGCGGCAATCACATCATGATGACGCTCCAGTTCCGATCCGATGAAATCCTTCAGAATCGCATCCAGCCTGCGCTGCCATGGCCTGCTGACCGCCAGCTTATCGATCTTCGCATCGATAAACGCATGAAGCCGTGAAAGCCAGAATGGGTTCTCCCCTTTCAGATTCCATTCCATCCACTTCGCCGCCATTTCTGTGAGATCTGCCTGCTTAAAAAGCTCTTCTCTGCGCTCGCGAAGCAGATCAAGAAATCTCGGATCCCGGCTGAAAGCCCGCAGCATGGTTTCCCATCCGGCTTTTAACGCCCCGTAATCCTCAGACCCGCCCGACAGCAGTTCATCCATCCGGCGTTCCAAAATCCCGGTCAGCAGGCTCAAGAGCCTCTCATCAGAAAGGCCAAGAGAAGACAAAAGGAGGGCACGTCCCGCGGAATCTTTCTCATACTGCTCCCGCATGGCACGAATATGCTCCAGCAGGATCTGTTGAAAGTCCGGGGAGAGCAGCGACCTCTTTCCGATGGAAAGCAGCCAGTCTGACAGCTTTCTGGTATAGGGTTCATCAGCCAGCATGCGCAGCAGTTCCGGCACAACGTCCTCGATTGTCATGCGGCTTAATCCCTTGCGGACAGCAGGCGTTATCTCCTCAGCCACAGTCTTCGTGTCCAGCTCCCCGACCGCCTGAAGCAAAACGGCCTCCGCGGTTTCATGTACCTTTGCGCGCCCTCCGCGATGTACTAAATAATCGATCAGCAGATCAGACAGCGGCTGATCGCGGACAATGCTCATGATATTCCTGGTACTGAGCAGATCGTCACTGGCAAAAGATACCATCGCTTCCATAATCCGCCCGCGATTGCGGCGCAAAATATCTGTCCGATAAGAAATGCCAAGCGGGCGATGAAAAATAGCCGTTACAGCAAACCAATCGGCCAGTCCGCCGATCGTCGCAGCCAGGAATCCGTGATAGAGCAGGCCGGCCACCCCCCCATTTCCGCCTGTCATTGCCATAGTTCCCGCCAAACCTGCAGCACTGATGCCCAGTGCCAGATTCGCTTTGTTTTTTTTTCGCAAAAGAATCACACACCTCAGATTTGCTCTGTGAGTTCCTTCAGATATGCCCGGAACGGGCCGCCAAGGTCTTTACGACGAAGCGCAAACTCTACCGTCGCCTTGAGGAATCCTAGCTTATCTCCCAGATCATAGCGTTTTCCCTCAAAAGCATACGCATAAACCGCATCTTCATGAGCCAGCACACGAAGCGCATCCGTCAGCTGAATCTCCCCACCCTTTCCGGGTTTCGTCTCGGAAAGAATATCAAAAATCTGCGGCTTGATGATATAACGGCCCAACACCGCCATATTGCTGGGCGCTTCCTCCCTGGAAGGCTTTTCCACCATATCGGAAACCTTCATCAAACGCCGGTTTTTGGTTTCTTTCCCCGCGATAATGCCATAAGAAGATACCTTTTCCTCCGCTACCTTCTGACAGCCAAGCACCGATCCGCCCGTCTCTTCATACACTTCAATCAACTGCTTCAGCGCTGGTTTCTGCGGATTATAGACCACATCATCTCCGAGCAGGACGGCAAACGGTTCATCGCCCATAAAAGATCTGGCGCAGAAAATCGCATCGCCAAGGCCGCGCATATAACGCTGGCGGATATAGTGGATATTAATATCCGCCGTTTCCTGCACCATGCGGAGCATTTCCTGTTTCCCCTTTTTTTGCAATTCCGCCTCCAATGCAGGTGCGCTGTCAAAGTGATCTTCGATGGCACGCTTTCCATGTCCACTGATAATAAGAATATCCTCGATCCCACTGGCCAGCGCTTCCTCTACAATATACTGGATCGTCGGCTTATCAACAATCGGAAGCATCTCCTTCGGTGTTGCCTTCGTCGCCGGCAGGAAACGAGTCCCATATCCCGCTGCCGGAATTACTGCTTTTCTGATCTTCTGCATCATATTTTACAATCCCCTTATTCATATGTTTCAGAGCATGTTCAACCGATGTAAGTCACCTCATTGCCCCGTATCGGCAAAATCTTTCGATTGGGCAGTCCGTCTTCTGTATCCGGATAACCAAGGCTCAAAGAGCCGAATACCTGCTCATCCTCCTGCATCCCCAGTTCACAGAGGTAATCCAAAAGGACCGGATTATCCTTGAGCCAGCGCAGCTGATTAATCCAGCAGGAGCCAAGATCCAGCGCATTGGCCGCCAGCATCATGTTTTCAATGGCACAGGCCGTGTCTGCATAGCGATTGCCATAACCACGCTTGTTGGCTACAATGATAAGCGTCGGCGCATGATAATGAAAAACATAAGTCCCTTTCTTTGAGAGACGAATGGCATTGCCGATATCTTCACTGTTCTCATCGGTAATCTCCATCCCGGCAAATTCCTCACGCACCAGACGAGCCAATGTGTCCAGCACATCCGGGTCCCGAACAACAAGGAAATGATTCTGCTGCTTATTCTTGCCACTCGGCGCCTGCCGCCCGGCCTCGATGACCTGACGAAGCTTTTCCACATCGACCGGCTCCTGCTTAAAACGGCGCGTACTGTGCCGCGTTGCCATGCAGTGCAGTGCCATGGACGGCAGCATATCTTCCGCCCAGTTCAGCAAATCCAGCGCATCACTGACCTTTTTATGCGACTTATTATGCCCCTCCATCAGCAGAACATCATCGACATCCTGCAGCTGACGAATGACACAATCAAACATCTCCATATCCGGCTGTCTTTCCATTGTGATCCCTCCAATTGAACATACCTTTCATTCTGTATCGTTATTCCGTGATTGCTCAGTAGTATGTATTCGCCGCTATCCAACAAAAAACCTGCTTCTGTAAAAGAAGCAGGTTTTACAGGATACATCATCGGATCCATTCAACCAAAGCCAGCGGAAATCTAAAACGTCCCTGACTTGGATTCCTTTTATCTGGCCATGAGTCCGGCAATCTTGTTGGCAAACTCCACTGGATTTTCCGGAAGAATTCCCTCAATCAGCAAGGCCTGCGTATAAAGCAGATCACAATAATCCTTAAATTCCTTGTTATCCTTGCCCGCATGATGCAGATCCTGCAAACGCGAGAACAACGCATGATGCGGATTGATTTCCAATATGCGCTTTGCCTTAAAGAGCGGATTATCCATCTCAGCAAAGGTCTGTTCCATCGACAGCGACGGACCGGCTTCATCCGCCACGAGACATACCGCACTGGATTTCAGGCGGGCCGACACCTTGACATCGGCCACCTTGTCTCCCAGGACTTCCTTGATATCCTTCATCAGCGCATCATTTTTCTTCTGAATATCTTCGGTCTCTTTCTTGACTTCCTGACTTTCCGCATCCTCGAGATCCAGATCGCCGCGGCTGATGGAATGGAACGGCTTCCCATCATATTCACGCAGCGTTTCAATACAAAACTCGTCAACTGGATCCAGCAGATACAGCACTTCCAGTCCTTTGTCGCGCAGCGTTTCCATCTGCGGCAGGTGCTCGATCGTTTCTTTATCCTTCGCTGTTGCATAATAGATCTTCTTCTGACTCTCAGGCATCCGTTCCGTATATTCCTTCAGCGAAACAAGCTTGCCGTCCTTTGAACTCAGGAACAGGAGCAGATCCTTTAATTTATCCATGGTATCGCTGCCCGAATACATGCTGTTATAAACGCCGATTTTCAGCGATTTGCCAAACTCATTCCAAAACGCCTCGTAATCTTCGCGCTTGTTTTTCATCTTGCGGGACAGGGCCTTCAGGATGTTTTTCTCCAATGCCTTGCCAATGACCTTCAGCTCGCGGCTTTGCTGCAACAGTTCGCGGGAAATATTCAGCGACAGATCCGGAGAATCCACCAGTCCTTTCACAAAACGCAGATAATCCGGCAAAAGATCCTTGCATTTATCCATAATGAACACATGGCGGGAATAGAGCTGCACCCCCGGTTCATAATCCGTATGATAAAGGTTAAACGGTGCGCGGGAAGGAATGCAGAGCAGTGCAGTATATTCAACCGAACCTTCCGCATGCGTATGGAAAACCTCCATCGGCTTTTCCCATTCATGGAACTGATTCTTAAAGAATTCCGTATACTCCTCTTCCTTAATCTCTGACTTATTCCTCGTCCAAAGCGGCTGCATGGAATTCAGCGTACGGACTTCACTCTTCTTTTCCTTCTCCGCTCCTTCAATCTCTTTGCCGTCTTTATCCCGGGGCGTTTCTTCCCACTCAAAGGTCATACGAATCGGATAGCGGACGTAATCCGAATATTTTTTGACCAGGCGTTCCAGCTTATACGTATCCGTATAATTCTCTTCCGACGCGTCGCCATAAAACTCTTTGCCCAGAGTCATCGTGATGCTGGTACCGCGCTTCTCCCGACTGCCGTCCTCGATCGTATAAGATCCGTCCCCCGTCGATTCCCAGCGCGTCGCCTGAGTCTCGCCGGCCTTCCGCGTTTCAATGGTCACTTTATCCGCCACCATGAACGCCGAATAGAAGCCTACGCCGAACTGTCCGATCAGATCTTTATCCTCTGAGCCGGCTTCTCCCTTTTCACTGGCTTCCTTCGCCTTTTTCAGCTGTTCCATAAACGCCTTGGTACCGGATTTGGCAATCGTGCCAATGTTCTCGATGACCTCCTGACGGCTCATGCCGATACCATTATCGGAAATCGTCAGCGTATGCGCCTCAGGATCCGGCTGCAGGAAAATCTCGAAGGAATCGTCCCCTTCGAGAATATCGCGATTCGTCAAACTTGCAAAATGCACTTTATCGATTGCATCTGATGCATTCGATATCAGTTCCCGCAAAAAGATCTCATGATTCGTATAAATGGAATGAATCATCAGGTCTAAAAGCTGCTTTGTCTCAGCTTGAAATTCATGCGTTTCTTTTGCCATTTCAATCTGCCTCTCTTTTTCACCATTCTTGATTTGTATTAGCACTCCATCTCCATGAGTGCTAACGTATGGATATAGTATACGACAGAAATGACAAAAAGTCAAAAAACAAATTCTCTCAACATCAGCAGGCAGCAGCGGCAAACCGTGCATCTGCCTCACGCATCAGCCCGACAAAGAAATCCGTCACATGAAGCTCAAAGTCTGCCCGGCTGCGCGAAAGAACGCGATAATCTTCCGCCGTCATCGTCTGCTCCCCGCCATCCGCAGCAAAAACACGGAAAGATGGGATCTCCTTTGTCCCCGTATAAACAATGATGCGATCGGCTCCGACCCCCTTTCGTCCGGCCAACAGCCGAATGGCTGCAGCCCCTGGCATATATCCCTTTGTCCCGTCGAAAACAAGAATCTCCCGTCCCGCTATCCGATAGCTGTGAAGCACCATCATTTCATTCACCGGCCTTTCTCTGTCTCTCGCCATGCAAGCGCTTTTCTTTATTCACTTGCTTCATTATAGCAAGGTTTTATTTGCAATAAAACAGCAAATTATGCTTTTAATATGGGAAAAAATGTAGTAAACTAAAAGAAATCTTAGAGAAAGTAAGTGATAGAATGGACCGTTACCAAAAAAAGGGCTACCTGTTCAGCAATTTCCGCGTGTTCCGCTTACGGGATACGGCACTGACTTCCATCCCGTTCCACTATCATGATTTTCATAAAATCATCCTGTTTCTGGATGGCAGCGCCGACTATGTGATTGAAGGAAAAACCTATCAGCTGATTCCGCGCGATATCATTTTCGTTTCAGCAGGCGAAATTCATCGCCCAGTCTTCCACTCCTCTTCCTCTCCCTATGAGCGGATCGTGATTTACGTCGCACCAGATTTTCTCGCACGCTGTCAGGCTCAGGATCCGGAACACAATGACCTTGCCGCTTGTTTCTGTCAGGCGAAAAAAACAGCGGCGGTCATGCATCAGACTCCTGATACCAGTCACGATCTTCTCTTTCACATGGATAAATTGGAACAGACCGCACATGCCAGCGGATTTGCGAATAAACTTTATACGGAGCTGCTTTTTATCGAATTCATGATCCTCGTAAACCGGCTGATTCTTGAACATGAACTGGCCGGACTGAAAAACGCCTCATTTGATCCGAAGATCCAGGATGTTCTGACATATATCCATCATCATCTCTCCGAACCCCTGAGTATCGACGCTTTGGCTGCGCATGTCTATATCAGCAAATTTTATCTCATGAGAAAATTCAAGGCAGATACGGGATATGGAATCCATCAATACATCCGCAGCAAACGTCTGCTCATGGCTCGCGATATGCTCCGCACCGATATGCCAATCTCACGGATCGCCGCAGAAGTCGGTTTCTCCGACTATTCCACCTTTTCCCGCGCGTTCCGTGAGCTGTTCCATTGTTCGCCCCGAAAGTTCCGTCAGTCGCTTTAATCTTCCCCGTTTTGGTCAGATCGATACGTTCTTTTCTAATGAACAAAGGCCGGTCAGGATAAAAAACCTGACCGGCCTTTGTTGCCAGCTTTTATCGGTTTTGGTCAAGCCTGAGCAGCTTATCTGCTGCCTCGTCCAGCCATTTCCCTTCCGTTGTCTCAATTTGACCCGCATCGCACTCAGCCGCCAAAGCGGGAAGAATAGGAATGCGTCCAAGAATATCCAGTCCGTACTGACTGGCAATTTCCTGAATATGGCTCTTGCCGTAAATCTCGTGCCGCTTGCCGCAATCCGGACACTCAAAGTAGCTCATATTCTCGACCAGTCCGAGAATCGGAATCTTCATCCCCTCTGCCATCTTCACCGCTTTTTCCACAATCATGGAAACCAGCTCCTGCGGACTCGTAACAATGATAATCCCATCCAAACGGATCGACTGCATAACCGTCAAAGGCACATCTCCCGTTCCGGGCGGCATGTCCACAAACATGTAATCCACATCCTGCCAGATAAAATCCTGCCAGAACTGCTTGACTACGCCGCTGATAATCGGCCCGCGCCATACCACCGGATCCGTACTGTTCTCCAAGAGAAGATTCATACTGACGATATCGATGCCGCCGGCCGTAGTAACCGGATAAGCTCCGGCCTGATCGCCGCGCACTTCTCCCCTGACGCCGAACATCTTCGGAACAGACGGTCCTGTGATGTCTGCATCCATAATACCGACATGGCATCCCTTACGGCTCATTGCCACAGAAAGCAATCCTGTTACCAGAGATTTGCCCACGCCGCCTTTTCCACTGACCACAGCAATAACATGCCGGATATCACTGAGTTCATTAGGCGCTTCATGCAAGTCGTGCGGCTGACGCGTATCCGCGCCGCAGGTTGTTCCACACGAACTGCAATCATGGTTGCATGCTTCTTCCATATTGTTGCCTCCCCTTATCTCACATATAAAGAAAAGCCTTCCCAAGAGAGGGAAGGCTTTTCTACGGCACCGATCAGGCGCCGGTTGTCTCCGTTTCAGGTTCATCCGAAGAACTATCGGGATCCGGAACCAGCTCTGGTTTCGGGTCGTTGTCAACAATTTTGAGATTGCGATAACGGCTCATGCCTGTACCAGCAGGAATCAGCTTGCCGATAATGACATTCTCCTTAAGTCCGATCAGCGGATCGACCTTTCCTTTGATGGCAGCATCCGTGAGAACACGCGTGGTCTCCTGGAACGATGCTGCGGACATAAAGGAATCCGTAGCCAGCGATGCTTTGGTGATACCGAGAAGGATCGGTTTGGCCACAGCCGGCTCACCGCCTTCTTCGATAGCCTTTGTATTGGCTCCCTCAAAAGAATTAATATCGATGTATTCGCCGGGCAGGAAATCCGTACTGCCGGACTCCTCGATCTTCACTTTGTGAAGCATCTGCCGGACCATGACTTCAATATGCTTATCGTTGATTTCAACACCCTGCGATTTATAAACCTTCTGAACCTCATAAACCAGATAACGCTGCGTAGCCTGCAGACCACAGACCCTCAGGATATCATGCGGGTTAATGGAGCCTTCGGTAAGCTTGTCTCCCGGCTTCAAATGCATACCTTGTTTGGCTGCCATACGAGCGCCATAAGGAATCGCATATTCGCGCGCTTCCCCTTCATCCGGAACGATCGTTACCTTGCGCATGCCCTTGCCTGTATCTTCGATCTCTGCACGACCCTCAATCTCAGCAATGATGGCATGATGCTTCGGTTTCCGGGCTTCGAAAAGCTCCTCGACACGCGGGAGACCCTGTGTGATGTCATCGCCCGCAACACCGCCGGAATGGAAGGTACGCATCGTAAGCTGCGTACCAGGCTCACCAATGGACTGCGCCGCAATGATACCAACAGCTTCACCGATTTCGACCTCTGCCTGATTGGCAAGATCCCGGCCATAGCATTTGATGCAGACGCCAAACTGCGATTTGCAGGTCAGTACGCTGCGGATGGAGACGCGGTCGCGCACCTTTTCAATACGCTTAGCCAGATCTTCATTGACCGTATCATTAATCGAGGCGATGCGCTCACCCGTCTCGGGATCGTCGATATTTTCGGCCAGAACACGGCCAACAATACGTTCGGCCAACGACTCGATGACACCATCGCCTTCCTTGATTGCTTCGACCTCAATGCCGCGAACATTGTTGTTGCGGACACGGAGTTCCTTGGCATCGCAGGAAAGAATCGCATCAATCCCCTCTTCCGAGAGATGATCGCCGGCATGAAGGATAATCTGTCCTTCCGAATCCACTACATCGCGGGTTACTTCCTTGCCGCTCATTTCATGAATCATCGAATCTTTGATCTTCGCGCGGGCTTCTGCATCCGGTTCGCCAAGCGAAATAGCTTCTGTAATCATCGCGTTGCTGATCGCTGCCTCAGAAGCCAGCGAGGAGCCGCGCACCATGATTTCGCGGATATTCTTTTCGCCGATGACCTGAAGTTCCTCTTCGCCGAGAATCGTATCCTTCGGATACACAATCTCCTTCGTTTCCGGATCAATGACATCCGCACCGAGCAGACGTCCAAGCAGGCTGTCATTGAGGATCTCCAGCGCATCGAGCGTGGATTCAGCCAAACGCGCACGGGCCTGAACCAGATTCAGTGTAGAAATATCACAGTCTTCCTCACGAACGATGACATCCTGCGCGACATCGACCAGACGACGGGTCAGATACCCCGAGTCAGCCGTACGCAGCGCTGTATCTGCCAATCCCTTGCGGGCGCCATGAGAAGAGATAAAGTAATCGGATACCGAAAGGCCTTCGCGGAAGTTCGCCGTAATCGGCAGATCGATGATCTTACCGGACGGATCCGCCATCAGGCCGCGCATACCGGCCAGCTGACGCATCTGCTGCTTATTACCGCGGGCGCCAGAGTCTGCCATCATGAAGATCGGATTGAACGCATCCATGTTGTCCATCATGGCATCAGCAACATCATCTGTCGCCTTCGACCAGAGCTTGATTACCTTGTTATAACGCTCTTCCTCTGTGATAAGACCGCGATCAAACTGGCGCTCAACCTTATTGACGACCTTTTGCGTATCGGCAATGATCGTCTTTTTCTTGGGCGGCACGATAACATCGGAAATCGCTACCGTCATGCCGGCAAGGCAGGCATAATGATAGCCCAGATTCTTCACGGCATCGATAACCTCCGCCGTCTTTGTCGCACCAAAATGATTGTAGCAGTTCGCAACCAGCTTGCCCAGTTCCTTCTTGTTCATAAGGATGCCCAGACTCCACTGGTCGCTGTCCTTATCCTTGTAATAATACCGAAGCTCCTGCGGCAGAATCTCGTTAAAAATCATCCGCCCCAGCGAAGTCTTGACCAGACCGTATCCCTCGATACGGCACTGGATCTCCGCCTGCAGGTCAAGGGTATGCTGCTGATAAGCCAGCAAAGCTTCCGCAATACCGGTAACAGCCTTGCCCTCGCCTTTGGCACCGGGGCGAAGGATCGTCAGATAATACGATCCAAGCACCATATCCTGCGTCGGAACAATGATCGGTTTACCGTCTTTCGGAGCCAGAATATGGTTGGCGGCCAGCATCAGAATACGGGCCTCCGTCTGAGCCTCTGCCGAGAGCGGCAGATGGATCGCCATCTGGTCTCCGTCGAAATCCGCATTATATGCCGTACAAGCCAGCGGATGCAGCTTCAAGGCGCGACCCTCTGTAAGAACCGGCTCAAACGCCTGAATACCAAGACGATGCAGCGTCGGCGCACGGTTCAGCAAAACGGGGTGCTCCTTGATGACATCCTCCAGAACATCCCAGACCTCCGGACGCGCCCGCTCAACCATACGCTTAGCGGATTTAATATTATGCGCAGCGCCCGAGGAAACCAGCTTTTTCATGACAAACGGCTTGAAAAGTTCCAGAGCCATTTCTTTTGGCAGGCCGCATTGATGCAGCTTAAGCTCCGGCCCTACAACGATAACCGAACGCCCGGAATAGTCTACACGCTTGCCCAGAAGGTTTTGACGGAAACGCCCCTGTTTCCCCTTCAGCATATCCGAAAGAGACTTGAGCGGGCGATTGCCCGGGCCTGTGACCGGACGGCCGCGGCGGCCGTTATCAATCAGAGCATCCACCGCTTCCTGCAGCATGCGCTTTTCATTGCGCACGATGATGTCCGGTGCGCCGAGATCCAGCAGGCGCTTAAGGCGATTATTGCGGTTAATGACGCGGCGATACAGATCGTTGAGATCCGATGTCGCGAAACGGCCGCCATCAAGCTGCACCATTGGACGCAGTTCGGGCGGAATAACCGGGACAACGTCCAGAATCATCCAGGACGGCTTATTTCCCGACTTGCGAAATGCCTCGACTACCTCGAGCCGCCGGATGGCACGAATCTTTTTCTGGCCGGAGGTCGTCCGCACTTCCTTGCGAAGCGTTTCGCTCATGCGGTCCAGATCCAGTTCCTCCAAAAGCTCTTTGATCGCTTCAGCCCCCATCCCTACACGGAAGGTATTGCCATACTTTTCAAGTGCATCATGATACTCTTTTTCCGACAGGAGGCTTTTCTTCGTTAAGTCTGTATTATCGCCCGGATCCAGTACGATATAATAAGCGAAATATAATACTTTTTCCAATGCGCGCGGCGAGATATCCAAAATCAATCCCATGCGGCTCGGAATCCCCTTGAAATACCAGATATGAGATACCGGAGCTGCCAGTTCGATATGTCCCATACGTTCACGGCGAACTTTGGCACGGGTGACTTCAACACCGCAGCGGTCACAGATGATCCCCTTATAGCGGATCCGCTTATATTTTCCGCAATGACATTCCCAATCGCGGGTCGGACCGAAAATACGCTCACAGAAGAGTCCGTCACGTTCCGGCTTCAATGTACGGTAATTGATGGTTTCCGGCTTCTTGACTTCACCATAAGACCACTCACGGATCTTGTCCGGAGAAGCCAAGCCGATGCGCATCGAATCGAAATTATTTACATCCAGCAAAGAGATGACACTCCCCTCTTATTCCTCATCCTCACCATCATCCGCATGGTCTGCATCCGGGCCCTCCATCGAACCCATGCTGCCGATGTCCGCAATGATGTCATCCGGCTTATCGTCATCAGACGGCGCTCCGTCATTATAATGATCCGTATCAGCCGATTTTGGCGTTGCGGCGCCGTCCTTGTTCGGATCAACACCAGTAACATCCAGATCCAGCTTTCTGGCCGTCTCATTAATATCTTCATCATCCTCATCGAGCAGAGAAATCTCCTTGGCATCTTCATTGAGAACTTTGATATCCAAGCCAATGGACTGCAGTTCTTTGATAAGAACCTTAAAAGATTCCGGCACTCCCGGTTCAGGAATATTTTCTCCTTTGACGATCGCCTCATACGCCTTGACACGGCCGACGACATCGTCGGACTTGACCGTCAGGATCTCCTGCAGCGTATACGCCGCACCATAGGCTTCCAAAGCCCAGACTTCCATCTCGCCGAAACGCTGTCCGCCGAACTGCGCCTTACCGCCGAGCGGCTGCTGCGTGACCAGCGAGTACGGTCCGGTCGAACGGGCGTGAATCTTATCCGCAACCAGATGATGCAACTTCAGGAAGTAGGTGCATCCTACCGTTACACGATTTTCAAACGGCTCGCCCGTACGTCCGTCGTAAAGAACCGTCTTACCATCGGAAGGAAGACCGGCCGCTTTGACAGTTCCCCATACATCATCATCATTTGCGCCGTCAAAAACCGGCGTTGCAATATGGATACCAGCCTTATCCGGTTTCGGCATTCCATATTTATCAAAGTCATAGCCGGCATCGCGCAGACGCTGCTCTACAGTCGGGTCTCCGTCCTTGATCTGCTGTCCAAGCACTTTGACCGCCATACCCAAATGAACTTCCAATACCTGTCCGATGTTCATTCGGGAAGGAACGCCCAAAGGATTCAGCACCAGATCAACCGGCGTGCCATCCGGCAGGAACGGCATATCCTCCTGACGCATGATACGGGAGACAACGCCTTTATTTCCATGACGGCCAGCCATTTTATCTCCGACGGAAATCTTGCGCTTCTGTGCAATATAGACGCGTACAAGACGATTGACGCCCGGCGGAAGTTCATCATTATTTTCGCGGCTGAAAATCTTGACATCGACGATCTTTCCCTGTTCTCCATGCGGAACGCGCAGGGAGGTATCGCGAACCTCACGCGCCTTCTCACCGAAGATGGCGCGGAGCAGCCGTTCTTCTGCCGTAAGCTCCGTCTCACCTTTCGGCGTTACTTTTCCGACCAGAATATCTCCCGGACGCACATCAGCGCCAATCGAAATGATACCCTCTTCATCCAGATCTTTCAGCGCATCTTCCGCGACATTCGGAATATCACGAGTAATTTCCTCCGGCCCGAGCTTTGTATCACGGGCATCGCACTCATACTCCTCGATATGGATCGACGTATAAAGATCACGCTTTACGAGGTTTTCCGACAGAAGGACCGCATCCTCATAGTTATAGCCTTCCCATGGCATGTAGGCCACAATGATATTGTAGCCGAGTGCCAGCTCGCCATGGTCGGTAGCCGGGCCGTCAGCAATCGGCTGATTTTCAACCACTTCATCGCCCTTATATACAATCGGCACCTGATTGATGCAGGTTCCCTGATTGGAACGCAGGAACTTCTGCAGTTTATAATGGTCAAGTTCACCGTCTTTGCGGCGCACATCGATGAAATCCGCCGTAACATGCTCTACAGTACCTGCATGCTTGGCAAGAATCATGACACCGGAATCGCAGGCGGCCTTATATTCCATACCAGTGCCGACCAGCGGTGCCTGAGTGCGAAGGAGCGGAACAGCCTGACGCTGCATATTTGCGCCCATGAGTGCGCGGTTGGCGTCATCGTTCTCAAGGAAGGGAATCATAGCCGTCGCGATGGAGAATACCTGACGCGGGCTTACGTCCATGTAGTCTACCGTATCCCGGTTATGCAGACCCGTCTCTTCGTTATACCGCGCCGTTACACGTTCGTTGATAAACCATTCGTTCTCATCCAGCGGTTCATTCGCCTGCGCAATGACCAGCTCATCCTCTTCGTCAGCCGTCAGATAACGAACCTCATCCGTTACCTTATGGGTTTCCTTATCCACACGGCGATACGGCGTTTCCATAAAGCCGAACTGATTCACCCGAGCATACGTAGCCAAAGAACCGATCAAGCCGATGTTCGGTCCTTCCGGCGATTCTACCGGGCACATGCGGCCGTAATGCGAATTATGAACATCGCGCACCTCAAACCCGGCGCGTTCACGGGACAGTCCGCCCGGTCCGAGAGCCGAGAGACGGCGTTTATGCGTAAGTTCAGACAGCGGATTATGCTGATCCATAAACTGCGACAGCTGGGAGGAACCAAAGAATTCTTTAATGGCTGCAACCACCGGGCGAATATTAATCAGCGCCTGCGGCGTAATAACATCCACATCCTGAATCGTCATTCGCTCACGTACTACACGCTCCATACGCGAAAGACCGATACGGAACTGGTTTTGCAGCAACTCACCGACAGCCCGCACACGACGGTTGCCAAGATGGTCAATATCATCCGTACTGCCCACGCCGTCCATCAGGTTGAGCAGGTAATTGATCGAGGCAATAATATCGTTTCTGGTGATCGTGCGGTCATGAATATCCAAAGTCGGCGAGCAAAGAAGTTTCAGCCTGCTTCCGTTTTTCTGAAGAAGATAGAGCTGAATCAAGTTGTCTTCACCGAAAAGCTGCTTTTCACGCTCTGCATCGATTGGATCCAGCATGTCTTCCGTGACGACGACACCGTCCGGGATCACGATTTCACCGGTTTCTTTATCTACCACCGGCTCAGCCAGAACCTTTCCCAGAATGCGGCGCTTCCAGCCCAGCTTTTTGGTCAGCTTATAGCGGCCGACCGTCGCCAGATCATAGCGTTTGGGATCAAAAAACAGCGAATTCAAAAGCTGCATGGCATTGTCTTCGTTAGCCGGCTCGCCCGGACGGAGACGCTTGTAGATCTCAATGACCGCTTTTCCCTGAGACTTGACCTCTTCGCCGTCGCGCTCCAGCGTATTCATGATACGGGGATCTTCGCCAAAGAGATCGATAATCTCTTCGTCGCTCGCAAAGCCAAGTGCACGAATAAAATAGGTGACCGGCATCTTACGCGTACGGTCAATACGAACGGAAACCACATCATTCGTATCGGTTTCCAGCTCAATCCAGGCTCCGCGGTTCGGGATGACTGTCGCATTGTACAGATGCTTGCCGGTCGGATCGATTTCCTCGCCGTAATAAGCGCCCGGTGAACGTACCAGCTGGCTGACAATAACACGTTCCGCACCATTGATGATGAACGTGCCCGTATCCGTCATGAGCGGGAAATCTCCCATGAATACTTCCTGCTCCTTGATTTCACCGGTTTCGCGATTGATAAGGCGAACATTGACGCGAATCGGTGCTGCATAGGTCACATCACGTTCTTTACACTCATCGAGCGCATATTTCGGCTCACCGAGAGAGAAGCTTTCAAACGATAACACCAGATTCTCGGAAAAATCCTTGATCGGCGAAATGTCATTGAAGATTTCCTGCAAACCTTCATCAAGGAACCACTTATAGCTGTTCCGCTGAATGTCCAGCAGATGCGGCATTTCCATGACTTCCTTGATCCTGGCATAGCTATACCTGGTTCTTTTGCCCACCGGCACAGGATTAAATAACAAATCCTTCACCCCTTAGCCTGATTTTACTAGAATGATCTTAAAATGACGGGATTCTGACCACACAAAGAATAACGGAATACAGGAACAAGAAAAAAAACAAGGTATGCGATTCGTTTACACCTTGCTTCCAGTTCCTTTCCGCTTGCGCATAGTTATCCCTATTCATTTTCCTGTAGTTTCTTAGTTTAGCACGCTTATTTCTCTATGTCAAGCATAAAGTTCGACTACGCCCTTTAGCCCGGATAAATTCTTGACAAAAAAAAGAATCACCCCGAAAGATGATTCTTTTTCCCATATGATGAGCCGAAATTACTTCAGTTCAACAGAAGCGCCAGCCTCTTCGAGCTTAGCCTTGAGTGCTTCAGCATCAGCCTTGGCAATGTTCTCTTTAACAGCAGCCGGAGCGCCATCAACGAGAGCCTTTGCCTCTTTCAGGCCCAGACCCGTAGCCTCGCGGACAGCCTTGATGACATTGATCTTCTTGTCACCGGCAGCCGTCAGCATAACCGTAAACTCAGATTTCTCCTCAGCAGCAGCGCCGCCGGCAGCACCACCAGCAGCAGCAACAGCAACCGGAGCAGCTGCGCTGACGCCGAACTTCTCTTCCATAGCTTTTACGAGCTCAGACAGCTCGAGGACAGTCATGTTTTCAATGGCTTCCATGATTTCTTCTTTAGTCATTTGAATATACCTCCAAAATTTTGATTGAATTCATTTTCATGCAGTAGAACGGAACCGCAGATCAAGCGGATTCCTTCTGTGCGCGGATAGCGTCAAGCACATAAACAGCGTTGCGGATAACTCCCTGAAGAACGTTGACCGTATTGGAAATCGGAGCGTTCATGCTGCCCAGCATCTTGGCGACCAGTTCTTCGCGGGAAGGCAGTGCAGCCAAAGCCTTGACTTCGTCAACACCAATGACCTTGCCTTCTACCGTACCGACCTTGACGGTCAGCACCTCGTTCTCATCCAGTTTATTTTTCTTGATGAAGCCGCAGATCACCTTGGCCGGTGCCACTGCATCTTCTGTCGAGAACGCAAATGCCGTAGTTCCTTCCAAATGTTCGTCAAAGCCCTCGATGCCAGCCTCCTTAGCGGCCAGACGGAGCATCGTGTTCTTGACGACATGATACGTTACTCCCGCTTCACGCAGCTCACGGCGGAGCTCCGTGTCCTGAGCAACGGTCAGTCCTTTATACCCGGTCAGAACTACACCCTTGGCATTCGTCAGCTGATCCTTAAGCTCAGCAACGATTGCCTGTTTTTTTGTCAAATCTGCCATTGTTGAAATACACCTCCTGTCTTTTATGATTTTAAAGCCTGTAAATTTGCTTCTCCTGCGAGATCCCTGAAACGCCTCATCCTCAAGCGAGGACGATTTACTCAGGCAGTCAGCAAAAAACCTCCGGCTGCATCCGCCGGAGGTTGAATATTCGAATTCAGTGTGCTCCGGCCTCGGCAGGCGGCAAATATGCCGTTAGATGATAAATCAAGCCTGCTGTCTACAGCCATCGTTATACAGTTGTTGAGACCGGAGCCTCGTGGAACCTGTCAGGGCAGCTCAGCCGACCTGAACCGGAATGCCAGGGCCCATCGTAGCGCTTACCGTAACAGAGCGCATATACTGGCCTTTGGCAGCAGCCGGTTTTACACGGTTCAGTGTATCAATCAGGGCCTGGAAGTTCTGCTGAAGCTTCTCAGCGTCGAAAGATGCCTTGCCGATCGGGCAGTGTATATTACCAGCCTTATCGGTACGGTACTCGACTTTACCTGCTTTAATCTCGGAAATTGCCTTCGTGAGATCCATCGTAACCGTGCCCAGCTTCGGGTTCGGCATGAGGCCGCGGGGGCCGAGGACCTTACCAAGACGACCGACTGTGCCCATCATATCCGGAGTAGCGACAGCGACATCAAAATCAAGCCAGCCACCCTGAATCTTTTGGACGATTTCATCGGAGCCGACGAAGTCTGCACCAGCAGCTTCTGCCTCCTTGACTTTCTCGCCTTTTGCAAAGACGAGGACACGCTTGGATTTGCCCGTGCCATGCGGCAGGACAATAGCGCCGCGAACCTGCTGATCAGCATATTTCGGATCTACGCCGAGACGGACATGCAGCTCGATCGTTTCATCAAACTTTTTCGTCGCCGTCTTCTTGACGAGTTCCATAGCCTCAGCAGCCGTATAGACCTTGCCAGCTTCAACCAGCTTGCAAGCGTCCTGATATTTCTTACCAGCTTTAGCCATTGTAAGTTTCTCCTCTCGTGGTAATAACGGTAAAAATCCTCCCACGGGATGAAACCGCGCCGACCTTTCGGTCAGTCAACGATTTCGATCCCCATGCTGCGAGCCGTACCCTCAATCATGCGGGTAGCCGCCTCGATGTCAGCAGCGTTGAGGTCCTTCATCTTGCTCTCTGCAATTTTCATTGCTTCAGCCCGCGGCAGTTTTGCTACCTTGTTCTTGTTCGGCTCACCAGAAGCCTTCTCAATCTTCGCTGCTTTCTTAAGCAGAACAGCAGCCGGCGGAGTCTTCGTGATGAACGTAAAGGATCTATCCTCAAAAACCGTAATCTCAACCGGGATAATCAGACCTGCCTGAGATTTGGTTCTCTCATTGAACTCCTTGCAGAAGCCCATGATGTTGACACCTGCCTGGCCCAGTGCAGGACCTACCGGAGGAGCCGGATTCGCCTTGCCAGCAACAACCTGGAGCTTGACAATCTTGGAAACTTTCTTTGCCATGATATTTACACCTCCCTAAAATGGATTCTCTATGGCCTTGTCTCAGACTTTATCCACCTGATCAAAGCCAAGGTCAATCGGGGTTTCCTCAACCAGAACCTTGAGCCGCGCTTTTTCCTGATCGATCTCAGAAACAGCACCCGTATAGTTCTCGAAAACGCCCGAGTTGATGCGAACTACATCCCCGATGGAAACATCCAGCGCGGGTTTCAGCTCTTCTTCGCCCATGGACTTCAAGATACGTTTTGCTTCAGCATCAGTAAGCGGTATCGGATGCTTTTCGGAACCGACAAACCCCGTGACGCCAGTGGTATTCCGCACCACATACCAGGAATGTTCATCGACGATCATATCGACCAGCACATAGCCCGGAAAAACCTTCCGCGGAACGACTTTTTTCTTGCCGTCCTTGATCTCAACCTCATCTTCCACAGGGACGACGACATTGAAAATCATGTTTTCCATGTTGGCCGTATGAATCAGACGTTCTAGATTAGCCTTGACCTTATTTTCATAACCTGAATAGGTATGAATCACATACCAGGCTCTGCCAGGATTGTCCTGACGCAGATCCATCTCGTCTTTTTCTGCCATGCTTATCCCACCTGCTTACCTTAAAATGATGTGGAACAATCTTGCAAAGATCGTATCACAGACCCAGATCAGAGCACAGACAATCGCAACGGCAATGCCGACAACGATGGTATAATTAACCAGCTCTTTCCTGGTCGCCCAGGATACTTTTTTCATTTCGGCGATTACTTCGTCTATGAATTTCTTCACAGTTACTTCACATCTCCGTTCAAACCGCAAAAGCGATCATTTCGTCTCTTTGTGCAGCGTGTGTTTCTTGCAGAACTTGCAGTACTTATTGAACTCCAGACGATCCGGGTTGTTCTTTTTGTTCTTGTTGGTGCGGTAGTTGCGGCTATGGCACTCCGTGCACTCCAACGTGATATTGTTGCGCATCTCTTGTTTACACCCCTTACGCTCAGAAACTATGACTTTTTCACAATGTCACTAATACAATTTAGCACACTTGCCGTTGCCTGTCAACAAGGAAACCTTGACAAGAAGAAATTTATTCGGACATTGTACATAAAGAAAACCCCTTTTCAGGGGTCCATCGGACAAAATTGGTGGCGGCACAGAGATTTGAACTCCGGACACTGCGGGTATGAACCGCATGCTCTAGCCAACTGAGCTATGCCGCCGTATATATGGAGCTGATAACCAGGATTGAACTGGTGACCTTATCCTTACCAAGGATACGCTCTACCGACTGAGCTATATCAGCGTTCCGACATTTGGTTGCGGGAACAGGACTTGAACCTGTGACCTTCGGGTTATGAGCCCGACGAGCTACCGACTGCTCCATCCCGCGATATTCATTAAGTGGTGGGCAGGGATGGATTCGAACCATCGTAATCCGAAGATGACAGATTTACAGTCTGTTCCCTTTAACCACTCGGGCACCTGCCCATATATCAGAAAAAAGTAACATTCATTTGGTTGCGGGGACAGGACTTGAACCTGTGACCTTCGGGTTATGAGCCCGACGAGCTACCGACTGCTCCACCCCGCGATGTAAGCATCAGCCTCGGCAGATGAATTGCGGTATCATCACATCACTGGCTGACAAGAAATTATTATAAAGCATCTCCAGACATACGTCAACCCCTTTTTCTATAAAATATTCCCCGCAAACACAAATAAATGCCTTCCGCTGAACCATCCCCTGCATCAGGCCGAAACCTCCCGGCTCCATAGAGGGATCTGTTCAAAAGAAGGCATTGTGAAATTCGATTTATTTTTTTTCGGTATTCGCCGATGCAGCCAGTTCTTCCGGATCATCGAAAAGATACTGATACCGTTCCTTGAACGCCTGCGGTTCCATGCGGTACGCATTGGCCAGTCCCGGATCTTCCAAATCCTCCCGTTCCAGACGCATCATCAGGCCTCGGGCGATCTTATAATGAATGGAATGGGTATTGACCTTGCGAACCATGGTCTTGCCGGTTGCGGGATCTTTGATGTCCTCGAAACGCATGGGTACAGCCTTGTTATCCTGAATCGTAATCAGCGCTCCGCTGTCCCCGCTCATAAGGAACTTGACGGCAGAATAACCAAGCGAACGCGCATAATCAATGTCATAGGCAATTGGTGCCGTGCAGCGAAGCTCATAACCGATCTCCTTATCGATTACGGACAGCTTAATGCCGAGTTTTTTGACTTCAGCCAGTACAGCCTGCTTGAGAATCTCACCAAAATCCAGTTCACTGTAACGGATATGACCGTGTTCATCCGTTACAACCGTACCGAGCTTTTTGAAATCCTCCGGTGCAATTTTTTCGATAACGCCCTCGGCAATAACCGCCACGCCGTAATTTTTCCCGGTCAGATACCGCTTGACGATCGAGCCGGTGATAATATCCACGACCTGCTGCAGCGGAATTTTATCCTCCGGAAATTCTTCCGGAATCACAGTAAGTGCCGCTCCCGCGCTGCGCCCCATGCCCAGCGCCAAATGCCCGGCGGTCCGTCCCATGGCAATGGTAAAGTACCACCGGTTGTTTGTTGTGCGGGCATCTTCCATAAGATTCTCAATCTCTGTCGTGGCAAAGGCCCGGGCCGTCTCAAAGCCGAATGTCGGTACCCCCTCCGGCAGCGGAAGATCGTTGTCGATCGTCTTAGGCACATGCACGACATTAATCGTGCGGCCCATCCTGCGGGCATAATCCGAAACCGCCGCCGAGCTGTACGCCGTATCGTCCCCGCCAATCGTAACGAGATGCGTAACCCCCAATTCCGTCAGTGTTTCCACAACCGTACGCAAATCGGATTCCTTTTTTGTCGGATTAAAGCGCGACATCTTCAGAATACATCCTCCGGTCAGATGAATCCGGCTGATGTTTTTCGGCTCAAGACGGATATAGTTTTTCTCGCCGCGTGCTATGCGGGAAAAACCATCATAGATGCCAAGCACATCCCATCCATGACGTGTCGCCTCGTTGACAATGCCGGAAATCACACTGTTGATGCCTGGCGCCGGACCACCGCCGCAGACGATGGCAATGACATTTTTGATACCGATCATGGAATCTCCCCCTTTGTGTTTGTTACATTGCTTAGTTTCGCTCTTTTTCCTAAAAATCCTGCTTTCGTTGATGAACTTTTATAAAATTTTCGACAAATTATAAACGTAAAAAAGATAGGCGCTGCTGTCCAGCGCCCTTCAATGACCTTATTCCTTTTTCCTCAGCGTCTTCCGCCGCGATTTCCGGGCCGCTTTCCACTGCGAACCCGCCGGCTTCTGTCATTGCGGCCGCGATGGGAAGAACCCTTCCGATTCGCATATTTAGACAACGGCTTGTTCTTCTTTTTTTTCGCCTGACGCTTCTCGCGAATCTCCTGCAGAATTTTTTCCTGCTTTTCTTTGTGGCGGCGATGCCGTTCAGAATGCTCTTTGCGAATACGGCTCCGGATGCCGGACTCAATCCGGCGAAGAAAATCGTATTGTCTGGCATTGACAAAGGTTATCGCTTTACCATGTTGTCCAGCCCGGCCCGTGCGCCCGATTCGGTGAATATAGCTCTCCGCGTCGTGCGGAATATCGTAATTAAAAACATGCGTTACGCCTTCAATGTCCAGTCCGCGGGCCGCAATATCCGTCGCGCAGAGGATCTGCAGCTCCGCTTTGCGGAAACGCCTCAACACCAGCGCGCGCTGGACCTGCGACAGATCGCCGTGAAGCTCATCCACCAGATAGCCGCGTGCTGCCAGTGCCATCGTCACCATGTGCACACGCTGTTTGGTATGGCAGAATACCATGGCCAAATACGGGTTATCCTGATTGATACACGCACAAAGCTGATCGATTTTCTGCTCTTCCGTCGTATCCAGAATAACCTGTTCAATCGCATCCAGCGTTACATGCTCACTTCGGACTTCAACCTGCACGGGATCCGTCATATACCTGACGGACAAAGCCCGAATGCGATCTGGCATCGTCGCCGAAAACAGCATGAGCTGCCGGTCTGCAGCCGCTGTCCGCAGCAGTGCTTCAACATCCTCAATAAAGCCGAGACGCATCATTTCATCTGCTTCATCCAGGACAATTTTGTTTACTTGAGACAAATCCAGCGTATGCCGGCGAAGATGATCCAGCAGACGCCCCGGCGTTCCGATAATCAACTGCGGATGACGATGCAGCTTTTGTTTTTGCCGTTCGATATCCTGCCCGCCGAAAAGAACCAGCGAACGGATTCCCACGGCATCGCCGATCACTGCCGCTACCTTTGCAATCTGAACAGCCAGCTCGCGGGTCGGCGTCACAATCAGTGCCTGAGCGACTTCCGCCTGAGGCTTGATCTTCTCAAGGATCGGCAGCAAAAACGCCAGTGTTTTTCCCGTACCAGTCTGCGCCTGCACGACGGCGTCCCTTCCCGACCGCACCACCGGTATAGCCTGCTCCTGTACAGGGGTCGCTTCCGAAATCCCCCTGCCGCGCAGCACACGGCAGATCGGTTCCGAACTGCCCAGTTCTTTAAATGTAGTCATTACGACGAAAGTACCTCCGTCCCTGTCTCTGTAATGAGAATCGTTTTTTCCCATTGAGCGGACAGGCTCTTATCTTTGGTGCGCACCGTCCAGTTGTCTTTCGAATCGACAACGACGCGCCGCTTGCCCATATTGATCATCGGCTCGACCGTCAACACCATCCCGGGAACCAGCAGCATCCCGGTTTCCGGCTCTCCCTCATGCATAACAAACGGCTCCATGTGAAAATCTTTGCCAACGCCGTGCCCGCCAAGGTCGGTAACGACAGAATAGCCATTTTCATGCGCATGATTTCCGCAAGCGGCGCTGACATCCCCGAGAAAATGCCATGGCTTTGCCGCCGCAATGCCCAGTTCCATGCACTCTTTCGTCACGCGCACCAGCCGCTCGGCTTCCGGTGAAGCATGCCCCACAATGAACATCCGCGAAGCGTCTGCATAATATCCATGAAACGTCGTTGTGATATCCACATTGAGAATATCACCCTCCTTCAATATGGTTTTGGGCGAAGGAATTCCATGACAGACTACCTCATTGATGGAAATACAGCAGCTCTTGGGGAACCCTTCATAATTCAAACAGGAAGGATATCCGCCCCGCTCGACAATGTAATCATGAACAGCCTGATCAATCGAAGCAGTATCGGCCCCTTCCCGAACCATGGAACCGGCCAGATCGAGTGCCCCGTCATTGATGACACCAGCCGCCCGGATCCCCTCGATATCCTGTTCATTATTGATGATTTTTTTTGGAGGACGCACCTGCCCCCTGAATACATCAAATTTCATTTCATTAAGACGTTCATCAAAATCCTCGTGGCATTTCTTATATTTTCTGCCGCTGCCACACCAGCAAAGTTCATTTCTCTGCATCGAGCCAAAATCTCCTTTTCCTGATCCATCCGGATCCGCAATACCATATTATTATAGAACGATTTTCAACGAATGGAAAGCCCCCTTCTCGCACCGCTGCCACACAGTCATTCGTTGACCGTCCAAATCGCGCCATGATATAATGGTAAATGTTTCCATCTGATCTTCTAAGGGAGGGTTCCTTTTGCAAAAACTTCTCGTTTCTCTTCTGGCTTCCGCCTGTCTTCTTGTCATGCCGTCTTTCGGCAGCGCAGCCGCATTCCGCCTTGGCGATACGGGGCCGGAAGTTCTGGCCATTCAGCAGGCGCTGGTCAGTTCTGGCTACGATGTACTCGTTGACGGGGATTTTGGCCCGGCGACACAGGAAGCCGTCCGGCAGTTCCAGATCGACCATCAACTGCCGGCCGACGGCTTGGTCGGAGTACTTTCCTATCAGGCTCTCCTCCACCGCTCTATGCCGGAAGCCGAACACCGCTCCTACTTAAAAGGGAACGATGCCATACTTCGTACGGCGCAGCAGTTTCTCGGCGTTCCCTATGTCTGGGGCGGCTCTTCACCAGCCGGATTCGACTGTTCGGGCTTTGTGCAGTACGTCTTTGCCTATCACGGCATCACGCTCCCCCGAACGGCAGATGTTCAGGCGACTGTCGGCATCCCCGTCAGTAAATCCGAGCTCCTTCCCGGCGACCTCGTCTTTTTCGCCGGAGACTATGTAAATATTTCTCATGTCGGTATCTATGCAGGAAACGGACAGATGATCCATGCCTCCACCACCTATGGCATTGCTTACGATTCTCTTTACCGTGACTACCGCGTCGCTCATTACGTCGGAGCCCGCCGCGTAACGGGATAAACCGGCGGCTTTCCCGCAGTTGACAGTCTCACATCCTTGTTATATATTAAAACGTGTGTCAAAAAGATAACTCTCATCAGAAAAGGATGTGTCCTCTGTGAAGACCTGGATCAAACGGATTGCTGTCTTGATGTTTATTCTGATACTCGCCGGACTTGGAGTTTGCGCGTATCTCATGCATCAGGCTGCCGGTGCCGTTCCCGTACTCAACTATCACCAGATCAACGATCACGATGTCAATGCACTGACCGTCAATACCAGTCAGTTTGAGGCACAGATGAAATATCTGGCCGATAAGGGATACCATACCATCACGCCTGCCGAAATGCTCGACGCTTGGGAAAACGGCACCGAACTTCCGGACAAACCGGTAATCATCACCTTCGACGACGGGTATGCAGACAATTATCGCAACGTATTCCCTATTCTGGAAAAATATCAGCTCAAGGGAACCATTTTCCTGATTTCAGATTTTGTCAGTACCTATCCCAATTATCTTACCTGGTCGCAGGTAGAGGAAATGCAGCAAAGCGGCTTGATCGATTTTGAAAGCCACACGTTATCCCACATGCAGCTGGATAAAACGTCGCCGGAGGAAACATGGAACCAGCTTGACGGCTCCCGCAGAGCCCTGGAATGGCATCTGCAAAAACCGGTCCGGTTCATTGCTTACCCCTGCGGCTCCTATGACGAAGAACTGGAGCGCCTGACAAAAGACGCCGGCTACCGGGCTGCCTTTACCGTCAACTATGGGGTAACCACCCCGGACGAAAACCACTTCGTGCTCGACCGCATCCCGATTTTCGGCGGCATGAACCATATGCTGTTCCGGTTTAAACTGCGCCTGAATTATTCGCCCATCTTTGCACCGCTTGCTCATTTATCCCGCTCACTCAAAGAGGAAAATCATACCTTTCTAGCAAAATTCATCCCGACGCCCTAAAAGCGTTCTGACAAAGTTGTGACAAAAGAGAAGAATATGCTCCCCCTATGAGAGACAGGAAAAAGGAAACTGCTATCACAGGGGGGGCGTTTTTTTTGCAAAAATATAAAACGATGACCAAGAAGATGCTGTATCTCCTCCAGAAAAGCCTGCGTTACATTTCCCTGCAAAAAAATCGGCAGATGAATCTGCCGATCGAAAAATCTTATATGTTTATTGCCCTATGAGAAAGGAAGCCATTCAGCCACACCATCCCCTTTTTATCATAGGGACTGGTATCACTCCCCCCGCAAAGTCTTGTCGAGTTCTTTGGCCAACTCGATGTCTGATGCGGGATTCTGGCCCGTGATAAGTTCGCGGTCATGTACGATATGGCTGCCGTACATGCCATCGACGCGCATCCTGCCGCCCGCGATCTGCAGGGCTTGTTCGACATGGAACGGCATCTCCGTGCCTTTCGCGACTTCCCCCGGCCATTCCTCGGCGTCCGAGAGGACCGTCATCTCATAGCCGCTATAGATCCAGTCTTTGGCCGCTGCCATAGCCCCCTCAGCATCGTGCGAGACGAGCGCCTGGCGATACGCTACAGCATCTGGCAGAGCGGCGAGCATCGCAGCAGGGCCATGGCAGATGAAGGCCGTCGGCTTCTGCTTCTCATGGAAGTAACGCAGGATTATGCCGAGATTCTCATCCTGCATGAGATCCGTCATTGGTGCATGGACACCCGGCACAAAGATTGCCGCATACTGGTCGAGGCCGCCCTTGATGGCATCTGCAAACGAGATGGGCTTGAGGCCCCTGACGAATGCCACCGCCTTAGCGCGGGCCGCTTCATAAAAATCCCTCCTGTTGATTGCATCTCCTGCCAGAGAGCTGTCATTCCTCAGCCCCGGGCAGTATTCTCTGCTTCATATTCACCTTGCCCCATTCGCACATCGCCTCGATGATGGGAGACAGACTCTGCCCGAACCCGGTCAGGCTGTACTCTGTGCGCGGCGGCACGACGGGATAGACCTCGCGGTGGATGACGCCGTCTGCCTCGAGCTCGCGGAGCTGCTGTGTCAGCATCTTCGGCGTCGCCTGCGGGATCAGGCGGTGCAGTTCACCATAGCGGTGCGTCCGCTGCATCAGGTGCCAGAGGATGATGGATTTGTATTTGCCGCCGATGAGGCTTAGTGCCGCCTCAACCGGGCAGTGGAACATTGTCTCTTTTGCCATGATTTCTCCCCTATCCAGATGAGCAGCCGAACCGCTGCCTTGCACCAGTCTGCGGCCATCAGCCCTGATGTGCTGCCAGTACCGCAGTGGCAAGCCCGCGGACCCATTCCTGATGGCCGACATTCATCGGATCCTTCGGGTCTTCGTGGAGCTCAGCCGCTGGCTTGCCCTTCTGCGACTCCTGCGTCAGGATGCGCACGCGGCCCTCCGAGAGGTTCTCGATGAGCCAAGCGTGGATGACATCGAGGCGGTGCTCTGCGTTGCCCTCTGCCCAGCCATGCCATGCCAGTCGGCCCGGCTGGCCGTCATGCGGTGTCTCAAACTCCGTGATCTCTGCCTCAATCGGGAAGCCGAACGTCTTGAAGCGGAAGCGCGTGTCCGGCGCCAGCTTCGTGCCCTCCGTATTGTCGAACTCGACATCGGCGACATTGCTGTAGTACGTCGGCCAGATGCTCGTGTCAATGAGGTTCGCGAACGTCTCCGCTGCGTTGATGCCTCTGACGATGACCTCATTTGAAGCGAAGTTGTCCGTGAACCCCGGCAGGTAGTCATGCGGCCAGTTGATTTCGTTTAACATAATATCATCCTCCATATATTTCGTCGTATCTCATAAGTTTTCCTTTTGCCGTAGCGGCTCATTTCAGCTGATATATTCATTGTAGCCGCAAAGAATCCTTTTGTGAAGAATGCACTTTATTGTACGATAGTACCCCAAAGGATAGTATCGAGGATGGAGCCGCATCTGCTATAATGAAAATAGATTATCCACAGAGAAAAGATGATACCATGAACGCCACCTTCACCAGCACGAGCCTCCGCAAAGTCGAGGACAGGCCCGTAGAAAAAGAGGAAATCGAGAAAGTGGCTTGTTTATTTCGATAAGAAAGAAGGATTTTCCGTTTGTC
The DNA here is from genome assembly GCF_009697385.1 of Wylensekiella montiformis. GTDB lineage: Bacteria > Bacillota > Negativicutes > Selenomonadales > Selenomonadaceae > Selenomonas_A > Selenomonas_A montiformis. The sequence continues at coordinate 94,016 of NZ_VUNL01000002.1, forward strand.
TACTCCAAAACGCTATCTACTGCTGATTCTGGCGGTCATCGTCCAGTCAGCAGGTATTGCGCTTGTCGTCAAGAGCCTCTTAGGCACATCGCCAATTTCGAGTCTGCCATACGTCCTGAGCCTGATCTCGCCGTTCACCTTTGGTCAGACAACCTTTGCCGTCAACATGATCTTTGTCGCCTTTGAACTCCTGATGCTGCGGCGCGACTTCCCGGCCATCTTCTGGCTGCAGATTCCCGTGACGATTCTCTTCGGCTTCTGCATCGACTTCTTCATGCAGCTCTTCACCATTGTGCCGGCTGCCTATGTACTCAGGCTGCTGCTCTGCCTGCTCGGCACTTCTCTCGTCGCGCTCGGCGTCGCAGGCCAGGGAATCGCCGACGTTCTCATGCTCGCGGGCGAAGGCGCTGTCTACGTCTTCTCGCGCAAGGCACGCATCGACTTCGGCAAGGTCAAGGTCGGCAACGATCTCAGCCTCGTCGTACTCGCCGCCATCGTCTCTATGCTGACCATGAGCACCATCGAGGGCATCCGCGAAGGCACTCTGATCTCTGCCCTGCTGACCGGCATCATCGCTCGCTTCTTCCTGCATCATCTGAGCCGCATCGACGATCACGGCCGCCTTTACCTCTCACCGCATAAATCGTGATCTCCCAGCCGGTTCCTCTTGATGTATCATCCTTCCGGCCCGGGGCACATGCTGTCCAGCCCGGATTACGACAAACCAGACGCAGGAACAAAAGAAAGGATGGCACTCCATGGAAGAGCAACGAGTCCGTCAAGCTTGCTGTCATCAACACCAACACAATCTCTCCGCGGCGGAGAAGCCTGCAAAAAAAGGCTCGCGCAGCATCGTCATCCATGGATCAGGACAAACAAAAGGCTATTCTCCGGGCAATCTGCCCGAAAGAATAGCCTTTTTTGATCTGTGATCCCGCTCTGTCAATCCATCGATCTCCCGGCTCATGAGGGCCGGCAAAGCAACGATATCGTTCCCGCCAGCCGACACGAACCAGAAAACTCCGTGCGGTGCTTCTTTTAAGGGGCTGTTGTTTCACAGCCTCCTCCATACCGGTCATGCCTTGTTAAAGGTAAATGCCCCATGTTCATAACCGATATGAACCGTGTCTCCCTCGCGAATCTCTCCTTTGATAATCTCCTTGGAAAGTGCGGTCTCCACCGTATGTACCAGCAGCCGGCGCAGCGGTCTGGCACCGAAATTCGGATCAAATCCCTGATCGGCCAAAGCCGTGAGCGCATCATCGTTCCAGCCCAGAGTGATTTTAACCTGATGCGCCAGCCGGTCGCCCAGACGCTGAAGGAGAATGGCTGCAATCTTCCGGACCTGTTCCCGGGCCAGCGCCTTGAATACGATGATATCATCCACACGATTCAAAAACTCCGGACGGAAATAGTCCTTGAGGATTTCCTTTACCGCGCCCTGCGCTTCTTCATAACTCTTGTTGAGAATCTCATGCGAACCGAGGTTGCTGGTCATGATGATAACGGTATTTTTAAAATTGACCACACGGCCCTTGCCATCGGTCAGACGACCGTCATCCAGAATTTGCAGCAGCACGTTGAATACATCGCGATGCGCTTTTTCAATTTCATCCAGCAAAATGACACTGTACGGATGACGCCGAACGGCTTCGGTAAGCTGTCCGCCTTCATCGTAGCCGACGTATCCCGGAGGAGCGCCAATCAGGCGGGACACACTGTGCTTCTCCATATATTCACTCATATCGATACGGATCATGCTGCGCTCATCGTCAAACAAAGCCTCGGCCAGCGTCTTGGCCAGCTCCGTCTTGCCGACACCGGTTGGTCCGAGAAAGATAAAGGAACCGATAGGCCGATTGGGATCCTTTATCCCGGCACGCGCTCTGAGAATCGCCTCACTGACCGATTTGACCGCTTCATCCTGCCCGACGACCCGCTCGTGCAGCACATCTTCCAGATGAATGAGTTTCTCGCGCTCTCCCGTCATCATCTTGGATACCGGAATGCCCGTCCAGCGGCTCACCACTTTAGCAATATCCTCTTCTCCGACCTCTTCCTTGAGCAGCTGCTCATCCTTGGACTTGGCCGCGATCACCGCTTCCTCTTCTTTCAGTTTTTTCTGCAGTTCCGGGAGTCTGCCGTATTTGAGCTCCGACAAGCGATTCAGGTCATAGGCACGCTCCGCCGCGGCCATCTGACTGTTGACCTCATCGATTTCCTTCTTCAAAGCCCGAACCCGCAAAATCGCCTGCTTTTCACTTTCCCACTTGGCCTGCAGTTCTTTTTCCTGCACCTGAAGCTTTTCCTTTTCCGCGGTAATGCCGGATAATTTTTCCTGCGAAGCCTCGTCATTTTCCTTTTTCAATGCCTGCTCTTCAATTTCCAGCTGCATGATTTTGCGGCGAAGTTCATCAAGGGGCGCCGGCATCGATTCAATTTCGGTCCGCAGTCTCGCTGCCGCTTCATCAACCAGATCGATGGCTTTATCCGGCAGGAAACGATCCGAGATATACCGGTCGGAAAGCACGGCCGCGGATACCAGCGCAGCATCCCGAATGCGCACGCCATGATGAACCTCGTACCGCTCCTTCAGCCCGCGCAAAATAGAAATGGTGTCCTCAACCGTCGGCTCGCCGACCATAACCGGCTGAAAACGGCGCTCCAATGCCGTATCTTTTTCGATGTATTTACGGTACTCGTTGAGCGTCGTGGCGCCAATGCAGCGCAGTTCGCCGCGCGCCAGCATCGGTTTCAAGAGATTGCCGGCATCCATAGCGCCTTCCGCCGCACCGGCGCCGACCACGGTATGCACTTCATCAATAAAGAGAAGAATCTGTCCCTCAGACTTGACGATTTCATTGAGCACCGCTTTCAGGCGCTCCTCAAACTCGCCGCGAAATTTCGCGCCGGCAACCAGAGAACCCATATCCAGCGAATACAGTGTCTTGTTTTTCAGGGATTCCGGTACGTCCCCTGCTACAATACGGCGTGCCAATCCCTCAACGATCGCCGTCTTGCCGACACCCGGTTCACCGATCAGAACCGGATTGTTCTTCGTGCGGCGGGAAAGGATCTCTATCGTGCGCCGGATTTCTTCATCGCGGCCGATCACAGGATCCAGCTTGTTATGCCGGGCCGCGTCTGTCAGATCCCGTCCGTATTTTTCCAAAGATTTATATCCTTCTTCCGGATTCTCACTCGTCACGTTCTGCTTGCGGTTTTTCTTAATCGAACTCTGAATGTTGTTTTTTGTCAGATGAAACTCACGGCAGACCGCCTGTACTTCATCACTGCCATCCGAAGCGACAGCCAGCAGGAGATGCTCGGTGGAGATGTACTCATCCTTCATCGAACCGGCCAGTTCTTCTGCGCGTCCCAGCACACGAACCATATCCATCCCCATGCCAAGCCGGTCTGCCCCTTTGACACTCGGTATTTTGTTCAGAATCTGCTCCAAACGCGCTTTAAGCATCGGCAGATCCGTCTGACAATCTTCAAAAATAGTGGCCAGCAATCCTTCCGGCTCTTTTGCCAGAGCCAGCAGGACATGAGCCGACGTGATTTCCTGATGATAGCGCATCGCGGCCAGCTGCTGTGCAGACTGCAGTGCGCTCAGGGTTTTTGCCGTATATTTTTCCTGTCCCATATCGTTTATCCTCCATCCATCGATTTCGCTATCTTTCTTTAAACGGCTCCGTTTCTAGTTCTTATTATAGCGAATAAAGTCAAAAAGTCAAATAGTTTTTTAACCTTTTGACTTTATTTTTGAATGGGAAGGGCAGCGGCGCCACAAGCTCGTCATACGATGCGCCGCCGCTGCGGGGTCATCCGCTCCTGCGATAGCGCTTATAACGAAAAACCCTTCCACGCCGCAGGCTTTCAGGGCCGGAAGATCAGCTGCCTTGACCCCGCCCCCCACGACGACCGGCAGGGGACTGACGCGATGCAGCTGCGTCAGCTCGTCAAGGCTCCGCGTGACCATTCGTCCATCCGGTGTCCGGCCTGCTTCCGGTTTGGACGGCGTTGCATGAAGAGGGCCGGCCCCGAAATAATCCATGTCTTTCGTATCGCAATGCGTTACATAGTCGATCAAGGCATCGGCACGGGCAGACAAACCGATCACGGCTTCGGGTCCTAACAGTTTGCGGCAGACCGATGCGGGAATATCCTTTTGCCCCACATGAACACCGTCCACCTTAATCCCCGCTTCCCGCGCAGCCAGAACGATATCCAAACGGTCATCCACCAGCAGTGCTACTTCGTCCGACTTACCGAGCGAGGTCAAAAGATCCGCTGTCTGCGCGCAAAGCCGGAGCATTTCCCGGGCAGAAGCCGTCTTGGAACGAAGCTGAACGCAGGTAAACCCATTTTCCACAGCAGAACGGACAATCTCAGGGACTGGCCGCCCCTTTGTATTTTCTGGTCCGACAATCAAATAGGCAGAAATATCCAGCACACTGCGCATATTCATCTTTCGTCTCTCCCTTCCTGTTCATTTTTTGGCCGCTCAGCTCCTGAATCTTCCCCGCTCAGCCCAATCTCCGCAATGAACAGCCGATGCCACGGAAACGTCACGGAAAGACGATCCGGCCTTTCGAGCCGGGGCAGATGGAGGCGGGCAAACCGGACCAGCAGCTGGGAGGCTTCTTCGGCGAATGCCTGCTCATAGCCGCCAAGGTACAAGTAGATTTGCGGATCGTCCATCTGTTCAATCCGGATTGCCATCGTCGTCCTCACATTCGACTGGTAGCCCCAGTCATCCAGATAACGGGTCATGAGCAATGCATCGGCCGCGTCGCGTTTCATCCTGCAGGCCAGTATTCCCTGACCGAGTGCAAATCCGATGCTGTTGGTCGCGGTATTCCAGCCCGAATAGGCCTGAAGCTGAAACAACATCCCCTCACGCTCTAAATGGCGCATAAGCGCATTATCGGCTCCGTTGGTAAAAGCCACATCTGCCACGGCAACGGGCTTTCCTGTCTGCAGATACGAGTGCAGCAGCTGCAGGAACGGCGCGGTACCGGAGCGGTCCTGTCCATTGTTCAGCGGCGCGGCCTCCCATTCCCTCACATGATTGGCTTCACCGGTCATGCCATCAGGATTTGTGTTGACCAGCAGAATAAGATCTGCCTGAGACGGTTCTCCCTGCAGGCGCGCTCCGGCTACCTCCAGATCCGTTTTCACCGTGTCCGCCAGACGTTCATCCGAATAAGTCGGTACCGTATCACCGCCTTTCCCTTCATTATAGCAGACCGCTACCTCCGGCACTCTCCGTTCCCTCTGGTTGACAGCCCTTGTCAGGAGCAGCAGCGCAAATTCGTCGATTCCCGCTGTCATCCGGAACCGATCCGGCGGAATATCCTGGCCATATTTCTTCAGCCAGCGGCTTTCCCGATGCGTCTGGGAAAGGCTGGCATTATCATCTTTACCTACCAGCAAATAGTCCATGCTTCCCTCACGGACGAAATTCATCAGCTGCTTGGTCACCTCCAGATTGCGGCGACGGCGTTCCAGCCAGTCTTTTCGCACCTCCGCGGGAATATCCTGCTCCAGTCCGGCCGCCTCCTGCTGTTCATCAGGCTGAAGTCCGGTTTCTTCCGCCTTGTCCATCAATCCGGTATAACGGAAAATTTTTTCTCCATACGAAATATAATAATCCGGATCCTCACCGCCCGATGCTTCACCGCTGCGCGGCGTGCGCATCAGCGAAACAAATGCGTAGAGCTTCAGAAACGGATGCACCTGATGAAGCTGCCGCAGTCTGTCGGCTCTCTCCCGCAGGACGTCTGCTGGTATTTCATGCTTGCGGGAAGATACCAGCCCGCCATAAATCAAAGAATCTGCCGCGATGACAGCCATATCCGCCTGACGGGCATTTTCCTGTGTCCAGTTCCATAGCGCCTCTGTATCTCCGTCCTTTCCCAAACCGCCCAGCATATCGCGGTCCGGCATGACCACCTCATAACCAAGATGCCGAACCACCTCCGCCGCCTGCATGCCGGAAGTCGGACGATTATCCTGAGGAATGAACAATATTTTCCCCCGAGGCCCCGTATCGGCAGCTGTTTCTGCACGAGGGGCATGCCGCGCCGCCAGACAGTCCGCAGCGGGTAAAAACAGTCCCAGCAGCACAAGCACCATCCCCATCCCGTACCAAATTCGTCTCATCGAAAAACCCTTTCTCTCATTCAGAAGGTAAACAACAAATCGTATTATATCACAGATCCAAAAGGTTTGCGTAACAGGCAGAAAAAGGCCGTCGATCCGGCACAGATGCCTTTCCCGACGGCCTTTTCCCTTGTGTTCTTTTATCCGATGCTGACGTGTGCTAAGACGCTGGTTTCATTTTATCGGTTACCGGGACAGCTGGTCCAAAAAATTCGACATCATTTTATGGCCGTCCGGAGTCAGAATCGACTCTGGATGGAACTGGATTCCCTCTACATCATACGTTTTATGACGCACACCCATGATCGTCCCGTCTTCCAATTCACTGGTGATTTCCAGACAATCCGGCAGGGACTCCCGCTCAATAATCAGTGAATGGTATCGGCCGATTTCCACCCGCTGAGATACGCCCTGATAAAGCCCTTTTCCGTTGTGGACGAGCGGCGACGTCTTGCCATGAACGATTTCACCGGCCCGGACGATTTTCCCGCCAAATACCTCGCCAATAGCCTGATGCCCGAGACAAATTCCGAGGATGGGAATCTGTCCGCTCAATTCACGGATAACCGCTTCGCTGATGCCGGCCTGAGACGGTATCCCGGGGCCGGGAGAAATGATGATGCCGTCATAACTTCTGCGCTGTATCTCCGCCGTGGTAATCTGGTCGTGCCGTATCACCTCCACATCCGCGCCCAGCTCGCTGAGCAGCTGGTAAACATTATATGTAAAAGAGTCATAATTATCGATTAAAAGCAACGACATCGTTTTCCACCTCTTCGACGACCTCAAACAGAGCTTTCGACTTCTGCAGGATCTCCCGATACTCATTTTCCGGCACGGAATCCGCCACAATGCCAGCCCCGGACTGAATGACCGCGGTATGATCATTTTCGATGCGCATCGTCCGAAGTGTAATGCACATATCCATATTGCCGGAAAAGTCCATATAGCCTACCGTCCCGGAATATGTATTGCGCGGCCCCCGCTCCAGTTCATGAATGATTTCCATGGCACGAAGCTTCGGCGCTCCGCTCACCGTCCCCGCAGGAAACGTCGCTTTCAGCACATCCATCGGCGTATAGCCCGGACGCAGTTTACCCACGACCTCAGAAACCATATGCATGACATGACTGAAATATTCCACCTGCCGCAGTTTCGTGACGCGCACGGAGCCCGGCTCACTGATCCGGCCAATATCATTGCGGGCCAGATCGACCAGCATGGAATGCTCGGCGCATTCCTTTTCATCATGCTGCAGATCGGCGCATAATTTCTGATCTTCCTCGGGTGTGCTTCCCCGCCGGCGTGTCCCGGCAATCGGATAAGTATATACCTGCTGTCCCGACACCTTGACCAGCATTTCCGGTGAAGCGCCCACCAGCTTCACGCTGCCGAAATTAAAATAAAACATGTACGGGGATGGATTAACCTGACGCAGCCGACGGTAAAAATGAAAGCACGGCTTGCTGATCGTCTCCCGGAACTGCCGCGACGGCACAACCTGAAAAATATCTCCGGCAAAGATATGACGCTTCGCTTTCTGAATAGCCTCTATGAAATCTTCCGGAACATCCCCGAATTTCTTCAAAAAGTCCAGCGGCTCCCGGCGTTTAGACGGCTCCGCGGGATGAGGGATGCCCGGCGCTTCCAGCTTTTCCCGAATGGACCGCATCGTCTGAGACAATCCGTCATATACCTTTTCCGGATCCTTTTCCTTGACATCGGCCAGATAGATCAGCCGCGCACTATTGCGCAGGGCATCATAAACGACCAAAATACGGCAGATCATAAACTGTCCGAGAAGTTCCTCATCGCCGATCTCCAATCCCCGGATCCGGTCAAAGGTCGTTACCACTTCATAATTAAAATAGCCGACCATTCCACCATTTGCCAGAGGAATATCCTTATCCTCCAAGGCGGGATGATATTGTTCCATATACCTCCGGATGCTTGTGACCGGATCTCCATCGATACATTTCATCAGATCATTTTCCTTGATCATGAGCCTGTTTCGAAATACCTGAAGCCGGACAAAGGGTTCAGCGCCAATGAAGGAATAGCGGCCGAACTGCTGATGTGTCGTGTCCACAGATTCCAAAATAAAGCCCTTATGATCGCCGACCAGCTTATAATACACCGATACCGGCGTATCCAGATCCATATTGATCTCCGCACTGACCGCAATAAGATTCGTCCGCTCTGCCAGCCGGCAGAACTCGTTTCGAGATGGTTTCAGTTCCATCGAATCCACTCCCATTCCTGCTTACAGCAAAAGCCCCTGCATGACCCGCCATCATACAGGAGCTTCTTGTAGGAGAGTCATCGCATCGGCGTATTGATTTCTTTCACGACCTTTTGCTCATCTCGTCCAATGCACCATCCCAGCGTCTTAATTTCCGCATACAGCATGACACGCTGCTCGCGGTTATCATTCTGCGCTTTCATCAGCGTCTGGTACTGGCGGATTGCCTGCTGATACCGCGCGGAGATCTCCTGTATGCTCCGCGGTTTTTCCGGGCGTTCCTGTATATGACGACGAATAAGGTCTTCCGCATTGCGGACCGTTTGCGTATTGGTAACAATCATGACGATCTTCCTTTCTGATAACAAATTCTCTTAATATTCATTCGCCATCCGAAAAGGAAAATCCTTTTTCATGAATTCACACGGCATACCGGGCATCAAGCGCCTGACGCATTTCGCGTATCAATGCCACTGCATCATCCATGCGATGATCCAGCAGGCACCTTACTACGGCGCTGCCCACGATAACCGCATCCGCCTCTTCGGCCGCCTCCACAGCCGCCTCGGCAGATCCGATACCAAAGCCGACCGCCAGCGGCGTATCGGTATATTTTCGCGCTTTGGCGCAGACTTGGCCGATGGGATGATAATCCACTTTTTTCACACCGGTCACGCCATTGTTCGATACGCAGTAAATAAATCCCGCGGCGTCCCGGCAAGTCTGCTCCATGCGCGGTTCCGTCGTCCCCGGCGTGATGAACTCCGCCAGCACAAAATCCTGCGCGGCACAAATCCTGCGCATCCCGCCGGACTCCTCATGCGGCAGGTCCGGAATAATCACGCCGTCCATGCCGGCCGCCTTAAAATCCCGGACAAAGCGCTCAAGACCATAATGATACATATTATTGATATAGCCCATGCCGATCAGCGGAATATCGGAAAATTTACGGATCTCCCTCACGATATCCAACGCCCCGGCCAGCGTCATGCCGTTTTTCAATGCGGCAACAGAAGCCGTCTGAATCACCGGACCATCCGCCATCGGATCAGAAAATGGCAGACCCAGTTCAATGACATCTGCTCCCGCGCGTTTTGCCTGACGGACCGCTTCAATCGTCGTCGCCGCATCCGGGACACCCGCGGTGATATAAATGAACATGCCTTTTTTACCGGCCGCTTTCAGACCGGCCATCACTTTGTCGATTCGTGTCATAGCTCAATATCCTCCCCCAAAGCTCTGGCCACCATAGCTACATCCTTATCTCCGCGTCCGGACAAGCAGACGACTACCGATTCCTCCGGTTTCGTCTCCGGCATGAGCGTTTCAAGATAGGCAAGCGCATGGGAGCTCTCCAAAGCCGGAATGATGCCCTCGATCTTCGAGAGCCGCTGAAAGGCATCCAATGCCTCCTGATCGGTAACCGATACATAACGAACAATACCGGCATCCTTAAAATAGGAATGCTCCGGTCCCACGCCCGGATAATCCAGTCCGGCTGAAATCGAATAAGCTTCCACCACCTGACCATCCGGTGTCTGCAGAAGATAACTGAACGCGCCGTGCAGGATTCCCGGCTCGCCGGCTCCGCTGAGCGTCTTTGCATTATCCGCTACTTTATCGCTGCGTCCGCCGGCTTCGACGCCAAACTTTCGGACCGACTGCTCGTCGCGGAAGTCAAAAAAAGTCCCGATGGCGTTGCTTCCGCCGCCCACACAAGCCACGAGATAATTGGGCAAACCGCCGGTCTTTTCCTTGATCTGCTCACGAATCTCTTCACCGATGATCTTCTGAAAATCACGCACCATCGTCGGATATGGATGCGGTCCGACCGCCGATCCGATGATATAATGCGTATCCGTGATATTCGTCGCCCAATAACGAATCGCCTCACTCGTAGCATCCTTGAGTGTCCCCGTACCGCTGGTGACAGGAATCACCTTCGCGCCGAGAAGCTTCATACGGAATACGTTAAGCTTCTGTCTCTCTACATCCAGTGCGCCCATGAACACGTGACATTCCATCCCGAACAAAGCAGCCACTGTAGCAGAAGCAACGCCATGCTGCCCCGCTCCCGTCTCTGCAACGATTCGCTTCTTCCCCATGAGCTTAGCCAAAAGAGCCTGCCCGAGCGCATTGTTGATCTTATGCGCCCCTGTGTGCAGGAGATCTTCCCGCTTGAGGAAGATCCTGGCGCGGCCATAATGCTTTGTAAGCTTTTCTGCATAATAGAGATTTGTTGGCCGGCCGGCATATTCTCTCAGCAAGGTGCGGAACTGATTTTGGAAGTCCGGATCCTCTTTGTAGCGCAGATATGCCGCCTCCAGCTCATTCAGCGCCGGCATAACGATCTCCGGTACATACTGCCCGCCGTATTGACCAAATCTTCCTTTTGTATTCATGATATCTGTTCTCCCTTCCGGCGATCATGCGATCCCCGACAACACGCTGGTCATTTGTCCGATGTTCTTTGACCGGACCAGCCCTTCACCGACCAGTATCCCATCACATCCCGCATCGCGTAAACGTCCGGCATCCTCGGCGGAAAAAATGCCGCTCTCGCTGATCAGCACTCTGGACAAATCCGCATGCGGCAGCAAATCCAGCGTCTGTTGAATATCCGTACGGAATGTCACCAAATTGCGGTTATTGATACCAATAAACTGCGCCGGTGTCGCCAAAGCCGCCTTCATATCTGCTTCATCGTGTACCTCAATCAAAGCATCCATGCCCAGACTCCATGCCGTATAAAGGTACTCCTTCAACTGTTCCCGGCTCAGAATCCGCGCGATCAAGAGTACCGCATCCGCCCCCAACATCCGCGCCTCATAAATCTGATACGCATCGATGATGAAGTCCTTGCGCAAAAGAGGCAACCGGACCTCCTGACGCACCCGGACAAAATCTTCATTGCAGCCAAGGAAATGCGGATCGGTATGAACGGACAACATGGACGCGCCATGATCTTCATAGATATGCGCCAGCTGCTCTACCGTATGCACCGTATCCAGACGCCCTTTGGCCGGCGATTGAAGCTTGCATTCGGCGATCAAATTCCATTCTCCCTTGCGAAATACATGTCCCATGCGGAAATGCCCCGGCTGAAGCCGACGCTTTACCTCCTCCAGCGGCAGCTTCCGCCGGGCTTCGGCAACTATATCCCGTTTTTTTTCTACAATTTCCGCCAAAATATCTTTCAATTTCTTTCCTCCCGAATCTCCTCATCGTTTTATCAGGGCCTTGCGTCCGAACCGCTATGGCTGCTTTGTCCGGCATAGTGTCTCCGCCCCCGCGGCAAACTGCGCACCTTCCGCATAAAGGCCTGAATCTTACTGATGCTTTTTTCCCGATTAACTTCCAGGCTGCCGGATACATCCACGCCATACGGATGAAAGATGCGCTGAACCTCGCGAACATTGCCTGTATGAATTCCCCCGGCAATCAAAACCGGTTTTCTGATGGATTTAATCTCTTCGGCGGCAGCCCGCCAGTCGAAACACGCTCCGGTTCCTCCGGGTTCTCCCGGCCGGAACGCATCGACCAAAATAATCTCCGCGGGAAACTTATTCGCAGCCGCCGCATCAAAATTCTCGCCATAACGATATGCTTTGATGACCGGACATTCTATCTTTCTGGCATATTCCGCATTCTCATGTCCATGAAGCTGAACAAAATCCAGATCCGCCAGATGGACAATCTCATTCACGTTCTCCAGCGGCTCATCGACAAAAACACCGACTTTCAAGGATTGCCGAAGCTGGCTGCAAATCACCGCCGCGTGTTCCGGTTCAATATACCGATGGCTTCTCTGCCAGAACACAAAGCCGATAAACTCCGCGCCGGCTTCCTCAGCTACTTTGGCAGACAAAAGGTCCTTCATTCCGCACATCTTCACTTTCATGCTTCTGCTCATCCTCCAAAAAGAACGCCCCGGCAGAGAAAGCATTCTCTGCCGGGGCGAACAACATTCTATCCGCGGTACCACCCGTTTTGTGTACAAACATATCTCATTCCGGCACGGGCCTGAAAACCGATGCCGTAGCCAGATAACGGAGGCAGCCGTTCCAGCCTACTGGCAGCCTGTGCTGCGTTGGGTGGACTCTCGCGGGACCATTCACATCGATACGCCGGCCGGCCTTCTCACCACTGGAATCCCAGTTGCCCGCTCGCTTTGCAGCGTCCTTCCATGCTACTATTTCCCGTTCCTTGATTTATAGATCATGTAAAGTTGTTAACTTTGTTGATGTTTCATATCTTACACGCTTTTGTTTTTCTTGTCAAGACTGAAATTTACATTTTAATAAAAAAAGATGTGCAACATCATTAAGACATTACACATCTTCTGCTGAGCCACCGGAGTTCAGCCTTCATCCGGATTCTGCGGGCCGACCATCATCATGCCGTCCGGCGGTCCTCCCTGCGGGCCGTGCCCCATTTTATCCGGTCCGCCAGCCTGCGGGCGAAGCGATTTCCAATCCACGCCAAGCTGCTCTGCCACATCAGACCAGCGATTATTGATCTTTTTCTTATCCAAAACCGATTGGATATCCTCTCCTGATTTTTTCGCCAAAAGGCCGGCGCATTCGATATCCTGCGCCCGATATCCATTCCGGAGCAGCTTCAGAGCCGTATCCTTATCGACATTTCCCTTCTGTTCGATCCGCGACGCCATCATGTCGTCCATCTGCTCATGAACCTGATCACGCGTCACGCCCAGCGACTTGCCGACATCCTCCCAGGTATTCTTTTCGGTCTTCATGCCCAGCACATCTTTAAAGGACTTTCCACTGATCTTCGACAGCATAGCCGCCTGTCCAATATCGCGAAAATCCCGATTGGCTTCAATGGCTGCCTTGACTTCCGCTTCGTCCACGCCAAAGGTTTCATGAATCCGTTTTGCCATCTCGTCCGTATTCATCACGGGGCGCGGCGGACGGCCCTGATGATCCGGCGTCGAATAGGACGGTTCCTGTTCATCCGCGGACGCCTGCGCCTGCATCAACCCCGCACCCGTTCCCAAAAGAGCGGCTCCGGCTACCATTCCGATCAGGATTTTTTTGTTCATCATCTTCATCTTATCCATCGCCTTTCTTTACCGTATCCTGTACGGCAGCATAGAATTGACTATGCTGTAAGTATAGCCCGTCTCATTTAGGAGCACTTTAATCCGCTATTAAAAAGGGATGCAAAATCAGTGGAAACAAGATGAAAGGGCAAAATCGACTTATTTTACAAAAAAACGAGGAAATTTTAGGCAGGATGTCGTATAATGATTAAGTAAACAGACGAAAAGAGGTGAATGTAATGACGGATCAGGAAATCGAGAAACTTGTCCAGGACAAGCTCAGCGAAGCGTACCATGCCGAAGAGCATCCGAAGAAATTCTTTATCACCGCCAACGGCCGCGGTGTCACCGACGGTGGTGATCTCTACAATGCACTGCTCGATGATATGATGCATATCACACAAAAGGCGCTGGCAGAAATTCTCAAGGAAGCATTGAAAAAATAAACAGGCATAATGCAATAAAAGCCCCGGCAGACGGAACTCCCATCTGCCGGGGCTTTTATCGCATCCGCATCAGCGCGGTCAGCAAATCCCGGTAAGCATATAGAACAAAATGCACAGGAACGGAACAAAAAACTTCAGTCCCATAATCACAGCGATATCGTAATAAGAATCATGATGCGTCAGCCCGCAAATCGCCAGCAGGGTCACGAGCGCTCCGCAATGCGGAACCGGATCGATGCCGACCGAAGCAATCGCCACAATACGGTGAAGGACTTCCAACGGTATTCCGGCAGACGTTGCCATAGCTGCCCACTGATCCCCCAAAGCAGAAAGCGCGATCGTCAGGCCACCGGAAGCCGATCCCGTGATTCCACACATGATATTGGTCGTAATCACAGCCGACAAGAGCGGCCCAAAAGAATCCGCTATGCCGACCAGCCACTGCGTCACCGGAAGAAAGCCCGGCATCGCCGTAATGACGCAGCCAAACGCATATCCTGACGCAACGTTCAGCACCGCTGTGCCGGAAGACAAGGCCGCATAATTGATAGGAGCCAGAAACCCATCCATGACGATAAAGCGCTTCCGGCCGATATAGGCCGCCGCGACGCTGCTCAGGATAAGCGCAACACTGATGGACCAGATTGCCGACACCTTACCGACCTGAGCGGCCAGCAAAGACAGATGCAGGGGCTGAAACGCCTCCAGGCTGTCCTTATCCCAGTGGAATCCCCACGACCAGCCGAACGGATTGGAAAGGATCACATTGAGCCCGATGACCATAACCAGCGGCAAAAGCGCCCAATACCAGGGAATATGAATCTTCGGATTGCGCTTCTTCCGCCCTTCAATAACATGATTGCCGTATCCTTCCCCTCTTGCCTTGAGGATTTTCGCCCGGTGACCGACCCAGCCCCAGCCAATCAGCAGAAACAACAGGGAAGCGAAAAGGCCGATACCGGGAGCTGCCCAGGTACTAGTCTGAAAATATGACGAGGGAATAATATTCTGAATTTGCGGCGTCCCCGGCAGAGATACCATTGCAAAGGAAAAAATTCCCACCCACAAAGTCGCCGGCAGCAGACGCTTTGGAATATCCGCCTGACGAAAAACTACCGCACCGAACGGATACATGACAAAGGCAACGACAAATACGCTGAGTCCGCCGTAAGTCAGAGCGCCGCAGCCCATCAATACCGCCAGAATCGCCCGTTTTTCTCCGAGCACCTCGACAATTTTTCCGGCTACCGAAGAGGCCAGTCCGCCTTTCTCCATCAGCCTTGCAAAAACCGCACCGAACAAAAACACCGGATAATAAGTTTTCACATACTCGGCCAGACGCGTCATGTAGAGCTCACTGTACACCGGCAGAATATCAAAAATACTCGCCAGCGCTGCCAATCCGGCAAAAAAAGGCGCGATCAGGATAATCGACCAGCCGCGATAGGCAAAATACATCAGCCCCAGCAATGCCAATGCAATACAAAGTGCTTCCATGTAGTCCAAAAACTCCCTTCCACAAAAATAGGAACCAATAAAAAATTGCACAGATTTTCTTCTACGAGCAATTATAAATGCGATTTTTTCACTCATAGGAAAAGCAGCCGGCCAAACAGCCGACTGCCCAAGGATATACTCTGTGTTTATTAATTTTATAATAGCATTAATATTTTTTATTGTCAAGTTCCCCGCTGATATCGACGCAGATTTTCTTCCGCCTGCTCCTTGACGAAGCAGAAACCGGTTAATATAATAAGATTACAGACACAATTCATTATGAATAAGAAAGCAATTCGGTACGATTCAGAAAGAAACAGGTGATTTCCCATGGCAGTACATGTAATCAATGAAGCCCGGCGCTGTCTGCAGTGCAAGAAGCCTCTCTGCCGCCTCAAGGGCTGCCCGGCCCAAACGAATATTCCTGAGATGATCCGGCTTTTCCTGGAAGGAAACATTAACGATGCCGGCGCCATGCTCTTTGCCAATAACCCGATGAGCGTAGTTTGCTCGCTGGTCTGCGACCATGAAGCCCAATGCGAAGGACATTGCATTCAGGGAAGGAAAGGTGCCCCGGTACAAATTTCCAGCATTGAACACTATATCTCCGATACGTATCTCGACAAAGTCATCATGGAACATGAACCAGCCAAAGGACAGCATGTCGCGATAATCGGCAGCGGACCGGCGGGGATCACGGTAGCGGTCAAGCTGGCCCAAAGAGGATATGACATTACCATGTTTGAAAAAATGGATAAGCTGGGCGGCATGATGCGCTACGGCATTCCAGATTTCCGCCTGCCTAAGACCATCCTCGACCGTTATCAGGTCAAACTCCAGGAACTGGGCATCCATATCCGGCCAAACACCGGCATTGGCACAGCGCTGACGCTCGACACATTGTTCCGCGACGGCTATGCCGCCGTATTCATTGGTTCAGGCGTATGGCGGCCGCGCCTGCTCGGAGTCCGCGGCGAAAGTTTGGGGAACTGCCATTTCGCCGTAGATTATCTGCAAAATCCAGATGTCTATCAGCTCGGCGATTCCGTCGCCGTCATAGGGTCCGGAAACTCGGCAATGGATGTGGCCCGAACGGCAATCCGAAAAGGAAGCCGTTATGTAACAATCTACGCCCGCCATCACGAGGTTTCTGCCAGTCGCCGGGAATTCGAATATGCGCAGGCGGATGGCGTAGAATTCGAGTACAACAAAGCCGTCGATTCCATCACGCCGCAGGGACCGATGCTGCGCGAACGCCATTTCGACGAGGAGGGGCATCTGCTCTCCGAAGACGAACCGCAGCTCTTTCATGCAGACAGCACGATCATCGCGGTAAGCCAACAGCCAAAGGACAAGATCGTGCGCACGACAACGGGACTGGTCACCAACGAAAAAGGACTGGTGGAGGTCGATGAACGCGGCGCCACAACCCGCGAAGGCGTATTCTCCGGCGGAGATGTCGTCCTCGGCCCGTGGAATGTCGTTCAGGCCGTAAAGGATGCAAAAAAAGTTGCAGATGCCATGGATGAATACCTGACCCGGAAGCGCGAAGCCGCGTCTTCCAGCCAGCCGGAATGACGTTTCCCTATCCTCTATACCGTCACTACAAAAAAGAAGCCTTCGCTGCGGAAGGCTTCTTTCTTCATCCTGTTCCCTTTATCCGATGCCAAGGGGCGCTAAGACTTCCGCCTCTTCAGGCGGGAGATAAGCGCCCCTGAGTCTCACTTTATTCCTGTGTCTTTCCAGCGCGCAGCGCGTCCTGTTTCGCCTGCATTTTTGCCATGAAACGCCGCTTCATCACCAGTTTCTTCTTCATACTGTCGACAAATGCTTTCGCCTCGGCAATATCCTTCGCATCCGGATGGGAGGCAGCTTTCTTCCAGCGCTCCATGCTCTCGGGCCCGCCATGCGGATCATCGGGGCCGCTCTGTTTCCGCCGTTCCAGCAAGGCAGGATTGATTTTCCCCTGACAACCGAACGTGCCGAGAATCTCACAGCCTTCGCCCAACGCGTAACCGGCACGCGCAAACGAAGTGATCGCATGCTCGCTGTCCGGCAATGCCCCGTGTGTCTGGAAGAAAAGAACCGTCGCGTTTTTTACGCCGGCCAGATACTTCAAACTCATCGGATCCGGTCTTCCCAGCCGGAGCCAATAGCCGACAGCCACTACCTCATAACCGGACAAATCATGCGGCGCATCCTGCACGCGGAAAAGATCTGCGTCACCTGCCTGCTCAGCGATCGCCTCAGCGATCTGCCGCGTATTTCCAGTTACCGATGAATAAATCACTGCCCACTTGCCCATGAAACTCCTCCTCTTATTCTTCTGTATGTTTCGCCCATATTGTAACATACTTTCTTGTCATTCACCGTAAGCTTTGTTACAATGATCACTATGATTTTCGATTTTTTTCGCTGCAAAAAGGAAGTGCTTTATTTTGTCTGATCTTTTTTTGTCCCCCACGACCATTCTGGCCTTGATCGGCCTGCTTGCGCTCCTGCTCGGCTTCATCCGCATCCGCCGGGAAAAAATGGATGCGCATATCATCGCCGCAGCTGCTGTTTTAACCGCCCTGTCGGTTCTGCTTCAGCAATTCCGCCTCTTTCACATGCCGCAGGGAGGAAGCGTCACGGTCGGTTCGATGGTGCCCCTGCTCTTGATCTCTTACCGCTTCGGCCCCGGTGTGGGCATGCTTGCCGGCTTTATCTGCGGCATGCTGAATCTCTTCCAGGATCCCTATATTCTTCATCCGGTTCAGGTCCTGTTCGACTACCCGCTGCCATTCATGGCCATGGGGCTGGCCGGCCTGAGCGCGGGGCATATTTACCGGGGAGCAGCCGCGGCTTTTGCCGCACGATTTTTATGCCACTTCATCTCCGGTATCGTCTTTTTCTCCTCCTATGCGCCGTCCGGAACTTCGCCCATCCTTTACGCGCTGACGTTTAATGCATCGTACCTGGTTCCGGAGTTTCTGGTCTGCTGCCTGATCCTGAAGCTGCTGCCTGTCAGCCGACTGCTGAACGCGATGGGAGGGAAATCATGATGGGCCATGCTGCCGTTCTTCTTAGCCTCGGTCATCTTCTCAACGATTTCTATTGTAATTTCCTGCCGATTCTTCTGCCGCTTATCATGCCGCGGCTCGGCCTGTCGCTGACACTGAGCGGCCTGCTCATCATGGTTCTGTCGATCACCAGCAACCTGCTTCAGCCTGTATTCGGCTACCTGATGGATAAGCATAATTTCAGCCGTATCCTTCTGCCAGTCATCCCTTTCGGCGCGATCTGCATCTGCTCCATCGGCTTTATCCAAACCCGCTTCATGCTGTTTCTTCTCATCGCACTGACAGGGCTGTCGGTTTCCGCCTTTCATCCTCTCGGCTCGACACTGGCAGCCAAGTCCGCTGGAAAAACCGCGCAGGGCAGCACGATGTCCTACTACATCGCCGGCGGAAACCTCGGATATGCCTTTGCGCCGATTCTTCTCGTCGCCTTTACGCAAACCTTTTCCCTGACCCAGCTTCCCTGGCTGATCGTTCCGAGTCTGCTGCTTTCTATTCTCTATGCCCGCAGCCATCTGACCGATATTACCACCGTCCCGGACCACCTGCCCGCTGCACCGCCGCGCCTTTGTGAATTGTTTACCAACCGGGCGGTACTGAAGCTCAATCTCGCCATGGGCTTTCGCTGCTGGACACATGTATCGGTGTCCACGTTCCTGCCGCTGCTGCTCATCGGAGCAGGCTACTCCGCGCTTTCCTCAGGCAGCCTGCTGACGCTCTTTCTCATCGGCTGCACCGTTGGCGGCTTGATCGGCGGCTATCTCGGGGATCGCCTCTCGCACAAAAAAATCATCGTCGCCTCCCTCGCGCTTGGCATTTTGCCTACCTGGTACTTTTTTACCCATGCGGGGACCGCGCCACTCTCCCTTGCCGCCCTCTTTCTTGCCGGTGCCTGTCTGCTTGCTCCCCAGCCGAGTTCCGTGGTCTGGGCGCAGAAGATGATGCCTGACAACGCAGGCATGGCCTCCGGCATGATGATGGGCCTTTCCTTCGGCCTGGGCAGTATCGGCGCCGCCCTGACTGCCGCACTTGCTGACTGGATCGGCCTCCCCGCCGCTTTGCTGCTGACTACCTGTCCCTTGATAATCAGTGCCATTTTGGCCGCTCTGACCCCTTATCCGGACGAAATAGCATAAAGACAGGAATCCCCCTGAACGAGAATCGTCATTTCACGATCCGCTCAGGGGGATTCTGCTTCGTTCACGCCCGAACGGGTCGCCACGATAGTATCCCATTCATGATTCGGTTCCTTCCGTCTGCTGAAAATACTGATAGCCATCCACTACATCCAGAAAGGCCCCATCAAACCCGGCAGCCAAAATGGTATCCAGATACGCATCCGGCGTTCCGTACAAAATGTTTTTCCATTCCCTGCGCCAGTATTTCACATGAAAACTGCCCCATGCCTCGTTGCGTTCCGCCAGCCAGGATGGTTTTTTTCTATCCCATTCGGGACGCCAGTAGCTGCGATAATTCTCCGCTTCCCCCACGCTCATATATGCGTAGACCAAGCGGCGCCCTCCCTGCGGCTTCTGCTGCAGCGTTCGAACCTCATGCGCGGTCAGAGCTCTGTCTCCATAAAAAAGATCGAGGATCAGCAGATCATACCCGGACTGGCGCAGCGCATCCAGATATGCTTCGCGGGAAGAAAAATGCCCCGGATTCAGCAGAACCATAAAATTGCGCACATCCCGAAGTGAGGTACAATCGTCCGCATTAACATGACGAGGCGGCTCCTCCGGCATCGTATCCAGCAGGCGATGGAAAGAAGCCCAGCTCACATAGCCCTGACGGCGGTTCTTCTCATACGAATCCTCTGCCTGGCGAGCAGTATGCACATAGTCAAGATTGAATACCGGCATGCCTGTCCGCTGAGGAACCGCCAGCGCCTTTTTAAAATAAGCGCTGGCATCATCCGGCGCCGCCGCTCCATCTTTCATATCATAACCAAAAAAAACGGACTCGACCAGCTGTCCGTCTAAATTGGACAGCTGCTTTTTGACATTTTCCGGCGTATTGCCATCATAGGGAAGAAATAACGCCGCACCACCATTGGCCAGCAATCCGAAGGAAGGCTGCCGCGCCTTGGCATACTCGTGAATCTCGTGAATCAGCCGGACCATCTCCGTATCGTATGCCTCATGCGCTCCAGCTCTTCCCGTCAGCAGGGAAAGCACGGTGGTCAAAATCCCCCCCAGCATCGTCAGCCTGCTGAAAAAACCGCTTCGTCTCCTCAGCTGTTCCATACGTTTCACCTCCTGTCCGGTTAAAAAGATTTGCTGTACATCAGACTCATGTTCCAGCCATGAAACTTCTCGCGGCCCTGATCATGGATCACATAGCGTTCCAGCCGTGCCGACAGCTGTTCCGTTTCGCTCACCTTCCGCTCATACCCCATCAGCAAAGACATCCTGTTGCGGGACCGCGAAGGATTCTGATACCAGGGAGAAAACGTCTGACCGCGGCGCGTCATGCCATTGAGGTAGGCGAAAACCGTCTGACGGGAATCATATACATGACGGAATCCCGTGCCAGCGTAAAACCGGCGCACATCATCTCCATTGACCGCAGCGGGGCCGCGAAACGAAGTTCCGGCGGCATAGTTGCCAAGGATATAGCTCTGCCAGGAGTCCTTTGCCGTAACCTGTCGGCTGTACCAGGCACTCAAATTCCAGTCATTGCCATCCCGGTAAAAATCATCCTGCTTTTCCACTTGTCCTGCCTGCAAACGAAAGGTCTGCTGCCGTG
This sequence comes from Wylensekiella montiformis, assembly GCF_009697385.1. Lineage (GTDB taxonomy): Bacteria > Bacillota > Negativicutes > Selenomonadales > Selenomonadaceae > Selenomonas_A > Selenomonas_A montiformis. Next base: position 115,244 of record NZ_VUNL01000002.1, read on the forward strand.
TCGCAGCGGCTTCGGTGCAATTCAGAACAACCCGCAGCTGCTCCTTCTCCCCGGCATGAAGATATTCCAGCTCCTGCTTCCATTGCCTGCCCTGCTTATATTCTGCCAGCCGCTGCCGATAAGCGGGGCGTGCATGGCCCCCTTCGTCGACGATATCAGCCAGATAGGTATAACTGCCGTGCCAGGCCAGACTGACTCTCCCGGTCAGCGTATCGCGTTCCGTAAAATGGCGCGTGACCTCAAGGCCGGGCGTGATCCCCCAGCCCTCACCGAAATTGGTAAAGCGCATCACATCATCCGGCATGGCTGCATGCGAGCTGACCCGGTATTGTCCGGTCGGTATGTTAAAATCCAACGTATAGTGAACCGAATTGACCGGATGATCTTTTTTGATCCGCCCGCCGATCGACGTATCGGTCCATCCCGTTACCGATCCGCCCGGCTGACCGTTCGCCGAAAAAAGGAATCCGGATCCCAGGGAAAGCTCATATTTCTTTTCCGTCCGATAATAATTCAGGGGCAGATAAAGCTGGTGCGCGCGAACGCCGGCACCATGCAGATTATAATACTCCGCTCCGGCAGAGAAGGATTCTCCCTCACCGAAATGTTCCAGTGCATGATCGGCTTCTTTTTTCCAGGAAAAGGTGTCCTGTAAGCTCTGTTCTGCCTGAATAAGGGATTCATCTGCTTCTGCCTTCCAGCGCATCGCCTCCTGCAGGGCCTGTTCTCCATCACGGATATCCTGACCAGCCTCCTTCTGCTCGGCCTGCCGTTCCGCTGCAAGCTCACGGGCTTCCCGCTCCGCTTCTTCAGCATCGTCCCGGGCCTGTTCCAGTGCTTCCAGCTGTCCGTTCAACTCATCCAGCCTTTCCTGCTGTTCGTCGACAGACCGGTCCAGCTCATCCAACCGCGAAGAAATCGCCGCCATCTCATCGCTGCGGTCATCCTGCCCGGCCGTATCCTGACCGGCCGCATTCACCATATTTATGACATCCGACAGGCGGTTCTGCGCATAGTCCACGCTCTGCCAGGCTTCCTCAATGCGCTGTTCCAGGCCGTCCTCCCGCGCCTGTATACTCTGCCGAACCTCCTGCTCCGCCTGATGGTACTCCTGCTGGACAGCATCCCGATCCGCCGTCAACTCACCGACCACGGTCTCCTGATCCCATACGGCAGGAAGAAAGTCCGCCACAGCCTGCTGAGCGGCAATGGCCTCCTGCGTCCGTCTGGCGCTTTCCTGTCTGGCCAGCTGAAGTTCCTCGCTGATGCGCTGAAACGAAGTCTGCGCCCGGCTGAGATTATCCCGGGCCTCTGTTATCCCCTGTTCAGCCTGATGCTGATTCTGCTGTGCAAGCTGAAGATCTTCCTTTGCCTGCTGCAGCGCCGCTGACGCTTCACGTACATTGCGCTGCGCCGTATGGAAATCCCGAATGCGGTCGCGGGCATCCTGCATGCTCTGAAAAGCCGCGGGTATATCATTCATCGTATTGATGGCCGCCGCTTCTGCCGCACCGGCAGGCAAAACCGTCAATGCGCCCAGCGACACCGCTGCAGTCGTACGTCCCAAACAGCCGCCCGGCTGATTCATGCCGAAAAACGGCCTAAGGCGCGCCTTCCGGTTCGCAAAGCGGATGCGGCGCCGACGCGACATACGGCAAAAGGTCTGCAGCGAATCACGTTCATCCCTGCGCAGATGATTCAGGCGTTTCCGCCCTCTACGGCTCATTCGCATATCCATCCTCCTCCTTTGCCGCTCCAAGATCCACATAACGATCCCCATACAGCCATCGTACCAAACGGGTCAGCCAGCCGGCCGGCGGACAATAAAAGACCGGCTGAGCACAGAATACGAAATAGTTAATCCGTCCGGCGAAATGATTCAGCCGGCAAAAGCCAAAAAGAAAGCTTCCTGCAGCAGCCAGAAAAAAAGTAAATCCATAGCTTGCCTCGCCGAAAACATGCAGGCCAAGCATACCGAAAAGAAAATGGCTGCCAAGAAACCACAGCGCCACGCGTAAAACCTCCTGCTGATAATCAAAATAAACCATCAGGATGCAGATCAGCTGAAACAATCCGGTAAAAAACGCTCCGAACAGAATGACCTGAAACATATTGACCTGGCTGGAGGTAATACCGGCTTCTGACAGGATATAGCCGCCGAGTGCCAGAAAAATCAGCGTGAATACCAGCTGAAACTCTACAATATGGCGCAATTCAAACCACAGCGTATGCAAAAGGTCTTTCCGGGCATCATCGATTTCCCGGAAATTTCCCTTGCGGGTGATGTAGGAAAAATAGACGGAATACCGTTCATAAAACGTTGTCTCCACCGAAACAACGAACATAGTCATGAGCGGAAGAATCGAAAGAAACGCATAAAAGGTCACCACATCATACACCGGTGCATAGCGAAAGGTCCCTCCGATCTCTACGCCCCACGGTCCTTGCCAGATCAGGATGTTCGGCAGAAAGAGGCCCGCCATATAACTGAACGAGATAAAAAACAGCCGCCAGTGCCGTTCCAAATAAGGGAGAAACGCAAAATTCATGCCCCCCTCCGGCGCACCGAAATAAGCGGCAATATGAAGCAGGAGCAGCAACACCATCAGGCCCATTCCGGCATTCACAGCCAGAAGCCCGGCCTGTTCCGGCAAAAGAGAGGACGATGTCAGCAGCCAGGCGGCCAAAGCAATACTGAGCATCACCCCGGCCAGATAACTGAGCAAAAGCCGTTTATACTGCTTGACTGCAGACAGATAGACATTTTCCGTCCAGACCAGCATCTGCTGGGCAAAGAACAAATAGGCCAGCCACTTTGTCCCGGCAGGCAACGGACTGCCCCAGAAAAAAGCTCCTGCCGTCAGTCCGCTGAGAACGGTCAAAATCGCTCCCATGCCGAACAACGAGGCCATGATATCCTGATATCGGCCCAGCGACAAGGAATCGGCCAAATAGCGGGTTAATACCATCGTAAAGCCGCTCGACAGAATCTGCGAAAAAACAAAGGAATAAATCACAGAAGCCGTGAAAAGCTCGGCCGATTCTCCCTTAATGCCCAACGAATGAAACAAAAACTGTATGGCCAGCACCATACTGGTCAGCAGAAAAAACGGGCCGGCCGTAATGATAACCGAATAAGAATAGGCCCGGAGATGGCCGGCAGCCGTGCGGGCCGTAAATAATTTTTTCAATTCAAACCCGACTCCGGCCATCAGCGGCTCCTCCTCTCCTGTTCATAAATCTTCCGATACGATTCAATGAAATGCTCATACGTATAGCCCCGTCTCACCCGCTCATAGCCAATATTTCCCATCCGGCGGCGAAGATCAAAATCCTTCCCAAGGCGCACGATTTCCGCCGCCATAGCTTCATAATCCATGGGAGCGACAATCGCTCCGGCCGGACCGAGCGTATCCGTACTGTCCCCGTAAATCAATTCCCGGCAGCAGCCCACATCCGTCGTGACAAACGGACGATGCGCCGCCTGCCCCTCAAGGACGGCCAGCGGCTGTCCTTCGCTGATGCTGGAAAGCATCAGCAGATCCATTTTAGGAAGATATTCCACCACACGGACCGCTCCGGTGAACGTCACATCCTGAATGCGAAGCATTTCAACCGTTTGTTTGCACAAGGCATAGTATTCCGGATCTTCTTCCAGTCCGCCCATAATGAACAGTCTGGCGTCGGGAAGGTCCCGCTTGACAAGGAAAAATGCCCGCAGCAAAGTAACAATATCCTTAATTGGCACGACGCGAACCACCGCACCAATCGTAAAGGGACCATCATGCTGCTGTAGTTCCGGGATCCCGGCAAACTGCTCCAGATGAACACCATTCGGCACAATGCCGATTTTTTCCGGATCACAGCCCAGACTTCGCTCAATTTCCGCATTATGCTCAAACAAAGTATAAACATGATCAGCTGTCTGATAGGACAGTTTAGCCAAATTATAAAAATATTGAATCCAGACGGATTTAAAATCTCCTTTCGCCCAGTCGCTTTTGATGATCTCTACTTCCCGTTCCCGGGAATAAATGCCATGCTCTGTGATCAGAAAGGGTTTTTGATAAATCTCCGCAGCCATAGCGCCAATCACACCGCAATAGCCCGTAGCTACACTATGATATACATCTGCCTCCGGCAGCTCCTGCTGAAGCAGGAAAAAAAGCGGAATAAGCATCGAACGCAGCGTCCAAAAGAAATCCGTAAAGGGAAGATATGCATATCTTTCCTCGTAAACCTGCTGAATGACCTGAAAGAAATCACTGCTCATGAAAATATCCAGCGGGCTTTGGAAGCGCCTGCGGTCACGAAAAATGGACACCAGATCTCTGATCCGGATCGGCTGATCCCCAACGACCAGCCCATAGAGCACCTTCTTCTCCGGACCAGTCAGAATATCCTCCTTCATGCCCTGTGATTTTTGCCCAAGAATATCATCGAGGAATTCTTCCTGAATGCCGATCATATTGTCGGGAAGCTGGTAGCGGAACTTTCCCCTGTCCCTGGATTCTGCGCCGATGGAATAAACCAGAAATTCATGCTCCGGAAGCCCCTGAATCAGCATCTGGCACCAGGAGGATACCCCGCCCACTACATAAGGATACGATCCTTCCGTCAACAGGCAAATACGCATCAATCGGCCTCCTTCCAGTACAGTTCTGCCTTCGGCTCCTGTATTTCAATCATATAGCAATCTTCCCCGACCCGCTGATATACGGCTCCGCTGGCATGATCGATCTCCTTTCCGGTCCGCAGGATGAAGCGCAGCGGATGCCTGTAGTTCCAGCAATACAGTTCGAGATGGTCCGCATAGCGGATCACACGATAATCCATATCCAGATAATCGGCCAGATACTCTGCACACTCCGAGTCTGTCACCGGCCGCAGCCAGCCATAACGCTGATTCAAATCCGTCAGAAAATCACGCAGTCCCTGTTCCATCATCGCCCAGCTGTACGACTGACTCTCCTCATAAAACAATTCATCCGGATGAACGAAGTGAGAAAAGCTGCCGATATAGTTGATCACACTGATCTGTTCATATCGATTCTGCCCGCTCGGTATATAACCGGCCGTCGTGCGGGGAATTTCAAAGGTTCCGTCCTCGCGCCGGGAATAATCGGTAATATATGCACGGTCCGCTGCTGCTCCGTCAAACAAGGAAGAAAAGACCCGGATTTCCGGAAAAGCCGTCCGTACAGCCTCGAGTCCTTCGGGACTAAGGATATCCGACGGAGGCACATACGAGCGGAACGAATAGGATGGATAAATATCCCGGACATACCGTCGCAGCTCCTGAAGGGACTCAATCATATCCTCCTGACTTTCCCAGGGAATATAACCGAGGTCCCCCTGATTATAGCCGACTGGCGCCAGCGACTGATGATTGTATCCATGCAGGCCAAGCTCTCCGCCCATATCCAACAGTTCCCGGCTATAGCGGATAAAATTATCGCGGTCGCGCCGGCCCGCAGGCGGCGCAAACGGGCCTTTCACCTGATCGCCATACGATTCGATGATCAGTCCGGTGTATTTCAGTCCGAAGGACTCCGCACACTGGCGCATAAACGGCCACCAGCGTTCACGATAAAAATCCTCCGTAGTCAGGTGCATCTCATCATAAATCTTCGGGTCGGTTCCCTCCGGCACCGGCGAAGGAAAATCATCGATAAAGAACAGCTTCGTCCCCAAAACCGGGTAAATCCCATCCTGTCCGCAATGTGCAAGCATAGCGGTCAGAATACCGGCATTCGTCTTGTCGTCCCGGACTGTTCCATTATAGACCAGATACCGCCCCGCTCCGACGGCATGCTGCCAAACCAGCGGCATACCGTCTTCCGAACAGATATCCGGCACGGTATCTTCCGTCAATACAGCCTGTGTACAGCTCGTAAAATACACGGACCCTTCACCAAAGGAAACGCCCTTGCCGCCGAATAAAAAATCGGTCTGAAGGCGAATCCCCCGCACTTCTGTTTCATTTCCCAGCGAGGCAATCCCCATCTCATTCAATAGTTCCGCGTCAGGCCAGATACCATCCCCGCCGCGCTCCAGACGCATAAGGACAGCAGCTGTTCCGCCATCTGCCACATACTGCCGCAGCTCTGGCAGCGCGGCCACCCGGTCCAAACGCCCTGTCGCAACCAGCACGCCCCGATAAGATGAATCCGGCTTCACCTCTTCATCATAAACCGAAGCCGAAACCGCCTCTTTTTTTTGCCGGTTCAGCAGTTCCGTCAGGCGATGACGGGCAAACACGCTTCCCACATCACGCGGGTCGTAAAGGATCAGAAATTTTTCCCGCCCGACATCGACCGGTTCTCCCTGATAAGCTCCATCAGCGAGCTGTGTCCGGCCGTTTAACGGAAAGAGATGAAGAAAACCGTCCATCCTGCTGAACTGAAAAAAGCATCCCAGCAGAAGCACCAGCGCAAAAACCAGCAAAATCTCCCGTTTATTCATTGCTCCGCGCCCCCTCATCCCAAAAACGAAGCACATCAAGCGCCCGTTTTGATAAATGAATCGGACTCGCCTTGAGTGCTCGGATCTGTTGCTGCAGCTTTTCCGAATCCCGTTCCGCCTGACAAAGCTCGATAGCCATAAGGAACGATTCCTCCCGATCCGGAAACCGCTCCATCATCGCGCCGCAAAGCTGTCCGGCCGCGCGGAAGTTTCGGATATCCAGCAGCTGACGGATCTCTTCTTCATAATATTCCATACGATCTGGCTCCAGCTGGATCAGCCGGTTCAGCAGATCAATATAGTCTCCCTGCTTTTTCCCCCAGGTGACCGGATCCACAAAAGGCTTTTGCGCCAGATATTCACGGAGCAGCGAAGCATATTCTTCCAGCCCGTCCCGATTCTGGGAAGAGTCCGCATCGATCTCGCTTTCTTTTTGAAACAATTTCGTCTCCAATTTTTCCATCCGGGTAGTCAGCATCGAAACCGCATAATAGGCGATTTCGCGGTCCCGGTCATGCATAGCCATCTGCAGGATATTCTGATTCTCAACCACAGACTGCTTGATCGCTTCCGTAAAAAAGCGCTGCCGCTGCCGACGATCCTCTACGAGAAACGCGTCGTTCAACGGAATAATCTCCTTGCCGAATTCCGTGCCGCGGAACAACGGCTCACACGGCGCGGAAAACTCGGGCGCATTCCCCTTCTTCAAGCGCAGTATCCAACAAAAAAAACGGAACAGCAAAAGAATCGCCAATCCAAAGCCCGGCAAAAAAAACACGATCCATGCATCGGCAAAAGCCTGAATCCGGCCATGGGTTCGCGCATCCAGAATAAAAAATCCCCCCGTAAGCAGGATATGAATCAGGATCAGTCCGCCCATGCTCATGCCATCACCGCCTCACAGATTTCCGTGCGGATGCCATGACGCGCCAACCGTTCCTGAACGAGCCCTGCAATCTCTTCCCGCGCATCCGGAAGCAAGAGATAAACACAACCGTCCAGCACACCGACAAAGTCCTCATTGCGGACAACCCGATCCAGCTTCTCATCCAATCGCTCATAACTCATCCCGGTCATATCCACCCGAAGAGACGCGACCGGCAGTTCCCCCTGCACCCTGCGGCGTTCTTTCAGCTCAGCGAGTATCTTGCGGAATTCCTCTTCCTTCAGGATACGCGTCGCACCGAAATACCGCCGGGACTGGATCTCCGCCTCGTACTGATAGGCCCGTCCCATCGCGGACGAAATCAGCCGAGCCGTGACAGACAACAGATTCTGCTGAGACAGGCTCCATTGATCAAAGCGCAGATCGAAAATCTCTACGACCGCAATCACACGGTCCTGCCAGACAATCGGCGCTGCCAAATCCGGCGTGTCTTTCGTCAGCTCCCGGTTCACGTAAACCGTCTTATCCCGGATCACACCCTGAAGATAGGGAACATGTTCTACCCGAAGGGAACGCGGCTGCCGGGCCGCCTGCTCCCCATGGCGCACCTTCTGTCGCAGATACTGCTGCTGAGGCTCCAGCACATAGACTGCAATATCCTCCACGTCTAAAATCTCTGCGGTTACCTCCGCCGCCCGGGTAAATATCGATTCCAGTTCCACACGATCCAGTTTGCGGATGATCCGGTACAGCCGGCCGATACTGTCTCCTTCATTGACGATCTGACGATACAAACGGTCCTTTACAGCCAGCGTTTCTTCATACAAATTCTTCAAAAAATCATACCGCTCACGGGACTGCCGCTGCTGCCAACGAAAGGCTTCCCGTTCCTGTCTGCGGCTGTCCGAAAAATAACCGGTCAGTACAGCCGTAAACAAATAAGCGATCAAATGAAGGAGCACCGCCGGCACATAAAACAGCCCGATCAAATCGTTGCCTGCGCGAAGCAATCCGCCCAACAGCAGCACGGCAGATAATCCCATGGCCAGCAGTGCCTGACCACGGCCGTACAGGATCCCCATCGCACCAATATAAACGAAATTCAAATCCAGCGCGATATCGGCACGTTCTGCTGCCCCGTTCTGAAGGTGCGCGGCCAGCGCCATCAGCATAAAACCGGCCAAATTTTCCGCATAGGGAACCGCAGCACGCAAAAACCCGCGGAAAACGCTCGCCCCATGCGCCTGTTTTCCGGGTTCTGTTTTTTCTTCATCCTGCATTGCCTCCCAGGTAAGGCGCAGGCCGGTTTTGAGGTCGTACTTTGGCTGCCAGCCCAATTCCCGCCTAGCCGCGTCGGCGGAAAGAACAGGCATCCCGAACGGTACGGCTTCTTCTGTGGAAAACACCGGCTCATGGCCAGTGATCCCGCCAATCAGACGGCAAAAGGAACGCGCATCAACCGGACTGCCTGTCACGAGATTCAAAGGCTCTCCTTCATAACAGCGGGAAACCGCCTGATAAATTCCATAGACTGCATCATTCACATAGAGCAGGTCCCGCCTGCCCGCATCATCGGACAACGGGCGAAGCGGCGTGCCATCCCGAACAGCGCGCATCCATTTTCCTGTCAGTCCAGCGGCGCCCGAACAAAGCGGACCGTAGACTTCCGGCAGACGAAGAACGGTCAAATGCCCGCCTGTCAACTCGGCCCAGGCCGCCGCGATGCGCTCTGCCATCGCGGCATTCCGGTCATCCGGCAGCCGATGATCGGGCTCTGCAACGGCTCCTGTCGAAGAGAGCAGATACACGGACCGCACCTTTCGCCTGCTGCATATGCTGAGTGTCTTCAAAAGCCGCTCCATCGGTGCCGCTTCTTCCCGTCCCTCCGACGGGCCGGTTGCGGCATAAAGAAGCACCTCAATATTGTGCAGGCGAATCGTTTCTTCCGTCTTGCAGGAATCCGGTTCACCTGTCCAGAAGCGCCATCCCTCCTTCTCAAAAAGCGCCTGCAGGGGTCTGCTCCAAAGAGCATCATCCCCTGTCAGCAGCACCGTTTTCCTGAGCGTTTCTCTTCCCTTAGCATCCATGCTTTCCACCTGCTTTCCCCATCTTATTGTTTTGAGCGGTCCCTGCCCGTCACACACGGGCGCATAAACGGATCACCACATGCTCCAGCATCTCGCTTCCTGCCTGTCCGGTCTTCATCTGATAATCCGCATCGGCCAATTCCAGCATAGACTGTTTCAGCGTCTCTTCCTTAAAACCGGATGCCGCCCTTCCCAGTTTTTCAGCAATGAACGGATTGAGTTCCAGAGGTTTTGCCAAAGCCTTGCCGCGGATCCCCTTTGCCTGAAGAACTGCGGCCTGCCACAATTGTCTCACGTGACGGGTCAGCAATGCCAGAATCACTGTGAAATAGGTTCCGTCCTCCAGCTGGCGCCGCAGCAGCATCAGCGCTTTGCGGCCGTCCCGTTCGCTGATGGCATCCATCAGCGCAAAAACCGATACCTCCGGCAGGCCGGCAAAGACCCGGGCCAGATCCCTGCGGGTAATCTGCCGCTCCGCGGTAAACAAAGCCAGCTTGTCAAATTCCTGATCCAAAAACTCCAAAGAGATCTGCTGCATCATGCTGACCGCCCCATGGAAATACAGATACGCATCCCGATCCATCGTGCGGTGCATCGCCCGCAGTTTATCCTGAAGCCACTCCTGAATGTTCCATGCCTTCACCGCCTCGGCTTCCAGTACCATTCCACCCGCCTCAACGGCCTTGTAAATACGGCGCCGCTTATCCGGCTTATCCGGTGAAACGAACACCACATAGCTGAACGGCGGCATATCGTGTAACACCTCGATCAGCCGCTCCGTTTTCTTATCTTTTCCCGCCGTCTTTTTTTCCGCGCTATCACCATGGCGGGCGCGGAATAGCGCTGCGTTGCGAACCAGCAAGACATTTTTTTCCGCAAAAAACGGCATGGTTTCCAGCAATCCGACCAGATCGTCCGGATCGATATCGCCCGGCAGAATCTGAACCGCATCTTTCGGGTCATTCTGTTCGGGAAAGAGACGCCGCAGGATTTCCTTCCACGCCCTGTCAATATAATAATGTTCTTCTCCCGCCAGCAAAAACACATGCCGGACTTCCTCCCGGCCGAGTCTTGTCATGAATTCTCCGAATTTCATCTCCGCATGCCGCTTCTTTCTGACTGATGTCCTGATCTTCCGTATTTCACACTACGTCCATTCTATTATAATCAAAGGGCACCGCTTGAACAAGCGATACCCCTATTATAATTCCCTTCAAATCAGATTAAACCAATCCATGGGCCAGCATAATATTGGCCACCCGGACAAACGCCGTGATATTTGCACCGGCAACCAGATCGTCCGGATCCGCATATTTTTCCGCATTCATCCGGGCATTTTTGTAAATATTCGACATAATGTCTTTGAGCTTCTGATCCACTTCTTCAAAGGTCCACTGCAGACGCTCGGAATTCTGCGACATCTCCAATGCCGATACGGCTACACCTCCGGCATTGGCCGCCTTCGCCGGCGCGAAAAGGACATGATTTTTCTGGAAATAATCGATAGCTGGCAGTTCAGAAGGCATATTTGCTCCCTCACCAACGGCCAAAACGCCATGCTCCACCAGAATTTTTGCACTGTCCAGATCAATCTCCCCCTGTGTAGCGCAGGGCAGCGCAATATCACAAGGAACGGTCCATACCCCACGGCAGCCTTCATGATACTCTGCATTCGGATGCGTCTGCACATATTCCCGGATCCGTCCGCGGCGTACCTGCTTGATCTCTTTGACGGCGTCCAGATCGATACCATCCGGATCATAAACATAGCCGTTGGAATCCGAACAGGTAACCACTTTCGCTCCCAGCTGATAGGCTTTTTCCATCGCATAGGTAGCCACATTGCCGGATCCCGAAACCACGATCACTTTGTCCTTCAGGCTGATACCTTTATCATCCAGCATATCTTTAACAAAATACAACAAGCCATAGCCTGTCGCCTCGGTGCGCGCCAAACTGCCCCAGTAATCCACACGCTTGCCGGTTAAAACAGCGGAGTCATAAGAATCTCGGATCCGTTTATACTGACCAAACAGATAACCGATTTCACGGCCGCCTACCCCTATGTCGCCGGCCGGCGCATCGACGTGCGGGCCAATGTGCCGATACAGCTCCGTCATGAAGCTCTGGCAAAAGCGCATCACTTCGCTATCCGAACGGCCATGCGGATCAAAATCCGAACCGCCCTTCGCTCCACCGATGGGCAATCCTGTCAGCGCATTTTTAAAGACCTGTTCAAAGGCCAGGAATTTCAAAATATCCAGACAGACGCTCGGGTGAAAACGCAGACCTCCCTTATACGGACCTACTGCGCTGTTCATCTGTACGCGGAATCCGCGGTTCACATGAATTTCACCCTGATCATCCTGCCAGGGAACCCGAAAAGAAACCACACGCTCCGGCTCAATCATGCGTTCCAGTATTTTTTGCTCCTTGAACTCCGGATGCTGTTCCAGTACTGGTACGATCGTCTCCAGCACCTTAGAAACGGTATTGCGGAACTGTTTCTGATCCGGATCGCGTTTTGTGATGATATCCAGCGTATCCTGGACATACTGTTTCATGTCTGCCAATGTAATCTCTCCTTTATCGTCGTATCATGTTCCTTGACAGGGGGTTCTCCTCTTCTCCCTGCCCCATTTAGTATACTATACGCTTCATAAAATGTACATAGATTTATGTAAAAGAGACTATTGAGAATATTCTGTTGTATATTTGTAAAGAGCAGGCTTAACCTGCTCCATACCGAACGACCATTCATTCATTATGAGTCAGGGAGCGGGGAATGGCCAGAAGGAACCGGCTCATCTGACGATAATATCCATAATGCTGCTGGCTCCACGAAAGAAATAACTGTTTTCTGGCCCGCGTGATTCCCACGTAAAACAATCGTTTTTCCTCATTCAGACTGCCATTCCGCTCCGCCCGGAACCCCGGAAAAGTCCCATCCTGAAGGCCGGCCAGAAAAACATAATCGAATTCTGCCCCCTTCGCCTGATGCACCGTGATAATCGGAATCTGCGACCTTCTGGTCAGCGCATCCAATTCCGTATTGGAAAGCGACGCATCGCGCAGGAGGCGTTCGATTGCCTCAAGCGGGGCAAGGGAGCCATCATCCAAATCCCTGGCCTGCCGGAATAAATCCCGCAAATGTTCCACGCGCTGAGGTTCATGATGTGCCAAATAATACCGGTCCAGCCCGGCCCGAACCACAATATGACCGATCAGCTGCCACGGACGCTGCACAGCAGCCTGCTGACGAAACTCGTCCATCATCTCTGCCAAAGCGGTGAATTTCTCCTGCCATTTCGCAAAAAATTCCCGCCGTTCCGCTTCAGACGGACGAATATCATGAACGATGGCAAAATGAAGGATCTCTGCCGTAGCCAGCACATCATCCGCCGCATCATGGGATGAGCGATGTTCCGTCTTGCAGTACCGCCCCAGAAACTCCAGGCGATGATTGGGCAGTTCCGGATGAAACCGGCGGAACAGCTCCAGCGTATCCACATAGGCAGCATAATCCAGCGGAGGAAGTCCGAGCCTTGACAGCTGACTGCTCAAAATATGAAGATCATACGTCACATTGTGGCCGGCCAGCACAGTGCCTGCCGCAAAGCGGCAAAAATCCTGCAGCACCTCCCGGGAATCCTGTCCATGCCGCGCCAGCCACTCATCGCTCATGCCATGCACCCGCACCGACTCGCCGACACTGCGCTCCGGCCTGAGTACCTGGCGGAATTCCGCCTTCACTTTGCCATCTGCCGTCAGACGGATACCGGCAATCTGAATGATCTCATCTCTTGCCGTATCCAGACCGGTAGACTCCACATCGAAGACGACAATATCCTCCTTCGCCCAGGCGCGCAAAAGCGCCGCAAACGGATCTCCGTTCCGACGGGCCTCTGCATCAATAAAATCCGTCAGGCGCAAGCCGGCCTGCCGGTAGGCCCGGGACGAAATCGTTCGTACGGCTGTCGGTCCGATTCCCTGCCCAAAGCGGTTCAAAATGCGGACCAGACTGAACACATCATTCGGATTAACGACCAGCCGCAGGAAAGCCAGCGCGTCCTTTACCTCCTGACGGCGAAAAAACTTCGCCTCATCCAGCAGCATAAATGGCAGCCGCTGCTCTTTTGGCAGACAGCGCCCCAGGGAACGAAACTGCTCGGAAAGAATGCGATTGCAGGCGTTATTGCGCGTCAGGACACAAACCTGCGAATAATCGGTAACCGGAAGCTGCTGGATAGTGTAATAAATCCACTGCGCTTCCTCCGCGGCATCCAGCGCTCCCTTGATAACAATCGGCGCCCCCTTCTCCCCGCCCACCGACTGCATTCCCTCCGGATAAAGCGCAGCAACGCGCTCGGGAAAAAAAGAACGCAGACAGGCAAACGACGCATCAAGAATTACCTGCGAAGAACGATAATTCTCATGCAGCACAATGCGGCGCGGCCCGCAATCCTGCTGATACTGCCGCAGCACCTGTTCGGGATGGGACCCGCGCCATTCATAAATGGTCTGAAAATAGTCGCCGCAAAGCAAGAGATGGCTGCTGCCGAAAATCCGGGAAAGAATCCGATATTCCAGTTCGCTGGTGTCCTGCACCTCATCGATATTCATATACACAAAACGGCGCGCCCATTTCAATGCAACCTCCGGATCAGAAAACAGCTGACCGGCGCGCACGATAAGATCGGTGAAGTCCAGTCCATGAAGCGAATGAAGCTGGTCATCATAACGTGAAGCCAGATCCGCTCCCCACGCCTGCCATCCCTCAAACAGACCGGCATAAAAATGATGCGAATCATCAACGGCATGCCGCCGCACCGACTCCGGGTCCGTCTGAATCAATCGGCGGATCGTCCGCTCATAATCCGCACGCGCATCATCCGTATGGATTTCGTATTCCGCCCGTTTTTCCTTCAGCTGGCCGATCAGTTCCTGCACCGGAGCAACAGGCCACTCCTCTCCGAGGCATTCCCGCAGCAATCCACGACAATCCGTTTCGTCAAATATCGTAAAATCCGCAAACCAGTCGGAATGACGCTTTGCTTCCGTCTTGACGACATCATAACAGAATCCATGAAAGGTCCGCACAATCACCCGTTTCCCCGTTTCGCCGGCATATCGGCTGATCCGCTCCCGCATCTCCCGACAGGCCTTATTGGTAAAAGTCAGACACAGGATTTCCTCCGGAAGGGCGCGGTCCTGCTCGATGATGTGGACAATGCGGCAGGCCAATGTATTCGTCTTCCCCGTTCCAGCCGGAGCCAGCAGCAAAATATTCCGGTCCAGTTCCTCGACCGCTTCCCGCTGCAGCGCATTGAGCTTTGAAAAATTCATCGTCCCGCCTCCTGACACATACGATCCGTCAATCCATCACTTCATGTCCAGATCCAGAAGCACCTTATCGGTTTCCCAAGGAGAAATCACCGTATACGATATACCGGCGCGTTCCAAAACCGCCCGAATTTCCACATCCTTTTCCCGGGCGCGTTCCAGATCGGTTTCCTTGCGGCCGTCAATGCTGATAAACGCATCATTGCGCTGCAGAAGGTATTCTGCATTGTCAAACTTGGCATGCTCATGCATCACCAGCTGATCAAACAGCTCATCGGGCGTGCAGTTATAGATGATATTCAAAGGCAGCGGTGAATCACAAACGGCATACTCCACGCCATATCGTTCCAGCGTCTTCAGTCTGTGCACCTGCTCGGCAAAAAGATACAGCTGATCCTGCACAATATCCGTGGCGTTCTGATACCAGAGCCATTTGGCGTATTCTCCGACCAGTTCCGTCTTATGCCCCTTTCGTTTCAATTTCGAAAAAATATCTGCGGCAATCGTACTCTTGCCGATGCCTGCACCGCCGTAAAAGTTCAATACTTTCAAATGTTACGCCTCGATTCACTCCAAAATTTATCCGATGCGGGAGATAAGCACCCGCAACGCCCTGAATCCATTTTATCCTGCTACATTATACACCATCGCACTCCACTTCTCCAACGATCCATGACACACACATGGAAAGGACGCCATATCCCGCAGAAACGCGATCGCTTTGCGCCGGTCAATCCAGATAAGTCCGCGCACGAATGGTTTTGCCGTTCGTAAAAAACACAATCTCACCATTCTGGTCTGTGCGCAGTATTTTGATCCCCAGCCCTTTCAGCCGTTCCAGCACCTCCGGCTTCGGGTGTCCGAAGCGGTTTCCCGCTCCGACGCAAATCACGGCATAACGCGGCGCAGCTGCTTGCAAAAAAGCTTCGGAACTGCTGGTATTCGATCCATGATGGCCCACTTTCAATACCGTACAGCGAATGTTTTTTCCTTTTTTTAAGATCATCTCTTCCCTTTCTTTCGTCAGATCGCCGGTGATCAAAAAACTGGCTCCGCCATAAACGATGCGATAGACATTCGATGCCTCATTGCCGGATGCCGCCCCCTTCCCGGAGGACGGCGGCGCAAAGACCACCTCGATCCGGACTCCGTCCAGATCAAAGCTCTGCCCTTCCTGCGCCGGCTGAAGCTTTTGCAGAAGCGCATCCGCACTTCCAATCCCCATGCTCTGCGCATAGGCTTCGCGTCCTTCATCCGCCGTGTACACTCTGCCGACCGGCATAGTTCTGAGCACCGCCCCTGCTCCCCCGGCATGATCGGCATGCGCATGGGTCAGAAATATCGCATTGAGCTCATGTATGCCATAATGCCTGAGATACGGCAGGATCACACGCTGCCCCGTATTAAAAGCCCCCGGTTCATTGCCGTCTCTCTCTCCCCCGCTGTCAAACAATACCGTTTTTCCATGCGGCGTACGCAGTAAAAGGGCATCACCCTGACCACAGTCAATAGCAGCCAGAGTCATAAGATCCGCCTGACTCAGTCTGTATCCTGTACCGGCCGCGAGAAAAAGCGCACAGACCGCCGCCAGACAGGCTTTGCGCGCATATAATCCGTCCAGTATTCTATGACGCCAGGGCTCTTTGCACGCAAAAAGAGATAGCGCCGCATAATAAATCAACACAGCCCCCCAGGAAAAAGAGGGTATCCAAACCCGGCTTCCCGGCAAAGAAGCCATCCAGCTCGTCAGCTCATAAACCGCCCCCAGCAGCAAACTGTCGCCGGCATAAGCCAGCTTTCCGGCAAAAGGAAGTACAAACGCCGCCACACCGGCCGCAATGCCTACAATAATAATGAATTCCACAATCGGCACAACGACCAGATTGGCCAAAAACGAAGACAGCGAAAGCTGGTTAAAATACCAGGCCAATATCGGAAGGGTTGCGGCCTGTGCCGCAAAGGTAATGGAAAGCCCTGCCGCCAAAGAAGAGGGTACGTGCATCCTTCGCAGCCGGGCGCGTACAACCGGGGCCACATACAAAAGCCCCGCCGTAGCTGCAAAGGAAAGCTGAAAACTGATATGAAAAAGTAGCAGCGGAGACACGGTCAGCATAAGCAATCCCGTCAATAGGAGCAGCCGCCTGGCATCCTTTTCCCGGTTCAGGGCAAGAGCCAGAAAAGACAGTCCTCCCATCAGCGCCGAACGGATAACCGGAGGGACCAGTCCGGCCAGCAAACTGTAGGCAGCGATCGCCAAAACGACCAGCATCGCCCTGACAAGCTGCGGCAGCCGAAAGAACGATCCCAGCCATGCCATAACCGCTGCCAGAAGGCTGATATGGGAACCGGAAACCGATAAAATGTGTACAATGCCGGTAATGGTAAATGCTTCCAGCAGTTCCGACTTTAATCCCTGATACCCGCCGAAGAGCATGGCAAAAATCGCTGCTGCATCCTCTTTCGGCATGACGGCCTGCATAGAAGAAAGATAATGTTCCCGCACGACCGCCAGACGGCGCAAAAGTCTCGTCCACACAGAGGCCCTGCTGTCGTTCAGCGCCTTTACCGCCGCACCGCTCTTGCCAGCAATCAGCACCGCAGTAATTCCCTGACTGCGAAGCAGGAGTTCGGTATCGATCTGTCCGGGATTGTGAATCCCGTGCGGTAAGCGCAAAGAACCATGAGCCGTCAGCGAATCGCCGATCTGCGGCAAGACAGGCGCCCTGTCTTTTGGCGATCGCGCATACACATACAGGCGCCCGCTCGCATGCTGTGTACCTGAGCCGGACAGAGTAACCGCTTCCGCCTGAATACAATACCGGACCGAACGGCTCCCATCGCTATGCTCCCGTACCTGCGGCTCTTCTGCCATTTTCCCCTCTACCTGCAGCTCCTGCCCCGCAAAATGCGAAAGATCATCAACAGGAAGGAGCAGGCTGGTCTGAAGCCGCAGCAGGCCGAGACAAAAAACGGCCAACAGGAAAACAGGCCATACCTGCATGCTGGAGCGATATATGCTCCACGCCGCCCAGACGATAAGACACCCCAGCAGGACCATCCCGGGCATAACCGGGATGACGGGAAAAAATCGTCCTGCGGCGATGCCAAGGCTGAGTGCTACCAGCAGGGAAACGAAAAATTCTTCCTGATGCTGTCCCCTTCCTGCCTCCCGCCGCCATTCTTTGAACCGATCGGCCATTTCTCCATCCCCCTGTCCGGCCTTATCCGCTTGATTCCATCGTTCAAAGACAGATTTTATCCTTCAATTTATTGAATTTGGCTTCTCCGATTCCCTTTACTTTGCGGAGATCTTCCAGAGACTGAAATCCGCCTTCCTTTTCCCGATATTCAATGATTCGCTTTGCCATGGCCGGACCGATCCCCGGCAGGGAATCCAGTTCCTTTTCTCCGGCCGTATTGATATTAACCATGCCATGATCCGATTTCGCCTGCCCTGCTGCACCGGCTGGATTTCCCGCCGCGCCAGTCTGCTTTTCCGGTATCCTCAGCTGCTCGCCGTCCTTCAAGGGACGAGCCAGATTGATGCGGTCACGATCCGCAACGGGCAGCAGACCGCCGCAGGCATTTACCGCATCAGCGGCCCGCGCTCCTTCCTCCACACAGACAACGCCCGGCTTATTGACCGCGCCGGTCACATATACGGTCAAAACATGCCCCGCCCGTCCGTTCGTCTCTTGTCCGGATGCGGAATCCACCACCTCCGCCGACTGTCCGTACCAGCCATAGATCATGCTTCCCCCGGCAGCAGCCAGCAAAACCAGCAGAATCAATAAAGGCTTTTTGTATATCGGCAATGTATTTCCACCTCCTCATTCCACTCCCAATGGACTACCAGCTACTTCGTGATAAAAGAAAAAACTCCTGCCAAAAGACAGAAGTTTTTGTTTTTTTATTTCAGTATCTATAGAAGCAGGACCATTTCAGGCGATCGAATTGCGGAAAAAATCCTCGAGCAGACGATCCCAGCCCATATCATAAATATTGCGTTCCCCCAGCTCATTCTGATACTCAGCCAAGGCAATCATCATCAGCGAATCCGCCACATACCCATCGTCCTCCATGCCTGCCTCAGCATAGCTTTCCCGCACCGTCTCGACGATTTCCGCCAGACGGACCGGACTCATGGTATCGAGAATATCATACATCGCATCCAGATACTCTCTTGTATCCTTGCGATACTCTCCCGGATTCTTTTGTACGGCTTCTACAATCTGACGAATCCGGCTCATGGCAATCAGCTTGATGCGCGTTACATACATTTCTTTTGTATACATACATCATTCCTCCAGTTACGGATAAATCGTACCATACGTTTACACATAATGCAAATTGTATGCATGTATACTTGTTTTGTACATAGACATCACCTTGCTTCACGAGCGAACCACCTTGTCCCTCCTCGCCTTACAAGCTTGCCAACCGAAATCCTTTGAAGTAAAATGTAGAACAGAAAGGGATTGACATTCTCAACACTGGAGGTTGAATTTTTGGACAAAATCACAATAAAAAAAGGGCAGGTTCTGCATCAAAGCGGCGACGCCGTCCGAACGCTGGAAATTCTGCTAGCCGGTACACTTATACTGGAGGACTGTGACGATATCGAGATTCCCTTGAGCAGCGGATCCATAATCGGCGCCTCCTATCAGCCGGAAGAAACGTATACCTTTGACTATACCGCCGGAAGCGATGCCACCTTATTAGTCCTCGATTATCAATCGGATGAGGATATTTTGGAGGCAGTAACCAACACGCCGGCTATCGCTCCGGTCATTGCTGCAACCAGCATGAAAAATGCCGCAGCGATGCTTGCCGCCCTGTCTTCCTCTTCCGAGGCGGCAGAAGCGCTTTGCCGGGAACTGGCTTATCAATACCGGGAATATACCTTTATGTGTGTAAAACTCCATCAGGCACCGGAACGCTTTGCGTTTGTCGAGGCACTATCGGCTCCGGAAGCCTCCGGACTGTCGTCCAGCTGGGAAGCCTCGCTGTGCCATTCCTGCTGCGATCAGCAGGAAGCTCTCAAACAGGGATTTTATCCTCTGGATCTGAATTTCTGCATGGGTACAGTCATGCAGGCTTCTTCTCTGGAACGAAAAATACGGCATGAATTGGAAGGGTATGCCGCATTCATCGAACAGACAAAAACGGCGGCTTCTTCCTTTACCGATGCCTATTATCAGGTAAAAGCCCGGCTGGATACCCAGCTGCGCGGAACGGCAGAAGAACGCCCGGCCATCCAAAATGCGCTGGACATGATTCTGGCCTTTTCCGGCGTTGCCCGCGAGACAGCCGATGCGTTCCGCAAGGATGTCCGGACATATACCGCCACAAAGGACCGTCTGGCAAAATCGGACGAGATGCGGCAGCTCCGCCGGCGAATTGCCGACAACTTCTACCAAATATACGAAGCAGCCTTTTTTAAGAGCATGGAAACGGAAAACGTTCCGATCGAAGTACGGATGTTCTTCCTGTTTGGATTCGTCGATGAAGAGCTTGCCGGGCGAAGCAATACAGAACTGCTTTATCGCACCGCTGTCAGCTGGCAGGAAGATTCCGAGGGCAGGATTCTTTCAATTTACGACTGGCTGACCAAAATTTTCAACGGCGCAGCAGTTCCCTCCAAGAACGAATTCGATAACGACTGGAACGAATATCTCCGCGAAGAGCAGCGCAGCGGGGCGCTTTCCTCCGAACAGGCCGAAACCCTGCAGTCGGATACGCGCGCCATGGTCCGCTTCGAGATCCAGAACATGTTCCGGATGGCCAATCGAACCACTCATGGCCGCCTGGCCTCTTTTGTTCCGATTTTCCACGCACAGGACGTAATCCGCCCGCTGGATCAGTGTCTCGCTGATCCGGCACGGGTCCGCGACGCTTTCCAGCGGGTCATCGATATCGATTACAGCTGCTTCTATCGTCCGGCCCTGACAGCTTTCTCCGAGTTTAAAATCCCGCATTTTGTCTACCATACTGAGGTCCTTCCATACATTATCCTGCTGCCGAATTTTGGCAGCAGAGGATTAATGTGGCAGGAAATCGAAGGAGCGCGCCGTTCCACACCTGCACACATGATGCTGTCGGTCTTTCATTCGGAAGATCTGTACGAAACAGCCATCCGAATGTGCGCGATGTTCCGATGGGAAATGTGCCGACGGATTCAGGGCGTACGCTACGCCGACATCTCCGAACCGTCGCTGACCTCCGAATATACGAATTACCTTCAGTTTTATCGCCGCAACAGCTATTTGTCCAGCGATGTCAAGGACCGCATCAAGTTGTCCCTGCAGAAAGCCCGCAATGATTATAAAAAGGTGTTCATGGCCGATTATGAAAAATATATCCAGAACGAAGCCTGCGGTTTGTCGAAGCTGACCAAAGCAGCACGCGAGATCCTGTTCCGCTACTGCACATTCTCAAAGAAAATTCGCGAGGAACGGGCAGCCAGTCCGCAGTATCGTCAGCTGATGGATCGCTGGTCCATCGCACAAAATACAAAAATCCATAATGTCGATCTCATCATGCGAAAGATTCAGCGAATCAATCCGGAAAATATTCCGGCAGAAGTAGAGGAAGAAGCCTCCTTCCTGTCTCGCTGAAACGTTTCCGCAAAAACCGGGCAGGAGCCCCGCGCGACGACCTCACGCGGGGCTCCTGCCCGGTTTTTACAGCTTCAGTATAGTAGATGACCGTGCTCAGACCGCATAGAAATTAACCAGTCTGGCATCAAAAATCCCTTCAATCGCCTTGACCTGTTCCAGTACCGATACGGGAATATCATCGTCCACAGTCAGAACCATAAGATTGGTTCCCTCTTCTTCGGTCTTGCCGACCTGCATCCCGGAGATGTTAATGCTCTGGCTCCCGAGCAAAGTTCCTACCGTGCCGATAACGCCCGGACGATTGATATGCGGGCAAACCAGGATCCGTGCATGCGGATCGACATCCACACGGAATTTATTGATGCGGACAATGCGTCCTTCCATCCCAAAAAGAGTTCCCTGCACAGACAGTTCCTTGCCGCCAAAGAACGCCGTCACCGTGATCAGATTGGCGAAATCCTCCGCCTCTTTTTCCCGAACCTCAGTAACTTTAATGCCGCGCTCCTTCGCCAGACCGGGCGCATTGACATAATTGACTTCGCTCTCCATGATCGGATTCAGCATGCCCTTGACCACTGCGGTCGTCAACATGCCGGTATTGACCTCTGTGATCTCTCCATTATAGGTAACCTCTACCCGTTCCACCGGCCCGTCCGCCAAAGCCGTAACCGTACCGCCCAGACGCTCGGCCAATGTCAGGTACGGGGCAATGACCTTCATAACCTGCGGAGATACCGGCGCCATATTGACCGCCGTTGCAACCGGCTTCCCGTGCAGCGCGGCAATGATTCCCCTGGAAACATCCAGCGAAACGCCGATCTGTGCCTCAACCGTCGATGCGCCCAGATGCGGCGTAAGAACAATGCCCGGCACGCCGACCAGCGGATGATCCTTTGTCACCGGCTCGCTCGTATACACATCGATAGCGGCACCGGCCACAATCCCCGACCGAACCGCCTCGGCCAGATCGTTTTCATCAATAATTCCACCGCGGGCACAATTGACCAGACGGACGCCTTTCTTCATCCGCTTCATCTGCTCCATGCCGATCATCCCCTTGGTATCCGGAGTCAGCGGCATATGAACGGTGATGAAATCCGCCTTGGTGATGACATCCTCAAAAGTCCCGACCGTTACGCCAAGAGCCTTGGCTCTTTCTTCATTAATATAAGGGTCGTAAGCGATGACGTTCATCTCAAAGGCCATGGCGCGCTTCGCTACACCGGAGCCGATGCGTCCCATACCGATCACGCCGAGCGTCTTGCCGCGCAGCTCCACTCCGACGTACTTTTTCCGATTCCATTCCCCTTTCTGCATCGTTTCATTGGCAATCGGAATGTTGCGGGACATGGCCAGCATCATGGCCATGGTATGCTCCGTCGCGGCAATCGTATTGCCGCCCGGAGAATTAATAACCAAAATGCCCCGGGCCGTAGCTGCGGGAATGTCAATATTATCCACGCCGACGCCGGCCCTTCCGATAATCTTGAGATTTTTCGCCCGCGCAATAACCTCTGCCGTCACCTTGGAAGCAGAACGGACCATCAGTGCATCGTATTCCGGAATGATCTCCAGCAGCTCTTCAGCCGGCAGTTTGTCGCGGACATCCACATCAAACTCCTTCTGTAAAAGCTCAATACCTTTCGGGGAAATACCGTCTGCAGCCAAAACCTTCATGTTCATCGCTCCTCTGAAAATTCTTGGAAAACAAAGCTCTGCCATCATGCACTGCCACGGTCCGCGCCGGCCTGAACCATCAGACAAAAAAACGCTTCGTCCCATATTTGGGACGAAGCGTTTAGTTCCGTGGTGCCACCCAAGTGATATCCGGCCAGATATCTCTCTTGCCGCTGTATCGGGCGTCCCGTCCGGCTCCTCACCGGCCGCTCCAAGGCGGAACATCGGCAGATCCGGCTGACTCGCACCTTCCGTCAGCTCTCTTTCCGGATCATCGCCTCTGCTTCCTCTTCCTCGCGTTGCAGATATTCTTGATCGTTTCGTGCATAGGTGTATTATATCCCATCCATATTATAACGTCAAGTGTGTATTTCAGAAAAACATTATTTATTTTTGCGCTTGCTTTTCATAAATTTCCGCGTTAAAATATAACAAAACGACTGATGTCCACATTCCGTGGACGAAAAAAACGTAAACATGTCAACAGTCGCCCCAACACGTATTAGGAGGTTATCTCATGGAAGCAGACCGCGTATACAATTTCAACCCAGGTCCGGCAACGCTGCCGTTGGAAGTGCTCAAGGAAGCACAAGCCGAATTTTTAAATTTCAATCACAGCGGCATGTCCATACTGGAGATCAGCCATCGCGCCCCCCAGTATGACGAAGTTCACCAAAAAGCAAAGGCAGATATCAAAGAGCTCATGGGGCTCGGCGATGACTATGAAGTGCTGTTCTGTCAGGGCGGCGCCAGCACGCAGTTCGCTACGATTCCGCTGAACTTTGCCAGCAAAGAGCATCCAGGCAGCTATGTCCTCTCCGGCAGTTTCGCCACCAAGGCATATAAAGAGGCGGAACTTCTCGGTGTCGGCGAAATCGCGGCTTCCAGCAAGGAAGTAGATTTCCGTCATATTCCGACGCAGGATGAACTGACAATCAATCCGAACGCTGCCTATGTCCACCTTTGCTACAACAATACCATCTACGGCACAGAATTCCACTACATCCCGGACACGAAGGGCGTCCCTCTGTTTGCAGATATGTCCTCGGACATGCTGTCGCGTCCGCTCGACTTCGGAAAATTTGATTTCATCTATGCCGGTGTTCAGAAAAATCTTGGTCCGGCAGGCGTTGTTCTTGTCGTTGCCAAAAAAGAACTCCTGGCGAAAAGCCCCGAAACCCTGCCGACCATGTTCCGCTACAGCACATTCCTCAAAAAGGATTCTCTCTACAATACACCGCCTGCTTTCTGTATCTACATGGTGGGCAAAGTTGCCGCCTGGATTAAAGCACAGGGCGGGCTCGCCGTCATGGAACAGAGGAATCGAAAGAAGGCAAGCGTCGTCTACGATGCCATTGACCATTCCGACGGATTCTACCGTGGGCATGCGGACAAGGACAGCCGTTCTTTTATGAACGTAACCTTCCGTCTGCCCAATGAAGAGCTGGAAAAGAAATTTGTCGCCGAAGCGCTGGAGCATCAGCTCAGCGGTGTCAAAGGGCATCGCAGCGTCGGCGGCATGCGCGCCTCCATCTACAACGCTATGCCATATGAAGGGGCTGTCGCCCTTGCTGAATTCATGGATCAATTCCGAAAAGAAAATCGCTGATAAGCAAAGCATTATACACGAACGGCTGCCGCAATGCGCGGCAGCCGTTCGTGTATGGTGCTATTTGTCACAGGGATAGCAATATTATTTTCTTCCACAGTTTGTATTGCGTCCCTGTGCTTTGGCTTCATAGAGCGCCTGATCCGCACGCCGGTAAACATCGGCAAACGTTTCATCCGGACGAACGAGGACGCCTCCCACACTGATCGTCACATCTATGCCAATCTCTGTCTGATTAAAGTAACTTTTGGAAACAGCGTTCAGACGCTGGCAAAACCTGCACAAGAACTCATAATCCGGAATTTGCGGCAAATAAATACAAAACTCATCACCGCCAAGGCGTCCAATGATATCCGTGTCCCGTACCGCCGTGCGAAGACTGTCCGATAAATTCTGCAGAACGCGGTCGCCGCTCTGATGACCCAGCGTGTCGTTAATCCCCTTGAAATGATCCACATCCAGCATGACAAAACCACTGGACACCGCTCCGGTTCGTTTCTCAAGCATCTTCCCAATCCGAAACCGCACCGTGTCAGAATTATAGACCGCGGTCAGACCATCGCGCTCGGCACGGGTCCGCAAAGCCTCCTCTTCCTGTGCTTCACGCGTCACATCGACGAGGATTCCTACCATCGAACACAACTGGCCATGCTTATCCTTGAAGGAATTGCAGCGAACACGAAAAACACCCATACTGCCGTCCATCCTCCTCATTTCCAGACGGCCGTCCTGCTTGCAGCATTCCAATATTCGCGAAATATTGCCCAGTCCTCTCTGACTCATCTGTTTCGGCAGCGCTCCCATAATCGTCGAAAACTGGTAAATATGCCGCGGCGCTCCCAATAAAGCGGCAAAATGATCTGAGAGCAGCAGTTCATCCGCAGCAATATCATATTCAAACATGTACATATTCGAGACACCCAGAACCCACCAGTACCGCTCCTGCCTGGAGTTGAGCTGAATCCGCGCATAGAACAGTTCTCCCCCCAGCAGCAGAAGAACTGCGCCCATGACCGCGATGATTCCCCATAATGCCTCGTTTGAAAAAGCTGGAGTTATCGCATTCATCCCTGTTCTCCATCGAATTCTTTCAAAATTGCATATCTATTTCTAATTTTACTACACGCTTTCCGAAATAACAAGGACTTTTTTCCTATATTCGTGCCGGTTGTTTTCGTTAGAATTTCATTCGAAAATAATTCTTTTCCCTTTGATCCTGCTGTGATATAATCTACCATATCATCTATTGCTACAAACAAAAAGGCAGGGATCCAAACCATGCATATGCGCCATACACGCTTGCTCAATATCGTCAATCGCCGAAAACGGGTTGCCGTTACCGAACTGGCACAAGAACTGGAGGTTTCTGAGGTCACCATCCGCAAGGACCTGAACCTTCTCGAACAAAAAGGGCTCCTTCGCCGGGAACATGGCTTCGCCGCCATGATCGCCAGCGACGATATTGGCAATCATCTTTCGTTTAATTATGACTGGAAGCGGCGGATCGCCCACCGGGCAGCCGAAACCATCCATAACGGGGAAACCGTGATGATTGAATCCGGCGGCTGCTGCGCGCTTCTGGCCGAAGAGCTGGCCGGCAACCGGCGCGATATCACGATCATCACCAATTCGGCCTTTATCGCAGGATATATCCGCAAGCAGCCAAATGCACATGTCATTCTGCTCGGCGGAGAATACCAGAACGAGTCGCAAGTCATGGTCGGACCAATGATTCAGACCTGCATCCGAAACTTCTACGTCAATAAATTCTTCATTGGCATTGACGGATGGAATCAGGCCGGTTTCATGTCCAACGATCTCATGCGCGCCGAAGCAGCGCGCACCATGGCGGAACACGCACAGCAGAATATCATCCTGACGGAATCCGCCAAATTCCAGCAAACCGGCGTCGTCCCGCTGCTGCCGCTGGAACGCATCGCCTCCGTTTACACGGACGATCAGGCCGACCGTTCTTCTCTGAACCGGATGAACAGCCACGGTATCCATATCTATCCGGTATCGTCAGAACATTGAGTATCCTATCCCCGGCCCTCCACCTCTTGCTAAATTCCTATAATCTGTTATAATAGGTTATAGGATCTGGTACTAACATCTGGCTATATCAAAATTTGGAGGTGGCATAATGTACGATATGAAAAAAATTCTCATTCAAAAGCTGGACAGCATTGAATTTCAGGCAGCCTGGGAGAAAAGCTCGATGGCCTATGATTTCATGGAACGCATCGCAGACGTGTGCACAAAGCTTGCCAGCGATACCGCAGCTGATAAACACTGAATGGTGCTGGCATAACATATAGAAAACGAAGGGAAGGCTCCCGTAAAAGAGAGCCTTCCCTTCGTTTTCTTTTGTGATCAGCCGGCATGACGGAAATAAGAAATTTCCTTACGCTCGCCATGCTGGATATCTGCTTCGAACATGCGGTTCCAGGGAAATGTCACCTGAATTTCTTCCAGCGAACGGAACGGCGGCAGGTTTTCCTCGACAAAACGCGCAATCATCCGCGTCGAACGAAGTGCGACAGCATCCCTCTTTGCATCCAGACTTCCATACACGCCGTCGCCGCGCAGCCAGGTCAGCTGCCGGGCTATCGTATTGCGCACATTAGCCTGATATGCCCAATCGTCAAGATACCGCGTGAGCAAAAGTGCGTCCACATCATCATCCTTCATCAGCTTCGTGAGCACTCCCTCGCCCAACACAAAGCCGGTGCTGTTTGTCGCCGTATTCCAGCCGGCATAAGCCCGTATCTTAAACAACAGTCCGCGCTGCTTGAGTTCCGCCATCAGCGCATTATCCGAACCGTTGGCATAAGCAATATCAGCGATGCCGACCGGATAGCCTTTGGCAACATAATCACTGACAATATCGGCCAGATACTTCGTCCCCTCGCGCGGCGTGCCGTCATTGGCCCGGTCATTGGCCTCATACGTTTTACCGTTTGGATTGGTATTGACGACGAGAACGAGATCCGCCTTGGCAGGATTCGTCACCATCATGCCGCCGGCCGCCATGACAGCTGAAGCAATCGACGCGCTGATCTTCTCATCGGAATAAGAAGGAACGGTATACTCCCCGCGCCCCCAATTATAGCGGACGTAAAGGAAAGGAACTTCCCTGCGCAGCGTATTCACCGCCCGCGAAAGCAGCAGCATGCCCGCTTCATCGATGCCGGCCATGGACTGAAAACTGGTTTTGCCGAGATCGGCACCTTCCTGCGACAAATGACGGCTTTCCAAATGGGTCTGCGAATACGGGGCGTTGTCATCGCGCCCCAGCACCAGATAATGAAACGTTTTTTCCCGGGTAAGGCGAATCAGCGTTTCATTGGCCGCAAAATTCTTTTTGCGGCGTCCCATCCAGTCATCCAGACTCTTTTTCGGAATCAGCTCCTCCAAAAAGGCCATTTCTTTTTTTTCGCGCCGGGTCAGGCCCTCTACCTCATTCTTATCTTTCAGCACGGTATAGCGGAAAATATCCGCTCCATAGTTGCGGTAATAAGCCGGCTCCTCATGGCCGGAAGCTTCTCCGGTACGCGGCGTACGCATAATAGAACCAAAAACATACAGCTGCAGTTTAGGAAACGCCTTGCGAAAATCGCGGAATTGCTCCGCCCGCTGTAAAATCTGCTCCTGTGTATATTCATGTTTACGCGAACCAACCAGACTGCCGTAAAGCATGGAATCCGAAGACACGACCGCCGCTTCTGCCCCCTGTGCATTTTCCTTCAGCCAGGCCCATAGCTCATCCGGGTGGCCGAGATCCTGCCGGTCTCCGAGCAGGTTATCCGGCGGGACGACCACCTGATAGCCCAGTTTTTCTACCACCTCTGCCGTCTGCTTATCGGAAATCGGCCGGTTGTCGTGCGGCACATATAAAATTTTCTGTACTTTAGGCTCTTCCTTATGATGGGCCAGTACCACCGGCGCTGCCAGAATAAAGGTAAGACATAGGATCAGAAATCCCAGAACATATCGCTTCAAAAAATCGCTCCTTTGCTCTTATCGTTTCGATCTGAGGCATCCTTACTGCACAATCTGCAGCAGTGCCTCCTTCACATCGTCCGGCACATTCAGACGCGTCGAAAACTCCAGACCGCCGTCTTTCGGAACGGCACCCGTAATCTCGATCATCTCGGACAGACGATGTCCCCGGAACTCCGTCTGTCCAAGATCCGATGCTTCCAACACCTTGCTGTAATCCACCCGTATCGTATTGTGATGGATTTTCATGGGGAGATCGTCGGAAAAATTCAGATTTCCCATCAGACGGCTGGCCATGGACAGAGAAACACGGGAAAAAACCCACGACATCAGCCCATGAGACGGCAGATTCCTTTCACGAACCCGGTACGTCATATACGACTGATCTCCCTTATGAACAAACTCCTGCAAGGACCCCGACAGCTCCACCATACCGACCCGGCAGGTGTCTGCATGAATGTCCATACGACCGTCAGCATGAGAAGCAATGGTTACGGACCGGATCGGCCCGTCCGCCGGAATCTGACGGGCCAATGCCTGATTTACGACATCATCCGGTACAAACAGCTTGCCCCGGCTGATCGCCAGCAGGGACTCCTTGTCCCATGTTGCCTGAATAACCTGCAAAACCGGCCCGTAATCTTTCACCTTATCCTGAACAGCAGACCAGTCAATCTTAGAGGCCGCTTCCTGCCATCCTGCCGGTAAATCGATCATTTTTCTGATGCCTCCGTCTGACTGTCCCGCGTTTCCCGAAGCGTCTGCCATAAATCGCGGGCCCTTTTATATATCTTGAATTCATTGTTGCGAATCTCCTGATCGCCGATGATCCGCGAAAGATACTGCGTCGCTTTCTCAAAATCGCCAAGCCGGAAATAAATAGCGCCGATCAGATACATTGCCATCGTATCCGACATGCCATTGATCGGATACCGTTCCGTCATCAGCGACTGATCATACAGTCCGGCTGCCCGTCCGAGCATCTCCTGTTCCTTTTCAGTCTCGCCGGAGAACCGGTAAATCCAGCCCAGCTCCAAGTACAGGCCAGCCCGTTTGGCCAAAGGCTGGCCGACCAGCTCGGCATAGAAGATAGCCAGCTTGAACGATGCCACAGCATCCGGAACCTTTCGCTCTTCAACGAATTTCATCGACATCTGACGCTTGGACAAAAACTCCTGAATCTTTCGCTTGTGCATAGAAGGCATCGTCCCGAGAAACGTCTTCTCATCCGCCGCAAAACCGCAGTGTTCACAGAACCAGATTTTATAAAAATATGGATTGAACTCCTTATAGTGCATGCAAAAATCTTCGTCCATGTGATCCATCAGCAGCTTGGATCTGGTCTTCACGATTCGTGTCGATTCTCCGCAGATCGGGCATGTCTTTTCCACCACAAACGTAAATTTTCCCATAATCTTCTCCTTCTTTTCCTTTTCCGAACCCTTTCAGACAATACTTTTAGGATATCACACCCGCCAAGAAAAATAAATGAAAAAATCTGGTTATTCCTTAGGATTTCATAAAAAATACCTTCCCCGGAAAGAGGAAGGTATTTCTCAGCAGCTCATCGTCCGTATTTCCGGCACAGTTCGTGCAAATGCTCCGGGTCAGCAGCCAGCAGATACTCCGGTTTCAGCCGCCAGCGCCAGTTCAGGCCGACGGTCCCCGGCGTATTCATCCGGCTCCTTTCGTCGAGCTGCAGGACATCCTGCATGGGAATGACAGCCAGACGTGCGTCTGATGCGTAGGCAAACTCGATCAGCCCCTTTACGATCTCCTGCGGGCGATCGGACCGGACATGCAGCATGTCGGCTATAGCGGGCCGGGTCGGATCGTCCAGATCCCGCAAATACCAGCCGACTGTCGTATTGTTGTCATGCGTTCCCGTGTAAACCACACTGTTCTCTGGCGCCACAAAGCCAAGACGTCCCTGTTCGTTAAAGTGAAGCAGGAATTGCAGAACTTTCATCCCCGGGAATCCACAGGCATCGCGCAGTGCTTCGACCTCATCCGTGATAATGCCGAGGTCCTCGGCGACAAGCGGCATATCTCCGAGTTCCTCGCGCAGAACATCAAAGAATGCCTTGCCCGGTCCGGGAACCCAGCGCCCATTGACAGCCGTTTCAGCCTTTCCATCAATTTCCCAGAATGACTCAAAACCGCGAAAATGATCGATGCGGACCACATCCGTCCATTCATAGAGCTTACGGAAACGGCGTTTCCACCAGTCGTACCCGTTTTTCTTCATGGCTTCCCAGTTGTACTGCGGATTCCCCCAGAGCTGTCCCGTCGCACTGAAATAATCCGGCGGCACTCCCGCAACGGTATGAGCCGTACCGTCCGGATTCAGATCAAACAAATCCTGAGCGGCCCAGACGTCAGCGCTGTCCTGAGCCAGGAAGATTGGCATATCTCCCAGAATGCGGATTCCCTGCTTTCGGGCGTACTCATGCAGCTGCCGCCATTGACGATGGAACAGATACTGCTCGAATTTCACCAGCCCGATCGAATCTTCCAGCCGTCTGGCTAATCCGGCCAAAGCAGCAGGATCACGCCGCCGTATGGATTCCGGCCAGTCCATCCATGCAGCTCCCCGGAACTCCTTTTTGGCCGCTGTAAACAGAGCGAAATCGGCCAGCCAGTAGTCTTCCTTCCGGCAAAATTCCTGATAATCCGAATGATTGTCTGCCATTTTCTGGAACTTCAGCCAGGCTTTTTTCAGCGCCTTTGTTTTGAAATTCCGCACCCATTCAAAATCGACAAAAGAAGAGCTGGCCGCAAAGGGAACACGCGCTTCGGCAGCGGACAGCCAATCCTGACGAATCAGTTCATCCAGATCGATCAGCAGCGGATTGCCGGCAAAGGCCGATGAAGATTGATACGGCGAATATCCGATATGATCCACCGGACCAAGAGGAAGTACCTGCCAGATCTTCTGCCCCGCCTTTTTCAGGAAGTCAACAAACCGGTAGGCTTCTTTCCCCAGATCGCCGATCCCATATTTGGACGGGAGCGAAGTAGGATGGAGAAGGATCCCTGCCTGACGGTCAAAATGACGCTTCTGCTGCTTCCGTTCCAGCAGAAGTCCCTTCAAGGGTTCCAGACGTACGCTCACCTTGCCGCGCTGCACCGGATACGATGCGCCGCCTCCCAACGCATCGGCAAACACGCCATCCGCAAAATCGCTGACGTCCAATACAAGCGTATGCGTTTCCGTCCTGCTCCGGTTAAACGCAGCAATAAATGCTTCGTCCTCCGCCGCATGGCCGAAAACATCCTGTCCGCCGCGGATGACGCGGGCATAGGCGATCGTATCGCCTTCGCCATAAAGCGGAAGCAGCACGCCGGTCTGCAGCGCCGCATGCTCATTGCGCAGCCGGATGATTTTCTTATACCAGCCGCGCAGATACAGATCCCCGTCTTCCCATGGATAGGGCCTGCGATTATAAGGGTCTTTGAACCCCTGCATGCCGATTTCATCCCCGTAATAAATACAGGGGACGCCCGGATACGTCATCTGCCACAGAGATGCCATCATGACCCGTGCCAGACCGAGATTATACTGAGCCTTCTCCAGCCGGGAACGCGACTGCTCCACAGCCGGCATCCCGTCATAATACGCGGCTTCTCCGAGCAGAGTGATCGCGCGCTGAACATCATGGCTGCCGATGAGATTCATCATCGCATAAAAATTTTCTGCCGGATAATTCTCACGCAGACTTTCCAGCCGGCGCAGGATCATTTGCCCATCCTGATGTCCAAGCAGATAGTCGAACAAAATCCCGCGAAGCGGGTAATTCATCGCGGAGTCCATTTCCTGCCCGCAGAGATATTCACGCGGCACCCCATAAGCGACTTTATGTGAGGCATCTTCCCATACCTCGCCAATCAGCACTGCCTCCGGATCCGTTTTCTTCAATTCCGCATAAAACGCCTGAGAAAACGGCTCCGGCAGTTCGTCAATGACGTCAAGGCGCCATCCGGCGATTCCTTCCTTCATCCAATGGTGCAGCACACTGTCCGGATCATGGATAATAAAATCCATATACGACGGCGTCGTTTCCGTGACATTCGGCAACGTATTAAAATTCCACCAGCTGTCATATTCCTGAGGAAAATTCCGGAAATGATACCACTCATAATACGGGGATTTCTTGGACTGGAACGCGCCAACCGTATCGTACTGCCCGGCCCGGTTAAAATAGCGGCTGTTGCTCCCCGTATGGCTGAACACACCATCCAGAATAATGCGGATCCCCTTTTCCCGCGCCGTTTCGACCAGATGATGGAACGCTTCATTTGTGCCAAGAATCGGATCGATTTTGTGATAATCGCCGGTATCATAATGATGATTGCTTTCCGATTCGAAAACCGGATTCAGATAAATAACGGAAATGCCCAGTTCACAGAGATAATCCAGCTTTTCCTCGATTCCCTGCAGATTGCCGCCAAAAAAGTCGTATGCGACGATTTCCTTTGTATCCGGATCCTTGTAGTAACAGGGATCATCCGACCAGTCCGCATGATAGACCGCGCCCTTCTTGGGGATGATCCGGTCACCCTTGCGAAAAAAGCGATCCGGAAAAATCTGATACATCACGGCATGCTTGAACCAGTCCGGCGTCACCGCGCCTTTATTGTAAACCGTAATCTGAAAGGACGGCGGCACATGATCATAAACTTCGCCGGGACCGCCCAACTGATCCGGATTATTGCCGTAATAGCAGGTCCCGCTGCTCGTATCGATGATGAAATAATACCAGAGCAGGCATCCCTTTTCCGGCAATTCCAGCTCTGCCCGATAAAACTTTTCCTTGGACGAATCATCATCCCGGGTCGAAAGCGCAACCAATTTTTCTCCTGTTTTTTCATGCCAAACGCGGAGCAGGACATTGCCGATCTGCTGCGGTGTACGCAGACGGATTCCTAGTCGAATGACGGAACCTGCTTCCGCTGCCCCGATTGGAGATCGGAAATAGACATTGCGGGAGTCATGCTCGACTTCGCTCTTATCCAGCATCAAAATCTCTCCTTTTTGTTTCGGTTCCCATCAGAACCGGGCGGCAGAAGCTCTCTGCCGCCTGTTCAGATGGCTCACTCGGACAGCAGCCGTTTGTAAAGCGCCTTGTATTCTCCGGCTGATTTTTTCCAGCTGAAATCCGACCGCATCGCATTTTCCACAATATGCTGCCATTCTGCGAAATTTTCATAGGCACTCAGGGCACGCTTCAGTGCATACATCATTTCATGTGCATTATAGTTGGAAAAAACAAAGCCGTTTCCGGTATTGGTATATTTGTCATACTGCTGCACCGTATCTTTCAGCCCGCCTGTCTCACGGACAACCGGAACAGCCCCATAACGCATGGCAATCAGCTGACCGATACCGCACGGCTCATAATCCGACGGCATCAGGAAAATATCCGCAGCCGCATAAATTCGCTGAGCCAGTTCATTGGAAAAACGAATATTTGCCGACACCTTGGTCGGGAAGCGCCAGGCCAGCCCCCGGAACCACTCCTCATAAACGTTGTCCCCCGTCCCAAGCAATACAAACTGGATGTTTTCATGCTGAAGGATCTCATCCATCATGCGCACGATAAGATCCAGTCCTTTGTTGGGAACCAGGCGCGACACCACAGCGACGAGAGGAATACGCCGATTGGACGGCAGTCCCAGCAAATTCTGCAGTTCCGTTTTATTGTCCGCCTTGCGGTCGCGGCTGTCCACATCATACGTTTCAAACAAATTTTTATCCGTCGCCGGATCATAAACCGAATAATCGATCCCGTTGACGATACCGAACAGCGTATCCTGACGGCTGCGCAGCAATCCATCCAAATGCTCGCCGAAATATTCGTATTGAATCTCCTGCGCATACGTCCTGCTTACCGTGGAAATGTAATCCGCATAAACGATTCCGCCCTTCATAAAGTTCACGGCATCGTAGAATTCCAAATCTCCGTTATTGAAGTATTTCCAATCCAGCCCCAGCACATCATTCATGATTTCTTTCGGGAATACGCCCTGATATTTCAGATTATGGATGGTATAAAGCGTACGAATGTCCCGGTAACGCCGATCCCCGCCATGCTCCAGTTTCAGGAACACGTTAACCAATCCCGTATGCCAGTCATTCGTATGGATAACATCCGGCCAGAAATCCATGGCGGGAAGCAGATTCAGAACAGCACGGCAGAAGAACGAAAACCGTTCCGCATCATCGTCATAACCGTAAAATCCCTCACGGTCAAAATACTCCTGATTATCCACAAAATAGTAGGTGATACCGTTCCATTCGTATTGATCCAGCCCGACGTACTTCATACGCCAGGCCACAGGGATCTCGCCGTCATAGACATGTTTCATGGCATTACGGTACGACGCATCGATTTTGCCAAACTTCGGCAGGATGACCCGGACATCGATTCCTTCCTGCTGCAATGCCTGCGGCAATGACCCGGCCACATCGGCCAGGCCTCCCGTCTTTGCAAAGGGGACGGCTTCTGATGCTACATAAAGAACTTTCATTCGTGATCCTCCTCTATTTTTTCCCGGCAAGACTGCGGCTTTTCCCAGCTGCTGTCCTGCCGACAGTATGCTTCCTGCGTTTTGTTCGCGATTCGCCGGCTGTCTTCTTCCCGGTTTTGACGCCACCGGACGCAGCAGCCGGACCAGCTGCTGCCTTCCGTGCGCCCGGCGTCTCATTAGCTGCGCCCCGCGATCTTTCCGGCAGACCGGCTGAGAGCTGACGCATCCGGCGCAGATAAAGGACCGCCATTGGCGGCACAGTCAGGACGACCGACTGCTCGCGGCTATGCCATGGAACATCCTGACTAGGAATATCCCCCGGATTCTTCACCCCGCTGCCGCCGAACCTTTCCTCATCCGAGTTGAATACCTCCTGATAGATGCCCGGCTCTGGTACGCCAATGCGGTAATCATAACGCACTTCCGGCGTAAAATTGCATACAGCCACCAAAAAATCTTCCCGGTCCTCGGCCCGCCGCAAAAAAGTCACGATGCTGTTTTCGCTGTCGTTGCAATCAATCCACTGAAAGCCATTCCAATCAAAATCCACCTGCCACAGCGCCTTGTTGTCACAATAAAATGCGTTGATCGCACGGGAATATGCCTGCATTTTTGCATGCATCTCATACTGCTGTACCAGATGCCAGTCCAGACTGTCATCGTATTTCCATTCAATAAACTGGCCAAATTCTCCGCCCATGAACAGCAATTTCTTGCCGGGATGTGCCATCCAGTAACCGAAAAAGGCACGCAGGCCGGCAAACTTCTGCCAATAATCTCCCGGCATTTTGCTGATCAGTGAACACTTTCCGTGCACGACCTCATCATGGGAAAGAGGCAGGACAAAATTCTCGGAAAAGGCATACATAAACGAGAACGTGACCTTATCATGATTCCATTTCCGGTAAATCGGATCCAGACTCATGTACTTCAGCATGTCATTCATCCAGCCCATATTCCACTTATAATTAAAGCCCATGCCGCCCATATAGACAGGCCGGGAAATAAGCGGCCAGGAGGTAGATTCTTCCGCGATCATCAGCGCCTGCGGATGATACTGGAAAATGGCTGCATTCAGCTTGCGCAGAAATTCCATTGCTTCCAGATTGCCCGTCTCCCCGTATTTATTCGGCGTCCATTCCCCATCCTTTCGTCCATAGTTCAGATAGAGCATATTCGCCACGGCATCGATGCGCAGTCCGTCAATATGAAACTCATCGAACCAGAACATGGCGTTGGAGATCAGGAAACTTTGAACCTCCGTCCGTCCATAGTCGAAATTCGTCGTCCCCCATTCCCAATTCTCGGCCCGCTGTTCGTTGTCAGATTCATAAAGGTTCTGACCATCAAAGCGGCGGAGGCCCTGCTCATCCTTGCAGAAATGTCCCGGAACCCAGTCCATGATGACCCCAATTCCGCTTTGATGCGCCCGATCCACCAAATAGCGGAAATCATCCGGCGCGCCATAGCGGCTGGTCACCGCATAATAACCAGTCGCCTGATATCCCCATGACCCGTCAAACGGATGCTCGCACAGCGGCATGAATTCAATATGCGTATAGTGCATGTCCCGAGCATAATCCACCAGCTGATCCGCCAATTCACGATAAGACAGATATTCGCCGTCAGCATTGCGCCGCCAAGAACCCGCATGCACCTCATAGATGAGCATCGGCCGCTCATAGGAGGATTCCTGCCGTTTGCGGTCCATCCAGCTCTGATCCTGCCAGTCATAATGACTCATATCATAAACGCGGGATGCCGTCGCCGGCTTTTTCTCCGCAAAAAATCCATACGGATCCGCTTTCATGATATACGGGCCGCCCCATTGCGGCTCAATCGCATATTTATAAACCGCACCTTCCGGCACATCTGGAACAAAGCACGCCCAGATTTCGCCATCTTCCAGACGCGTCATCGGATGCGACTCTTCATTCCAATCGTTAAAATCACCTGTCACGCGAACGGATCGGGCATGCGGTGCCCAAACGGCAAACCGAACGCCCCGCCGACCGTTTTTCTCCACAAAATGAGCACCGAGCATCTCATACGCACGATAATTTGTACCCTGATGAAAGAGATACCGGTCAAACTCACTGATATCGGATGTTTTCACTATAAGCCCCCCTCTGCCTGCTCCTTAGCAGAACAGGATTCCCCCACTGCCCGTTCCGCTGCTTCCTGTCACGAAATCACGACTGGCTTGACCTGCCAGATTTCACTGGCGTACTCATCGATGGTCCGGTCCGATGAAAACCGGCCGGAGTTGGCGATATTAACGGCTGACGATTTCAGCCAGTGATACCTGTCGCGGTAACGGCGCATAATTTCCTCATGTGCCGCTGCGTAGGCATCAAAATCCTTCAAGATGAAGAACTCATCATTGGCATGCACAAGATAATCGAACAGAGACTGGAAATTTCCAAATGTCCCATCCGTCAGCTGATTAACCACAGTCCGCACCCGCTCATTTGTATTGTATTCCGCCCACGCCGAATACGTACCCGTCGCATAATAATTCAAAACCTCCTCTGCTTTCAGGCCGAAAATCACGCAGTGTTCATCGCCGCCTACCGCATCGCGTATTTCCACATTGGCTCCGTCCAGCGTTCCCAGCGTAATCGCACCATTCATCATGAATTTCATATTGCCGGTACCGGATGCTTCCTTCGATGCCGTAGAAATCTGCTCGCTGACATCTGCAGCCGGATAAACGATCTCGCCAATCGATACGCCAAAATTTTCAATGAATACCACCTTGATCCTGCCTTTTACCAGCGGATCGTTATTGATGCGGTCTGCCACAGCATTGATCAGCCGAATCGTCTCCTTGGCGATATAATACCCCGGAGCCGCCTTGCCGCCGAAGATATAGGTCGTCGGCAGCATATCAAAGCTCCGATCCGTCCGGATGCGATGATACTGGTACATGATATGCAAAACATTCATGAGCTGACGCTTATACGAATGGATGCGCTTCACCTGAATATCAAAAAGGGAATCAGGATCGACCTCCATGTGATTATGCTCCCGGATATAGGCGGCCAGCGCCTCTTTTCTGAGATGCTTGATCTTGCCCAGCTCTGCCAGAAACGGCTTATCCTCCACATAGTCATTGAGCAGATCCAGCTGCTCCGGATGGCGGTGCCAGCGGCGGCTGCCTATGGTCGATGTAATGAGCACATCGAGTTCCGGATTTGCCCCCATCAGCCAACGGCGATGCGTAATGCCATTGGTTTTGTTGTTGAACATTTTCGGGTTGTACTCATAAAAATCA
The DNA here is from genome assembly GCF_009697385.1 of Wylensekiella montiformis. GTDB lineage: Bacteria > Bacillota > Negativicutes > Selenomonadales > Selenomonadaceae > Selenomonas_A > Selenomonas_A montiformis. The sequence goes on from NZ_VUNL01000002.1 coordinate 153,741, forward strand.
TGCAGCGTCGTGGTCTTGAGAATCTCCGTATGAATAGCGGCGACGCCATTGACGCTGTGACCGCCGACAATGGCCAGCCGGGCCATATGCACCATGCCGTCCTGAATAATGGACAGCGCATGGACCTTTTCTTCATGATGCGGATAGCGTGCCCGCACTTCCTCCAGATGCCGGCGGTTAATCTCATCAATGATCATATAGATACGCGGCAGCAGCGGACGGAACATATCGACCGGCCATTTTTCCAGCGCCTCAGGCATGATCGTATGATTCGTATAGGCAATCGTATTCCTCGTAATATTCCATGCCTCTTCCCATCCCAGATTTTCCTCATCGACCAAAATGCGCATGAGCTCCGCCACAGCGACAGCCGGATGCGTATCATTGATGTGAATGGCAACTTTTTGCGCAAAAGCATGAATATCCATTCCGGATTTCTTATAGTGCCGGACAATGCTCTGAACGCCGGCCGATGTCATGAAATATTCCTGAATCAGGCGCATGCGGCGGCCGTCATAGGTACTGTCATCCGGATAAAGATAGCGCGTGATGCTTTCGACAAACGTCCGATAATCCTGTTTCTGACGCATCTGCTCCTGCGTGAGCATCCCATAATCGGAAAAATCGCGATTGACCTCGGCATTCCAAAGGCGCAGGGTATTGACCGTATTGTTGTGGTAGCCGACGATCGGTACATCATACGGAACAGCCATAACAATCATTGGATTTTCATAAACCAGCTTAAGACTGCCGTCGTCCATTTTTTTCATATAGGCATTGCCATTGAACTTCACATCGATGGCCTTATCCGGTTTCCGATATTCCCAAGCAAAGCCGTCTTTCAGCCAGTTATCCGGTATTTCCACCTGATTGCCGTTGATGATTTTCTGCTCGAACAACCCATACTGATAGCGAATGCTGCATCCATGCCCCGGCAGCCGATGCGCGGCCATGGAATCGATAAAGCAGGCTGCCAGACGGCCCAGCCCACCATTTCCCAAACCGGCATCCGGCTCCTCTTCATAAGTACGGGAAAGCTCCAGATGAAAGTCGTCCAGCACCTCACGCACCGCCTCTTCGATACCGAGGTTGATAAGGTTCGACTTCAGCAGCCGCCCCATCAGAAATTCAATGGAAAAATAATAAATCTGCTTCTCCTGCCGTTCGGCATAAGTTTTGTTGGTCTTTATCCAGTTATCCGATATATATTGCTTGGCCGTGGCGGCCACGGTCTGATAGATCTCATTCATCGTAAGCTCATTGAGTTCGCGCCCCCACATGATGTGAGCCGTATTGACGAAGCGCAGCTTCAGTCCTTCTTTCAGCTGCTCAAACTCCCTACTTCTCTGCTTCTTTTCTTTCTTTTCCTTTGCCAAAAAAAACACTCCCTTTTGGCCAGACATTACACTGAACGGTAAAATAGAAACGGCCGTTGTAACCTTCGCCTGCTATAGCAAACAACACAGCTCCTTACAACGGCCTGTACCAACATCAGATCACGACATTTTTGGTGACAATCAGCGGATAATTCTGCGCTCCCTTGAGCCATTTTTCCTTCGTAATCACCACATTCTTATCACAAATCACATTTTCAATCAAGGTTCCATCCTGAATATCGCACTTCTGCATGATAATGGAATTTTTGATCTTGACTCCTTTCCCGACTTTGACGCCACGGAACAAAATGCTGTTCTCCACCTCGCCGCGTATGATGCATCCATTGGCGATCAGCGAATTGCGGACATCTGCCGTTTCCTTATACTGAACCGGCACTTCATCTTTCACTTTGGTGTAAATGGAACGATCCCCCATAAAAAGCTCTTCCCAGATTTTCGGATGAAGTACGTCCATATTCGATCTATAATATGCTGCAGTGGAATCTACATGGGCCACATAACCATCATGCTCGCAGGCAAAAATATTATATTCGCCGACGCGGCGGATGATCCCGTCCATCAGAAGATCCTGCCCGCCATGTTCATAGGTATAGCGGACCATTTCAACAAAGACACGCTTCTCCATCAGATAAATACTCATTGCCACCTTGGAACCATCGTAAACCGCCGGCTTTTCAGAAATATCTGTAACCAGACCATTTTCCGCCGTTTCCAAAACAACGTTGCGGCCCACGGTTTCTTCGGAAGCGGTATGATAGATCATGGTAATATCCGCATTCGTATTCTGGTGAAAACGCAGCATCTCGTTGAAGTCAATATTGTATACAAAGCTCCCGCTCGTCAGCAAAACATATTTCTGCGTGCCATGTTCAAAAAAATCCAGATTGTGATAAAAATTTTTCAAATCGCCCTTGCGGTTCAATCCCTCCTGCTGCGGCGCCGGAAGATAAAACAAGCCATCATGGCGGCGGGCCAGATCCCAGTCCTTGCCGGAGCGCAGATGATCCAGCACGGAACGCGGTTCATCCGGCAGCATAATCCCAACATTCTGAATCCCGGAATTGACCATGCTGGATAAAGTAAAATCGATCAGCCGATAGCGTCCAGCGAAGGGGACCGACTCAACAGACCGCCGGTCCGTCAGTTCGCGAATCAGGCTGTTATCCTCCTGCAGATTGATAATTCCCATTACTGTTTTCAATTTCATCCACTCCGATCCTGCAATATCCATGTAACGGGGCTGCGGAAAATACGCCATCAGCCGGCCTGCTTGCTTCCCGCTTCCGAAAGGACCGTTTCGCCCTCCGCCAGCACGGCGATCGCGCCCTTTTCGCCGGCAATTTTTGCGTTCTCCGCCACCTCGCAGTTCTGTGCAAGAATCGCATAATCGACCACAGCATGATCGCGGATCACCGTCGACGGCATAATCACCGAATTGGAAACTCTGGCTCCCCGGCCTATACGCACACCCGGGAATATCACTGAATTGACCACTTCTCCCAAAACCATCGAGCCTTCACTGACCATCGAATTTTTAACCTTAGCGTCCGGTCCGACATAATGCGGTGGCATCGAGGGGTTCGAGGAGTAGATCTTCCAATCGCCGTTAAGTTCAAAAGGCGGAACATCCTGCAGCAAATCCATATTTGCCTGCCAAAGGCTTTCAATCGTCCCTACATCCTTCCAGTATCCGTCAAAGGCATACGAGAAAAGACGCGCTTTGTCTGACAGCATCTTCGGAATAATATTCTTCCCGAAGTCATGGCTGCTCGTTTCATCCCGGGCATCCTCTTCGAGATATTTCTCCAGAAAATTCTTGTTGAAGATATAAATTCCCATCGAAGCCAGATTGCTCTTCGGATTCGACGGTTTTTCCTCAAACGCTTCAATCCGCCCTGCCTTGTCCGTATTCATAATGCCGAAACGGGGCGCTTCCTCCCATGGAACTTCAATGACGCCAATCGTCGCTTCGGCCTTATTCATCTTATGCGCCTCAAGCATCCAGGAATAATCCATCGTGTAAATGTGATCGCCCGAAAGAATCAATACATATTCCGGATCTGCCATATCGATGAAATTCATATTCTGATAAATAGCATCTGCCGTTCCACGATACCAGTCCGCCCCTTTTTCCCGGGCATACGGCGGCAGGATAAAGACCCCGCCTTCCTTCTTATCCAGATCCCAGGCGCTGCCGGAAGCCAGATAATTATGAAGCTCCAGCGGACGGTACTGCGTCAGGACACCGACCTTATCTATGCCGGAATTCGCGCAATTACTCAAAGGAAAATCAATAATGCGATATTTCCCGCCAAACGGCACAGCCGGTTTCGCAATTTTTTTCGTCAGCGCTCCCAGACGGCTGCCTTGACCGCCAGCCAGGATCATTGCCAAGCATTCTGTCTTTCTCATAAAAAATCCCCCTTGGATTATGATAGAAAACCGAACTCCCCTTAAAAGACCGGCTTTTCTCACTACTACGCGCTGCCCAGCAGCATTTACCAGAATAGACATATGTTTGCATGATACATGCCTTTTTTCATCAGAGACATCCAGAAAATCTTTCCCCGTGCCGATAATCCCGCGGCCGATATTCCTATCTCCATGAAATCTTATTATACTTAGTTGATTCGATAAAGTTTACGTTTTTTCCTTCTATAAAAATAAAATTTATACGATATTTACAAATATTTTCTCAACTATCGCATTTTTAACGGTTTCATAGCAATCGTTATTGAAAAATAAAAAAGCGTTTTTATGAACGGAATCATCCATTCATAAAAACGCAATCAATACTGCACCAAGAAATACAGCCAGACTGAACCCTTTCATCACATTCGCCGCCGCAGGACCGGCCGGCCCCAGAAAAAGCAAAGCAAGCGGCCGCATCTCATAGATCAGGAAGGATACGCAGACAAATATCATGGAGGTATCGTCAACCACCCACTCATAGATCAGAATGACTGCGGCCAAAGCGATGGCCAGAAGCTCTCCGCGGGCATAGCCCGGACGCCGCGGCGGTAAGGCCTCATCCTTTACCGCCCTGCTGACCGGAACGCCAAACTCATCCATGCGTTCCTCTTCGTCTGCAAACCATCGATACCGCATGACGCCGACCTCCTTTCGTCAAAACCGCTCTGCCGTCATATCCACGAGATGATCCAGCATATTGTACAGGCTCCGGCCGGGACAGTCCGTAGAGTTATACTCCCGATGCCCCTTGATATGCCTCCGGTCCGGTGCAATCCCATAAAAACGGCAGAGCGCCGCCATCAATGCCGCCGCCGAATTGATCTGCGCAGCGGTCGGAACCGCCTCCATGAAATTGCCGACGACATTCACTCCGATCGTATGCCAGTTATGCTGATAGCAATGCGCGCCCAAAGCCCATACCGGCCGTCCGCGCTCAATGGTTCCATCCTTGCGGATCAGAAAATGATACCCGATTCCGGCCCAGCCATTGTTCAGATGCCATTCATGAACTTCCTCAGCCGAAACGTCGCGGTTCGTCCCGCCGATATGATGAACCACGATGCCATTGGTCGTTTCACGATTCTCCAATGAACGGAACGAAAGATTTGTTTCGCGGATGGGAACGCCGAGATCCTTGTCAACCGAAACACCGTATCCGCCGGCATTCCAGGCCGCTTCCGCGGCCTTCATCTGCCACAGACCAGGCAGAATCACAGCGCCTGTTCCCAGGCATATCATGTTTTTCAAAAACTCCCGTCGATTCATTCTCAATTCATCCCGTTCAATCCAATAGTATCTATAGTATACGACCTCTTTCTGAAAAAACAGGGAAAACGCCGGTCCGGCCAACGCCTCCGCATCCCTATCATACCTTGGCCGGAATCGACCGAATCCGCCAGCTTCCGTCGCCGAAAAGATGCAGCTCCTCCTCATGTCTGGCAAACAGCGTGGAGCGATGACCGACACTGACTACACTCATCGCCGGAAGCTGTCGGCGCAGCAGGTCATACATTTCCTGCTCACGCGCCTCATCCAGCGCCGACGTCGCCTCATCCAAAAACACACAGTCCGGCTTCACCAGCAGAACACGGGCAAAAGCAAGGCGCTGCTGCTCGCCCAAAGACAAAATACGGCTCCAGTCGTCCCGATCATCAAGACGCGCGATAAAAGCCTCCAGTCCGACCAGGCGCAGCACTTCCTTTAAGCGGTCCTCACTGCCTGAGGCCGAAAGGGGATAATACAGGGCGCGCCGCAGACTGCCGAGAGGAAGGTATGGACGCTGCGGGAGAAACAAAACGCGCGTTCCCTGCGGCAAAGTGAGGCTTCCGCTGCCATACGGCCAGATGCCAGACAACGTGCGCAGCAATGTGCTCTTCCCGCAGCCCGAAGCGCCTGTAATGAGAACGCGACATCCCTGCGGCAGTTTCAGTGTGCAATCTCTCAGCAAAGTGCGCCCGTCGGGCAGACATACCTGAAGCTCATTCAGCGAAACGGCTTTTTCCGCTCCTGCCGGAGTTTCCCGGCGCACTACGCCGTTCGGAATCGAAGCCGCTTCTTCCATATGAGAGGTAAAACCAGCAAGACGGCGGGTCACAGCGGCCAGCTGGGCAATGGTATCATACGAATCCACAAAATACGACAGCGCATCCTGAACCCGCCCAAAGGCCGAAACCGTCTGCATAAGGCCGCCCAGTGCCATCGTACCCGCAAAATACTGGGGCGCGGCCAGCACAAGAGGGACAATAATGGCCAGCTGCCCATATCCATTAACATAAAAATTCAGGAGCTTGGTCTGGCGCATAAGCTGCCAGTAATTGCGGATCACTTTGGCAAAACGCTCCCGGAACCCGACAGACTCCGGCTGTTCACCGCGATAAAACGCAACGCTCTCACTATTTTCCCGCACCCGCATCATATTAAAACGGAAATCCGCTTCAAAGCGCTGCTGATCAAAGTTCAGTCCAATCAGACGCCGTCCGACCAGATGGGCACAAACCGTGCCAACCATCGAATAAAGCAACGAGAACCAGAACATGTAGCCATAGATCACGAATTCCCGGCTTCCGAACGGAACGGTAAACGCACCGGACAAATTCCAAAGCACCACGCCGAAGGCCGCCAGCGTAGTCAGCTGTTTTAGGAAGCCGATCAACAGCTGAAGCGTCAAAGCGACAAACTGATTGATGTCCTCACTGATTCGCTGATCCGGATTATCCGTATCGCTCCGCAGCACCTGCAGGCGATAATATACCTGCTTCCGCATCCACCGCCCCAGATATTGGTCCGTCAGCCAGGTTCTCCACTTTATCTGCACCATTTGCCGCAGATAAATCGCGTAAACCGCAACGACGATATGCAGCATGGCCAAAAGGGTAAACGTTCCGACCAAAGGCCAAAACTGATCCGCCTGATACTGCTGCAGCGCATTATAAAATTTGTTATACCAGGTGTTAATGCGGACCAGAAGATACACATCAAAAAAATTCAGGGCAATGACAAATGCCAGCAAGCCTCTCGCTTTCCATTTATGCTCCGAACTCCAATATCCGCGGAAGATCCTCCAGAACCCCCGCCAAAAAATTCCCTTCAAAACGAACCACATCCTTCTCTCATTGCTGCTTCTCGCAGATACATCCAGTATAATCTTTTCCTCCGTCCATATCAAGCAAAAGAACCGTCCCAATCCGCCCAAACAGGATCCCCATTGGCATCGGATAAAAAAAGCAGTGCAGAGAAACGCTCTGCACTGCCACGAAACGCCCTGCAGTCCGCCTTGACAAAACAAGTCACGGAACACAAAAGCACATATATACTGGTGCGTCAGGAGGGATTCGAACCCCCGACCCACGGCTTAGAAGGCCGTTGCTCTATCCAACTGAGCTACTGACGCAGAATGGTCGGGATGACAGGATTCGAACCTGCGACATCCTGCTCCCAAAGCAGGCGCGCTACCAAACTGCGCTACATCCCGCAGACCACCTGTCTAGTATATCCAAATAATCTTCGCCTGTCAATCCTTATCTTGTAAAAAACAACTCCCGGCAAAACACAGGATTGACAACTTTATAGAGGAATGATAATGTTACTATGTAAAGTTGTAACGTTTGTAACAGGAGTGAGGACTTATGATAAAAGAAGCGATTGAGAAAATCGTCAGCAAACAGGATCTTACCTATCGGGAAGCGTATACTGTCATGGATGAAATCATGAGCGGAGAAACTTCTCAGGTACAAAATGCCGCCTATCTGGCCGCCCTGTCCACAAAAAGCACCAAAGCCGAGACCATCGACGAAATCTCCGGCTCGGCGGCAGCGATGCGCGACCACGCCCTGAAGGTTAATCATCAGCTGGATGTCCTCGACATCGTCGGAACCGGCGGCGACCACGCCCACAGTATCAACATTTCCACCACAGCCGCCATGATCATTGCTGCCGCAGGCGTGCGGGTTGCCAAGCACGGAAATCGTGCCGCCTCCTCAAAATGTGGCGCCGCCGACTGCCTTGAGGCGCTCGGCGTTTCGCTTGACCAGCCGCCGGAAAAGGCGGTTCGTGAACTCCAGGACATCGGTCTTTGCTTCCTGTTTGCTCAAAAATATCATGCCTCGATGAAATATGTCGGTGCCATCCGCAAAGAGCTTGGCATCCGTACCGTTTTCAATATTCTCGGACCGCTTACCAATCCGGCTCATCCCACCCGCATGATGCTCGGTGTTTACGATGAATATTTACTGGAACCGCTGGCCAAAGTCATGCTGTCCCTCGGGGTAAAAAACGGTATGGTAATCTATGGTCAGGACTGTCTCGATGAATTTTCACTCAGTGCCCCGACCAGCGTCTGCGAATTTCGTGAAGGATGGTTCCGTCGCTATACCGTAAAACCGGAAGATTTCGGCTTTGCACGCTGCACGAAGGAAGATATTCGCGGCGGCCTCCCCGAAGAAAACGCCCGCATCACACTGGACATCCTCCATGGAGCAGCCGGGCCGAAAACCGACATCGTCCTGCTCAACGCCGGTGCCGCAATCTATGTTGGGGGACAGGCCGACAGCATTGCGTCCGGCATAGAAAAAGCGCGTCAGGTCATCGCTTCCGGTGCAGCCATGAAAAAGCTGGACGAGTTCCGCTCCGCGTCACATTCCTGATCAATGCGCTGTCTCCCTCAAATGAAATGGCTCCTGCTCTTCCGGGCAGGAGCCATTTCATTTGAAAAGTTATTCGTTTTCCAGTTCCCGGCGGTTCATTTCCTGAAGAAGCTCTATCGCACCTCGTCCCATACCAGTTTCGCGTGCCGCCTCCTCCACCGAATATCCGCTGAGCAGCAACGCTCTGGCCTTGGCCGTATTCTGCACCGCATCCGGCTCCTCCTCATTCACCGCATCCTGCTGTTCCTCCGGTGGACGGCTCTCCATGGCTGCGGCCAGTCCGACAGCCTGACGCGCCTTCTCGTAAGAGATGCCATCCTGATTCCGCGCCTCATCCCGCTCCATCGACTGATGAAGTACAGCGGCAAAATCTTGGGCATCTACCCGCTCTGCCCCCGCCTGTTCCGGCAGAACAGACGCCATGGGCGGGACAGCCGGACGCATAAAGAGCTCCCGGGAAAGGCGCTGCGCCTCCTGCAGATCCTGTTCCAGCATCGCCGAACGATGCTTCCATTCTTCATCCAGTCTCCTGCTTTCCGCCAGATTCCGCTCCAATCGGTCGTTGCGCTCCTCCGCATCCTGAAGCAACGTTTCCAAATGGCGAATATGGCTGCTCAGACGATGGATAACCGCATCGGCTGAACGCTCCATTTCCGCTTTAAACTGATCGGCAGATGCCCGCATCTCTTCGGTGCTTTCCTCCGCTGTCTGCCTGTGTGAAAGCCAGCGTGCGCCCATGACCAAAGCAGCCCCGACAATAATCAGGAATCCAAACATTGTGACCATAAATGACCCCTAGCGCCTCCTATAAGCTGATATCCAGAAAATGACCGCGGGACGGATCCACTGCATAATTCACAGACTCCTCGTCGTTTTGATCCTCATGATGACGCTGCCCGGATTGAGACCCGCCCTGCTTCTGCCGATGATCCGGATCTTCCCGGATACGCCCGTCTTCCGGATTATCCTTGCCCCGGACCTGCTCCTGTTTCAGTTTATCCTCCGCTTTCTGCTGAACAGACTGAAAATCCTGCTGCAATGCATTCGCCTGATTCAGATTGTGCTGAACCTGAGTCGCGTCCGCCGCACGCGGGACCAGCATCTGCATACTCATCGGGCTGACATCCATGACGCTCCCCTTCTTTCTTAATAAGGCCCAATATCGACGTGGTCATCCTTCACCGTAAGGGTGGCCCTTTTGATTTCAGATTGTACATTCATCATGATCGAATGAATGGATATACGCGCCCCCGGATAGATCGTATCACTGACGCGAATCCTGCCATTCTGCATTTTCGAAAGTTCCTCTTCCAACCGCTTGATTTCACTTTCATCCCGTTTCAGCTTCCCTGCCAGCGGAAACTGTGAGCGTGTCAGCGCGTTGATCTGATCGATACGCTCCTGAGGCAGGCGGCTGATATCGATTTTATTCAACGTATTGAGCATTTGCGTGATTTGCTTGAGACGCTGCTTCGACTCTTTGTAGTCCTTGCACAATAATCGGTACTTCCGCTCCAATTCCGGATTGACGCCCACCGTCATACGCGTTACGACAAAAGCCTGATTGCCAACAATCTTGCAGCGAATCTCCTCACCGGCGGCGGAACTGCCTCCGGTAATCATCCCACGCCGATCCTCCAGCAGGATGCGTTTGCCGGCACTCAGTGTGGAATGCAGCGCAACATCAGAAAGATAGAGCGTCCCTCCGCACTCAATGACGGCATTTTCTGCAAAAGAGGCATGAACATCTTCCTTCGCTCGTACTTTTCCTCTGTTCATGCCGTTGACCCCGCCGCTGATCATCACATTGCGCCCTTCGACGTCGCCGCCGCTGACCATGCCTCCGATTTCAATATCGCCAGTCGCCCGGACGACAAAACCAGCCTCGACATTGCCCTTGATTTCTACGCTTCCGGCAAAATCAATGTTTCCTGTCCCCACACCGACACTGTCCCGAATAACAAGATGCGGATCCACATCGATCTTGCGTCCTTTGTCGACGATCTGCCCGTCAATAGACGCGATCAGCGTATTCTCATCCACGACCTCCGTGTTCTTGCCCTGCGGCATAGGAATAGGGCGGCCATTCCGGGCCGCTACATCATTCCCGCAGACATCTTTGCCCTGTTCGCCCGGAGTCTGCGGAATACGCACAGCCAGCACATCGCCTTTATGAACCAGCACAAAAAGATTCATATCTTTATAATTGACTCGATCATGCTCATCCACTTTCGGGCGTCCCTTGACCCCGAGATCAAAATGACGCTCGATCCGTGCGTTTTCACCATTGCGCGGCGGCTTCCCCTTCGCGGCGATAAAAGGAGAAAAGCCCTCGATGCCCGACCGGATCGCATCCGCATCAATTCCATAAACCACACCGCTGTCCGCCAACGCCTGCTCCACTGCTTCCGCAGAAGGAAGCCTTGTCCCCGTGCTGGTATCATAACGCACCGTCACGCTCATGCGGTCATGGCTGATATCCACAATGACCGCCGCATCCTGTTCTTCCTCTGCAGCATCGTTCTTATCGGATTCGTCCTCTTCTTCCGGCACATCTTCCGGTCCGTTCTCCGAGGGCAGCACACTGGTCAGTTTGGCCGGCTGTCCGGCGGCTTCGCGGACAATATGCGAGAGCCGGCTGATATCATAATCCGTAACTCCGTTATCCTGCAGAACCTGCCGAAGATCCAATAATTCAAACATAAGACCGTTTGCTGCATCGGGGAAAATCGTCAAATAAACGCCGTCTTCCCGAAATTCAAACAGGTATCCTGCTTCTTTCCCGCCTACTGCCGGGTGCAATGTCTGGTCATCCATGATACATCCCCCTTAGGATGATGATAAGCTACACAAGATTCGCTTTCATCCTGGACAGATATCCACGCAGCCGAAATACGGCTTTGGTATGAAGTTGAGAGATTCGCGCCTCGGATAAATGAAGGATCATGCTGATTTCCTTCAGCGTCAGCTCTTCATAATAATAAAGAGCAACCACTTTCTTCTCCTTCTCCGGCAGCCGTTCGATGGCCGCAGCCAGAATGCTTCGCAGCTCGGACTTCTCCACCTGTTCGGACGGACCGTCCTCTTGCGAAGCCGGCGTATCCGTCCGCAAGTAATCATCCAGCGGAATGATCGTAGCTACGCTGACCTGACTTTCCAGCTTCTGAAGCTCGCCGATCGTAAGGCCCAACTCTTCCGCCAGTTCTTCATCCGTCGCAGTATGTCCCAGACGCGTCTCCAATTCATAAACCGCCTGCTCATAACGGCGAATCTTCTGACGAACTGCTACGGGAATCCAATCCTTGGAACGCAAATAGTCGAGCATCGCTCCGCGGATGCGCACTCCGGCATATGTCTCAAATTTGTTTTTCCGCTCCATATCGTACCGGTCGATAGCATCCAGCAGACCAAAAAAACCGCTTGACAACAGATCATCGCGATCCACATGCGCGGGAAGACTGATCGCCAGACGTCCGGCCACCAGCTTCACCAGCGGAAGGTAATGCTCCGCCAGCTGATTGCGCAAATCAATGTTTTTATGCGCCAGATAACGGTGCCAGAGGGAAGTGACATCTGTCAAATTTTCATCATGGCTTTGATCCAAAGAATCCATTTGCAAGACCTCCTTCCATCGCTCATCCCTAAGCAATTCATACCAACGCCGCCTGAATCAGCGGCTTCTTCTTTCTTCTCACGACTCCGGGGGCTTCACCTGCTTCAGATTATCCTTTGTCAGCAGAGTAAACGACGGATCCTGCACCGGCTCACTGTCTTCTTTCGAATCAGCCACCTGAGCTGCCAGATCCTCAGCATCAAGCTCCTCGGGACTTTTCGGGTTCGGCTCCTCTTCACCGATCAGATCCAAATTCTTATCAAACCCGACGAGATTCTTGGCTTCCAAAAGGAAAGAAACCACCCAAACCCCTGCACAGGTCACCAAAAACCCCAGCAAACTCCGGACCAATATGGTCATCAGTCTCACATCACTGATCAGTCCGGCGAGTGCAATGACCATCGCTGCAATAAATGCAAACACCAGCGACATTCCTAATTTAAACAAAACGGCTTCACCTGCCATCGATTGGTATCAAATCTCTTTTTCGCCCTTATCAATCGTCTTCACCTTGTAAACGCCCGTTTCCAGATCGATCTGAACCGTGCGCCCGTAGGTGCCTCCCGTATCTTCGGCGATAAGCCGGATATTCATATCCTGCAGAATTTTTTTCGCCGCCTCAGCATTGCGGGCTCCCACACGCATAATATCCGTCGCATTGGCGAAGGCAAACATCTGCGCTCCACCAGCCATCTTTGCCACTAACCGGCTCCGCGATGCTCCCAAATCCAGCACCTTCTGCAGCATCAGCGGCAGGCCAGTATCCGCGAATTTTGCCGGATTATCCGTTGGCCGCGCCTGAGTGCTGTCCGGAAGCATAATGTGAAGCAGCCCCCCTACTTTTGCCTGCGGGTCATAAAGCGAAATACCTATGCATGAGCCAAGGCCATAGCTGATAAGCGAAGCGGGAGCGCGCCCTACCTTATAGTCGGCCATACCGACCCGGATAAGCTCTGCCATATCATTCAACTCCCACTGCGTCAATAATCGTACTCAAGGATCCCGGATCAGGCACCAGGAAAAATTGTCCGCTGATTCCATCATCCTCAGAGAGGAATTCGGTTTCAATAACCAGCGCCTGATCCCCCATCTGCCCCAACTGAGCCAAAACCACATTCAAAATGGCACCGGCCATATCCATAGCCAAAGCAGGAATGGACGGCAGCATGGTAATCTTCGTAAAGGTAAAAAAGGCGTTGAGATACGCACCGGAAAGAATGTTGCCGATCTCCATCAGCGCAGACTGATCCATGGCATCCAGACTGGACGTCGAGCCATGCGGTTTTCCCATCAGGGTATCTACCAAATAGAATGCACTCTGCTGCGGCAAAAGAAACAGGATATTGCTCGGTGCCTTGCCATAAACGCGCAGAAAAATCCCTACCACGACGGCATCCGGGCCGCCGACCAGATCCGGAACAGCATCCAGCGGAACCAACGCGACTTTCGGCACATTCATATCAATGCGGCGGTTAATGACCTGCGACAGCGCCGTAGCGGAATTCCCGGCACCGACATTGCCGATCTCCCGCAAAGCATCCAGCTGAGCGGCGGAAAGGTTCAATTCATCTGTCATAATCTGACTCCTCATGTTATATGAATGGGACGTACCGTGAAGCACGTCCCGTGTCCACACGGCCGGATGTTTACTTTCCCTCTCCCGCCGTGCCGATAATCTCTTCCAGATTCAGCATGATGATGAGACGTCCGTCCACATTGCCGATGCCGCTTAAAAAGCGGGACCCGCTCTTATCATTCATCGCCTTTTTCGTATCGATCGGCTTGCTGTCAATCGTCAATACCTCCGTAACTGCATCAACGAGCATGCCAACATGCAGATCATCGATATTGACTGTGACGATCCGCGTATCATCCGTATACGGGGTCTCGGCCAAACCCAGCCGCTTTTTCAGGTCAATAACCGGCAAAACCGATCCGCGGAGATTGATGACCCCCTTGATGAAGTCAGAAGAAAAAGGCACACGCGTGATATCGGTGAGATTGCGGATTTCCTGAACATTCAGGATGCTTACCCCATATTCTTCATCACGAAGCTTGAAGGCAACGACCTGACGTCCTTCATCCATCTCATTCATTTTATCTTCATTTGCCATCCCAAAAACCTCCTCTTACTGCTGCATCATCGTAGCGACATCCAGAATCAGTGCCACACGTCCATCGCCCAGAACCGTTGCTCCGGAGAACATCTTCAGTCCGGCAAAAAGATTGCCCAGCGTCTTAATAACGATTTCCTGCTGTCCGATCAGATTATCCACAACGATACCAGCTTTCGCTTCGCCGGCATGGACCACAACGACAAAGATCTCATCCGAATCCTTGACATGCGGAACCTGCAAGGTTTCCTCCATACGGATAATCGGAATGATTTCACCGCGAAGTACGATGACCTCTTTATTCCGGACGGTCTTGATATCCGTCGGCTGAATATTGATCGTGCTGTCGATCGAACCGAGCGGAATCGCATACATCTCTTCCTGAACTTTGACCAGCATAGCCTGAATGATAGCCAGCGTCAGAGGCAGCTTGATCTTGAATACCGAGCCTTCATCGATTTTCGTCTCAACATCCACATGGCCGGATAACGCTTCGATCTTGCTGCGGACTACATCCATGCCGACGCCGCGTCCGGAAATATCCGTGATCTTATCCGCCGTAGAAAAGCCCGGCAGGAAGATCAGGCGGACTGCATCGGCATCGTCCATCTTCTCGGCATCTTCCTGACTGATCATGCCTTTCTCCACGGCTTTGCGGCGAATGACATCCGCATTGATCCCCGCGCCGTCATCCGTCACCATGATGACGACGTTGTTGCCCTCATGGCGGGCAATCAGACCGACCTCACCCGTACGAGGCTTGCCTTTTGCCTCGCGTTCGTCCGGATGCTCGACACCGTGATCCAGAGAATTGCGGAGCAGGTGCATGATCGGATCGCCGATCTCGTCGATGACCGTACGGTCCAGCTCTGTTTCCTCACCTTCAATGGTCAGGTTAATCTCTTTATTGAGTTCCTTCGAGACATCGCGCACCATACGCGGGAAGCGGTTGAATACCGCGCTGACCGGCACCATGCGGACTTTCATGACGATATTTTGCAGGTCCGTCGTAACGCGGTCCATCTGTTCCAGCGTCTCAGTGAGTTCGGCCAGGCGATGCGTCTGACCGATCTGTTCCAGACGAACCTTATTGATGACCAGCTCGCCCATCAGATTCATAAGCGTATCCAGCTTTTCGATATCGACACGGACAGACTGGCTGGCATGATGCTGCTTCTTGGCCGGCGCTGCCTTTGCCGCAGATTTTGCCGCAGGCTTGGCTGCAGGTTTGGCTGCAGCTGCGGGGGCCGTCTTCGGCGCCGCTTTTTCTTCTTTTTTAGGCTGTGCAGCCGGCTCCGGTGCAGCGGACTTCGCATCAGGATCTACGATCTCCGTCTCTATCTTTTCAATCTCGGAAATACTGTTCAGCGCGTCTTCCACCGCTTTCGCATCAGACGCGGTAATGACCAGTACATCAAAAGAATGGTCAAATTTTTCCTGTTCCAGATCCTCAGCCGACGGCACTGATTTAATGACATCCCCCAGCTCATCGAGTGCGTTCATGACCATATACGAACGAGCGGACTTAAGCAGACAGGTATCCGCCAGCGTAACGCGCACATGGATGCCGAGCAGGCCGCCCTCCTTTGCCTGATGGAGCACATCGCGGTCCACATCCGTCAGTTCTATGCCGGCAGGAGCAGGTTCCCCAGCAGACTGTTCCTGCTTGGCTGGCGAAGCGGCGGAAACGGGCTCCCCTTTGGAAATGGCACTCAGCTTGGCCACAAGATCCGTTACATCCACAACATCTTCCGATTCACCATCGCCAACGCTGTTAATCATCTGTTCCAACGAATCCAGACATTTAAACAAGGTATCAATGATATCTTCATTGAGCTTCAGCTGTTCTTTGCGAATTAAATCGAGAACATCCTCCATCTCATGCGTCAGTTCTGCAATCTTATTGTAGCCCATCGTCGCCGACATACCCTTCAGCGTATGCGCATTGCGGAAAATCTCATTGACGACCGATACGTCTTCGGAATTCTCTTCCAAACTCAGAAGGCCCTCATTCAGGGACTGCAGATGTTCGTGCGATTCATCCAAAAACATATCCATATACTGATTCGTATCCATGCGTATTCCCCCTATATCCTTTCTATCTCCTTACCGCTTTGACAATCGCCCGGGCAATGTCCTGAACAGGACAAACTTCGTCAGCCAATCCAGCCTCTACGACGACTTTCGGCATGCCATAAACCACGCAGGTCGCTTCATCCTGAGCAATACTATACCCACCGGCCGCCTTGATTTTTTTCATTCCTTCGCAGCCATCGCTTCCCATACCGGTCATGATGACGGCGACCAACTGCCTTCCCAGCGATGCAACCGAATCATACATCACATTGACCGCAGGGCGATGATTGCCGACCGGAGGATCCTGTCCGAGACAAATATACATTGACGTCTGCCGAGCTTCAACTCTCAGATGATAACCGCCGGGCGCGATATATACATGACCCGGCCGAATGAGTTCTCCGTCCTCCGCCTCCTTGACCGCAATCCGGGAAATGGAGTTCAGCCGGTCGGCCAGTGCCTTGGTAAAGCCAGCCGGCATGTGCTGAACCACCACGACGCCGCACGGAAGATCGGCCGGCAGCTGCACAATGACACGCTGCAGGGCCTGCGGCCCGCCGGTAGAAGTACCGACTGCAACCAGACGACAGCCGGCCGGCCGCGTTTCTGAGCCCGCTGCCGGTATGATATTCAGCTTATTCATCCCGTCCGGCAAAGGACTTCGTTTTTTCAGCAGCGGATTTTCCCGTCTGGCCAGCCGTACCGCATGAGCTGAAGTCGGCTCTTTGGAAGTTGTTGGCGGCCGCAGCCCATGGCGCGTTGAAAGTTCAATCCGCTTTTTCACCGGCAAAGCAGCAGGCGGCTCCTTTGCCATCACAATCGGCTGCACATGCGCACGCGCCGCGTTGCGGCATTTACTCAGGATCTCCTCCTCAATCGTATCGATGCTGGAGATCGATCCGCCGGCCTTACTGATGAAATCCACTGCGCCAAGACTCAGCGCCTGTATCGTCGCTTCCGTCCCTTCCTGCGTCAAGCTGCTCAGCATAACGACGGGAAGCGGACATTCCTTCATGATGACGGCCAACGCATCCAGTCCGTTCATCACAGGCATGTTGACGTCCATGGTCATCAGATCCGGTCTCTGTTCCTTGACTTTGCTGATCGCATCCCTGCCATTGAGCGCCGTTCCCACCAGCTCAAAATCCGGCTGCCGGCTGAACAAGTCCCCCAATACTTTTCGCATAAATGCCGAATCGTCAGCGACCAAGACACGAATCATCTCGTTCACCTCGTTCACACAGTCCTTCTGCATGCTGCTTCAGGCTTCAATGAATAATCCCTCTGGCAATCCGCGTCCGCTGTACGCCAAACAAATAGCGGACAATCTTGTTGCTGATTGCGCGGGAAAGATGCTGAAAGGATGCGCCGACATGATATACCGCAACGCCGTCTTCCCTGTCAATCCGGGTACAACGGGCGATCTGGCACATCAGCTCGCCGGCCTCGATGTCGGGAATAGCACTCAACTCGACGGCAGCTTTCGAACCGATTTTCACCGCATGATCCAGCACGAAGCAGATCCCGTTGCCGCTGAGATCCACCATACGGGTGGAAATCGGCTCCATTATGGTACCTTCCTCGTCAACCAGACGCACACAGACAGGCAGGTTCAGCTGAATTCGCACAAACTCCCTGTTCTGATGGCGCTCGACTTCCTGCGGTCTGGAAATATACCAGACCGGTATCTGATTGTCGCTGCTGCCAGCGCCATAGAATTCCGAAAAAAAGCGATAACGGCACTGCTCACCGACAGCCAGCGCATACAAGCGCTCGCCCCTCCGGGGGATAACCGGAATCCGCTTGCTGTCCATGGGCATTGCCACGATCAGACGGTCATCCGTCATATCCTCAATCCGGCTCGCATACCGCACGTCGCTGTCTTCCACAAAAAACTCCACGCGCTGACCGATCCTTAAAACTTTCCCTGCTTTAATTAATTCGCCCGCCATATAAAAGTTCCTCCACGTTTAACGCGCAAAATTAAAAATTTGTCGCAAAAAACCTCTCCATCCCCTCGTCACAGTCATAGGCCGATCATAGAGCAAAGAGGCGGCCATCGCCTGAATGCAGCGGGAGGCCGTCCCGCCGGGACTGGCGACCAAAAACGGAATCTGACGGCGCACAGCCTGCATGACGGACCGATCCTCAAAGACATAGCCGAGACAGTCAATGTTCATGTGAAGGAATCGCTCTGAGGTCTGCTGAAGCTTCGCTGCGACGTCACGGCTCTCCGATTCATCATAAACGCGATTGATCACCAGACGGATTGCCTGCCGGGAGGCATACATACTGTATGCTTTCATGACGGCATACGCATCCGTAAGCGCAGTCGGCTCCGGCGTCGTAACCAGCAGCACCTCATCCGCTGCCAGAACAAAATCCATGACATTTCGCCCAAGCCCTGCACCAGTATCAATGAGGATCACGTCCGCCATCTCCCCGCAGTCCGCCAGCTTCTGCATGAGACACTGACGCTCCGCTGCCGTGAAGTCGACGGCCTTTTCAATGCCTGATCCCCCTGAAATATACGTCACGCCATAAGGCCCCTGAATGAGGACATCCTTCAGCGAGGTCCCCTCATCCAGCAGGTGAAGCAGATGTTTTCCCGACCTTGTACCCAAAACCACATCGACATTTGCCATGCCAAGGTCGGCATCGATTACCAGAACGCGCTGGCCAGCCATCCCCATGGCAATGGCCAGATTAACGGTCAGGTTCGTCTTGCCGACGCCGCCCTTCCCGCTGGTAATAGCCAGCACTCTTGCCTCGCCGCTGGAAGCAGGCGGATTCCATCGCCCTGCTTCATACTCCGTTTTTCCGCCAACCAGCTGGCGTAATCGTTGCGCCTGATCTCCCATGTCATTCCCTCAGCAGAAGCTGTGCCAAATGTTTCGATGTTGCCGGCTCAATATCATCAGGGACGCTCTGCCCATTCGTCAGAAAGGATAATGCGATCTCCCTTTTTGCCAACAAATTGAGAATTAAGCCGACACTGCTCGTTTCATCCGTTTTGGTGAAAATCACACAATCCGGGCGGCAGACCGAAAATTTATCCAGAATATCCGAGGCATCCCGGCCCTTTGTCGTCGCACTCATCACCAGATGGCGCTCAATATGCGGATGGACAGCCAAAAAATCCTGCAGCTCCTTCATCTGATATTCATTGTGCTGACTGCGGCCGGCCGTATCGATAAGAATCAAATCTTTATCGCGATGTTTGTGGATCGCCACCTTGAGTTCATCCGGAGAATAGACAATTTCCAGCGGCAGGCCGATAATATCCGAATAGGTCTTTAGCTGTTCTACCGCCGAAATTCGATACGTATCCGCGGTAATCAATGCGGCCCGAACATGCTGCTCCAAAACAAAGCGCGCTGCAATCTTTGCCAGTGTCGTCGTCTTTCCCACGCCGGTAGCACCGATGAGTGCCACAATCCGCGGGCGGCCCTGACCCAGCTGTATCCCCTTGGAAAAATGAACGGTCTGTCCGAGATATGCCGCCAGCACGTCGACTGCCTTCCCGTCCAGACTATCGAGCAGGGTATCTCCTGCCGGCATTTTCGCCGCCATGTCCTTGAGAATTTCTTCATCGACTTCCTGCCGGCGCAGTGCCTCCTGAATCGATACCTCCCCCTGTGTCTGCTCCCGGCTCATAACCTGAGCCAGCAGGGTTTTCATCTGCGCCAGTTCCTCTTCCAGCTGCTGGATCTTTTCCGTATCTTCCGGACGAGAGGATGCCGCCTCTTTCTGACGGTTCATTTCCCGTTCATCTCCCCTCTGATTCTTCGGTGCATATTCGGTTTTGGGGCCTGTCGGAAGCGGCGGAGCCGCAGATGGGGACTGCGTCTCTGCCATATGTACACCCGTTTCGGTTCCATTCGTCTTGTACCGGGACAGAACCTGATTGGGAAGAACCGGCGCGGCCGGAGAAACGATATCCAGACGTCCGCCGGACGGCCGCCCCGCATGGTCGGTCCGCCCGGTCCGTGCTTGTACACGCTGCTTTTTCACCGTTTTGGTATCCTGATCTTCAATGGCCGCCGTTACTTCCACGACTTCACGGCTGTGATACCCGAGAAAGCCGCCTTCACGATACTTTTTGGTATGCAGGATAACTGCGTCGCTGCCCAGTTCTTCTTTCACCTGCTGCATAGCTTCCTTCATGGTCGGAGCCTTGACTACTTTAATCTGCACTTAAATCTTCACCACCCCAAGGATCTGGATTTCCACACTTTGATCAATTTCCGCATGAGAAAGGACAATCAGCCCCGGCACAGAACGCTCTACCAGCTTGCGGAAGTAAAGGCGCACAGCCGGACTTGTCAGCACAATCGGCTGATACCCCATATCCGTAAGCTTCGGCAGTGTATCATTGAGCGCCTGAATCAGCTTCTGCATGGAATCCGGATCAATGCTTACATAAGAACCATGATCCGTATGCTGCACAGCGCCGGCGATCCGGTTTTCCAAAGCCGGATCCAGGGTAATACACGGCAGCGTTCCATTCTGAACATTTTGCTGGGTAATCTGGCGGGCCATGGCATGGCGCACATATTCCGTAAGGATTTCCGTGTCCTTTGTTGCCCTTGCATAATCGGAAAGCACCTCGAGAATCGTCTCCATATCGCGGATCGAAATGCGCTCCCGGAGCAAATTGGCCAGCACCTTCTGAATCTCGCCCACTGTGAGAAGCTCTGGAACCACTTCGTCCACCAGCGCCTGATTGCTCTTCTTGAGATTGTCGATAAGGTTCTGCGTCTCCTGACGGCCCAAAATCTCATCGGCATGCTGTTTAATCACTTCGGTCAGATGCGTTGCCAGCACAGATACGGCATCTACTACAGTATACCCGTTGAGCTCTGCCTGCTCACGCTCGTTTTCCGGGATCCACAGCGCGGGAAGTCCAAAGGCCGGCTCCGTCGTCTCAATGCCGGGAACTTCCTCGAACACCGTTCCGGAATTCATCGCCAGATAATGGTCCAGCATGAGTTCGCCTTTGGCGATCTCAATGCCTTTCAGCTTGATAATGTAAGCATTGGGCTTGATCTGGATATTATCCCGAATCCGAATAGTCGGAACAACGAGTCCCAGCTCTAACGCGCACTGACGGCGAATCATGACGATACGATCCAAAAGGTCTCCGCCCTGACCCGTATCCACCAGCGGAATCAGCGAATAACCGATTTCCAGCTCCATCGGATCAACCTGCAGCAACGAGACAATATTTTCCGGCGTCGTCGCTTTCTTTTTCTCCTGTACCTTTTTGGCTTCCTGCTGTGTTTCTGCCTTGACTTCCGTACTCTTGCGCAGAAGGCGTCCGATCAGGAAGCAGCATGCCGCCAGAACAGTAAACGGAAGTCCGGGCAGCCCCGGCACCAAAGCAAAGAAAAGCAATACGCCGCTCAGAATGAAAAAGATACGATCATTGCGGAACAGCTGACCGACCATATCGCTGCCCAGATTGCCCTCTGCACCGGCACGCGTAACGATAAGGCCTGTCGCCGTAGAGATGAGCAGCGCCGGAATCTGACTGACCAGTCCTTCGCCGACGGTCAGCAGGGTATATGTCTGCAGGGCCTGAACTGCTTCCAGATTGCGCTGCAGCATGCCGATGACAAAACCGCCCGTAATATTGATGAACATGATAACGATCGCGGCAATCGCATCGCCCTTGACAAACTTGGAAGCACCATCCATCGCGCCGAAAAAGTCTGCCTCATGCTGTATCTTCTCACGCCGTATTCTCGCCTCGGCATCCGTGATCGCCCCTTGATTCAAATCCGCATCAATGGACATCTGCTTGCCCGGCATGGCATCCAATGTGAATCGGGCCGACACCTCTGCGACACGCTCCGAGCCCTTGGTGATAACGATGAAATTGATGGCGACAAGAATGATGAACATGATAAAGCCGACCACCGGATTACCGCCGACAACAAAATTACCAAAAGCCGTAATCACTTCTCCGGCATACCCATCCAGCAGAATCAATCTCGTCGACGAAATGTTCAGGGCCAGCCGAAACAGCGTCGTAATCAGCAGCAGCGAAGGAAAAATGGACAGATCCAACGCTTCCTTATTATAGATGACCGACATAACCACCAGCAATGCGATCGTGATATTCAGACAGATCAACATATCCAGCAGCAGCGTCGGCAACGGAATAATCATCATGACAACGATCGTTATAATCGCGACGGCAATCATAACATCACTGTATTTTTGAACGAAACTGCCTTTGCCAAATACATGGGGCGCGGCAGCTGCCTGTGGTGCAGCCATACACAAATCTCCTTATCCTGAATATGCTTGCGGATCATGCGCGCCGTCGATGTTTCAGACGGTAAACATAAGCCAAAACCTCGGCCACAGCCTGATAGAGCTCTGCCGGAACCAGATCTCCGACTTCCGTGCTCGCATAAAGCGCCCGGGCCAGCGGCCGGTTTTCAACGATCGGCACATGGGCCTCCCGCGCAATATCCTTAATCCGTCTGGCCACAAGGTCCTGCCCCTTCGCGGCGACGCGCGGCGCCGGCATCCCCTTGCTGTACTGGAGCGCAACGGCAAAATGAGTCGGGTTTGTGACGATAACGTCGGCCTTCGGCACTTCCTGCATCATGCGCGACATTGCCATCTGACGCTGCTTCTGCCGGATCTTGCCCTTGATCTGCGGATCTCCCTCCGTCTGCTTCATCTCGTCCTTGACTTCCTGTTTGGTCATCTTGAGGTCCTGAGTCGTCTGCCACTTCTGATAGCCATAATCCATCAGACCGAGCAGAAAAATCACACCGATCACCTGAAACGCCATATTGAAAACGATCTTGGACATCTGCCCGAGACTGGTTGCGAGATCAAAATAGATAAACTGAGGCATAGCCAGCAGCTGCCGGGATAAGAATCGGTAAAGAAAGTAGCCGATGATCAGAATTTTCAGCAAGGACTTAATCAATTCTACCAGTGACCGCTTGGAAAACATCCGGCCGAATCCATTGATCGGATTGAGTTTATCCGGCTTGAAGCTAATTGCCTCTGTATTAAAATTCAGCCCTACCTGAAAAAGATTGACCGCCAGACCGACGATCATAATAGCCAGCATGATCGGCAGTGCCGTCTGCGCCAGCAATTCGATGATACCGATAAAAATACGGATGATATTCTCGGTATCAACCGGCTGATTGGGATGGCTGAGTATATAGGTGGTATACGTCGCGATGGACGTATAGATATGCTCCCACAGCGCCTGAATGATCACAAATCCGATCAGCAGGACAAATGCTGTACTCAGCTCCGTACTGCGCCCGACCTGACCTTTTTTCTTCGCGTCAGATCGTTTCTTGGAGGTCGGCTCTTCGGTCTTGTCTCCGGCAAACCGCTGCAAATCGAAGCAAAACGGCGATTTATTGCAGGGCCTGCAATGCAATTCTGATGTTTCCATACATTTCATTGAACAACACATCCAGAAAAAGCACATAAAACGGCAAAATCATTGAAAGGATCAAAACGCCCACCGTCAGCTGCATCGGAATGCCTACGACAAAGATATTCATCTGCGGCATCGTACGAGCAAGAATCCCCAGCCCGACATTGGTCAGCAGAATGGCAAACGTCACCGGCATAGCAATCTTCATTCCCGTGAG
Organism: Wylensekiella montiformis; assembly: GCF_009697385.1. GTDB lineage: Bacteria > Bacillota > Negativicutes > Selenomonadales > Selenomonadaceae > Selenomonas_A > Selenomonas_A montiformis. The sequence continues at coordinate 177,696 of NZ_VUNL01000002.1, forward strand.
GAAAATCCCCGTAGTGAAATTGGCAATGATGAGCGGAAGCGAAAGGTTCGGGCTCATGGTCAGCATCGGCACGGCCTTGAAGCTTTCAAACAAGGATGCGATAATCATATGATGCCCGTTTGTCACCAAAAACACGATGATGCTCAAATTATAAAGAAAACTTCCGATAAGCGGCATCTGCTGACCGGAAGTAGGATCCATGACATTGACAATAGCAAATCCGACCTGCATATCCATGACCTTGCCCGCCATCGTAATCGCAGAAAACGAAATATAGGCCACAAACCCGATCAGCCAGCCGATAAAAAGCTCCGAGAGCACTGTGCCGGTATAGGCCAGCACAGATGCCGGCGCCTGTATATCCGCCAGATGATCCACAACGGGAAACAGGACAATGGCAAAGGCCAGCGAAGCCGCCGCCCGGAAATATACGGGAATGTTCAGGCTGCCAAAAAACGGAGAAATGACAAAGATGCCGCTGACCCTCGTCAGCAGCAGCAGGAAAACAGCCGCATGCCCCTGCAGAAGCTCAAAGAAATCCATGCCTGCTTCCCTTCCTCATTCAGCCGATATACGACGGCAAATTCACCAAAACATTCGTCAGATATTCCACCATGATCCGCAGCATCCATGGGCCAAAGATCAAAATAGCGACAAACACCGCAATAATCTTCGGAATAAACGCCAAAGTCTGCTCCTGAATGGACGTCGTAGCCTGAAAGACGCTGACCATCAGGCCGACAATCAAGCCCAGCCCCAGCATCGGCGCAGAAACCAGCATAACAATGAACAAGGCTTCCTGCCCCATTTGGACGACGAGATCCCCGGACATTGCACACCGCTCTCCTTCCCCATACTACACTATTTGAAGCTAACAATCAACGACTTGATCAGCAGGTGCCACCCATCTACCATGACGAAAAGCAGAATCTTGAAGGGCAGCGAGATCATTACCGGCGGCAGCATCATCATCCCCATGGACATCAGCGTACTCGCCACAATCATGTCGATGACAATAAACGGGACATAGATCATAAAACCGATCTGGAATGCCGTTTTCAGTTCGCTGACGATAAAAGCGGGGATCAGCGTGAAGGTAGAAACATCCTCCGGACCATCCGGACGCTCCGCGTCGGACAGATTGACAAACAGCGCCAGATCGGATTCCCGCGTCTGTTTGAACATAAACTCACGAATCGGCTCCGCTACATTGTTCAGGGCCTCTTCTTGTGTGATCTGCCCGGCCAGATACGGCTGTATCCCGTTTTCGTTTGCCTGCCCCCAATAAGGTGCCATAATATAGAAGGTCAGAAAAAGCGACAGAGCGATCACCACCTGATTGGGCGGCACGTTCTGCGTAGAAAGCGCATTGCGCAGGAAGCCAATGACCACGACAATACGGACAAAGGATGTCGTCATAATCAAAATGCCTGGTGCAAGCGACAAAATGGTCAGCAGCGCCATAACCTGCAGCGTCACCGCAACATCCTGCGGTTTGCCCGCAGTTCCCACATCGACGTTGACCGTTGGAATCAATGGAGCGGCACATGCGTTTTTTGCAATCAGCAGCAGGAAGAAAACTCCTCCCAGCAGGATCAGAATATCCCGACGTTTCAAGCACCTACAACCCCTTTTTAAGCGCAACTCACGTAAGTTATCCATGTCGGCTATTTCCTGAACAGCGGCGGCACCTTCCGCACCAGCTCAGATAACGTGCCAAACTGCTGGGAAAACATCTCAGGAACAGGCGGACCGCTCCGACCCTCCCGCCGCAGCCGGTCAATCTCCTCCGGATCCGTAATCTCAGACAACAAAGTTATCGAGTGTTCTGTCACCCCAAGAAGAAAGACGCGCCCTGCCATCTCCACCGCACAAACGGAGCGGTTCGGGCCCAGAGGAAGATGCGACAGGATCGCCCCTCCATACCCCATTTTCTGACGGGCAAAATGACCGCCCAGGAAACGGGCAGCAAAATAAGCCAGCCCCACCACAAATGCAAAAATGGCAAAAAGGCTGACCAAATAAGCAATCGTTGACCACCAGGAAATGGACGACGGACGCGGATCCGCATTTTCATAGCCGGCAAGATAGCCCCCGCTGGCGGCCGTATCAGCCGCCAAAGCAGGATCTACCATGAGGAGGAGCAAAAGCCCACCCGCAACAACCGTCAGTACAATGGTTTGCTTCTTCATCAGCCTACAGCTTTGCGAACTGCCTCCAGCACGCGGTCCGCCTGGAACGGCTTAACAATGAAGTCACGGGCGCCGGCCTGAATCGCCTCAATGACCATAGCCTGCTGTCCCATTGCACTGCACATCACGATCTTGGCGTTCGGATCTACTTTCTTGATCTCTTTGACAGCGCTGATGCCATCCATCTCCGGCATCGTTATGTCCATGGTTACAAGATCCGGTTTGAGCTCCTGATATTTTTCCAAAGCTTTCATCCCGTTCTCGGCCTCGCCGACGACCTCATAGCCATTCTTGGAAAGAATGTCTTTAACCATCATTCTCATGAATGCCGCGTCATCAACGACCAATACTCGTACTGCCATGTTTCATCTCTCCTCATCTAAAAGAATTCCAATCAACGTGATCCCATCACAATCTGTTTAATTATATCGAAAAGTCTTGTGGAACACAAGCGCTTCTCTTTTATCTTTCATCCCGACAAACCGGATTACTGCAGCTTGGCTGCACGTTCCGCCGGACTGGCAATTTCCGTGATCCGGACACCGAAGTTTTCGTCGATGACCACGACCTCCCCTTTTGCCAGGAATTTGCCGTTCACCTGAATATCCACAGGCTCACCGGCCAATTTATCCAACTCGACAATCGATCCATTCGTCAGTTCCAGAATATCCTTTATGGATTTTCTGGTGCGGCCAAGTTCGACGGTAATTTCCAAAGGAACATCCAATATCAAGCCGATATTGGCATCATTCACCTGAACCGGCTGCGCATTAAGCGGCGTAAACTGCGCCGACTGAACAGGAACATTCGTCGCAACATGCGGCTGCATCGCTGTCCCATAAAGTCCAGCAGCCGGCGCCGGCGCTGCGGCAGGCGCGGGCGTTGGTGCTGGAGCCGGCGTTGGCGCTGGCGTCGGTGCCGGAGCAGCGGCAGGCGCGGGTGTTGGTGCCGAAGCCGGTGCAGCAGGCTCTGGAGCAGGCTCCGCCTCTCCTGTCGCGCCGCTTGTCAGCGCCTCCACCATTTCCTTTGCCACAGGGACAGGCAGAATCTGCATGATCTCGCTGTCGATCAGCCCGTCCACCTCCATGCGGAACGAGGTCCGCACGACCGGATCATCCTTGCCGACCAGTTCAGTGACCTTATCTTCACTGCCAAAGTCGATCAAATTCACCTTCGGCGGCGAAATATCAATCTTTTTATTGAACATCGTAGACAGGGAAGTCGCTACGGTCCCCATCATCTGATTCATCGCTTCGCCCACAGCGGACATGGCGATTTCATTGATTTCCGTATCCGGATTCGTTCCATCGCCGCCCATCATGAGATCCGCAATGATCGCAGCATCCTGTGCCTGGATAGCGAGAACATTATTTCCCTCAATCCCGATCGTATATCCCACTTCCACAATGAGATACGGCATCGGATACTGCTTCTGAATGATATTCATGGTCGCAACCGAAACCGACGGCGTCGTGATGCTGACCTTATGCCCCAGAAGCACGGACAATGTCGTCGCTGCGCTTCCCATGGAAATATTGCCGATTTCCCCCAGCGCATCCCGCTCAACATCCGTAAGGACATCATCCAACTGAGATGAGTTACTGTCTGCGGCCGGTTCTGCATCGGCAGCCCCTGACTCTCCCGCCGATGTTTCATCGCCGCCCGCACCGGGTATCGCACCGCCGTTCAGCAGGGCGTCAATCTCCTCCTGCGAGATCATATCGTCACTCATCAGTATCTTCATCTCCTTCGTTTATTACTTTCGTAATCTGAACTGCCATCTTTTTGCCGGAGGTACCGGGACGACAGTAAAACTTCGGCCTGTGTCCGACCAGGCAAACCAGATTGTCATCCACCTTCGTATCCATCTGCAGGACATCGCCAAACCCCAGCGTAAGGAACTCATTGATAGTAATATCCACCTTTCCAAGCTGGACAATGAACGGCACATGTGTCCGTTCAATCTTTTTCTCCAGAATCTTGACCTGTTCCGGATCATCATCCTTCGTCACCGAAGAGGCCACCCAGAAGGTCGTAGTCAACTTGGACATGACCGGTTCCAGTACCAGATACGGAATGCAGATATTCATCATGCCTTCCACGTCCCCGACCTTCATCTGGATCGTCACAATGACGACCATATCGCTGGGCGGGACAATCTGGGTAAACTGCGGATTGGATTCCGTCGCCTCAAGCGAGGGCGTAAAATCCACCACTGTCGACCATGCTTCCTTCAGCTGATGGATCGCCGTATCGATGAAGCGGCGCATAACCACCTCTTCGATCTCTGTCAGAACGCGCGGTTTGATACTGGTCGTCCCTTCACCGCCGAACACGCGATCGATAAACGCAAAGGCGATTTCCGTATTGACCTCCATGATAATGTTGCCCTTAAGCGGAGGCACCGCCAGAATGCTGATCACTGAAGGGTTTGCCAGAGACTGAACAAACTCCTGATAAGTCAGCTGCTCTACCGACGCAACCTCCACGTTTACCAATGTACGGAGATGCGTAGACAAATACGTGTTAAGCAGGCGGGAAAAGCTCTCGTGAAGCATGAACAATGTGCGTATCTGATCCTTGGAGAACTTGTCCGGACGCTTGAAATCATATACTTTAATTTTTTTCTGTTCTTCGTCTGCTTTGACTTCCTCTGCAGAAACTGTTCCGTCGGACAGCGCCGAAAGCAGTTTATCTATCTCGGATTGAGACAGGACATCCTCTGCCAACCTTCGTCCTCCTTCCTGCCTTGTTTCATTGTCTTACTGGAGCAGGAAGCTCGTAATATAGACATCATAAACAGAGCCTGCCCCGAGTTTGGCATTGAGCTCATCCTTCAATTTCTTCTTTAAGGCATCCTGTTTTGTCGCATCAAACTCATCCAGCTTGGCGCTCCTCAGGATCTGCATCGTCGTATCCAGAATCTTTGTCTCAGCCATGGGCTGAAGCTTGCCGTCTGCCAGATTGTCCTTTTTGCCGGGATTCATTTCCAAAACGATTCCCGCTTTCAGGAACTTGCCGGCCTTTTGGCCGCCTACATTGACCGTGATCCCTTCCTTGGCATCGCCGAGCTTGATGAATATACCCGGATCATGATGCTCGCTTACCGAATCCGTGGCGGTATCCTTCATCACCTTTGTCGTAATGAAAAAGGAAATCCCTCCCGCCAGGACCAGCCCGACCAGCACCAGCACAATGACAAGGATAATCGGCGATTTCTTCTTCGGCTCTGCTGCGGCCTCTGTATCCTTCTGTTCGTCCGCCATAAATTACTCCCCTCCATAATCTGCTACGTTCTCATTATACCAAGACTCCGGGAATTGTCCACATCAAAATTGATGGAGCGCCCGGCGGTACTTCATGACGCGCCGCACAATCTCATCCATCGGCTCATCTACGATGAGCTTCTTGCCGTTCGTCAGCGTCACAACCGTATCCGGTGTCTCCTCAATCGTTTCTATTATTTCGGCATTGAGCACAAATTCTCCTTTTTTATTCGTCTTGGAATTGAACTTCGTCAGCTTGATCATCGCTCTCCCATCTCCTCATCCTTACTCTGCTCAACACATCGTCATTCTTTTATTTTTCGTCACTTGATGTTCATTTCCCTTTTATTTTTTTCATTTTCTCTAAAAATCCGCTAAATTTTTCCTTATTCTGCTTCCCCAAAAAAGAAAAGAGCCGATACGCTCCTGTACCGGCCCGAAAGAAGTACTGCACCAAATCACTCAGCGCTTCATATTGATCAATGTTTCCAGCATTTCATCCCCGACCGTAATGATCTTGGAATTGGACTGGAATCCGCGCTGCGTGATAATCATATCAGAAAACTCGTTCGCAATATCGACGTTGGACATCTCAAGCGCGGACGGGGTGATCGTAACGCCGAGATCCGAAGCCGTTTTGACATTGGCTGTGCCCGAGTTGTTCGACTCCTGATACAGGCTGCTGCCCGTCTTCGTCAGACCGGCCGCATTCGTAAACTGCGCTACGGCGATCTGCGCCTCGGACTGGCGGACGCCGTTCGTATAGACGCCCGTGATGACGCCGGACGCATCAATCGAGACGCTCTTGAGCGTACCTGCGGCATTGCCGTCGGCATTGCCTTTCACCGTGCTGTTGCCCGAGTACTGCGTCAGCGCGGAAAGATCCAGCGTGACCTGCTGCGTACCGGCTGCGCCATTATTAAGCGTCAGCGTCGCCGTCTGCGGCGAACCGGAATTGTATTTGCCAGACGTCGTAAAATTCAGCTTGACATCGGTCATTTTCACCGCCGTAGTCGAACCGTCACTTTCACTGATTGTGGATGTCCCTGATCCATCCGTATTCACCGAAACGGTCCAGGTATTCCCGTTTGTACTGTCTACGCTGGACTTCGTAAAATAGATGGGAATGCTGTGCGTATTGCCCAGCGTATCGTAGACCGTAACCGTCGTCGTCACCGGCAGACTGGAGCCTTTGGTATACGTACCGGAAGTCTCCGTCACCGTCGTGCCGTCGCTCATGGTCAGTGTGACCGGATTGGACGTTGACGCTGTCGCTGTATCGGCTGCAGCGGACTGTGTGATGGTTTTGATTTTACTCGCGCCATACGTATCGCCCACATTGTAGGTCGTGCCGTTTGTCCCTGTTGCCGTCGTGCCGTCTTCCAGTGTCAGCGTCACCGTATTGTCTGCGCTTGCCGTTGCCTTCGATACCGTACCGCCTGAAATATTCGTAATGGTGAGGGCCGCCGCATTCAGATTGTTCTCGTAGGTCACCATCGCCGTAGCCGCAGAGGCCATGCTCTTGCCGGACTGAATCACGATATTCTGCGTCGAGCCGTTTGTCGTGAGTACACCGTCCGAGGCCATCCATCCCTGTACATAAAGCCCGCTGCCCGGCAGGACATAATTCCCGTCCGCGTCAAACTCAAACGCGCCGTCACGCGTATAATAGGTCTCATTTCCCTGTTTGACCACAAACAGGCCGTTTCCCGAAAGGGCCACATCCGTATTCTTGCCAGTAGACTGCGTACTGCCGTCGGTAAACAGGGTATCAATACTGGCGACTCCGGTTCCCAGTCCCACCTGCTTCGGGTTCGTTCCGCCCTTAGTATCAGCCGGCGCCGACGCGTCGGTCATGGTCTGGGAAAGCGTATCGGCAAAGGTAACGCGGCTGGACTTAAACCCGGTCGTGTTGACGTTGGCGATGTTGTTGCCGATGACATCCATACGGGTCTGATGAGATTTCAGGCCGGATACACCGGAGAAAAGTGAACGCATCATAATGAATCTACTTCCTTTCCTTACATGAAAGAATCTGTTTCTTCACCAATGATGCAGCTTGAGCGGCATCGGTCATTCCGCCGCCCGAAGTTTCCCTGACGGGTCCAACTTCTGTTTCAAAGAATCGCTGCACTATCGATATTGGTGATTATGTTTTCGTTTCCACGCATACCATCCATGGCGGTAATCACGGTCCGGTTCGTCACACTGACCACCAGTGCCACATCATCCAGACAGACGAGTGATTTCCGTGCTCCCTTTTGCGCAAGCCGGTCAACGGTATCTTCCAAACGATGGATCATGTCCTCGCTGACTGGAAGCCCCCGCTGCTGCAACCGCTCCTGTGCATGCCGGGAAAATACAACCTGTCTGCCGGCCTCCCTCAGGAGATCCGAAAAGCTGGCTGTTTCCCGGCTTTGACCGGAGCACTGCAACTTGCCCTTGTGATTGCCGAGGGGCTGGATAGGCTGCGTGTTCAGATAAATTCTGGGGTCAGCCATAACCGGATTCCCTCCTCATTTCATCAGGAATTCGTCGTACTCTGAGATCCTGTTCCGATGCGGGTAAGATCGCCGATCGACACCTGATAGGTCTTGCCGCCGGATTCCGCAATGACCGTCGGCGTGCCATCCGAAATGCTTACCCCGGTCACCTTGCCCTCCAGCTTCGTCGTTGTCTTAGTCGTGTTGCCGTCTTCATCGGTCGAACTCGTCGTCATCGTCCACTGCACGTTTTGACCGATCATATTGCTGAGCTGCCCGACCAATACCGACGTATCAATATTACTGACCAGCTTGGAAACGCCTGTCAGGCTTTCCGCCACATTGGTCATCTGCTCCAACGCGGAGAACTGCGCCAGCTGTGCCAGATATTCGCTGTTGTCCTGCGGGTCCAGCGGGTCCTGATACTGCATCTGCGTAACCAGAAGCTGCAGGAACGCATCCTTTCCCAATGCGCTGTTTGAGGACGATGCGCTGGCGCTGGACGCCTGCGATTGATTATACGCTTCTACCGTCTGCGTCACACCGTCTTTGGTAATCGTATTCAGGGTGTTCGACATGTTGTCTCCTCCTTCATCCTTTGTGATCAAATCCGATAATCCACACCATCCGCAGCAGAACGCTGTGAATCCTGGACTGCAACGACGTTCAGCGGGTCATCGTCCTCATATACTCCGGCATCCATGGCTGCTCCCCGAACCAATCGGCGGTTTCCGCCCTGTCCGTTTTGCCACGCCTGCTGTCCCTGCTCCTGCGGAAGCTGTCCATCTGATAATCCGGCATAGACTTCCACGCTGTCCACCTTGAGCCCCTGCTGATTCAATTCCTGACGAAGCTGAACCAGCGAATTCTCTATAATCGTCCGGACCTGTGCGTTATCGCTGTGGAACGACGCATTCACCGCGCCGTTCTCACTGACGGACACCTTGAGTGTCAACTCTCCGAGATGCTGCGGATTCAGCTTGATCACCATCTGCGTATCGCCGGTGTTCCGGATCAGGCGCGCATGTTCGACAATCTGGCGCGGCACGCCATAATCGCTTTGCATTTGCTGCGGCACGGACTCCGCCGGCGCCGATGACGAAAGGCTGCTTTGAAGGGTCTGCTGAAACGTGCCGGCCGAAACCGTATGCGACGCTCCCGCCTCCGAACGCACCGCGGACGGTGCCGCCTCGCGGAGCGAACGCTCCGGTAAAACCACCGCATCGCCGGTTTTGACCGCCGGATTCTCTGCATCCGCAGCAGCCGGTCTGTCGTCTGCAATCGGCGTCAGTCGGGTATCCTGCCGCCCGTTGCTTTGCTGCATTTCCTGCTGCTCACTCTGCGCATCGCCGTTTCCCTGAGGCATATCCCCGTCAGGCATCACCCTGCGCCGGTCTTCCACCGAAACAGCCGCCGTCCCGAAAAAGCCGGAAAGGTTCTTTCCCTCCGCCTTTTTTTCTGTGTCCGGCGAATTTCCGGCGGATTGCTGCTGTAACGCAACAGCATCCTGCAGCATGCCAATAACGCTGGCATCACCCGCGACGGAATCCGTCTGCAGATTTTGCAATGCAGATGCCGTTATGCTCGCCTGTTGCTGAACCGGATTTGTTTCCACAGCCCCCGCAGCGGAGTTTTCCCTTGCGGCAGGCAGCGCCTGCTGGTCGGACAGCAAAAGGTTCTGCAAAGAAACCGGGTCAGACAGAACCGCTGTATTTGGCAAAGCATCGGCCGCCGGAGAAAGAGAACCGGTTTGTTCGGCCGTCAGCGGCTGTCCGGAAAGCATGGCCAGAAAATTTTGCTGGCGAAGCTTTTGGCCGGCCGGCTGTGGAATCAGGCTTTGAAGATCCCCTGTCGTATTTTGCATGGCGGCGACGCCGTTCCCGGCCGTGTTCATACCCGGCAAAAACGATTCGGAGACCGCGCCGTTTTCAGTCGTCAGGGCCGTGTTTTCCTGCGTCATGACCGTCCCCGTCTCCTGCGGAACCAAGGCCATACCTGCTGCCAGAAGAGTCCGTACAGCCTGTTTCCCTTCATCCGGCTCAGGACTCTCTGCCTTGCCTTCCGCCGGCTTAGACGATTCCGTCGTCAGAGCCGCCGCATCTTTCTCCATGCGGCTCATCGCAGTATCAAAGGAATCCTGACCACGGCTGGTTCCCTTTCCGGTCCGGGCCGCCGCTTTTGTACTCTGCCCTTTTTGTGCGGCCTGCGGCTGAACGGAAACCGCCATCATATCTGCTGTATTCACTATCTCTCACCTCCCCACGATAGTATTATCGTAACAAATCATAAAATCCTTAAATAAAAAAACTCCTCCCCCGCCGGGAAGGAGTTCGTTTACGGAGTGACCGATGGTGAAGCGTCTCCCGTCTGGCCGTTCTGCTGCTCCATCATCTTGCGGATATCTTCTTCCGTATTGACTTTTTTTCTGGTTCCTTCATACATCAGCTGGGTCAGGCGGGCCGTCTTGGACGGCTCGAATTCCGACAAAACCTTCGCGGCATTCCCCTCGTCCATTCGCTGCAGAATGGCGATGCAGAGATCATCATCCAGAGAATCCATGGCTTCCGCTGCATCGCGCGGCTTCATCTCATTATAGAGACGGGCCAGCTTGGATACGCGTTTTCGTTCAGCCGCTTCGCGCTCTTTCATCTGCTTCTCGATTTCCTTTTTGGAGATCACCACTTTCGAAGACTGTTTTTTGTCCGGTTCCGGCTTGACATCCTCCACTGGCGTATTGTCCATATCCTGCTGGCTTGGTGCGGGCTTAACGAAAAGCTGCCCGATAAACGGCAGATTGTACAGTCCCAGCTTTTCATTCGCCGACTGTGTATCAAAAAGCCGCAGATAGATGCCAAGAGCAAATCCTCCAATCACAAGAACCAGCAGCAAAAACAGCATGAGCAGCAGCTTCACGATTTTTTTTCCTTTTTTCTTCGGCGTTTCCTCAGCCATCGTATTCCCTGCCTTTACCTAGAATCAATTCGCGATGCAGATCCCATCAGATCAATGATACAGATCCAGCACCTTGTTCACATAGTTCTGCGTCTCCCGGTAAGGCGGCACACCGCCGTAATCCCGGACTGCCTGCGGACCGGCATTGTAAGCGGCCACGGCCTTGCGGATATCGCCGTCGAACGAATCCAGCATCTCACGCAAATACTTGGCACCGCCCTCGATATTCTGCTTCTTATCATACGGATTCACACCGAGCGATGCCGCCGTATCCGGCATGAGCTGCATAACACCGACTGCTCCCGCTGACGAAGTCGCATCCTGATTGCCGCCGGATTCCACCTGAGCAATGGCCGACAGAAGTTTCGGATCAACCCGGTATTTTTTCGCAGCCCCATCGATCAGTACACCGAGGCTCCGATCGGCCAAGGGCAGATTTTCCGATACCGTCGGAAAAGAAATGCGCTGCCCTGTCTTTCCGCCATCCGACGAAATATTCACCGCAGCCGGATCATCCGGCGAAACGGAACGAGTCCCATCGCTCTTCTGCATTTCCCTCTGCAGATGCTGCTGAAACGTCACGCCCGGGACCCCTCCCGGTATGCCGAACTTCTCCTGAAGCTGAGCGATTCTTGCCTGTACATGACGTATTCCCGAAACATCGATCATGAAGCTTCCCCCACTTTCCTTCTCATCGTAAGCTGCAGCCCGATTTCATCGAGCATCTTCTGCTCTTCCTTCAAAGCTTCCTCCTGATATTCACTGAACCGTTTTTCCCGAAGCTGCTCGATGCTCTTCAGTTTGCTCATGGATTCCATGAGCTCCCTGAGCTTTTTTTGCTTTTCACCGCGAAGCTGCAGATTGATGTTCTGCTGCATCCCGATCTGCTCCCGTTTCCAGGCGAAGAAGCTGTTGAAGGTCATTAACCGTCCGACGGTAACCCTCGTCCCCTCAGAAGAAAGGGCTTCATAATCGCGCTGCCCCTGCTGCATTTCAGCCAGCAGGACAGCCAGCGCTTGTTTCCCTTCCTCCAGATTCCGGGAGGCTTCGGCAAAAGCGGTTTTCGCATCTTCTTTTTTCATGCGCGTTACCTTGAGCAGCGTTTCCAGCTGAAACTTGAATTTTTTCATTTCTTTCACCCGGATATCCCGATCAGCTTTTTCTCCGTTTCTTCATAAGTATCCAACTCGAAAATCCCCTGACAGAGGAATTCGTTGATCGCATCGATTTTCTCAATGGACTCGTCGATTTTGGCACTGGAGCCCTTGACATAAGCACCGATATGAATGAGATCTTCCGCGTCGCGATATACAGCCATGAGCTGACGCATCTGCTGCGCCGCTTTGAGATGTTCCGGCGAGACCACTTCATTCATCACACGGCTGACGCTCGTCATGATATCGATCGCCGGAAAATGATTCTGTGCGGCAATGTTTCGTGAAAGAACGATATGCCCGTCCAAAATACTTCGCACTGCGTCGGCGATCGGTTCATTCATGTCATCGCCGTCCACCAGCACCGTGTAGATTCCGGTGATCGAGCCTTTCCCGCTGGTTCCTGCCCGTTCGAGCAGGCGGGGAAGCATCGCAAACACAGAGGGCGTATAGCCGCGCGTCGCCGGCGGCTCGCCAATGGTGAGTCCCACCTCGCGCTGCGCCATCGCAAACCGCGTAACAGAATCCATCATCAAGATCACTTTGTGCCCCTGATCACGGAAATACTCCGCAATCGCCGTGGCGGTCATAGCTCCTTTGATGCGGACAAGAGCAGGCTGATCCGATGTCGCTACAACGACGACCGACCGCTTCATGCCTTCTTCGCCCAGATCCCGCTCGATAAAATCACGGACCTCTCGTCCGCGCTCACCAACCAGGGCAATGACGCTGATGTCTGCCTCTGTGTTGCGGGCAATCATGGAAAGCAGCGTCGACTTGCCCACGCCGGACCCAGCCATGATACCGATACGCTGCCCCTCGCCCATCGTAATCAGCCCGTCAATGGCCCGCACTCCGACATAAAGATGATTGCAGATGCGGGGTCTGGTCAGCGGCGGCGGCGGATCCGCCTGCAAAGGATATTCCTCCTTGCAAAGCAGCGGCCCCTTGTCATCCATGGGATTGCCCAATCCATCCAGCACGCGTCCCAAAAGCTCCGGCCCTACCTTGGCTTTCAGCAGCTTCTGCGCAGACACGACTTCACAGCCCGGGCCAATGCCCTGCATCTCGCCGACCGGCATAAGCATGACGCGTCCATCCCGAAAACCGACCACCTCAGCGGGAACAGGCGGAACACCCGGAAAATGGGAATGAATATAACAGAGCTCGCCGACGCTGACGAGCGGTCCCTGCGATTCAATGACCAGTCCGATAACCTGTGTAACTTTCCCCGTCAGTTTCATAGACGGGCAGGAACGAACCGCATCCGTGAATTTGTCCATATTCAATTTCCATGTATTGCTGCCGACATTTTCACTCATAGCATTACTTCCCGAACTGCCTGCTTCAGCAGTTCCATCCGGGTCGCCAGACGGGCATCTACACTGCCGTTCGGCGTTTCAATCAGACAATCCCCCGGCTTCAGACTGTCATCGGACTTGACGGACAGGATCGCATCGCCATAGGTCAGAATGGAGCGAAACTCCTCCCTGGCCATTAACACCAGATCGTAGCTGTCCGGCGGAACATGAACGATCAATTCCTTCTGATCCTTAACCTGCTCGATCGCCTCCCGCACCACAGGAAGAACGACCTGCGGCACATCAATAAAATGCTGCGGCAGAATCTTATCGACCACACTCATGACAACAGAAACCACATCCTGCTCCGCCTGACGGACATAATCCTGCGTGGCCTTTTTGGCATCCTGCAGAGTCTTTTCCGCCTTGGCGTTCGCCTCTCGTATCGTCCCGGCCATTTCTTCCCGTACCTTCCGGCTGCCGTCCTCATGTCCGGCTTCATAGCCTTCGCGGCGGCCCTCCTGCCGGGCGTTTTCCCGAAGCGCTTCGATCTCCTGCTGCGCTTCCTGAATCAGGCGGTCATGCTCTGCCTGCGCCTCCTGCCGAAGCACCTCGGCATGAATCCGTGCGTCCTCCAGCATAGACGAGGCGCGCTTTTCCTTTTCTGCAATCTCTGCCAGCATATTATTCATGGATTCATCATCCATAGGGGCAGGAGCCGCCGGCTCCGGTTTTTGGGGAACCGGCGTATCAATATAATGAGGGTTGTCTTTCCAGACGGCTGCTTTGATAACCTTAGACAATCATCTCGTCTCCCTGTCCACGCGAAATAACGATCTCGCCCTTGTCCTCCAAAGTGCGGATGACATTGACGATCTTCTGCTGTGCTTCTTCCACGTCGCGAATCTTGACCGGTCCCATAAACTCGATCTCTTCACGCAGCATATCGCCTGCGCGCTTCGACATGTTCTTGTATACCTTGTCGGCCACTTCCTTCGGCGTAGCCTTGAGCGCCAGCGACAGATCCTTCGTATCGACCTCGCGCAGCACAAGCTGCAGCGAACGGTCGTCCAGCTGAACAATATCCTCGAATACAAACATAAGGCGCTTGATCTCTTCGGCCAGCTCCGGGTTGTCCACCTCGAGCGTCTCGATAATGGACTTCTCTGTGGTGCGGTCGACACGGTTGAGCACCTCGACAATCGCCTTGACACCGCCTGCCGTTGTGAAATCCTGCGTGACCAGCGTAGAAAGCTTGCGTTCAAGCACGCGTTCAATTTCGCGGATGATGTCCGGAGATGTGCGGTCCATCTGCGCGATACGCTTGGCCACATCGGCCTGCGCATCAGGCGGCAAAGACCCGAGTACCGTAGCGGCCTGATCGGGATCCAGATACGCCATAATGAGCGCGATCGTCTGCGGATGCTCGTTCTGAATAAAGTTCATCAGCTGTGACGGATCCGTCTTGCGAAGGAAATCGAACGGGCGGACCTGCAGGCTGGTAGTCAGGCGATTGATGATATCCATCGCCTTTTCGGCTCCCAGCGCCTTTTCCAGCACGCTTTGCGCATATTCCAGACCGCCAGTCGAAATATAATCCTTGGCCATGGCCATCTGATAAAATTCACTGACAACCGCCGCCTTCTGTTCCGCGCTGACTTGCTTATGATTGGCAATCTCCAGCGTGATCCTTTCGATTTCATCATCATCCAGATGCTGAAACAGCTTGGCCGAATATTCCGGGCCGAGCGCAATGAAGAGAATGGCCGCTTTTTCCTGATTCGTCAGCTGCTCCTCACTGTCTCCATACATATCATATGCCATTTATTCATCCTCCGAAAGCCAGGTCTTGATAAGCATAGCCACCTCGGCCGGCTTCTGATCGATGAGCTCCTGCAGCGTCTGCTTTTCGGTAAGATGTCTCTGTTCCTCTTCGGTGAGTTCTTCCTCTTCCAATTCGCCCGACTCCACTTTTTTCGCCCGCTCGGCGGCCAGTCTCTGCCGTTCTTCCTCTTCCAGACGCTGCTGCTCTTCCAGTGCAGCCTGCTCCTGCAGTTTTCTGCGGCGGCGCATCATAAGAGCACCGATAATCAGTGCCAGCACAAGCAAAGCAGCGGCAACTTCCATGTAGAAGATGCGGTCCGCCTTATCCTTGGCTGCCTTTTCCTCCGCGGCACGCTTGTCCTTCAGTTCTGTGCTGAACGGCAGCGGTTCGACAGAAATCGTGTCGCCCCGATCCTGATTGATGCCGGCCGCGCTGCTGACCGTACGCATAATGCTGTCCTGCTGCGTCGCGTTCACATCATCGTTGACCAGTACCGCTACATTCAGCCGCTTAATCGATCCGGGCGCTGCCACGACCTTGGATTTTTCCTCATTAATCTCGTAATTCTTCGTTGACTCTTTTTTCTCGTAGTTCGCATTGGCATTGCCGTTCTGCGCGACATACCCCGGTACGTTCGACTGCACACCGGCAGCGCCGCCCGGCTGGGTGGACGTCCCGCTGTACGTTTCGTTGATGTCCTGCTGGCTGCGAATGATGCCCGCATCATCGACCACCGGAGTGAAGGTTTGTTTATCGGTCGTACGGTCATCAAAATCCAGTTCCACACTGACCCGCGCAAACGCTCTTCCCTCGCCCAGCGACTGATCCAAAAGCGACTGGATGTTTTTCTGAATCCCATCCTGCACCTTTTTGGTCATATCCAGCTGGGTCATGGTCTTGGCGCCGACGCTGTTTTCCTCATTGTCATCCGGATCATTGAGAATCTTTCCCGTATCATCAACGATCGTGATATTCTCCGGCTTCAGCCCCTGGATACTGTTCGCCGTCAGATTCACGATTCCTTTGATTTCCTTTTTAGAAAGCTCAGCCTGCGGTTTCAGGCGCAGCATGATAGAAGCCGTCGCCGGCTTCTCATTTTTTTTGTACAGGCTGTCCTCTGGCAGGACGATATGAACCCTTGCCTTCTCCACCGACTCGATCTGCTCGATGGTACGGGTCAGCTCTCCCTGCAATGCCTGAAGATAATTGACCTTATTCTGAAACTCGGTAACACCGAGTTTACTGTCATCAAAGATCTCAAACCCTTTATTGCCGCGGGGAAGGCCCTCCGAGGCAAGCTGCAGGCGTGCATCGTGAACGTTTTTGGACGGAACCAGTATCGTCGTACCCTGCTTGTTTTCCTGTACCTCATATTGTATTTTCTGTTCTTTCAGTTTTGCTGCTACTTCGCCGGCATCCTTTGTCTCCATGTTCGTGAACAAAGGCACCATATCCGGCTTATTGCCATACCAGGCACTTATACCAATAATGGCAACGAGAATAGCCAAAGCGGACCCCAGCATAATATAACGCTGGCGTTTACTGAACCTGTTCCACAGGTCCTTATACCGCTCTTTCCAATCTCCCATGATCTCAATCCCTTCACGCAATGATTAACGAATGGCCGACGTACTTATACCTGCATCCTCATAATTTCCTGATACGCTGAAAGCGCCCGGTTTCTGAGCTGCAAGGTCAGCTGAAGGGCAATATCAGCCTTTTGGCTGGCTACGACCACCTGCGAGATATCCTCCACACGGCCCGCAGCCAGCAGCGCATTCTGCCGGTCTGATTCCAGCTGCAGGTCGTTGGTCTTTTTCAATGCTTCCGTGAGATATTCCCCAAATCCCTTGACCTCTTCCTTTGGCCGGGTTTCACCTAAATGACTCTCCGCGTGCATGGACACCGGCGTCATCTGCAGTGCTTGCATCTCCATAATCGTTATCCTTTCCCTCACTATGTCCGGAATCGTTCACCGGTTCATTTTCCCATTTCCAGTGCTTTCGTCGTCATAGACTTGGCAGCATTGATCGTCGTCGTATTGGCTTCGTACGCGCGGGAAGCCGTGATCATATCTACCATTTCCGCTACAATATTGACATTGGGGCGTTCTACATATCCCTGCGCATTGGCATCCGGATTGCCCGGGTCGTACACCAGAGGCCCCTGTGTATCGTCCGCGCGGATCTCCACGGCGCGAACGCCGTCTCCGGCAACGGATTTACGAAAGGCTCCCTGCAGGAAATCGGCAAAGCTGCCGCCCTTCCCCGACCTCGGTTCAAAGACAACATAGCGGCGATGATATGCGCCGCCCTCTCTCGTACGAGTCGTGTTGGCATTCGCGATATTGTTGCTGATGACATCCATCCGCAGGCGCTCGGCTGTCAGGCCGGACGCTGCTGCGTCAATCCCCAAAAACATACTCATCCTGCTTCTCCTCTGCTCATTTCCCGTCAGCTCTGACCGCTTGTAATGACGTTTTTCATTTTATTGATAAAACCGCCCAGCTGCGTTGCCATGGCATTATAATACAGCTGATTTTTTGCCAG
Organism: Wylensekiella montiformis; assembly: GCF_009697385.1. GTDB lineage: Bacteria > Bacillota > Negativicutes > Selenomonadales > Selenomonadaceae > Selenomonas_A > Selenomonas_A montiformis. The sequence goes on from NZ_VUNL01000002.1 coordinate 195,418, forward strand.
TCCGGCCATCTCGATATCAATATCGACATTATTATTATCCACCCGCATCGTCGTGGAACCATCCTCTTCTATGACCGCATGCGCCTTATCCGTCACATCCATCGGCAAATGCCGGTCATTTGTGCGAACCAGCTGCAGCCGCCCTTTCTCATCTCCTAGATGAAGTTCCTTGGCCAGCAGATCTTCAAAATTAACCGCGCTTCGTTTAAAGTTCGGCGTATTTACATTGGCGATATTATTACTGATGACTTCGTGACGCATCGTAGCAGCGGAAAGTCCTCTGGACAGATAGTCAAAATTCGCGGAATTCATGATTTGTTCCAGCATCCCGGACTCACACCCCTTCCTTACTTCCGACACGGTTCCTGTCGTTACCTTTTATTTATTTTCTACATTATGCTCACAACTCCTTCAAATTTTATCATTTTTTCCCCATTTTTAGAAGAGGCTTCTTCATTTTTTCACAAAACAAACAAAAAAGCCAGTACGGAATGTACCGGCTTAAATCGTTCGACCTGCAACGATCAGTCCTTCATCTTCTGGACTTCATCCAGCAGATATTCATTGAGTACCTTGATATAGGTACCCTTCATGCCCAACGATTTCGATTCGATCACACCTGCCGACTCAAATTTGCGCAGGGCATTGACAATCACGGAACGCGTGATTTTCACTTCATCGGCAATCTTCGAGGCAACCAGCAGGCCTTCTGTATCCTGAAGAGCGGAAAGAATGGCAATGGCCGCCTTGCGCTCCGAGAAGGACAGGGTATTCAGCGCAATCTGCACCGTCGCTTTCTTGCGCGCTTCAATTTCAATCTTCTCCGCATGATCCCGGAGCATCTCCATACCAACGACCGTTGCTCCATATTCGCAAAGCAGCAGATCGTCATCATCGAACTCTTCGTCATATTTTGCGACGATCAGCGTTCCGATTCGCTCTCCTACGCCGTAAATCGGGACAATCGTCGTATTTTTCCCGTTAAACAGGCATTTGGTATTTTCTTCATACGCACACATGCCGGTCTTGGAGCGGAGATTTGCGTTGGTTTCATCCATGCGCATCAGCCAGTTGACATAATGCTTCGGAAACTCGCCCTGATTGATGACCTTGTCGACCATGAGGTCGCACTCGAAATCATCGACGAACGCATAACCGAAAATCTTCCCCTTTTTATTGGTAATGTAAACGTTAGCGCCCAGCACGTTGCTCAGTACCCGGGATATTCCATCGTATTCTACATTTTCCGACCGCTGAAGCAGACGATTGATTTTCCTCGTTTTCTCTAATAATGATGCCATATTCATTACTCCTTTTCAAAACATTCCGTTATTCCATGTCCCGGTCATAACCCTCTCCATTCAAACATCAATTTTATTTTATCATATTTTTCAAAATAATCATAGATATTGAATAATCTTTTAAATTAAATTTTCTCAATTTTCAGGGATGTGCCAGAGGAAAGGCACTGACTCACCTCCCCCGGCTCAGAGAATAAACTGAGAAAGATCGCGGTCTACTACGATATCCGCCAGCTGCTTGTCGACATAAGCAGCGTCGATCCTTACTTCCTCTTCATCCATATCCGGTGCATTAAAGCTGATTTCCTCCAAGAGTTTTTCCAGCAGAGTATGCAGACGGCGAGCGCCGATGTCTTCTGTCCGCTCATTGACGTCACAGGCCAAACCGGCAAGACGGGCAATAGCATCCGGCTGAAAGGAGATCTTTACGCCTTCTGTCGCCATCAAAGCTTCATACTGCTTCAGCAGGGCATTGCGCGGCTCAGTCAGAATTCTTTCGAAATCCGCTTTGCGCAGAGATTTGAGCTCCACACGGATGGGAAAACGCCCCTGAAGTTCAGGAATAAGGTCCGATGGCTTGGCCATATGAAATGCTCCGGCGGCAATGAAAAGCACATGATCGGTCTTCAGCGGTCCGTACTTGGTCATAACAGTCGAGCCTTCAACGATCGGCAGAATGTCGCGCTGGACGCCCTCGCGAGAAACGTCTGCGCCGCCCGACGAATTGCCCTTTACCGCTACCTTATCGATTTCATCCAGAAATACGATACCGCTGCGTTCCGCGACTTTGATCGCTTCTTCCGCCACCGATTCCATATCGATAAGTTTCTCCGCTTCTTCCTGACGGAAAATTTTTCTCGCCTGTTCCACCGTAACCTTGCGTTTTTTGTGACGCTTCGGTATCAGATTGCCGATCATGTCCTGAAGATTGTCCCCCATGCCCTCCAAACTGGAGCCGGCAAACATGCCAATCATCGGGCGGCCGCCCTCCTCTATCTCTACATCGATAGTCTCCTGTTCCAATTCTCCGTTCCGAAGCCGTTTGCGCACCCATTCGCGCCCGGCCTGATACTTTGGTTCCGGCTGCGCCTCCTGCTCCGGTTCTTCCTCGCCGCCAAAGAGGCGTCCTAATGGATTCTGGCTCTTTTTCGGTTCCGGTACAAATGCATCAAGGATGCGTTCTTCTGCCATAGCCGCCGCCTTATCCTGAACGGATTCCATGCGCTGCTGCCGCACCATGCGCACAGCGGTTTCAGCCAGATCACGGACAATCGACTCGACATCGCGTCCTACATAACCAACCTCCGTGAACTTCGTCGCTTCCACTTTGATAAAGGGAGCCTTGACCAGCTTCGCCAGCCGGCGGGCAATTTCCGTCTTACCGACACCAGTGGAGCCAATCATCAGTATGTTTTTCGGAATCACTTCCTCCTGCATCGCATCGCTGAGCTTTCTGCTGCGCCACCGGTTGCGCAGAGCGATCGCCACGGAGCGCTTTGCTTCATCCTGGCCGACGATATATTTATTCAGCTCCTCCACAATCTGACGCGGAGTCTGCTCGTTTACGCCAATTTCTTCCATTTATTCCAGTTCCTCCACTTTGATGTTATGATTCGTATACACACAAATATCGGCTGCAATCGACAGCGCCTCCCGGGCAATCTCTCCCGCGCTCATCTCAGTATGCCGAACCATGGCCCGCGCCGCAGACAGCGCGTAAAAACCGCCGGACCCGATTGCCGCCACGTCACCGTCCGGCTCAATGACTTCGCCATTGCCGGACAGCATCAGCATCGTTTCCTTGTCCGCCACCAGAAGCAGCGCCTCCAATTTGCGAAGGACACGGTCCGTGCGCCACTCTTTTGCCAGCTCCACCGCAGCCCGCTGCAGATTGCCGTTATAGGATTCCAACTTCGCCTCAAATTTTTCGAACAAGGTAAACGCATCCGCCACCGATCCCGCAAAGCCGGCCAGAATCTGGTCATGATATAAGCGGCGTACCTTTCGGGCATTCGCCTTCATAATGGTATGCTCGCCAAACGTCACCTGCCCGTCTCCGGCGATCGCCGTATGTCCGTTCTTTCGCACCGCGCAGATTGTCGTTGCATGAAATTGTGTTTCCATTCGTCCCCATCCTTATCCTGTTACAGCCCTAAAGGAGCTCATTTTGTCAGCGCATTCCGAAACGACTCGATCGCCGCCAGGGCCCGCTGGGCCAACAGCTGTTTCTTTCGCTTTTTATCCTTGATATATCGGCCGCGCTCATCGCGCAGCTCTATAGGCGGCAAAATGCCAAAATTGACATTCATCGGCTGAAAATGACGTGCCTCACTCGTTGTGATGTAATGACACAGCGCGCCATGACAGCTCTCCGCCGGGAATATCAGCGGATCCTGCCCGCCCGCCAGACGAGCCGCATTGATGCCGGCCACCAGTCCCGACGACGCGGACTCAATATAGCCCTCTACACCGGTCATCTGCCCGGCAAAGAGCAGTCGGTCCTCCCCGCGGAACTGCAGGGTAGGCCGCATGTGCTTCGGGGAATTCAGAAACGTATTGCGGTGCATTACCCCATAGCGCAAAAACTCAGCCTGTTCCAATCCCGGAATCATCTGAAAGACCCGGCGCTGCTCCGGCCATTTCAGATGCGTCTGGAACCCAACAATATTATAAAGGGTTGCGCTGGCATTATCCTGCCGCAGCTGCACGACGGCATAGGGCCGGACCCCCGTCTCCGGATGCTCCAGCCCGACCGGTTTAAGCGGGCCGAACAACAAGGTATCTTTGCCGCGGCCGGCCATCACCTCGACCGGCATACATCCCTCAAAAAATTTTTCCTTCTCAAAGGCTTTTGTCGGAGCCTTCTTCGCCTGCACGAGTTCCGTCCAGAACGCCTCGTATTCCTCCCGGGTCATGGGGCAGTTGATATACGCCGCCTCTCCCTTGCCATAGCGCGAAGCACGATATGCCTTGCTCATGTCGATGGAATCCATGCCGACAATCGGCGCCGCCGCATCATAGAAATACAGCGAATCGCCGCCCGTGCGGGCCGCGATGTCCTCAGCCAGACTGCCGTCCGTGAGCGGACCGCTCGCTACGACTGTAACCGCGTCTTCCCGCAGCGGAATCCTTTCTACCTCTTCGCGTATCACGGTAATCCGCGGATGAGCAGATACATATCGCGTAACATAATCGCTGAATCCATGGCGGTCTACAGCCAAAGCGCCTCCGGCCGGGACCTTCGTCGCATCCGCTGCTTCCATGATCAGGGACCGAAGGCGCCGCATTTCTTCTTTCAGCACCCCCACCGCATTTTCCAAGCCGGCGCCGCGCAGCGAATTGCTGCATACCAGTTCGGCAAATCCATCGGTCTTATGTGCCGGTGTTGTTTTTTTCGGCCGCATTTCATAAAGCAAAACTTCCGCCCCATGCTCAGCAGCCTGCCAGGCGGCTTCGGATCCTGCCAGACCGGCTCCGATAACAATAACTTTCTTCATGCCTCTCCCTTGTCTTCATGTTCTTCCGCTGCCCGGGCCGCCTCTTTGGCTTTTTTCGCCTCTGCCCGCTGACGGATTTTTTCCAGTTCCTTGTTGATCGGATGATCCACACGCGTCTCGCAGGCATCGTTGCTGCAATAAAGCATCGCACGGCCATTCTTATAGTGATGTTTCAGCAGAAAAGCCCCGCATTTCGGACAAGTCTCTTTCTGCGGCTGGTCCCAGGTCGTATAATCGCAGTCCGGATAATTCCGGCAGCCATAGAAGCTTCGCCCGCGGCGCGTCTTTCGCTCGACGATCGCCCCGCCGCATTTCGGGCACTTCACGCCCGTATCGATCAGCAGCGGCTTGGTATTGCGGCATTCCGGGAATCCCGGACAGGCCAGGAATTTGCCGAAGCGCCCCTGCTTCACCACCATCATGCGGCCGCAAAGCTCACATTTCACATCCGAAACCTCGACGGACAGCTCCACGTGCCCGATGGCCTCGTCCGCTTTTTCCAGCGTGTCCTCAAACGGACCATAGAACTCCCGAAGCAGCTCGTTTTTTTCCACTTTTCCTTCTGCGATCTCATCCAGCTCATTTTCCAGATTCGCCGTAAAAGTCACATCGACGATGTTTTTAAAATATTCCTCCAGCATGTCCACCACGACAAAACCGAGTTCTGTCGGCTGAAAATGCTTGTCGATGCGCTGGACATAACCGCGCGCCTGAATCGTTTCAATGATCGGCGCATAGGTGCTCGGACGCCCGATTTCCTTTTCTTCCAGCGTCTTGACCAGCGAAGCGTCATTGTAGCGCGGTGGCGGCTCGGTAAAATGCTGCTGCGGCAGGATACGGGCCAGCGTGAGTACATCGCCCTCAGCCAGATCCGGCAGAAGAACATCCTTCTCCTTTTTCGATGTATCCGCTCCGGCATAAACCGCTGTAAACCCCGCAAACTTCAGCTTTGAGCCGGCAGCGCGCACGAGATAGCGCTCCCCGGCCTGAATGGCAATGCTCATGGTATCATAAACGGCCGGCGTCATCTGGCTTGCCGCAAAGCGCTGCCAAATCAGCGTGTAAAGCTTCAGCTGATCCTTATTCAAATATTTCGCCAACTGCTCCGGCGTCAGCCCGATATTCGTCGGCCGTATCGCCTCATGCGCGTCCTGAGCCTTTTTCCCCGCCGCGTAGACATTCGGCTTCGCCGGAAGATACGGCTCGCCGAACTGATCGCGGATAAACGCGCGTGCATCATCCTGTGCCAAATCGGAAATCCGCGTCGAATCCGTACGCATATAAGTGATCAGACCCGCTGCCCCATGATGCCCCAGCTCGATCCCTTCATAAAGCTGCTGGGCCAGCATCATCGTCTTGCGGGACGTAAATCCCAGCTTACGCGCCGCATCCTGTTGAAGGGAGCTGGTTGTAAAAGGAGCAGACGGACGGCGCTTGCGCTCGCTCTTTTTCACTCCGCGCACGACCATCTCCTGCTGCTTCAGATCCTGTGTAAGCGCGGCCGTCTCCTGCTCATTGTGAAGATCCAGCTTTTTCCCGTCTGCCTGCGTGAGCTCGGCATCAAACATCGCGGACTTCGCCTTGCGCAGCTTAAGACCGACCGTCCAATATTCCACAGATTCAAAGGCCTGAATCTCTTTTTCACGATCGCAGATCAGCTTAACCGTTACAGACTGCACGCGACCAGCGGAAAGGCCTTTTCTGACCTTACGCCAGAGAAGCGGCGACAGCTTATAGCCGACGATCCGGTCCAGCATACGGCGGGCCTGCTGAGCATCGACCTGATCCAGATTGATGGACCGAGGATGCTTCACGGCTTCCTGAATGGCCGGTTTCGTAATTTCATTGAATACAATACGGCAGTCCTCAGCCGGATCCAGACCCAGTATAAAGGCCAAATGCCAGGCGATAGCTTCTCCCTCGCGGTCCGGATCGCTTGCCAGATAAATTTTATCGGCGTTTTTCGCGTCCTTCTTCAGCGCCTTGATTAGCGCGCCTTTTCCACGGATATTGATATACTTGGGAGCAAAATCATGATCCACATCGATCCCGAACTGACTTTTCGGCAAATCGCGCAGATGTCCCATCGAGGCCCGCACCATATATTTGCGCCCCAGATATTTTTCTATGGTTTTCGCCTTGGCTGGAGACTCGACGATAACCAGCGTTTTTTTGCTCCGTGCTTTTTTCGCTTTCGTTTTTGTCTTGGTTTTCGTTGCTGTTGCAGCCAAACCTTCACTCCCTCTCAGCACGCCGGTAAGCGTGCAGCTCATTCTCAATAACCAGTCCCTTTAACTCCATCTGCAGAAGAATAAAAGCCAGATTCGGCAGTTCTCCCTGCGGCATGCTCTGGATGATCTCATCCACGGTCAGCGAATGCTCGAAAGAAAGCACCTGCCAGACCTGACGCTCCTCAGCAGTAAAAGAATGGGACGACTTTTTTTTCGGCGGCGCCGACACCCCATACGTCTCCAAAATATCGTCCGGCGACTGCACGAGTCTGGCTCCCTGCTGAATCAGATGGTTACATCCCCAGCTGCTGTCCGAATAAACGCTGCCGGGGATCGCAAACACGTCACGCCCCTCAGAAAGCGCCATCTCCGCCGTAATCAATGACCCGGAACGGCGGGCCGCCTCAATCACTAACGTTCCCTCGGACAATCCGCTGATGATGCGGTTGCGAGCCGGAAAAAATGCAGGAAGCGGCCTCGTTCCCGGACCGTATTCAGAAATCACCGCGCCGCCGGAAGATGCAATATCCTCCAGCAATCGCCGGTTTTCCGCCGGATAGGCAACATCGACCCCGCAGCCCAGCACAGCAACCGTGCGCCCGGCTTTCCGCGCACCGCGATGGGACGCCGTATCGATACCTCTGGCCGCCCCGCTGACCACCGTCAATCCGGCAGCAGCCAGCCGCTGTCCAAAGTCCAGAGCCAGTCCTTCTCCATAGGGGGTAAAGCGCCGCGACCCGACCATAGCGATCCGGCGGGCATCCGGCTCAATAGTCCCCCGATAAAACAAAACCACCGGCGGATCATAAATTTCCTTCAGCGCGACCGGATATACATCGTCTTCTATTGTACACAGCTTGCACCCTGCCCGGCGGCAGGATGCTTCCAGCTGCTCCGGCAGACCTTCCTGTTCCCTGCGAAACAGCATCAGACGCTGTACCGCTCCCGGCGTCAGCTGTCCCTGAACAGCCAGCTCTTCCGGGCCGGATTCCCATATATCCCGGGCCGTCTGGTAAAAAGCCAGCAGCTTCCGCAGCGTGCGGCTGCCGAAGCCTGGACACCGGGTCAGCGCAGCCAGATAAAATCGACCTTCCGATTTCATGCCATCGCCATCCTTAGACCTGTACAATTATTCATCTTAGCGAACTTTTCAGCCAAATGCAACACTTTCCACTGGATTTTCAGAAAAATTTTACGGCGGTGTATCGGCATCCTTTCAGCAAAAAGGCCATCAGCTGCAACTCCGGCTGATGACCTGAAAATACTATTACGCCCGCGTACGAGTCATTTCCGCTTCCACATAATCGATCGGACCGGATATCGGAACAGACGGTTTCCGTATCCGCGTCGTAACAGCCCGGAAATGCGAATATTTATCCAAAAGACTGTCCCCGATATGTGCGGCCAGCGTCCCGAGCATCTGGAACCGCTTATTCTCGGTCACGTCCTTGACGATATCATAGATCGCTGCCGGATCCACTCCATCCTTCACATCATCCGTCTCCGCCACCTTATCATTTTCTGTCTCGATTTCCACGTCGATATAAAACTTCTGTCCCTGTTCGCGTTCGTATTCATAAACGCCATGAAACCCATAGAACATCATGTTTAAAATCCTTACTTTTGCCATTCCGGTCACTCCTCACTACATAAGTCCCTATTCCAATGCCGCATACCATGCAGCCCATCGCTTATGTATTTCGTGGACAGACAGAAAAATCCTGCTGGATCGCATCGAATATTTCTGAGTCAGTCCGTAAACCATTCATCCCAGAACGTATAGGTCATCATGAGGACAACCAAAAGCAGCAGAAACAAATCACCCATGATTCCTCCCAAAACCTGATTACATAACCATTCCGTCTTTCCTCTGTATAAGAAAAAAGCGGAGAGGCAGCTGCCTCTCCCAAAAAGAGCACCGGTTTTACATCACGCGGCGCGCGCCAATGTAGCAGGAGCCCCAATAGGAGCTGTCCAGCGATGCCACACTGACGCCGCGGCTGGATGATGCGTTGATGAACTGGCGGTCTCCCAGATAGATCCCTACATGGGAAGCCCCCGGCGCATACGTCGTGAAAAACACCAGATCGCCCGGCATGAGTTCGCCGGAGGATACCGGCGTGCCGCACTCATACTGAACATCTGCCGTACGCGGCAGATAGACGCCAGCATGAGCGAACACATACTGAACATACCCGGAGCAGTCGAAGCCATTCGGCGTCGTACCGCCGAACACATATGGCACTCCAAGGTACTGCATAGACTCGGAAATGACCGTGCGGTTGATGTAATTGGAGCCATGCGACACAGCGGGCATGGACTTGCCCAGCAGAGCCGTATAGGTCGAATCTCCGACCTGACCATCCGCATTCATTCCCTTGGACGTCTGGAATGCTTTCACTGCCTCAGCCGTAGCGGGACCAAACTCACCATCAGCCGATACATCGTAGCCGAGACGGACCAGTTGTCCTTGTATCTCCGCTACGTCCGTGCCCTGATCGCCTACACGGAATGCCGAAGCACCACATACAGAAAACCAGCACATAAGGATCATGGACAGCGCAAACACACGCTTTGCTTTACTCAAAAAAGCCACTCCTCTCTCTTGTCGCCTACGAGGTTAGCTGCCGGGCTCGGGTAGAGAAGACCACCCGCTTCAATTTCACGAAACATCGTGAGCCTGAGGTTCGCCCCAAAAAACTGGTTCCCCCGCTCCTGGGCTGGATTCGGCTTATCCTTATATAAAACCCAATTTATTTAATACGACATGAGTCGTCGTATTACTGCCTTTTCTTTTCTATTGTCTTTTTCTATTTCTGTATATTCTTTTTATTCTTTCAGATTTATTTCAGAAACCATCCGGAAATGAAAATGGGCTGTCAAAGCTGACAGCCGCGATATTTCCCTTGCGTTGCTATAAGCAATCAGTAAGCCGAGTTCTGTACCGCACACGCGGTGACAATCATTTATCTAGGCGCGGCAGTTGCCTGCCGGCTCAAGCGACTCAACCCGGAAGGTTCCGCGGGCCGCATCATCCCTTCCCTATTTGGTCTTGCTCCGTGTGGGGTTTACCGAAGCCAGCCAGTCACCTGACTGCTGGTGCGCTCTTACCGCACCTTTCCACCCTTACCTGACAAGTCAGGCGGTCTGAATCTCTATGGCACTTTCCCTAAGGTCACCCTCGCTGGACGTTATCCAGCACACTGCCCTGCGGAGCCCGGACTTTCCTCATCTGCCCTCATAGGAGCAGCCGCGATTGTCTTGACAACTTATATCAACGCATGTGATTATAGCACTTTAGCAGTACTTTGTCAAATCAGGTACCAAAACCGGCAGGCGATGCCCGCGTCTGCCGGTTTTGGTACCTGATGATTTCCCCGATGCCAACGGGTGTTAAAGCGCCCCCTGGCCAGGTTTCATTTTATTCAAACTCGATCGTTGCAGGCGGCTTGCCGGTGCAGTCGTAAAGCACGCGGTTGACGCCTCTGACCTCGTTGACGATACGGCTTGTCGTCTTCTGCAGGACCTCCCAGGGAAGCTGTGCGCTCTCGGCGGTCATGAAGTCGCTCGTCATAACGGCGCGCAGGGCGATGGCGTAATCATAGGTGCGTCCGTCTCCCATGACGCCGACACTGCGCATATTGGTCAGCGCAGCAAAATACTGGCCAAGCCCCTCAACGCCGGCCTTCGCGACTTCTTCACGATAAATGGCATCCGCTTCCTGCACAATCCGTACCTTCTCTTCCGTGACCTCGCCGATAATACGGATGCCAAGGCCAGGCCCGGGGAACGGCTGCCGGTTGACGAGATAGTCGGGGATTCCGAGTTCACGCCCGGCGGTGCGCACCTCATCCTTGAACAGCAGGCGCAACGGTTCGACGATCTCCTTGAAATCCACATAATCCGGCAGTCCGCCGACATTATGGTGACTCTTGATGACGGCGGATTTACCGAGACCGCTTTCGATCACATCCGGATAAATCGTTCCCTGCACGAGATAATCGACCGCGCCGATCTTTTTCGCTTCTTCCTCAAAGACGCGAATGAACTCCTCGCCGATAATTTTTCGCTTTTGTTCCGGGTCTGTTACGCCAGCCAGCTTCTGATAGAAGCGATCCTTTGCATTCACGCGGACAAAATGAACGTCGTACGGTCCATTCGGTCCAAATACGGCTTCCACCTGATCGCCCTCATCCTTGCGCAGCAGGCCATGATCGACGAACACACAGGTCAGCTGACTGCCGATTGCTTTCGAGAGCAGCACGGCCGCGACGGATGAATCTACGCCGCCCGAAAGCGCACAAAGCGCCCGTCCATTGCCGATTTTTTCCCGCAGTTCGCAGATGGTCCGCCTGACAAAGGAATCCATCTTCCAATCGCCGGCACAGCCGCATATCGCATAGACAAAATTTTTCAGCATGACCTTGCCCTGTACCGTATGCATGACTTCCGGATGGAACTGCACGGCATAGAGGTTCTCTGCTTCGTTTTCCATCGCTGCGACCGGGCAGACCGGGGTATCGGCTGTGATCTGAAATCCATCCGGCGCTGCAGCGATATAGTCCGTATGACTCATCCAGCAAATCGTTTTGGTATCTACTCCGGCAAACAGTTTCGACCGCCCGGAACGAAGCGTGACCTCCGTCTTGCCATACTCGCTGGTCGGCGCCGTCTCCACCCGGCCGCCGAGGAGATATGCCATAAGCTGCGAGCCATAGCAGATGCCAAGTACAGGAATGCCCAGCCGGAAAAGCTCCGGACTGCAGCTGGCAGAGTCCGCCTGATAGACGCTGTTCGGTCCACCAGTCAGGATAATGCCCTTCGGCGCCATTTCCCGGATGCGGTCAAGGCTCATCGTATGCGGATGCACTTCGCAGTAAACATGGTTCTCACGAACACGACGGGCAATCAGCTGATTATACTGACCGCCAAAATCCAAAACCAGAATCATTTCATTTGCCGGCTTGCTCAAATTTTTCTTCCTCCCCGAGTAACAGTTCACAATAAAGCTTTGAACCAATTATAACATAACCCTTCGCATTGTAAAAGCCTGCCCGGGTTCCGGGCAGGCTGAAGGGATCAGTGTTCAGGGGAAGCGGCGAACGCGTCCACGGCGGCGCGAATCACAGAAGAATCAAAGCCTTTGGAATAAAGGTTGGCCTTCATCTTCTGCTGGTCGGCAGAAGGCTTGAATCGCAGAGATAAAACACGCAGGGCCGCCTGCGTTTCCCGCTCAAAGGAATCCGGGGGAATGCAGTCCCGGACCAAGCCTGAATCGAATCCGCGCTGCATGAGCTTGACGCAGATCTGGCGGACGGAGCTCCGGCTTTCTTCATACAAGAACGCAAACTGACGGGCGCACGCTTCCGCATCATTTAAATAGTGCATTTCTACCAGCCGATCTACGGCCCGCTGAATCTCACCATCCTCATATCCTTTGCGCGCCAGCTTTTCCCGGAGCTTTTTTTCACTCTGTTCCTGCCGGGCCAGAATATCCACCGCCGCCATCAGTGCCGTTTTCTTTGAGCGTTTTTTTGGGGAAGCAGTATCGTTTCCCTCTTCCCTTTCATACTTCATCCGGCGCATGAATTACTCCCCGCTCTCCGCCGGAGCCGGTACGGCATCTTCCTCTGCCGTCTCTCCTGCGTCAATCAGGCTGGCGCGAATTTTGGCTTCGATTTCCGCACAAAGCTCCGGCTGTTCTTTCAGGGACTGCTTGGCATTCTCCTTTCCCTGTCCAAGGCGCGTACCTTCATACGAGAACCATGCGCCGCTTTTATCGACAATGTCGAGTTGGACGCCCATATCGATAATGCTGGACAGTTTGGATACCCCTTCTCCGTACATGATGTCAAACTCCGCCGTTTTAAACGGTGGAGCCACCTTGTTTTTGACCACCTTGATCCGTGTACGATTGCCGATGACGTCCTGCCCCTGCGTGATCTTATCGATCTTGCGGACATCCATGCGGACCGACGCGTAAAATTTCAGTGCGCGCCCGCCTGTAGTCGTCTCCGGATTGCCAAACATGACGCCGACCTTTTCACGAATCTGATTGATGAAAATCGCCACCGTTCGTGACTTGCTGATAATTCCTGTCAGTTTGCGCATGGCCTGACTCATCAGGCGGGCATGGAGGCCGACATGGCTGTCGCCCATCTCCCCCTCGATCTCCGCCTTTGGCACCAGCGCAGCGACCGAGTCGACAACGATGATGTCGATGGCTCCGCTGCGCACCAAGGCTTCGACGATATCCAAAGCCTGCTCGCCGGTATCCGGCTGTGAAATCAACAGATCGTCGATATCTACGCCAAGTTTCTGCGCATAAACCGGATCCAGCGCATGCTCTGCATCAATGAACGCGGCAATTCCGCCAGCTTTCTGCGCTTCTGCAATCATGTGAAGCGCCACCGTCGTCTTACCGGAGGATTCCGGACCGTAAACCTCAATAATACGGCCGCGCGGCACCCCGCCCACGCCCAGGGCAATATCGAGGGGGAGAATTCCCGTCGAAATGACCTCCACATTCATGTTCGCTTTGGCGTCACCAAGACGCATGATCGACCCCTTGCCGAAATCCTTTTCGATCTGTTTCAGCGCGTTGGCCAGTGCTTCTTTCTTATCCGTTGCCATGCTCGTATCCGCTCCTTTCGCTGCTGCGATATCATTCTATCTCATTATATAAAACAATTGTTCTTTACGCAAGCGCTATTTGCGCCGGAAAAAAATTCCCCGCCGGGCGGAAGAATGAGAAAACATGCCGTTTTCTCCGCCGTCTGAAACGGCTCTTCCCCGGCAGGGAATTCGAAACGATATCTTACATATAATCTGCAGTAGTTTTCTTCTTCTGCTGCTTGAACAGGCCGAGTTTGGCGGCAATCCACTCCATCGCGACAAAGAATACCGGTATCAGGAAGATACCCATTGCCGTCGCAAAGAGCATACCGCCGACAACGGCGACACCCATGCCGTTACGCGCCGCAGCACCGGCCCCCGTGGCAACAGCCAGAGGAATACAGCCGATAATGAACGCAAACGAGGTCATGAGAATCGGGCGCAGACGAAGGCCTGCTGCCTCAATCGCCGCCTTGACCGGCTCCATGCCGCGGTCAACACGGACTTTGGCGAATTCAACGATCAGGATGGCATTTTTCGCCGCCAGACCGATGATCGCAATGATGCCGATCTGCATATAGACACTGTCCTGCAGTCCTGCATTCTGATGCCCGAACATCGCCTCAAGGATAGACAGCCCGTATTCCGAAACCAGCGCGCCGAAGATACCAGTCGGCACGGTCAAAAGAACCGCAAACGGTACGCTCCAGCTTTCATAAAGAGCCGCCAGGCAAAGGAATACAAAAACAAGGGACAGCACAAGAACCTGCAGCGTCGAACTGGACGCTTTGGCTTCCTCGCGGCTCTGGCCGGACCATTCAATGTTGAATCCGGTTCCCGCGTTCTGCTGAACGACTTCCTTGATGGCATTCATAGCCTGTCCGGAAGAATATCCGTTGCCGGTCTGCCCCGTGATCTGAATGGACCGTGTGCCATTGAAGCGGGAAATCGTCGACGGGCCGGAAGTGAACTTCGGCTTCAGCAGGGTATCGAGCGGCACCATCGTCCCGGAACTCGACCGGACGAAGATGAACTTCATCGAATCGGCCGAGGTGCGGTAGTCATTGTCCGCCTGCATCATGACCTTGTAGCTGCGGCCGAAGCGGTTGAAATCATTGACCTGATAACCGCCGTAGTTGACCTGCATCGCCGTGAATACATCGGAAAGCGCAATGCCGAGATTTTTGACTTTCTCGCGGTCTACTTCATACTGAACGATCGGCGATCCAACCGAATAGGTCGAACGCACACCGGCAAGCTCCGGGCGCTGATTGGCCTCAGAGACAATCTTCTTCGTAATATCGTTAAGCTCTGCTTCCGTATGACCCGTCATATCCTGCAGCTGAAGCGTCCAGCCGCCCGTCATTCCGAGGCCCGGCAGGGCCGGCGGGTTCATGGCAATGACCGTTGCTTCCGGCGCCACCTTCGCACCAATGCCAAAGGCCGTGCGCACTGCAGCGCTGACCGATGCGTCAGCATCCTCACGCTGAGACCAGTCCTTCATACCGACAACGATCATGCCGGCGCTTGACGAGGCGCCGCCGGAAAGCGGCGAAAAACCTGTAATAGCCATCGTTCCGTCGAGCCCTTTGATGTTATTCATAAACGCCGTATTCAGCTTATCCACTACTGCCTGCGTACGATTGGCCGAAGTGCCGTCCGGCATCTCAACTGCCGCAAACCAATACCCCTGATCCTCCGACGGAACAAAGGTAGACGGCAGGTTCTTGTAGATGATTCCGGCACAGCCCGATACGATCAGCAGGAAAATAAGCGCCAGGCGCGAATGACGGATAAACGTTGCAACAACGCCGACATAGCCGCGTTTCGTACGCTCAAACCAATCGTTGAACCGGCCAAAGAACCGGCCCAGCAGGCCTTCATCATCCTTCTCGGTATGACGCTTGAGCATCTTAGCGCAGAGCGCCGGCGTCAGCGTCAGGGCCACGAAGGCCGAAAGGCAGACCGATACGGCAATGGTCAGCGCGAACTGCTTATAAAGGACACCCGTCATACCGCCGAGGAAAGCAACTGGGACGAATACAGCCGACAGGACAACAGCGATGGCCACAACCGGCCCCTGAACTTCGTCCATCGCGCGCTCCGTCGCATCGATCGGAGTCAGGCCCTCTTCCATATGCTTCTCAACGTTCTCAATAACGACGATCGCATCATCGACAACGAGGCCGATCGCAAGGACCATTGCAAAGAGCGTCAGGGTATTGATCGTAAAGTCAAGTACGATAAATGCGCCGAGCGTACCGATCAGGGAAACCGGGACAGCAAGCAGCGGAATGATCGTCGCGCGCCAGTTCTGCAAGAAGATGAAAATAACAAGGACAACCAGCAGCAGCGCTTCCACAAAGGTCATCAGCACCTCTTCAATCGACGTGCTGATATAATCGGTCGAATCGAAGATTGTCGACATCTGCATGCCCGGAGGCAACGTGTTTTTTGCCTCATCAAAAACCTTACGAACTTCGCTGATCGTCTTCATTGCATTCGCATCGCTCGTAAGCTTGACGCCGAAGCCGACCGCCGGATATCCGTTATATTTGGAAATAATACTCTCCGACTGCGCTCCTGTCTCGATTTTAGCGACATCCTTGAGGCGTACAAACTGGCCGTCGCCATTCGACTTGATGATGACATTGCCGAATTCCTCCGGCGTCGTCAGGCGTCCTTCGATCTTGCCAGACATCTGTTTTTCCTGACCGTTGTTGACCGGCATCGCACCGACCGTACCGGCCGGTGCCTGAACATTCTGCTCCTTGATCGCGGCCGAAACGTCAGCCACCGTCAGTTTAAGCTCGGCCAGTTTGTCCGGATTGAGCCAGACACGCATCGCGTAATCGGAGCCGAAAACCTGGACGTCACCAACTCCATCGATACGCTTTAGTTTATCCAAAAGATAAATCGTCGCGTAGTTTTTCATAAAGGCACGGTCATACGTGCCATCCGGCGAATAAAAGGACATCATGTATGCCATATCATTCGTCGATTTTTTTGTCGTAACACCGACCTGCTGTACCTCGGAAGGCAGCTGGCTCGTCGCCGAAGCAACATTGTTCTGTACCTTGACCGAGTCCATATCGCCGTCCGTACCGACATTAAACGTGACAGACAGGCTGTAACGCCCCGTATCATCGGAGCTCGATGACATGTAATCCATGCCCTGCGTACCATTGACCTGATCCTCAATGATCTGTGCCACCGTCTGATTCACGACAGCAGCACTGGCACCGGTATAGTTGGTGCTGACACTGACGGTCGGCGGCGAGATCTGCGGATACTGCGCAATCGGCAGCTGCGTCGCCGCGATAGAACCCGCAATAACGATAATCAGTGAGATGACAATCGCGAAGATCGGGCGGTGAATAAAGAATTTAGACAAAATGCCGCCTCCTTAATTGTTCCCGCTGTTCGCATCCGAAGAAGTCATCGTGTCAAACGGCGTCGTATCTTCATCAAACGAGAAGCCCATCTCTTCCGGCGTGACCATCGTGACATGAAGATCCTTTCCTTCCGTCAGGCTGGAAAGTCCTTCCACAATAACCGTATCACTGGCGGAAAGACCGCTTTTTACAATATAATAGCTGCCGACCTGCGGTCCCAGCACAACAGTGCGCGCCTCCGATTTTCCATCGCTGCCAACAACCATCACAAAGGTTTTATCGAGCACCTGCTGAATGGCACGCTGCGGGACAAGAATCGCATTCGGCACCGTCTCGCCGGTCAGGCGGACGCGGGCGAACATCCCCGGAAGAAGCAGGCCGTTCGGGTTCTGGAACAATGCCTTTATCGTCAAAGTACCGGTATTCTGCGCCAGCGCACGGTCAGTCTGTACGATTTTTCCGTCCAGCGGATAGATCGTGCCGTCCGACAAGCGAAGACTTGCATGGATGGCACTGTCCGACGAACCGCTCTGCATCTGCTGAATCTTTTTGAACTTCAGGAACTCCGCTTCGGATATGCTGAACTGCGCATAGACCGGATTGGATGAACCGATCGTGACCAGACTGGTATTGCCGGCGGCGGCAAACGTGCCGACTGCCACATCATCCACGCCAAGCTGGCCGCTCAAAGGCGCACAGATCAACGTATCATCCAGATCCTGCTGGGCCTTATGAAGCAGCGCTTCATTCGCCGCCGCAGCCGCACCGTACGCATTCACATTCGCCTGCTGCGTAGCAACCGTCTGCTCGGCAATGGCCTGTGAATTCAGCAGCTGCTGATAACGGGACAAATCCGTTTCCGCATTGCTCAGCGTAGCCTCAGACTGCGCTAAATTCGCCTGAGCCTGAAGAACGGCCGACTCATACTGGCGGGAATCGATTTTATAGAGCGGCTGGCCGGCCTGTACATACTCGCCGCCCTTTACATATTTTTCCACAATATTGCCGGAAACCTTGGATTGGACCTTAACCTCATCCTTGCCCACAATCTGGCCGGCAAACTCGCTCGTCAGAGGCGCATCCTGCTGCAGTACCTGCATCGCCTTGACCTGAACGCCCTGCTGCTGAGCCTGCTGTTTATTCCCACAGCCCGCAACGACAAAGCTGGCTGAAACAGCCAAGGAAATGCCGATCAGCAGTGCTCTCGTCTTCTTGTTTTTCGAAAAAAACAAATAGATAACCTCCTTTGACAAGCGGACAGAGCCATAGTCCGTCCCTGCCCGCAGACATTCTCTTCCCATTCCGCTACGGAAGGATACTTCCGCATAAAAGGCTTTAAAGGCGCTTGTCCCCCGCCTGAAAAGGCGGGAACCTCAGCGACTCTTAGCATCGGATAAAATAGTAAATAAATGTTTACTATTGATGGATTATATAGTATATTATATTTGAACAAAAGTCAAGAACTCACGGCTGAGACCGGTAAAATCCGATACGATTTAACACGACTTTAATTTTGAAAAAGGAGTCAGACTATCCATGAAAGATTCGCCTGCGCAGGAAGCATCCCGCGCATTTGTTGAAACCTTTATCGAAACATATCTGTTGGTTCGCAACAACTTCTATCGTCAGACTCAGGTTCCTATTCCGGTTAACCAGTTCGTCGTGTTGATGGCGCTGATCAATGATCCCTCCGCTTCCATTTCCGAGATCAGCCGTACATTGAATATTTCCAAGCAGCAAATGACCACGATTATCGACAAGCTGGTCAAATCAGGTCTGGCGCAGCGTCACCCGGACATCAATGACCGCCGGCGCACCGTTATCACCATTACCGACGCAGGCATGGCCATTCTGGACCAGCAGAAAGAAACCGTCCATCTTATGTTCCATGAACGCATCTCCCGTTTGTCTCCAGAGGAAATCGGACAACTGGCGCAGGCTACCTATACCTATAACCGGCTGGTCAGGAAAATGTTTCTCTGACAGACTGGCCGCGCAGATCAAAAGGGATGCAGCAGAATGAACCATCATTCCGCTGCATCCCTTTTTCGTATATATGGCTGTTTAAAAGGCAATGCTTTCCAGATCGTCCGGCACATAAACCGTTCCATGATAATACTGTCTGGCCTCATTCGTATACTCCCTTTTTCGGGCAGCCAAATGACGGTCTTCCGTATGATACAGGACCAAATTTTTTACACCGAGCTGCTCTGCCAGTTCGCTGGCCTCCCGGACTGTGCTGTGATTTTTTTCATAAGGATGGAATATCTCCCGGTCCTCATAGCGGCAGAATGCCTCCGCCAGCAGCCAGTCCGCGTTCTCGGCATACGGGCGGTTGCGTTCATTGAACGGTTCATCGCCAAGGCATGTAAACCGCGTACCGTCGTCAAATTCCAGCAGATATCCGAATTGTTTGGCTTTCGTGGACCGGATATCAAAGGCGGTAAGGCGGAACTGCGGGAGATCCGCACATTCCCCGTCTTTCAGTTCGTGGAGCAGAATATCCTGACCGACATGTGCAAAATCCTTCTTCTTCAATGTCATGCGCGTCATGGCAAGCAGCATGTCACGGACGACATCATGGCAATAAATATGAAACACACCGTCATACTTTCCCTTATTCATCTGATCCGCAATCTTCCGAATCACCCATATCGCGCCAAGAACATGATCGGTATGTCCGTGCGTAACGAACATGTGATGACAGTCTTCCCAGCGGAAGTCCGTCTGTTCCAGCTGGCGCAGGATTCCATTGCCGCCGCCGGCATCCGTCAAAAAGAAGCTGCCGTCTTCCAGTTCCAAAAAGAAGCACGTATTAAAGCATCGGGTCGCCATGGCAAAGCCCGTGCCAAGAATCGTCATTTTTCGCATCGCTGTCTCTCCTTTTCGTTGAATCACCCATATATTGCAGATAAAAAAACAAGGCGCGGCATCAGCCGGCACCTTGTCCTTTTTCTGTCATCTTTTCCAGCGCCATGCGGGCTGCCTGCTGCTCTGCTTCTTTTTTGCTGTGTCCGGTTCCCCGTCCCATGACCTTGCCGGTAATGCGTACCTGAAAAACAAAGGTCTTGTCGTGATCGGGGCCATTTTCAGCTAAAAGCTCATAGGCAATGTTCTGTCCTTCCCGCTGATAAACCCTTTCCTGAAGAATCGTTTTATAATCCTTCAAAGCCTCTCCATGCGAAATGCGGGAAAATTCCGGTTCCAGCTGACGCAGAACATAATCGCGGGCAGTGTCCCATCCCTGATCCAGATATACTGCACCGATAACCGCTTCGAAGGTATCTTCCAAATTCGTCTGCCGGGTTCGTCCGCCACCAAGCTCCTCTCCGTGTCCAAGCAAAAGATATTCACCGAGATGAAGATTCGCGGCCAGTCTGGCCAGTGTCGCAGAGCAGACAATCCCCGCTCTGGTTTTTGTCAACTGCCCTTCCGGCATCTTGGGAAACCGTTTAAAGAGATACGTACTGGACGCGAGTTCCAGAACCGCATCCCCCAGAAACTCAAGGCGCTCATTATGGACGATGCTTACTTTGGATTCATTCGCATAGGAAGTATGGGTCAGCGCCTGCTGGAGCAGGGAAAGGTCCCGAAACTCCACACCGAGGTCAGCTGCCAAATGAAGAAGCTCCTGCTTCCGTTTTTCCGAGAGAATGTTCTGCATCGCCAGCCTCCGTCACTCCGCGTACTTTTTCAGCAGCAGGCAGGCATTATGTCCGCCGAAGCCGAACGAATTGGACATGGCGGCACGAACTGTCTTGGCCTTCGCCTTGTTCGGTACATAGTCAAGATCCAGTCCTTCATCCGGGGTTTCGTAATTGATCGTCGGCGGCAGCATGTCGTTTTCCACTGCCAGTGCCGTAGCAATGCACTCTACACCACCAGCTGCGCCGAGCAGGTGTCCCGTCATGGATTTAATGGAAGAAACCGATACGTCCTTTGCCGCATCGCCCCAGACCGTCTTGATGGCCTCGGTTTCTCCCTGATCATTCAGATGGGTGGACGTGCCATGTGCGTTGACATAATCCACATCCGAAGCCTTCATGCCGGCATCGTCCAAAGCCAGCTGCATGCACTTCGCCTGATACTCGCCATGCGGAGCCGGGCTCGTGATGTGATAGGCATCCGAATTGGCACCGTAGCCGACCAGCTCGGCATAAATGTGTGCGCCGCGCGCTTTGGCATGATCCAGACTCTCCAGAATCACCAGGCCGGCTCCCTCGCCCATGACAAAGCCACTGCGTGCCTTATCAAAGGGACGGGAAGCATGTTTCGGATCATCATTATGATCCATGCAGAGCGCTTTCATCGCGCAGAATCCGGCTACGGCCGCCTGCGAAATAGAAGCCTCCGTTCCGCCTGCAACCATGACATCGGCATCGCCGCGCTGAATCACACGGAAGGCATCGCCAATGCAGTTCGACCCCGTCGCACAGGCTGTAACAACACAGCTGGACGGACCATGCAGCTTATAGTTGATGGCAACCTGACCGGCAGCCATATTGGCAATCATCATCGGGATGAAGAACGGGCTGATGCGGGCCGGACCCTTGTCGAACAGTTTTTCATACTGTGCGTGCATCGTCTCAATGCCCCCAATGCCGGCGCCGACAAACGTACCGACGCGGTCAAGATTCTCTTTTTCCAAATCCAGACCGGCATCTTTAATCGCCATACCGGCAGCAGCTACGGCAAACTGCGTATAGCGATCCATGCGCTTCGATTCTTTCTTATCAATGTAATCGGCCGGATCAAAATCCTTTACTTCTCCGGCAATTTGCGAATGATACTCTGACGCATCAAACCGCGTGATCTTATCGATCCCGTTGCGGCCTTCCATCAGGCCCTTCCAAAATTCTTCTTTGCCTGTACCGATCGGGGTAATGGCCCCGATACCGGTAATTACAACGCGATTACTCAAATGAATGACTCCTCTCCTGTGCTACTCTTCTCAGGCGTTTCACACCCGATCATTCCGCAGCCTCTGCCTCAGCCTTGAGCTGCTCAAAAATCTCATGAACGGTCAGTATCTTATCAATCTGCGGCATATATTCACCGGTGAACACCAGTCCCGTCTCGACATCCCCCTGCTGTGCCCGTGTGAGCGCGCGGATGATGCAGAAATTATGCTTGCAGGCTTTCAGGCAAGCATCGCACTGCTTAGGCGGTACCGGCCCTTCCATGACTCTGGCCGAAAACGGCGTCCGCACGGCCCGGCCGGGAAGTCCGACTGGACTGTGAATAATGACGATATCCTCCGGTTTGGATTTCAGATAATAGTCCTTGAGGGCCGGCGCTGCATTGGATTCCACACAAGCAGCAAAACGGGATCCCATCTGGACGCCCGCAGCGCCCATCTTTATCATATCAACGATGTCCTGGCCATGCAGTACGCCGCCGGCTGCAATGACCGGGACGCTGACTGCCGCGCTGACATCGGCAACGAGATCACGCACCGACGTGCTCGTGCCGAGATGTCCGCCAGCCTCTTTCCCTTCAAGGACGATAGCTGCTGCGCCAAGACGCTCTGAAATTTTAGCTAATTTAACGGAAGAAACAATCGGAACAATTGGGGTTCCGGATTCCTTGCCGAGTCCGAACATGTCACGGGAGAAACCAGCTCCGGCCACCACCAGGTCGATCCCTTCGTCGATCGCAGTCCTGACGATGCCAGCAAAATCCCTGGCTGCTACCATGATGTTGATGCCGATGATACCAGACGTAAGCGAACGTGCGAGCCGGATTTCATAGCGCAGTTCGTCATGGCTCATACCAGATGCGGCAATGAGGCCGATACCGCCCTCGTTCGCTACAGCTGCCGCCAGACGGGCCGTTGACAACCGAATCGCCATGCCACCCTGCTGTATAGGGATCCTTGCGATCTTATTGCCAATTTTCAGCTCTGGAAGTTTCAATGTCACTCCTCCAATCAATCCTACCTTGAGAAAATCCCGCGAAACAAGTTTCACGGGATTTTCAAACAGGTAAGACGCTCAAACTTATTTGTTCTGGTCTATGTAGGTAACTACGTCCTGAACGCTCTTGATCTTCTCAGCAGCTTCGTCCGGAATCTCGATATTGAATTCCTCTTCAAAAGCCATGATCAGCTCAACGATATCCAGGGAGTCAGCTCCTAAATCATCGATGAAGGTAGACTCGAGTGCAACCTCGTCAGCCTCAACGCCCAACTGCTCAACAACGATATCTCTTACTTTTTCAAAAGTCGACATGAAGTTCACCTCCTTAAAATGATATCCCTATATAGTTATATCACATAACCATGCCGCCGTCTACATTGACGACCTGCCCCGTGATATAAGCCGCTTGATCCGAAACCAGGAAAAGCACCGCGTTGGCAACGTCCTCCGGACGCCCCATACGCTTGAGCGGAATGTTCGCCAGCGTAGCTTCTCTGGCCTTGTCCGTCATGGCTGCAGTCATATCCGTATCAATGAAACCGGGCGCAACCGCATTGACCGTAATTCCGCGGGAAGCAAGTTCCCGGGCTGCCGACTTGGAAAAGCCGACCACACCGGCCTTGGCAGCTGCGTAGTTGGTCTGACCGGCATTGCCGGTAAGTCCAACTACTGAAGCCATATTCACGATACGGCCGCTGCGCTTTTTCATCATAAGCTTGGAAACCGCTTTCGTGCAATAGAACACACCGCGAAGATTGGTATCGATCACCGCGTCAAAGTCTTCTTCCTTCATGCGCATGAGCAGGCCATCCCGCGTGATTCCCGCATTGTTGACGAGAATATCGATCTGGCCGAATCGTTCTGCGACCTGAGAAACCATCGTCTCGACCGCCTTGCTGTCCGATATGTCAGCCTGAACCAGAAGCGCTTCGCCGCCCCTGCTTTCAATCTCCTTCCGGACTTCTTCCGCTCTGGCCGTATTGCCCGCATAATTGATGGCCACTTTGGCTCCCTCTTCGGCCAGCCGAAGAGCAATCGCACGGCCAATGCCGCGGGAAGCGCCGGTCACCAAAGCAACCTTTCCATCTAAAAGCATATTAGCGGACCTCCTTGAAATAGTCAAGCGTTTTTTGCAAAGTCTCAAGATTTTCTACGTTCATGCTCTTGAGGGATTTATCAATGCGGCGGTTAAACCCGCAGAGTGTTTTCCCGGGGCCTGCCTCGACAAACGTATCGGCCCCAAAGGCACTCATCGTGTTGACACAGGCGATCCATTTCACGGGATGATCTGCCTGAGCGACGAGATTTGCTTTGATCTCATCCGCTTTCGTTTCCAGTTCGCCCGTAAAGTTCGAAACGACCGGAATCTTCGCGTCGCGAATCTGCACCTTGTCAAGCTCTGCCGCCAGTTTTTCTGCAGCCGGCTTCATCAGGGTAGAATGGAACGGCGCCGACACGGGCAGAATGACCGCTTTTTTTGCACCGGCAGCCTTGAGCGTCTCAACCGCAGCCTCCACGCCCTTCGTCGTCCCGGCGATAACCGTCTGACCCGGGCAGTTGAAGTTTACGGCCTGAACCTCGCCGGCCGTCTTTGTCGCCTTCTCGCAGGCATCGACGATGACCTCGTCAGCCAGACCAATGATCGCCGCCATACCGCCCTGACCGACCGGAACGGCTTCCTGCATGAACTGGCCGCGCTTATGCACCAGCGCGACAGCATCCTGAAAGTCCAGAACATCCGCAGCGACCAGAGCCGAATATTCGCCCAGACTATGTCCGCCCGTCACATCCGGCTGAAGCCCGTGTTCCTTGAGAATCTCGTTGGCGATCACGCTCATGGTCAAGATGGCCGGCTGCGTATTCGCCGTCAGCTTGAGATCTTCTTCCGGACCTTCGAAGCACATCTGTCGGATGGAATACCCGAGCGCTTCATCAGCCTGCGCAAAAAGCTTCTCCGCCACTTCATACTGCGCACAAAAATCCTTGCCCATACCGACGGTCTGCGCACCCTGTCCCGGGAATACAAATGCAAGCTTGTTCACCGTAACTACCTCCATAAAATCCGAATATCCGCTTTACAGCACCCTATGATTCGTTATTCGCAGTCCTGCCGGATCGTACCGATAACGCCCGGCAGTCCCTTTATCATATCCTCAATGATCTGGCTGACCGGCTTGATATCATCAAGCATACCGGAAATTTCGCCAATCATGACCGAGCCGTTCTGTACATCGCCCTCATGCGTAGCACGATGCAGACTGCCCACACCCAGTTTCTCCAGTTCCTCAGCCGGAGCGCCGGCCGCTTCCATTTCCTGGAACTTACGGGTAAGCTTATTCGCCAGAACGCGCGCCGGATGTCCAAGCGTACGCCCGGTAACAACCGTAGAACGATCCTTTGCCTTCAGGATCATTTTCTTATAATCCGGATGTGCGATGCACTCCTCACTCATCACAAAGCGGGAGCCCATCTGTACGGCTTTTGCGCCAAGGGCAAAAGCCGCCGCCATACCGCGGGAATCTGCGATACCGCCGGCACCGATGACAGGGACGTCCACAGCATCGACGACCTGCGGCAGCAGAGCCATGGTCGTGATTTCTCCGATATGCCCGCCCGATTCCGTACCTTCGGCAATGACCGCATCCGCTCCCGAGCGGACCAGACGTCTGGCCAGCGCAACGGAAGCCACGACCGGAATCACCTTCGTGCCGATTTCTTTCAGTGCAGGCACATACTCACCGGGATTGCCCGCTCCGGTTGTCACAACCGGTACCTTCTCATCGAGTACGACCTGCATGACTTCCCTGACATACGGACTCATGAGCATAATATTAACGCCAAACGGCTTATCCGTCCAGCCCTTGCATTTCTGAATCTCATTCCGCAGAATTTCAGGCGGCATATGACCGGCACCAATGATGCCTAATCCGCCGGCATTGGAAACAGCAGAAGCCAGTTCCGCCGTGCCAATCCAAGCCATTCCTCCCTGGAAAATCGGATACTTTATGTTTAATAATTTACAAATCGCATTGTTTTCAAACATTAAGATTAGTCCTCCTTCGCCCATTTCATGATGCAGGACGCCCAGGTCAGGCCTGCACCAAAGCCGGCCAGAGCCAGCACATTGCCTTTTTTGAAGCGGCCTGCGTGAGCCGCCTCTGCCAGCGCCACAGGAATGGACGCAGCTGACGTATTGCCATAATTGCCAATATTGACGATAACCCTATCCATCGACAGGTTCAACCGTTTGGCTGCCGCCTGAATAATACGGATATTCGCCTGATGGGGAACCATCCAGTCGATTTCTCCCTTGTCCATACCAGCTTTTTGCAGGGAAGCTTCCACGGTTTTTCCCATGATCCTGACCGCGAAGCGGAATACGGCCTTGCCGTCCATGTGAATAAAATTCATCCGCTGGTCAAGCATCTCATGCGTCACAGGATGCAGGCTGCCGCTGGCGGGAATATCGAGAAAATCCGCGCCGGATCCATCGCTGCCGAGATCAAAGCTCTGCACACCCAGCCCGTCCTCTACCGCACCATAGACTGCCGCACCGGCACCATCGCCGAACAGGATACAGGTATTGCGGTCCGTCCAGTCCACGACCTTGGAAAGCGTCTCCGCACCGATGACCAGAATCTTGCGGTACATCCCCGTTTCAATAAACTGGCAGGCAATCGCCGAGCCATAGACAAATCCGGAACACGCCGCCGACAGATCAAACGCTCCGGCATGCACAGCGCCAAGACGATGCTGCAGCACACAGGCCGTTGAAGGAATAATCCGGTCCGAAGTCAGCGTAGCAACAAGGATGAGATCCAGATCTGCCGGATCAACCTTTGCATCCTTCAAAGCCATACAGGCGGCGCGATAAGCCAGTTCCGAAACCGGCATATCGTCCGGTGCCACATGGCGCTGATGAATTCCGGTACGCTCAACGATCCAGGCATCATTCGTGTCCACCATCCGTTCCAGATCCGCGTTGGTCACCACCTGCTCCGGCGCTGCCCAGCCCGTTCCCAGTATTCCGGCACTATTTTTTTTCTCCGTCATTCGTCAATATCTCCTCCTTTGCCAGCGCATCGCGGATATGATCGAGAACATTACCGTTGACATAATCATTCGCGACTCCGATAGCACTGCAGATCGACTTGGCGTTGGATGACCCATGACTGATGATGCAGACACCATTGACTCCCAGCAGCGGTGCTCCGCCGTATTCCGAAACGTCCAGACGCTTGCCGAGCTTCTTCAACGCCGGCATGAGCAGGAAAGCACCCAACTTCGCCAGAACACCACTCTCCCGGATTGCCTCTTTAATCAGCTTCATGATGGTTTTGGCCAGTCCCTCTGCAAATTTTAGCACAACATTGCCAACAAATCCATCACAAATTACAACATCAAAATTCCCCTTGGGGATATCGCGCCCTTCGGCATTGCCGCAGAAATTGATCGTATGCATGGCCTTGAGCAGCTGATACGTCTCCTTTGCCTGCTCGTTTCCCTTCGTTTCCTCTTCACCGATATTCAAAAGGCCTACTTTCGGTGCCTTTATGCCAAATACATATTCCGCATAAATAGCGCCCATCATCCCGCTCTGAACCAAATGAACCGGACGAGAGTCCACATTGGCCCCAGAATCCAGAAGCATGGTAACCCCTTTCGGGGTCGGGATCGGCGTAGCAATCGTCGGTCGGCCGATCCCCCGAATCCGCTTGAGAATCAGCTGCGCTGCCGTAACGGCTGCTCCCGTACTGCCGGCGGAAAGCACCGCATCGCATTCGCCTTCCTTGACCAGCCGTGTAGCCACAACAATCGAAGAGTCCTTCTTCATCCGCACGGCGTCGGCCGGATGCTCCCCCATCTCGATGACTTCCGAAGCATGATGTATGCGGATTCCCAGCTCTTCCCAGCCCCGTTCGCGACGAAGCACCTCACGGATCCGCGGCTCATCACCGACCAGCACGACCTCACAATGATATTTTCTGGCGGCGCGCACGGCGCCGAACACAATCTGTTCCGGTGCGAAATCGCCGCCCATTGCATCCACTGCAATTTTCATACGCTCACTCCTCTTACTTCTCACCCCACGAAACCATGATGAATTTCGCGCGGAAAACTTCCTGAGTGTCATTATGGGTCTTTACCCACACAAAATATTTATTCCCCCGTACACGGACAATTTCCGCCTTGGCAATCAGTTTTTCCCCTACATGAACAGGCACTTTGTATTTGACATTCGCTATACCGGTAACGGCCATCGGTGCATCGATAATGGCCAAAGCCAGAGAATTGGCCTGGGAAAACATGTAATGCCCCTTGGCAATCTTCGTCTTGGCAAAGACCATATCATCCGTAATCCGCAGCAGCGAGATGCCCGAGCGGCCGAGCTCCAGATCGATGAGTTCACCGACCACTTCGCCGCTCTGGATCGATTTTACCTTGTTCTGCGCATGCTCTGCCATTTTTCGAATGCGGCCACGCAACTCCGGTATGCCAAGCTCCAGACGATCCAGACGAATCGTCTGGACACTGACCTCCAGCTGACGGGCCAATTCTTCATCAGTCAGAAACGGTTTTTTCTGAACCTGCTCCAAAAGCAACTGATGCCGTTCCTTTTTCTTGACTCTTGCCATCTCTGCACCCCCTGACACGGATTGTCCGACGCACCATTAGTACCAGCTACTACAATCTCATATAATGGTCTATTATAAAGGGTATGTCACAAAAATGCAAGTACCGGATTCCGCTGAAATCGGCAGAAATACCCGGCGTACGCGCGGGTATAAGCCATTTCTTTCTATATATATGATAGACAGGTACAGGGAAAAACGCTGAAAACAAATAAAAGAAGCAGGACAAACGAACGTCCTGCTTCTAAGTCTCCCTTTACTCTGCGGCCTTGACCACTTCTTTACCATCATAATAACCACATTCCGGGCATACATGATGAGGCATCTTCGGCTCGTGGCACTGCGGGCAAGAAACAAACCCCGGTGCCTCCAGTTTCCAGTTTGCGCGGCGCTTATCGCGGCGTGCTTTGGACATTTTACGCTTTGGTACTGCCATGTCGGATACACCTCCTTAAATCGCTGGTTCCTATAGGACCTTACTTTTTGTTCAATAATTGCTGTAATGCTGCCATGCGCGGATCCGGAACAAAGCGATCGCAGCCGCAATCGCCTTCATTCAGATTATGGCCGCACACAGGACAAAGCCCCTTGCAGTCAGGCTTGCAGATATTACTGAGCGGCTGAGATGCGATCAGAGTATCCCGAACCAGCGTCCGGATATCGATCATATCCCCTTCAAATACGTTAACCTCTTCCTCATCGTCCGCTTCGCGGGCGAAATCTTCCGAAAAGGGCTGGGACTGTGCATTCCGGCACTCCGTCAAACACCGGTCGCAGACAAATGTCTTAACGGCCTCTATCGTTCCCGTCACACGCCAGCATGAACCCGTATACACCACAGTTCCAACAATCTGGATCAGTCCGTCAAACGCATACTCCCCGCTCCGAATCTCCAGCTCCTCAGCCGTCGTCGAAAAAGAAAACGGAAGCCTCTGACCCGGATTGCGATTTAATTCAGCAATATTAACCTTCATTCAGCATCAACCTCAATTTATTATAACGGTCGTCCTTATGTTTGTCAATCCAGACCGCCCTTCTCATATGGTTCACCCCCGATGCGTGCATGAAACGCATGAATCGCTTCCCGCTGAACGGCCTTCAGCGGAACATTGTTTTTTCGGGCCAGCTGACAGCAGTCCTCATATTCCGCCGATACCTGCGTCAGCTGTCCATGCCAGGCGCTGACTTTGCAGTGTACAGGACCGAAGCGTGTTTCAACGACAGCCATATGACGCGCGGCTTCCAGTCTGGCATCAATCGGAATAACCCGGATTCCGATGCTCGTTGTCTCCCGAAACAACAGATCCGCACAGGCCTCCCGGCAGGAGGAATCCACCAGAACCGAGAGCTGATGGGCCGGCCGGTTTTTTTTCATAAAAATCGGCGTTGTCCAGACATCCAGTGCGCCTGCATCCAATAATTTTTCATAAAGGTATCCGTAAATCTGAGGATTCATATCATCGATATTCGTTTCCAAAAGAACGGGCTCTTTCTTTGCCTGTCCCCGATACTCCCCGAGATAAACGCGGAGAACATTGGGAAGCTCCAGCTCCCATGTCCCCGCGCCATAAGAAATGGATTGAACAGCAAATCCATCCGGCAGAGAAGCACTGTAGTCCGCCAGCGCGGTGACCAGAGCGGCGCCGGTCGGCGTCGTCAGTTCTTTTTCCGCGCCATAACAAAAACGGGGCCACTGCCTGAGAAGATCCGCAACAGCCGGCGCAGGAACCGGCATGATGCCATGCGCGCAGCGTACAAAACCGCTGCCAGTATTGAGCCGTGATGCAAAGATGCGTTCCACGCCGAGATATTCCAGACACCATGCCGTCCCGATGATGTCCACAATAGAATCCACTGCGCCAACCTCATGAAAGGCCACCTCGTCCGAAGGCCGTCCATGTACACGTCCCTCCGCCTCCGCAATGGCCTGAAACACAGTCAAAGCGTTTTCGCGTACACGCGAAGGCATCCCGGCCTGATCGATCATTCGCCGGATATCCTTCATCGTTCGATGCACATGCGTCTCATGTTCATGATGCCCGGACCGGTGCTCTGCCGTCTCCGGCAGGACCACTTCCACATAAACGGAACAAATTCCATTGCGCCGGACCTCTTCTGCCCGCATCACAAACGCATCTGCTCCCAGCGGCAGTTCCCGGAGTTTTTCTTCCAGCCAGGAAGCCGGTACACCGGCCTGAATGAGCGCCCCCAGCATCATATTGCCGCTGATCCCCGAAAAGGCATCCAGATATATTGCCTTCATTCTATCACCTCATACGATTGATCTTGCTGGCCAGAACTCCGGCGCCGAATCCATTGTCAATATTCATAACGGATACCCCCGATGCGCAGCTGTTCAGCATGGAAAGGAGCGCTGCCAGACCTTGAAAGGACGCGCCATAACCGACGCTCGTAGGCACGGCAATAACCGGTTTATCGGTCAGTCCGCCCACCACGCTGGCCAGGGCTCCTTCCATTCCGGCAATGACGATGATCACACGAGCTTCTCGGATTTCCGGCAAATGGGCAAACAATCGATGAATGCCGGCAACACCGCAGTCATAGCAGGTTTTGACACAATTCCCCCAGAGATACGCCGTCAGACGGGCTTCCTCCGCCACAGGAATATCGCTGGTCCCCGCAGTCAGAATAAGGATTGGACGGGAAGGGTCCCGATCCAGTGAAGTATCACGGTCCACATAGATCATGCGGGCCGTTTCATCGTATACAACCTGAGGCAGCCGCCTGTGAACAAACTGATACATTTCCCGGTCAGCCCGCGTCGCCATCAGGTTCCCCCTGCTCCGCTGACAAAGGGACTGCATGATAGAACTCACCTGCTCTTTGGTTTTCCCCGCTGCATAGATCACCTCGGGAAACCCCTGACGCAATTCGCGATGATGATCGACTTCTGCAAAACCCATATCCTCAAATGGAATACTGCGAATCTGATGAACGGCTTCCTCTTCCGTCATATCTCCTGCCTTATAGCGCCGCAGCAAATCTTGAATATCCGGCTCCGTCATGCTTTTTTCCCCCCGATCTTCCGCCGGCGCTGGAGCAGGGTCTCCCGTTCCAGCGCGAAAAAAAGCAGACCGCGTTTTTTCGCGCCTGCCTTTTGATTGTTCACTGTTCCGCCGGAGCCATCTCCCCGCCGGCATTCTGCTGAGCCTGCCGGGCCGCCTGCTGATTCATCTGCTCCTTGGCCTGCTGAAGCACGCTGAGCGCCTGCTGAAGACCTGCTTCCGCCTGGCGCACCCCCTGAAACGTTCCGTTCACATGCGAAATCAACTGATCAAACACCTGATTGGCATAAGCATCGGCATCATTTTGCAGCTGCGCAGCGTTTTTCCTCGTGCGTTCCATAATCTCACGCTCCTGCTGCTGCGTCTGCTGCAGGATGGTTTTGGCCCTATCCTTGGACTGCTGTACGATCTCGCTCTCCTCGGTCATACGATTCGCATATTGTTTGGCTTCCTTACGAATCCGCTCCGCTTCCTTCTCCGCTTCATGCAGAATCTTATCCCGCTGTTCCACGATCTCATTGGCCCGCCGGAGTTCCTGCGGCAGATCCTTACGAAGTTCCTCGACGCAGCGGATGAGTTCCTGATCGTTGACAAACGTTTTTTCTGTAAAAGGCAGCCGGGTCGCCCCCACCACCATATTTTCCAACCTCGTCAGAGTATCGCGTACCGACATATTCCGCCTACTTCCTTTCTTTTTCTTTCATTTCTGTAAACGCCTGCTCGACACATTCCGGCACCAAACCGCGGAGCCGCCCCTGAAAACTGTACAGTTCCCGAACACCGGAAGAACTGATAAACGAATATTCCGGGCGCGTCAGCAAAAAGACCGTATCAATATCCGGGTCCAGATGGCGTATCATATACGCTTCGTTTTCCTCATATTCCAAATCCTTCACAGAACGCACGCCACGAACAATAATGCTGGCATCATGCTGCTTCATAAAATCCGTAAGCAGGCCGGAAAACGACAGGACATATACATTGGGCAGATGCTTCACGGACTCCCGCAGCAGCTCCACCCTTTGTTCTACGGGAAAAAACGCTTTTTTCTTCTGATTATGGAACACGCAGACAATCAGCTCGTCAAACATCCGGCTGGCCCGCTCGAAAATATCTATATGCCCGTTGGTAACCGGATCAAAGCTTCCTGAACATACCGCCCGCTTCATGAACCCGCCTCCTCAAGATAGGCACGCCATTGAAAAAAACTCAGCTGCGTCGTGTGTCCGTAGCGCCGGTTCATCACCCGTACCAGCCGATGCAGCGATGGGACCTCCATCTCATCAGCGCCATGTTCCACGACCATTATCCCCCGCCGATCCATCAGCCCATCCGACTGATCGATTGCGGTCAGAGCCTGCTCCCATAGTCCGCGATGGTAAGGCGGATCGCAAAAGATCAGATCGAACCGGCGCTGCTGCGCGGCCATTTGCGCCATGGCCGCAAAAACATCGCCGCTATAAACCGATACCCGATCCTGCAGATGCGTCAGCACAGCATTCGAGCGAATCAATGCTGCGGTAGACCGATCGACGAACACAGCGGACGATGCCCCCCGGGACAATGCTTCCAGCCCGAGATTTCCCGTCCCGGCAAAAAGATCCAAAACACAACGATCCTGAACCTTTCCGCCCAGAATATTAAACAAGGATTCCTTCACCCGGTCGGCCGTCGGCCGGGTCGTCTCCTGTCCTCTCGGTGTTTTCAGACGACATCCTCGGGCCGAACCCGTGATGATTCTCATGGCGTCACTCCATCCCGCAATGAAAAGCTTACAGCAAACAGCTATATTCTATCATACTTTCCCCGAATAGTGAACCGTCCTTATGTTATAATAAGAAAAGAAAATGGCGTTCAGTCATCGGATTCCATCAGGAGGATTTTCTTTGAAAAAACAGGCATCACTTCTTCTGCTTCTCATTCTTTTTCTATCTGCGTCCCTAATCTGGCAGCAAACAATCCGGCAGGAACCTGACTCCGTTCCCATCTCTTCCCAGCGCCTGATGCAGGAACAGATTCTGCTGGTACCACTGGACGGGCGTCCGCCCTGCCGACAGTTCGTCATTGACGCAGGCCGTATCAGCGGCACAGAGGTCATCACACCGCCGAATAGTCTGCAGGACTATTATTCTCAGCCGGGCGACACGACCGGTATGCGGAGCTGGCTTTCCGAACATATCGACGGATCCGGCGCGGCCATTCTCTCCATCGATCAGCTTCTCTACGGCGGCCTGCTGGCAGCCCGTGAAAAAGAACTCCCGCCCGGAGCGATCGAGGAATTGCTCCAATTCCTCCGTCAGCTTCATGCAAATCATCCTGACATTCCGCTCTATGCGTTCAGCATCCTGCCGCGCCAAACACCGCAGGATACGATTGACGGTTATCAGGAACGCCGGGATCTTCTTGCTTACTCCCGACTGAAGGGCCGTGAGGATGCAGGACTCGCCATAAATTCATCAGAGCTTTCCCGCCTGGAACAGTCCATCCCCACCGGTTCCCTGCAGCGCTATCTTTCGCATTTTACAGAAAACGAGGCCCTGAACCGCGCACTGATCGAGCTGGTCCGAGAAGGCGTGCTGACACGCCTCATTCTCGGACAGGACGACGGCGAACCATACAGCATCCCGAATATCGAAAAAAAGCATCTGCTGGATTGGATCCGCAGCCGGAATCTGTCAGACGGCAGCGTTGTCCTGACACACGGCGCAGATGAAATCGCCCTATCTCTGCTCGCCTCCATTCACAACGAAAAAACCGGATTCCATCCGCGTATCCACGTGCGATACAATCACGACCGGACCCCGGCGCGTATCATGCCTTATATGGCCGTCAGCATAGAACAAACCGTACAGGAGAAAATCGCACTGCTCGGCGGACAACAGACAAACTCTGAAGAAAACGCGGATTTTACCCTGCTGGTTTCTTCGTGTGACAGCGAGGAAGACGACCTGTCGGCGCGCCGTGATACCGTTCAGGAGCTGGAGCACGACCGCAGCCTCTCTATGCCGGTCGCCCTCGTTGATCTGAGCCGCCACTTTCAGGCTCAGGAAACCGTGCTGCCTCTTCTCATTCAAAGGGATTATCCCGTCAACGAGCTGATTGCCTACGCCGGCTGGAACACTACCAGCAATGCGGTTGGCACAGCGCTGGCGCAAGCCAGTCTCTTTGAATCCTCCCGTAGGCAATCCGGTGACCGAGCCGAAGTCATCGCTGTCACAGCCGCCAATCTCACCTTCCTGCAGAACCGCATTCTGGAAGATTATTTCTATCTGAAAGATACCATTGATCTCATCAACACCACCCTGCAGAAAGCCGGATATACCAATACCGCCGACCTGGATCTGGAGCACAATTACCGCTGGGCCAATCTCATGCTGCAGCACACCATGAAGAACCAGCTGGCTGTCTATAAAAACACCCGCTCCTTCCGACAGCCGGTTCGCTTTTCCTCCCCGTCCGGTGATTTTGAGCTCATCATGCAGGATATAACCATTGATCTGAGCTATCCCTGGCCGCGCACCTTCGAAATCTATCTTCGTTCTGCCCCGCGCCTCGCCATAACCAAAACTCCGGAAGCAGAATAAAAGCTGTTTTTCAGGTATTGACAAACAAAACATCACCCGATATAATATGTAAATGTTGACGGTATTTCGCCGTTTGCACAGGGGTATCGCCAAGTTGGTAAGGCACGGGTCTCTGAATCCCGCATGCGTTGGTTCGAGTCCAGCTACCCCTGCCATATGAATACGAAATCGCTGTTCCGTAAGGAACAGCGATTTTTTTATCCGATGTTAAACGGGTGCTAAGACTCCCGTTAACATCGGATAAAAAGAACATCATCCCGAATCGATAGAAACAAACACGAAAAAACGCAGGGCCGTAAGCTGCACATACATGACCCTGCGTTTTTCTCAATGTCTTGGCGGAACGGGCAAAACAGGCGGAAGTTCGACCACTGCCGAAGCCCGCCTGACAGGAACCGGCTGTACAGGCGGAAGCTCGACGATCGCATCATGATTCCGCGCGGCCGGCACCGGCTGAATGGGCGGAAGGGCCGTCGTCTGCTCCGGACGCGAATCAGCGGTCCGCCTGAGAGCGGTACTGTGATCCGAATCCGTCTGACCTGCACCCTTCACCATAACAGGTGCGGCGATCTGTTTCTCCCGCGGGAGCGCCGGTGCAACGGAAGGACTGGAGGATGCCTGCCTTACCGGCTCCTTTATCTCCTGCCTTTTTTGCTTTCGCTGCGCATCCACATCCGCCGCAGTAATAATAATCGGTATTGCTTTGTCAACGCGAGTGTTCTGACCTTTGCTCAATGCTTCCGGAACATTCTTCGCGCGCTCAGCCGATTCCCACCGGAGCTGCGGCCGGTAATGCGGCAGTGCATGTGTGTCTTCTGCCGCGGCATACCGGTCCGCCTGTTTTTCTGTGCTTGCGCTGTCTATCCGCTGGCTGGAAGCAGCTGCGGCACTCTGTGTGCCGGCTGTGCCAGTCATAATCAGCATGACAGCCAGCAAGGAAACCGCCGGCCTGATCTTCCCCTTCATGGTAAAAGCCTCCTATATTTATCCTGATGATCTGTTATAGTCTTATTCGCCATTCCTGCCCGAAATCCTGCCGAAAAGAAAAAGCGGATATTCTCCTTATCCTGCACAGTAGAAGAAAAATAGGACATTTGCCCTTTTCTTATTTGCTATTTTTTCTTATACTTTATATGGATTTTAATTTTCAGAACAAGTTTTGAGAAAGAAGGAGCATCAACCATGGCAACACCACATATTGGCGCAGAAAAAGGCGATATCGCAGAGCGCATCCTCCTGCCGGGCGATCCGCTGCGGGCAAAATTCATTGCCGAACATTTTTTGGACAACCCGAAACAGTATACTTCGGTCCGCAACATTCTGGGATATACCGGAACCTATAAGGGCGTTCCTGTTTCGGTACAGGGAACGGGCATGGGCATTCCGTCCATCTCCATCTATGTCCACGAACTGATCCATGAATTTGGCTGCAAAAAACTCTTCCGCGTTGGTACCTGCGGCGGCATGCATCCGGATGTCAAGCTGCGCGACGTACTGATCGCACAGGGGGCCAGCACGGATTCCTCCATCATCAAAAATATCTTCGGCGGCTCCATCAACTATGCACCGCTGGCAGACTTCGACCTGCTTTCCAAGGCCGTAACGAACACGAAAAAGCTGAACCTGCGCGCTACAGTCGGCAATATCATCTCGGTCGACCGCTTCTATGACGATGAAATCGACAGCGACAAGCTGCGCAAATACGGCGTTCTGGCTGTCGAAATGGAAGCGGCCGCACTCTATACGCTGGCTGCTGAGGCCCATGTTCAGGCCCTTGCTCTGTTCACCGTAAGCGATCATCTGCTGACTGGCGAAGCCTGCACGGCTGAAGAGCGTCAGACTTCGTTCAATGACATGATCCGTATCGCATTGGAAACGGCGATCGAAGATTGATCCGGATCGCAAAGAATAGATCCAGCACCATATTGTTGAAAAAAATACCGTCGGCTGACAATCAGCCGGCGGTATTTTTTTCTGCCCTAACGGGCTGTTTTTTTATGCCTCGCGGAGAAACGCCGCATAGGCTTTCTTCGCTTCATAAACATCCACCTTGCTCGTAACCTCCCAGGGAGCGTGCATGCTCATGACACCGACACCGCTGTCAATAACCTGCATGCCGTACAAGCTCATGATGTACGCGATCGTTCCGCCGCCGCCGAGGTCGACTTTTCCAAGTTCCGCGAGCTGGTAATGAACCTGATTGTCATCCATGATGCGGCGAAGCTCTCCCAGATATTCCGCATTGGCATCATTGGAACCGGACTTTCCGCGCGCACCGGTGAATTTATTGAATACCATGCCTTTTCCCAAATACGAAACATTCTTCCGGTCATAGGCATCTGCATACAACGCGTCATAGGCACTCGACACATCGGAAGAAAGCATCTTGCAATTTGCCAGAGTCCGTCGTAGGGACAGATCGCTGTAACCGCCGCAGGCATTGAGCAGTTCCGCCACAATGTTTTCAAAGAAATGCGACTGCATGCCTGTGGCTCCGACGCTTCCGATCTCTTCTTTATCGACCAGCAGACAGCAGGCCGTGCGCTTCATATGACCGGTTTCCAGCATGGCAGCCAGCGAGGTATAGGCACAGACCCGGTCATCCTGCCCATAGGCCAGCGTCATGCTGCGGTCAAAGCCGAGCTCACGGGCCTTTCCGGCCGGAACAAGCGCCAGCTCCGCTGAGTGGAAGTCCTCTTCTTCTATATCGTATTTATCTTTGATCAGCTTGAGCACACCGGCCTTGACCGATTCCTTGTCCTCGTCTTCCAGCGGATAATTGCCGACCAGAATATCCAGATTTTCGCCCTCGATCACCTTGGCGGCATTCTTTTTCATCTGCTCCTGAGAAAGATGAATCAGCAGATCCGTCACGCAGAATACCGGATCATCGTCGTCTTCTCCAATGCAGATATCCATTACACGGCCGTCTTTTTTGACGACAACGCCATGCATGGCCAGCGGGAGCGTAACCCATTGATATTTCTTGATGCCGCCATAATAATGGGTATCCAAATACGCCAATCCGCCGTCTTCATAGAGCGGATTCTGCTTCACATCCAGACGGCAGGTATCAATATGGGCGCCCAAAATATTCATGCCCTGTTCAAGCGGATCATCGCCCAGATTAAACAAAACGATCGCTTTTTTCATATTGACGGCATAAACCTTATCGCCGGCCTGAAGCCTTTTCCCCTGTCGCACGACATCCAAAAGATTGCGGTAACCGGCGGCCTCTGCCTGACGCACCGCCTCCCGTACGCTTTCACGCTCGGTCTTGCAGCGGCTCAAAAAATCCCGGTAGCCCCGGTTGATCGTTTCCAGTTCCTGTTTCTCTGCTTCCTTATACTGGTTCCAAACGGACTGTTTTTCTTTTTTTTCCTCTGACATAAGCTGCACCCCTTACTCATTCTGCTGTGTCCGAATCATAGATTCTGCCGTCGGTTCAGATACCGGCTCCGCCGTATCAAAATAATCCTGAAGAATATCCACAAAATCCTGACGGGACACCGCCTTGTTAAATTTATCGCGCAAAACGGCGCCATGCGTGATGCCGCGCGTATACCAGGTCGCGTGC
Organism: Wylensekiella montiformis; assembly: GCF_009697385.1. Classification (GTDB taxonomy): domain Bacteria; phylum Bacillota; class Negativicutes; order Selenomonadales; family Selenomonadaceae; genus Selenomonas_A; species Selenomonas_A montiformis. The sequence goes on from NZ_VUNL01000002.1 coordinate 234,195, forward strand.
TTGCGCATTTCGCGCGGCCCTGCGTAATCGCCCTTATAATGAATCAACAGATCAAGATGACGCAAAATGACAGCAGCCCGCTCCCGCATGGACGGGCCGGGCAGTTCTTCACCGGTTTTCAAAAAGTGCGTCAGCTGACGGAAAATCCATGGATTTCCCTGCGCAGCCCGGCCGATCATTACACCGTCCGCCCCCGTAACCGCAAAAATCCGCTGAAGATCCCGGCAGGTGCGCACATCGCCATTTGCAATAACCGGTATCCCGACGCTCCGCTTGACCTCTCCGATGATCTCCCAGTCCGCATGATCCCGGTAAAACTGCTCCCGCGTCCGGCCATGAACGGCTATCGCATCGACCCCGGCCGCTTCTGCCAGTTTGGCCATTTCCACAACATTGACCTGTTGATCGTCCCACCCCTTTCGCATCTTAACGGTGACCGGCATCTTCACGGCACGCCGGATCGCGCTCAAAATGCGAAAAGCCCGCTCCGGATCGCGCATCAATGCCGACCCTTCCCCGTTTTTTACAATTTTGGGCGCCGGACAGCCCATATTAAAATCCAAAATATCCGCCGTTCCCAGCGATTCTACATAAGCAGCTGCCTCTGCCGCCATCTCCGGCGAATTGGCAAAGATCTGCATAACGAGCGGACGCTCTTCCGGCTCAGACTGCAGCATGGCCAAAGTCCGTTCATTGCGAAAATGAATGCCCTGACTGCTGACCATCTCCGCATAGCACAGCGGGCAGCCCATATCATGCGCGATGATCCGGTAAGCCGTATCGGTCACCCCCGCCATCGGAGCAAGAAAAACGGGCTGCTCAAAATGAAACGGTCCCAGATTCATGCTCATTCTCCAGACTTCCTCTCCGCCCGGTTGCCCGTATGCGTCTCCTCATGACGTTCGGCGTTGCGCTCATAAAGGGCACGAAGCCCGGTCAGTGTCAGGAAATGATCGACTTTGTCTATCGTTGCGGATTCCCTCGCAATCATTCGCGCAAGCCCCCCTGTGGCGATCACCTTCATCTCGGATCCGTACTCATCCCGGATGCGTCGGACGATCTCATCGATCTGCCCTACATAGCCGAAAATGATGCCGGCCTGCATTCCCTGAATCGTATTCCGGCAGATGATCTGCCGTGGAGGGACAAGTTCGATGCGCGGCAGCTGGGCCGCGGTCTGAAACAAGGCATCAGCGCTGGTCCCGATGCCGGGTGCGATCACACCGCCCATGAAATCTCCCTGTTCATTGACCACATCAAACGTCGTTGCCGTACCGATATCAATGACAATCAGCGGGCCTCCGTACTGCTCATAGGCGCCGACCACATTGACAATCCGATCTGCGCCGATCGCCCGGGGGTTTTCATAATGCAGGCGAATACCGGTCTTAATGCCGGGCCCTACCACCAGCGGATGAATATGAAAATACCGCTCGCACATTTTCACCATGGGAACGACCAGCGGCGGGACGACCGATGAAATGATGATTGCATGAATATCTGTCATGCGTATGCCCTGATAGCGGAACAAGTTGTTCATGAGCATACCGTATTCATCTCCGGTTTTCTGGCGGTCTGTGGAAATGCGCCAGTGCTTCATTAGTTTCCTGCCCTCATAAGTACCCATGACGATATTGCTGTTACCGATATCAAATACTAATAGCAAGGGATTGTCCTCCTGTACGTTTCTTATCTCTTCTGCGGACGAATGGACACATCGCCTGCCAACACTCTGCGCCGCCCTGACGGAGTATCTACAAGTAATGCGCCATCTTCATCGATATCTGCCGCGCGCCCGGTAAAAACATCGCCATCACGCACGCCGATCACCCGAACCTCCTGCCCCAGTGTGATGCTGTAACGGCGCCACGCGGCCATAACGGGAGCAAATCCCTCCCGCTTCACCGCGTCATAAAGCTCATCCATCGCCTCAAGCACAGCCTGAAAAAATTTCACCCGCGGCAGCGGCTTCCCGCCGTTCATAATAGACAGCGACGTGGCTGTCGCACGCAGCTCTTCGGGAAAGTCTTCCGCCATGATATTGACATTGATGCCGGTGCCGATCACCACATAATTGATGCCGTCCATCTCAGCACTCATTTCCGTCAGGATGCCGACCAGCTTCTTATTTTCATACAAAATATCATTCGGCCACTTGATCCCGGCTTTCAGTCCGAAGCGTTCCATTCCCATGGCGACAGCAACAGCGGCCAGCAGCGTACACTTCGGGGCCTCCTGCGGCAAAAACGGCGGACGCAGAATAACCGAAAACCAGATTCCCTTGCCGGCAGGAGAAAAGAAATGGCGGTCCAGTCGCCCTTTGCCACCATTCTGCTGCTCGGCCACGATAACGGTTCCTTCCGGCGCACCGTCTGCAGCCACTTGTTTGGCCAGCGTATTCGTCGAATCCACAACGTCACGAAAGATGATCTCCCGGCCAATGCAGCGGACATTCAGGCCATGCTGTATTTCACCGGGAAGAAGACGGTCCGGCGCTTCGCGCAGCGAATAGCCGCTGCGGGAGTGACTGGCAATATGATAGCCGGCCTCCCGAAGCTCCTGAATATGTTTCCATACCGCTGTCCGCGATACGCCGAGCCGACTGGCAATTTCTTCTCCCGAAATATAACGGTCTCCTGCCTGACGCAGAAGGGATAATATCTTCGCACGCACTGGCTCTCCCCCTTTGCTGCTGATTTCATACCTTTGTATTATACAACGAAACGGGACAAGAAAAAAGCCTTCCGAATCGGAAGGCTTAATCGATTATTTATCGTAATGCGTTACATTGAACTTCGGTTCCGCCGTCTTAGGCGTCCCGGATTCCTCACCGTCTGCAGGCTGATCTGTCTCAACGGCTTCATCCGGCTGCCCCTGCTCCTGCTGCGATACCAGTTCAGGAGAAACCGGCGCCGGATCGCCATCCCGCGGCCCGTTATCTTCCGGTTCATCATCATGCGCGTCGTCATCAGACAGCCGTCCAGTCGTGAGCAGTTCTTCCAACTGCTTCGCGGTCAGCGTTTCACGTTCCATCAGCTCCTGTGCGATCAGCTCCAGCTTGTCGCGGTTGTCCGTGATGATCTGACGGCATGCTTCATATGCGGCTTCCAGATATTTACGGACCTCCTTATCGATCTCGCTGGCAACTTCTTCCGAATAATTGCGCTCATGATTGAAATCGCGTCCGAGAAAAACCTGGTGATTCTGACTTTCACCATAAGCCACAGGTCCGAGCACGTCACTCATGCCATACTGCATAATCATGCCGCGAACCATGCGCGTAGCCTGCTGAATGTCCTGGGACGCTCCTGTACTGATTTCCTTAAGGACGATCTCCTCGGCTACCCGACCGCCCATCGCCACCTTAAGGCGGTCAAGAAGCTCCGATTTCGTAGCATAATTGCGATCCTCCTTCGGCAGCATCAGCGTATAGCCGCCGGCGCGCCCACGCGGAATAATCGTGACCTTATGCACCGGATCGGCATGTTTCAGCATCATGCCGACCAGCGTATGACCGCCTTCATGGTAAGCCGTCAGACGCTTTTCCTCATCATTCATGATATGCGACTTGCGCTCCGGACCAGCCATGACACGCTCAATCGCTTCCTCCATCTCACCCATGCCGATCTTCTTTTTATCACGGCGCGCGGCAAGCAGCGCAGCTTCATTCACCAGATTGCTGAGATCCGCTCCGGTAAACCCCGGCGTACGACGCGCCAGAATATCCAGATCCACATCACCGGCCACCGGCTTGCCCTTGGTATGCACCTTGAGAATAGCCAGACGTCCGCGGACATCCGGTTTATCCACCACGATCTGACGGTCAAAACGTCCCGGACGAAGCAGAGCGGGATCCAGAATATCCGGACGATTTGTCGCGGCGATGATGATGATCCCCTCATTTGCTGCAAAGCCGTCCATCTCGACGAGCAGCTGATTCAGCGTCTGTTCACGCTCATCATGACCGCCGCCGACACCGGCGCCGCGCTGACGGCCAACTGCATCGATTTCATCGATGAACACGATACATGGCGCATTTTTCTTCGCCTGATCGAAAAGATCCCGTACGCGGGAAGCACCCACACCGACAAACATCTCGACAAAATCCGAACCGGATATCGAGAAAAACGGCACACCAGCTTCACCGGCTACCGCACGGGCCAGCAAGGTCTTGCCTGTTCCCGGAGGGCCGAAAAGCAATACGCCTTTGGGGATGCGCGCGCCAAGATCATTGTACTTCTTCGGATGCTTGAGGAATTCGACTACTTCCTCCAATTCCTGCTTGGCTTCATCCGCGCCGGCTACGTCCTTGAAATTCACCTTGATTTTATCCGCACCGCTCATACGGGCACGGCTCTTGCCGAACGACATGACGCGCCCGCCGCCGCCCTGCGTCTGCTGCATGATAAAGAACCATACACCGACCAAAAGCAGGATGGGCAGCACCGAAGAAAACATCGTCGACCACCACGGCGGCTCCGGCGGATTCTCTGCAGAGATTTCCACTCCCTTGTCGGTCAGCGTCTGGTAAAGCTGCGGATCGTTGTTCGGGGCATCGGGAGTAATGGTCGTAAACTCCGTTCCGTCCGACAGCGTTCCGCGAATTGTGTTCTGAATGATGACAACCTTCGATACCTTGCCCTCATCCACCTGCTGCAGGAACTGCGTATATCCGACTTCCTGCTTCGTCGTGTTCTTTGTTGAAAAATAGTCGATGATGGAGATCGCGACCAGAATGATCAACAAGTAGAACCCTACATTGCGAAGAAACTTATTCAATCCATTGTCCTCCCCTTCCGGGAGCTTTTATGCTCCTCAGGATTCAAATTGATACCTCTTGTGCCTTTTCAGGCATATATTTCCGGTTTCAGGACGCCGATAAACGGCAGGTTGCGGTATTTCTCCGCGTAATCCAGGCCATATCCGACGATAAACTCATCCGGTATCTCGAAACCGCAGTAATCAATGGAAACATCAACGGTACGGCGTGAAGGCTTGGAAAGCAGCGCGCAAAGCTTGACGCTTTTGGGCTTGCGTTCCCTAAAATACTTCATCAGATAATTCATCGTCGTCCCCGAGTCGATGATATCTTCGATAATAATGAGATGTTTTCCTTCCACATCGTAATCCAGATCTTTTAAAATCTTGACGGTGCCGCTGGTCGATGTACCATTGCCATAGCTTGATGCGATCATGAAATCAAAATGTACCGGCAAGTCGATTTCACGGACCAAATCCGTATAGAATACCACCGCGCCCTTAAGAATGCCAACGCAGTAAATGGTTTCCTTTGCATCCTTGTAGTCCTCGGTGATTCGCTGTCCGAGTTCCCGAATCTTGGCCCGGATCTCCTCCTCTGTGAATACGACTTTTTCGATATCCTCTTTAATCATGCTCATGTTCCTCTCTTCGTTTTACCGTGAGATACAGCACCGGTCTGTTCTCCTTTAAGGCTTGTTCCACCGGGCAGCATATACTGCGGCGATGGCCGATAACCCATAATATTTCCCTTCCGGATGCCAAAAGCGGCAGGCTGTCACGCCGTTCCTGCGGGATCCGGTCATCAATCAACAGTTTCTTGAGTTTCTTGCGCCCTGCTGGCAGCCGGATGGTATCCCCCGGCTGGCGGAAGCGCAAAACCAGCGGTTCGGACAAGGAATCCGGTGACAGATAAAAGGAATCCGCCTCCGTCTCCAAAGGAAGTGCTTTACGCCATACAGCATGACAGCAAAGCGGCCCGAAACAGGTGTCGCCGGGAATCGCCAGCGGCACTGCGACTGGCTTTTCTGCCGGTGTTGCATGAAATGCACGCCGGCAGAAAAGCCAGCCGTAAGATCGCTCTGCTGCATAGCCGTTCGGCAATTCCTGCCGGCTTCCGGTCGTCCCCCGCAGACAAATGCCCCGCAGAAGTTCGGTCTGAACAAAGCCGAGATCCTGACCGCTTCCGGTCGTTTCCCGCCAGAAACGCCGCAGCAGGATTCGCTGGATAGCCGGATGTTGAGCGGCCAGCATCGAACAATTCAGTTCGACGCCCCGGTCCGCGCTGCGGATCCGATGCGCCTGCTGCCAGCACTGTCCGGCCTGCTGGTCCAGATATTCCTGCTCGCATGCCGCTACGTCGGACAACTGACACAAAGCCTGCGCCAGTTCAGGATTAAACATCCGGCGCAAAGCCGGAAGGACTTGCAGGCGAATCCGGTTGCGCGTACCATCCAGCTGCCAATTCGTACTGTCCTCCCGGGGCGTCAGATGCTCCCGGCGGCACCAGTCACGAATCTGACGCTTTGTCACGCCGAGCAGAGGACGGATGATGCGCCCATCGCAGCCGCTGCGCGGACGCATGGCAGACAACCCCCGTGTTCCAGTCCCCCGCAGGATGCGCATCAGCACGGTTTCTGCCTGATCATCCGCATGATGCGCAACCGCCAAAACATCATACCCCCGGCATCGGCGCACCTTTTCCAGAAAATCATAACGAAGCTTTCGGGCCGCTGTTTCCAGCGACAATCCCATCCGTTCTGCCGCCCGCGGAACGTCCGACTCGCCGGCCTCAAACGGAATGCCGCGCCGAAGGCAGTAATCCCGCACAAAGCGGGCATCCGCCCTGGACTCCTCGCCACGTATTCCATGCTCAAAATGCGCGGCCAAAATCCGCAGACAATACTTTTCCCGCAGGCGCCAGAGAATCTCCAGCATAGCCAGAGAATCTGCTCCTCCGGAACAGGCCGCTACAATGCGGAGCCCAGACTGAAGCAACCCTTGTTCCACGCAAAAGCGCTCCACCTGTTCCATCATCTTTCATCCCTCCGCACGATCCGCTTCCCAATCTGTCCTTGAAAAACAAACAAAAGCACCCTTATGCAGAGTGCTTTGAACGTGTCTTGATATCAGTACGCATCGTACCATCAATCTGAGCGACGGGAACCACGGCCTCCGCGTTTCGAGTCCGTCTTGCGGCGCAGGTCCGTCAGACGCTCGTCACTGTCCTTGAGAAAGCGGGAAAGCTTATCTTCAAAGGACGCATTGGAATGATTGAAGCGATTGCCCTTCCGGAAATCCCGCGGTCCGCGGGCCGGATGCGGCGACCGAACGGAAGGACTGCCGGCGGCAGCGTGCTCTTCCGATTTCTTTTCCTGGACTTGTTTGATAGAAAGACCGATCTTGCCCCTCTCATCAACAGTCAGGACCTTCACCCTGACTTTATCTTTTTCTTGAAGAAAATCGTGGACATCCTTGACATACACATCCGCGACTTCTGAGATATGGACGAGGCCCGTCTTGCCTTCCGGCAACTCGACAAATGCGCCGAAATTCGTAATGCCGGTTACAACACCCTCAACCACGCTGCCAACTTCTATGGACAAATTAATTCTTCCTCCTTAATGCAGTAAAGAATACACGCCTTATTATAACCTTGACGGCAGAACAGTGTCAAGGAGTATACCGACTCATTTCCGCCCGGTGCTGTAAGGAAGTTCGCCCCTGCGTGTCATGCCCAGCTCCTCCCGGGCCAGTTTCTCGATATAATTCAGGTCGCCGAGCCGTTCCTTTTCCTGACGCAGCGCTTCGTTTTCCTGACGCGCAGCAGCCAGACGAGCCTCCGCCGAGGCCTGATCCTGACGGACCTGGCTCAGATACACCTGCTGTGAAATAAGGAGAAACGCAAAATAAACGACAATACCGGCCATAAGCAGATAAAACCAGCGAAAACGCCGTTTCCCGGTTCTATGTCCACGTCTCATTGCGATCCTCCTCTCACTGAATCATTGCTTTTAATCATACTGGGAAATTCGCGGCCTTGCAAGCGCGGGCAGAAATTATTTTTCCGCCGATTATTTTTCCGACCACTGAAAATATCCGGTCGAGGCAATTCGGCGGAACGTAGAATGACAATAAGCGCAATGAAAATGATCCTGTACATTCTCCATATCCGGTTTTCCCTCTACCAGACGCACCGGCTGTCCCTCCACATAATCCATCAGACTGCCGCAGCGCGGACAGACGCACTGACCGTTTGAATCACGGCGGAGCTGCACAGGCTGAAGATCGCCCGTATTTCGTATTCTTCCGGTCACCTCTCCGGCCGGTAGATCATGCTCGCCATAAAAGCCTGAGCCGAGCAGTTCCTGAAAATAACTATGGCAATGATTACAAACATACTTTGGATATACCGCCGACATGTCCGCTTTCCCATCCACGATCTGCACCGCCCCGCCGCGGACAAAGTGAAGCTCCTCCTGACATCTTGGGCAGATGAACTGATCCCTTTCATTCTTCTTCAATTGATATAGTGCCATTTCCATCACCATTCTGCCATTTCGGCCGATTGAATTAAAAAACAAAGCATTTGAGAAAGATATTCCCCATTCCGCTGAAAAATCCTGCTTTGCCTGTCATTCTTTCCACTTTTATAAAATCTGGCGGAGAATACCTCCCGCGATTCGTCCGGCAATCACACGAGCGGCATCCGGCCGCCCGCAGGCCAGTGCATGCTGCCGCATCCGCTCCAGACAGCCTCCGCCCAACAGATCGCGAACCGCCGCAGCCAGACGCTCACCAGGGTGCAGCCAGACTGCCGCGCCGTTTTTCGTAGCATAAACGGCGTTTTCCGTCTCCGGACCGGGAATGGGATCATGAAGCAGCATGGGAAGTCCCAGAACAAAGGCTTCGCTGATCGTCAGCGCCCCCGGCTTCGTAATCAGCAGATCCGCTGCCTGCATCAGGCGGTGCGCCTGCTCCGTATACCCCCAGACCCGGACCAGATGACGGGATGTCTTGGCAAATCGCTTCGCTTCCGCGAGCAAAGCTTCATTGTGTCCGGCTACGACCAGCAAAGCCAGCCGTTCATGAATCGATTCCAGCTCCTGCAGAGTCGGCGCAATCCCGCCCAGCCCCAATCCACCCCCCATCAGCAGCACAGCGGGGCAGCCGTCAGGCAGATCCAGCTCTGCCCTTACCGCTTCTTTGCCCGGAAGGAAAGCCAGCCGTCCGTCCACGGGAATACCATCTGCATAGAGCGATTGCTCCGAAAAATTCCGGGCAATCATTTCCTCCCTCATCGCCTCAGTCGCCATAAAATATTGTGTAACACCGGGATACAACCAGATCTGATGCAGCGAATAATCGGTCATGACTACCGCCAGAGGAAGGTTGCTTTGATGGCGGCGTTTCCATAGGGATACCGCTCCTTCCGGAAAGGGATGCGTACAAATCACTGCATCGGGATGGAAGCGCTCGATCAGCCGCGATATAACCGGCAGCATGACCACTGAAAAGGCCTTCTGAACCAGCGATCCGCCGGATGCGCCCCCGGCGATCCGATAGAACACGTCGTACAGGTTAGGGACAAAGGCCAGCATCTTCAGATAAATCTGCTTCATCAGCCAATGCAGTAGAGAAATCTGGCGCGACATGAAATCCACCGTTACAATTTCAGCCTCCGGCATCTGCTGCTGAAGTTCCCGTCGGACAGCCTCCGCTGCCTTGATATGACCGGAACCGATGGATGCTGTCAGGATGAGTACCCGCCTCGCTGTCAATGTCTTTTCCCCTTCCCGTCTCCTTCTCGTTCTCTGCTTATTGTACCACATTTCATGCGGTCAGGCCACCGTCCACGCCCCAGACCGCTCCGGTAACAAAAGAGGCCTGCGGCGATGCGAGAAACAGAATCAGGGCGGCCGCTTCTTCCGGCGTACCGATGCGTCCCAGCGGATAAACCGAGCTCATTTCCTTCAATCCCTGTTCGCGATCCGGCAGCTCATCCAACTGCTTTTGGGTCAGCGGCGTCATGATATCGCCGGGAGCAACCGCATTGACCCGCACGCCGAAGCCGGCCAATTCCAGAGCAAGAGCCCTCGTAAACAAAACGACCGCCCCCTTGCTTGCACAGTATGCCGTACAATAATAATTCCCCTGTACACCGGCATCCGAAGCCACATTGACGATATTGCCCCTTGAAGCCTTCAGAAGAGGAACGGCTGCCTGACACAGCAGATAGGTCCCTTTAAAATTCGTATCCATCACCGCATCGAGATGTTCTTCCGAAGTATTTTCGATCGACTCCTCCCAATAAATTCCGGCGGAATTGACCAGTACATCCAGGCGGCCGAACGACCGGCTGACCGCCTGAACGGCTTCCCGGCATTGCTCTGCCGATCGTACGTCTGCCGATACAAACTGAGCGCGGTCCCCGGCAGACAATTCCGCCAGCGCGGCACAGCCGCGCTTTTCCGATCGTCCGGCCAGGACAACGCATGCTCCATTGGCCAGAAAACCTTTCGCCGCAGCCAGACCGATACCGGAAGTTCCGCCTGAGATCAAAACAACCTGCCCGCTTTTTTTCTGACTCATTTCTCCCTCGCTTTCCCGCTACAGATTCAAAAACCGGGTTCCCGCAGGAACCCGGTACAACAGTGCAATATCCTGAATTATTTGTTCACGGCATCCTTCAATGCCTTTCCCGCCTTGAACGACGGACTGGACGATGCCGGAATCTCGATATCCTGTCCGGTACGCGGATTGCGCCCCTTACGAGCCGCACGTTTCTTCACTTCAAACGTGCCAAACCCGATCAGCTGAACCTTCTCTCCGCCAGCCAGCGCCTGCTGAACACAGTCAAACAGCGCGTTTACTGCCTTTTCCGCATCCTTTTTTGTCAAGCCGGCTTTTTCCGCCACTCCAGCTACCAATTCTGTTTTATTCACAATCGCAGCCTCCTTAAAGGTGTCCTCATTCCCGGCAGCTTATCTGTCACATTCGTACCGTCCTGCCGCTATAACAGAATTTATCAGAAAACCCTGAAAAAATCAAGAGGTTTCACGAAAAAACACGAATTGCTATACCGGACCTTATTCTTCTTTCGTCTCAGCACGAAGAAACAAACTGGTCAGGTGATCGATGTCCGGCTGGCGGTCCAGCTCAAAGAGCGGAATCGTCCGGATGGATTCATCCGGCAGCGCCAGATTATGCACATAGGTAACCTCGTACTCATCCGGATACCATTCCATCAGCATCAGCTTCGTATCCGAAGCGATCTGACGGTTATAAATCTGTGTGACCACAAGAGATTGGACGGGGCGCTCCCGAAAGCGTCCAACATCCCCCGCATCAAGAATTGTCAAACCGGAAATCGGATCCACGCCCAGCCGCGTATACAGAACCTCCACAAAACTCATTCCCGGAAGGATATTCACCGTCACTCCTGAACCGACAGACAACCGGCGAAGCAGAACGACTGTGCGTTCGGCAACCAGCGGACTGCCGGGCACCGCGTAGACCAGACTTCCTTCCTGTCTGGCGCGCCGGATCAGATCCTCCGCTACCGCCCGGTACAGCGATTCAAAATCCTCCGCATGTTCATAAAATCCGTCGTATGTCGTATAGGTGATGCCAGCCTGATCCAGCGCGGCGGCCGTCGGATGAATGCGTGTCCGGAGGATCAGATGCTCTGCCTGCTCCATGAGCGCCCAGCTTTCTCTGGTGATCAGGCCGGGGCGTCCCGGCCCCAGCCCTGCTACTGTTATCGTTGCCATACTATCATCCTCTCATTGACTTCCTGCAGCAGCGCTCTGCTCCTCTCCTGCCGCGGCCATAAGCAAACGCGTAACGAAGTTCGTGACATTCTGCCGGTATCTATCCTGTAGAACAAAACGAAATCCGTTTTTCCCGGCAATCGGCTTCATCATCCGGCCGAACATCTGGTCCAACGCGATCATTCCCCGGATTGGAAGCTTATGATCCGGAAGCAGATACAAATCGATCGCCTTGGGCAGCTGGACAATGGAGCGGATCCCCAAGGAACGGGCATAGTTCCGGATCCTGGCCACCTCCAGCAGATGAAGCACCGGCTTGGTCGGATCACCAAACCGGTCGATCAGCTCATCCAGCAAATTTCGCAGTTCCTCATTCGTCCGTATGGCAGCAATGCGCTGATAGATTTCAATCTTATGCATGCCATCCGCAATATACCCGCCGTCTAGATAGGCCTCAACCTGCAGATCGATCACCGGATCCGGCTGCTCGGTCTGAATTTCCTCCGTCCTGCCGTGCTGCAGCTTCTCTACCGCTTCTTCCAACAGCTTGCAGTACATCTCAAAGCCGACGCTGGCGATATGTCCATGCTGCTGCGCGCCAAGCAGATTGCCCGCTCCGCGAATCTCAAGATCGCGCATGGCAATCTTGAATCCTGCGCCGAGTTCGGCAAACTCCTTCATCGCCTGCAGACGCTTCTCGGCAGTTTCCGTCAGGATCCGGTCTGCCTGATAAACGAAATAAGCAAAGGCCATGTGATGGGAACGCCCCACACGCCCCCGCATCTGATAAAGCTGCGACAAGCCGAAATGATCGGCATTATAGACAATAATCGTGTTGGCATTGGCCACATCCAGACCATTTTCTACGATGCTGGTAGCCAGGAGAATATCATAATCCCCCTCGTAAAAATCCATCATAACACGCTCCAGCAGGTCCTCCGGCATCTGTCCATGCGCAGTCTGTATCCGCGCCTCCGGCACAAGCTGCTGAAGATGATCCCGCATGCGGCTGATGGTATCCACGCGGTTGTATACAAAGTAAATCTGCCCGCCCCGCTTCATCTCTCGCTTAATCGCATTGGCAAGAATGGTGTCATTATTTTCCACGACATACGTCTGCACAGGGAAACGCTCCGCCGGCGGAGTCTCGATGATACTCATATCGCGCGCACCGACCAGCGACATATGCAGAGTCCGCGGGATCGGCGTAGCCGACAATGTCAGCACATCGATCCCCGCGGCCAGACTGCGAATCTTATCCTTCTGTTTGACGCCAAACCGCTGTTCCTCATCGACAATGAGCAGTCCCAGATCCTTGAACTGCACCTTTTTCTGATTCAGAATCGCGTGCGTACCGATAAGGATATCGACCTTCCCTTCCTTTACGCGCTCCAGAGTAACCTTCTGTTCCTGTGCCGTGCGGAAGCGGCAGATCACATCGACAACCGGCGCAAAATCCATAAAACGCGCGCTGAACGTCTGGAAATGCTGCTGAGCCAGCACGGTTGTCGGAACCAGCACAGCCACCTGCTTGCCGTCCATCACCGCCTTGTATGCCGCCCGGATGGCCACTTCCGTCTTGCCGAAGCCAACATCGCCGCAAAGCAGACGGTCCATCGGCTTTTCCTTTTCCATATCGGCCTTGATCTCACGGATAGCGCGAAGCTGATCTTCTGTTTCCTGATAGGGAAAAGCCTCTTCAAATTCCCGCTGCGTGCTGTCGTCAGGAGAAAACGCAAAGCCCTTGGCCTGACGACGCTTTGCATAGATTTCGATGAGTTTTTTTGCTATATCCTCAACCGATCTTCTGGCGCGGGCCTTCGCCTTGATCCACTCCGTGCCGCCCATGCGATGCAGGCGGGGGACATCTCCTTCCGCACCGATATATTTCTGCAGCAGACCTACCTGATCGGTGGGCACGAACAGTTTATCGTCTCCGCCGTATTTAATATGCAGATAATCCTTATGGAGGCCGCCCACTTCCAGCGTCTCCACACCCAGATATTTGCCGATGCCATGATTGACATGCACCACATAATCGCCCGGCTTGATCTCGCGAAAATGGGATATCTTCTCTCCAGATGCCGGTGCATGCACAGTCCGGCGTTTCTGGCGGCCGAAGATATCTTTTTCCGTAACCACAACGAGCCGCGCCGAAGCCATCTCAAATCCGCCGGAAAGCACCCCCTCCTGAATATTGATCAAATCCTCCCGCAGCGCATCGTCTGCGGCGATGACCGCCGAAGGTATGCGGCGCCGTGCCAAAAGCTCACGCATCGAATCCGCTTTACTCCGGTCACCGAGCAGGAGCAGGGTACGCTGCTTCTGAGACAGCCAGCGGCCTGTCTCATTTTCCAGCAGATCCATCTGCCGCTGAAAGGGCGTCATGTTCGTCACCGTAAAACTGAGCGTCTGCTCCGGCTCAGCCCCGTGCACCTGCTGAAGCATCAGCGCCGAATAAAACACGCGGTTCCCGCGGGCCGCTTCCAGCAGATTCTCCCAGCTGAATACCTGTGCGCGGATATCCGGATTTTCCCGGATCATCGTCCGAAGCTGCTCACGGATGCGCATCGGTTCATCGAACAAAACCGCGCCACTGTGATCCAGATACGTCAGAAAAAGCTCCGGTCTCCCGCTGTCATCCGTCTGGGCCAGAGGAAGTACCGAGGTACTGCTGATATTGCGGGTCGAACGCTTTGTGGCCAGATCGAACTCGCGCAGAGAATCGACTTCCTCATCAAAAAACTCAATACGCACCGGCGACATGCTGTTGATCGCAAAAATATCCACAATCCCGCCGCGTGCGCTGAACTGGCCGACGCGCTCCACTTCGTCCGCATGCTCATAGCCCAGATGAACCAGCTGATGAATCAGCTGCTCGCGCGGAAGCTGCTGGCCGATGCGCACCGCCAGACTGAGGCGCTCAAATTCCTGACGGCTCATCCCCTTCTGTACCGCTGCGGCAGAGGATGCCAGAACGATAACCGGTTCCCTCCGCATCAGATGTCCCAGGACATTCATGCGGCGCGCTGAACGTTCCATGCTCCTGGCCTCGGCCTGGACCCCGGCCGGATCAAGCTCCGGCAGTTCCATGACCGTCCGATCCGGCAGCAAAACCTCCAGATCTTCCTTCCACTCCCTGGCCGCGTCACGGCTGTGAACCAGTATGACCACCGGCTGCGGATATTTGCAAAAGCAGGAAGCAAACGCCACATGCTTGGCCGGACCGCTCAGCCCGTAGACCAGCGTCTCCGCGGGCGCACCGCCAAAACACTCCTGCAGTTTCCGCACGGCTGTATCCTGCTGCATCGCAGCAAATAAAGAATTCATCCTCACACCTCTGTTATTCCGGATTCTCGCCGCAGGCCTTTTGACTTCTTGCCGTTACGCGAAAATGGGACTGCCGGCGGACAGCACCACCGATAGTCCCTCAAAAGGCTTGTGCGATATAAATTATGATAGCCCTATTTTCCCTTTACGTCAAGCAGAGATCGCTGCGATTTCCAAATGAATGCAGCAGCCATACCGGGGCGCAGACACCTCAGATCCGCAGAGGTGCGGGCTGGAAGAACGCAAACGCTGCCGCAGGCGAGACACTCCAGCAAAATAACCTCGCCGATAACGGACGCCGTGATCTGCGTACTGCCACAGGAACAGGCCAGTTCGCCGCTGTCCGCCATATCATGCACCCGGTTCAATGCCTCCAGCATGGTTTGCTGGCGCTCAGGAAAATCCTCCCCCTCGCTGGGATGAAGCGCATCATACTCCGCCGCATTGAAATCCAGAAATTCCGCAATGTTCTGCCATCGGCCGATATAGCCAAGTTCAAAATGATCCTCTGCGCAGTACAGCTTTTCAAACGACAGATGACGGAGCTGATTCCAGCTGAACTGCTGACGGTTGCTGCTGCCGCATATCCCGCAGCGGATATCCAGCGCCAATCCCCGGTGCGGACGAAGCGCAGCCTCTCCCATCGTATGTCCGCAGCTCCCGCAGACCAAAGGAACGCCGACATGCCCGCTGAAGAGAGGAATGTCCTGCAGGTGGATCCGGCCGCATCGCTGGCAATAAAACGCCACAGAACAGGCCGTATCGATCAGCATTATCATTCCCTCCTCTCCATCGTCTCCGAGACACATCCCCGTTTTCCCCTGTCATAATTCGCCGCACAGCGGGAAAACTCCTCCCATGGGAAAAAGTTTTCCGCAAAACGCCGCTTCCTGAATACAAAAATCCGGACAAGACATGTCCTGCCTTGTCCGGACCATCGCAATCCGATACCGAACCGCCTTTTCTGCTCCTTACCGCGTCATCAGCGCTGCCCGGACAAACTCACGGAACAACGGATGCGGATTATTCGGGCGCGACTTGAGCTCCGGATGCGCCTGCGTTGCAACGAACCATGGATGATCCTTTACCTCGATCATCTCTACCAGACTGTCGTCCGGCAGCGTCCCCGCAATGATCAGTCCCTTTTCGGACAGTTCCTGACGGTACTTGTTGTTGAATTCATAACGGTGACGATGACGTTCAGCGATATCTGCTTTGCCATACGCTTCAAAGGAATGTGTCCCTTCCCGAAGCAAACACGGATAAGAACCGAGACGCATCGTGCCGCCTTTATTCTCAATGCCCTGCTGAGATTCCATGAGATCAATAACCGGATGCGTTGTCTCAGCGTTGAACTCCGAACTGTGCGCGTCGGTCATGCCGCAGACATGGCGGGCAAATTCAATCACCGCGCACTGCATCCCCAGGCACAGGCCGAGGAACGGAATCTCGTGCTCGCGGGCATACTGAATCGCCCGGATCTTTCCCTCAACGCCACGGTCGCCGAATCCGCCGGGAACGAGAATCCCCTTACAGCCGACGAACACCTCATCAAGATCCACTTCCGGATTCTCGATTTCCTCGGCATTGACCCAATGAATGCGCACCTGTGCGTCATTCGCAATGCCGCCGTGGTGCAGTGCCTCCGTCACGGAAATATATGCGTCCGGCAACTCCACATATTTCCCGACTACGGCCACTTTTACTTTTTTTGTCGGGTGGTTGATCTTATAGACCATCTTCTCCCAATCCGACATATCCGCAGGACCATAGTCCATATTAAGTTTCTGGAGGGCAATCTTATCCAGTCCCTCCTTCTGCATCATGAGCGGCACTTCATAAATCGTGGACGCCGTACGATTCTCAATGACCGCCTCCGGCTGCACATCACAGAACATGGCGATCTTTTCCTTCATTTCCTTGGAGATGGTCTTTTCCGTACGGCAGACCAGAATATCCGGCTGAATGCCGATAGCGCGCAGTTCCTTGACGCTATGCTGAGTCGGCTTGGTCTTAAGCTCGCCGGCAGCAGAGATATAGGGCAGCAAAGTGACATGGATATACAGCGTATCCTTCGGCCCGACTTCCTTTTTGACCTGCCGGATCGCCTCAAGGAACGGCTGGCTTTCAATATCACCAACCGTACCGCCGATTTCCGTAATGACGACATCCGCGCCGTCCGCCTTGGCCACATCGTATACCTTTTGCTTGATCTCATTCGTAATATGCGGAATCACCTGCACCGTAGACCCAAGATATTCGCCCCGGCGCTCTTTATTCAGGACAGACCAGTACACTTTTCCCGTGGTGATGTTCGAATTTCTGGACAAATTGATATCGATAAAACGCTCATAATGCCCAAGATCCAAATCGGTCTCCGCACCATCGTCCGTGACGAACACTTCGCCATGCTGATAAGGGCTCATCGTCCCCGGATCGATATTGATGTACGGATCGAATTTCTGAATGGTAACCTTAATGCCCCGGCTTTTGAGCAGCCGACCGAGCGAAGCGGCCGTAATTCCCTTGCCCAGCGACGATACCACACCACCAGTAACAAAAATATACTTTGCCATGGAACTGCCTCCTGTTTTTCGTTCATTTCCTTTGAAATCACATGCTGACTATTCTATCCGTTTTGATAAAGTCTGTCAAGAACGGGTACGGTCTGTTATTCCTGGATGCTCTCCAGTTTTTTCTGGCGGTTATTGATGGCTTTGTTCGCTGCCTTGGACTTGACAGAGCCGGACCGGCTGCTGTGGCGGCGAACCTCAGGCGGATTCCATTCCGTAAGGCCCCACTGCCCATCTCCCTCATAATGGAAACGGCTGTCCATATTGATGAGGGTGTATACCTCAGAAATCGCCGCGGACAAAGACTGAACCGGCTTGTGCTTCTTCTCGATCACTTCGAGCACCAAATCCTTGTAGTATATCGCCTGTCCTTTCTGACTGAGAATATAAGAAGCAATATCTACTTCCGAGCTATTTACGAAATCCATAGTCATGGTCTCCTTCCAAAATGAACCGGATCGATCCCGGGGTTGTATTTACATATGCTCCGGCGCAGAAACGCCAAGGATGCCAAGAGAGCGGCGAATGACCCGCGCGGTAACCGTTACCAGTGCCAGACGGGCCTCTGCCAGCTCTGGCGCAACGCCCATGATCCGGCACTTATTATAAAAGCTGTGGAACAGGCTGGCCAGATCATAGCTGTAGCGCGCAATGCGCTGCGGTGCATAGTCAGCGGCGGCTTTTTCCACCTCGTCCGGGTACTCCTCGATCTTCTTGATCAGCGCGATCTCCGAAGCATCCGTCAGCATACTGAGCTCCGGATCCTCACTGAGATGCAGCCCCGTCTCTTCCGCCTGACGGAAAATGCTGCAGATACGGGCATGTGCATACTGGATATAATAAACCGGATTGTCGTTGGACTTCTTCTTCGCCAGATCCAGATCAAAATCCAGCTGACTGTCCAGCGAACGCATGAGGAAGAAATATCTGGCCGCATCGGTTCCGACCTCTTCCATGAGCTCATTGAGCGTGACACTTTGTCCGGTCCGCTTGCTCATCTTGACCAGCTCGCCGCCGCGGTACAGTGCCACCATCTGCAGAAGCAGAACCGTCAGCTTTTCAGGATCATGCCCCAGCGCCTTCATCGCAGCCTTTACGCGGCAGACATAACCATGGTGATCCGCCCCCCATATGTTAATCAGGCGGTCAAATCCACGTTCAAATTTATTATGATGATAAGCGATATCGGCCGCCAGATAAGTAGGCACGCCATTGTCGCGGATTACCACGCGGTCCTTATCATCGCCATAGGCCGTCGAACGAAGCCAGAGCGCCCCGTCCTTTTCGTAGATATTCCCGTTGTCCTGCAGAATCTTCACCGCCGCCCGAACGGCATCCGGATGAAGCGTCCTCTCGCTGAACCAGTGGTCAAACGTCACATGGAAGGCCTCCAAATCTTCCCGGAGTGCCGCCAACTTTTCCACGTAGGCCAGATCCTTGAAAATCGTCAGGCGCTCTTCCTCGTCCATATCGAGATATTTATCGCCTTCCTTATCGATAATGCGCTGAGCCGTATCAATGATATCCTGTCCATGATAACCATCCTCAGGGAACTCCGTTTCACGGCCTAAAAGCTCCAGATATCTAGCATTGACCGACCGGGCCAGATTGTTCATCTGATTGCCGGCATCATTGATATAATACTCGCTCTCCACCGGATAGCCAGCGGCCCGCAGGAGGTTCACCAGCGCAGAGCCTGCAGCGGCACCGCGTCCATGTCCGACATGAAGCGGCCCCGTCGGATTCGCACTGACATACTCGACCTGAATCTTCGGCGCGTCCTTCTGCGGCAGCTGTCCGAACGAATCGCCGGCAGCAAAAATCCGCCGGAACGAATCATAAAGGACATCCCCCTTCAGATAAAAATTCAGGAAGCCGGGCCCCGCAACCTGCGTATGATCCAGCCATGCGCCATCGATGCGCTTGGACAGTTCTTCCGCTATCTGGCGCGGATTCCGATGAAACACGCGCGCCGACTGCATGGCAAAGTTCGTAGCAAAATCACCGAATTCTTTCTGCGGCGGCACTTCAAGAATAATCGTCGGCAGCTCGCCTTCCGGGAATGCACCATCCGCGATGGCATCCCGCGCCGCCTGCTCAATCGCGGCGGAAAGTGTTTCTTTGATATCCAATGTTCTCCCCCTGATTCCATCAATCCTGACGGATTGTTTTTTCCTTCTGGTCTGCAATGTGGGTGACTTCGATATGAAGCCGGTTTGTGCTCTGATACTGCCCGTTAACGGCAATATCATACTCCGCATCGATCCTGCCTTCCAGCAGACCACAGCAAATATCCAGCCGGGTCGTACGGACAGCCATATCGAGCGTTCCATACGGTGTGCGGTATTTGCTCTGCGTCTGCATCCCTTTTCGGAAACGAAGTTCCTGATCCATACCGCCTCTGCGCAGCAGAACCAGTTCGCCGTCATGAAACTTCAGTACCGTTGGCGTCTTCTGCTTTTCATTGAGCAGCAGATCATCATACAGAACGTAATGCTTGCCATTTTTTACCGAATGACGCCCTGCCGATACCGATTCAATCGTATTTTCCCTGCCCGTTTCATCCCGCTGGATTCCCCGGACACGAACCAGAACCGGATACATTCCGCTCATACTGCCACCTCTTCAAAAAACATACTGTACTATATTATAAACCAATGCCCCATCCTTGCCAACTATATTTTTTGTCTTCTGAAACACCGGCACAACAATCCCATAATAAAAAATACATCCGGCAGAAAATCCTGCCGGATGTATGCGAGTATGGCACGGTCTCTTAAGAGACTTTGAATTTTTCCACTTCCTGCGCCAGCTTTTCCGCCTGCTCAGCCAGACTGCGCGTCGCAGCGGCGATTTCCTGGGAAGAAGCCGACTGTTCTTCTGTCGTTGCCGATACGGACTGTGCACGCGATGCGTTTTTCGTGCTGACCTCGGCAATGGACTGTACCGCCTCCTGCATGGATTTCGTACCATCCGCGATTTTCCGGAAGTTACGGGAGACTTCGGCGATTCCTCCCGCCAGCGACTCAATGGAAATCTTGATGGACTCAAATACAGCATCGGCACTCTTCACAGAATCCATGCTGCTGGCTACGCTGTTCGTGCTCAACGTACTGGCTTCCACCGCTCCTTTCATATCGCTCTGAATCTTGGCCACCAGATTGGCAATCTGCTGCGTCGAGGAAGCCGACTCTTCCGCCAGCTTGCGCACCTCGTCCGCAACGACAGCAAAGCCGCGCCCTGCCTCTCCGGCCCGCGCCGCCTCAATGGCAGCATTGAGCGCGAGCAGGTTGGTCTGCTCGGCGATGCCGGAAATCATCTCAACGATTTTGCTGATTTCATCAGAACTCTTGGACAGCTCTCCAATGGATGCCTGTACCGTCGAGGTGCTGTCACTGATATGGTGCATGGAATCCACGACCTGATTGATTGCTTCGCGGCCGGCGCTGACGCTGTCAACAGTCATCTGGGCCACCGAGGCAATCGCGTCCGTATTGTTGACGATTTCTTCCGTATGTTCAGCAATATCCCGGGCAGTCTGGTCGGCACCGGAAGCGGACTCCGACTGGTCGGAGATGCCTGTGGCAATATCCGTAATCTGCTGCGCCACCTGATTGGAGGCCTCCGCCGACTGATGTGCGGCTGCGGTAAGCTCCTCGCCGGATGCCGAAACCTTTTCCGCGCTGGTCTGAATGTGCTGAACCAAACCGCGCAGCGTATGGCGCATTTCCTTAAATCCGCGAGCCAGATCCCCGAGCTCATCATTGGTATCCACGGAAAGCGGACGCGTCCGCAGATCGCCGCTGTTGATGGCATCGCAGTCCTCACGCAGAGCAACGACCGGATCACAGAGCTTCCGGGCCATATACCAGATCACACCGCAGATTACAATCATCATAAACAAAACGACTGCGCCCAACATCTTGACAAGGCTCACCGCCTCCGAGCGAATCTCCGACAGCGGCGCTACCGAAACGGCCAGCCAATTCCGGTTGTCCAAATGAATTGGCGTCATGACCGCCTGCGACTTCACGCCGCTCGACGTGGTATATTCGGTTGCGATCTGCTTATCCTCCTGAACGGCCCTGGTATAGCCGTCCACCAGTGCTTTATCAATGGTCTTATTCGACGTTTCCTTCGAAAGATCCAGCTTGCCGACATCGTCCGGCTGCTGCGCATAAGCAAGCACAAGGCCGCTCTGATCCGCGATATAAACCCGGCCGGTATCCATATATTTGATGTTTCCGACGATCGCGGAAATATCCTCAAGCTCGATGGTTCCATAGACAATACCGGTAAGCTCCCCATTATCCAACACCGGATAAGCAATAACCGTGATGAGCTTTCCGCTCGTCCCGGAAACGGAAGGGCCGGTCATATATGGCTTCTTCGTCTCACGCACGGCCTTGATGTAATCGCGCGTTGACCGGTCCATATCCTTGCCGGTATCGCTGTATGCCTGCCCGTTCACATCGGAATAAGCCAGCATGGCAAAGCCCTTCGTCTGGGCCTTGAGTTCTGCCAGCACTTTGGTACGCTGCGCACGGTCTCCATTCTTGATTGCCTGATTGCGCGAGAGTCCCTCGACAACCATTTCTTTCTTCTGATACACTTTTTCAATCTGCAACGCCGCGCTTTTTCCGATTTCCTGAGAAATCTGATCCGCACTGCGGTATAATGCCTGACTCGACATATAATAACTGATACCGAAAAGCACCGCGAAACTGATCAGAAACAACGGCAAAAAACCTGCCAGAAATTTCGTTCTGAGACTGTGCAGCTTCATAAATCCAACCTCCTGATTCTCTCCTCCCGAATCCCCCCATGGTCCGGGAGTCCTGTTTTTCCCTTTAGGCGCGGAAAAGCATCTCTGCCGACAGCAGAAATGCCCTTCCCTAAAAGTCCCTCTCCAAAATTTTATTGCTGTTCGACAGCAATGTCAAGTTCTACGATATGGCCGGCCAGATCCATATCGACAGCCAGATATTCAGAGTCGCTGATCTTCATCTGAAACTCCTTGCCGATTGACAGCGACGGCGTGGAAATATCCACCTCCAGTCCCATACCGGAAAGATTTGTCGCTGCCGTTGCCGTCAGCATATTGCTCATCTCAGAAATGGCGCTCTGCGCCATTTCATCAAACGCCGCGACCGGCATCCCCATCATCATCGTCGAAGCGATGAATTTTGCTGTTTCCACGGACATATTATACGCCACATTTCCACGTATCTGCTTCGTAAAACCTACGATCACCGATACGCCAAGGCTGGCCGTATTTTTATCGCTCGCGCTCATCCGGACGCGCTTTGGTTCTGGAAAACCGATTTGCGGCATGACCGTTGTGAACGCATCGACAAAAGGATTAACCAGCTTTGCATCCATCTTCTCATTCCCCTTCCGCAAATCCTACATTCATACTAATCTCTCCGATTCTCGTCTTCGCCGTGATATGGAACGTCGTCAGCTTCGGACTGGCAATCCGTATATTCGTTCCAACGATAGTCCCGGGCGGAGTAATGCGCATTTCCTTGTCTTTAAAGACGTCATTGATGTTGGAAACGCCTCGTCCCACAATGATGTTTGCCGCTTCCTCCACCGAATCACTGGCTTCTTCTTCACTGATCATATCCGGATCGTCCCGTTCCATCATGATCATAGAAAATTTACGCATGGTATCCGAATCCATGGAAACAATGGCGCGCCCCGTCGGATATCCGGTGAGCCCGATGATAACCGCCACGCCGCTGACATCGAGAAAATGTCGGTTATCCACCCCGAACTCCACCTCGCTGTGAACTCCGATCAGGCTGAACAGTCCCTGCTGCAGCGCCCGGACGAACGGCTTGGCGTACGACTCGCGCAGCACGGCCTCCTGCCCGATCCTGCTCTGGCACAGGATCATCAAGGTATCAATGAGATCATTCGTATTGATCGGCTTTTGCAAAAAGGCGCTGATCCCCGCTTCTCTGCCCCGGGATACCAGACTGGCATCCTTCATCGCGCTGACCATGACGATTCTTGCCCCCGAATCAATCGCGCGAATGCGTCGTGTGCATTCGATCCCGTCCGCATCCGGAAGATTCATGTCCATCGTCACCACATCCGGCTCCTGTTCGGCATAAAGCTGAACCGCTTCTGCCGCGGTTTTGGCTACCGCACAGACCACAAAATTGGTTTTGGCCAGCTTTTCCTCCAGCATGGCACAGCTGATTTTCGAATCATCGACAATCATTACTTTCACTTTTTCCACTAAGAATCACCTGCTTCTCCGTTACTTTCCTTACATTCTCCATCCGATACCGGCTGGCCGTCCATCTTCGGATGGATACATCCTTTTTTATTATATCGCAATATTCTTCGTTTCGCTATCCCCTGTCATAAACACATACAAAAAAGAGACGTCCGCCGCGCCTCTTTTTCCCCGATTCATTTTTCCGGCAGAATTTCAATCCAATATCCGTCCGGATCACTGATGAAATAAATGCCCATCGCCTGATTCTCATAGCAGATGCAGTCCATTTCCTGATGAAGCCGGTGCGCTTCCTCAAAACGATCCGTCGTTACAGCAAGATGGAACTCATTCTCGCCAAGATTATACGGTTCCTTGCGGTCATGCAGCCAGGTCAGTTCCAGCTCATGCGGCGTTTTCCCGCCGTCGGAAAGGTAAGCCAGCGTAAAGCCCGGCCCCTCCAGACGACGCGCCTCCCGAAACCCCAGCGCCTTTTCATAGAACGCCAGACTGCGCTCAAGATTCAGCACGTTGAAATTATTATGCGCAAATCGAAATGCCATAATCCTTCCTCCCTTTCCATCAAATCTCGCTTTTTCCTACCGCATCAAAGGTATCGGTAATGGTACGCGACGGTTCCCGGTCCATCATGCTGACCAGATAAATCGCCAGCAGAGAGAACAAAAAGCCCGGCACAATTTCATACAAGCCCAGCAGAGCGAACTGCTTCCAGATCAAAACCGTTACGCCGCCGACGACGATGCCGGCCAGAACCCCGTTGCGGGTCGTACGGCGCCAAAACAGACTCATGAGCAGCGCAGGTCCAAAGGCCGCGCCAAAGCCGGCCCAGGCATACGACACCATATCTAAAATGAAATTATTCGGATTCAGGCCGAGAAAAATCGCCAGCGAGGCAATGACGAGAACCGACGCCCGGCTGATCCAGACCAACTCCTTCTGCTCCGCTTCCTTCCGGACCAATGTGCGGTAAAAATCCTGAGCAAAAGCCGAAGCCGCGACGAGCAGCTGGGAAGACGCCGTACTCATAATCGCCGCCAGCACAGCGGATAAAATCAGACCGGCAATAACCGGAGGGAACATGGTATTGGTCATGACGAGGAAAACCGTCTCCGATTCCGTACCCTCCAGCGGCGTGGTCAAAAAGACCCGGCCTACCATACCGACCGCCACGGCTGCGGCCAGAGAAAGAACAACCCATGTCATGGCAATCCGCGTCGCCTGACCGATTTCCCGGGAGCTTGATATCGCCATGAACCGGACCAAAATATGCGGCTGACCGAAATAGCCGATTCCCCATGCCAGCAGGGAAATCAGTTCAATCGCGCCCAGCGTCGAACCATCCGGCTTAGTCAGCGGTTCCAGCATGGAGTGCTGGACCTGGCCGACAGCCTGCACCGTCGCACTGAATCCGCCCATCTCCATGCCCGCCGTAATCGGTACAATGAGGATGGCAAAAAACATCATGACGCCCTGAATAAAATCCGTCCGCGAGACAGCCAGAAAACCGCCGATCAAGGTATAAAAGACCACCGAGCCCGCGCCGATAAAAATCGCGTATTGATAGGGGATGCCGAACACCGTCTCAAACAGACGGCCTGCCGATACAAAGCCCGAAGAGGTATAGATGATAAAAAAGATCAGAATAAACACCGCCGGAACAATGCGCAGCAGCCCGCTTCTATCCTCAAAGCGATTTTCCAAAAACTCCGGCAGGGTCAGAGAATTGTTGGCCAGCTCCGTATACTTGCGCAGACGGGCTGCAATGAAATGCCAGTTTGCCCATGTACCGATGGCAATGCCGACTGCGATCCAACCGGCATTCAATCCGGCCAGATAGGCAAACCCCGGCACGCCCATCAGCATCCAGCCGCTCATATCCGAAGCCTCTGCGCTCATGGATGTAACCCACGCGCCGAGTTTCCGGTTGCCCAGAAAATAATCGCTCATATTGCGCGTCCGGCGATAATAATAAACGCCGATTGCCATCATAAGACCGATGTACAGGACAAAAGTATTGATGATTGCAATATCATGTGTCAACGAAGTTCCTCCTCTTCCTCATAGCCCGGTGGATGCGAAACGCAGCTTGCTGCAATCCCTCAAAAGAACCGATACAAATGAAAACGAACAAACGGCTCCCCCGGAATCCCGCACAATATCTGCAAAGCGGACGTTTGTGCGTACAGTTTGTGCATGTAGTCTATTATAGCCGAAATTCCATCCCCTTGGCAATACTTATTTACATAATAACTATACAGCTCTGTTATAGATCATGTTTTTCCAAAGCGCGCCCTTGCAATCCGCACCAACTTCCCGTATAATAACTACCGGAAAAAGAAAGAGGCCATGTCCATCGCAGATATTCCACCGGAACGGCTGGAAAAAGATCTGCGCTCTTTTCGTGTGCGCAAAACCTATGCGCCTGCCATAAACACAGGAGGTATTTACCATGGAAAACTACGACGTTGCGATCGTCGGCGGCGGTCCTGCCGGCGTATTCGCCGCTTATGAGCTCGCAGAAAAACGCCCTTCGCTTCGAATCCTCGTGCTGGAAAGCGGACGGGATATCTACACGCGGGTCTGCCCGATCTCTGCCGGAAAAGTAAAAAGCTGCATCGGCTGCAAACCATGCAGCATCATGCGCGGCTTTGGCGGCGCCGGCGCCTTCTCCGACGGAAAGTACAATTTCACCACCCAGTTCGGCGGCTGGCTCAACGAATATCTGCCGGATGAAGAAGTCATGGAGCTCATCCATTACGTCGACAAGATCAACATGAAACACGGCGCTCCGGCCCAGGTATTCAGTACCAAGGGATCGAATATCGGTCAGCTGGCCCTGCAGTACGATCTCCATCTGCTGTCGGCCAGCGTCCGCCATCT
The DNA here is from genome assembly GCF_009697385.1 of Wylensekiella montiformis. Taxonomy (GTDB): domain Bacteria; phylum Bacillota; class Negativicutes; order Selenomonadales; family Selenomonadaceae; genus Selenomonas_A; species Selenomonas_A montiformis. The sequence goes on from NZ_VUNL01000002.1 coordinate 260,759, forward strand.
CGGCACAGAAAACAATCTTAACATGCTCAAGGCAACGTATGAATACCTCCGCGACAAGGTCGAGTTTCGCTTTGAATGTCCGGTCCGCCACATCCAGTCCGACGGAAAAGGCACCAATGAGCTGGAATTGGAGAACGGCGAAACCATCGGGGCAAAATTCCTGATTATCGCTCCCGGACGAGCCGGAGCCGAATGGTTTTCCAACGAATGCGACCGCCTCGGCATCGATCAGGAAAACAACCGCGTCGACGTCGGTGTCCGCGTCGAAGTGCCGGATGAAATTTGGAATCACATCACCAGCCAGGTCTATGAAGCCAAGCTCGTTTATCGCACCAAGCGTTATGGAGATCAGGTCCGCACCTTCTGCATGAATCCGCACGGACATGTCGTTATGGAAAATACCGACGGAATCGTCACCGTTAACGGACATTCCTACAGCGATCCGAAGCTGCAGAGTCACAATACCAACTTTGCCCTGTTGGTCAGCAATCATTTCACTGAGCCGTTCAAATCCCCGCATCAGTACGGAAAACGCATTGCCTCCTTTTCCAACATGCTCGGAGGCGGAATCATCGTTCAGCGGTTCGGCGACCTCATGAAAGGACGCCGCTCCAACGCGCACCGCATGGCAAAAAGCTTTACCAAGCCCACGCTGCAGGCGACGCCGGGCGATCTTTCCCTGATCCTGCCGAAACGCCATCTGGACAACATCATCGAAATGATTCAGGCGCTGAATCACATCGCCCCGGGCATGACCAACGATGATACGCTGCTCTACGGCGTTGAAGTAAAGTTCTACAGCTCCCGCGTCGTCCTGACCAAAGAACTGGAAACCGAACTGCCCAATGTATTTGCCATCGGCGACGGCGCCGGCGTTACGCGCGGCCTTTCTCAGGCCGGCGCCAGCGGCGTCTATGTCGCGCGCAGAATCTTAAAGCGCCTTGGCGCTCTCCAATAACAATCGGCATATATGACAGGAGCCGTTTCATCCAATGGATGAAACGGCTCCTGCTATTATGGGGCAAACTGGTTTATAGAAACATGCAGCATATATACGGGCAGTTCAATCCGCCAGTCGTTCTTCTATCATGCGAAGCATTGCTTTAATTTGCCTCGTTTCCTCGCAGCCCAGACATTCTTCCAGCAACAGATTTTCCCGTTCATCCTCTACAGACAGCAGCTTCACCTGCCTCTGTCCCTCTTCGGTCAGCAGCAAAAGAAACGCCCTGCGGTCTGACGGGTTGACGCGCCGCTGCACGTATCGCTTTCGAATCAGCCGGTCGACAATGGCCTTGACCGTATTCTGATCCTTTTCCATCCGTTCCGCTAAATGCTTTTGACTGATGCCGGGATGTTCAGCCAGTTTTTTCATCGCCACCCACTGCTCCATCGTCAGGCCATAAGGTGAAAAAATTTTTCCTATACGATGATGAACTTTCCGCGCAGTCCGGCAAATCATATAGCCCAGTGTATCATCGATCTGCATTCTTATTTTTCCCTGCTTTTCTTCAAGTATTGATCGAAAAATCGCGTGATGAGATCAAGAACCGGTTTTTGCGTCCAATAAATACCGCCGTGCTGCGCATCCTTCACCAGATAGCGTTCACTGGGAACTCCCTTTTTCTGCAGAGCTTGATACAATAAATCCGTCTGGCTCGGCGATACAACAGAGTCGGCCGTACCATGCATCAAAAGCATCGGCGCACTGTTTTTGCTGATATAATGAATCGGATTCGCGGCTTCTACCGCTTCCTTATCCGCCAGTATGCCGCCGTCTTTTCCCCCAAATACAGCCGATCCATTGACCCACAATGCCTCTGTTGCACCGGCCGAACGATGACGTCTCTGCACATCCTCCGAAAAATCTGAGCCGACCCGCGTCAGATCCGATAAGCCATAAAGGTCCACTGCTGCCTGGACATCGCTGGTCACCTGAAGATTCTCACCCTTATCAAAAGACCTCGTCCCGCTTGTCGTACCGGCCATAGCCGTCAAATAACCACCAGCGCTGCCGCCGACAATGCCGACATGCTCCGGATCAATTCCCCACTTCTCAGCATTCGCTTTCAAATACCGTATCGCTGCCTTCACATCTTCCAGTGGCTCCGGAAACCTTGCCGTCGGTGCGACGCGATAGTTGATGCTGCCGACCACATACCCCTGTTCAGCCAGGTGCATGCGAAGCTGTATCCCATTATCTTTATTCGCATTGATAAATCCGCCGCCGGTCACAAAAACAACGGCCGGCAAATTTTTTCCCGTTCTCGGTTTCAGAATATCCATCTGCATCGGAACATTGCTGTATCCACGACTTGGCACCTGTTCATAAACCACATTGGAAATCAACAGGATCTCCGGCTTTTCAATCTGCACCTCAAGCTGTTTACTCGCCACATGCCCCGGTAAATTCTTCGTTGCCGCATCGACATGAATTTCCAGCTTCGCGGCCATAGCGTCCCCGCCCATGAACAGCCACGCACCTGCCATCAAAGTGACCCACAGCTTTTTCCATCCCGTTTTCCTCATATTCTTCACTCCTCTAAATAATACGTTATCGTACTATTTTAGTTTATTCTGGCAGGATCCCTTTGTCAATATAAAAATCCCGCTTCGGTACAAAAAAAGTTCGGTCATTTTATGACAAAAACCGCAGCAAAGCCATGCTGCGGTTTTCCCTCTTTATGAAATTCTCCCGTCCTTCAGCAGAACCGGTCAACGGATCAGAGATAACGCACCCAGACGTAAACGCTGGAAATGAGAATGGTAAAGACCATGATTGGAAACGCTATTTTCATGAAGCCGAGGAAGGAAATCTGCCGGCCGCGCTGCGCAGCCATGGAGGCAACGACAACATTGGCACTGGCCCCAATCAACGTCCCGTTTCCGCCAAGGCAGGCGCCGAGTGCCAGCGACCACCACATCGGATCCAGATTCGTCAGACCCATCTGCCCCATATCCTGAATCAACGGAATCAGCGTCGCCACAAACGGAATGTTATCGATAAACGCCGAAGCAAACGCACTCATCCACAGGATCAGCATGGCCGTCGCATTGACACTTCCATTGGTCAGACGAATGGCTTCCGCGGCCAGCATCTTAATTACACCGGTTTCCACCAATGCGCCGACCAGAACGAACAATCCGGCAAAGAAGAAAATCGCCGGCCATTCGATCTTGGAAAGCACCTTGGCAATCATGGATTCATTGCGCGTATAAGTGATGAGCAGTAGCAGCCCGGCGCCAGACAAGGCCGCCGTTGCCGTTTCCAGTCCCAAATAACCATGAAGAACAAACAGCGAAATCGTCAGGAAAATGACCAGCAGGCATTTTTTCAGCAGAACTTTGTCTGCAATCTGACTCGCTGCATTGAGCCGCATGACCTTGGCCTGCAGCTCCGGCTGGGTTTTGAGCTCCCGTCCGTAAATCAGAATCAGCAGTCCCTCCACCGCAACAAAAATCAGCAAAGCTATCCCTGTGAGATTCCATACGAAATCCATGAAATTCAAACCAACGGCACTGCCGATCATGATATTGGGCGGGTCGCCGATCAGTGTCGCGGTGCCGCCGATGTTTGAAGCGAGAATCTGTGAAATCAAATACGGCTTGACATCTACCTTGAGCTGGGCGGTGATGCTGAAGGTGATCGGCACTGTCAGCAGGACGGTCGTCACATTATCCAGCAGGGCCGAGCAGAACATCGTCAGCGCAGAGAGCGCAACGAGCAGCGCAATCGGGCGCGCCTTCACCTTTTTGGCCGCCCATATCGCCAGAAAATTGAACAATCCGGTCTCGCTGGTGATATTGACGATAATCATCATCCCCATCAGCAGTCCCAGTGTATTGAAATCAATATGAGAAATCGCTGTCGACTGGCTGATGACGCCAAACAAAATCATCAGCATCGCCCCGAATATTCCCACAATCGTACGGTGTACCTTCTCGGAAATGATCAGCGCATAAGCCGCTACAAAGATGACGATGGCAATGGTTGTGCTATTTAACAAGATCTGTCCACTTCTTTCTTTGTTTCCACCCACGTCGGCATATTCAGGCTCATTGGTTTTTCTTGTATTTCGGCGTCAGAATAATCTGTTCGCCGTCCCGATGTATCTTAAACGAATACTGCCGTATACCTTCACGGAACAACTCCATTTTCAGCTGAAGAAGGACCTTGCCCAGCGCTTCGGTCAATTCCGGCGTAAAGCCTGCTCGGGCCAGATCGGCAGGAGGTTCGGGAACAGCCTGCTCACGCCGCTGGCGTTCGGATTCCTTTTCTGCATGAATGAACCGGTCTTCCAGAGAGGCTTCTTCCACATAATCCCGGAACATATCTTTATCGGTCAGACCTTTTGGTATCCTGCTCATATTTATCCCTTCTTTTTTTCTTTCGCCCAGCTGTCCCGCAGGCCGACAACGCGATTGAACACGAGCCGGTCCGGCGTTGTATCCGGATCGACCACAAAGTATCCCGTCCGCAGGAACTGGTAATGCGTCCCGGCAGCCGTCAGTCTGACGCTTGGCTCGATGCGCGCATCGTCAATGACCGTAAGAGAATCCTTATTGAGCGCGCCGATGAAATCAGCCGGTACATTCCCTTCTTCGTCCGTTTCCAGCAAATAATCATAGAGACGCACCTCTGCCTGAAGCGCCGTCCGGGCGGCGACCCAGTGAATCGTACCTTTGATCTTCCGGCCGGCAGTGGCCCCGCCTGTCTTGGAATCGAGATCCGCCGTGCAGTGAAGCTCCGTCACATTTCCCTGTGCATCCTTGATCACTTCGTCGCATTTGATGATATACGCATGCTTGAGCCGGACTTCTCCGCCCGGTTTAAGCCGGAAGAATTTCTTCGGCGGATCCTCCATGAAATCCTCCTGCTCGATCCACAGTTCACGGGAAAACGGCACGAAACGGCGGCCGCCATGCATCGGATTGTTATCCGCAAGCAAGTATTCTTCCCGATCCTCCGGATAATTCGTAATGACGACTTTGAGCGGATGGAGCACGGCCATGACGCGGTCCGCATGCTCATTGAGATCGTCGCGGACACAGTGCTCCAGCATGCTGACGTCCACCAGACTGTTGCTCTTCGCCACGCCGATTTCCTCGCAGAAATTGCGCAGAGATGCCGGCGTATAGCCGCGGCGGCGCAGGCCGGAAATCGTCGGCATGCGCGGATCATCCCAGCCGCGGACATACCCTTCTTCCACGAGCTGGCGCAGCTTGCGCTTGCTCGTGACGGTATTGGTGAGATTCAGCCGGGCAAATTCGATCTGGCGCGGCCGCGTGGCCGGATCGAAATCCAGCGCATCGAGCAGCCAGTCATAGAACGGCCGGTGCTCCTCAAACTCCAACGTACAGATGGAATGGGTGATGCCCTCAATGGCGTCGGACAGCGGGTGCGCAAAATCATACATCGGATAGATGCACCATGTATCGCCTGTGCGGTGATGCTTCACATGCGCAATGCGATAAATGACCGTATCGCGCATGACCATATTCGGCGAGGCCATATCGATCTTCGCCCGCAGAACCTTTTCGCCGTCCGCAAATTCCCCGTTTTTCATCCGCTCGAATAAATCGAGATTCTCCTCTACGCTGCGGTTGCGGCAGGGGCTTTCCTTTCCCGGCTCCGTGAGCGTCCCGCGGTAAGCCCGGATCTCATCGGCCGTAAGATCATCGACATAGGCCAGCCCCTTGCGAATCAGCTTCACCGCATACGCATAAAGCTGGTCAAAGTAATCCGAAGCATAAAAGCGGCGGTTCCCCCAGCTGAACCCCAGCCAGCGGATATCCTCCTGAATGGAATCGACGTATTCCGTATCTTCCTTCGTCGGATTCGTATCATCAAAGCGCAGATTGCAAAGACCATGATTGTACTCCGCCAGTCCGAAGTTCAGGCAGATGGATTTTGCATGACCGATATGAAGATACCCATTCGGTTCCGGCGGAAACCTCGTATGAATTCCTTCCGTATATTTGCCGTTCTTCTGATCTTCCTCAATCGCATTCTGAATGAAATTCGCAGCGATCGTTTTGTTCTCTGCCATCTGATTCTCTCCTTTATTCACCGGCACGGTCTTCTTCCGCGCATTTTCTTCCAATATATTCCCGCAGCCGCCGAATCCCTTCATCCAGCCCCTCCTGCTCCGGCAGGTAACGGATGATGCGGTCAACATAGCCGCGCTCCACGATCTTCCGTAGGGTCCAGCTGTAATGAATATCGTAAACCCACATAAGGCGCACTAGTTTACGGTCCCCGTGCGTACGCATCTTCCGATAATCCGCCTGCTTTCCGGCGGCAAAATCCCGGATGAAATCGGGGCTCACCAGCTGGCTGGCATCCGAACGGATGAAATTCGGCGCTTTGTCCGCTCCCTCAGGAGACAGATACGGCGACAGCACCCGATAAATGTCCAGCTTATCCGCATCGCGCAGCAGACGCGCAAACATCAGGGCACGCCCATCCGTCGCGGGTTCGATTTCCTTTTTGTTGTGATTCCGAATGGCAAAGCGCAGCAGATCAGCATCCTCCGAAGCCAATTCCCCCATATAAGGCATTTCTTCATCCAATACCCGAAGTCCCAGCTCCGCGTGATCTTCCGACTGCGCATCATTGAACGTCTGATACACCATGTACTGGCGAAACCGCCCGACATCATGGAACAGCCCCATCATCTCCGCCAGTTCGATATCATGTTCGCTCAGCCGCAAATGACCGGCCAGTTCACGGGCGATCGCCGTGACATAGCCCGTATGCGTTTTCTTGATGCGGATCCCCTGCATGACCGCCTCATCATCGGTATCAAAGCGTTTCATATACGCATCCATCCAGGTATGCATTTTCTTCAGCAAAAGTCTCAATTTACAGCCTTCTTTTCTCCAGACTACACGAAGTTATTATACTACGAAGCGAATTGTCACGCAATATCGCATCACCGCGTTTACTCCTCAGCCAGAATGCCAAGTTCATCGAGTTCCCGGCGGATAATCTGCAGCGTCTCTTCGTCAGGCACGCGAACCGTATGCAGGTGCGTACCTCCTGTGATAATCAAAAGAGGATTGGCCTGACACTTCTTCATTTTGGACAGGAAGTTCCGGATATCCCGTCGGCTTTCGAGCAGGAGATCTCCGCGGATCGGTCCGTAAACAGGATGCTCGACAATCACATCCAGCACAGCTCCGCCATTATCGATGATAGCCATAAGCTCGGCTTCCATCGCCGCGGCATCATGACGGCATACCAGCGTGCCGAGCATACTTTCCTTATGCCCGCTCGGAAGAACATAACCCCGCGGCGTAGCGAAAATCTGCGCGCCCTGCGCCCTCAAAATACTGATGTCTCCGACAATGATCTGCCGGCTGACCGAAAATTCCCGGGATAATTTCGTCCCCGTTACTGGCTGATCACTTTGCTGCAGGCGCGCCAGCAACTTTTCTCTTCGTTCCTCCGTATTCATGTGCCTCCCGCCTTTCTCTATAGCGAAAAAGGCTGCCTTTCGGCAGCCTCTATATACAATGGTGGGCGATAACAGGATCGAACTGCTGACATCTTGCTTGTAAGGCAAGCGCTCTCCCAGCTGAGCTAATCGCCCGAAAATGGTGACGCGTATGGGATTCGAACCCATGAAGCCGCCGTGAAAGGGCGGTGTCTTAACCACTTGACCAACGCGCCATTGGCTCCTCGAGCAGGATTCGAACCTGCGACAGCCTGATTAACAGTCAGGTGCTCTACCGGCTGAGCTATCGAGGAATAGCATCGGATGCGTTTGCATCGACAAAAGCTATTATACGGGATTTCCCATGATAATGCAAGCTTTTTTTCGCGCAGGAATCTTCTTAATGGCTGCGGTCGCGGCGGATGTCCTCAGCGATAAGTTCTTCGAGCCTCCCGATTGTCATATCCTGCTCCGAGTAAACAGTCAGGCCATGTTTTATCAGCAGTGCCGCCGCTACGCCCTGTCCCTTGATCTTTTTCCCGTCAAAATGGCCGCTATGGATCTGGCGCACGCCGCAGGACGGGCTTCCTTCCTTCAGGATCGCCACTCTGGCATGGTAAGCCATGGCGATCTTCAAAATTTTATCCGCCCCGGTCAGAAGATACTGCGTCGTATCCATCCCATTCAGGTCCGTGACTGACGCCCGGCCGGACAAAACCTTCCGGCCGTTCCCTCCCTGAATTTCCATTGGCGGGCGCGGCACCGGCATCCGGGCAAAGCATTCCGGACAAACCGCCAGAAAGCGTCCTCTATCGTTGTATTTCAGCAGCAAATCATGGGTATTGGTGTCACCGTTGTATTTTACTTTGTGCCCAAGCAGACAGGCACTTACCAGAATCATCTTTTCCACCTCTTCCTGTCGCTAAATGGATGAACCTGCACGCCAAGGAGCCGCGCCAGCCCTTCCAAGCTGTCGGCAGCCAGTTCGCGCCCCGCGCAAAGCGGGATCGCGGCGCAGGTGCGCGCATCATCCAGCGCATTGTGATGATGAAAGTCAATATGCAGAAAATCGCCGACGGTATTCAGCTTGTGATCCGTCAGATTCGGCCAGGCTTTTCGCGAAATCGCCACAGTATCGCAATAGGAAAACCGGGGGAACGGCAGCCCCGCACCCGCCAGGCAGGAAGCGAGTACGCTCATATCAAAGCGCGCGTTGTGCGCTACCACCACACGCCCCTCAAGGCGCGCACACAGCTCCGGCCAGACAGAAGAAAACACGGGCGCATCGGCCGTATCCTCGCGCGTGATGCCATGGATCTGAACATTGAACCAGTTGTACCGGTTGCCCGGCGGCTGAATCAATGTATAGTATGAATCATAAAGCCTGCCGCCGCGCACCTCAACTACCGCCACACTGCAGGCCGAATCACGCGCCGACGTCGCTGTCTCAAAGTCAATGGCCATAAAATTCATCATAAATAAAAATTTACTCCCTCTGAATCCAGTCAAACTTATCCAAGGCTTTAGAGGCGCTTGTCTCCCGCCTGAAGAGGCAAGAGCTTTAGCGACCCTTAGCATCGGATAAATCGGATTCTATCCGCACGAACGGATAAATCCGCCCCGGCCTGTACGGCCGGGACGGATTCTCCGCTTCTCTACTTTTTATCCATTCTTTTTTTTCTTTTTCAGATATTCGTCGATGGCCGCAGCCGCTTTTCGTCCGGCGCCCATCGCCAAAATAACGGTAGCAGCGCCCGTCACAATATCCCCGCCGGCAAACACTCCGGGCTTGGAGGTCGCACAGGTCTCCTCATCCGCCTCGATGTTGCCCCGCTTCGTCGTGGCAAGGCCGGGCGTCGTATGCGCGATGATCGGATTCGGCCCGGTACCGATCGAAACGATAACCGTATCCACTTCCAGATCAAATTCCGATCCGGCTACAGGAATCGGACGGCGGCGTCCGGAATCATCCGGTTCACCCAATTCCATGCGGATGCACTTCATGCCTTTGACCCAGCCGTTCTCGTCGCCAAGAATTTCCACCGGATTGGTGAGCAGACGGAAATCAATGCCCTCCTCTTTGGCATGCCCCACTTCCTCCTGACGGGCAGGAAGCTCCGCCTCACTGCGGCGATACACGATATAGACATGCTCTGCCCCCAGGCGCAGAGCCGTACGAGCCGCATCCATGGCCACATTGCCGCCGCCGATAACGGCAACGTTCCTTCCCGTTTTGATCGGCGTGGCATAATCCGGAAAACGATACGCCTTCATAAGATTGCAGCGCGTCAAAAACTCATTGGCGGAATAAACGCCGTTCAGGCTCTCGCCCGGGATCCCCTGAAAACGCGGCAGACCGGCGCCTGTGCCGATAAATACAGCATCAAAGCCTTCTTCTTCCATGAGCTCGTCTACGGTAAACAAACGGCCGGCCACCGAATTCAGTTCAAAGCGGACGCCGAGCTTCTCGATGTTTTCGATTTCCCGGCGAACTACCTTTTCCTTGGGCAGACGAAACTCAGGAATGCCATAGGAAAGAACGCCGCCTGCCTTATGCAGCGCTTCAAAAACCGTAACCCGATAGCCTTTTCTGGCCAGATCGCCGGCACAGGAAAGGCCCGACGGCCCGGAGCCGATGACGGCCACCTTGCAGGCATCCGCAGCAAACTCAACAGGCTGGACCTCTTTCTGCTTCGCCATATACGTATCTGCAGCAAAACGCTCCAGACGGCCAATACCTACCGCCTCACCTTTTTTCGCAAGAATACAGTATTTCTCACACTGGTTTTCCTGTGGGCAAACCCGGCCGCAGACTGCGGGAAGCGCATTGGACTCCTTGATCTTCTCGATTGCTCCGTCGAAATCGCGTGCTTTGATTTTCTCAATAAATTCCGGAATATCCACGGATACCGGACAGCCCTTGCGGCACTGCGGAACCTTGCAATGCAGGCACCGTTCTGCCTCTGCGACCGCCGTTTCCTCATCATAGCCAAGTGCCACTTCCTCAAAGTTTTTGGCACGGGTCTTCGGATCCTGTACCGGCATCTCATGTTTTTTCAAAGAAAGAGCCATTATTTCTTACCTCCCAGTCCGATGCGGCAAACGTGATCTTTTTCTTCGGCTTCCATATCGCGGTACATGCGCTGACGACTCATAAGCCCCCGGAAGTCTACCAAATGGCCGTCAAACTCCGGTCCGTCGACGCAGGCAAACTTTGTCTCATCGCCGACGGTCACACGGCAGCCGCCGCACATTCCAGTGCCGTCCACCATGATGGGATTCAAGCTGACCACCGTATGAATCCCGTATTCCCGCGTGGCATCCGCTACGCTCTTCATCATGATAACCGGACCGATCGCCGTGATCTGAGCGATTTTCTCGCCGCGGTCCACCAGCTCCTGCACGGCATAAGTAACAAAGCCTTTAATCCCCCGCGAACCATCATCGGTAGTCACGAGGATCTCATCCGTGACTTCCTTCATTTCCTTTTCCATGATGAGGATGTCCTTTGTCTTGGCTCCCATGATCGCGATGACCTTGTTGCCCGCTTCTTTCATTGCGCGGGCAATAGGGAACGTCGGCGCGACGCCGATGCCGCCGCCGACAACGACAACAGTCCCGTCAAATTTCTGAATCTCCGAAGGACGGCCGAGCGGACCGACAAAATCCAGAATGGCATCCCCTTCATTCAGCGCAGCCAGTTCCATAGTCGATGCGCCGATCACCTGAAATACGATATTGATTCTTCCCGTCTGACGATCAAAATTGGCGATCGTCAGCGGAATACGCTCTCCCTTTTCATCCACACGCAGGACGATGAACTGTCCTGCCTGCGCTTTTCTGGCCACGCGCGGCGCGTCAATGTCCATTGAAAAGACATTCGGCGAAAGTTCCTCTTTCTTCAGGATCTTAAACATGGATTCACTCTCCCTTTTACTACACAGAAATGCAGACCGGTCAGCGGCCTGCGGCTTCCTCATGGCTTTGGCCTGACCCGCCAAAAACCCCTTCCAGATAAGCTTCCAGATTGGTCCGGATCGGCATCAGATACACGCTGGCGTCCCTTTGTTCTGCCCATTCCATCACCTGATGCGAAAACGCTATGCTCCAGGAAAGATCCGGGCGGAACGACGACGGGAACACCACATTGTTCTTGCGCTCCCAATAGCTCTGCGAAGCCGTATTCATGACCGGAGAAACGCCCCAGTACACATCCATGCCCGCCATCATGTCCGCGTAAATTTCCAGGAAACGCATATCGTAAAACGGCTGGGTAAAGAAACCGGCTGCCCCGGCCTGTACCTTGCGGTGGATCCGGTAAAGCTCGTCCCGCATGGAGCTGCGATACTGATCGATACCGGCATAAACCGTTACCTCCGGCATCTCCTCCCGGAACTTACGAATAACATCCGTGCTTTCCGTCGGATAAACCGCATGATTCATTCGCTGCGGCGGATCCCCTTCGATGACCAGCACTTCACGAATATCATGCATGCGCAGATATTCTTTCATCGGCAGTTCCTGCGAAAGATCAATATCCATGGCACGAATATGCGGCATGACCTGCGGGAAATAGTCTTCTGCCATCGCCGCTCCCTGCCAGCTGCGTATCTCAAACCGCAGCAGATCGGGGATATTGATGACGTCAATCCTATCCTGATGACGCTGCAAAAGCTTCAGTTCCCCGCGGAGCGATTCTTCATCGCGGGGAACAAGCTCAACCGATACACGTTTCATAGGCTGCCTCCATACTTTTCAATACTTCGCTGTTTATCAACCACACCATTCATATTTTAAGGGGTCTGCAGAATTTTTGCAAGAGTCGCCCGCCGCGAAAGGATAGGTTTTATAAATGATAAAATAAATGCGTGGAATGAATCCTTCCACGCATTTTACCAACCGCCAAAACAGAATTTTTTTAGAACAATCCGGTGATCCGGCCATCCTTATCGATATCCATATTTTCCGCCGCCGGATGCCGGGGCAGGCCGGGCATCGTTAAGATATTTCCCGTCAGCGCAACAATAAATCCGGCGCCGGCCGAAACGCGCAGCTCGCGCACCGTGATGCGGAACCCCGATGGGCGCCCGAGTTTCGCCGGATCATCCGACAGGGAGTACTGCGTCTTGGCCATACATACCGGCATCTTATCCAGCCCAAGCGCCTCAATTTCCTGCAGCTGCTTTTGCGCGGCCCCTGTAAAGTCCACACCGTCTGCTCCGTAAATCTCGCGGGCCACTGCTTCAATCTTCTCAGGAATCGTCTGATCCGTTTCATACAGAAAATGAAACGAGTTCGGCTTGTCGAATGCTGCTTCCACCTTTTCCGCCAGCTTCAGGCCGCCCTCGCCGCCTTTAGCCCATACCTCGGACAAAGCGACCTCTGCGCCCATGGCCCGGCATTCCCGTTCCACGAAGTCCAGCTCTTCTTTCGTATCGGTCGGGAAGGCATTGACCGCTACCACAGCCGGCAGGCCGAACTTCTGGATGTTTTCAATATGCTTCGTAAGGTTGGCCAGCCCTTTTTCCAGTGCGGACATATCCACCCGATCGAGCTCCGTCTTGTCCAGCCCCCCATGCATCTTGAGCGCACGAACGGTAGCGACAATGACCACGGCGTCCGGATGAATGCCGGCAAAGCGGCACTTGATGTTGAGGAACTTCTCCGCACCGAGATCCGCGCCGAATCCGGCCTCTGTAACCACGTAGTCCGCAAACTTCAGCGCAAACTTCGTAGCCATGATGCTGTTGCAGCCATGCGCAATATTGGCAAACGGACCGCCGTGAATGAAAGCCGGTGTCCCTTCCAGAGTCTGCACGAGATTCGGCTTGATCGCATCCTTGAAAAGCAGGGTCAGCGCACCAGTCACATGAAGCTCTTTGGCCCGAACGGCACGTCCTCCGCGCGTATAAGCCACGACAATCTCGCCCAGGCGCTTTTTCATATCCTCCAGATCGGATGCCAGACAGAGAATGGCCATCATTTCCGAAGCCACGGTGATGTCAAACCCCGTTTCACGCGGTACGCCATGAGCCTTCCCGCCCAGACCGATCACAACGTGGCGCAATGCACGGTCATTGAGATCCAGAACGCGTTTCCATACAACGCGCCGCACATCGATGTCCAGCGCGTTGCCTTGCTGAATATGATTGTCAAGAACTGCGGCCAGCAGGTTATGCGCCGTCGTAATCGCATGAAAATCTCCGGTAAAGTGAAGGTTGATATCTTCCATCGGCACGACCTGCGCATAGCCTCCGCCTGCAGCGCCGCCCTTCAGGCCAAAGCATGGACCAAGCGACGGCTCACGCAAAGCCACAGCGACCTTTTTCCCCTGCCGGTGAAACGCATCGGCAAGCCCGACACTCGTCGTCGTCTTGCCCTCACCGGCCGGCGTCGGATTGATCGCCGTCACGAGAACCAGTCTGCCGTTCGGCCTGTCCTTTACCCGTTCCCAGGCCTCCAGCGAAATCTTCGCCTTGTACCGGCCATAAAGTTCCAGTTCGTCCTCCGAGATCTCCAGCTTCCCGGCAATGTCCCGGATGTCCTGCATTTCTGCTTCCTGCGCAATCTCCACATCAGTTTTCATTGGGCTTTCTTCTCCTCTTTGTTAAACGAATGGAATAGATCAGGTATATGATTTTTATTGCCATCTGCGCCGAAACATTCCGCAGAATATCCCGTCCAGTTGCGCAGATACCAACACGTTATGCTTTTTTTCTTTGCATTTCCGCCGCCTGAACGACATTCTGCATCAGCATGGCAACGGTCAGCAGCCCTACCCCTCCGGGAACCGGCGTAATCGCTCCGGCTACCTCCCGGACGGACTCAAAGTCCACATCGCCGACCAGCTTTTTCGGAGCAATCCGGTTGATCCCGACATCGACGACAGCCGCCCCCGGCTTCACCATATCCGCGGTAACAAATCGCGGCCGTCCAACCGCCGCGACCAGAATATCGGCTTCGCGCGCAATCGACGCAAGATTCCTGGTATGGGAATGACAAATCGTAACCGTTGCGTTCTTGGCCAAAAGGAGATGCAGCATCGGCTTGCCGACGATATTGCTGCGGCCGATCACAACGGCCCGCTGTCCGTCCAGCGGAACGCCTGCCAGCTCCAGCATCCGGATGCAGCCGGCAGGCGTACACGGAACAAGCCCCGGCTCACCGGTCACCAAACGGCCCACATTGACGGGATGGAATCCGTCCACATCCTTGGCCGGATCGATGCGGTTAAGAATTTCCGCCTCATGCGCGGCGATCTGATCCGGCAGCGGAAGCTGCACGAGTATCCCGTGGATGCGCGGGTTGAGATTCAGTTCATCAATCCGGGCCAGAAGCTGCTCCTTCGTCGTCTCCTCCGGCATCGCAATGACTTCCGAGTAAATGCCCAGTTCCTCGCAGGCCTTGTGCTTATTGCGGACATAAACCTCTGAAGCCGGATTGCTGCCGACAATGATCACGGCCAGCCCAGGCGTTATACCATACGTTTCCCGCAGGACGCCGGCCCGGCGGCCTGCATCGTCCCTGAACTGCCGGGCAAATACACTGCCCTCCAAAATCCGTGCTGACATATCGTCCCCCCTAAATCATCAAAACAAGAAACTAATCCAAGTACAGGCAAAAATCGCTACCGATACGATGCCGTTGCGCATGAAATAACGCTGCGTTACCTGACTGAAATCCGTCGGACTCACGATCCGGTGCTGATAAATCAACGTTCCGGCAGCAATGAGCACACCGACATAATAAGGCCAATGAAGCCGCAGCATAATGCCGACCATCAGGAAACAGACCACACAGATGAGATGCAGCGCGGAGGCTATGCGGAAGGCGCCTGCCGCGCCATAACTCACAGCCAGCGAATGAAGGCCCTGACTCCGGTCAAATGCTTCATCCTGAGCGCCGTACATGGCATCAAAAGCGCCGATCCAAAGCGCTACGGCTATGCAGAGCATCACCAGCGGGGCAGTGACCCGGCCAGAAACCGCCACCCAGCCGCCCGCCGGAGCCATGGCAATCGCAAGCCCCAGAAACAGATGGCACCAGCCGGTAAAACGCTTCGTATACGGATAGATGAGAAAAGGCGCCGCCGCGACCGGCAGCAGATACAGACAGACCGGCTGCAACTGCATCACCGACAAAACCATGAGAATCAGACAGACCGCGATGAACGCTTTGGCCTCACGCGGTGAAATGTCGCCGCGCACCATGGCGCGATAACTCATGCGCGGCTGCTGCCGGTCAAACCGGAGATCCGCGAGATTGTCCAGCGCCAGCGCCGCCGCCCGGGCCGTCGTAATGGCCAGAGCAATCCAGAAAAGATCATGCCAGGACGGATGGCCTCCAGCAGCCAGAACAGCCGCCATAAAGGCAAAGGGCAGGTCAAAAATCGTATGATGCAGCGCGACATTATTGACATGCGCTTTAAGATGAATCAATCCAGACCGAGCTCCTTCCATTTTGCATCCACTTTCCGGCGAATGGCCTCCGACATCTCGATCTCATCCGGCCATTCCCGGGTATGTCCTTCCTCCGGCCATGTCTTTGTCGCATCAATGCCGAGCTTGGAGCCCCATTTCGCCATCGGTGAGGAATGATCCAGCACATCCAGAGGCCCTTCGACGATTTCGAAATCGTGCTTGGCATCGATGTTGTTGTAAACGCGCCACCAGACTTCTTTCATATCCTGTACGTTGACGTGGGCATCCACGACGATGATCATTTTGACATTCATCATCTGACCCATCCCCCAAAGCGCATGCATGACCTTGCGGGCCTGCATCGGATACGACTTTTTGATGGAGACGATGCAGCAGTCATGGAACACGCCTTCCAGCGGCATATTGATATCCACGATTTCCGGCTGCATCTGCTGTAAAAGCGGTAAAAAAATGCGCTCTGTCGCCTTGGCCAGATAGCAGTCCTCCATGGGCGGCTTGCCGACCACCGTCGCCGCATAAATGGCATCTCTGCGGTGCGTTATCGCCGTGATATGAAATACGGGATAGTCATCCGCCAGAGAATAATAGCCCGTATGATCGCCAAACGGCCCTTCACGGCGCACTTCGTCCGTCAGGACATACCCCTCAAGAACGATCTCTGCCGAAGCCGGAACCTCAATATCCACGGTCTTGCATTTGACCATTTCCACTGATTTATGGCGCAAAAAACCAGCAAAGACCATTTCATCGATGTCGCGGGGAAGCGGAGCTGTCGCCGCGTAAGTGAGCACCGGATCCGTACCGATGGCCACCGCAGCCTCCAGCCGCTCGCCGCCCTGCGCCTTGGTGTCGCGTAAGTTCTCTGCGCCGTTTTTGTGGATATGCCAGTGCATGCCGGTCGTACAGCGGTCATATTTCTGAAGGCGGTACATACCTACATTGCGCTTGCCCGTTTTTGGATTTTTAGTGAATACCAACGGCAGGGTGATGAATGGGCCTCCGTCCTGCGGCCAGCACTTCAGAATCGGAATCTCGTCGAGATTCGGATGTTCCGTCTCTACGACTTCCTGACAAGGCGCATGTTTAACATATTTCGGAAAATTAACTGCCCGCTTAATCATGGGGATCAGCGAAACGACATTCATCTTGTTCTGCAGAGAAAGATACGGAAGCTTCATCATCTCACGAAGCTCGTCGCCGATATCATCGAGTTTCTCCACGCCAAGAGCCAGCGCCATGCGTTCGTAGCTGCCAAAGGCATTGATCAGAACCGGCATGTCGGAGCCCTTGACCCGTTCAAAAAGCAGCGCGACATTCTTGCTGCCTTCCTGCTTCGATACGCGGTCTGTGATCTCCGTAATCTCCAAATCCGGATCCACTTCGGTCTGGATCCGTTTCAGCAGCCCCCGGCTTTCCAATGCCGTAATAAATTCGCGTAAATCCTTAAATGCCAAAAAAGAACCCCCTTTACCTGCGAAGAATATACCGTACAATCAGGTATCCTACCTCATACAGGACAATGATCGGCAGCGCAATCATCGACTGAGTGAATACATCCGGAGTCGGTGTGATAATCGCCCCGGCTACAAAAGAAAGGAAAATGATGATTCGCTGATATTTTTTTAGGAACGCCGAGGTAATGAACCCCATCTTTCCCAGAATCGTGATGACCAGCGGCAGCTCAAAAATAAAGCCGAACGGGATCACGAACATGATAACAAAATCAAAATATTTATTGACGGAAAACAGCGCTTCCAGTTCACTGTTGCCAAATCCCAAAAAAAAGCGGATGCCGGCCGGCAAGACCAGAAAGAAGGAAAAGGCCAGCCCGGAGAAAAACAGAATGACCGAAGCCGGCACAACGATTCCCAGTACGGCTCGTTCCTTATGCGTAAGTGCAGGCAGGAAAAAGCGCCAGACATGCCAAAACACCACGGGAAGGGCGATCAGAAACCCCGTCGTGCAGGCAACCTTCAAATAAGTAAAGAAAGCCTCCGACGGCTGCATATAATAGAGCTTTCCTGCCGGCAGGGTGAGATAATGCATGATCTTGTCGATATAAAAGTACGCTGCGCAGCTGCCCAGCGCTACAGCCACAAGGCACTTGATCAGGCGGCTGCGCAGTTCAGTCAGATGAGCAATCAGCGACATGGTTCCATCATCGTGAACCTCTTCCACGGAACCCGGCTCAATGATGCCCCGCTGCTTCGGCGCTTCAATTTCTTCGTATTGTTTCTCTTCTGCCATGAATCCCCACCCGGCTCACTGCTTTGTTGCGTCGTTCTTCGGCGGCAGTTCCTTCGGCTGCTCTGTAACGTTCGTCATCTGCTTGGACTGTTCCGTATCGTCCTCCGTAGCATTCGTCTTAAATTCGCGGATTCCTTTGCCAAGCGCTTTTCCGATCTCCGGAAGCTTGCTCGGACCAAATACCACCAAGGCAATCAGCAGGACAATGCCCAGACTCTGAACACTAATCATAATTGGATTCCTCCCCCATATTTATCAATATCCTTATTCTTATCCATTATACCGAAAACCGGTTAAAATCTCAACGAAACTTGCCGCTTCCGGTATACGAAATCCTTATGGACGGCATAAAGAAAGCCATCCCCGAACGGGACGGCTTCCTCTCAGCTTTTTTTCTCCTCTGCGCCGGGCACGCCATGCGCCTGCTCCGCGGCGATCTGCTGTCGCACGGAATCCTGCGTCGGCGCCTGATACGCCGCAGCCGGAGCGGCAGACGGCGCTGCCGGCGCAGCTGCCGCTTCTCCCTTTGGCGGCTGGCTGGCTGCTGCATGTTCCTGCACCGGAGCAGCGGCAGGCTTCGCAGCCGGCGCCTGCTGCTGCGGACGCACGGGTCTCTGCTCCGGCGCGTTGATCGCCTGTGACAGCGCATTCGTCGCCTTCCGGAATTCCCGAATGCCCTTCCCCAGCGATCGGGCGACCTCCGGCAGCTTGCCCGGTCCGAATACCACCAGTCCGACGACCAGAATCAGAATGAGCTCCGGTACACCAATTCCAAACATAAAATCTCCCTCCAGCTTTCCGCTCCGGCTATAAATCCCTTTGATTTTATCATAAAAAAAATCATATGCTTTGATATGTCCATTCATCAGAAATCCCGTTCACCGATAAAATCCGCCAACATCCGGAACGCCTCGTCAATCTCCGGCGAAAGGCATCCGGGAAGGACCTGACGGGCGCGGTCCAGATACTCGTCCGCTTTTGCCCGGGCGATATCCGGACCGTCTGTCGCTCGGACGATATCCAGCGCCCGCTGAACCATCGAATCGGTCATCTCCGGATTCGTTACAATGCGTTCCAGTTCTTCCGCGTCCGGACTGACCGTCAGTGCATGAATGACCGGCAGCGTCACAATGCCCTGACGAATATCGTTGCCGGCCGGCTTGCCGATCTGCTCCGAGGACTGCCAGATATCCAGCAGATCATCCGTAATCTGAAACGCCATGCCGATGCAATGACCGTACTCTGCCATCTTTTGCTGATCCGCCCGATCCATCCCGCCGATATCCGCGCCAAGTTCGCAGCAGATCTCAAGAAAATCTGCCGTCTTTTTGCGGATGCGGTCATAATAATTATTCAAGTCCCGGACGGCCTGATACACCGTATGATCCTGAATGATTTCGCCCACGCTCAGATTACCGACCAGCTCCGCCAGCCGCTTCGACACATGGGCGCCGTAATCACCGTCAGCAATGAGCGCAAACGCGCGCGCAAAAATATAATCGCCGCTTAAAATCGCGATCTGATTGTCCCATCTGGCATTGGCCGTAGCGGAACCACGCCGCGTATCCGCCTGATCGATGACATCGTCATGAACCAGCGATGCGGTATGGATCAATTCCAATGCCTCGGCCAGCGGAAGCGCCCTCTGCAGGTCAAACCGCGGGCCGCCGCGGGCCGCCAGCAGACAAAGTGCAGGGCGGATCCTTTTTCCGCCGGCCTTCACCAAATGCGTACCGACTTCCGCAATCAGCTCTACCGGAGACGATACGGCATCCAGAAGTCCTGCATCAAGCTGTTTCAAATCCTCTTGTATCACATCAAACATAGGGTTGGACACATTCATCACCTACAAAATCCACTCATACTGCATAGCATATTACATAATTTTACTACATTTCCTCTGATTTGTCATGAGTGGTTCTTTGCAAAATTTATCCCCGAATTGCAATAATAAGTTGAACACCCGGCGAACCTTTATGCAGTAAGTGCTGCAAGCATTTCTTCCCTAAAGCACTCCTCGGGTGTCTTATAGCCGAGTATTTTTCTTGGCAGGGTGTTGGCCC
>NZ_VUNL01000020.1 GCF_009697385.1 Wylensekiella montiformis
CCTTTATTACCAAAGAAGGCAATGGTCGTGGTAAGAGTAATGCCTATATCGCAGGTACAGGCATTGACGTAGGTGCAGATATCTTCCAGCGGGGATTATGCCTGCCAAGTGATAACAAGATGACTGCCGAACAGCAGGATGAGATTATCGAGATTGTTCATAAATGTTTTGAATAGGGAAATTGTATGCTGGAGATGATGTTTTTGTGTATAAAATTGTAAAACGGTCATTCGATTTAATTTCAGCGCTTACATTGTTAATCCTAATAAGTCCTTTATATTTGTTGTTGATTATACTTGTGAAATATAAAATAGGATCACCTGTTTTTTTTGAACAAAAAAGAAGTGGAATGGGGATGAAACCTTTTTATATAAAAAAGTTTAGATCGATGACAGAGGAAAAGGATTCACAAGGAAAATATTTACCAGATTCTGAGCGGATTACACAATTTGGAGCTTTTTTACGTTCGACATCGTTGGACGAGTTGCCGCAGTTGATATCAATCATTAAAGGTGAGATGTCAGTGATTGGGCCAAGACCTTTACCAACGCATTATGATGCATATTATACAGCAAGGGAAAAATTAAGGTTTAAGGTAAGGGGCGGACTAATATCGCCAGAAGTGATGTATGATAATATACGTCCATCATGGGATGAACAATTAGAATATGAGGCTGATTATGTAGAGCGGCTTTCATGGGAAATTGATGCCAAAATCATGGTGACGGTTTTTAAGGGATTGTTCAAGAGATATTCAAGTGACTATGGCGATTATGAAAGAACAGATTTAGATATAGAGAGAAATGGTGAAATTAAGTGATTGTGTCAATACATCAGCCTGATTATTTACCGTGGTTGGGCTTATACTACAAAATGGCTCATTCAGATATATTTGTATATCTAGATGATGCACAATATTCAAATACAGCAGATCATAATGTAAATAAAATTAAAACTTCTCAGGGAGAGTTTCGATTAAAAGTACCCGTAGAACAGCATTTGGGAGATTTAATATGTAATGTTCGAACGAAAGATGAATTAGGATGGAAAAAGAAACATTTAAAAACTATAAGAATGAATTACTCAAAAGCAGCTTACTTTGACGATGTTTATCCGCATTTCCAAAAAATAATAATGGATCATTCTGGTACTATTGCTGATTTAAATATTGCCATAAATGAATATATTTGTGCCGGATTTGGTATAGATGTAAAAGTTGTAAAAAGTTCAGAATTAGATATAAAAACAGTTCGTGAGACAAGAGTTATAGATATTTGCTTGCAATTAGGAGCCGATGAATATTTATCAGGAAATGGCGCGCGAGCTTATCAGGTCGAAAGTCATTTTGCTGATCGAGGATTGAAATTGTCGTATTTAAAATATAAGCCGATTTCCTATAAGCAGTTATGGCCAAAAGTGGGATTCTTACCTTGTATGTCAGCAATCGATTACGTGTTTAATTGTGGATTTGACTGGTCTTATGTTGAGCAGCAAGTAAATATGTTGAATGGATAATAGTTTGAAGTGTAATGTGTGATAAATATGAAAGTATTAGTGATTGCGCCCCATCCAGACGATGAAGTCTTGGGATGTGGTGGTACAATAGCAAAATATGTGAGCCAAGGGGATAAGGTATACGTCTGTATTGTAACCAAAGGATGTGAACCGTTATTCGCTATGGATGGTGTAATCAAAGTCCGAAATGAATGCGTCAAGGCGGATAAATTCCTCGGTGTAGAGAAAACAATATTTCTAGACTTCCCTGCTGCGATGCTGGAGGACGTTCCACGTTATAAGCTAAACGATGCCTTGGTAAAAGTGGTGCAGGAGGTAAAACCAGATATTGTATATCTACCACATCGAGGCGATATGCAACTGGATCATAAAATGACAGTCGATGCTGCTATGGTAGCTCTGCGTCCTAAATACGCACATGTTATCAAAAAAATTTATGCGTATGAAACCTTGTCGGAAACAGGCTGGGATGTTCCGAATGTCACCAATGAATTCATACCGAACGCCTACCATGATATTAGCGAATATCTGGAAAATAAGCTGATAGCCATGAATATGTTTACAACACAGCTGGCACAGTTCCCCAATGCCCGTTCTATTGAAGCGATAAAGGCTTTAGCTATGTATAGAGGGGCAACTGTGAACTGCATGGCTGCGGAGGCGTTTTCCCTAATTCGAGAAATTATCTGACAGGAGAAATTATGAATATTCTTTTTACTGGCGTAGGGCGTAGGATAGAACTCGTGCAAGCTTTTCGCAATGCAGCTTTGGTATTAAATAAAGAACTGAAAATATATGGAGCCGATATGGCCGGAACAGCACCAGCGTTGACTTATTGTGACTATACAAGAAAAGTAGTTGCTATGAATGATCCGGCGTATATACAAAATCTTATCGATATTTGTGTAGCAGATAAAATTGATTTACTGATACCAACTATTGATACGGATTTGCTGGTGCTCAGTGAAAATAAAGAACGTTTCGATATGATTGGCACAAAAGTCATGATTAGTGAGTCGGATAAGATTCGTATCTGCCGTGATAAGAATAATACGTCACAATTCTTTGTGGATTGCGGCCTCCAGGCTCCTATGCCGGTGAATGATTGGCAGGAATATAAAGATGGTTATCCGGCATTTATAAAACCGAAAGATGGATCCAGTTCAATAAACGCATATAAAGTAGATAATGAAGAAGAATTGGAAGTCTACGCAGGACAGGTAGAAGATTATATCGTACAGCCATTTGTAGCTGGCCGGGAATATACGATAGATATTTTTTGTGACTGGAATGGTGAGCCGATATCTATAGTTCCGCGTGAACGTCTGCAGGTAAGGGCTGGCGAAGTTCTGAAAACGGAAATCTGCATGGATAAAACCATGATAGAAGAAGCAAAAAAACTTTGTAAAATTTTTCAGCCGTGTGGCCCTATGACGGTTCAACTGATTCGGGATAAAGATGGTATTGACTGGTTTATAGAAATCAATCCCCGCTTTGGTGGTGGTGCACCTCTCTCAATGAAGGCAGGAGCCAGAAGCGCCGAAGCTATCCTGAAACTTATGGACGGCGAAGGCGTCAGCTATCAATATGATGTTGCCGATGGTGCGATTTACAGCCGATTTGACCAGTCTGTATGTATCAAAGAAGGAAAAAGCAAAATCAAAGGCGTTATTTTTGATTTGGATGATACTTTGTACAGTGAAAAAGAATATGTCGCATCAGGATTTAAAGCGGTGAGCGATTATTTTGGTGGCGGCTATGAGGATAAACTTTGGCAGTATTTTAAGGCTGGAAAACCAGCGGTAGATGAGCTAGTAAAAGAACTCAATTGTGAGACAACAGAGATGACTGCGTTGAAAGTGTATCGTAATCATAAGCCGCAAATCCACTTGTATGATGGCGTAAAAGAAATGCTGGAAGCAATACGTCAAAAGGGAATCCGTATAGGGATTATCACAGACGGCAGGCCGGAAGGTCAGCGTAATAAAATAGAAGCATTAGACCTTGAAAAAATGGTAGATGATATCATTATTACAGATGAATTGGGAGGAGTGCAGTTTAGAAAGCCTTGCGATATTGCTTTTAGGATAATGCTTACTCGTTGGCGATTAAATCCTGCAGATGTTATTTATGTCGGGGATAATGTTGTTAAAGATTTTCAGGCTCCATCAAAACTTGGAATGAAAAGTTGTTGGTTTAAAAATAAAAATGGAGTATATTCTCATGAATTTATGTCGAAAGATATAGTAAATGTGGATTCGTTTACTCAATTAAATAAGTTGATTATGGGGAAGTGAACTGAAGAAAATATGAATGATGAAAAGGAACTATTATTGCAAATGCAAAAAAAACAATTAGAAATGTTGCATGAGTTAGATAGAGTGTGCCGTAAAAATAATTTACGATATGCATTATCTAGCGGAACATGTCTTGGGGCTGTTCGACATGGTGGCTTTATTCCATGGGATGATGATATTGATGTTTATATGTCGTGGCAAGATGCGGAAAAACTAGTGCGATGTCAGAGTGATTTTCAGGATAAGTATTTTGTGCAAAGTTATAAAACGGATCCTGAATTTACCTCTATACATTATCGATTATGTGATTCAACGACTTCGTGTTTTTTAGAAGAAACACGAGGGAAAGATATTAATCATGGCATTTTTTTAGATATTTATATTTATTATCCTTATCCAGATAATAAGTTAAAAGCCCATAAAGTCATACTGGATTCTTTTATTTATCGTGTTTTAGTGTCAAATAGTGGACCTAAAAATCATGGAGGTATAGCGAAGTTTTTGGGCGATGTCGTTTTTAAGTTTTATAAAGGAAAGCGCAGAGAAAAGAAAATCATAGAAATTGAAAATGAATTTAAATATAATGGTGGGGAAAAATATGTTGCTACATATTTTGGTAGAGATGCTACACTAATAAATTCTATTATTTACCCAATTGAATGGTTTACGAGTCCCAAATATCTTAAGTTTGAAGATATGGAGGTTCCATGTCCAGGAAATCCTGAACAGTATTGTATCCTTCAATATGGAGAAAATTATATGGAGTTACCACCAAAGGAAAAAAGAAAACCACATCATGACTTTATTTATTTTAGCACGAATGAACCATATAAAAAATTCAAAGGTATTTATTATTAAGGAGTACTGTGAAATATAATGAACTATGGATTAATCCTTGCTGGCGGTGTGGGCCAACGAATGAGAAGAACAGGTATGCCCAAGCAGTTCCTGGAAGTGTTTGGTAAGCCGATTATCATCTATACTTTGCAGAAGTTTGAGTATTGTGAAGACGTTGATGAAGTCGTTATAGCCTGCCATGCATCATGGAAAGAATACATGGAATCGATGATAAAGCGCTATGGACTGAAGAAAATTAAAGCGGTCATATCCGGAGGGAAAGACCGGCAGGATAGTGTTTTGAACGGTTTGAAGTACATACAGTCACATGGAGCAGCACCAGATGATGTAGTAGTCATCCATGATGGAGTGCGGCCATTGATTCAGGAAAACATCCTAAGTGAAAATGTAAGGGTTGCGCATAAATACGGCAATGCTATGACTGTCCGGCCGGTTATCGAATCCGTAGTCATTACGGACAATGACGAAGCTAGTTTTACTGATTTCAAAAAACGTGATGATACATACAGTTTAACGGCACCACAGTCCTTTCAGCTGCAGGTTTTAATGCAGGCCTATGAGGATATCAAAGGGAAAGACACACCGATGCCTTTATTGGATTCTGCGTTGGTATTTACTTATCTTGGTAATAACATTCACATCATAAAAGAAAACAACAATAACATCAAGGTTACCACGCCGGAAGATTATTATATATTGAAGGCTATGCTTGAACTAGAAGAAAATCGCTATGTATTTGGCATCTAATAGGGAGGCTAAGCATGGAAAAACGAGATTTGGCAATCATTATGAAAAGTGCTGTGAACTGGCGGATGTATTTGAACCGGACAGTATTGATCACTGGTGCTACGGGGAGATTAGGGCGCTATATTGTAGAGACTTTGGCAGACGTTGATCTGCAATATAATTTGAATATGCGCATTATCGGCTTAGCACGCAATGAAGAAAAAGCCCATGAAGTGTTCGATAACTTGCTGGACCTTCCTAATGTGGAATTTCTTTATCAGGATGTAAACACGCCTGTCGAATATGACGGCAAGATTGATTATATTTTCCATACTGCCGGCCCTGCTGCACCGAAAGACTATGATACGCCAACCAATACCCTTTGGGCACATGTCAATGGCACACATAATATTATGGAATGCGCCAGAGAACATCAGACAAAGCGTGTTTTCTATATTTCCACGGTTGAAGTCTATGGTGCATGGGAACATGATGAAAAAATCAAGGAAAACGACATGGGGGTTATGCAGCATCTGAATTCTCGTGCTTGTTATCCAGAAGCAAAAAGACTTTGCGAAACCATGCTGGCAACCTATAAACAGGAATATGGTATTTCCTATTGTGGTGTACGTCTTTGTCATACATTAGGCCCAGGGATATCTCTTGATGATGGACGCGGTTTTGCCGAATTCATGGATTGTGTGCTGAAAAATAGGGATATTGTTCTCCACTCGGATGGGGGTGCTATGCGAACCTATACATATGTGGCTGATGCTGTAAATGCCATGTTCCTCATTATGGATAAGGGAGAAGATGGTTTCTACAACGTAGCTAATGAAGAAAATCTCATCAGCATCCGTGATTTAGCAGAAACCATGGTAACATTGTTGCCGGATAGAACGTGTAAAGTTAGATTTTCTATGGAAGCTGCAAAACTACAATATCTGCCATTTAGGCTTGCGATTCTCGATACAAGCAAAGTGCGTGACCTAGGTTGGAAGCCAGTAACAGATATAAAGACCATGTTTAGGTGGACACTGGAATCATTCCTTTAAATATGAGAGGTCAGATAAAATGGCGAAAGATTTGCCTGTGGTAGCAGTATTAATGAGTACCTATAACGGAGAAAAATATATTCGGGAACAATTGGATAGTATTTTTTATCAGCAAGGAGTATCTGTAAGACTGTTTGTTCGTGATGATGGATCTACAGATAAAACGTTGAAAATATTGCGAGAATATTCCTGTAAATATCCAATTGAAACATTCACAGATGGAGAAAATGTTCGTCCAGGTGAAAGCTTTATGCGGTTGGTATATCAATATGCAGACAAGCCTGACATTCAGTATTACGCTTTTGCTGATCAGGATGATATTTGGTTAGAAGACAAGTTATTGACAGCTGTAGAGGCAATACAATTAAAACAATGGCATGGTCCTGTTTTATACTCATCTAATCAATATATATATATTGATGGTGAAAATAAAGGTAATAGACATAAAACGATACAACGAACGGATCTTATATCCCATATGACTAGAAACACTATAGCAGGTTGTACATTCGTATTTAATAAGCAGTTGGCGCAGTTATTAAAAACTGCAGGTGAACCAGATTCTAGAGTTATCAAATGTCGATTACATGATGCATGGATAATGTTGATATCCATAGTTTGCGGGCAAGTGATATATGATGAAAAGGCGCATATGCTTTATCGGATCCATGATGAAAATACAGTGGGGATTCGTAAGATATCTTTGATAGAAAAAATTAGAAAGATAAAAAAAATAATCTTTAGACAAAATGGTGCCAATATAAGACTGATTACTTCGAGAGAAATGCTTAGATTATTCGGAGAAAAAATGTCTACCGATAGTAAACGAATATTACATTTATATGCAGATTATCAAAAAAGTTGGAAAGATAAAATTAATTTGATGTTGAATTGCGATATTTGTAATGAATGTTTGGAAAATAAGTGGTTTTTTAGATTAAAAATCTTATTTAATTTTATTTAGGGTTAGGACGAATATGATAAAAGGTGTTAAGTTATGATTGTTTTTTAGCAGTAGTAATTTCTGTTTTTAGCATTTACTTATATTTCATAACACAAAAAATATTTTCTCCGCCTATGATTGCTTGTCTATCTTTAGGAGGGGGCGCAATCATTACGGTATTATGAAGCTGTTTGTTATAATAAAAAATTATTAACCAACAATAAAAATATCAGCAAATTACCTTTTTATAATCCAAAGTATATGAAGTGTTTTTCTTCTGCCATGGATATTGATTTTTAGTGGATAAAAAAGAGAGAAAAAATTAATTATGGATATAATGGAGAGTTTTCTTCTGTTCGTATTTTAGATATTATTGAATCAAATATTATGTAATATGGCTTGCATATTATATTAATATGGTTAGTGGATTTTAGTTTAAAAGGAAATACGATAATGGTTTATAATTTTTTAAGTATTTGTTCTATTATATTACCTAAAATTTATAGAAATAAAAAACTATATTTTATTGTAATGTATGGATTGCTGGCCGTTGTTGCAGGTTTCAGGGGAGCATCTGTTGGGACGGATACAGCCAGTTATGCATATGATTATTATGATGGGAAAAATTTATTGATAGATGATGTTGTTATGGTGGAAAGTACAAGATTGGAACGCGGCGTGTTGTTAGTAATGAAACTAGCTTGTGTGTTATGGGATAGCCCCATAACATTCAATTGCCTGATGTCATTTTTTACTTTTTTCCTAGTAGGATTTTTTGTATATAACAACATTAAGCAATATGAATTAGCGACTTTTATAATTGTGTCATTTGGCTTCTTCTTTTATATGATGAATGCGGAGCGACAAGCACTATCAATTGCTGTTTGCGTAAATTCGTATCCTTATATTATTAGGAATGAAAAGTGCAAGACGATATTAATTTTATGTGTTGCATCATTATTTCATAATAGCATTTGGATTATGCTCCCAATAATGATCACATATTGGTTGTTAAGTAAAAAAAGATTTGCTTATAAAAGAAATTGTTTGAAACTTTTATTATTATCGGTATTAACTGTAGGCGTGTTGTATTGTGGATATGAGTATATTACTAATAACCTAGAATTACTAAATGGTGTATATGTAGGTTATTTTTCGTATTTTAGCAATTTTAACGCACCTGACTTGGTAGGGAAGTTTCTCATGTTTCAAGGCGTTTTGTTTTTTATTATTGCAATTTTTATAAATAGTTTTCGACTAAGTGAAGATGATGCAAAAGAAAATTTTTTTATTGGACAGATGCTGGTAATGGCTTGTGTAATGCTTGTGGCAGAAGTCACTGTGATGCGAATTTTTTATCGATTTGTGGATACATTTTCTTTCCCTTTATGCATGGGAATTCCTAAAGTATTGGATCTTATAGCATCAGGAACAGGAAAAACGATTATAAAGTATTGTATTTATGTACTGGGGCTGTTGTACATGAATTACATGATGTATAGTGGGATTCAAGGAATATGGCCGTATGAAATTGGTCTATAGGGGGGAACATAAAAATATGACAAATTTAAATGATCCTTTATTATCGGTTACTATTCCTGTATTTAATATGGAAGACTATTTAAGCAGATGCATGGATTCCCTTTTAGCTCAACAATATAGAAATATTGAGATAATTGCAGTTGATGATGGATCTACAGATAGATCATTAGAAATATTAAATAACTATGCGAAAAAAGATAAGCGAATACATGTAATTCATCAAGAAAATAAAGGCTTAGTGGCGGCTAGAGAGACTGCATTGAAGGTGGCGAATGGTGAGTATATATCCTTCTTGGATCCTGATGATTGGATTGATGCTGATTATTATTATGGCTTGATTAGTTTTATGGAAGAAGAATGTTTAGATATTGGTATTGGTGGATTCGTTATCAATTATGATGACGAACAAAAAAGTATATTTAAAAGAACCAAAAAATGTATTTATGATAAAAAAAACGCTATGATAAAAATGTTTTCATTTGATGGGTATAGGTGGGAACTATGGGATAAGATTTATAGAGCAAAAGTTATAAAGACTACGAAAGTAGATTCTAAAATAAAGTGTGGAGAGGACTTGTTTAGGAATTGGTTTGCATTTTCAAATTCGGAACGTATCGGATATGTTCCGTTGTATGGATATCATTATTATCAGCGAGTGAATAGCATGACTAAAAAAAGTGGCATTAAATATAATGAGATGGTTAGTTATGTGTTTGATGAACTTGAATGTTATGCGAAAAATAAACCGGAAATATATAAAAGTTTTAAAATTAGGAGGTTGATTTTTGTCATACATGAGTGTTGGAGATTGATGAAGGATAAAAGTGATGATAATAATATTAAAAAGATGATAGCATATATGATTGATAACATTGGGGATTATATTTTTTTGCCGTTAAGAACTAAAGCGTTATTCTTTGTAGTTATGATAAATGTATTGATAAAAAGATAATAAGGAATTCATATAATTAACTCAAACTTTGCACATCTAGAACAAGTCCTATATTAGGCGTGGCATAGGGAATGAAGTGATAAAACAGTAACCTCATGCATCCCGGTTCAGGCAACTCTGCCATACATTGGACAGATTTTCAAAGAAGGAATCAAGCATGGCATTAAGATCATTTTCAAGGGGAAGTCATTTTTCTGTTATCATGGATACAAGTTTTTTCAAAACCACTATCAGTGCATCCATGTACTTCAAATCCTGCAATTCATTGCATGAAATATAGAACAATTCGTCAATACTCCGCTTGTCGACTGTCCTGCGTTATTCCAGAGATAACAGCATATATCTAACCAAGACAACAGACACATGGGCGGTCATCGCATCATAAGACATGGTTCTGCTCCCTTTGCCGAGTTTAAGATATGATTTGCACATTTTGAAGAAGACTTCTATATTCCAGCGCTTGCCATAGGTTTGGATGATTTCTTCTTCGGACAGATTAATATCCGTAGAAACCAAAATCAGATAATCCTGTCGGTTGTTCCTGTTTCTGACAAAGACCAGTTTTACCGGAATGGCTTCTTTTTCTTTTACGGCTTCAGCTTCCATGGAAAGAAGATAGGGGGAAAGGCTACGGCGTTTCTTTGCTGCTCGAAAAATAGCAGGCCAATGACATCGTAGCCAATATCCTTGACTTGTAGCAATGAAGATGGCGAACAGAACTAAGTGTCAAAAAGGACATAATTTGCTGGAATATCAGCACTTTTGCATCTTTCAGCAAGTTTGGCATCACGCTGGTAGCCTTGGACTGAGTCAGCTTACGTAGTTTGCCGCCATTGCTTTTGACATCAATAGATTCGGATGCTTCCTGTAGTCGGTTTTCACGTTCGGTAGGGGATAGTAGGCACTGACTCAATGGCAGGAAGGAATTCTCATCACTCAATCCAAGCGTTAACATGTGGAAATCTTTGGTGTCCTTATGCGCTAGCTACCATATTTGTGGCATAATCCCTCGGTTTGTGTTGTGTTAATTTAGCTAATTTCATTATACAAAGCGGAGTCGGATTAGTTTTATCTCGAGCAATGAATTAAAAACAGATATTTTTTATGAGGTAGTGTTAGAATTTGTTTTGGAGGAGAGTAGATGTATTTATGAATAAGATGACGATAACTATAGTTGAAACAAATAGTATAACATTTTGTCCGCCTGATATAAATCTAATTGAAAATTTATTAAATAATAATCATAAGGTTAACCTTATATCAAATGAAATCCACCTTTTGAAAAATGATATATTGAATCATAAAAATTTTAAGGGGTTTGAATTAAATTATAAGTCGAAACATATAGGGATTATTGATAGAGCGTTTTCTAGGATAGTTGATGCAAAAAAATGTCGGGCATTAGTTCGGAGAGTTATGAAGAATTCTGATGTACTTTGGACAACATCAGAGCAGTCTGTACGCTGCTTAGGTAGCTTGGTGTTTGAATATAAACATGTTTTCCAATTAATGGAATTAACATATAGAGGGAATTATTTTCATAATAGGTTATTATCCTTTGATTTATCAAAAATCGCTCAACATGCATGGAGGGTAGTTGTTCCAGAAATAAATAGAGCGTATATTATGAAAACGTGGTTTGATTTAAAAAAAAATCCATATGTATTACCCAATAAACCATATTCCTTAACCCTTGGGGAAATCACGGATGATATGCTATATGGGCTAGAGAAAATGAAAAAGGAAGAAAGGAAAATTGTATTATATTTAGGCGGAATTTGGCCAGATCGAGATTTAGAGCCTGTAGCAAAAGCTTTATCGCGTATGAATGATGAATATGCACTTTATATTATAGGAAAAGCATATAACAAAAAATGCCAGCAAAAACTTGAACAAATTATAGGTGAATATCCTATAGAATATTTGGGAAGTTTTACGCCACCCAAACATTTGCAATTTGTAAAATATGCACATATAGGATTATTATCATATAGACCAGAAAAAAGCATAGACTTGGGAGTTGAGTTAAATGCTTTATATTGCGCACCTAATAAAATATATGAATATGCTGCGTATGGCGTTCCGATGATAGGATCAGATGTTCTTGGATTACGTTATCCTTTTGAAAAATATGGTATAGGATCAATATATGAAGATAATACGGATTCATCAATAGAATCTGCGATAAAAAGTGTTGAGCGCGATTACCAAAATATGCATGAAAGATGTTATGACTTTTATAATGATTGTGATTTAGATTCTATTGTAAAAAAGATTTTGTATGATAATTGATTTAAGTGCTTTTGTACTTATAGGGCGATGTCTAATGTTACAATGTAAGCAGAACTTAAATATTAGAAAGTGTGCGATGCCTTTGACATTATAGGAGTGTAGTGATGAAGATAGCTATATTTACAATAATAGGACGAGGTCCGGGGACGAAGTTGCAAAATTATGCGTTACAAACATATCTAGAAAATACTTTTAATGCGGAAGTCAAAACTATTCGTAGAAGTGGGTACTACTATTATCCTTTAATATTTAGAAATTGTATAAGGAATTTTTCTATTAAAGATTTTGCAAGGTATATTATAAAAAAATCATTTCGAATACAGGTGAAATATGAAAAACGAATACAGGCTAATTGGATTGATTTTGATCATAATATCAACTATACAGATTATAGCTGTAAAAAAACTTCTGCTGCAATCGATGTTAACTTGAATGACAAATTTGACTATTTTGTTGTAGGGAGTGACCAAGTATGGAATTATAATTGGTATTCAGATATTAATTATTTTAAGCATATCGATTCAAAGAAATGTCTTTCTTATGCTGCAAGTTTTGGCGTCTACGATATTAATAACGAACAGGCTGATAATGCCCGTGAGGCATTAAATCATTTGAAAGGCATAAGTGTTCGTGAAGATGCTGGTATGAAGATTGCAGAAAAGTTAACGAATAAGCTTGTAGTAAGAAATATTGATCCGACGTTCCTTCTAGATAGAGAAGATTGGAAAAAAATTGCTAAAAAACCCAAAAATGATATTGATAAGAATTATATCGTAGCTTTCTTCTTGGGAAATATTTCCAAGGAACGTCATGATAGAATTGAAAAGCTAGCAAAGGAAAAAGATTGTGAAGTGATGTGGATTTTGCGGAAAGAATATCCACTTTGGGAAGATTTTGGCCCAGCGGAGTTTTTGTACAGTATTTCACATGCTAAAGGTGTGGTTACGGATTCTTTCCATGGAACAGTATTTTCGATTATTTTCCGTAAACCGTTCTATTCTTTGAATCGTGATCAGAATTTGCAGAATATGAATTCACGTTTAGATACGGTTCTAAATTTGTTCAGTTTACAAGACAGGCATGTATTTGATGAGAATATGTCTGCAAATAATTTCTTGTTTACGTATTCAGATTCAATAGATAATGTGATTGAAAGAGAAAGAGAAAACGCAAAAAAATATTTTGAACGCATGTTTCGCTAGGGAGTGAAGGGATGCAGCTATATATTGTCTGGTCTGTATTGTTTG
Organism: Wylensekiella montiformis; assembly: GCF_009697385.1. GTDB lineage: Bacteria > Bacillota > Negativicutes > Selenomonadales > Selenomonadaceae > Selenomonas_A > Selenomonas_A montiformis. The sequence continues at coordinate 13,428 of NZ_VUNL01000020.1, forward strand.
TTTTGTATGTACTGTATAAGTTGGTTTTTAGAAGTTCATTTTTACGCGAAGAGGCTGGTATTTCAAGAGCGTGTACAGACTCGATGAAGGCGTTGGCGATTATTGGGATAATGCTTGCTCATGTAGCTGTGCAGTATCATGGTCCAAACTATATTGGGCCATTGAGGCCCTTAATCGCTAGCTTAGGAGCATTTGGGGTTCAAGTGTTCTTTTTTTTGAGTGGTTTTGGAACTTATTATTCTATACAGAAGACAAATAGATATTTGTCTTGGGGGGGGCGACATGGATTACGCTTGATTTGCTCTTTTGTGATTTGCTATGTGCTTACCTGTTTAATTTATTTATTGTTTGATAAAAATGTATTTGATATTCATGATTTCGTGTTTTTGTTGATGCCATATTGTACGACATGGTACTTGAAAATACAGATATTGTTTTATTTCTTTTTGGTACTTGCAGTCTGGATTTTTAGACGCTATAGCCATAATGAGAATATGGTAGCTGTCTATGTACTTATATTATCTGTAGGATGTACATTGCTTTTACAATATTTTGGTTTTGAAGATTGGTGGTGGAAAAGTAATTTATGCTTTGCCTTAGGAATCGGAGTGGCCATCAACATTGAGAAACTTAAATTGAAAATCAATGGTTCCAATAGACAGGTCTTAATACTGACGTTCATGGCGATATGTGTGTATATCATATGTATGAAATTTGATCGTCATTGGGTATTGGGGCCGGTTTTAGCCATGGTAAGGATGTTGGTGATCTTTTGCTGGTTTTACGCCATACGGTTTTTTTCAAGGGCAAAGATTATTTCGAAATATACGTTGGAAATCTATTTGATACATATAGGTTTGATTGAGTTGTTTGTGAAGGACGTTAATAATTCCGGGCCGGTGATGTTGCTGTTGACATTTACTTTGGTTGCTTCATGGCTTGCAAATAAAATTGTATCAAGAGTAATGAAATGGATTTAGTGTATTGTTTTTGAGGTCGAGAAATTTGATTGACATTAAAATGAAAGAGGATTGTTGCGGGTGTAATGCTTGCGGGGATATTTGCCCTAAGGGAGCGATATCTTTTGTGACAGATGAGGAAGGTTTCTGGTATCCGCAGATTGACAAATCAAAATGTGTGGATTGTGGTCTTTGTGAGAAGGTTTGTCCGATGCTGCATGTGGATGACTTGCGTGAGCGCAATACAACCCAGCCTGTTTGTTATGAGGGACAGCATAAGAATATTGAGGTAGTTTTTGCTAGTACATCTGGTGGAATGTTTACGGCGTTAGCGGATGCTGCATATCGTAAGAAGGGGTATGTTGGCGGAGCTGTGCATAATGAGGATTTTTCGGTATCGCAGTTTATCAGCAATGACCGACAGGATTTGCAGAGGCTCCGGCGGTCGAAGGATTTGCAGAGTAATTCGGAGGGCTTTTTCCGAGAGGTTCGGAAGGCTGTGCAGACTGGTGAGCAGGTTTTGGTTTGCGGTGTTCCTTGTCAGATGGCTGCATTGCGTTCATTCCTGCAAAAGGATTATGACAATCTCGTTATTGTCGATCTTATTTGTCTCGGCGTAAATTCGCCAAAGGTGTGGCGGAAATATCTGGACTACATTGAGGAAGAGCATGGGGCAAAGATTGTCAATACGGAAAATAAGAACAAGGAATATGGCTGGCGCAATCTGACGCAGAAATTCCTGTTGGCAAATGGGGAAGAAATTTTCGATACTTGTGAAAATAGTCTGTTTACCAAGGGCTTTATTGGCTCACGTCTATATTGTCGTCCTTCCTGTTATGCGTGCAAGTTCAAGGGCTTCCCGAGATTGGCTGATATTACGATTGGCGATTACTGGGGTAAGGAAAAGCACAGTGATAAGACGGATGATAATCTTGGTACGTCTGTGATTCTGGTGAATACAAATAAGGGCGCGACGTATTTTGAGCAGGTAAAAAAACGGATTCACTGTAAGGAAATTCCTTTGGAGTGGATAGTTCAAGGAAATCCAGCATTGGTAAAACCGATTGCTACAAATACCAATGTCAATCGGAACGATTTTTTCTGCGAGTTAGAGCGGGATGCATTTCCTCAAGTGGTGGAAAAATATAGTAAGGCAGGCGTGCTGACAGGAAAAGCAAGGTTAAAACAGTTGCTTCGTCCTGTTTTGCAGAAGATGCGCTTTGCTAAAAAAGTGTTACGAGTAACTCGTTGTCATCCGAAGGCGCTTTACCAGACTGTGCGTTACAGTGGAATTAAGAATCTGTGGCAGCAACGTGGCATCTTGTGTGGTACGCATTGTGTTTTGGAGATTCATCCGAAAGCACAGTTGAACTTTAAAGGTTTGCTGACATTGGGGGCTAAAGGCCGTTTTCCGACAAGTTCATTGGAAACAAGATTGCTGGTAGCTTCTAAGGGAAAATTGGAAATCTTAGGGGATATGATTATTGGCTATGGTAGTGATATCGAAGTCTTTGAAGGAGCACAGCTGATTATTCATGGGAACAAGCATGGCGTCAGCGATACGAATATCGGCTGCACGATTATCTGTGGTAAGCAAATAGAGATTCAAGCGGATGTTGGCATGGGGCGTAATGTGCTGATTCGGGATAATAATGGCAACCACTATATGAATACGTCAGGATATCGTACTGCCCGACCGGTTGTTATTGGTGAAAAGGCATGGCTCTGTGAGTCCTGTACGATTATGCCGGGGGTAAAAATCGGACGTGGCGCCATTGTGGGAGCTGAGTCGATGGTAACATCATCTGTACCGGCACATGCGTTGGTATTTGGTTCGCCGGCAGAAGTTGTTGAGAAAAATGTATTGTGGAAAGTGTGATGGTGAATCATGAAAGTTCTCGTCATTGGAGGTATGGGCGTTATCGGCGGTGCGATAACCAAGGCGGCTGCATCAAAAGGTTATGATGTATACGTGTTGAGTAGGCGTAATTTGTCAAATGAATGGATTTCGCTAGGGGTTAACGGTATATCTGGCAATTGGCTGGATGATGAATTTGCGTCGAAGGTGGTTTCTGGCGGATATGATGTAATTGTTGATACTTTGGTGTTTGATGAAAAGCGACTAATCAAATCAATGAAAATGGTAGATGGTCATTGTAAGCAGTATGTCTATATTTCAACAGATTCTGTGTATCCTCATCCAGCAGAAAGGCTTTCCGAAGATAATCCCATAAGCATTAAGGAGATTCATTGGGATTATGGTATAAAAAAACGACAAGCGGAGTTGACTTTAGCAAAGTATGGTGAAGGTTGTGGCTTTGAATGGACATGTATTAGACCAACTATCACCTTTGGTAACAGTAGAATACCGGTGGGATTTGCCTCTAAACGTGGTACTTATACATTGGCACAAAGAATTATAGATGGACGTCCAATCGTAAGATTTGATGATTCAAGTACGAGACATGCTGTTTGCCATACCTCTATATTTGGTGAAGCAGTGGTGGGGTTGTTTTTGAGTGAAAATTCGTTTGGACAATCTTATCATATATCGGATGATTACGCTTATACCTATGATGAGATTTTTGGAGCAATGGAAGAAATATTGCAATCTAAGGGAATATATGTAAATGTTCCTGTAAGTAAAGTGAAGCGATATAGTAAAGCGCTTTATGAAGAGATGATATATGATAAGAATCCTAACTTTACATTGGATAATAGTAAAATTAAAACTGTTGTTCCAAATTTGAGTTATCATGTAGATATCAAGAAAGTAATGGTGAGTACATTATCAGAATTAAAAAAGTCTAGTCTTGTTGATGAAGAATATAATTATATAACGGATAACTTGATTTTAGAGCAAGCATTGAAAATTGATAATCCTAAGCTTAGTCGGCAGGTGAATGTTTATTTGGATTCGCTTCCGTGCAAGTATAGAGATACTTTGATGCGGTTTAGACGAAAAAGGCAAATATTAAACTGGTTAACTCCATTAAGAAAATGTAAAAGAACCTTGAAAAATGTTTTGCGTCCGATAAGAGATGCTGTTAAATGAAACAAAATAGTTTACGCATAGTCAAGAATACCATATTTTTGTATATTCGCATGGCATGTATGATGCTGGTAGCGTTGTATACTTCGCGGGTTATACTTCAGTCTTTAGGCGTTCAAGATTATGGTATCTATCAAACTGTTGGTGGAATTGTAGGGTTATTGTCATTTGTCAATTCTATATTATCCAGTGGGACATCCCGCTTTTTGACCTTTGAGTTTGGTAAAGGCATTACGGAGCGATTGAAGGCAACATTTTCCACTTTGCTGAGTGTGCATATCGGAATATCAATAGTTTTTGTTATTCTGGCAGAAATCGTTGGACTTTGGCTGATTGACAACAAGCTGAATATCCCTGTAGAGCAGTTATTGATAGCAAAGATTGTATTTCAATTTACAATCGTAACGGGATTTCTTAGTATTACACAGGTTCCCTATACAGCGGTTATCATTGCTCATGAAAATATGAAAATATATGCCTATATGGGACTGCTGGAGGTTTTTCTGAAACTGGGAATTGCGATGGCGATTGACTGTTTTGCGGAAACTCGTTTGTTGATTTATGCGGCACTGCTTTGTGGAGCACAGGTGAGCATTTTAAGCTTCTATCGCATATATTGCATCCGCAATTACCAGGAAAGCAAGTTTTGCAGGCATTTATTCGATGGACAGATTTTGCGGGAAGTGGGGAGCTTTTCTGTATGGAGTACATTTGCTGGAATATCAGTAGCGTTGTTGCAGTATGGAACAATGCTGCTATTGAACATGTTCTTCTCACCGGCGTTAGTGGCGGCTCGGGCGCTGAATGATCAAGTGAGCAATGCAGTCAATCAGTTTGTCCAAAATTTTCGTACGGCGGCCAATCCGCAAATTGTAAAACGTTTTGCAGTAGGGGATTATGATGGTTCGCGGCATTTATTACTGGTTAGCACCAGATTGTCATATTGTTTGATGTTGATGGTAGCAATACCGGTGATTTTTCTGGCAAGCCCCTTGCTTCATCTATGGTTGGTGCAGGTGCCGGAATATTTGGTTGCATTTGTGCAATGGACGATGGTGCAGAATCTGTTTAGTGTCTTTGATGCCTGCTTCTATACAGCAATTTATGCCAAAGGCAGGTTACGGGAGAATGCACTGTTGGCCCCCGCTATTGATGTTGTTATTATACTGGCTGTTTATGTGCTGTTTTTGCAGGGATATTCACCAATGGTAATCTGCTACGCCTTTGTAGCTATGGCCTTTTTGGAAGGTTTGGTAGAAAAGCCTTTTATATTGTGCCGGTATGTTGGTTATTCATTGAAAGAAATCTGGTATGTGGTATTGAGGTGCATGTGGGTTACGATTCTGTCTGTTCCGTTGCCATATCTGGTATGGAGAGAAGTGGACACTTTCCAGCCAATAGGATTCACATTCGTATGCCTGGCTGCGGTTGTTTCAGTGTTTATCGCTGGATCCTTTGTGGGCATGACTGGATATGAGCGTCTAGAAGTATGGGGATTATTGCAGAATAAGTTGAATAAAAAGAAAAATAACAGGAGGCAATTATGATTTCGCAGGAACAATTTATTAATGATTTGCAGACAATGCTGAAAACTGATGAAGAAGTGGCTATTGATATGGATTTGTTGGATATCGAAGCATGGGATTCTTTCAGTATGGTGGCTTTTATGGCGATGACAGAAGAGAAGTATCAAGTAAAATTAGACAAATTCACTGTGGCTGAAGCTGTACTAGTAGAAGACCTCTATGATGCTGTGGTAAATGCAGCAGGCTGATTGTATTTTATGGGGGAAAGATTGATGAAGTGTCTGATAACCGATTATTTTGATGAAGTGGCAGCTAAATATCCTGATGATGTAGCATTCGTAGACAGAAAGCGTGAAATCAGTTTTCGGCAACTGCAAGCAGAGGCATTCAAGGTGGCAACGGCTGTAATTGATAGTGGTTGCTTCAAGATGCCTGTCATGATTTATATGGATAAAAGTTCAGATTGCATCGCTTCCTTTTTAGGAACGACGTACAGTGGTAATTTTTATTCGCCTATTGATACGAAAATGCCGGTATCACGCATAAAAAAAATCGTGGATACGTTGCAACCAGCTGTGGTTATTACGCATGCCAGCCAAAAAGAGAAGGTATCAGAATTTGCGCCGCACGCTTTGATATTGATCTATGAGGAAATGATGTCACAAGTTGTGGGCAATGAGAACAGTGTCCGCGCCGTTACGCAGCGTGTAGTTGATACGGATGTTCTTTATGCATTGTTTACTTCCGGTTCGACAGGAACGCCAAAAGGCGTGTTGATAAATCAGCGGAATGTCATAGATTATGTCAACTGGTTGATGGCTAATTATGACATGGGGGAAGATACCGTTATTGCCAATGAAGCCCCCTTTTATTTTGATTTGTCCGTACAGGATGTTTATCTGCCGATTTTAGGTGGCTGTAAAACGGTTTTGATCAATCAAAGGTTATTGGCTTCACCGGTACGGGTATGGAAGGAAATGATTAAATATCAGGTTAATACGTTGTTCTGGATTCCATCCATGCTCAGCTTGTATGCCAATATGGATATTTTGGCACATGTTGATAAGTTGCCATTTAAGGACATTTTGTTCTGTGGTGAGGTAATGCCGGTCAAGCAGCTTAACTATTGGCGGAAGTATTATCCGGAAACGAAATTTGTCAATCTTTATGGGCCGACTGAATGTACGGTGGCATGCACATATTACGATATAAATCGAGATTTTGCGGATGATGATATCCTGCCCATTGGCAAGCCTTGTGCGAACGTAGATGCTATGATTATCGACGAGAATGATAAGCTGGTGAAAGAACCGGGCGTGGAAGGTGAATTGTGCATCCGAGGGACAACGGTAGGTTTGGGATATTTCCGTAATCCGGAAAAGACGGCGCAGGTATTTATCCAGAATCCCACCCATCAGGATTATCCGGAAGTGGTCTATCGAACTGGGGATTTGGTGACATATAATGAGCGGCATGAACTCATGTATATTGGTCGTAGGGACTTTCAGGTTAAGCGTCGGGGGTATCGCATAGAGTTAGGCGAGATTGAGGCAGTTGCTTCGTCGCTACCGGAAGTTACCTATAATTGCTGTCTTTATAAGGCCGATACACAAGATTTGGTTTTTGTCTATACCGGTGATATTGCAGTTGATGAATTGAAACAGAAACTGGCTATTCGGTTGCAGGAATATATGGTGCCGACAGTTTTCTATAAACGAGAAACTATGCGATTTAATCTTAATGGAAAAATTGATCGATTAGCATTAGGAAAAGAATATGGATTGAATTGACATAGTTAGTATATCTGTCATAGCGATGGCAGATACAGTAGTTGTAACCGCGACTAATGTCTTTGGGAATGGAGATAAAATAACGAGTCAATGAAAATAGTAATTTTAAAAGAATATTTATCGATGGTTTAGGTAGTTATGTGTAGTTGTGGCTAATTTGTAATGATGGAAAGATATATATTGGCAGAAATCTGTAGCTAATAACTGGAGGAGCATTGATGAAAGTTCTGGTAACTGGAGGAGCAGGTTTTATTGGTTCGCATTTAGTGCGTTGGCTTTTACAGGCTGAGTATTAAGTGTTTGTCCTAGATAATGTTAGTTCCGGGGCATGGCAACAATTACCGACAAAGGAGAATTGCTGTACTTATTGGCAAGTAGATATTCGAGATGTGTTTGCAAAAGAGAAAATTTAACAGGTGAAATTTGATGTCATTGTTCATTTAGCTGCCCAAACGATGGTAGATTCATCCATAAAAAATCCGATTTTTGATGCATCTGAAAATATTATGGGGACACTTAATGTGCTAGAGGCTGCGCGCCAGTGTGGAGCACGAGTCGTTTTTGCTTCAACGGCAGCTGCTTATGGCGATGTAGTCGAAGATGATTTGCCAGTGGTAGAGTCACAGGCGCTTTCCCCGCAGTCGTTTTATGGATTGACGAAAGTCGGTGTTGAGAAATATCTGGCGCTTTATCATCAGCATTATGGGCTGGACTATGTTGTTTGCCGGTTTGCAAATGTATATGGAGAGCGCCAGGGCGATAAAGGCGAAGGTGGTGTAATCAGCATCTTCGCGAAGCGAATTGCTGCGGGCAAGGACATTACTATCTATGGAGACGGTACTCAGACGCGTGATTTCGTGTATGCAGGCGATATTGCACGTGGTATTTGCAAGGCAACGACGACAAAAAATGTGAATACCGTGTATAACCTTAGCACGCAGACCGAGACAAGTTTGCTTGATTTGGTGAAAATCATGGGGAAGGTTTCAGGATGTAATATTATTCCGAAATTTGGTCCGGTGCGTGAGGGGGATATTTATCGTTCGATGCTTTCGAATCAAAAGGCAAAAGAAGACCTTGGCTGGGAGCCACAGGTTTCATTAGCAGATGGTTTGCGGCGGACGATGGCCTATTTTCAGTCAAATTGACATGTCAGAATGATGTATTTTCAAGATAAGAGATAGAAGTATGAGGTGATTGAATGTTTATAGTAAAGAAAAATTCTGAGATGATGAATAAGACGTTCCGCCTGCCGGTGGATTTGGTGGAGCGGCTGACGGAGGTGGCGAGGACGCAGGATGTGTCGGTGAATAATTTGGTGCAGCAGTGTTGCGAGTATGCGCTGGGGGATATGGCCGGTGAGGCACATCAGGATGCGAAGCAGCGGACGTGAGCGGGTGATGGGGCTTTTCGGAATAACAGAGCATAAAAAACCATCGTTCTCGGATAGGTGAGAACGATGGTTTTTATAATCTTTGGGGGATAAGACGTTCCGCCTGCCGGTGGAGCTGGTGCAGGCTCCGCTGAGGCAGCAAAGGTGCAGGAGAGAAGAAGGAGATTGGCGAAAAAGAACGAATGATATTATTATCGAGGAAGAAAAGCGCATTTTTTACGTTGGAAGGATGCGCAGAGAAGACAGGGGGAGTTCTACATGAACGATGAGACGAAGCGGGTTCGTGAGGCATTGGAGCAGTTAGAGGAGATGCAGGCGCATGAAAGCAGCTATGCACAGATCAATAAGCTGCAAGGCCTTTTGAATACCTTTGCGAAGCTGGAACGTGCCGGCGAGCTTATGGCCGATGATCTTGCCGCACGCGACGGGCGCAGCAGGGAGCAGGTTTTGGCAGATTTTTACCGTCAGGTGGGGATGTAACGGACTGCCGTAGCGGGAACGCTGTCGATTGGTGTCGGTCGTTGCTTTTCTTTCGTTTTCCAGCATGATATAATACATGGGATGGTTTTCTGATGCAAGAAAAACCATCCCATTTTTCTTTTAGAGAGAAGGCATGACATGCACAATATCCTGACGCCTCGATTCTGGTCCCCGTTTCAGATGATCGTGATGAGTTTTTTGGGGCTGATAGCTGCCGGAACCATTTTGCTTATGATACCGGCGGCAACGGCGGAGGGAAAGGGCGCACCTTTTCTGACCGCCTTTTTCACGACGGTATCGGCTTCCTGTGTAACCGGGCTGACCGTAGAAAATACCGGAATTTATTGGTCGGGATTCGGACAGGCTGTTATTTTATTTTTGATTCAGATTGGCGGTCTGGGGGTCGTGACCATGGCTGTGACGCTGACCATGGCTTCTGGGCGCCGTATTGATCTGATGCAGCGAAGTACCATGCAGGAGGCTTTGGCTGTGCCGCAGCTGGGCGGTATTGTCCGCATTTTGCGGTTTATTTTGAAATTTACTTTTGGGATAGAGGCGATTGGCGCCTTGCTGCTTATGCCGGTATTTTGCCGGGATTATGGTTGGAGTCAGGGTGTGTGGATGGCGGTATTCCATGCTGTGTCGGCATTTTGCAATGCCGGTTTTGATTTGTTGGGGACGCGCGGCGGAGGGTCGCTTATGGCGTACGCCGGAGATCCATTGGTCAATCTGACGATTATGGCTTTGATTGTCGCTGGCGGATTGGGATTTATTACCTGGGCGGATTTACATGTAAACGGTTGGCGGTTTCGGGCGTATCGTCTGCAGACGAAAATCATTTTGACCATGACAGGGCTGCTCATCGTTGTTCCGGCCGCCATTTTGTTTTTTCAAGAGCTTTCCGGTGAGCCGTTTGGCCTTCGTGTTCTGGAGTCCTTGTTTCAGGCAGTGACTCCGAGGACGGCCGGCTTTAATACCATTGACATCGAGTCGCTGAGCGAGGAGGGGCGGATTATTCTGGTCGTTTTGATGCTTACCGGTGGTTCGCCGGGATCGACGGCTGGCGGCATTAAGACCACGACGGCATTTACGCTGGCCGCAACGGCCGCGGCTTCACTTCGCATGCGGGCGGATGTGGAGTGTTTTTCTCGCAGGCTGGCACCGGAAACCCGCCAGCAGGCTCTGACTATTTTTTTGCTGTATTTGATGCTGTTTAGTGGCAGTACCTATCTGATCTGTGTGCTGGATTCCATACCCGTGGTGGATTGTATGGTGGAAACGTCGTCTGCATTGGGGACAGTAGGCCTGTCTATTGGCCTGACAGAAAAGCTGGGAAGCATTTCTCAGCTGGTGCTGTGCGGATTGATGTTTTTTGGCCGGGTCGGGGCTCTGACTATGATTTACGCTATGCATGCCCGCCGCAGACCGAGTCTGGGCCGTATGCCGGAAGAAAAGATTACTGTAGGATGAGGTGAAGGTTATGAGAAAGTCTGTCCTATTGATTGGGCTGGGACGTTATGGGCGTCATGTTGCGCAAAAATTGCATGAAATGAATCATGATATTCTTGCTGTGGATAAAAATGAAGAACTGGTTAATCTGACGCTTCCCTATGTTACCAACGCATTGGTGGCAGACAGCACCGATGTCCGATTTTTGGAGTCGCTGGGGATTCGGAATTTTGATCTTTGCATTGTGGCCATTGGGGATGATTTTCAAAGTTCTTTGGAGACGACTTGTCAGCTAAAGGATATGGGGGCAAAGTATGTTGTTGCCCGCGCTTCCAGAGGGATTCATGAGAAATTTCTGCTGCGCAATGGAGCGGATGAGGTGGTTTATCCGGAAAAGCAGCTGGCGCAATGGACGGCGATCCGCTATGGATACGACCATATTCTGGATTATTTTCAGCTTAGTGATCAGTATGCTGTGTATGAGATTCCGATGCCGGCTGAGTGGGCGGGGCATACTATCGGTGAATTGAAGGTTCGCCAGAATTATCATGTGAATGTTTTGGGGCTCAAGGCGCACGGCAGCCTCAGTGTGGACATTACGCCTCAGACGAGGATGAATGCGGAAGATTCTGTTCTGATCGTGGCCCGGCGTGAAGCGGCGCAGAAATTTTTTGCGATATGAGGCAAAAAGAGGGTTGACAGGATGGGAAAAGCCGTGTATTATAATACAAGTCGTCAGCAACCGGGGACGGATGCGCGGCAGCTGATCTCATTGTTTTTGTTCCGAGGTTGAGAAAAAGTTCTTGACAAACGGAAATGGATGAGATAGAATATAAAAGCTGAATCCGATAAGAACTTTGAAAGTTCTGAAAGATGAAGCTCAGGTGGTTCTCTGAAAACTAAACAATGCAACATGAATTATTTGTGATTCAAGCCAGATGTTTTTAAAACATCGATTGATTATGAACATAAGCAATCGGCAATTTCTTTACTAAGCTTCATTTTTGAAGTTTAGACCAAAAAGATTATTAGAGCCAATCAAGGTTC
>NZ_VUNL01000021.1 GCF_009697385.1 Wylensekiella montiformis
CAACACCCTGCCAAGAAAAATACTCGGCTATAAGACACCCGAGGAGTGCTTTAGGGAAGAAATGCTTGCAGCACTTACTGCATAAAGGTTCGCCGGGTGTTCAACTTATTATTGCAATTCGGGCTTTTTTTGAAGCGATTGGCGAAAAAAACGAGCGGACGGCTCCTTTCCGGCATTTCTCTGAATTGCGAAAATCCCCGTTCTGCGGTACACTGTTGTACGACGGTACGCGCGATAAGGCGCGACTGTACAGAAAGGGGATTTTTATGTCTGATTACGAGAAGTATCAGCAGATCAAGCGCGAGGCGGGATGGACCGGTCTGGCGCTTTTTGTGCTGATTGGATTCTGGCTCGCGGCGGGGTTCGGTCTTTCCGGCATGGAGGGCGAGGTTTTTGGCCTGCCGATCTGGGCGGTGACGTCGAGTCTCGGCGTCTGGTTTTTTGCGATAGTACTCGTTCGTCTGCTGACGTCGTTCATTTTCCGCGACATGGAGCTGGATGAGGATGCGGCCGGAGAGGGGGACGCGCATCATGAATGAAGGCAATCTGACGGCATTGGTTCCCTTGCTGGTGTTTATGGGCATTATGGTCGGCATCGGCTTTTATGTGCGCCGTGCGCAGTCGCAGGGATTTGCCCGGCGTTTTGTGCAGCAGTATTTTATCGGCGGGCATGACCTCGGCGGCTTTGTACTGGCGATGACGACGGTGGCGACGTACAGCTCGGTCAGCTCGTTTGTCGGCGGCCCGGGCATGGCCTGGCACATCGGTTTCGGCTGGATTTATATGGCCGTGGTGCAGGTCACGGCGATTTTTCTCGTTCTCGGCATTTTCGGCAAGCGGGTGGCCCTGCTGTCGCGTCGGTTTGACGCGGTGACGGTGGTGGACATCATCCGCGAGCGGTTTCAGTCGGATGGACTGGCGGCGATGGCGGCTTTTATCATCGTGCTGTTTTTCTGCGGTACGATGACGGCGCAGTTCGTCGGCGGAGCCAAGCTGTTTGCGACGGTCACGGGGTATGATTACGAACTGGGGCTGCTGCTCTTTGGGCTGGTGGTTGTGCTTTATACGAGCATCGGCGGATTCCGGGCGGTGGCGATTACGGATACCTGCTGTGCCGTCATGATGATGATCGGCATCGTCCTGCTGCTTTATTATGTGCTGCAGGCAGGCGGCGGCTATACGGCGATCATGGACAGCATCCGCACCAATCATCCGGAAATGATGGAGCCTTTTTCCGCCGGGCATATGCCGGCGGGACTGTATCTCACGCAGTGGATTCTGGTCGGTATCTGTACGATTGCCCTGCCGCAGTCCGTGGTGCGCGGCATCAGCTATAAGGATACGAAAAGCCTTCACCGGGCGATGATGATCGGCACGGTTGTGGTCGGCTTTATGAATATCGGCATCAATTTCACCGGCATTCTGGCGCATGGTGTGCTCACGGACAGTCTGGCCAGTTATGGGGGCGTGGATTATATCATTCCGAAGACCATCGTCACGGTCGTACCCGCCTCTTTGGTGGGACTGGCGATCATCGGGCCGCTGGCGGCTTCGGTTTCGACGATTTCCGGACTGCTGATCGTTGCTTCTTCGGCGGTGATCAAGGATGTGTATCTGCATCATAAGCAGAAATGCGGCGAGGAGGTGTCCGGGCGCCGGCTGCGGCTGCTGTCCATGGCCGTCACGGCGGTTATCGGCGCGGCGGTATTCTGCATCGCGCTGACGCCGCCGAGCCTTATTTGGATCATCAATATGTTTGCCTTTGGCGGACTGGAAACGGCGTTTTTCTGGACGCTTCTGCTGGGGCTGTTCTGGCGCAGGGCCAACCGGCTGGGCGCTGTTTTGTCCATGGGCGGCGGGACGCTGGCCTATTGCCTGACGCAGGGGCTGGGGTTCAAGGTCATGGGACTGCATCAGATCACAATCGGCATCACGGTGTCCCTGCTGTTTTTCCTCCTTGGCGTTTATGCCGGAAAACCGCAGGAAGAAAAAGTGCTGGATGTATTCTTTCCCCGGAGGTAAGCCGGGAAAGTATTCCGGGGAAGGCCTCCTCATAGATTTTTTCCCTGACGGGCAGGAAAAACAAAAAAAGAGAGGGGGTACGGCGAAATGCGAGAGCATTTTGCCGTACCCCTCTCTTTATCCCAAAAGCATCCATTCGACGCAGAATACGATGAGGCAGCAGGCGGCGGAGACTTTGAACAGGCTGGCTCCGTACCAGGCCAGCGCAATGCCGGCCGCGAGGGCCAGCGCGCCGGAAACCGGCGTCTGCGTCGTTTCGAGAATGGCCGGGAAGGTCATTACAGCCAGCGTCACATAGGGAACGTAGAACAGGAAGGAACGCAGAAAGCGGTTCTTGATCTGCCGGCGGATGAGCGTCAGCGGAACAATGCGGATGGCAAGGGTGACGGCGCTCATGACCAGAAGATAAAGATAGATGTCATGCCGCATGGCTCTCGTCCTCCTCTCGGTCTGCAGATGGATCCTTTACTGGGAAGAAAGCGGCGCCGATTGCTGCGAGCGCCAGCGTAAGGATGATGGTGCGTGTGCCGGCGGAAAGCTCCATGAGGCCCGGCGTATGGGCGGAGAGGAAGCTTGCGGCGAAGCTGGCCAGTACGAGCGCGCCGATCACACGGTTGTCGCGGGCCGGCGGGATGATGACCCAGAGAAACATGCCGAAAAGCGCCACCGACAGTGCGCTGACTGCCTGCACCGGCAGCAGATTGCCTGCGATGACGCCGAGCGCTGTGCCGATGGACCAGCCGGGCATGGCCACGCTCATGGCGCCGTAGTTATAGTACGGATTGAGCGGGCCTTTGCGTGCGATGGTGATGCCGAAAATTTCATCGGTTATGTCAAAGCCGACGAGTATGCGGTGGATGAGCGGGGTGTCCGGAGCGAATTTCTGACTGGCTACGCAGCTCATCAGCATGTAGCGGGCATTGGCGATAAGCGTCATGATGGCCAGCTCCAGATAGGGCGCGTCGGCGGCGATCACGGTGAACGCTGCGTATTCTCCGGCAGAGGCGTTGTTAAAAAGGCTTGCCAGAAAGCCTTGAAAGGGCGTGAGTCCCGCATTGCGCGCCGCGATGCCGAGCGTGAAGGAGACGACGAAGTAGCCGAGTGCGATCGGCATGCCGTCATGAATGCCTTCAAAAAATACATCCCGGCGTGATGGTAAAAGATCGGATGGTCTGTCCGCCATGAAAAGCCTTCTTTCTGTAAAGAGTGTGTGCTTTCATTTTATGGCGGAAGGCAGATTTTGTAAAGGCGGATATGGAAAATCACGGATTTTCCGTGCGATCTTTCGGCAGGGACTGGCGATAGTCGAGATACTTCTTCGTCTCGGCGACGATGACGCCGGAGAGCGCGATCAGCGCGATCAGGTTCGGGATCGCCATGAGCCCGTTGACGATATCGGCAAGAATCCAGATCGCTTCCAGCTTGAGGAAGGCACCGGATGCGACGAGGACGATGAAGATGAGGCGGTACGGCATAACGCCCTTGGTGCCAAAGAGATAGATGCAGGCGCGCTCTCCGTAGTAGTTCCAGCCCAGAATCGTCGTAAAGGCGAACAGGACGAGGGCGATGGTCAGCAGGTTGCCGCCGATGATCCCATAGGTGCTGGCAAAGGCGCTGTTGGTCATGGCAGCGCCGGCCGCCGTTCCCTGCCATACACCGGTGAGGACGAGGGCAAGGCCTGTCATGGTGCAGATGATGATGGTATCGATAAAGGTGCCGGTCATGGAGATCAGGCCCTGCTCAGCCGGCCATTTCGTCTTGGCGGCGGCAGCGGCGATCGGCGCGGAGCCCAGACCCGATTCGTTGGAAAAGACGCCGCGGGCGATACCGTTCTGCATGGCCATCATGATGGTCGAACCGGCGAAGCCGCCGACTGCGGCCTGTCCGGTGAAGGCGTTTTCCAGAATCAGCGCGACGGCTGCCGGAAGCTGATCGACGTGGACGACGATGAGTCCGATGCAGATGGCGACATAGAAAAAGGCCATGAAAGGAATGACGCCGGAGGCGACGCGGGCGATCGACTGCAGACCGCCGATCGTGATGGCGGCGATGAAGAAGGTAAGAATGGCGTCCGTCGCCGCTTTCGGGAAGCCGAAGGAGAGTTCCATGCTGTCTACGATGGCGTTGACCTGCGGGAATGTGCCGATGCCGAGGAAGGCGACGAGGATGCAGGCGACGGCAAAGAAGGTCGCAAGCGGCTTCCATTTTTCGCCCATGCCGTTCCGGATGTAGAACATCGGCCCGCCCGCGATTTCGCCTTTTTCATCGACGGAGCGGTATTTGATGGCCAGCAGTCCCTCCGAGTATTTTGTGGCCATGCCGAAGAAGGCGGCCATCCACATCCAGAAGATCGCGCCGGGGCCGCCGACCTTGACCGCCGTGGCGACGCCGACGATATTGCCGGTGCCGACCGTGGCGGCGAGAGCGACGCAGAGCGCCTTGAAGCTGGACACATCGCCTTCGCCCTTGTTCTTGGCCTTGAAGATGAGCTTGAGTGCGAGCGGCAGGCGGAATACCTGCAGCAGGCGGAGACGGATCGTCAGAAAGATGCCGGTGCCGACCAGCAAAGTGATGAGCGGCGGACCCCACATGAAGGTATCGATGGCATTAAGTAACGGGATGAATGATTCCATAGGAAATGTCCTCCTTGAGAAGATAAATGAAACAATGATGTCTTTTTGAAAAGGACAATCATCTATATAATTAAGACAAATCCTATAATACCACATATATGGACATTTGTCTCGCTTTTTGGGCAAAAAAAGTTCCGAAGCCGTTTATATAAACGGCTTCGGACTGTTTTTTCTCACTTTATCCGAGGTTGTCTGTTTCTTCGTCGGACAGGATGCCGGCCATGCGCAGGAGATAGCGGGCGTTGGTGGTCTGGCACCGGCCGGGCTTGCGGCGGTAATCGAACCGGATTTTGCCGTCCTCGTAAAATTCTTCAAAATGGCAGTTGGTCACAGGAAGATCGTTCGGCGAGTGCAGATCGCAGAGCTCGAAGTCATGCGTGGTCACCAGTGTGATGCACCAGGGCCGTATCAGGCGGCGGAGGGCTTCTTTTGCGCCGGTGATGCGGTCGGCGGAATTGGTTCCCTTGAAGATTTCGTCGATGCAGATGAGCATGGGGGCCTTCCGGCGGCTGAAGCGGACCATCTGCCGGATGCGCAGCAGCTCGGCATAGAAGGTGGAAATGCCCCGGGCCGGATCGTCGTTTACCTGAATCGAGGTAAAAATATGAAGCGGTGTGAGCGCAAAGAACTCTGCGCAGACCGGAGCGCCGGCATAGGCGAGTACGGCGGATGAGGCCAGCGCCCGCAGATAAGTTGTCTTTCCCGACATGTTTGAACCGGTGATGATGCAGGCGCCGGCGGTGAAGTCCGCGTCATTGGGAACGGCTTTTTCCTCGTCAATCAAGAGCGGAGAAAGACGGCGGGCCGTAAGTTCCGGCTGTCCCTGCCGCAGCTCCGGGAAGGTATATACGGTCCGGGTATGACCGACGACGGCAAGGGAGAGCAGGACTTCCATTTCCGACCAGATATCGATCCATTCCCGCAGATTCTCGGCGGCGGACTCGCGCCAGCGGGAGAACGCCGCGGCCTGATGGCAGTCCCAGAGAAACAGCGTGTTGGCCAGAACGAAAAAGAACAGGTTCCTCCCCATGGCGACACGGTCGGTGAGAGCGGCCAGCTTGTGAAGGCAATCGCCTGCGCCACCGTCTCGCAGCCGCTGCTGAAGCGCGCGGAGGGTGGTGGAGGAAAAATCCGCCTGCTCGATTTCGCGGAACAGGACTTCGTATTGATGAAGTTCATGGGTGAGACTGGCAAGAGGAGCCAGTATTTTCTGGTTTCGGCGGTGGAAGGCCATGGCCAGAAGAAACTGGAATGCAGTCAGCAGTCCAGCCGCAGTCCAGCTCAGCTGCCCGAATCCGGCAAGGATGAGGCTCAGCAGAACGATCAGCGGGAAGAAGCGGATTGTTCTGCTCCCCGCGATCCGGCTGCTTCCGGCCGGCTGCGTTTCCAGCTCTTCCAGCAGCTCCGTGGTATCGTGATGCTCGGGCAGCAGGCGGCCCCGGGCCTCGAGACGCAGGCAGAGCAGCGGCTTTTTTATGAGCTCAGCGACGGCCTGCTGGCGGGCGAGGATCTTGCTGCGTCCCGGAGGGACCGCCGTCAGCGCCGCGGCCAGCCGCCGGCAGCCGCGCAGTGTGCGCGCGCAGGAAAGATACTGATACAGAGAGGCATGGCCGAACACCGATAGATCGGATTGCTGGGGACAGTCCTTCTGCATCATGTCGGCGCCGTCCGCGGCAAAGTCCTTCCAGCGTCCGTCAAACCGGCAGAGAAAGGACTGGATCACGGCGGTCAGGCTGTCCTGCAGGCGAATCCTTTCCCTGAGATGGCTGTGGCGATGCACGAGCGCCGCGAATGCCGCGAGGAAAAGAACGCCGAAGACGGAGCCGATGATATGCCCGTCATAGCCGGCGGCAAAGGAAAAAATCATGAGCAGAAACGAAACGGTGCGCAGGGCGGTCAGACGGCTGCTTTGCCGCTGCAGCGCTTTGGATACGGACAGCTCTCTATGATATGCTGTCTGGAAAAAACGATATTTGTCGGATTTTTCATGCAAAACTACTCACCTCACAGGAAAATGTATGGTATTATTATATCATGCGGAAGGGAAAATCGGATGAAAACGAAGATTCCCTCTGCAGGATGCCGGTTGATGCCGGTCATCCCCGCGGCGCCCGCAGAAAAGCGGCGCAGGACTGCGGGCCGCAGGGCGGCCGGATTCTCCCTCCTTGCGCGACGCGGCGAAAAACGATAAGATAAACGATAGATAATAGATAAATGGGCAGAGAAAACAGGACGAGGGGGCTTTCGATGAAGGAAGATCACAGCGAGGCGATGGAGCGTCTCCAAAAGAGCATCGACTGCATCGAAAAGAGGATGCGGATCGACTCCAACGATCTCGACTATGAAACGCATTTGCGGCAAAAACGGAAGCTGCAGCAGATCCTCGACCGCATGCGTTCGCGGGGAAAATCCTGACGGATTCTCAGTAATTTTTCATGAATGCTTGTTAAAATACAAATATCAAAAAGTCAAACAAACAGAGAGGATGGAATGACTATGTCACAACGCATGACCATGGACGAAGTGCTCCGGCAGTACGGCGTCCCGCAGATTAAGCTCGACATCCATGCGACGCGCAGCGAACTGTTGAAGCTGCGGGAAAAGCTCATGGCGATCCGCGATCTGTCGCAGGGAAAGGAACAGGGATATCTGGACATCGACTGCAAGCTCTATATCGATGTCGACGACATTGACCGCTACCTTTCGGGAGAGCTTGATACAGTCGGTGAGATCTATGCGTTCCCCGACGACATCAAATCGTACAAGGAAGAATAAGCAGCAGAAAAAGAACGAATAAAGGAGATCATTCATGATGATAAATATGAAAAAACTGGCCGCGGTGGTCATGGTCGGCGTGATGGCGGCTGTTGCCGTCCCCGCGGTGACCTCTGCGACGGTAGGGACCGCCTATGCCGCCAAGGGCGGAGCGAAGCTCGGCGGAGGCGTCAAGTCCGCACCGAAAGCCGCGGCACCGAAAGCCGTGGCGCCAAGTAAGAATAACAGCAAATCCGTATCCGGCAACGGAGAAGGATACAAGCCGTCCAAGGATGCGAAGAGTCTGGAAAAGAACGCGCCGGCAGCCAGCAGCAAAGCAGCGGCGGGAAATGCCGCCAATACGCAGAGCGGAAGCCGCTGGGGAAGCGCGCTTCGAAATATCGGCCTGTTCGCCGGCGGCATGATGCTCGGCTCCATGCTGTCGCATCTCTTTGGCGGACTGGGCGGCGGCATGATGGCGGATATTCTCGGCCTCGTCATGAACATTCTCATGGTGGCGGCAGTATTCCTGATTCTGCGCTGGGCATGGAATAAATTCCGCGGGCGCGGGAAGGAAACGAATGTCTATCGCGCGTCGCGCATGAACAGCCAACCGCAGGAACCCTTGAATGTCACGCCGCACAGCGGCTCGCAGCAGCGCATGGAGATTCACGACATCAAAGGGCCGGACGACGGCTATGAGGCAAAGAGCACGGCGGACAAATACCGCAGCCGCTGACGAAATGAAAACGAAGAGACAGGAAGGGAAGCACTTATGGTAAAAGCATCGGTAAGCCAAAAAGTCGACGAACTGACGGAACGATATCCGGCGCTGGCTGTCTGCGGAAAAGACCTGCATGAAGCGGTGGAGATGATCTGCGAAAGCTATCGCGGCGGGCATAAACTCATTGCCTGCGGCAACGGCGGCAGCGCGTCGGATGCCGAGCACATCGTCGGCGAGCTCATGAAAGGATTCCTTCTGCCGCGCCGCCTTGATGCGGCGATGGCGCAGAAGATGCGGGAAGTATGCCCGGAAGAAGCAGACTACTTTCTGGAAAACCTGCAGGGCGCGCTGCCGGCGCTTTCTCTGGTCAATCAGGTTGCACTGAATACGGCCTTTGCCAACGATCAGGCGCCGGATCTTTCCTTTGCGCAGCAGATTCTCGGCATGGGCAATCCCGGCGATGTTCTGCTGGCCATATCGACCTCCGGGAACAGTAAAAACGTCCTCTATGCGCTGCAGATGGCCAAAGTCAAAGGCGTGAAAACCATCGCCCTGACCGGCCGGTCGGGCGGCAAAATCTATTCGCGCCGTCTCGCCGATGTGACCATTCGCGTGCCGGACGAGGAAACGTACCGCATACAGGAGCTTCATCTTCCCGTCTACCACATGCTCTGCATCGCCGCCGAAGAAGAATTTTTCGGCAGGGAATCGCAATAAAACAATATGGAACAGGATTCGCGTCTGAATCTTGAGGCCTCGTGAAACAAAGCGGCCGCGCACAAATGATGCGCGGCCGCTTTGTTTTTGGAAGAAAACAGGAAAAAAGTCCCAGCAGGAAGGTTTTTCCGCGATTGAAGCGAATTTAGTTATTATTATAATGAAAACGAAAAATGAGAAGGCGATAAGAACGATGTGTTATGCAAAACGAACCGTATGTTGTTTTCTTTTTTGTGTGCTTCTCCTGCTGACGGCTTTTGGGGCGAAGGCATCTTTTGCCTGTGCTGCGGAGCGGATGTCGCTGCGGGTGGGCTACACCAGTATGGAAAATTTTCTGGCCCGCGACGGCGAAGGGCATTATTCGGGGATTGCCTATGAGTATCTGGAAGGACTGGCCTCCTATATCGGGGCAGAGCTTGAGTATCTGCCCGGTTTCCAGCAGCAGAATGAAGAGCGCCTGCAAAATGGGAGCATCGATATGTTCATCGAACCGGATCATTCCTTTGAGTGGCTGATGCAGGGGAAGCCTTTTTACACGGATCCTGCCGTATTGCTGCAGAATACGGCAGGCTTTCAGCGGGTCATGCTTGGGGAAGGCGTCGGCGTACTGTGCTTGAATGAAAATGCCGGTGCTCTGACGGACCGGATGAGATCCGGTCTGACCGAAATGACGAAAATCAATCCCTTTTACCGGCTGAGTCTGGAGAAAAAATATTATCAGAACCAGACACTGCCCCTCATGCTCACGGAGGAAGAACGCGCGTATCTTCAGCAGAAAAAAGTCCTGTATGCCATGGCGTCTCCGGGACAGCCGCCCTATACCTGGTTTGACGGGATTATTCATCGCGGCGTCGTCGCAGACATCATGCGGCAGATTGAGAAAGATCTGGATATCCGGATACAGGTACTGCCCGAAACCGATCAAGGCAGCATGATGGAACATCTGGCGGCGGGCGACATCGATCTCGTTACCGATTTCTTCACGGATTACAACTGGGCCCGGGCGCATAATGCCGACATTACCTTCCCGTATCTTTCCCTGTCTTATGTTCCCGTGACGCGCCGGGATCGGACTCTGCCGGATCATCCGACTGTCGCCTGCCCGCGCAGTCATTACTATGTCCGCGATTATATCGAGAAGCATTATCTGCCGGGACAGCTCCGTTATTATAATACCATCGAGGATTGTCTTGATGCCGTCGAGCGGGGGAAAGCCGACCTCACCATGGTCAAATCCATCACCCTGCAGGACTATATTTACCAAAATGGATTCTACAATCTGTATACCAGCGGCAATGTCCTATTTTCCCATCAGGTTTCCATGGCTGTAAGCTATCAGGCCGATCCGCTGCTCGTTCGCATTCTCAATAAGGAGATCGCGCATCTGGATCAGCAGAAAATCAAGAGCATCATCAGCCGCGAGGTCTATCAGTCGCAGAACAGAGAGACGCTCCGTTCCCTGATTTACCGCAATCCCGTGGGAACCGTTATCTTTCTCAGCGTTATTTTTGCCACGGTGCTGCTGGTGCTGCTTTTCTGGATGCGCATGCGCCGTCGTCATAATCAGGAGCTTTACCGGCAGGCTCATGTGATCGAGGATATCGGCATGTACAACCTCCGCTGGTTCCGGCGGGAGCTGCCCAGAGCCTTGGCGCAGTATCAGGAGGACCGCGAGGCCGGAAGGCTGTTCCTCATGGTCCTCAGCGCTCAGCATATCTCCTTCCTGAAGGAAATTTACCATGCCGGCAGCTTCCGCGAAAGCATAATGAACCTCATCCGCAAGGTGCGCGCCGAGAATGACTGGCTGCTCATCGATGCCATGACCTCCGACCTTTTTTCGCTGATCGTTCTCTGCCGCCGTCCGGACGGCATGAGCATGAAGCAGGCGGCGGCGAAAGTCGCTCATGATGCGCGAATCTGCGTATTTAACGGCACGCCGACGAGCGTCCGCTACCACATCGGTCTTTGCGCCATTCCGCCCAAGGGCGACATTCATACAGACACATGGGTTGATAATGCCTTTTCCGCTCATAACGAAACCATGGCTAACCGGCAGCCTGTCGGTGTGTACGACTATGCGATGCAGAACAGCATCCTGCGCCAGAAGCAGATGGAAAGCCTGATGGAAAAGGCGTTGGCCAAGGGAGAATTCAAGGTTTACCTGCAGGCGAAATACAATATCGACGCGCAGTCTGTCTGCGCCGCCGAGTCGCTCGTGCGCTGGGCAAGTCCGGAACTCGGCTTCCTGATGCCCGGGCAGTTTATCGGTCTCTTTGAGCACAACGGCTTCATTGTCCAGCTGGACTACTATATGCTGGAACAGGTCTGCCAGTATCAGAAAAACCGGCTGGAGCACGGACAGATCACGGTCCCCATCTCCGTCAATCAGTCCGGAATGCACATCAAGGAAGAAAATTATCTGGAACGCATGCAGGCCATCGCGGACAAATATCATCTGCCGTCCGGCCTGATTGATCTGGAACTGACGGAAACCGCCTTCATCGACTTTTCCACGCAGGATGCCCGGCGCGACGCGTCCCGTATCGTCACCTCTCTCAAAAAGATGGGCTACCGGCTTTCCATGGACGATTTCTGCACTGGCTATTCGTCCATCGCCATGCTCCAGAACCTGCCGATGGACGTCATGAAAATCGACCGCTCGATGCTCCTGGCCGCTGAAACCTCGCCGCGGGCTCTGACCATCCTGCGCCATGTTGTCGAGCTCGGACACAGCCTCGATATGCGGGTACTCGTCGAGGGCATCGAAACCAGACCGCAGGAACTTCTGCTGCTCGGCATCGACTGCCACTACGGTCAAGGCTTCCTCTTCGCAAAACCCATGCCGGCCGATGAATTCAGCGAGTTTCTGGAACACCACACCACCGAAGGACGCATCCTGCCATAAAACACAAAAAAGCCTCTCCGCGTTTCATTGGCCGCGGAGGGGCTTTTTCGGTCATGACAACAATATCAAGCAGCTGGAAGAATTTTTCCGACTTATCGATTCCCCTTAGAACGGTTATGGGTCTTGCAAAGCATCTGGCAGTTCTTCTCGTCCGTCGAACCGCCTTTGCTCCATGCCGTAACGTGATCGGCGCCCATCTCGTTCAGTTTCCAGATTTTTCCTTTTCCTTTTCGTTGTTGCTCATCGCGCAGTATGGGCAATTGCTGATGCCTTTCTTTTTCGCGGCGTCAGTCTGTTTCTTATAGACTCTTTTCTTGACTGCATCCGTAAAGACTCGGATATTCAGCAACTTCTTGTCCTGTTCGCCGCTCAGGACATATTCAAATATGCCGCGCTTATCCGATACACACGAATCATCCAGCAGCGCATCGACACGAGCATTAATCTCCTTATGGTTGTAGGCTTTCTCATGATACTCCCGATACAAACGGCCCCAGTCGATACCGCACATAACAGAATCCGTACAATCAAACAATCTACTTGCTCAATCAAGAACGGTTTCAAAATACTTGTCTATATCCTTGATATCCGTATCATTGCGATGTTTCGCCATGTAATCCTCAATCTGGCCCTCGCTGACCCAGTTAAGCGCCGTCTCCAGTATGCCCTGGCGCTTCGGATCGCCCTTCGCGTAGGTCCTCCATCTCGGCATGTTGGCGTTCTCCGGGTTCGAGAAATGCTTGCGGGCCGCCGTTACGAACGGGCCGTGATAGGCTGCATTGCGAAGCTCCTGCTCAACGAGAGGAACGCCAGCGATGCTGATTGTCTTGAACCATGCTTCAATCTCGGACGGCTGGCCTTCACAGACGTAGATCGTGAGCGGCGTATTTACAAGAAGCTCCTGTTCATCCTTCTCGAGACTTTCAAAATATTTCGGTTTACCTTCACGCATGACCGCAAACGTCCAAGAGTTTGCAACGAATCGCGCAAACGACGTGATGCGCTGTTGTCCGTCCAAGACTTCATACTTACCGTCCGCGTTCTTGACAAAGTAGATAAGCCCGAGCGGATAACCCTTCAGCAGTGATTCAACGACCGCCACATCGCGCTTGCCGTCGCCGTAGATGTAATTGCGCTGATATTCCGGCTGGATAATGAGCTGGCCATCCATGCCGAACAAGCCCTTGTTCTCGTTCTTGTCGTGGAAGAATTCCTTGCAGATATCTCCGACGGTCCATTCAGTATGTAGCGTTGTTTTCATATCATTCATCTGCCTTTTTTATCAAGAGTCTTGCATAAGTAGAGACAAGCTTTCCATTTGATAATCGTATTGCAGCCCTTCGATTACAATCAGCATAATTATTACCATCACTTGGCGTATATATCTTCGTCGTCAAGCCATATTCATTATTTCTATCGGTTATACCTAAAATCGCGAACTGATTCGGATTATACTTATCCATGAAAGTTATTGGAACTCCCATAATACCATTATAATCCGAAGGAATACATTCAGTGAAAGGAACTTCTATAGCATCATAGTTGTCGTAATGCGGATACTTTATCGCGCCAAAAGTTGTTTCGAGCTTCTTCTTGAGCTTCTTGTTAAATTTCAGATTGTTATTCATAGTATCAAGCAGCAGTGGTTGATGACGTAAGTCATGATCAATATTCGTGAACCATCTGACACCTTTGACTCTAATGAATTTCTTTCCATCTTCATCGATACCGCAGCCTGCTGCATTTAATGGATAATCATCCGGAACATTGAATTTTCTATCTCCAGAATGGATGGAATATCCAAGCCAGATTTCATTATCCTTAAGGAGGGGGAAAACCTCTTTGTAGGTAATCGCATTCATATTACCAAGGATAACAAACTGCTTCTTGCCGTCCATAATCCATCCCAAAAAATCGCGGAACTTATCCCCTCCGCGTCAGACGCATCCCGTACTTGGCGCAAACTGACTGATACTTATGTTGTAATACGGATAACAGAAGCGTTCAACGGCATTTGAATTGTGTGGTGTCGGTTATGCGGTCACCCGCAGTTTTATCGGCAGACGGATTCTATAATACAATGAGACTTTATCACGTCTCAATCACAAAATTTCATTTGGCGGATAAAAATGGGTTGACAAAGAGATGATCATCCTGTATCATATTACAAGTCGCTAAGACATTTGCTCCTTTTCTTTTGCATTATGTGCAGGAAAGAGCTGAGTAAAAAACTTGAAAAAAGGATGAAAAAGTCCTTGACATGAGTAAGTCGATGCGATATACTAAATGAGTCGCTGAGATGAGCGGCGGGGCGAAAGCCTCAGGTGGTTCTCTGAAAACTAAACAATGCAACATGAATCATTTGTGATTCAAGCCAGATGTTTTTAAAACATCGATTGATTATGAACATAAGCAATCGGCAATTTCTTTACTAAGCTTCATTTTTGAAGTTTAGACCAAAAAGATTATTAGAGCCAATCAAGGTTCTTCATAAATTTTATGGAGAGTTTGATCCTGGCTCAGGACGAACGCTGGCGGCGTGCTTAACACATGCAAGTCGAACGAGACGATTTAGAAGCTTGCTTTTATTGAGTCGAGTGGCAAACGGGTGAGTAACGCGTAGACAACCTGCCGCAAAGATGGGGACAACAGTCCGAAAGGACTGCTAATACCGAATGTTGTGTCTTTTCCGCATGGAAGGGACATTAAAGATGGCCTCTACTTGTAAGCTATCGCTTTGCGATGGGTCTGCGTCTGATTAGCTAGTTGGCGGGGTAAGAGCCCACCAAGGCGACGATCAGTAGCCGGTCTGAGAGGATGAACGGCCACATTGGAACTGAGACACGGTCCAGACTCCTACGGGAGGCAGCAGTGGGGAATCTTCCGCAATGGGCGCAAGCCTGACGGAGCAACGCCGCGTGAGTGAAGAAGGGTTTCGACTCGTAAAGCTCTGTTGTCGGGGACGAATGTCAGGACTCAAAATATGGGTTCTGAATGACGGTACCTGACGAGGAAGCCACGGCTAACTACGTGCCAGCAGCCGCGGTAATACGTAGGTGGCGAGCGTTGTCCGGAATTATTGGGCGTAAAGGGAGCGCAGGCGGGAAGGTAAGTCTATCTTAAAAGTGCGGGGCTCAACCCCGTGAGGGGATGGAAACTATCTTTCTTGAGTGCAGGAGAGGAAAGCGGAATTCCTAGTGTAGCGGTGAAATGCGTAGATATTAGGAGGAACACCAGTGGCGAAGGCGGCTTTCTGGACTGTAACTGACGCTGAGGCTCGAAAGCGTGGGGAGCGAACAGGATTAGATACCCTGGTAGTCCACGCCGTAAACGATGAATGCTAGGTGTAGGAGGTATCAACCCCTCCTGTGCCGGAGTTAACGCAATAAGCATTCCGCCTGGGGAGTACGGCCGCAAGGCTGAAACTCAAAGGAATTGACGGGGGCCCGCACAAGCGGTGGAGTATGTGGTTTAATTCGACGCAACGCGAAGAACCTTACCAGGGCTTGACATTGAGT